>JAWWOW010000002.1:0-4744 GCA_033851265.1 Frankiales bacterium
TCCGCGGTCCTGCGGCCGATCGAGTTTTCTCACCTGCTTACCGCGCACCTCCGGAACGGAGTTCGGGCGGAGATCGAGCGTCTGGACGGCAGCGTCCTATGATTCTTCGGCGACCAGCTTGGCGATCTTCTCCGCGAAAGAGTTGATCTTCTCCTGGCTCCAGTTACCGCTTGCTCCGAGATCCTTCGCCGCAAGCGCTTCGAGTGGCTGCACGGCGCTGACGACGTGCGAACCATGGCCGGCGAGCATTGCATCGTCCGCCTCGCCGATCAACTGCTTCTCGAGTCCCGCCTTGAGGGCATCAGCGACGCGGGACTTTGCGCTCGGGTCCTTCTCAGCCATCGTTGGACTCCTTCGTATCGGTTCTTCTCTTGCCGTCGAGAGGCATTGCCAGTCAAGAGATCCCTCGAGCGCGGACCGACTGTCCCCGTACGGTGTAGCCATCGTCCTTCTGCGCATTACTGCGCACCATACGTTCATGTGCGTAGCCCACATGGCGGAGTCCTCCGGATCGCGCGGTGTCGCCGTTGCACCGACAGGTGGCAGTTCGCGTTCGCGCGTACGTGTCGGCCCGCTCGCGCGCTCTTACTAGGGCTCGTGGCGCCGCATACGTGGGATGGGCGGGGTGATCAGGTCGATGCGAAACGGCCCGGCATCGCTCGGCATGCTGAAGGGATCACGATACTTCTTGTCCGAGATCGACCGCGATCTGGTGATGAGCATCAGTTGCGAGTTCGGTAGGATCAGTCATGCCGAGGATTTCATCACGGCCGGGTTGTCGATCCTACCGAAACTCGTCAAGTGCGACGATCTGAGTTTCGTCGGAGTCGACTGCACGACCGACCCAGTACGACTGCGGTGGCACCCCGTGCACTCTTTTCCATCACTGCCCGCGCGGGAGATGGCCGCAGTACTGCGGAGTCATCCGATCGTCGCGGCGTTGGCCGGCGGTGCAGCATCCTGGCCGGTGCGCGTCAGCGATGTGATTGACGTCGACGATTTCACGCGTACGCACGCATATCGGGTGCTACTGGCTCCGCGTGCTTTACGGCATCAAATGGTGCTGCCTCTCGTCGTCGCGGCACACGGACAAGCCGGCGAGGCCTTAGCTTTCAGTCGTGCCGACCGAGACTTCGGACACCGCGACCTCGCCTTGGCCGCAGCCGTACAACCGGTGCTGACCGCCCTCCACCTGGCACGCGGGGCCGGCGCGGAGCGTTCCGAGACCGTGGAGGCATCCGGCGACGAGCCGGAGAGCGATCACGGCTTGACGCACCGGGAGCGCGAGGTCCTCGTGCACCTGTCCAGCGGAATGACCGCCGTCGCCGTCGGACGCTTGCTGTCCATCAGCTCGCGCACGGTCAACAAGCACGCCGAGAACGTGTATGCGAAACTTCGCGTACACAACCGTCAGGAGGCAATCAATGTCTGCCGCCGGCTCGGGATGATGGACCCGTCCCGCTCGGCCCCCAGGGCCCAGGCAAAGTCGCGATGAGTGGGGGCTTGAGCTGCGGCGACAGGCGGGCACAGAATTGAGCGCTGCACGCGCTCGACGTAGTCATGAGGTTGTCAAAGCCTTGCCGTAGCGATATCGGAGGCCATTCGTCAGAATTTCGACGAGTCCTCCAGCGATTGAGGTGACCTGGCAGGCGTATCAGCAGATCATCGCCGCCTACTCCGCCCCCCGCCGCGGTCGCGCCCGGCTGTCCCGGCTGATCGGCACCCTCCGGGCCGGGCTACCCGTCGGGCTCGCAACTTCCTCCGCTAACGCATCCTGAACCGCCTCGGGTTTGATGCCGCTTCCGTCCTTGAGGCGGATGCGGATCATGTCCAAGCGCTACCCGCCCGAGCAGCGTGCTCGAGCCGTGAAGATGGTGCTCGACCGTCTCGACGAGTACCGGTCGGTCTACGCGGCCTGCCAGGCGATCGGCCCGAAGGTGGGCGTGGGCGTCGAGTCGCTGCGTCAGTGAGCCATTGCCAACCTGGTGGATGGGCTGGTCAGCGAGTGTGCGGCGTGGCGTGACCACGAACGGGTGAAGCTCCTGGTAGACGGGCGATTGCTGAGATCAGTCCGTCCCACCAGGAGCTTCAAGGTGCTGTCATACCCGTCGGCCATGAGCGTGTCCAGTCGCGCGCTGAATCTGCTCGCTGACACCCTTCGCGGCCACCGCAACCAACGAGCGACCCGCTGGCGCAAACTCTCACCCGGCCGCCAGGCCCTGCTGGTGCTGGCCTACCTGCGCAAAGGCGAGACCTACAACGACCTGGCTCGCGGGTTCGAGATCGGCACCTCGACCGTCTATCGGTACGGGCGCGAGGCCCTCGCGCTGCTGGCCGCGATGGCGCCGACCCTTCAGCAGGTAATCGAGGTCGCGGCCAGGAAGGCGTTCGTCATCCTCGACGGCACCCTGCTGCGCATCGACCGGGTCGGCATGGCCGGCGGCCGCGACCGGCCCTATTACTCGGGCAAGCACAAGGCTCACGGGGTGAACGTGCAGGTCATCGCCGACCCAGCTGGGCGGCTGGTGTGGATCTCACCGGCGTTGTCCGGGGCGCGGCACGACATGGGTGCCGCTCGTGAGCACGGCATCATCGACGCCCTCACCCAGGCCGGTGTCACGGCGATCGCCGACACCGCCTACCAAGGCGGCGGCCCGAACATCCGGGTCCCGCAACGGCGCCGCCGGGTCGACCCCGACACCGGCCGCTACCGGCGACTCTCGCAGGCGCAGAAGGACGTCAACACTGCGCACGCCCGCCAGCGTGGCCCGGGTGAGCGGGTCAACGCTGAGCTGAAGAACTGGCGGGTCCTGCGCAAGATCCGCTCCAGTCCCAGCCGGGCCTCCGAGCTCGTTGCCGCAGTTCAGACCCTCATGATTACCGGCGCTTGATCAGGTTGGCAAAGGCTGACTGGCCTGACTGCGGGGTCGATGTCATCGTTCTCGTAGAGAACGAGCCAGTCTTCAATTTCCAGATTGCACATATCGCTGCACTTAACCAAACCGGGGCGCGCCACCAGTCTGAAATGTCCGACAAAGAGCGCAACTCGTTCGGCAACCTCATCCTTCTCTGCAGTCCGCATCACCAGTACGTTGATCAGATAAAACCTCAAGACTTCTCGATCGCGAGACTTTGAGGCTGGAAGGCCCGCTGCGAGACACCGAAACAGGCCGCTGCTCTCCAAGATCTTGGTGAACTACCAATTCAGATCGACGCCGTTGAGCTCACCGGCATGATGCGTAACGCTATGCATCAGCAGGCGGAGGAGATCCGCAACTCTGTTGATGAACTGAAGCACGCAACTCCCGAGCGGTGCAGCTGGTCCGGCAGCTTATTGCAAGGCTCGATGATAACCAGCTTGTCGGTCAGCATGTCGCAGCACCGCGATCGCAGAGCGTTACGAACTGGTCTACAGGCTCGACGCCGATTGAGCTGGCCACACCCGGCAGCGCTCATCGAACGATCCAAATGATCGAGATCGATCTACGCCGGAATGCCTTGACCAGCTCTACGAACAACACCAGCCCGAGAACTGCCGCAAGTGGTGGAATCACAATCCAAGGCGATGCTCCGGCTCGATCCTCCAGGTGGGATTCCGGTGGCTGCATATTCATGCCAGAATCTCGCTGGCCGAGCCGCGCCGCAAGCGCCTCCCTCGGAATCTCCTCCGACCACCGGAACTGTTCACTGCCGTCGTCGTTAGTGGCGTTGTAGTCCGTCACGAACAGGGTGTCGTACCTGTAGGTCGCAGCTGCCCAAGCCGTCGTTGCCACCAGAGTCGTCGCCTCGGAAGCTGTCAGCAATCGGGACCCGCCGCGGTTGTCGGACGCGCGACAACCCAAGACGCTGATCGACAGCACGACGCGTCCTGGTGGCTGTTGGTACTGCGACTCCGGCATCGCACAACCAGCGGACTTGAGTGCCTGGTGAAGGTCCTGCTCGTTGGGGCCGGCGCACGCAGTTAGCGCAACGGCCGCCATCACTGTGGCGGCGATTCGACTGACGACCATGTCGCACAGGATCAGATCACATCCGGCCACCCCGCAATGCCTTCAGGCGATCTGTGGACAGCTCGGTGAAGCGAGCATTTCTGGGGACAACTGACGCACCCTCAAGTTCCGGCCACTCGTGCGTCTACATCGCCTGGCCGCGCGGAAGACCGGAGTCGATCGTCCTGATCACCTCGGCGTCCTCGAACGACTGCACGCCGAGGTGACGCTCGGCGGCGAGCGTCAACACTCGCCGGACGTCGGCTTCACTCAGCGCGCCTGAGGTCACGAACCGGGCGAGCCTCGCTGCTGCGACGAAGAGCGTGTGGTTACGTCGTCCGACCGGCGCGTTCTCGACGTTCGCCTCCTCGTTCCGGACCGCGGCGGCGACGTAGTTGTCCGCTATCGGCGCTCGTCCGAGGCTCCTGCGGGTTGATTCGCGGCCGTGCGCACCGTTTGGGACGAGAAGCCCGACGAGCCACACCGGCAACGGCTGGGGCGGCAGGTCGCAGATGACGCGATAGATCTGACCGTCGACAACAGATCCCGCCCCGACGACGTACCCGCCCCGCGCCCTGCTGTCGACCTTCGCAGCCAGCCGCCCGGCAGTGTTGCGAAGCTCGACGCCCGGCGGGGCCTCGAAATAGAGGTGCTGTCCCTTGGGGGTCAGGACGCTGAACGTATCCGACGGGACAACCTGGCGGGCGGCAGAGGCAAGGAGGACCAGCGCCTGCCGGCCGAGACGCGAATCGCCA
>JAWWOW010000010.1:0-4809 GCA_033851265.1 Frankiales bacterium
CGGGCGCGAGGAAGCCGAAACCCCGTTCGGCGTCGAACCAACGGACGGTCCCCTGCGGCATCAAAGGCTCCAGGTCGAGAGGGCGGGCACTGGCCCCCAGTCTCTCTGACAGACCTCGCGGTCCGTCGGGCCGGGTCCACAGGCGGGCGGTGCGGAGCCAGGGGCGGGCCGTTGGTCCACCTAGCGACACGCCGAGTTTTGAGACCAGGTCTTAAGAAACCCTCGATCTGGTCCCATCCTCGCATTGTCAAACCTGGGAGCCCGCCCGTCGAGACCTCCATCAATCAGTCCGGCCTGTGAGCTACGCAGTCGATGCTCGGCGAGGTTCGCACGACGAGTCGGCGGCCCATCGTTGAATGGATATGCGCATCAATCACCCTCGGTTATGTCACGCGGAGTCACCGCCGGCTCTCGAGTCGAATCGGCAAAGTTGATCTTCGTTGGTCCGGTTCCATTCCGGGTGACACCGATCAGCACTGGCAGACGACGACAAGTCTCGGCAACCGTCGGAACCGTTGCGTCGCAGCTCAGGGCCACTACTGCGCAGTGTTGCCCATCAACGGTCAACAACGAAAATCGTCGATCGACGTTCCGCTTCAACGTGTAGTTGACGCTGTTTGTGCAGGTCAGCTGCTTGACTACATCGCCCGGTGTCGATCTGGTGCCGAACCGGCCGTGGCGCTGCGAGTGAGAGGCGGTGAACACGTACATGGACCTCACCATCGACCGTCGCACGTGGAATGTCGATCTTGATGACAAGATCGGCGGTGGGACCTTCGGGTCCGTCTACGTCGCTGCACCATGACCCGCCACGACCGAGCGGCCTAGGTGTCGTCCGATCTTGTATGCCTTCGGACGATCAAGCTTGTGCCGGGCCGCCCACTGGTCGCGGGGGATCGGCCGCGCCCGGACGGGCCGGACGAGGACCTGCTCAGGCGCCTTCGACTCCTTGCAAGGCCCCGGTGACGTCGTCGCCGGCGTCGGTGAAGTCTCCTCGCCGAACGTCAACGCCCTTCTGCGACCATCCGGCGGCCTTGCGCGGATCGCGGGCCAGGGTGCGCACCGTACGGCCTTCTTCCGGCAGCTGCCGCGCGGCTGCTCCCCCGACCTGCCCAGTAATTCCTGACACGAAGAAGACGTTCTGAATCTCCTCACCTTCTTGACCGTCCCGCCGAGGCGGCATCCTGCGGGCCGAACGCCTGGCCACCCATCGAGAACGCCCCAACGCCGTCGCGCAGCGCGGTGATCGTTCCCGCGACCTCCAGCCCGCCACGGGCGGGAAGCCGTGAGCGCCGGCATCTGCGCATCGCCCCGGCGGCTGCGATCCAGTCCAGCGGATTGATCGGCGCGGCTCCCGTCATGACGCGGACTTCGCCGTGGCCGGCACGGGCGTCGGCAGAGTCATGATCGTCGGTTCGTGGCCGAAGCGTTCGACCACCATGGCTCTCACTGGTTCTGTCCTTCGTCCGCTCGGGTGGATCTGCCCAGGTGTCGGGCGCGACCCCGACGATGCGCTGAGGCACAACGGAACTGAAGGACCGGATCGCTCATAGCTGTGACCCTGACGGTCATACCGTGGAAAGGTGGCGTCGAGGAGTCCCGACCGCTGCGCTACCTCGTCGCTGTCGCCGAGGAGCCCAACTTCGCCCGCGCGGCCCAGCGGTTGGGAATCGCCTCGCCGCCGCTGTCGCGCACGATCCGCAAGCTGCAGGCCGAGCTGGCGTCACGCTGCTCGAGCGAACCACTCGCAGCGTCGTACTGACCCCGGCCGGGACCGTGCTGCTCGAGCAGACTCGCGTCGCCCTGGACGCCCTGCACGCGGCCGGACGACGGGCACAACGCGCAGCCGACCCCGAGCCGCCAAATCGGCCGCAACCAGGTCCACCACCTTCCGCCGGAACTCCGGTGGATAAATCTGGTCGCGTGATCGGGCGGCGGAAGAATGGAGTTATTGTGGCGGACGACTAGAGAAGGCCCTGCACTTTGGCCACGCGAATCAGATCTGCTCGGCTGCCGACGCTGAGCTTGCGGCCGAGCTGGGAGCGATATGTCTCGACCGTCCGGATCGAGAGGTGTAGGACCTTGGAGATTTCCGCATTCGTGTGTCCAGCGGCCAGGAGCTCCAAGACGTCACGTTCACGTACGGTCAAGTGGGTGGACGCTGCTTTCTGTTCTGAAACGAACTGCGGTACATACTGTCCGCCCAGGGAAACGACCCGCACTGCCGCGGCGAGGTCGTCGGCCGCCGCGTCCTTGGTTACGTACCCAGACGCCCCGCGCTCGAAAGCTGCCCTGACGAAGGAGCTCTCCTGATGCATTGACGCCATCAGGATTTTAGCTGTGGGGCACTTTTCTTGAAGTATCTCGATTCCATCCAACCCGCTGGCCCCACCGTGCAACGAAATATCGAGGATGATGACGGTCGGCGCCAGCTCGACGGCGAGGCTCACGGCCTCGTCTATGGACGACACATCTCCGACAACCCGGATGTCGGCCTCGTCGTCGAGGATCCGCCTGGCCCCTTCACGGAACATTCGATGGTCGTCGCACAGTAGTACTCGTAGATTTTCCATTTATTGCCTTCGTCAGGAGAGTGCGTCTTCACGCGCTTTGAACTGCCTTGATCTGACTGCCGGGGTAGATCGGCAGGGTGGCACTGACGACGGTTCCCTCGCCAGGATCGCTGCGTACGGCCACATGGCCGCCCAGTACTGCTGCCCGCTCTCGCATACCGGTCATACCGAATCCGCCAGATGTGTTCATGGCAGGCAGTCCCACCCCGTCGTCCTCGACAGTCACCGACAAAGTCAAATCGCTAAGTGTCAAGGTGATGGCACAATGCATGGCGCTGGCGTGCTTGGTCACGTTCGTCACTGCTTCCTGAACAATTCGCAGACACGCAACTTGAACAGGATGGGGCAGATCTTCGTAGGACAGATCACGATCGCTGTCGGCAATGTCGCACGCGTAGCTGATGGTCAATGAGGTGCGTGCCTGGCGACGCTCCACGAGATCCCGAAGGGCAGCCGGGAGTCCTAGTTCGGTCAGGGCTGGCACGGATGTCTCATACACAAGATCGCGGACGACTTCGTTGCACTCGCGCAACTGCTCATAGATCCAGGTCACCGCATCTCCTGGTGGCTTGATGTTCAAGCGATCCAGGCTGTTCTGTAGCCGCCGAGCTTCTATCAGGAGAGCCGAGAGGCGCTGGCCGACATCGTCGTGCAGCTCGGCGGCCAGCCGTGTCCGAAACAACTCTTCGCTCACCATGAGCGAGGTCGCCATCGTATCGGCCACGTTCTCCGCTGCCAGTACCCGGCGAAGACACTCCCGCGTCAGCATCGCCACCCTTCGGTTCTCGCTGGACCAGGGACGGCCGCGCTCCCGCCGGGCGACCAGTACCGAGTCGAGGCGTCCGGGCACGGGTAAAGCGAGAAAGCTGGCCCAGCGGGGCGGCCGGGTCTGGAACCGGATGCAGGTGGCGTCCGTTCGTGCGCTCAGATGGCCCTTCGCATGAAGCCATTCCAGATCGCCGTCGGCCATTGATCCTGCGACGATACGTACCGGACTGTTTGGCGTGGCGCCCGTTTCGATGAACGCGGCGTCGTCCACCGGGACAGCGGCCACCAGCAACGACACAACGACGGAGATCGCGGTCTGCGTATCGGGGTTGTCCCCACCCATCTCCGGCAGTGCTCGCGCTGCTCTTGGCGTCACCGCAGGATGCACTTTCGGTCCGGCCGGGGCGGGCGCACCGGCGAGCGTATCTGCTGAGGGCTGCTGCGTCACGGGGTCGACCTCCGAAGTAACGCGTGCCTGACCATCGACGGCCATTGCTTCACCTCGTGTCTGACATGCTCGCGTTCGGCCTGGTAGATGCCGCTGGCAGCGGCGGCGATGGTCGTGCGCACCGCAGCCCGGACTGCCCACCGGCGGGCCGCGACACTTCCAGGGGCCGAGACCTCGGCCTGCCACCGCGCGACGGTGGCGCGCCAGGACAGGATCGGCGTCACATAGGAGTTGAGCAGCCGGCGGCGGCGAATCTCCGTGGCGGCGTCGCCCAGGACGTCGTCGGCGTCCTCGAGACGACTGGCTCCGAGAAGCGCGATGGCCCGTCCGAGCAGATAGGTGAGGGCCGACTGCACATCGAACCCACCGTGCAGATCCGCGCCCTCGTTCTCGTCAACACCCTCACCGTCGCAGGCGAGTGCTCGGATGCAGATAGCGCTAGCGGTCGCCTGCCGATCGCCGATGGCTTTGGCCAGCCTGTGGATCTCCCCGGCCTCTCGCGCGGCGTCCTCTCGCTCTCCCAGCCGGTACAACGCGAGCGCGCGATGCCACCGTGATGTATGTGCTTCCCAGCGGTCTGCTGTCCGGTCGAACCCCTCCGCCGCCGCGGTTAGCAACGTGATCGCACGTCGGTACTCGCCGGAGGCGACAAGTGCTACCCCGTAGAGGTGCGTGGCGTGTGCCTTACCCCACTCGTCACCCCCCTGGGTGCAAATCGAGACCGCTCGCTCGGCGTAGCGGGCGGCCCGCCGCGCTCGTCCGATTAGTGCCCCACAAAGCACAGCGTGGGTGGCATAAGCGTGGGCGCGTTGCGGTCCCTCGGCCGGACAGTGCCGAGCCACGGCCATTTCCCTTCCCTGGGCCCAAAAGGCGCGAATGCTGTTGTGGAACCACCAGCAGTAGGCGAGGTTGCTGAACACCGCTGCCTTGAGGGCGGCGTGCTCGACATCTCGCTTGACCAGGCGACGCGGGAAATAGCCGCCTGTGCCCGACCTGATCAACTCCTTGATCGAGGCGAGC
>JAWWOW010000025.1:0-191981 GCA_033851265.1 Frankiales bacterium
CATAGCTGCAGGCTTTGCCCCGCCCACTACTGAGGGTGAAGCCTAGCGATTGACGGTTCGTCCGGCTGAACGACTGGCGCGTCAGCGGCTGCGCGACGTTCGTGATTGCTCCATCAGGATCAGACCGACGTCGACCTCATGTCATGTCAAAGTCGTGCTCGGCCTCCTTAGGTGCGTGACTTCGCTGGCTCTCGCTCAACGGGTTGGTGAGCGCCGAAACGAACTCGTGGGCAAGAGGCTCCGTGTTGACGGGCTGTTGTGCGATGAATTCGTTGATGTGGAGCACGGCCCAACTTAAACTCTCTTGCGATACCCGGATCGTCAGTTCGACTGAGTCCTTGTTCGCCATTGGTTTGGCTCCTCTCGCTGCTCCGCTTACTACGTTTGGTTGACCATGAACAGCAGCCGAGTGGGACCGATCGCAAGCAGAACGGCTGGCTGGACAGGCCCACAGCCGTTCCTAGGATTCCAGACGTGGAGAGCCGTCGTCGACTTCGCGAGGGACCAGCGGCATGGCTGGGTGCGCTTGCCGCGATTGGTCTCCTCGTCTTGACGAGTGTCTCGCTATACCTCCGCTACTCCGGTAACGGCGGCTCCAGTTCAGATGACAGTTCTTGTGCGATCCCGTCCGATCTCGGGCCTAACGCCACCGCGCCGCCACAGCACCAGAGTTCACAGGTCGCGGTACCGAGAGATGTCAACGCCGCGGTGTTTAAAGATCCGGCGAGTAAGGGGCGCTTCCGAATCAGACTGTCGTGGCTTGAGCTGGATCCGCGTGCGACTGCCGAAATTGCGATCGTCTATGGGCGCTACGGCACGCCCGCCCCTGATGGCAACGACTACGCAGTGTCTGGTGACCAGACGGTTCCCGGATCCGGGCAATGTGGTGAGTGGCTCCGGGATCTCGGGGACAATTCGTTTGCCTACTTCGATGGGCTCGCTCCGGGTGAGCAGTATTGCTTTCGTGTGTGGGCCACCACCGAACACGGTGCAAACAGCCCGGCAACGCCATCAAGCCTGAGCTTGCCCGCATGCGTGATGACACCAAAGATTCCTCAGCCGTGAGCTCGGACGCTCCCAAGTCGTCGGGAGATGTACCAACCCGATCGTGGATTCGAGAAGGTCCAGCGACATGGATTGCCGCGATTGCTGGCGTGCTGGCGCTAGGCCTCGGCTTGTACGAGACGGGCTTGTACCCGCACCGCCACAAGCCTTCGCTTGCTGCCGCCTTGCAACATCCTGAGCCTTTGCCGAGTGTGCTCCCACGGGGCTTGCCGTTACGTGCCGGTCCGGTGATCCTGCCCGGAGACTCCTCCAACCAGTGCAGCAGTGTCTCCGGTGGGAATACTCCTGGTCTCTACTGCCTGGTGGCAGTTTTGGTGCGCGCAAACGATCCCCGCAAGACCTTCGTCGGCCTGCAGCAGTCGTATCGGCCCAACGGGCCCTGGACCGACTTCACGCACGCCATCACCCTGAAGTCGAATGACATCTCGACGAGCTACCTCAACGCGGCTATTCAAATGCGGGCCCCCAGCGTCCTCTACCTACGGGCCTACGCCACGTTTGATGACGGCGAGCCGTATCTGCCGCGAAGCGCTCCTACCAGCGTCCTGGAAGTCCGTCTGTTAGCGAACGGAAAACTTGACTGCCCTCATCAACATCGAGTCAGCAGCAACGGCCAGACGACTGTCCTTTGCGGCTTCTCCGGTGGTCAAATCTATGGCGATTGAGCGAAGCGGCCGGTGGCGCTAGGGCGAGTACGTTGACTACGTTGCGCGCGAGCGGAGGTACGAGTCGTCGTTGTTGAAGAGGGCGAAGGACTCCCTCAAGTGTGGGATGTCAATGTCAGGCTGGTCGTAGGCCGCGAATGTCAACTCTGTAGTGACGCTGGCAATGAACCGAGCGAACTTCAGCACCTACATGCGTTCCCAGCGACGGGCGACAACAGCAGCTGAACTTCGGAGCGCGGCGTCTGCTTGCAGAGTACGAGGACACTTACGGTGCAGCTTTGTTGCAACACGGTGAAACCGAGTTTTCTGCGGAAGCCCTGAGACGGCTTCGCAACTGGAGCAACTGAACGCCAGTCGTGCTGCGCTGTCCGCCAACGTTGGTCGCGTGATGGACAACCCGCTGCTCATGGGAGTGGGACCATGCAGTATGCGCGACGTTGAACTCTCGGGCTGGTGGTGGCTTCCGGACAAGCCCGCCCGACGCGTCCCCGGAACTCTGCGTTTCACATTGCATGAAGGAGCCGCACTGTGGCTCATCGGTGAACTGGATCCGCCACGTGCGCGCGACGGCGTTGTCACCTTCAGCGACTCCCGCGGACCCATTGCGTGGCCACTTGTCCACGGAATCGCACACGGGAAAGCAGTCAGTCTGCTGGGCTGCTTGCGGGGCGCGACGCCGCGTGACTTTGGCCTTCACGACGTTGCGGTTCGACAAGAGGTGTATGCGCATGCAGTGCTGATTGGTATCCATGTTGAGTCTCCGGAGGAGGCTGGCTTCGACGGCATCAACATTGGGATGGAAAACCTGCTGGCTTGGACGGGGCAGTCCGGACTGGGCACCAAGATCACCCAGCAGGCGGAGAGAATCACCGACCACACCCTGAGCGCCACATCTCTGGAACCACTGACTGCCGAGCTATCCGACTGCCAAGTCGGGATCACGTTTTGGCACCGAACTGGTTTTGGGGCGATGACGCGTGAAAGCAGCAGCATGGAGATTCGAGAGCGTGCAGAGTTAACATTGCGAGCTGGGGAACCTCGCTCAATCGAGGAGTGGCTGCAGTTTCACAAGCCCCTTCAGGATCTATTGACGCTAGCCACCGGTCGGGCAACGACTATCACCCATCTGCGCCTTCGACCGACAGTGTTCCTTGTCGAGCCCGATACACCTGTAGGCGAGGAGCATCTCGACGAGCAGGCTAGTCGCATACCCGACGTGGAATTGCTGATGAAACCGTTGGTCCAGCCGGACCCTGGCGCCCAGGCCCTGCATGAGCATCAGATGCTCTTCACGCTGAACGATGTGTCGTTTGAGGAGCTGCTGCCTCGCTGGGTCGCGTTGCACAACAAATTCGCTCCGGTGTGCCAGCTCTTGTTTGGCCTGCGATATCTCGATCCGGGCTATGTGCAGACCAAGTTCTCGATTGCTGTGACGGCTGCGGAGGCGCTGCATCGCCGGCTCGATCCGCCGCCACCAATTCCGTCGGAGGAGTTTGCTGAGCTACGGGAACGTCTGTTGGAAGTAACCCCCAAAGAACATCGTTCGAGGATTGGCGACATGTTGCGGCACAACCAGCCGACGCTCAAAGAGCGACTAGTGGATCTGGTCGAAAGGGTGGGCGAAGAGGAGGTGGAGCGGTTTCTACCTGATGTGCCACTCTGGGCAAAGGCGGTTAAGGACACGCGGAACCGATTCGCGCATCATGACCCTGAGCAGGACACCCGCGAGTTTCCAGCCGAGGGCGTCCTGGCGTTGGCTGAGACAACGGCGGCGGTCACAACCCTCTGTCTGCTTCAACAGCTAGGCCTGCAGCAGGCCGTCATCCAGCGGGTGGTTGAGCGGCACGCGCACTACCGGTGGCTGGCGCGTTTGGCCCGGGAACTGCCGGATTGGATGGCATCGGCCACCCGGGGCTAGGCGGCATCCAGATAGCCGGGTCCTCCCAGTGGTCGAGTCTCGAAGGTCGAAGTAAATGCCGGCGCTTGCCAAGGCGCTGTGAAGTCGCGACGTGCAACCGCATCGGACCGGTTCCGAGGCGCGGTGCGTGGACAGGGACGCACGTGACTGCTGCGCGGAAGTAACCCGCGGGAACTATGGACCCGGCTTCAGTGCAGGGATAGGTTGCGCTTATGCGCAATCGTCCCCGGTTGGCAGTCAGACGCATTTGGTGTTCTCTCGGCGCCACTGTATTGGTAGCCACTGGTCTATTGGCCGCCTCGACGCCATCCGCATTGGCCGTCGACTGCGACACCGAATTTTTGGGATATCACTACTCGATCGAGACGACCGGGACCGTCTCGGAGTTTAATAATCGGCCTGACGGTTGTTTCGAAGACCCGTACTTCGGCTGGGCTGGTACGAACGGCACGATTATCGCCCCGGCACACTTCCCCGCCATGGCGACGACCTTCTATGACCACAGCCTGGGTTTCATAGAGAGCTCATTTAATAGCCCGGGCGGCTGGGTTCAGATCGGCTGGTATGGCGGCAGTGTCGGTGATTGCTCGATGAGTTGCGCTAGGCGGGCTAGTGGGCTCGGCAACTATCTGGAAGTAGTTACACCGACGCCACCGACGTATTCGATATCAGTGTTGGACTTCCGTGGGCTGGCCTACAACTACGCGTCCGTGTACAACGTCGTCTACAATGCTGCTGGTTGTTGGAATGTTTATTACGACAACGGCACCTATCTTGGGAATGCCTGCGGTATGCCGTCATCGGGCTTCTCTGCCGCGGCTAGCGAGGTCGTAAACTGTCACGAGCAGGACTCTGGTTGTGGGTCCAGCAGCGCGGTCGAGATGCCGCTCACCTACTACGGCAACTCGAATCCCAACGTCAACGCGGCCTTGCGAATCAAGGGCTCAGGTGGCTACGAACCGTGGGATTCATCGCTCAGCG
Organism: Frankiales bacterium; assembly: GCA_033851265.1. Taxonomy (GTDB): domain Bacteria; phylum Actinomycetota; class Actinomycetes; order JAWWOW01; family JAWWOW01; genus JAWWOW01. The sequence goes on from JAWWOW010000025.1 coordinate 4,630, forward strand.
TCAATTACACCGTTCGATACGATGAACGGACCACCTCACCGACCTACTATCTGTCTGCCTTCAACGCATGGTATTACGTCAAAGCCTTTGATTAGCAGGCGGCAGGGGGCTGTTTCCAGATGAAGCGTGGCACCTGTGCGGTGATGTTGCTGACCGTTCTGGTCGCTGGTTGCGGCACCCAGTCATATACGGCGGTTGATAAGCGTGCCTCAACTAACGACGTTGGATGGAAAACCGCTGAAGTGTCCGTGCCCGTCGGACCCAAGGCCGCTGTGTACGACGAGGGGACCGATTCCCTGTTAATCGTTGCGCGGCAGGTGACTGCGAAGCCCGAAACGGTTTCGCTCTACCGCTTTGAGATTGCGACGTCCAAGCTCACAGAGACAGTGCTCGGTGATGCAAAAGGTTACGTCCGCCCAGCCATTGCACACGGGGAGGATGGCTCAATCTGGGTGGCCTGGGGCCACGCGCTTCGACACATCAGCGGGAACGACATTGACAGCTGGGCGATACCTGACCCCGCTAAGACAGCCATTGAGAAAACGCAGGAACCCGAAATAGCAACAGACGCGATCAGCCTGGCAATCGCCCCTTCTGGCGACGTGTGGGTCGCGGAGATCGGTGTCAGGACCGCAATGATTTTCTCGCCGGCGGCTCAGGAATGGTCGAACTCGAAATCACTCGGCGTCGTGCCGCATAGCTTGAGCGACTTGGTGATCGAACCTGACGGTACGGTCAACGTGACTGGCGAGGACGTGCCTGGTGAGGACTCGTCCTCAGTGGCTCGACTGACCAGCACGGATGACGCGGGCACGGTATTCGGTAAGGCGTTGCACTTAGCTCTGACCGAGTCGGGCGGAGTGGTTGGCCTGGACAAGGGAACCGTTTCGGTCTACGAGTCTGGCAAGCTTGCGTCACAACCTGTGGTGGGGACAGCTAGCGTGCCGGGCAACTCCGGACTGACCGTGATTGGCGATGACGTCTGGTTCTGGTCTGACAGTACCGACGGCATCTTGTTGAATCGAGCGCTGCTTAAGGGTGGTGACACCCGGCAGTACAAGGTGCCGCTCACCGAGCCACACAAAGTGCAAGGTCCAATTTCGCGCGGTGGGCATTTAAGTGGCGACGCGCTTCACTGGAACCCAAATATTCAGTCGATCGTGGCCGACGCTCATGGACAGATCTGGTTGCTTGCCCTATCAGCGCCTGCAGCGTCGCCGCTGGCATCCGAATTGATGACGCTCAAGAGCTAGCGGGTACCGCCCTCCGCCTAAAAGAACATCTTGTGGACCCATGTGTGTCGCCGGTGCTGCCGCGCGATACCGACGGCGTCTACCATGACGGCCCACTTCTTTCCTGACGAGCCGGAGCTGCATCGGCACGCTGGAGAGGGTCCTACTGGCGTTCTGGAGCGTCGGTGAGTAAGGCGCTCGGGTTAGTGGTGGTTCTGTCCACAGGGGGCTGAGCGGTCGTGTTGAGCCGTGCACGTCGGCCGGCCCGGGCCCAGGCGTGGACTTCGACGTCTCGCCACAGTGTCCAGCCGAAGCTTGGCCGAGGCCTTAGCGGCACGGCCTGGAACTCGCCACTACGTACGCCGCGCACAGTGAGCATCTCAGAATCTAGGTAGCTGGCCGAGGTTGTCACTCTTAGTATTGTCTGGATCGGTTCGTATGTACTTCTCGCCGGCAACGGCGATGATCGCGACCTCAGCGCCGTAGTTCCAGCTCTTGGTCGCCGAGTTCCAGACGATCGTCGCGAAGGTTGTGCCAGCTTCCAAGAGGCTGACGATGCGGGTTCTTGACGTTTCAGTGCCGCTGCCCACGGATTCTCCCTTGTCGGGGTGCGCCCGAACTTTGTCAATATGGGTCTCTGCCGCGTTGTATCGGACGGCCGAGATCAGGTAGTCGGCCCACTGAGATGCCATGCTCATCTCCTTAGAGATAGCTGGAAGGACGATCCGCCATTGCTCTGTTCGTTTTCGAGACATTATTCCCGATCGAGGACTGAAACCTGCACACCAAGGAAGCTCTAGGTAGTCTCCCGCCGGCTGGCGAAGCGCTCCTGGTACGTCGCGTTCGCCTTGAGTGCGGTGAGGATCTGCTGATAGGCGGGTCGCAGCCCAACGTCGACCATGTCTGCCCCGTGTTCTTCGAGATCAGCGCGGAGGTCTTGCACTGATCCTCGTTCGGGACCCGCAGAAACGACGTAATGGTCTCGGGTACTGCGGCGCTTACCCGTATCAAGTGCGCTGGGATCCCGCGCAATGGGCCGAGGTCTACGACGCGCTGATTCGTCGCATCGGAGAGGACAGCTACCTCGACCAGTACATCGTTGCGTTCTTGAGCAGGTGGCGGCTGAACCGAGCACTGCGATCGTTCGACAGCACGGTGCAGTCCCTGGCATTTGCAGCCTTTGTGCCGCCCTCGTCGGACGAGACGGGCGGCCCCGGTGAACCGGCTGAGCCGCCGCAAACCCTGCCAGGGGCGCTTGTCGTTTCGACCATGATTCACGGCACCTGGGGATGGAAGGGAGATTGGTGGAGGTCCGGCTGTGACTTTCACAGGTTCGTGCTCCAGAACTACAGGCCGGATCTGTACAGCCGTGGCGCGAAGTTCAGTTGGAGTGGGGCCTACAGCGCGAGCCAGCGGCGGCAAGCCACACAAGACTTCCGTGATTGGGCCTACGAAGTTGCGCCGCATGGACTCCAAACAGTCTTCGCCCACAGCTACGGTGCTGAAGTCGCAGCCTTGGGGCTCGTCGCCGGCGCGGGCATCCACGAACTGGTACTACTCAGCGCCCCTGCTACGGCGGTCATAGAAGACGTAATCCAGTCCGGAGTGCGCGTCGTTGACGTCCGCCTTCGTGTTGACCCGATCTTGGCTATCGCCCGGGCACGGCAACGCTTGCCGAGCCTGCCCAACGTCACCCCGGTGATTTTGAACGGCTGGCGGCTCGACCATGGTTCGACGCATCGCCAGGCTGTTTGGCGACATGAGGACATAGGGCGTCGCGGCGGGTTGTAACGACCCAACGCGTGTCTGACTAGTCCTTTCTGACCTTGAACGCGTGGTTTCGGGGGCGCAATCATGACATCAGTCACAGCACGCAGCATCGATGGGAATCCCGCCATGAATCAGTCATCGCTCAAGGCTCGGGTCATCTGTCTCGGGGCTGCCGCCGTACTGGGCGCTGGTCTTGTGCTGACCGCGACGATGCCTGCCCAGGCGGAGCAGACCTGGTCAGAACAAGAAGGCCACCACGGTGTGAATACGTTCCAGAATTACCACAACGCATCTGGGATGGGGCCGCGCATCGATCCAGCGGCGTGGGTGCAGGTGTCGTGCAAGGTGTATGACCCCTACATCCAAAGCGTCAATCCTGACGGTTATTGGTATCGCATCGCGAGCAGTCCCTGGAACGACGCCTATTACTCGCCAGCGAACACCTTCATGAACGGTGACCCGTGGGACGGTCCGTACACGCACAACACGGACTTCAGCGTGCCCGACTGTGGCTCGACTCCGCCCCCTCCACCACCCCCGTCGCCATCGGTGACGCTGGCCCAGGGACCAACGGCACCCGAGGGTTATCGCTACGCCATCACGCTGAACAACTTTGCGTCTAACGCAGGAATTGGAATTAGCTGCTACGACAGCGCGAGTGCTGCCTTCTATCAGTTCACGCTCAACACTGATGGTTCAGGTCATGCGTTCACGCAGTCGTACTGCTATTCGAACGATGGGCCGGGCCATTGGGTGATCGCAAACGGCGTCGAGTCGAACCACGTCTCCTGGGGGCCTCGTAGCTCAGGAGGAGGAGGTGGTCAGTCCACCGGCTCAGGTTCGTCCTCGTCGGGCAGCTCCTCCCAAACTGGCGGCGGAGGCACGCCGCCGACGGGGCAAACGAGCGCACCCGCTCCACCACGCTCGTTTGGATCGCGCCGTTGTGCGGGTGATCCGTCTGGGCACATCGTCGAACAACTTTCGGCTAGGCCAGACCCAGAGCACGATGGCTACAAGATCACGATCAAGCCGGGTGACAAGGGCGGGGTGTCTTGGTACGCCACAATCGGGAAGGTCACTGACGCCACGAATGACATGTGGGACATCGTTCGGCCCTGTGTAGCCGACCTGCCGCTGTCACTAACGAGCAGTCAGTCGACGAGCGTCTACTACCAGCTGTACTGCCACTTCTACGACCAACGTGGGATCTGGCTTCCGTTCAATAACGCAACGTTTGCCGGCACGTATGACCTGGAGACGTGGCGACCCGCCTCGGTGATCCCGAAAGATAGCTTGGACCGGAGGTTGTTCTATGTCACGACGGGTTGCAACTGGGATGAAGGGAGCGACTAGTCGGCCGACGTGACCGGGGCTAGTGAGTAGAACTCAACGATCGCCAGCAGGCTGATGATGAAGGCAACGATGAAAGCAACTCCGAGGGCCAGCATTCGCAAAGTCCAAAATGAGCGGGAGAGCCGAGTCGGCTTGAGCTTTCTAACCTCTGATGAGGCGGGCGTTAGCTGTCGCCCGAATGCGATCCCAATCATTAGCATCGCGAGCGCGGAAATGAATTGTGCACCAAAGAGGGCGAGTGCCAGTGAAACCATATACTTACATTTTAGCAGGAGCAGTCGTGGACACCAACAAAATTACAGCGGATCTCAGCAGGCCGTTGGCGTTGATGATTTGCTTGCTGTCCACCGCATTCCTAGTGGGCTGTAGTGACAGTGGCAACAAGCGTGAGCAGCCCCCTAGCACTTCCAACAGTGCTTCGCCTTCAGCGATTGCGAGCTATCAAAGCTACGTAAGCAATGATCTGGGATACCGGCTCGAAATGCCGGCCCAGTTCAAGAAGGTCCAGAGGGCACCTGCGGATCTCTCATGGATTAGTCCCGACCGCTCGGTAGTCATAGAGGTGCTGGGGCAGCAAGCAAGCGGCAACGAATCGTTTGTCGCGAGGCGGATGGCAGCTTGTCGGCGCCTACCCTCACTCAAAGGTGAAAAGCCGAAGCTCGCCAGGCTCTCCGCGCAGAGCTATACGTGCTCGTCGACGCTGAGTGCCGGCAGGTTCTATTACGAGCGCGGCCTGGTGACACCGACTGCCAACGTCGTGATGATCTGTTCGTACGGACAGAGTGGTGAGCGAACCTGGGGACCGGCTATCGACCACATAGTCGGGTCGTTCGCCACCGCATGAGTAGGTACGGGCGTCCGCGCAATTTTGAAGATGCGCCGCTCAGATCGGCCGGGTTCGCCAAGTTTTCGCACGAACCGGTACCGGCGCGGAAGTGCTCGTGCAGGATGCCCGGGAGTTGCGGTGGCGGACATTCGCAAGTTGCAGACACGTACTTTGGTGTTGCACGTGGCCGCCGGACCATGTCGGGGCTAAGTGGCGGGCAGCGCCTCGAAGTATTTGGGAGCCAAACTCTCATCGTTCCGATGACTCCGGCGGGTTGCCCAACGCATCCAGGATCACGTTGATGGCTTGCCGCAGCGCTCGGTCCGACTCATGTTGTGTGCGGCGCACTTCGCCCTCGTGATTCAGCAGGCCCTCCAGGATTCTGGCAACTCTGAGCGCAATCTCGCGATCACCTTCGGCGAGGGCTTGGTCCAACATGTCCCGCGCCTTTTGGATCAGCGCTGCACCATCCGGGTCATCCAGTAAGTCCTGTCCTTCTGCTGAAGTGGCCTTGGATTCCTGCAGGCGACGCCGAAGCCTGTTCAAGTCAGGGTTGACCGGGTCAGTCACCTGTCTGACCTCTTACTTAGGCAGCCCAGCCGCAGATCGGCCGGTGGTGTATGGACACGTGCGTCCCAGAGGCAGCCCCAACCATGGAGCTGCGTCAATTCGGCGGCAGGGAGTCATCACACTGGTTGGCGAATCGCTCTCGGTAGGTTGTGTTGGTTTCGAGCGCAGTGAGGATCTGTAGTCAAGCCAGGAGTTTACGGACAGGAAGAACCTCCCTTGCACGACGTCACTTGAGCAGGTTCGATTCGCTTGCCCGAAGTTGACATGGCAGGGGTGTACCGCGGCCCAGATTCGCGCGAATTTGCACTGCCGCGTAAGGCTCACGCGTAGCGTGCGCAGCGCTGCAAGGGCCGAACCGCTTTTAGAACTGGGCGTGAGATCGAGTGCCGAACACGTCTGCACTGCCCGAACGGAGGGGAAGCACATGGACGTCGGGCGACAAATCCAGAGGTACACGCGGATGTGCTTGCTGGAGGCGCCAGTAGTTGGGGAATTCGCGACTAGGAACTACTCAACCCAAGAGCTCCGCCAAATCGCAACGCGGCACCACGCAGAGGTGCGTACCTTCATTGACCTTAAATTGCCGTCGCGTATGCGCCTGTGTCCCTCGAATGCTATACGAGCTAAGGAATTCTTCTGGACGATCTATGGCGAGGAACAGGGTCGGTTTGTGATTGAACGTAATCATGCGACAGTCTTCAAGCGATTTTGCAATGCGATAGGCATCGATGATCAGACTCTTGAGCGAGAGTACGAGGGATACTGGCCGAATTTCCGTTATCTGCTGACGGAGCCACCTTCGACAACTGCTGTAGTGCGTGAGTTGGCCATTTCATACGCGTGGGAGTCTGCCATAGCGACGATCGCAGATCCGCTGGGGGCAACTGTAGTGCGCCTACAAAACGAACTCGAGGTAGCCAGCGAGGACCTGCGCTATTTTTCCGACCACTTGGTAATCGATGAGAGCCATGCTGAGCGTGCGCTCTCGGCCCTGACGACCTACCTGGCAGACGATGATCTGATCCGATTCGCGTTGTCGTCAATTCATCGAACGTTGATCGATGAGAATCCGTGGCGTTTGACCCTTGTTGCAAAAGAGGCTTCGAGCCATTCGTCGAGCCTTTTGATGTAAAATCTGTAAGAGATGACTAGTCCACATTACGGTTACCTTGCTATTTTCTTTGGTTTGTCGTTGGAAAGCACCGTGGTTGTTGGTTTGGTTTTTCCCGGAATAGGGATATTGGTTACTTCCGGCTATCTCGCTGGCATTGGTGAGCTCGATGCCCTGGCGGTGTTCTCTGCCGCTGGGCTGGGAGTGCTGGCGGGCGACAATATTGGATACCTTTTGGGTAAATATGGTTTGGTTCGCTTTCGCTGGATCCAGCGAATTGCAAATCCGTACCATAATCGACAGTTGCGCTGGCGACTCCTAGTTTTTTTTCAATTCGCCATGCCGACGAGAACCGCAACCCCCGTTGTCGTGGGAGCGCTTCGAATCCCTTTCTATAGGTGGTTCCCACTGAACCTCATTGCAACTGCGATTTTTGTGGGTTCGGTGGGCGGACTCGGGTACGCGGTTGGTCGCATTACCGGGGACTTGTCTAGTGCTCAGTCTTGGGCGGCTCGTCTGCAGATCATTTTCGTCCTGCTGCTCGTCGTTTGGTCCGTGTACTTCGCCATCCGCTGGAGGCGTCATCGCCGCCGGGCCGAAGACCAGATGCGCGTCGTTAGTACGGCTGAACGAAATGGAACCTCGCACAACTCACATGGCGGATCAGAGGGGTCGGCGCAGGATGAGCCATGATCTTAGCTGGGCAGACACAGCTGCCCTCGAGGCGATGCGTCGTGTACAGGCTGACATCACTTGCGAAGTGGACTGGTTCTCACGCCCCAACTGCAGCCTGCGAGTGCTGAGGCTTTCTGCGCTCTCGGTTGAAGATGGCCTGCCCATCGTTTTCGTACCAGGATGGGCATCTACTCCGTTCACTTGGCGCTACTTCCTGCCCGCGTTGCTAAGGCTCGGGCCCGTCTACTATCTCGAGACGCGGGAGAAGTCGTCTGCAAGCATCGCTCGCAAAGAAGCCTTCAGGATTGATCAGATGGCGGGTGACATAGCAAGTTACGCATTGCAACGTCTCCGATCAAATCACTACGCCCTGATAGGGGCCTCTTCTGGGGCGAATCTGATTCTTGAGAGTCTGAACGACAGCTCTATTGAGCCTGCGTGTGCGGCGTTGCTGCTACCACACACGCGAATGCCCGTGCCCAATTACGTGATGGGGCTTCGGGCGCTCCCGAGTCCGTTGCTGAAGCCTGTAAAGGCTGTTCTTGTCGAGTTGGTCAAGCACGGCCTCATACCCCGCCACCTCAGCGCCCAGCGCGAAGGAATGCTTCCCGCGCTGGATGTGGCCGACCTATCGCGCCTCAGCAGGTCCGCTGCCTCCTGGCGTTCGTACCGGCTTGACTGCAATTCGATCAACAGCATCGGTGTGCCCACACTTGTTGTCGGGGCGACCGACGACCCAATCCATGACGTTCGAGCTGCACGATCAATATGCAACGCCCTTCCAGAGGGCTCCTGGTTTGATGCGTTGACCTTCACCGGTGCACACAGTTCTCGCGTGGCGGAATACGTTGGGCAATGGGTGAAGACGCATGTCGTGAAGTCAAGACTCCACGACAAGACGCAGTGAGGAAGATGACACAGTGAGTTCACTCGATGGCTACGGTGCAGGCAGCCCATCTACGACCTATGCGTCGGTGATGTCTACCTATCTGTCCACGGGCTACCATCAAGATCGCATTGCGTTGGACGAGGTATTCGTCAAAGCCGACGGCATCGCTGCCAAGTGTTCCATCCCCGAGTACTTCGTTCCTGCTGACAGCCTCTTCCACTTGACAGTCCCACTTGCATTCGTCGCAGTCGCACAGCTCGCAATCGTGTTTGCACACCTCGACAACTCCTTGACCCAAAAGGTGTCAGAGGTTTTCGTGCATACCATCGCAATGACCTGCAAGCGACCCGTCAACAAGACAGAGGGCATCGTCGTTGAACTTGTTCCTACTGCCCGCCGCCGACTGACTCAGGGAGTGTTCTACCAGGGCAGGATCGATGTTGATCAGGGAAGCTTCGTAGGTAAGGGAACCTTCTTGTTGCCCCTTGCGGTTCAATGAGGCGACCGGGGTGAATCCATTCGCGGCTCAACTCAGACAATTGACGCTGATGAGCTTTGTCGCAGTGGCAAAGCAGACTCGAAAACCGCTTGAACGATGGATAACAGCGTCATCGTTAGTCGCGGCAGGCCCCTTCCTCGACCCATCTTGCTTCACGTGGACCAGGATGCTTGAGACAGGCTGGCCCGAGATAAGAAGTGAACTCGATGATCTGCTCAGGGACGTCGCGAAGCTTCCAAACATTCAGGACATCTCAACTGTGCAAAGACGTGTCAGCGCTGACAACGACTGGAAGGTATTTTTCCTTTATGGCCACGGCTATAAATCGGAACTGAACTGCTCACGGTGCCCGCGCACAGCGAGTCTTGTGGAGTCCGTCCCCGGGATGCGAACTGCGTTCTTCTCGATCCTGGCCCCTGGCAAGCGCCTCCCACCGCATAGAGGTCCCTACAAGGGCCTGCTCCGCTATCACTTAGGTCTACGTGTGCCAGATCCGCCTGCGGACGTCTGGATTAAGGTGGATGGGGAGTTACGGCACTGGGCCGAGGGCCAAAGCTTACTATTTGATGACACCTACGAACACGAAGTGTGGAATGGCACATCGGGACATAGAGTCGTGCTATTCCTGGACGTGATCCGCCCTCTCAAGGAACCTGCCGCGAGTATCAACAAGATCATTCTCGGCCTATTGGCGAAGACCCCTTATGTTCAGGATGCACGGCGGCGTGAATTGGGCTGGGAGCGCGACGGGTGGTCTCTCTCTGCCTCAGCCGAGCTGCCGGGCTCGGTTAGCAGCTCCTGAGCGTGGATGGTCATCCGTGTCAAGCGCTGAACCGGGAGAAGCAAGCGGCTGGTCAGCCGGGACAGTACGCAGCGCGCGTGATCGCTCGATCCGCCATTTGGTGAGGAGATGCACTATCGCGACAACCGTGATTGCACCGAGCAACCGATTCAAGTCAAAAGCCGGTCGCCACGTAACTCGCCCTGCCTTGACGATGAACGCCCCCGCGGGGCGAGCGGCCGTCAGTAGACCGCCACCGCCACCCTCATGATTTAACTCGTCAACGCCGCCTCCCCCACCAGCCACGCGTGCGACAGCTGCCGCAGCGATCACAGTGACTCCGTCTTTCTCGTACGGCTCTGCGAACACCGTTTCGACGCCAACTGGATGCGCAGCCGCGCTCAGTTGGTCTAGAAGTTTCACCTTGTTCCTCCGGCAGGTAAAGGATCTGGGGCCTGGTGGATCACAGGTCGATGATGCCTGATCACCTGATCCGCCGTGACGACGGCTTCAGTCAATAGGTCTTGGCTCACGGGTATGGCCCGCCTGCCTGAGAGGCCATCGACGCCTGGCCTGCATGGCAATGTTCAGATCTGGGGTGAAAGTTCGGCGTGATGAACGTGAAATGGTTCGACTTGCTAACCGAATGCCCTCGCCTGAGAGGAAGATCATGGTTCCGTGCTCTCGCAGCCTCCCTATAGGTTGACGCCAACTCTGGGGGGAGCCTCACCGGGCCGTTTGATTGCGCAGCGGGAAGAGCATGGCATCGGCAAGAGCGAGGTAATCGCGCGCACGCTCCGCCGGGATGTCATCTTCTCGACTATGGGCAGCAAGATTGCGCAAGACCGCTAAGCCTTCGACGGCATCGAGTGATTGACTGGTGATCAGTCCATGCTGATGGGCTAGCCGCGCAAGTGTTGGCCCACTTAGACCGGTTTTCACTTCGACACCGGCGGTCGTCAGGAGTTCACGCAGCCGTTCCTCGATTCGTGCGAAGGCTTCAAGCACAGCTGCACGCGGTGAAACCTCGGCGAGTCGCTCGAGCTCCTCTGGTAGAGACAGCATCGGCACTGAACTAGCGGCCGGTGGCTCGTTCGACACCTCAGGAGCGCTGGTGATTCTCTTGCGGACTTCGGCCAGCTCCTGAGCGAACTCAGCCTCGACTGGACCGACTCTTGCTCGACTTAGGCGTTGCATCGCCGCGCCGATTGGATTGTGCAAGATCACTACGATGAGACCGGCACCAACCGGCCAGGCAAGCGAATGCACTATGGAGGCGACAAACTCCAGTTTCGTCACTTCCGCGCCGGTGTCATGACAGGGCTCGTTGCGCAAACCTTTCTGAAGGTAAGCACAACCTCCTCACGCATGCGAGAGCTGAGCATGCTCGTCTCGGTTTCGGGTGGAGGCAGGTAGCGATGTTGAGCTGGGAGCGGACGCATGATTCCCTCCTCCAGGCCAAATCCGTGCTTGGCGGCAAGGGCCTTACAAAGCGCTGAGTTTGAAACAGGTACTCCGCGCAGCTGCGAATCGGCAACGACGAACACCAGATGCCCTCCAGAACGCACTACTCGGCTGATACTCCGACACAATCTGTCCAGGTCGCGCGTGTATCGGAGCACCATGCGCTGTTCCTTGGCAGACAGGTCAAGAAGACGAGGTACACCAACCTCAGCGATGGGAAGTAACGCCGACGACTGACCCCAGAGTCCGCGTTCAGTCCCAATCGAGACCCCACGCAAGCCGCGTAGCTCGGTGATGGTCCATCCGAGCCAAACCAAGCTCATACGGTGCCCGCGTAGGTAATCGATTGCGTTCAGGTAGGGGGGTGATGTAACTGTCAGGTCGACGCTGCTCGGGGGGATGAAGCCGAGGCTTCGCGCATCAACTGCGCGAATGCTCGCAGGAGACTCCGGTTTGGGAAGTAGGCCGGCCAACGATTCCACGCGCTTGGCTGAAGCCGCGAACTCTGAGTAGACATCGAAATCGTTCTCGAGACGGACGCGGTGAGGCCGGCTATGCGACGTGTCGCGAGCCAGGGAGGCGCCGCCCTCCTTGGTAACGATCAGTCGACTTAATGCGATTCGCAATGGATCGTCCTTCCACGGACGTTCGTAAAGGACCCTTGCGATGCGCGAAAGAGAGTCTTGCTGCGCTAGCGCGAACCAATATCCTACGAATGATTCCGACGCCGGATCATGCGCTATCCAGTGGGGTAATCCTGTCTTCAAGCGCTTGGCTGTCGTGATGACATCCTGTGCTCTCTGCGACAGGTCATTCGACCAATGCGGCTTGCAGACCGTTCGAGTGATCTGGACAGCAAGCGGGTCGAGATCGCATGCAATGGCATTGCGTTCCTCTGCGACCGCTAACCGCGGCACCGTTCCCGATCCGCACATCGGGTCGAGTACTACTGCGCCGGGTGTCGTTAGCGATTCGATCTTCTCGAGCGCAACGTCTGGTGCCATTCGCGCGGGAAATGGATGTACGTGGCGCGCCCGTGGAAGCGACGTCATGAGTCGGTATCGTCTGGAGCTCGCTCCACATAGTCGTGGATTACGTCCAAGACCTTCGGTGGTCGGATCGTTAGTTCGACGCGGTCCTCACGCGCGTAAAACAGCCCAGGCGCCATCCGACTGAGTGCGCTGCATTCCTCGCGCAACTCCGTGTCTGTGATGGTCAAATCCCTTGTCAACCGTAGGGCCGTCCTTAGTGAGCCGTAGTCAACGCTGTGTTCTCGATCATCCTGCTGGATGCCCCAGACAGTTTCCAGAATGGTCTGGTAGGGCGCCGGTGTCACCGTCGAGGCTGCAACGTTGTCGACCCATGCGGCGGCTTCATTAGGCGTTCGGGCTTCAAAGAGTCCGCGTAGCGTGGCAAGGTTGATTCGTTTGAGTGGCGCTACGCGGATCAGCCGAGCCAGGTCGGCAATGCGCATGAGCGTGATTGTCTTGCCAGGGTTGCTTGCACGGTCATCATCAATCTCCCGAACCACGGCTCCTAGGTCATCACGGCCAGTCACAAAGTCTGGTCCAACCACGATGGCGTGATTGCATCTCGCTTCCTTGCGATGTCGGGCAACCGTGGAGATCTCCACGTCCTTCTTCGCCACCTTGCTCCCAGGCTTCTGCTTGCTGCTGGCCTCAAGTGAGACTCGGTAGTGCTTCACACCATCGATATCCGCAGGCAGGAACGCTTCGGCAATGCCATCGGTCTCGTCTCTACCGCCTTTCGGTACTGATTCGAAACCGAGCTGGCGGAAGGCTTGTACGAGTGCATCCTCAAGTTCCTTTGCGCTGGACGCCGAAGCAATTAGCTTCTGGGCCACCGTGATCGAGCTCTCGGTTCCTGATGAACGGGCTAGATGTCGCAGCAATTCGTCACGGGCGTCGAGTACTAGGTCAATGATTCCCTGTCCTTCGCCGGCGTCGTGTAACTGTGCCTCCAGAGCAATCTCGGCGATTGCAAAAAGCTGGAGCGGCAGATTTTTCTTGTGGTCACCAAACTCATCAGCGAAGTGAGCGACGAACGGATGCTCGTGATTGATTGACAGGCGACCTGTCACGGCGTCGAGCATCGCCATCGGTCGATTGGTGCCAAGATCTGCATAGGCGATGTCAGTGACGAGACCTGTGCCGTCTTCGCCGAGGCGGCTCTGCAACGCCTCGGTAAGCGCCTCTACATCTCTATAAGCCTTGTGATCGACTGGCTGAAGGTGCCGCGACTTGAACTGACCGTTGAACTCGTCGATGAGCATGCGCAAGACGGGGCGCTCGACGAGGCTGGCCGGGCTGTCCGCGAGCCTTTGAGATGCCTTGCGTTCGGACGATTTTTCGGTGTCATTTTCCTCAAGCCGGGCGCGAGCGAAATTGAATAGAGCTTGCAGGATCTCTCGTGCGCGGACCAACAGCGGACTATCGCGGAGGCTTTCTCGCGAAGACCTCAACTCTTGATCGAGGCTGCCACTAACGACCTCTGTAACAGGGAACGCAGGCATGCCGATCGGTACATCGCAACACCACAATCTTGAGATAGCGCAAATCTGCGCACCTCTGTTGGGTGTTTCGAGTAACACGCATCGGTACACATATTGTGCGACGTTGCCTTCAGGGGTGGCATGTACCGATGGTGTTGTGTCGTACGCAACATCGATGCTTGCTGGCTTTAGGCACTGCGCCAAACAGCGACGGGCGTGGAAGTCTAATTGTACGAGCAAACCCTGCGCAGTACGAAGACTCGCTGCACTGGTCTAGCAAATCTAGGAAAATATCAACACCATGCCTCGTCTTTCCAACACACAATACCTTCAAGCGCATCACGATCTGCAACGTCTATGGCAACACGACCGCGCTGTGTTCGCTGAGTTGACGCCAGTTGAGCAGTGGCAGTTGCACGACTTCTTCCGACCATCAAAAGACCTCACTGACGAGCAACTACTCACCCATCGGCGAGTAATCAGTCAGACCCGGCCGTCGTTGCCGCAACAAGCTGGTCGAGCCCTGCACCGACTCGAGGAGTACCTAGCCGTTCGCTCGACGAGCAGTCAACAAAGTTCTCGTGTGCCAGCCATCCGGCGTTTCGGCGCCAGGCGTGAGCACCACATCGTCGTCAAGGCGGTGGTGCGACCCGAGATCGATGTCGACAAGCTGGTCCGACTAATGCTCGAAGTAGCCAGGGCCGAGGACCGACCCGACCGGGTTGCCTAGTCCTCCGTCTCTCTCCTTATATATGGCAACCGAGTAGGAATCCCGCGGAGCCGGAACAGCCGGCACAAGGCACTAGCCGAGACCCCGAGCCGCTCTCCGACGGTCTGGAGCGACAAACCAGTGGCATAGAGCACCGCGGCTTCATCCAGCAAGGCGTCATCTAGCACGCGTTGAGGTCGAAGCTCGCCTCGCTCACCAAGCAGGCGCATCACCGAGGCTTTCGACACCCCGTAACGAACGGCCACCTGCCGGCAGCTGGCCCCTGCCTGGTAGTCCGCTACGAGCTGCTCCAGAACCTCAGGCGCCAGCCGCCGGCTCAGCTTATGCGGCGGTGCAGGTTCCGGCTGAGGTCTAAGAACCGTGCTCGGCTTGCTCACAACAGATAGCAGGGGAAGTTTCGAATAGCGTCTCAGTAGCTCCACCCAAGAACGCGCAGGTCAGCGCGTTGCACGGTTGTAAGTCGACCCCAGTGGCTGGCTCACTGGAGCCAAACTTGGAGCCAAACTTCTGCAGACGGGTCTGCAGCCGGGTCGTACAAGCGCAGTAACAGGAAGACTGAGCGAGCGGCTTCACCAGGCGATCAACCCTGTCAACTCTGTGGTCGGGCGGTGTACTAAGTAGATGGCCGTCGTCCCAGCCCTGCCATTGACCGGGTGGCCTAAACCGTTCCGCCCCGACCCCGAACTCTGGGGGCCGAATCGAGAAGACCTCTGCCCATGTGGCTCGCAGAAGAGCGCGAAATCGTGCCACTCGAGCAAGAAGGGGGTCTGGCGGACGCCGTTATCCCGACCGTTGCTGGTCGGGCCAATCACGGGGTACGCGCATTCTGGCTGTTATGCCGCTGCCAGTAAGGACTGCTGTTCCAAGCTTTCCAACGAGCACTGGCTTAGCGCAAATGTTCTCCACGCCATAGCCGGGGCAAGCAAGGTTGTGACCGTTAGCGGTATGCCATGGCAGCAGGGCAAAGAGCACCAGCTATCGCCCAAGTCGCTTGGTGCGAACATCTTGTGTGAGCGGCACAATCACGCCCTCTCCGGCCTCGACGCAGTTGCTGGTGTCGCGTTCAGCGTGCTCCGTGATTTTCAAGCCGACTTGCGCACGCAAGCGGAACCGCATGGGGATGAGTTCGCCCTCGTGCACGGTAACGACTTGGAACGGTGGCTGCTCAAACTCTTTTGGGGGGCCGCTGTGGCAGGAGTCATCGGAAAGACCGGGCAACCAATCAAGGGCATCAGGTCTAACGTCGATCCCGCCCGGCTTGCTCGTGTGCTCTTCCGAAGGAAAGAGCTGCCGCCTGGGTGGGGCCTATACATGGCCGGCAAGCCGAATGTGCCGTTCAGCGGTGAAGCCGAGGTAGCCGTCGATCCGCAAACTGGCCCCGATGGCACGCTTTGGGCGGGCACGGTTGAACTAGGAGCCGTCGCGTTCCGCTTCGCCCTCGGAGTGCCCGACCCACAGGAAGGCAGGGAGCTTAACCACCATCCACAGGGCATCTGCATCAGCACACCCGACCGCAGAGTCCAGAAGGTTCTCGCACTCGGCTGGGACGACGGCGGTAGCCCGCCTGTGCTGTTAACCCGAGAAGGAGACGGATCGACCACGACCCGTCCGTCTCAGGTTTGACCGATCGTTCGCCGAGGTGTCGTGCCCATCTACCTTTGACATCGTGAAGCTCGTAACGTGGAACATGGGTGGCAATCCTCCCCCGAGTCGATTCCGACGGACTCACGCGCAGGCATGGGATCGACTGCTGGGCTTGAACGCAGACCTCGTCTTGGTACAGGAAGCGCAACTTCCGACTGCGCCCGCCGACCTTGGCTACCACGTCGTCACGGATCGCACGCCGGCGTGGGGAGCCTCGATCATCATCCGAGGGGATCGGACCTACAGGCCGATCACGTTTGACGCCGACACGGTCCTCGGTCGATCCGTGAAGTACATCGCCGCCGCCTGGGTGGACGTCAACGACGTCGAAACTCTCGTCGCCAGCGTCCACGCGACGACAGGCGGTGCCAAGCCGGGGGTGACCGACGGGATCGAGCTCGGCCCGTCGGAGTTCTCGTCCTTGCAGCCGGGCGGCAAGATGCACACACAGGAGTTGGCGGTCTTGGAGTTGAGTCGGCTTGCCGGGACTGCGCCGTTGGTCGTAGGTGGAGACTGGAACACCTCGCGGCGGTATGACGCCGCATACGGTGACACCCACTGGCACGACAGATTCTGCGAACGGCTGCAAGCCCGTGGATGGATCGAAACCTTCGACTGGCTTCACCGCAACGACAACCCACGCCCGCAGGAGCCACAGACCTATTTCGGCCGCAAGCTCCCGATCCAGGACGATCATGTATTCGTAAGCCCGGCCCTGGCCGAACACTTGACCGAATGCTTTGCCATCCCCGAGTTCGCTATCGACGAGCTCAGTGACCATGCACCGCTGGTCGTGCAGCTGTCATTCGACTGAGGGTTTGTCCGCTGCTGGACCATGCGCAGTGGGGGAGGGCGGCCCGGCTCTAGGGGGCCAGCGACCACCCTGCTGAACCCTCACCGTTGTCCGCGGGGACTGCCAGGCGCGAACGACTCATTATTCGCCCGAGACGTCGCTGTTCATCTGCTCGATCAAGCCGCTGACCGTGTTGAAGTATCTGGCATGTGTGCGCTCAAGAGTCTGGCGGTCTGAAGCTGCGAGGACGACCACCTCGACATCGGGATCATCCGACACGCGGTCTTCGGCTGCGTAGCGCGCCTGCATAGCGGAAGCACGCTCGTCGTCCGAGAACTCCTGGACCTCGGAGAGTCCGGTGCGACGGTTGTAGATCATCAGGTAATGCTTCATGGGGGATCAAGGGTATGACCTGGCTAGGTCAGGGTCTGGGCCGACTTGAGTACTTGTTTGAGTTGCGCCGCGAAAACGCCTTCTAGGAGAGCAAAGTCACCGGCCATATCCTCGTCGCGTCGTTTCATGTCAGCTATGTCCGCACGAATCCGAGTCTGCCTCTGAAGGGCTGCGCGAGTACGGCGGCGCTGAAGCCGGATCACCTCGCCCTCCAGGTTAAGGGCCTCGACGTCGCGTTGAGTTCGGAAATGGCTATCGCGCACGCCTTCGGTCATGGCGAATCTCTCGGAGAGTTGCTGTAGTCGTTCCACGAACGCCTGGCGCTGAGTGGTGGCCGCATCATCGCTAGCCGCATCGGGCGGGCCTCCGTATCTGATTTGTCGACCCCAGGCGTCGGCAAGCCGTTCGTAGGTGTCCGCCCATAGGGCCTGCAAGTGCGTCCGTATTTGTATCTCTGCGGGGACGTCCAGCAGTTTGATCTCGAGATGAAGGGCACGGTAACCCGCACTGGGTTCAGCGCGGCGATCGACTAGTTCCGGCGAGGAGTCTGGCTCTAGCCGCTCGACCAGAGCGGTGGCGAACTCGTCTTGTTGAGTCAAGGCAAGGGCACCAACAACGCGGACGCCGGCAATGTCTCGCATCGCCGCGAGGTTCATTGTCGGCTCACGTTGCAGCTTCTCGATAATCGTTGGCACCGTCTTGGTTCGCCCGGTCACGCTTACGTTCACGGGGAAGTTGATGGCAGTCTC
Source organism: Frankiales bacterium (assembly GCA_033851265.1). Lineage (GTDB taxonomy): Bacteria > Actinomycetota > Actinomycetes > JAWWOW01 > JAWWOW01 > JAWWOW01. Next base: position 22,621 of record JAWWOW010000025.1, read on the forward strand.
GATGACCGTGCGTTCCGCGGCCGCCCGAGCCTCGTCGTAGTACGAGAGGAGGTCACGCAGGAGCGGATCGGACGGTTGTGCTTTCCCATCGCGGAGACGACGGCCTAGCTGCCGCACCTGAGTCTTACTCGTCGGCAGAGGCACTCGGCAACGATATTCGTCCACGGGGAACGGACCAACGTTTACAACGCAGTGTCAGTTGTCTGCGCTGGGTGAGACGTGATCGTCGAGAAGCGATCGGCACGCCGCGTTCCCTCGTCGAACTCCGGGCGGTAGAGCCGATCCTCCAGGACGTCGAGCAGCCGTGGGACGTCGTCCTCGCCTGCCACGATCTTGCCGCTCTTCACGATGCTCGACGGATCTAGCCCGCACTGGACGAGCGAGTGCCGTATCTGCGCTGCTGTCAACGCGGCGTAGTACGGCTTCTGCAGGAGGCGTTGCAGGCGTCGAGCTTGTGACCTTCGACGTGAGCAGACGGATTCGATCGCCGCTACCGACTCATCGCTGAACTTGAGGTCCGCAGAAGTCAGGGTCGTGACTAGTGCGGGCACGGCCAGAGCGACTAGGTCAACGTCCGTGACCATCTGCGCAAACGCATCGATTCGCATAACGGCCAGCTCATCGCCATCGACAATCAAGTCGACGTTGTCCTCGAGGATGAGTACGGGGTCTTCGAGTTTGGTAACAGTCTGACCGAGAACGCTGACGAGGATTTGCCGTTCCTTCGCGCGGGTAGAAGCGCCAGCCTGGTAATCCAAGATCAACTTTGAGGTAATCGATCTTGGTAACCGTTCTCGGAGTACCCGCGTGGGAGAGGTGACATCGTCACCCGCAGCCTTCGCCATGGGCAGCTCAGACAGGGCCTGAAGGGTCGATCCCACCTCCGGCGCAAGGTTTGAGTAACACCGAAGAAGGTCCACCAAAATGGACCATTTCACTACAGAATACAGAGGTCAGGCTGGCCATTTCACGATGTTGAACACTTACTCAAACTCGGCCGTCCCGACCCCTGTTAGTTGAGTTTGAGTCCCCGTAGGTCGTTTGCAGTTCTCTACCTCTGTCAGTGGTGTGCACTACTTTGAGCTGCGTTGCAAGTGCGAGATCATGATCTTGGTGCAGTGGTAAGCCATTGAGCACATCAGCGAGGTCAACGATGATTCAGATTATTGCTATCCACATGACGGGCTCGGAGCATCCTCAGCATATTGAGTTGCTGAGGTGGGTGCAGACGCCACAACCTGGCGCTGCTGCAACCACTCAACCGCAAGACGCAACACGAGCCGAGATGGTCACATTTGTTCGCAACAATCCGGGCCAGGCCTTCGCATTGAGCGCTACAGACAACACGTATGCCTTGCTTGAGGTGGTAGAAGCTCAGCCCCCGTATGTGAAAACGCAGCCGGATTCCACAACCCGCGACAACCCGCTATCTCTGCCGAGGTTCTAACTCCATGGCGACCCCTCGCCACCGGACGAGTTCCTGATTGTCGCCGATGGACAACCTTGACGAAAACGCCATCAATATCTTTGTGGATGGCTCGTCATATTCAGGTCCACGTGTGGGTGGCATGGGTGTACGAATCATCACCATCGACGACGCAGGAAACGAAGTCGTGCACGATGACCAGCCGCTCGGCGTTCAGGGAGCGACCAATCAGCAGATGGAGCTGATGGCCTGCATCGAGGCTCTCCAGATCCTTCGCAGCCGGCGCTCACCGGTCGAAGATCCTGACCAGTACCGGCGCATCCTCATCAAGACAGACTCGATGTATGTCCAAGAGAACTATCCGAGGGCGATGTTCCAGTGGCCCAGGTCAGGTTGGCGCACCAAGGACGGCGCGCCTGTCGCAAACGCGGAACTCTGGAAGAAGCTTCTCAAAGAAGTCCGGAGCGCGACGCCTCGACGTGTAGACATCGAGTGGGTCAAGGGTCACAAGTCGAGCATCCACAACAAGGCCGCGGACAGGCTCGCCAAGGGTTCTGCCAAAGGTGCCACCCGCGCGCCCCTCACAATCACTACCGTACGTCGCAAGAAGACGTCACAATCGGTGGAACGCGGCAGCGTCCCACTCACTGGCCAGAGACTGACCATCCGCATCATCACCGACGAGTACCTACGCGTTCAGCACTGTTACAGGTTCAAATACGAAGTGATGTCGAAAGCGAGTCCCTACTTCGGCAACGTCGACATTGCTTTTGCGGACTTCATGTTGCGCGCTGGCCACACATACTTCGTTCAGATGGGGACCAACACCAAGAGCCCCGAGATCGTCAAGTGCTATCGCGAGATAGAGACGAAGGGGTAAACCCGATGCGTCCTTCACTCCCGAGCGAGGCACTTCCCGCCAACTCCGCTGTCCTTCGGTTACCGTCCTTGCTCCAGTAACGCGGTTAGGGGTGCCTCAGAGCGCGCCGTAGAGAGGGCAGGCCGTGCACGGGCAGCACGTCGAGCGCGCTTCGCTCGCTGTGCACGTTTCGCTCGCTTGGCCGGCAGGGCTCGGGTCGCTACTGGTGAGGTAGAAGACAAGAAGCCGGCTCTCCGACCACGTAGGTCGTACACGACCCCGCGAACGAACCAACCCAAGTGAAGGCCATTCCAGCCATAGAGATTCTCATCAACAAGGTAGGTCAGCGCCTGTCCGTGCCACGTGTAGATCGTTTCGCCGTCATCAGCGATGTACGCCACAGGGCTACCGGATGTGTCATACAGGGTCGTTTCTGCCATCACTTCATTATAGAACGAAGATGATCTTGAAGAAACTGCTTTTGCTGGCAGTGGTTCCCCAAGACAGTCAACTCCGATACTGAAGTGCAGCGCCAAAGAAGGGCTCTGCATATGGAGAAGCGTCATTCAAGACCTCGTCAGCAACGGCGCAAGCCAGTCCTGGTAGATCCGAGCCGGTTCTACGTCTACGGCAAACCCCGTATGCACATGGACGTCTACCTGCTGGTCAACGTCATCGTGCAGAGCTCCTGAACCTGGCCGTCAGGACGATGCGGGTCATGCTGCCCTCGACAGCGACGACCTCATCGAGCGCGACGCTGAGAGGCGCGGGTCGGCAGACCGCGCTGCTTGAGCTGGTAGCGAGGGGTGCTGTCGAGACACCGAGCTTTGCTGCGGCCTTATTAATGGTGTGGCCGCGCTGGATGAGCCGACTGGCTTGCTGAATCTGGTGTTCGGCGATCCGCTCCCTAGGTCGGGCGACGCCCTCGGCATGGAGGATGTTCAGGACGCTGGTTTTGGGTTGGTCGTACTTGGCTGCTACGTCGCGCATCGACAGTCCCGCCTGGTAATCCAAGATCATCTGCGCGATAATTGATCTTGGTGGCCGCCTCCGCAGCTTGCGTGGGGAGTGGCAAGCGTCAGGTTGACGCCGTCATCAGGGCGATCATGCAGCCGGGATAGGGCTTCGAGAGGTTTCTCCACCTCTGGCAAGAAGTCTGAGTAAGCCCATAAGAAGGTCCACCCAGGAACGCGCAGGTCAGTCGAGTGCCTAGGTGACGTAGGTCTCGCCGAACTCGTCCAGGAAATGGAAAGTGTCGCTTGCCGTGCGTGTCGGGCTGGAGACGACGAGCCAGGTGACGCCGGCTGTCTCCCTTTCCGTGAACGCTTCGCGATGACGTTGTGCGTCCGCAGTCGGGTTGGCGATCGACGGGTCGTCGTACGCCGCAAGGATGTCGATTGGCTCCGTGCGGCCTGCCTCGTCAGCCATCTGCTGCGTCTCCGCGATCACATCGGCAAGTTCGCTGAGGGACCCGATGTGGCGCGTGCGCGTGGTTGTGCTCAACTCAGCGGTCCCCAACATCGGCATCCATCCTTGAGCGCGCTCCACAACTCGCTGGCGACTCCTCTTCGAGTTGCCGCCGATCCAGATCGGGATCGGTGACTGCACCGGACGCGGTCGGGCGACCACGTCCCGCGCGTTGAAATGACGACCCTCGTAGCTGAACGGTTCACCGGACCAGTGCAACGGCAAGACATCCAGCACTTCGTCGAAGAGCTCGTTGCGTTCGTCGAACTCAACTCCCAGCGCGTGGAACTCGGCCTTGTGATAGCCGGCACCGAGTCCCAGAGTCATTCGCCCGCCGGAAACGATGTCAACGGTTGCCGCGGCCTTGGCGAGCAGAAACGGGTTGCGGTAGCCCGCGACTACCAGGTGCGTGATCAGCCTGATCCGCTGCGTCGCTGTCGCTATTGCCGCCAACGCAACCAGCGGGTCGAGACTCTGATGACCCCCGTGCTCGAGCCAACGCGCTCCCGGAACGGGATGCTCGGTGAGCGCGAACCCGTGAAAGCCGGCAGCCTCGGCTCGGGCGGCGACCTGCGAGATCGGACCGGGGTCGAGCATGTGGGCGCTCGTGCCGGTGATGTCCGGGTAGTGATAGACGAAACGCATCGTGACCTCGTGTTCAGTCGTCGGCTATCCGGAGCACGGGACCCCGGTAGCGCGAACCGTAGGCTGCGCATCATGCGATTCGGACTCGATGTTGCGCAACAGCGGATGCCGTGGGATGAGCTGGCCAGCCGCGTGCAGTTCGCCGAGGAACTGGGTTTCGACGGAGCCTGGGGCTTTGACCACTTCCAACCGATGTACGGCGAGGGCCCGGGGGAGACGTTCGAGGGCATGACGACGCTCGCCGCGCTGGCTGGCCTGACGTCGCGGATCCGTCTCGGGCTGCTCGTGACCGGCGTGACCTACCGGCACCCATCGGTGCTTGCCGCCCAGGCGCTGACGATCGACCACGCGTCGCACGGCCGCCTCGAGTTCTCGCTCGGCGCGGCATGGTTCGAAAAGGAACACATCGAGCTCGGGATCCCGTTCCCGCCGACGCCCACCCGTTTCGACCTGCTCGAGGACGCGCTCGAGATCGTGCACCGGTTGTTTACCGGCGATGTTGTTTCCTACGACGGACATGTCGTGTCGTTGCACGACGCGCAGCTGCGCCCGACTCCTGTGCAGCAGCCGCACCCACCCATATGGGTCGGCGGCACCGGACCGCGCCGCACGCTGCCGCTCGTCGCGAAGTACGCCGACGTGTGGCACGCATGGGGCTCGCCGTCGTCGTTGCGGGACGCCAACGCTCGGGTCGACGAGCTCGCCGCCACGGCAGGACGCGACCCGGCCTCGATCATGCGGGCACGCTCGTTGTCCCTCGACGACCTGGACGAGGCTCGCAAGCACGCTGCGAAGTGGCGCGAGGCGGGGTGCGGCTATCTCGTCTGCGGCTGGCCCGGAACCGGCCGATCACAGGTGGAGGCCTTCGCGCGCGATGTGATGCCCGAATTCCACGACTGACCCCGTGGTTCGTGCGTTTACCGACCGCTGCGACGCATCTATGCGTTCTTCGACGTGTTCAGTGCTGACAACAGCTGCACGAGTGTTCTCGTGGACTCAAAACCGAGTCAGCGACTCGGAATGGGCGTAGGTTCCCCTCGACACGTGGCACTTGCCCTTGCGTGCCGGATCCTGCTTTGTGTTTCAGCGGAATCGGGGGCGTTGCCCCAGACCTGGTGGCGTACGGCGTATGGCTCGATGCGTCGATCCACTAGGGAGTCCCCGTGAACAAGGCCGTTGTCAGTGTGTTCACACATGCCGAGCAGGGCACGAAACCGAGGTTCTGGCGCATCGGTGTGCGGATGGCCTTTCCCGCCGCGGTGCTCGGCATTGTGTTCGTGTTCGCGACCGGCAGCGATGCTGTCTCGCCCACGACTTATGTCGTCAACGTGGACACCGACACTGATGACGGCGTCTGTGATCACGATTGCACGTTGCGCGAGGCCATCAACGCGGCCAATGCCCACAGCGGTGCCGACGTCATCACGTTCGCCATCGACACCGGCTCGCAGACGATCGCGCCGACATCGGCGTTGCCGACGATCACAGGCCCCGTCACGATCGACGGGACGACTCAGCCCGGCTGGGTCGACGCACCCATCATCGAGCTCAACGGTGCAAGCGCGGGTGCAGCGAACGGCCTTAGCGTCAGCGCGGGCAACAGCACCATCCGGGGTCTCGTCATCAACCGTTTCAACGCAGTAGGAGTTTCTCTCTCTGGGGGCAATAACAAGGTCGAGGGCAACTACATCGGCACGGATGCCGCAGGCACCACCGCGCTTGGGAACGTCGGCCCAGGCGTCGACATCACCGGTACCGACGACGTCGTCGGCGGTACCGCATCCGGTGCCGGCAACGTCATTTCCGGAAATGAGGACGGCATCGCTGCCTACTACACGAGCGGCACCAGAGTCGAGGGCAACTACATCGGCACCGATGTCACTGGCACGCTCGACCTCGGCAACACCTTGCGCGGCGTCGCAATCTACGACGCCCCGGACTCCACCATTGGTGGAACTGTGGCGGGTGCCCGCAACATCATCTCTGGCAACCAGTACAGCGGCATTGAGTTCTTCACGAGCGCCAACGACACCAAGGTCGAGGGCAACTACATCGGCACCGATGTCACTGGCACGCTCGATCTCGGCAACAATGTCAGCGGTGTTGCGCTCGACTCCGGTGCCGACGTCACGGTCGGCGGAACCGTGGCCGGAGCGCGGAACGTCATTTCTGGCAACAGCGCTCACGGTATCGAGATCTCGGGCGGCGTGAGTGGCACCAAGATCGAGGGCAACTACATCGGCGCCGATGCGACCGGCACCGTGGGCATCCCCAACAGCTCCTATGGCGTCTCGATCAACCAGGCGGCCGACAACGTCGTTGGCGGGACCGTTGCAGGCACCCGCAACATCATCTCTGGTAACGGTGGCTTCCGAGGGAGCGGCGGCGGGGGCGTCCACATCTTCGGCGCGGCCTCATCTGGTAACCGGATCGAAGGCAACTACATCGGGACCGACGTCACCGGAACCATCGGGCTCGACGGCATCTTCGGGATCGGGGTTTACATCGAAAAGGCTCCCAGCAACACGGTCGGCGGAGCCGTAGCCGGCGCACGCAACGTCATCTCCGGTAACCAGACCGGGCTATACATCTGGGGCTTTGGCACTGGCGCGAGCGGGAATCAGGTCCAGGGCAACTACATCGGGACTGACGTCACCGGCAGTGTCGCCATCGGCAACTACCTCGGTGTCGGTATCTCTCACGCAGCCACGAACACGATCGGCGGAACGACCGCCGGCGCCCGCAACGTCATCTCTGGCAACAACAACAGCGGCATCATCATCGCCGAAGCCACCTCGACCGGCAACAAGGTCGAGGGCAACTACATCGGCACCGACGCCACCGGCACAGTCGCGCTCGGCAACAACGTCCTCGGCGTCATCATGAACAACGCACCAAACAACACAGTCGGAGGATCCGTACCTGGCGCTCTCAATGTCATCTCCAACAACCGCAGCGGTGGGGTCAGCGTGGGCGGCCCGTTCGCAAACGGCAACACGATCCAAGGCAACTACATCGGCACGGATGCCACCGGCACGGTCGATTTCGGCAACGCCGTGGGGGGCGTCCAATTCTTCTCTACATACGACACCGAGTACATAACGTCCGGCGCGGTCATCGGTAACACGATTGCCTTCAATGACGGATCGGGCATCGCGGCTTACCACGCCAAGAACATCGCAATGAGTCGCAACAGGATTCACTCCAACGCAGGGCTCGGCATCGACCACGACTACAACGGCCCGTCAATCAACGATCCGGGCGATGCCGACGGCGGAGCTAACAACACGCAGAACTATCCCGTGCTCACGTCGGACGCTCCCGTGGTCGAGGGGACGCTCGATAGCACGCCCAACACTGCGTTCACGGTCGAGTTGTTCTCGAATTCGGCGTGCGACCCGACCGGCTCGGGCGAGGGTGCGACGTTCGAGGAGTCCATTGCGGTAACAACGAACAGCAGCGGACAGGCGTCGTTCTCCGCGACGCTCTCCGGCATCATCACGGCGACTGCGACCGATCCAGCGGGTAACACGTCGGAGTTCTCGGTGTGCTCGCCGCAGCCCGTCGTGGAGTTTGTGGTGAACTCGGATGCCGATACACCCGACGAGACCCCCTACGACGGCACCTGCGATGACGGATTCGATGCCTGCACTCTCCGTGCGGCCATCGAGCAGTCGAACGCCACTCCCGTCCACGAGACCATCACCTTCGCCATCGACACCGGCCAGCAGAAGATCAAGCCGGAGTCAGCGCTGCCGGCGCTCTCTAACCCTGTGACGATCGACGGCACCACCCAGCCCGGCTACGGGGGCGAGCCATTGATCGAGCTGACTGGCGGCAATGCGGGGGCGCTCGTCGACGGACTGCAGGTGACCGCGGGTCACACCACCGTTCGTGGCCTGCTCGTGAACAGCTTCGGCGGAAACGGAATCAAAGTATCTGGCGCATCGGGAAACACCATCGAGCTCAACTACCTGGGTACCAACGAGGCCGGTACGGGGAGTGCGCCGAACGGCCGCAACGGCGTGCGCATCGGAAACTCCGCGGACAACCTGATCTCGGGCAACGTGATCTCGGGCAACGCCCAGCACGGCGTACAGATCGATGGGTCCGCGACCGGCAACCGGGTGCAGGGCAACTTAATCGGCACCGACTCGTCGGGTGCGGTGAGCGTGGGCAACACCTTGGAGGGCGTGCTCGTTTCGAATGGAGCCAGCAACAACACGATCGGTAGTGTCGAGCCGGCCGACGCCAACACCATCGCGCACAACGGCGATCGAGGTGTGCAGGTCACGGTGGGCACGGGTAACGACATCGCGTCCAATGCCATCTTCGCTAACGGGGCCCTCGGAATCGACTTGAGCCCAGCGGGCGTCACACCCAACGACGCCGGGGATGCGGATGTCGGCGCCAACATGCGTCAGAACTGGCCCGTGGTCACCGCTGCGTACGTCCTTGGCACCAACACGCAAATACAGGGGACCTTGAGTTCCAAGAAGAGCACCACTTTCCGGGTTGACGTATTCGCCAGCCCCGGCTGCGACTCGTCGGGCCGTGGGGAGGGGAAGCTGTTCCTGGGGGCGACCGAGGTCACGACCAATTCCAGTGGCACTGGCAGCTTCTCGCTGTCGGCGGCGACGGTGGTCCCAGCCGGCCAGGTGATAACGGCTACCGCCACTGACCCCGGGGGCAACACCTCAGAGTTCTCCGCCTGCGCGGCGCTCACCGCGGCACCGTCGATCTCGATCGGCGATTCAAGCGTCAACGAGGGCAATGCGAGCTCGACAACTGCCACCTTCACCCTTACCCGCACGGGTACGACTACCGGGTCGTCCTCAGTCAAGTTCGTCACGGCGCAGGGCACGGCGAAGTTCACCACCGACTTCGACGTCAAGTGGGGGACCGTCACGTTCGCGCCGAACCAGACGACCGCTGCCGTCACGGTGAAGATCCTGGGTGACCTCATTGACGAGGCGAACGAGAACTTCAGGGTCGTGCTCTACGAGCCGGTAAACGCGGACATCGGCGACGACAGCGGCCAGGGCATTATCGTGGACAACGACCCGCCACCGACCCTTTCCATCAACGACAAGACCATCACCGAGGGCACCGGTTCGGACACCATCATGACCTTCACAGTGACGCTGTCCGCTGCCAGCGGCCGGCAAGTCACGGTGCAGTTCGCTACCGCCAACGGCAGCGCGGTCGCACCGTCGGACTATGTGGCCAGACCGTTGACGACCCTGACGTTCACCGCCGGTCAGACGACGAAGACCGTCAGCGTCACAGTCAAGGCCGACAGCCTTGCTGAGCCGGACGAGGATCTCTTCGTGAACCTCTCGACCCCGGTCAACGCCACGCTCGCTGACGCCCAAGGAAAGGGCACCATCACCAACGACGACTGAACCCAGATCGTCTGGGCGACGTATCTTGATTGGCAGTTATAGCGGCGTTTGGTGCTGATCAGGGAGGCCCGCGTACATGCGCCGCTCGCGGCCGAGGGGAAGCAAGCGCAGCGAGGGCCCTCTGGACATGAGCGGCCGCTGGGCCGTCGCGTGGTTGGTCGGACAGTTCGCGTTTGTGGGTGTGGCCGCCCTGCTGGTCGTGGGGCTGGCGACCGAGGTTGCCAGCCGGCGGGTAGGCGAGCGCGAGGCCATCAGTGACGCGCGGACGACCACGTTGGTCAAGGCCCAAGGTCTCGTCGAGCCAGCGATCACCGACGGACTGATCACGGCACAGCCCGCTGCGGTGGCTCGCGTTAACGCTGTCGTGCGGAAGAGCGTGCTGGACCGCGACCTGGTGCGGGTCAAGATCTGGACGCGGGACGGCCGGATCGTCTACTCGGACGAGCCCCGACTGGCCGGCGCGAAGTACACGCTTGGCGCGGACGAGATCGCGGCGATCGACCATGGTGTGATCGAGGCGGACGTGAGCGATCTGTCGCAGCCGGAGAATCGGTTCGAGCGCGACCAGGGCAAGTTGTTGGAGGTCTACCTCCCGGTCCGGACGCCGAGCGGCCAGCGGATGCTGTTCGAGGCGTACTACCGGTACGACGCGGTCTCCGCGGCAGGTCGCCATATTTGGCGGAGCTTCGCACCGATTTCCATCGGTGCGCTTGTCGCCTTGGAGCTGGTTCAGATCCCGCTGGCATGGGCGCTGGCCCGGCGGCTCCGCGATCGGCAGCGCGAGCGCGAGCGACTGCTGCAGCAAGCCCTCGAAGTCTCCGATATGGAACGTCGGCGCATCGCTGGTGATCTGCACGACGGCGTAGTCCAGGATCTTGCGGGCGTCGCCTACTCGCTGGCGGGGTCTTCACGCCGGGATGATTTGCCGGGGCCAGCGACAACGCTGCTCGATGAGTCCGCGGCACGGGTACGCGACAGCATCAAGTCGCTTCGCACCCTGCTCGTGGACATCTATCCTCCGAAACTTGCCGACGCCGGTTTGGAGAGCGCGCTCGCGGATCTCCTCAATGGGGTCAACAGCCGCGGTACGACGGCGACACTGGAGGTCGATGGACCGGTGGGATCCCTGCCGGAATCCGTCGCCGCGCTCCTGTACCGAGCGGCGCACGAAGCCCTGCGTAACGTGCTCACCCACGCCAACGCTCGGTCGGTGACAGTGCGCGTCGCGGTCGTCGGCGACACGGCGTCGTTAGAAGTAACGGACGACGGCATGGGGTTCGATCCAGCTGTGGTTGACGCCCGTGCCCGCGAAGGCCACTTCGGCCTGCGGGCGCTCACGGACAGGGTGTCCGACGCGGGCGGTACGGTGCACGTTCAGTCCTCTCCGGGTGATGGGTCGCACATCCAGGTGAAGGTGCCGCTGCCGTGATTCGCGTCGCCATCGTTGATGACCACGCTGTCGTGCGCGGCGGGTTGCAGCAGTTGTTGAGCGCCGAGCCCGATATCGAGGTCGTTGGTGCCGCGAGCGACGGGGCTGAGGCATTCGAACTCGTTCAGACAACGGCACCGGATGTTGTCTTGATGGACCTGTCCATGCCCGGGGTTGATGGCATCGAAGCGACTCGTCGCATCGTGCAGGACTATCCCGATGTAAACGTCGTCGTACTCACATCGTTTGCAGACAAGCAGCGGATCCTCGACGCGCTCGAGGCTGGAGCGGTGGGCTACCTGCTCAAGGACGGCGATCCCGCCGAAGTAGCCGCTGCGGTTCGGGCAGCCATGGCTGGGGGCTCACCGCTTGACCCGAAAGCGGCGAAGGTCTTGCTGGATTCGCGTCGCGCTGCGCAGCCGGCCGCAAACCTGACTGCCCGTGAACGGGAGGTGCTGGAGCTTGTCGCTGACGGCCTGGCCAACAAGAACATTGCCCGCCGGTTGGGGATCAGCGAACGCACGGTCAAGTCACACCTCACCAGCGTGTTTCAAGCGATCGGTGTTGTCGACAGAACGCAGGCGGCCCTGTGGGCCCGGGAACACTTGGACCCACAGGACCGCCGTTAGCGGACGTGCTGCCTAGCCGTGGCTTGAGCCGCTGCCGGAATCATCCGAGCCGCCGCCGCTCGAGCCGCCGCCGCTCTTGCCGCCCTTGTCGTCAGTGGCGTCGTGGGTGGCTGGGTCGTCGCTGACGCCGGGGCTGCGGAGGCCGCCCTTGTCATCGTTGGCGTCGTGGGTGGCCGGGTCGTCGCTGACGCCGGGGCTGCGGAGGCCGCCCTTGTCATCGTTGGCGTCGTGGGTGGCCGGATCGTCGCTGACGCCGGGGCTACGGAGCCCGCCCTTGTCGTCAGTGGCGCGGGGTGTCGCCGAGGCGTCGGGGCTACTCGGGCTGCGTTGGCCGCCGTTGTCGTCAGCCGCGGCGGGACTCGGTGAGCTCGGAACGACGACCTTGGGGGCCGGCTGGGTGTCGATAGAGGAAGCGGCCGCATACGCGCCCCCACCGAGCAGCAGCGCGGCTGCGGTAGCGGCGACGATTGTCGATGGGCGGTAACGCATGGGAACTCCTTGGCTTTGACCGGTCATTTGGTTTACCGGTTGATGCCATGACTCTCGGCGCATCGCCGTAGGAGTTACCAGTGGACGATGGTGCTAGCACCGCCGCGCCAAAGGTGCCCGGGGGTACTAGTACCAAGGTCCAATGGCGACTCGGACGCGGATTCGCGCAGCCTTCGGGTGCCCGGCGACGGCAGCCGGGGGAAGTTCACACCCGTCGTCATCTTGGAGGAACCATGCGCAGCATCCGCACAGCCCTCGCAGTCGCTCTACCACTCGCCATCGCCGCGTCCGTCGCGTCGACCGCGCCCGCGCTCGCCAAGGGCGGGCCCGGCGAGGTGCGCAAGTCTGGCGTCTGCTCCCCGAGTAGCAGCGCGTGGAAGCTCAAGGCAAAGCCGGACAACGGCCGCCTCGAGGTCGAGTTCGAGGTCGACAGCAACGTCGTCGGCCAGAGCTGGAACTGGAAGCTGTTCGACAACAACGCTCAGGTAGCGACCGGCACAGCCAAGACAGTCGCGCCGAGCGGATCGTTCGAGGTACGCCGGTTGATCGCCAACAAGGCTGGCACGGACAACCTGCGCGCCCGCGCGACCAACCCGGCCACCGGCCAGGTGTGCCAGGGAACACTCAGCATCTGAACAACCAGCAGCAGGGCGTCCGGAACCCCATCCGGGCGCCCTGTTGTTCGCGTCAGGGAGCGGCGGACCAGATCTGGGTCAACCAGTGCGCTACTGCCGTGGAGGACCCGCCGTCGCCGTACTGCGCGGTGAGCCATACCGCGCCCGCCGTCGGCGTACCTGGCTTCGGGTCTGGTGTGGCGCCGGAATAGTCACCCCACCGACACGTGGCGGTCGGGCTTGTACAGGCGAAGTCGACGTACGGACCGGTTGAACTCTTCACCACCACGCCGCTGCTGAGTGCCCCGCCGTGGAGACTCGAGACCATGACCACGGCCGGGTTGATGTTGTTCACGGAACTCGACGCCGTGTACTGGATGACAAAGCTGTCGCCGAACGCGACGGTGGCTCCCTCGACGCGACGGTCGGGCGCTATCGAGGCGTTGTAGAAGAACGTGTTCGGCGCGCTCAGTGTCCCGGATCGCAGCACGCCGGGTGTGGCTGACACTGGGTCGATCTCGTACCACCGAACAACCGAACGACCCGCACTCGCGATCGTTTGCTGGGTCCAGAACGACAGCGCGTTGCCCCGAGCCGGGTTGCTAGCAACAACGGCTTGCGTGATGCGCGTATCAGCCGTGTCGATCTTGCGGTTGGAACCACCACCCTGGGTGGCAGCGGGTGGCACCGTGTAGCTGCCGACGGTGAGCGGCCTGGCCGGGCCGAAGATCGGGGCGCCTGTGGAGCTGTTGCGGGACACCGTGAAGAACCACAGCTTGGTCGAGGGCAGCGACAGGTTGCGTGCGACGACGTAACCATCAGCCGTGCCATCAAAGCCGTTAGCAGGCACTGGCGTGAACACGCGATTGTTGGCTGTGTCCTTCAGGTTGAAGTTGGCGTGGAAATCGAGCGATGCTGCGGTTGGGCAGGTTGTGATTGGTCCGGCGGCTGGCTTGATCACGGTCATCAGGCTCGCTGCGGCGAAGGTGTTCCCCTGATACAGGTTCGCGCCGAGGATGGAGAAGAAATCGCTGTCGCCCAGCTTTGGAAAGTCCGGGAAGTAGCTGCCGAACGAGCCGTTGTAGTGGCAGAAGTCAGCTTCCGAGCTGGGTGAGTCGGTCTTGCTGAACCCATACATCAGGCGGTTGTCCGTGTTCGATACGACGCCGTCGCTCAGATAGATGAACTTTGCTGACGTCGGATCCCAAATGATCTGCGGGTCGAAGGTGTCCACGGAGTTCGCGACGCCGAGAAACTCGCTGAGCGTGCCCGAGTCGACCAAGGCGTCGGTCGTGCGGTTGTAGATCGCGAACCGCCTGTTGACCAGCTGGATGTAGCGAGTAAGGCCAATAGCACCCGTCGAGTCGGACGGCGTCGAGAAGAGGTCAGCCTGCCCGGCAAAGTTGTGTCCGGTGACAGGAGCGGCAGGCCCGGCCGCCGCACCCGCCGGACGACTCCCGGTGTTGGCACTGCCGGATTTCGCGCCGGAGAGCGCGGCATCGGAGGCGCGATTGGCCGCGGCCTTCTGGGCAACCTCGTGGGGACTTGCGGGCAGCGGACCGCGATGGAAGGCGGCGGTAGCCGCCGCGCCCATCGTGCCGTCACCCTGCAGGCTGTGGTCGGCGACCTCGAGCGTGACGCGGGGCATCGTGGCGACCGCGTCGTTCGCATTCGCCACCACTGGAACCATCGGCAACGTCGCGAACGACGTGATGACACCGATAACGAGCAGGCGTCGTGACGTGAGCATTGCGCGCATGTGGTCCCCCGGACTCTCGCGGCTGCGCGGAGTCTAGACCCGTGACGTTGAGGCAAAACGTTATGGTGTGACGTGCCCCCCGAAGACCTAGCCGTCGTCATTCCGACGCGCGCCCGGTGGCCAATCCTGAAACGCACGCTTGCTGCGCTGGATCGTCAGACGGTCAAGGGATTCGAAACAATCGTCGTTCTAGACGGACTCGGACAGAACCCGCCGGATCTCGGTACGGCGCGGGTAATTGCGCAAGAACACGCTGGCCCGGGGGCTGCCCGCAACCGCGGCGCTGCTGCGACCGACCGGCGGCTGGTGCTGTTCCTCGGTGATGACATGGTGCCGGACCCAGATCTCATCGAGCTACATCTGCAGCGCCACGAGCGCGAACCGGAGCCGCATGTGGCGGTCCTGGGTTTGGCGGTCTGGCATCCAGACGTTGCCGCCGAGCCGCTGCAGCGCTGGCTGGACTGGTCCGGTTTGCAGTTCGACTACCACACGATCAACGGCTCCGATGCCGGCTGGCCACGGTTCTACTCGTGCAACGTTTCGCTCAAGCGCGACTTCTTCCTTGCCGCTGGTGGCTTCGACGAGGACTTCGTCTATTACTACGAGGACCTCGACGCGGGGTACCGCCTCGGTCAGCACGACATGGAGCTGCGATTCGAGCCGGCAGCAATCACCCGGCACTGGCACCGATACGACTGGCCGGGCATCGAGCGGCGATTCGCTGGTATCGCTCGTGGTGAGTGGTTGATGGCGCAGAAGCATCAATGGTTCAAGCCGTGGTTCCGACCTCAACTGCTCGGGGCGGCCAGCCAGCCCCGTGTCCGCGCTCCCTGGCAACGCGCCGTACCTCTGCTGCCAGCGGGGGAGACGCGCAGCAAGGTGGAACGCCGCGTTACCACGGGCTACCTGCAACGACTAGAGCCGCTGTTCACCGAAGCGTGGGACGGCGAGCGCGATCTCAGCGAGCTGAAGGAATACCTCGGTGACCGCTTCGACGTGGAAAGGCTGCGCCACCATGTTGATGAGGTCGAGCGGGAGGAAGAGGCGGCTCCGGACGAGACCACGTTCTATCGGACCAGCGAGGCCTATCTCTACGACCTCACCGTGTTCGCCCGGTCCGGCACCAAGGTGCCGTACCGGCAGGCGTTGCGTAACGCGGTGCCGCCCGGTGCTCGCCTGCTCGACTACGGGTGCGGCATCGGCAGCGACGGGCTACGACTGATCGAAGCCGGGTACCACGTCGACTTCGCGGACTTTGCCAACCCATCGACTGCCTATCTCCGCTGGCGGCTCGAACAGCGGGGCCTGTCCGCGCAGATCTTCGATGTCGAGGGCCACGTGCCGGGCGGGTACGACGCGGTCTACTGCTTTGACGTGATCGAACACATCGAGGACCCGTTCGCGTTCCTCGCGGAGCTGGAGTCGCACGCCCGACTGGTGGCCGTCAACTTCCTCGAACCCAGCCCCGATGACACACACGTTCACCACGACCTGCCGGTGCGCGAGCTGCTCGCTCACGCGACGAAGCGAGGTCTCGTGCACTATCGGCGCTATTACGAGCGTTCGCATCTCGTGATCTACCGGAGCGGGAATCCCGGTCCTACGAAGGCGTTGCGCTCAGGCCTCACACGCACTCTCGGTGATCCGCGTGTGCGCGGTCTCGGCAAGCGGCTACGGCATCTCAGAGGGTGACGACGTGACCAGTGCGCGGTGCGCTGCGGCCCGCGAGGACTTCTAGCCACACCCCTCGAAGCGCGTCGGGACCATGGGACGTTACGACGTCCACCCAGCCCTCGACCGTCGGCGCGAACCGCCGCCACGCCTCCCCAAACTTCTCGTCGAGACCGTCGCGACCCCAGTCTTCTGCGCGCTTGCGCATCTGGTCTGGCGCGAAGAACACGGTTGGCCGAGCGCCGGCCAGTGTGCCGATGGGGGTGGAGTCCTGATGCGTGACTCCGACCACGACATCGCGCACGAGCGCGTCGCCGAGATGGTCATGCACCGCCTTGCGCAACTCTGTGTTGCCCGCAAAGTCGACGTATGCGGTGGGCGTCGTCGGTTGTAGCCCTGCCACTGCGTCATAAGCCAGCACCCGGTCATAGCAGCCGAGACTCTCGGTGAAGGCGACGTTCCCGGGTGAGGTCAGCCCGACCAGCTCCGCGCCGCTGTCCTTCAGCAGGAAGGCAGCGCCGTACGCCGTTTTGCTGGACGCCGACGACATGGCGAGGACCTTCGCTCCGTAGAGGTCGTTGTCGACGAGTTGGTCGGCCAGCATGAACGATGTGTAGAACAGCGGGCGATACAGCACCTGCAAGTCCTCGCGGTCCTTTTCGTACGCCGCATCGCCCGTCGTCAAGGCATAGGCCTGGTACGGCGACGGCAGTCCGTCTCGGTGCGGGCTGGCGTCGCGGAAGCCGTGCGAATCAACGCGGACCGGGGTGACGACCAGATGGCTCGATGTCGGCAGGTAGCCGTACAGCCGGCTACCGACCTCGACACCCTCGACGTTCGACGCAGCCACTTCGGCAAAGCCCCAGAGCGGGACGAGGCCCCAGCCTTCCTCGGCCGGAAAGAACTGCCAGTAACGGAACGCCTCACCCAGCACCGCGTACGTCACGTTGTTAGCGGTCATCCCGACGCGGTCGACGCGCAGCAAGGCCTGCCCGTCTCCGATCTCAGGGCGGGGCGTGTCGAGCAGCGCAGTGCGAGAAAGCTCGTCTCGAGCAACAGCCAGGGTCCAGGATGACGTCATGGCGCTAGAACCTAACTGGATCTCCCTGAAGGGTCGACCGTCCGTTCAGGGCACAACGCCGTAACGTTGCCTGTCTGACATCACTCTGGAGGCAGCACGCATGGATCCACGGTTCGAAATTCCGACGTACACGATTCGCCGCAAGGTCTTGAAATTGGCCGGTGGCGCATTCCATGTCTTCGATCCGGCGGGCAACGTCGTCTTCTACTCGCAGCAGAAAGCGTTCAAGCTGCGTGAGGACATCCGCGTGTTCACCGGCGAAGACATGCAGACCGAGGTGCTGCGGATCGCCGCGCGCCAGATCATGGACTTCTCCGCTGCCTACGACGTCGTCGACTCGACGACCAACGAGAAGGTCGGATCATTGAAGCGCCGTGGCATGAAGTCGATCGTGCGCGACAAGTGGGTCCTCATGGATGCGCAGGATCGTGAGTTCGCGACCGTGGAGGAGGACAGCACCGGGCTGGCCATCCTTCGACGGCTGCTCGGACTCTGGGCGATGCTGCTCGTGCCGCAGCGCTATCACTTCGACGTCGGCGGCCGCGAGGTTGGCTACGGCCAGGAGAACAGAAACCCGTTCGTCTACACGGTGACGCTGGACTTCTCCGCTGACACGGACCATCTCCTGGACCGACGCCTAGGGCTAGCCACAGGTCTGTTGCTTGCAGCAATCGAAGGCAAGCAGGGCTAGGGCTTCGAGAGTGGGCGTTGAGCCCACGAATGCGACGTCTGTGGCCATCCCTGACAAATGCTCAATTGGCCCGCGTCGCGCCTTTCGTGGGAGTAGCGTCCGCACGCTGGTCGCCCCGAGGGGTGGGTGATCGGCCCAATGGGGGTGAGCCTCGTGAGGCCACAACACGGTTCCGAGCTTGGGCATGGTCGCCTGACCCAGCGCGTCCTACACGCGATCGACCATCACCGGCAGACATCGATCGCCAGCCGCAGCTGCTGTCGCTTCACGCCATCCTGTTCGCACTATGCGGAGGAGCAGTTCCGCACGCGTGCGTTCTCCGTTGCTCTTGTGCTGACGGGTGCGCGGATCATCCGCTGCAACCCGATTGCCAAGCGCAAGGCCTATGACCCGGTACGCCGGACGCGTCGCTGGCGCCCCCGCCCCAATGCGATTCCTACCTTCTTTGCCGTGGTCGCGCTTGCCGGCCTCGGTGTTGTCGTGACGGCGTCCGTCGCCCAGGCGGTTGGCGTCACGAACGGATGCACGGCGACCATCAACGGCCGCGATCCGGCGACGATGGACCAGGACCATCCGCTTGTTGTGCGGAAGCACGGGGTGGTGCAAGTACGAGGGACAGTCCCGCCCGCCATCGCTGCTCAAGGGAGCAGCATCAAGAGCAACACGCACATCAAGGTGTCCATCGTGTCGGGCCTTTTCGAGCCGACGACGAAAGATGACCCTGGCACCGGCCCGACGTGGGGCGGCACTAAAGCGGTCGATGACTACCTCAAGTACGGCGTGGGCCTTTACAAGGTCACTGGAGTGGCCACCGGCAGTGGGTGGAGCTGTGAGGGCAGTGGCTACGTCGAGTTGAAGGACGGCAACCCACTGGGCAAGCCCGTTGGTGGTGGCGCGGGTGTTGCCATCCTCCTCGGTCTGCTCGGTGCGGCCGCCTCGTCGCGCGGCGGCGAACCCGACGCACCTGCCGCATCACCGTCGAGCGACGGCGAAGGCGACGAGCCGGTGACTCCGCACGGTGACTCGATGGAAGAGCACTTCGCGGCTGAAGAGGCCGAGCGCATCATCATCAAGCCCAACCCTGGTGAAGAAGGCATGGCCGGTCTCGCCTGCCTGGTCCTCATCATCATCGCCATCGGGGCGGCGTTCGCCGGTTCGGACATTGGAGCCGGAGCCGTTGGTGCAGTGCCGGCAGCGCGACGTCAACGCACGAGCCGCGTGTGGAGTCACGGCCACCCGGTCATGGGCTTCATCTCCGGGCTCATCCTCGGCCTCGGTCTGACCATCCTCTTGCAGCAGTTCGCCGTGTGGCCACTGACGATCGTGACCTTCATCGTGTTGCCCGTTGTGGTCGCCATCATCTGTGCCATCCGGGCATACATGGGTCGGCCGTACAAGGTGGTCAGGGGCTAGCCCTCGACGCACCGGTACCGTCGCGACATGCGGCGCGTGCTGGTCATCGCGGACTCGCTGACGTTTCACGGGCCGGAGCAGCCCGAGTTGCTCACGCATCCGGACCTGTACCCGAACGTCCTGGCCCGTGAGCTGGGTGTCGAGGTAGACGTCGTCGCGCGCTTTGGTTGGACAGCGCGCGACGCATGGTGGGCGCTGACGAAAGACCCGAACGTCTACTCCAACTTGCTACCGCGTGCTGACGCGGTCGTGATCGGGGTCGGCGGCATGGATCACTTGCCCGCGAGTCTCCCGACGTACCTCCGTGAAGGCATCGCCTACATCCGGCCGGGATGGGTGCGCCGGCCGATCCGACAGGTGTTTCATCGCGCGCATCCCGCCATCGTGCGGCTGTTGCGCGGACGGCTGCGGGTGCTGCCGCAGGTCGCTACGGATGCCTACCTGACGCGCTGCGTGCACGGGATACGGCTGTACCGCCCGGGGATCCCCATCGTGACGATGACGCCGGCGCCGTACGACGCGTGGTACTACCCGGTCAATGACGGCCATCAGCCGGCGCGTGAGGCCGCACTCCGATGGGCCGCACGGGAGAACGTCGCCATGCTCGACGTCGAGACGATCGTTGCGCCATCGCTCGCCGACGGCACGGCGAACCCGGACGGCATGCACTGGGGCTGGGGCGTGCACAAGGAGGTTGGCCGCGGAATTGCCCGGCTAATCGCCGACTCAGGCGTATGCTGATCTTGTGATGAACCACTCGCTCCTTACCGGGCCGCGTTGAGAGCGATACCTCAACGCGGCGACCCCTCCCTGTGCGAGGGGTCTTTTCATGTCCGGAGATGATTCGGTAAGGGCGACGGGAACGAGACGATGACCGAGACGGCACCACCGCAGGCGAGTGACACCGCGCAGGAAGCGGTCAGCTATGACCCGCACGCGCTGCAGGAGAAGTGGCTGCCGGTCTGGGAGCAACTCGATCCGTTCCACGCGAACGAGGACTCCAGCGACGAGCGGCCGCGGCGCTACGTGCTCGACATGTTCCCGTACCCCTCTGGCGACCTGCACATCGGACATGCCGAGGCGTTTGCCATCGGCGATGTCGTCGCGCGCTACGCCAACCTGCGCGGCTTCAACGTGCTGCACCCAATCGGCTGGGACTCGTTCGGCCTGCCAGCGGAGAACGCCGCGATCAAACGCGGTAGCCATCCGGCGGACTGGACCTACGCGAACATCGAGACGCAGGCGGCGTCGTTCCAGCGTTATGCCGTCAGTTTCGACTGGTCGCGCCGGCTGCACACCTCGGATCCGGAGTACTACCGCTGGACGCAGTGGTTGTTCCTGCGCTTCTTCGAACGCGGCCTGGCCTACCGCAAGGCGAGCCCGGTCAATTGGTGTCCGGTGGATCAGACCGTGTTGGCCAATGAACAGGTCATCGCCGGCAGGTGTGAGCGCTGTGGCGCCGAGGTCACCAAGCGCACCCTGACGCAGTGGTACTTCAAGATCACCGAGTACGCCGAGCGGCTGCTGAACGACATGGAGCAGCTGGAAGGCGTTTGGCCCGAACGCGTGCTGACCATGCAGCGCAACTGGATCGGCAGGTCGGAGGGCGCGTACGTCGACTTCCGCATCGACAGTCGCGACGAGCCGGTCACGGTGTTCACGACCCGACCGGACACGTTGTGGGGCGCCACTTTCTTTGTCGTTGCGGTCGACTCTCCACTGGCGGACGAGCTGGTCGCTCCCGAGCAGCGCGCTGACTTCGAGGCTTACCGGGAGCAGGTACGCCGGCTGACGGACATCGACCGGCTGTCCACCGAACGTGACAAGACGGGTGTCTTCCTGGGTCGGTACGCCGTCAACCCCGTGAACGGCGAAGCGTTGCCAGTGTGGGCCGCTGACTACGTGCTGGCCGACTACGGCACCGGCGCCATCATGGCGGTCCCTGCACACGACCAGCGTGACTTGGAGTTTGCGCAGAAGTTCGGTCTGGACGTGCGCGTTGTCGTCGACACCGGCGAGCCACACCCGGGGGAGACCAACGTCGCGACAACCGGTGACGGGATGCTTATCAACTCCGGTCCACTGGACGGCCTGCGCAAGGAAGACGCCATCCGCACGGTCGTCGAGCTGCTGGAGCAGGGCGGCGACGGCACAGGTGCGATCAACTACCGGCTGCGTGACTGGTTGTTGTCACGCCAGCGATTCTGGGGCGCACCGATCCCGATCGTGCACTGCGACACATGCGGTGAGGTGCCGGTGCCGGACGACCAGCTGCCGGTGTTGCTACCGGACCTGAGTGGTCAGGACTTGGCACCAAAGGGCACGTCGCCGTTGGCTGCTGCGACTGACTGGGTCAATGTGGCGTGCCCGAAGTGCGGCGCGCCTGCGCATCGCGACACCGACACCATGGACACGTTCGTCGACTCGTCCTGGTATTTCCTGCGCTATTGCTCACCGACGTACACCGACGGACCCTTCGACGTCGAGGCAGTGCGTCGCTGGATGCCTGTCGACCAGTACGTCGGCGGCGTCGAGCACGCGATCCTGCACCTGCTGTACTCGCGGTTTTTCACGAAGGTGCTCCACGACATGGGCATGGTCGACTTCGTCGAACCGTTCACGGCGTTGGTCAACCAAGGCCAGGTGATCAACCAGGGCAAGGCGATGTCCAAATCGCTGGGCAACGGCGTCGATCTGGGTGAGGAGATCGCGAAGCACGGGGTCGACGCGATCCGGCTGACCATGGTGTTCGCCGGACCTCCCGAGGACGACATCGACTGGGCCGACATGTCGCCGTCGGGCTCGGTGAAGTTCTTGGCTCGCGCGCTGCGTCTGATGAGCGATGTCGCGAGCGAGCGCGGTGTCGACCCGGCCGGGGGAGATGTCGAGCTGCGTCGCGTCACGCACCGGACAGTCAATGATGTGACGGAGCTGATCGACGCGTTCCGGTTCAACGTTGCCGTGGCGCGGTTGATGGAGTTGGTCAACGCCGCGCGCAAGACGGTCGACAGCGGCGCCGGTGGCAGTGACCCCGCCGTACGTGAGGCGGCCGAGGCGCTGGCCATCATGCTGAGCCTGTTCGCGCCGTACACCGCCGAAGAGGGCTGGTCGCGTCTGGGCTTCGAGCCGACCGTCGCCACGGCTAGCTGGCCGACCGTCGACCCTGCACTGCTCGTGCAGGACACAGTCACGTGTGTTGTTCAGGTCGCGGGCAAGGTACGCGATCGGCTCGAGGTGCCGCCATCGATCGGCGAGGACGAGCTGCGCGAGCTGGCGCTGAACGCTGACGGAGTACGTCGAGCCCTGGATGGACGAGGTATCCGCACGGTGATCGTGCGCGCCCCGAAGCTCGTCAACGTCGTACCGGAGTGACGTGACTGCCCGGGTCGCTGTCGTCACGGACTCGACGGCGTACCTGCCGGACGGCGCTGCTGAAGAAAACGATGTGCGCGTCGTACCCCTTCAGGTGACGATCGGCGATCGCCACGGCGATGAAGGCATCGACATCGGACCCACCGACGTAGAACAGGCGCTGCGCAACCGCGGGGTCGTGATGCAGACGTCCCGGCCATCACCGCTTCGGTTCCGCGAGGTGTACGACGCGGCGATCGCCGATGGTGCAGCAGGGATCGTGGTGATCACGATCTCCGCCGCGCTCTCGGGCACCCTTGAGTCCGCAGAGATCGCTGGCAAGGAATGCGGTGTCGAGGTACACGCCGTGGACTCGCGATCAACGGCGATGGGTCTTGGCTTCGCGGTGCTGGCGGCTGCCCGGGTCGCCGCCGGTGGAGCGTCGGCAGCAGACGTCGCTGCGCGTGCAACAACGGTGGCCGCCGAGACCCGCACGCTGTTCTGCGTGGCCACGCTCGAGAACCTGCGCCGCGGCGGCCGGATCGGTGCTGTTCGCGCGCTGGTCGGCACGGCCTTGTCGGTCAAACCGATCCTGCACATCAAGGACGGCGAGATCGGCTTGCTCGAGAAGGTTCGGACGGCATCGCGAGCGCGGGCGCGCCTCGTCGACCTCGCGGTCGAGGCCGCGGGTGATCGCTTGGTTGATGTTGCCCTGCATTACGTGACAAGTGATGCGCCGCCCGACGAGGTGGCGAATCAGTTACGCGAGCGGCTCCCCAAGCTTCGCTCGCTGGTCACCTCACCGCTGGGAGCGGCCATCGCAACGCACGTCGGCTCGGGTGTTGTCGGCGTGGTCGTCGCGCCCGCCTAGCGCTGTCCACATCTGTTCGATCTCCGTGTCCCCAGATCGACTGCCGCGAGGGCCACGGCACTGAAGTGCCGCCTAACGTCAGCCGGTGTTCCGACTTGCGTCGCGTCAGCGACTGACACCGGAGGAGGTCGCTGCTGTCCATGCCCGGCTTGCCACCCTCGGTTTCACTCCGTCGGACGGCGAGCCGGTCGTGACAGGCGGTTGGGTCCCCGACAGCACGCCGTCATCCGACGACGCGTCACAGCCGCAGCACTCGCCACCGGCTAGGCCCACCGTCGCCGGTCTGCTGGAACGGATCACCGTGCGGCCGGCAGCCGCCGTTGGCCTGGTCGCGATTGCGATCATCGGCGTGGTGATCGCCGCTGTCATCGCGTGGAACGCCCGCGCTCGACCGGTGACATCCGTGGCGCCACCCGCTTTCGCCGCCCCCAGTGCGTCACCGCGTGCTGCTGCGGTTGTCGTGGTCGATGTCGCCGGCAAGGTTCGTCGCCCAGGTCTGGTCACGCTTCCCACGGGCTCGCGCGTTGCTGACGCACTGCGCGCCGCCGGCGGTGTAAAGCCAGGGACCGACCTGACGTCGTTGAACCTCGCCCGCAAGCTCGTCGACGGCGAGCAGATCGTCGTCGGCACGCCAGCATCTGCCGCACTCGCGCCATCGACAGCCGCAGGCTCGACAACCGGTGGTGTGGTCGACCTCAACGCTGCCACCGTCGCCGACTTCGACACGCTCCCTGGCATCGGGCCAGTCCTCGCCCAACGCATCGTCGACTGGCGCACGACGCACGGTGGATTCACCGACGTCACCCAACTCCGGCAGGTCAGTGGCATCGGGGAGAGCAAGTACGCCCAGCTGAAGGACCTGGTTCGGGTATGAGCGGCGGCCCTACGGCGCGCGACGTCCGCCTCATCGCACCGGCAGGTGCAGCCTGGCTCGGTGCCGTGCTCGGCGGCTTCGTGCCGCTGCGGCCGGCGTTGTGCGTCGCCGGTCTGCTTGTGCTGCTCGCTCCCGTCGCCTGCCTGCGGCGTAGCGCTCTCGCGGTCGTCGTGGCCGTCGCACTGGCGTCGGGCGCCGCGGCGATCTTCGTTGCCGGGATCCGATCGCCGACAGCCATCGCGGGCTCGCTGACTTCATTGGCTGACCGCCACGCCACGGTGGTTGTCGCCGCCGTCGTTCGTGATGATCCGCAGGTACGACGCGGACGGGCCCGCGGGACGGTGCGCGCGCCTACCTTGATTCTGGTCGCCGCGTCGACGCGCGACGTTCGCGCTGACACGACTCACATCAGGGTTCGCGTCCCGATCCTCATCATCGCGACAGGACCAGGGTGGACGTCGCTGCTTCCGAGTCAGCACGTCACCGTGGCAGGTCGACTGACTCCAGCGCAGAGCAGCGACCAGGTCGCCGCCACGCTCTTTGCCCGCGGCCCGCCGGAGCAGGTCGGGCCTCCGTCGTTACTGCAGCGCGTCGCCGGTCGGCTGCGTGCCGGTTTGCGCGACGCTGCCGCACCGTTGCCGTCGGACGAACGCGGCTTGTTACCCGGGCTCGTCGATGGTGACGTCAGCAGGTTGAACGACGACGTGCGTGACAACTTTCGTACGACGGGACTCACGCACTTGACAGCCGTCAGCGGGGCAAACGTCGCCATCGTCGCCGCGGCCGCCCTTGGTCTCGCGCGTGCCATCGGGCTGGGCCTGCGCGGACGAGCTGGCTTCGCCGCACTCGCCGTGCTGGGCTTCGTGATCCTCGCGCGCCCCTCGCCGAGTGTGCTGCGCGCGGCGGCGATGGGGTTGATCGGGCTAGCGGCATTGACCGGTGGACGCCGGGTCGGCCTGCCCGTGTTATCGGCCACCGTGTTGGTGCTCGTCCTGGTCGACCCGGCATTGGCCATCACGGACGGCTTCGCGTTGTCCGTGCTCGCAACGGGTGCGCTGCTCACGCTCGCCCCACACCTGCGTGACCGCATCGGCGCCCGGGCACGGTGGGCGCCGCAGTGGACGGTCGACGCAACGGCGGTTGCACTGGCGGCGCAAATCGCGACCGCGCCGTACATCGCCCTGCGGTTCGCTCGGCTCAGCCTGATCTCAGTTGTCGCCAACTTGCTCGCGGCGCCGGCCGTTGCCCCGGCAACCATCCTGGGGGTTCTCGCGGCTGTGTTGGCGCCAGTCGTGTTGCCGGTCGCGCACGTCGTGGGTGTCGTCGCTGGCGTCCCCACCGGCTGGCTGGTCGTGGTGGCGCGGATCGGTGCGGACCTGCCCGGAGCATCCATCGGTTGGCCGCGTGGAGCTACCGGACTAGTGGCACTGCTGGGTGTCGTCGTGGCCGCGATCATTGTGGCGCGACGTCAGGCAGCGCGGCGGCCAGCGGCGGCGATGTTTGCCGGCGTCATCGTGGGTATCGCCGCGATTCATGTGATCCCGTCGCAATGGCCGCCGCGCGACTGGGCGATGGTTGTCTGCGATGTCGGTCAGGGCGACGCTGTCGCGGTGCGCACCGCTCCGGGAGAAGCCGTGCTCTTCGACACGGGTCCCGACCCAGTGGCTGTCGACCGGTGCTTGCGCAAACTCGGTGTTCGCCGGTTGCCGCTCGTCTTGCTGACGCACTTCCACGCCGACCATGTCGAGGGTCTGCCCGGCGTACTCCGCCATCGCGCAGTCGGCGAGCTCGACGTCGGGCCACTCGACGAACCGCCCGAGGAACATCTGCGGGTCGCGACCTGGGCCAAGGCACGCCGCATTCCCATCCATGCCGTCGTCCCAGGTGAGCTGCGATCCGTCGGTGCCGTGACGTGGGAGGTGGTGGCGCCGATGCACGAGTTTCGGGGGACCAACTCAGACCCGAACAATTCATCGATCGTCGCGCGGGTCTCTGCGCCTGGGTTCACTGCAATGCTCACCGGCGATGTCGAGCCTCCCGCCCAAGCGGATCTGCTCGACAACCACGTTCCGCTACAAGCCGACTTCCTGAAGATCCCGCACCACGGTTCGTCGCATCAGGAGCCACAATTCCTCGCTGCGGTACAGCCACGCATCGCGGTCGCCTCTGTCGGCGCCGGCAACAGCTACGGGCATCCCGCCGCCTCCACGCTCGAGGTTCTTCGAGCTGCCGGTGCGCAGGTATTTCGCACCGACCACGACGGCGGCGTCGCGATCACGATGAGGTCCGGCAAGCTCGTGGCCATGGCCGAGCGCGGCCGGGGCAGCCCACCACTGACCGTCGCAGGGGCGGTGCCCGCCGCGGGGCG
The DNA here is from genome assembly GCA_033851265.1 of Frankiales bacterium. Lineage (GTDB taxonomy): Bacteria > Actinomycetota > Actinomycetes > JAWWOW01 > JAWWOW01 > JAWWOW01. The sequence goes on from JAWWOW010000025.1 coordinate 49,663, forward strand.
TGTAACGATGGCTCTATGTGCCCGGCGTCCCGAGTCCCGCCACTCACGCTCGTCGTGGGCGACGAGGCCGTCCTCGTCGAACGCGCGATTGCCGAGGTGGTTGCGGCGGCGCGTGCCGCGGATCCGGACACCGACGTCGTCCAGGTCGAGCCGGAGGCACTGGCTGAGACGGACCTCGCCGTGCTGTTCTCGCCGTCGCTGTTCGGTGAGCGGCGCGTCGTCGTCCTGCGGGCCATCCAAGATGCTGCCGCTGATGGCTCGAAGCGCGCGCTTGCGGCGATCGCTGGGGCCCCCGAAGAGTTGAGCGTGGTCGTCGTCCATGCGGGTGGAAACAAGGGCAAGGCCCTGCTGAAGGAGCTCGCAGAGCGCAACGCGGTGCGGGTCGAGTGCCCGCGCATCACCAAATATCGCGACCGGCTCGAGTTCGTGCAGCGGGAGGTACGCCGCGCCGGCGGCGCGATCACCGAGCCGGCAGCCCGCGCCATTCTCGAAGCAGTGGGCAGTGATTTGCGCGAGCTGGCGATGGCCTGCGCGCAGCTCGTGTCGGACACGGGCGGCAACATCGACGTCGACGCAGTGGTGCGCTACCACGGGACGCCGGCGGAGGTCACCGGCTTCGCCGTCGCCGATGCCGCTGTCGACGGTGACACGAGTGCCGCGCTCGCTCAGTTGCGATGGGCACTCGCCACCGGGGTCTCGCCCGTCCTCGTGACGAGTGCGCTCGCCGGCGGCGTGCGACAGATCGCCCGCGTGGCGTCCGCGACTCGCGGTGCGCGCACCGCTGACCTTGCGCGCGACCTCGGCATGCCACCGTGGAAGGTGGAGCGCGTGCAACGGCAGGCACGCGGGTGGGGACCAGACGGGATCGCCGTTGCGCTCGCCGCAATCGCGGATGCCGACGCTGCGGTCAAAGGTGCCGGCGTCGATCCGGCGTACGCACTGGAACGAGTCGTCCTCACGATCGCGGACGCACGGGTGGCCAAGTGAACGCTCCACCATTGCGATCCAAAACGCCGTTGTACTCCCGGCTGCTTCGGCTCAAGCACGTGCATCCGAACAGCTGGCAGCGGGCGGTGCTGGGGGAGGGCGCGATCGCCGTCGGCGGTGTGCTCGTCCTCGCCGACCTCGCCAGCCTGTGGGTGTTGCCGGCGTTGCCCCTCACGGTTGCCGCTGTCGTCAAGGGTCATGACGTGCTTGCGGGGCTCATCGCACAAGGGCAGCCGCGCCAGGTTGAGAGCATCGAGGCAGTGACCGTCGAGGCCGACAGCGCGCCGTTCGATATTGGCGAGGACTTCGAGATCCCCGAGCAGACGATCGCGCCCGAGGCACCGCATCAGCCGGACCCGGTGGTTGCGAAGGTCTTCGCGGATGTGTTCGAGGAGTCGTCCGTCGTGCGCGTCATCCCGGCGTCGCCCAGGCGGGCGGCTGCTCGACCCGGAGCGGCCGCAGCGCGTGCGCAGGCAACAGCCAGCCGACCCCGACGTAAGGCCGACGGCTAGCGGGAGTTACTTGCTGGCGACCTTGGCGAGGCGGTGGGCCATCGCCGACTTCTTGTTTGCGGCTTGGTTCTCGTGGATGACGCCCTTGCTTGCGGCCTTGTCGAGGGCCCGGGAGGCCTCGCGGAGCAACGTCGTGGCCTCGTCGGCGTTGCCGGCGTCAGCAGCCGCGCGGAACTTGCGGACCGACGTCTTCAGCGACGACTTCACGGTCTTGTTGCGCAGGCGCGCCGCCTCGTTGGTGCGGATGCGCTTGATCTGAGACTTGATGTTGGCCACGCGTCAGAACCTCGAAAACACTCGGAAGGGTGCACGCCCGGAGAGAGCACCAGCGTGCGGAACGCCCTGAGGATATCAGCCGCGTGGAACCATGGAGGCGTGTCCCCGAGCCCGTCTCCGAGAGTCGATCCTGCGCGGATCCGGAATTTCTGCATCATCGCGCACATCGACCACGGCAAGTCGACGCTTGCCGACCGGATGCTCGAGGTCACCGGCCTCGTGGAGGGGCGCAGCATGCGCGCGCAGTACCTCGACCGCATGGACATCGAGCGGGAACGCGGCATCACCATCAAGAGCCAGGCGGTGCGGCTGCCCTACACGGCCGACGACGGGTCGTCGTACGTCCTGAACCTGATCGACACCCCCGGGCACGTCGATTTCACCTATGAGGTGTCCCGGTCACTAGCCGCCTGCGAGGGCGCCGTGCTCCTCGTCGACGCGGCTCAGGGGATCGAGGCCCAGACGCTCGCCAACCTCTATCTCGCCATCGAGAACGACCTGCACATCATTCCGGTGCTCAATAAGATCGACTTGCCGGCGGCACAGCCGGAGCGGTACGCCGAAGAGCTCGCGCACGTCATCGGGTGTGACCCCGGCGACGTCCTCCGGGTGAGTGCCAAGACCGGCGAAGGCGTCCACCAGCTCCTCGAACGCATCGTCCATGACGTCCCGCATCCTGTTGGTGACCCAGACGCACCGGCCCGCGCCATGATCTTCGATTCCGTCTACGACACCTATCGCGGCGTCATCACCTACGTGCGGGTGATCGACGGCCAGCTGTCCAAGCGCGAGCGGATGCTGATGATGTCGACGCGCGCGGCACACGAGACGCTCGAGATCGGCGTCATCTCACCCGAGCCGATTCCGACGGGCGGTCTCAGCGTGGGCGAGGTCGGTTACGTCATCTCTGGTGTGAAGGACGTCCGGCAAGCCCGCGTCGGCGACACGATCACGTCCGTGACGCGGCCCGCCGCTGCGCCGCTCAGTGGCTACTCCGACCCCAAGCCGATGGTTTACTCCGGTCTGTTCCCGGTCGACGGCGACGACTACCCGGACCTGCGAGACGCACTCGACAAGCTGCGCCTCAACGACGCGGCGCTCGTCTACGAACCCGAGACGTCGATGGCGCTCGGCTTCGGCTTCCGGTGTGGCTTCCTCGGTCTGCTGCACATGGAGATAGTGCGTGAGCGGCTCGAGCGCGAGTCGAACCTCTCGCTCATCTCGACCGCTCCCAACGTCGTCTACCGCGTTGTCATGGAAGACGCCACCGAACACGTCGTCACGAATCCGAGCGACTGGCCCACCGGCAAGATCGCCGAGATCTACGAACCCGTCGTACGCGCGACTGTTCTCGCCCCGCAGGAGTACGTCGGCGCAATCATGGAGCTCTGCCAAGGTCGGCGCGGCACATTGCTCGGGATGGACTACTTGTCCGCCGAGCGCGTCGAGCTGCGCTACACGCTGCCGCTCGCAGAAATCATCTTCGACTTCTTCGACGCGTTGAAGTCGAAGACGCGCGGCTACGCGAGCCTCGACTACGAGACGACGGGCGAGGAGCCGTCCGAGCTGGTCAAGGTCGACATCCTGTTGCAGGGCGAGCCGGTCGACGCGTTCAGCGCGATCGTGCACAAGGACAAGGCCTACTCGTACGGCGTCGGACTCGCCCAACGGTTGCGTGAGTTGATCCCGAGGCAGCAGTTCGAGGTGCCGATCCAGGCGGCGATCGGGTCGCGGGTGATCGCCCGCGAGAACATCCGCGCGATCCGCAAGGACGTCCTTGCCAAGTGCTACGGCGGTGACATCACCCGTAAGCGCAAACTGCTGGAGAAGCAGAAGGAAGGCAAGAAGCGGATGAAGATGGTCGGCCGCGTCGAGGTGCCACAAGAAGCGTTCATCGCCGCCCTGTCGACCAAGGTGACGGAGTGACCGTGCTGCGCCTTCTCCTCGCCGTCATCGCCTTCGCCGGCGCGTGCTTGCTGCTGCTGTACGTGGCAGGTGAGCTCGGTGCGCTGGGCGTCGTACTCGGCGCACTCGTGGAGGCGGCCGCGATCGCCGCTATCTGGAAGGCCAGCGCACAGGTCTGAGCCACACTGGACGGGTGGCCTCTCGACTTCCTGATGGCGAGCCCGCGCCGGCGGACGGCTCGTTGCCGCCATCGGCGCTCGCTGGCCTGGGTCAGCGGCCCTTCGGGGTCTACGTGCACGTGCCGTTCTGCGCCTCGCGGTGCGGTTACTGCGACTTCAACACCTACACATCTTCTGAACTGGGTGGCGGGGGGGCGCAGGCGTCGTACGCCGACAACGCGATAGCCGAGATTCGTTCTGCTCGCAGTGTTCTTGGTGACGTCGACGCGTTGGTCGACACGGTGTTCGTCGGCGGTGGCACGCCGACCGTGCTGCCGCCGCGAGATCTCGGGCGAATCCTCGCCGCGGTGGCCGACGAGTTCGGGCTGGCCGCTGCCGCCGAGGTGACAACAGAGGCAAACCCCGAGTCGGTGGACGTCGGGTCGCTCGGTGCTCTGCGCGAAGCGGGATTCACCCGGATCTCCTTCGGCATGCAGTCCGCCCGCGACCATGTTTTGGCAGTGCTCGATCGACAACACACGCCGGGTCGCGCAACCGCGGCCGTCGCCGAGGCGCGTACGGCCGGCTTCGAGCACATCAACCTCGATCTGATCTACGGAGCTCCGGGCGAGACCGACGACGATTGGCGGGCATCGCTGGACGCCGTGGTTGCGGCTGGCGTTGACCATGTCTCGGCGTACGCGCTCGTCATCGAGGACGGCACCCGCATGGCGCAGCGCGTGCGCCGCGGCGAGCTAGCAAGCACTGATGACGACGCACTCGCCGACCGATACCTGGTCGCGGAGGCTGCGCTGAACGGCGCCGGATACTCGTCGTACGAAGTGTCCAACTGGGCGAGGAGTGACGCCGCCCGTTGTCGTCACAACGAGGGCTACTGGCGCGGCGGTGACTGGTGGGGGATCGGTCCTGGCGCGCACAGCCACGTCGGAGGTGTGCGCTGGTGGAACGTCCGACATCCATCGGCGTACGCGGACGCGATCGCCGGTGCGCGGTCACCCGCGGCCGGTCGTGAGGTGCTCACCGAAAGCCAGCGGCACGCGGAACGCGTGATGCTCGAGGTCCGCACCGTCGACGGTCTTGCGCTCGATGTTCTTACCGACGAGGGCCGCGCTGCGGCCAAGCGACACGTCGGTGATGGTTTGCTCGACGGATCGGCGTACACGGATGGGCGCGCGGTGTTGACCCTGCAGGGTCGGCTGCTCGCCGACGCTGTCGTACGCGACCTGCTGACGGACTAGCGCGTCAGGTGGCGCTCTCCGAGCGGAAACGAAGCGAGCGGCGGGTAAGCCAGCCGAGCGCGACCGCCCCGCCGATCGGGATCTCCGCGAAGTAGCTGAACCCGCGGAAGAGCAGCACACCCGTCGCTACTGAGGTGGGATCACCGCCAAGTGCGACCAGCACGGCGGTGACACCAGCTTCGACAACACCCACGCCGCCCGGCGTGATCGGAACCAGTGTCAGCATCCGGTCGACGGCGTAACCCGCGGCGACGAGCGTGACGGAGAGACCGGGGTGTACGGCGTTCAGGCACAGCTCAAAGAGCAGTAGTTGCAGCGCGGCGTACCCGAGAGCACCCGCGGTCATCGGCACCCAGTGGCGGCGTACGAGCTCTGTTGTCTGTGTCCAGAACGCACCGAGTCGCGCGTGCAGGTGCGAGTACGCCGGGATCCTGATGCTGCGCCTCAACAGGAAGGCCGCGACGGCGAGCCCACCGACTCCGGCGGCGATCCACCCCCACGTTTTTCCGTCCGGGCTCGGTGCCAGGTCACGGATAGCCGGAAGGGTGGCGAGCGCAACAAGACCGCACAGCGCCACGATGATTTTCGATGCGGCGGCGATCGTCTGACTGACAACGGTGAACCTCGCGACGCGCGCGCGGTCGTACCCCCACGACCGGAGCATCGCGTAGTTGAGGCCGATGCCCGCGGCGCCACCGAACGGGATGACGTTGGAGACGCCGCTGCCTCCGAGGTTCAGCGCGAGTGCGCGACGTCGATTGAGCCCTGGCAATGCAGCGGTCAACACGAACGAGTAGGCGTATAGGCCGGCGGCCCAGATGACGGCGAGTTCGAGCAAACGCACGATGGGGATGGCCGCGACTTGTTCGGTCACGTCGTCCCATCCTGCGTGGGCGACATGTGGAAACACAACTCCGAGGAGCGCGCCGGCCGTCGCGATCGAAGCGAGTGCGATGAGGGAACGCGCAAGGCCCCGCCTGCTCATTGCTGCGCCATCCGCACGGAAGCGAAGACGTCATCCAGGGGAGCAGCCGAAACCGGGCGACCCACTTCGACGAACCACTCACGCCCGAGCACGCGCCGAAAAACAGGCATAGGCAATCGGAGCAGAAATGCCAACGTGCGTATGTCCGACCCGCCGGACGTCTGCGAAACGTGCGCCTGCATCGCGGCACGTTTCTGGCGAGTCCACGGGCGTACGTCGATTTGGTGGGTGATGTCGCGTGCTGCGGAGAACGCGTTGTTGAAATGCGCGGTCCGAGCACCCCCGGGTCGCACCCCGACGAGCCTGAGTAAGCGCAGCGCCTTTTGGATGCTTTCGCGTTTGACCGTCGCCTCGAGGACGACTGGAGTGCCGGCTATCGTGGCCGCCAGCTGACCGGCCCGATGCACGTGGATGTGGTCGCGGTGGCCATAACCGCCGACGGCGTCGTACGTCGTCAACACGTCCGCGCCCTCCTCGGTCAGGATGGCGGCGAGTTCTGCCGCAATTGTCTCTACAGGAGTCGAACAGAAAGATCCCTCGGTCGGGATTGCTGGCTCGTCCATCCCTGAGTCTTGGTAACCTAGCGTGACGGTTCGCGCCACGCCCAAGAATGAAGCAGCATCCTGAAGTTCACGCAGCCGTTGTGCACCTAGCCCGTCAGCGAGTCGTGGATCGCTCAAGCCACGTTCACCTGCCGTGGCCACGACGAGCACGACCCGGTGCCCCGCTGCGGCTGCGCGCGCCAACGTGCCACCGGTGAGCAGCACCTCGTCATCGGGGTGAGCATGGAACGAAACCAGCGTGTAGCGCGCTGGTTCGCTGGTTCGGACGGTACGGTTCATCGGCGGATTCGGTTAGGCAGATAGGCGAGGATGCGGGTCTTACACGTCACGGACGTCTATCTTCCACGTCTTGGTGGCATCGAGTTGCACATCCGTGATCTGGCCATGCGTCAGCTCGCTGATGGCCACGACGTTGAGATCCTCACGATGACGCATGGTCGCGGGTCCGCGGAATTCCCCGGTCCACCGCGCGTGGTCCGTCCCCAGCGTTCCGGTTGGCCACCTAAAGCCTCATTCCTGTGGCAGATGCGCAACTACGCGCGCTCGAACGGCTTCGACGTCGTGCACGCGCATGTGTCGACGCTTTCACCACTCTCTTATGCGTCCTTGCGCGGCAACGCCCCCGTGCCCGTCGTCGTCAGTGTCCATTCTCTATGGCGTCGCTACACCGCCATCTGGCGATTCTTCGATCGGACGTTGGGTTGGACTCAGTGGCCAGTTGTTTGGTCGGCCGTCAGTCGCGCTGCGGCGGACGACGTCGCGGAAGGTGGCGTGCGGCCACTGGACGTGCGCGTCGTACCCAATGGCATTGACCTGAGTGAATGGCCGGTCGTCGACCGCGTGCGCGACCCGAAGGAATTCCGCATCGTGAGCACGATGCGGCTGTCCGGTCGTAAGCGCCCGCTTCCCCTGTTGCGCATGCTGCACGAACTCCGGCAACGCCTGCCCGACGACGTGAACGTCTCAGCCGTGATCGTGGGTGAGGGGCCGCGGCGGCAGGCGATGCAGCGGTACGCCGAGCGACGACAGATGACTTCCTGGCTGGAACTCCCTGGGCATCTCACCAGGCGGGGCATCGCCGCGGCCCTCGCCGACGCAGACGTCTATGTCGCTCCCGCAACGATGGAGTCGTTCGGGATCGCTGCTCTCGAGGCGCGGGCAACCGGCTTGCCAGTCGTGGGTCGAACGGGATCAGGGCTCAGTGACTTCATCGTTCACGGTCGTGACGGACTGCTGGTCGACAACGACCGCGCGATGGTCGATGCACTCGAGCAGCTGGCGACGACGCCGATGGACAAGCGGGCGCTCCACGACGTGACGCAGCTGCAGCAGATGGACTGGGCCAACGTCGTCCGACGCACAACAGACTTGTACGCCGCCGCTGGATCCGCACTGCCGGCTGGTGCGCGCGCTCGTAAAGCGTCATGACCGCGGAGACGCGGCTGGAGTCATACCCGGCGGCGACGCAACCGCCGCGGTCAGTGGGCGGTAGACGACGCGGCCATTGGTGGATCGAGATCCTCATCGCCGTCGTCGGGTACGAGTTGTACTCCGCAGTCCAGTCGATGACCACCGGCCACATCGGCGCTCTTGCCCATGCCGAAGCACTCGTTCGCCTCGAGAAGCACCTCCATATCTGGATCGAGCCGACCCTGAACCACTGGGCTACAGCGCACGCCTTCCTCGGAATAGGGGCCGGCTACTACTACGAACTCACCCATGTCTTGGGTACCGCAGCAACGCTGATCTTTCTCTGGTGGCGACGCCGCGAGTTCTACTTCTGGTTGCGCAACGTGCTGATAGCCATGAGCCTGCCTGCGCTGTTCGTCTACTGGCTTTGGCCGGTGGCACCTCCGCGACTGTCCAGCGCGGGGTTCACAGACACGTTGGTTGCCCACAACATTCTCGGCGCCGCCCACGTGCACGGCGGCTTTGTGAATCTCTACGCCGCCATGCCAAGCCTGCACGTCGCCTGGGCCGTTTGGTGTGCGGCAGCGATCGTCGTCACCACCAGGTCCCGCTGGAAGCATCTGGCGTGGATCTATCCGGCGCTGACAACTTTCGCTGTTTTGACAACCGCTAACCACTTCGTCCTTGACGCCGTCGCCGGTGCGGCGTTGGCCGTCCTGGCATTCGCCGTGTGGCGACCTCGGTCGGCGCGTCTCCAGTTACCTGGGGACTGAACGCAGCGACGCGCGGATCCCCGGTTAGGACCCGCGCGTCGTGGTCTAGCGGATGTGAGTGCTAGCGGTGCTGCCAGCGATCCCCTGAATCACGGTCCGCACTGACGTCACCCGAATGACCATCGCAGTGGTGCCGGCCGGCGTCAGCATCCGATTGCTTTTCAGCACGCGCCTGCGCAGCGGCCTTCATCCGTGCGTTCCGAGCGGCTGCTGCGCGGGCCTTGGCGACCGCCATCGCCGCGGCGATGCGAGCGCGAAGAGCGGCCTTCGCTGCAGCGACGCGCTGAGCAGCTGCCGCGGCAGCAGCGGCGTTGTGTGCCTTCAACGCAGCGAGCTTGGCGGCCTTCGCGGCCTTGAGTGCGGCTACATCGGCAGCGATGTCCGCCTTGAGCGCCGCAGCTTCGGCAGGAGTCAGCAAAGCGGCGACACCGAATCCGTGCCGCGCCTCTGCATTGGCGCCCGTTGTGCAGGCGTAGGCGGTGCTGCTGCCAACAAAGACCGCTGCGGCGACACCGACGCAGACGGCTCCGCGGGCGACACCGATGCCCCCGCGACTGGCTTGCTTCCAGGAGGTCATACCGCTTCCTTCCGCTTGGCTGCATGACCGCTGCCCCTCACTCACGGCGAGGAAACACCACGAACGGGTGAACAGTCGGGGGCGCGCCGACCGGGGACACCCGCGTCGCTGCGCCGTACACTTGGCACTCGGAACGACGGAGTGCCAGGACTGTGGAGGTGAGCGGTGCTCGACGACCGCAAGCTCGCCGTGCTGCGCGCCATCGTCGAGGACTACGTCTCCACCAACGAGCCGGTCGGTTCCAAGAGCCTGGTCGAGAAGCATGAGCTCGGCGTCTCCCCGGCGACGATCCGCAACGACATGGCGGCGCTCGAGGAAGACGGCTACATCGCCCAACCGCATACCAGCGCGGGGCGGATTCCCACCGACAAGGGCTACCGGCTCTTCGTCGATCGGCTGTCCTCGGTCAAACCGTTGTCACCGGCCGAGCGTCGGGCGATCCAGACCTTCCTCGAAGGCGCGGTCGACCTCGACGACGTCGTGCACCGCACGGTTCGGTTGCTCGCGCAGCTGACCCGCCAAGTTGCGGTCGTGCAGTACCCAAGCCTGTCGCGCTCGACCGTCCGTCACGTCGAGCTCGTGCCGCTCACCACCACCCGACTCATGTTGGTGCTCATTACCGATACCGGTCGGGTCGAACAGCGCGTCGTCGAGACTCCCGGTGCCGTTGACGACGAAACGGTGGGCATTCTGCGTACGGCGCTCAACACGCGCGTTGCGGGCAAGAGGTTCACCGAGGTTCCCGTGGTGCTGACCGACCTGCCGGAAGCCACACCTCCGGAGCTGCGCCCGATGGCCACCGCAGTCATCGCGATGCTGCTCGAGGCGCTCGTCGAGGGGCATGAGGAACGCGTCGCGCTCGCCGGCACGGCCAACCTCACGCGATCCGCAGCCGCTGACTTCCCGCTCACGTTGCACCCGATGCTCGAGGCGCTCGAAGAGCAGGTCGTGCTCATGCGCCTGCTCGGGGAGGCGGTTGCGCCCGGTGCGCTGACGGTGCGCATCGGTGAGGAGAACCCGCACGAGGCCTTGTATCCGGCGTCTGTGGTGTCGGCGGGCTACACCGCCGGTGACGCGTCGCTCGCTAGCCTCGGAGTGGTTGGCCCGATGCGGATGGACTACCCAGGCACGATGGGTGCGGTGCGCGCCGTCGCGCGCTACGTCGGCCAGATCCTGGCAGGGGAATGACCGTGTCCACGGACTACTACGCCGTCCTCGGCGTGCGCTCTGACGCGAACCCGGACGACATCAAGAAGGCCTACCGTCGCCTCGCCCGTGAGCTGCACCCCGACGTCAACAGCGCGCCGGATGCGGAGGAGCGCTTCAAGAACGTGTCGCGTGCCTATGAAGTGCTCTCCGACCCGGAAAAGCGACGCATCCACGATCTCGGGGGCGATCCGTTTGGCGCTGGCGGGATGGGCGGAGCCGGTGGCTTCACGGCCGGGTTCGGTCTCGGTGACCTGTTCGACGCGTTCCTCGGCGGCACATCGTCACGCGGCCCACGGCCGCGAACCCGACCGGGCGCGGACGCGCTCATCAGGATCGACCTCGAAATGGCGGAGACGGCGTTCGGTGCGACGCGCGACATCGTCGTCGACACCGCGCTGACCTGTCACAGCTGCGGTGGCGCGGGCACGGCAAGCGGCACCCATCCCGCGACCTGCGGCACCTGCAATGGCCGCGGCGAAGTCAGTCAGGTCAGCCGGTCCTTCCTGGGTCAGGTCATGACGTCGCGTGCATGCCCTGAATGCGGAGGCACCGGCACCGTCATTCCGCATCCGTGCCCTGAGTGCGCGGGTGACGGTCGCGTGCGCGCCCGCCGCACGCTTGCGGTGAAAGTCCCGCCCGGTGTCGAGCACGGCATGCGCATCCGGCTGTCGGGTGAGGGCGAAGTCGGTCCCGGCGGCGGCCCACCCGGCGACCTCTATGTCGAGGTCAATGAGCTGCCACATGCGGTGCTGCAGCGAAACGGTGAAGACCTGCACTGTCAGGTGACACTGCCGATGACTGCGGCGGCGCTCGGCACAACCATCAAAGTGCCAGCGCTCGACGGTGAAGAAGAGCTCGAAATCCGGCCCGGCGCGCAGTCCGGTCAAGCGTTGACCCTGAAGGGCAAGGGTGTTCCGTTGTTACGCGGCAGTGGACGCGGCGACCTCATCGTCCATCTCGCCGTCGCAACACCGTCGAGGCTCGACGGCGAGCAGGAGCGGCTCTTGCGCGACCTTGCGCGGCTGCGCGGGGAGGAGTCCCCGACCGGACAGTTCGGGTCCGACCAGGAGCAAGGTGGTCTCTTCTCGCGGCTGCGCGACGCCTGGGGCGGGAAGACCTGAGTCCTCCCGTCTTCCTCGTGTCGCGCGAGCGATTGCTCGCGGGAGACGTCGTCCTGTTGGACGGCCCGGAAGGCCACCACGCCGCCACCGTGCGCCGGCTGACCGTTGGCGAAACCGTCCGCTTGGTGGACGGCTCCGGTTTGCGCGTGGATGGTGAAGTGACGGCAGTACGCCGTGACGAACTCACCGTGCTCGTGCACACCCGGACGGAAGAGGCGCCGCCGCAACCACGGCTCGTTGTCGTACAGGCACTGGCAAAAGGTGACCGCGGCGAGCATGCCGTCGAGGGGATGTCAGAGGTCGGGGTCGACGAGATCGTGCCCTGGTCGGCCGCTCGGTCCATCGTGCAGTGGCGCGACAACAAGCCGCTAGACCGGTGGCGGGCGAAGGCGCGTGAGGCGGCCAAGCAAGCCCGCCGGTCATGGGTGCCCGTCATCACCGACCCAGCGTCGACCACTGAGGTCGCGGACCGGCTCGCCAACGCGACGTTGGCGGTCGTCTGTCACGAAGGCGCGGTGAGCCCGTTGACCGAGGCGACGCCACCTGCGGACGGCGAGATCGTTCTCGTCGTCGGCCCCGAGGGCGGGCTCACCGACGACGAGCTCGCGACATTCGAGAAGTCCGGCGCGTCGGCGTACAGCCTCGGGCCATCGGTGCTTCGCACCTCGACCGCGGGGATCGTTGCAGCTGCGCTGCTGCTGTCTCGAACGCCGCGGTGGAAGATGGGCGAATAGCGCGATGTCAACGCGGAGCGTGCAGTGGCGCAAAGTGCGCTCATCGTTGATGACGTGCGCCCTGTCGCTTCCGGAGGCGTACGAAGACCATCCCTGGGGCGAGACCGTCATCAAGGTGAACAAGAAGATTTTCCTGTTCCTCGGCGTCGACGACGGGAGCCATCCACCCGGCTTCGGGGTGAAGCTCCCCGAGTCGCGCGATCAGGCGCTGGCGGTGCCGGGTGCACAGCCGAGTGGCTACGGCTTGGGCAAGGCAGGCTGGGTCTCGTTGCAGCTCGAGGAAAAGCTGCCGCCGATCAACGTTCTGCACGACTGGGTGGAGGAGAGCTACCGCGCCGTCGCGCCGAAGAAGCTGGTCAAGGTGCTGGACGAGGGCATCGGCTGACAAGTGTTACGTTATACCCCCTATGGGTATCTCATATCTCCGATCTGACCTGACGCGCACCGCTGTCACGGCAACACTGCACTGCCTGACTGGCTGTGCCATCGGCGAGGTGCTGGGTCTGGCCATTGCGACCGCCGCCGGCTGGAGCAATGCTCCGTCGATCGCGTTGGCGGTCGCACTGGCATTCTTCTTCGGCTATTCGCTGACGATGCTGCCGCTGGTGCGGGCCCGGCTGTCTCCCGGCCAGGTGATTCGCATCGCGCTCGCCGCAGACACCGCCTCCATAGCCACCATGGAGCTCGTCGATAACGCGTTCGTGCTCGCCGTCCCCGGCGCCATGGCCGCTGGTCTGTCAGACCTGCTCTTCTGGAGCAGCCTCGCCGCGTCGCTCGTCGTCGCATTCGTGGTGACGGTGCCCGTGAACCGGTGGTTCATCGCCCGCGGTAGAGGCCATGCCGTCGTGCACGAGTACCACCATCACTGACCCACCGAAGGAGATGCGTCGTCAACGGACGGTGAACGTCTTGGTGTCGAGGTTGGTGACCGAGCCGTCCTTGGCCGATGCCTCGAACGCCCGGATCTCATACGTTCCAGGCACGAGGATCATGGTCAGCTTCCAGTCGCCGCGGCCCGGGCCACCGGTCGTCGCCATCGTGTTCGTGCGCTTGACGACGGTGGCACCACGCCGGACCTCGATGCTGACGGTCGCTTCGAACACGGTTGCCTGACCCGAGAATGTCACCGGACTGTTCACCTTCGCGTTCTGAGTCGGCGCGAGAATCCAGACCGCTCCGAGGACCGTGTATGAGACGCCGCGCTTCTGTGGCTTACTGACGTCGACGCCGAACAACGATGTAACCGGCTTGCCCTCCACGCTGATGAGCACCGACTTGATCGTCGTGTCCGCGGCAGTGACGGTGTGCACCAGCTGCTGGATCGACAGCTGGCCGCCCTCGGTCCCACCCTGGAACGGACCATTGACGTCCTTGCTGAAGTCGACGGTGGCGACCGTCCCGGCTCGCGTGACGCCGCGCACCGTGGTGTTCTCCGGCCACAGGCTGTTGTAGTCCGGATCGGCTGCCTTCGCGTGCAGCATTTGGTCGACGGCGACAACGGCCTTGTCGGGGTTGCTCGCGGGCGCGTTCGTGCTGTGGAACTCGCGGTAGAGGCGCAGGGCCGTGCCGGTGTCACCCAAGTAGTACACGGGGACCGTGATCGGTTTGGCTGATACTGCGGGTTGTGAAGGAGTCGGGGTAACAGTCGGAGTCGACGAGGCTGCCGGTGGCAAGACGTGCGCGCTGTCGTCGTCGTTGCCGGCGAGCGCGAGACCACCGGCGACCCCACCGGCGACCAGCGCTACGGCTGCCGCGACCCCGACTGGCACGAGCCAACGGTTGCGCGCCTGGCGTTCTCCGACCCGCTCGCGAATCCTCATGAGTCCGTCCCCTCCCGGAACTACCTGGTCACCTTCAGCGCGCAAGACATCGCGCAGCCGGTCGGCGTACTGCTCGTCCGGATCGCGTGGCGTGCTCATGCGGTTGGCTCCAGTGTCTGGCGAAGCGCGGCCAGCCCGCGCGACGCATGGCTTTTCACTGCACCACGAGAGATGCCCATGGCCTCGGCGATGTCTGCTTCTGAAAGGTCGGCGTAGTAGCGCAGCACCAACGCCTCACGCTGTCGGGCTGGCAGCTCGCGCAACGCGCCCATGACGCGGTCACGTTCCAGCATTGCCAGCGCGCCGTATTCGGCGCTCGGTGCGTCGACACCCGGCAGCGGTCGATTGCGGTCTTCGACGACGCGGCGTCGCAGGGCCGATCGCGATCGGTTGATCACGGCTGAGCGGAGGTACGCCGCCGCTTTGCCCGGATCACGCAGCCGGTTCCAGCGACCGTGCATGGCGACAAACGCGTCCTGCACGACTTCCTCGGCCACAGCCGTGTTCCCGAGCAGCAGCGCGGCGGTGCGGACGAGTGGCCGGTAGTGCGCGGAGTACAGGTCGGTGACAGCGTCGTCGGCGGACACTCGCGTCACGAGCGTGCTCCGATCGCCAGTCCTCACCACATCTGCGATCACGACCGTACGACGCGCGACCCCTTCCGCCGGTTTACACGCCCGTGTACACGCCGGAGCGCGGCTGCCCCCAACAGGGGCAAAACGGTCGCCCAGCCGTATGCCACGGCGCCGGAGGTTGCGCCGGCGGTCGCACCGCTGAGCGTGACCTGCTCGACCACGGCCGAGACGTTGACCGGCTGCGCCGCGGTGGCGGCGGCCGGCAGCCCATCCAGCGCTCGGACGGCGAAGTAGAGCGTGCTGCCCGCTGGACGCGGCTTGGTCACCGTCCCTGATGTGGTTAGCGCGAGCTGGTGTGCGGCGGCGAAGTTCGCGGACGTGATCGGTGCGGTGGACCAGCGCACGTCGTACGCCGCAGCCGTGCCGCACGTCCCGTCATCGCCGGTCACCGACCATCTCAGCGTGACGTTGGCTGTTCCAGTCTTGACCGACAGATCCCGCACGGGTGCCGGGCGTGTCGCGTCGGTGACGAAGTTGTTGGTGTTCCAGCCGTCGTGGCCCCACTCCGGCCACGACGCGGACGAGCAGCGCTCCGCGCCGTTGCCGCGCCAGACGAACAAGTTGCCTTCGCGCGTGGTGCTGGCGATATCCCGCTGACCATCACCGTTGAAGTCACCGACACCCGGTGCGACCACCGTCCAGCCACCAGTGAACTTCGGCCAGCCCGTCCCCGCCAAGGTGGCAAGACCTCGTTCGGTTCCTGTCACGGAGAACGCGTGCACGTCGTCGTACGCAGTGCCGACGAGCAACTCGTCCCTGTCGTCACCGTCGATGTCCGCGGAGGAGGGCGTCAGCAGGAACTGCAGGTCGTTGACCTCGCGTGGGAACGCGGGCAACTGACTCCGGGTGCCGCCTTGGGTCGTGTCGTAGACGGACAGCTGGTTGTCGGAGTTGATCTGGTCCTCTGGCAGTGCGAGGTCGAGCAACTTGCCGAGTCCGGCAGCCGGGATCGCCAATGAAGGCGGGCCGGTCACGTTGAACTGAGTGAAGATGCCACCGCCCGCTGCCGGGATCGATGGTTTGTCGGTCGAGTTCGACGCCGACCCGGTGCCGGACATCCGCAGCGTGTGGTCGCGGCCTTGACTGTCGCGACCGTAGATCGACACTCCGTTGGGACCGAGGATGTACGCCGGTCCGGCGGTGCCGTCGATACCAACGTCGAGTCGCTTCGGGTCGCCGGTGATCGGTCCGAGCACGGGCGCTCCTGTCGGCCCATCTCCAACGACCGGCAACAACTCGAGCGCCGCCGTCGCGATTCGCGCCGGCCAGCCAGGCAGGAACGCGTTGGCGTTCGGGAAGCCGTTAGGAGGACTGCCAGGTCCGGAACCGTGCGCCGCGCCGTCGGCATGCAATGCATAAACACGGTCGTTGCCGTTGTCGAGGACCTGTCCGGTGACCGTCGGCAGCGGGTCCGAGGTGTTCGGCGTCTCGGCGTACTGCTCATTGACCGTTGCAACGATCTCGGGCTTGCCGTCGCCGGTCAGATCGCCGATAGCCGGACCGACCACGATCTTCGCGCCATTGAACTGCTCGACACCTGCCGGCTGCGTGATCTCGTGCGTGACTGGGTCGACCGACGCGACCTTCGACGGGTCGCGCAGCATGACGGGCCACCCGTCCATGGGAGTGCCGTCGGCATGCCACACGTAGAGGTGCCGATCCCCGGAACCAGCCACGATTTCGAGGCCGGGATGCGTCGGGTCGATGTCTCCCAGGGACGGGGTCGCAAGGAACCACCACATCGTGCGGTTGAGCTTGCCCCGCCGGTTCACGATGTCGGGCGCTACATCCGGATCGACGCTGGCGTCAAGCGTCCGCCCAGTCACCGCGGCGGGATTGCTGGCATAGAAACCCGCGGCGCGATCGGCAGGTTGCGGCGCGGAATACAGCACCTTGTCGCGCACCGGGAATCCGGGGAGGACATTGCCGTTGCGGTCGAACGCCGTGATCCGGCCCATGAAGTCAGGTACGACGACCTCGAGCTCACCGTCTCGGTTCAGGTCACCGATCGCCGGTGGTCGCAACGTCGCGCTATAGATCGGAGTGGTGATCTCGCCGGACGTGTACGCGCGAGCGCCGTACGCCAGTTGGTTCACCGTTGTGTGGGCCGGCCATCCGGCCAGCTCCACGCCCGCCGCCGCACCACCCTTGTACGCGTGGATCAAGCCGTTGCTGGTGGCGACGATCAGGTCATCCTTGCCGTCGTTGTTGAGGTCAGCGAAGCGCGGGGCAGCGGCGCCGTCGCCCTGCAGGTCTCGCGGATACCCAGCGAACAGCGCAGGGTCGTGGTGCAGGTTGAAGTCCTTCGTCGACACACCTTGCAGCGGACCACCAGCGATGTTGGGGAGTGCTTGGTTCTGAGCGTCCTTCGCAGTGACCACCAGACGCAAGATGACGCCGAACTTGTCGGGGATCTGCCGGTTCTCGTGGTCGCCCCGGCCGGTCGCCGGATCGGCGCCCGGGCCGGTGGTTCCCTTGCCACCGAATGGAATTGCAGCGGTGTCCAACGCGGTCTTCACAACAGCGGGATCGATGGTGGCGAGGAGCCCGCGGTAGGCCGCGGTTTGGTTGCCCGTCTTCGTGAGCGTGACGCCCGTCGATCGGTACTGCGGCGCAGCGTTGGTGTCACGCCACGACCACGGAGCCCACTGCAGCGTGTAGCTGTACATGGCCGCGCGCCGTGCCGCGACGAAGCCGTTCACCTGGATCGCGCCCGCCGAAGGATCGACGACGGAGTACCACCGCGGGGAGTCGATCGAGGCTTCCGGTGGGATCCGGTTTTCGTTGACCGCACGGACGAGCGTGTGGCTGTTGATGCGTCCGTACCCAGTGAACGGGTCCCACCCGGCCGTCGATGGGTAACGCTGGCTCGCCCCTGACGTGTCTGTCTGATCCTGCTTGTCCACCGGTGTCACGACGTTGATGTCGTCGGCGGTCATCGTGATGAGTTGATGGACTTCCTCGGCGGACAGCCCGTGCCCAGTCGGTACGCCGCCGGGCCCATCGAGCAGTCCGTAGTCCCGCACGCGGTTGACGGCCGGGCGGTTCTCGGACATCGCATTGCGCGCGGACGAATAGGCCAGCCCTGCCATTCCCGCCGAGCGACCGGTGGCCTCGGAAGAACACGAGTTCGACGGGACCGAGACCGCGATGTAGGCACCGACATTGGTGCAACCGCGGATCTGGAGGTAGGAGCCCGTCGCGCTGGGGGCGCCTTCGGTTTGTGGCTCGCCAATCGAGTTCATGACGACCGCGTGTTCCAGCGCCGACGGCTGGTTGTGATGCGCTGCGGCCTCATCGGCGGCGCTCGCAATGAGTACGACACCGCGCTTGTAGGCGTAGTTGATGGCTTGCTGTGCGAACCGGCTGTTGTTGAGTGTGCCGAGTGCGGACTGAATAAGCGATGCGCCGTTGTCCACGGCGTACAGCACACCAGCGGCGAAGTCATTGACATCGGCAATGAACGAGTCGCCCGCGCGGAGCACCATGATGCGGCAGTTCGGGCAGGTTCCGGCGCTCCCGACGCCGTTGTTGGCCTCAGCCGTGGAGTCCTTTGCCTCGCCGGTGCCATGGCCGTACTGCGGCTCGTCGAACGGGTCGTTGTCGTGCTCGAAGGCGTCCCAGCCGGCAATGTCGTCCTGGTAGCCGTTGCC
This sequence comes from Frankiales bacterium, assembly GCA_033851265.1. Classification (GTDB taxonomy): domain Bacteria; phylum Actinomycetota; class Actinomycetes; order JAWWOW01; family JAWWOW01; genus JAWWOW01. The sequence continues at coordinate 68,240 of JAWWOW010000025.1, forward strand.
GTCGGCGTCGACGCCATCGGAGAACAGGAAGATGAGGTCTTCCGGGTCGATGATGGTGTTGCGGTTGATGTCGTGCCCGATCACGCGGGAGTCGCCGGACCCACCACACGTCGTGGGCTGGTGCCAGTCGGGGCAGTAGTCGCGGATGTCGAACTGGCCGTTGGCGTCCGCGTCGTACGCATGCCCGGCGGGGGCATTGCCCCAGTTGGGGACCGGCAGCTCACCACGGTTGATCCAGACCTTGTTGTTGAGCTCCTCCATCGCGCCGAGGTCGTCCCACTTGATGCCCGAGTCCGTATTCGCGATCACGACATCCGGTCGGCCGGTCGTGATGGTCCAAGCCTTGTCGACGGACGCACCGGTCACTCCGTGCAGCTCCTGCGGGTCAGCGTTGTTAGCGGGCCGGCAGTTCTGGTAATCCTGCGGGTCCACGGTCGGGGAGTAGATGTCGCAGGCAGTCTTCGACGTGTACTTCCACAAGTCATTCGCGCTGTTGGGCTGCAGGTCCGGGTCGTTCGGCATCGTCGTCGTGTGGTTGTACGTCCGGTAGTCGTACGGGTCCTGACCGGCGGGAGGCTTGGGGTACGGCGAATCGGCGCTGGCGGGTGCAGCATTCACCGCAAGGGGGACCGCCAGGAGCGCGGTCGTGGCCAGGGTGCGAAGTGCAGAGCTGACGAGTGACGGCATACCAAAGGATTCCCCGTCTCCGGCTTCCTTCCTGCCTTGACCCAGGCCGGACTAGATCGGCTTCGGCTGTTCATGCGCTCCGGTAGGGATACCGCCTCGCCGTAGCATCTGCTCCGTGGCCGACGACTGTCTGTTCTGCAAGATCGCCGCGGGTGAGATTCCGGTTGATGTCGTTCGCGAGACCGACCAGACGGTGGCGTTCCGCGACATCAACCCCCAGGCCCCCACCCATGTCCTCGTGATTCCGCGGACGCATCATCGCGACATCGGGGAGCTGTCCCGGGATGGGGCGTTGTTGACCGCCGTACTCCAAGAGGCTGCGGCGGTCGCGGAGCTAGAGGGACTGGCCGACTATCGCGTCGTCTTCAACACCGGCGAAGGAGCCGGACAGACCGTGTTCCACGTCCATGCACACGTGCTGGGTGGCCGTGCAATGACCTGGCCACCCGGATGAGCTCCGGCCCGACACCGATATTTCTGCTGGGCATCCTCGAGCGCAGCGGCACCAACTTCCTGTGGGACCTTTTCCGCGCCCATCCCGACTGCGGCGTGCGCCGTCCCATCTGGGAGGACAAGCTCCTCGGCCCAGCGCACATGCTCGAGCAGTACGTCGACACGGTCGTCGCCACCTGGGACGAGAACTGGCTGGCGCCGGCTGAGGAGCGCGGCAAGCTGATGCGTGCACTCGGTGACGGGTTGGTTTCTTGGGTCACGTCTGCAGCAGAACCGTTGCAGTCGCATGTCATCGTCAAGACGCCGAGTGTCGAGAACCTGCCGCTCTTCGATGACTTGTTCGGCGACGAGGTCAAACTGCTGATCCTGATTCGCGACGGCCGCAGTGTCGTGGAGTCCGGCGTACGCAGCTTCGGGTGGAGTTACCCGCTCGTGATGAAGAAGTGGGCCGACGCGGCGCGCACGATCCTCACGGCGCAGCAGATGTTCGCCGAGACGGGCCGGCGCTACCACTTGGTTCGCTACGAAGACGTGCTGGCGGACCAGCGAGGTCAGCTCACGGAGATCTTCACGTTCTGCGGGCTCGACCCCACGCGCTTCGACTTCGAAGCGGCGGAGGCAATGCCGGTGCGTGGGTCGTCGACCGAGCGGGTCGAAGCGGGTGCACCCGTCGACTGGGCCAAGGTCGAACGCCCGGATGACTTTGCGCCCCAGCGGCGGCACGTCGGATGGGATGACGGGCTCCGCCACCTGTACGCCGAGATCGCCGGGGACGCTTCTGTCGCGCTGGGTTACCCGCTGGAACCCCTGCCCCCGCTGACGCCCGCCGTACGCGGGTCGCTGGTGTGTTATCGGGCCGAGCTGGCCGCCAAACTTGGGCAGCGGCAGGTACGCCTGCTGCGCGGCCGCGCGCTGCGGGCGGCCGCCCGGAGCCGCCGGCGCAGGTAGCATCGGCTCGTCAGAAAGTCTCAGCCAGAAAGCAGGTGCCGCGGCCCCGAGCCACTTCTATGGCCGACAGCCCCGAAACCGCCCGCGTGCAGACGACCATGGTTGTCCCGGGCGCGCACCAGATGGTGAGCCTCCTCGGTTCGCGCGACGAGCTCCTGCGCATCATCGAGCAGGCGTTCACGAGCGACATCCACGTCCGCGGCAACGAGATCACAATCACCGGAGATCCCGACGAGAACGCCCTCGTCACCCGACTGTTCGAAGAGCTGATCACCCTGCTTGGTCGCGGTGACGTCCTCACCGCCGACGCCGTCGAACGATCGATGGCAATGCTGCGCGCCGGTTCAGACGAACGGCCGGCCGACGTACTAACGCTGAACATCTTGTCCAGCCGCGGCCGCACGATCCGCCCCAAGACGGTGAACCAAAAGCGCTACGTCGACGCGATCGACGAGCACACCGTTGTGTTCGGGATCGGTCCTGCCGGCACCGGCAAGACCTATCTGGCTATGGCCAAGGCGGTGCAGGCGCTGCAGGCCAAGAACGTCAACCGGATCATCCTGACCCGGCCCGCGGTTGAGGCAGGGGAGCGGCTCGGGTTCCTGCCCGGCACGCTCTACGAAAAGATCGACCCCTACCTACGGCCGTTGTACGACGCGCTGCACGACATGGTCGATCCTGACTCGATCCCACGGTTGATCTCGTCAGGGACAATCGAGATCGCGCCGCTGGCGTACATGCGCGGCCGGGCGCAACCGGTCGATACGCCCGTGCTTACCCCAGACGGTTTTCGACCGATAGGCAATCTGCGTGTCGGCGACCTCGTCGCTGGCTCCGACGGACGACCGACTCCGGTTCTCGGGGTGTATCCGCAAGGGCGCAAGGAAGTCTTTCGCGTCACAACTCAGGACCGTGCCTCCACCGTCGCCTGCGGCGAACATCTCTGGTTCGTCACGACCCGTGATGACCGCAGGCACGGGAAACCGGGTCGCGTGCTCGAGACGAAGGACATGCTCGGCGACCTTCGCCGTGCGCACTATCGCCGATTCGAACTGCCACTCGTCGCTCCGGTGGAATTCGCGCCGCGCGATGTCCCTATCGAGCCGTATGCGCTGGGTCTTCTCTTGGGTGACGGATGTCTGACGACAGCAACGACGCCGAGCTTCACGACCGCCGACCCGGAGCGTGCGACTGCGCTCGAGTCTGCACTGCCCGGAATCGAGCTGTACCGGAAAACCTCGGTGGACTACGTGCTGCGCAGGGTCGGCGGCGGCCGCGGAGGGGTCATCAATGCCAACCCGGTCACCGCGGCTCTGCGTCAGCTTGGTCTGGCTGGCTCTAGGTCGGCAACGAAGTTTGTGCCAATTGACTACTTGCTCAACAGTGCTGCGGCCCGGCTTGCTGTGCTGCAAGGGCTTATGGACAGTGACGGGGGCCCGGTCCGCCAACGAGGGCGTACCTGTCGCGTGCAGTACACGACATGCTCAGACCAACTGCGTGACGACGTGATCTTCCTTGTTCGTTCGCTCGGAGGCGTCGCGTACACGCGCACGAGGGTTGCTCGAGGTCGCAAGTCTGGTGGGACGCCGGAGAGGCCGGTGTGGCATCGCCATGACGCGCACATCATCGACATTCGATTGCCTTCGGGCGTGGCGCCTTTCCGATTGACGAGGAAGCGCGAGGCGTACGACGCAGCAGGTGTGGGCCGCCCGATGCGTTTCATCGACTCGATCGAACCAGCCGGGGAAGCCGAGTGCGTGTGCATTGCAGTCGCCGCAGAGGACTCGCTTTACGTGACCAGCGACTTTCTTGTCACTCATAACACGCTTAACGATGCCTTCATCGTCCTGGACGAGGCGCAGAACACCTCGCCGGAGCAGATGAAGATGTTCCTCACCCGGCTCGGATTCGGGTCCAAGGTCGTTGTCACCGGTGATGTGACGCAGATCGACCTGCCCACCGGCACCAAGTCCGGTCTCAAGGTCGTCCAGGACATCCTCGACGGCATCGAGGACGTGCACTTCTGCCGCCTGACGTCCGGCGACGTGGTCCGGCACCGGCTCGTGGGCGAGATCGTCGACGCTTATGCGCGGTTTGACGCCGAGACCGCCGCGGCAACGGAGCAGCGCGGGCAGGCTCGCTCGCAGCAGCGAAAACGTGCTGGCCGCTAACTAATGTCGATCGAGATCGCGAACGAGTCCGGGGCGCCGGTCGACGAACGTGAGTTGATCGCGCTCGCTCGGCACGTGCTGTCGGAGTTGAAGGTCCATCCGTTGGCGGAGCTGTCGGTGTTGCTCGTCGACATCAACACCATGGAGCAGCTGCACAAGCGATGGATGAACGAGTCCGGGCCGACCGACGTACTCGCCTTTCCAATGGACGAGCTGCCAACCGGGCGCCACGACGAGGACCCCGGTCCGCAGCCCGCACTGCTGGGTGATGTCGTGCTGTGTCCCGCGGTGGCAGAACGGCAGGCGCAAGAAGCAGGCCACGACACCGAGGACGAGCTTCACCTCTTGTGCACTCACGGCGTACTGCACCTGCTTGGCTACGACCACGGTGACGCCGAAGAGGAGCGAGAGATGTTCGCCATCCAGGCTCGGGTCTTGGACTCGTGGCGTCGACGGGTCCGTCAACGGGGGACTGCGTGACCAACGGAGACGCGTTCCTGATCGTCGGCGCTATCGCGCTCGTGGTCATCGCGGGTTTGTTCGCGAGTGCGGAGACGGCGATCTCGCGGGTCTCGCGAGTGCGCATCGAAGAGCTCGTCCGCGACGAGCGACGTGGTGCGACGCGGCTGCAGCAAGTGCTCGCCGACCCCGCCCGCTACCTCAATGTGTTGCTGCTCTTGCGCGTCGCCTGCGAGCTCTTGGCGACGGCCCTCGTCACTCTCCTTTGCTTGGACCGGCTGCCGGCGCGGTGGGAAGGCGTGCTTCTCGCGGCCGGCGTCATGATCATCGTCAGCTACGTGCTCGTCGGCGTGGCCCCGCGAACTCTCGGCCGGCAACACTCGGCCACCATCGCGCTGCGCACGGCCGGCTTGACGCTGGCACTGACAAAGGTGCTCGGCCCGATACCCCGGATGCTGATTCTGATCGGCAACGCGCTGACGCCCGGTCGTGGTTTCCGCGACGGGCCGTTCGCATCTGAGGCCGAGCTACGCGACCTGGTGGACCTTGCTGAGGAAAGCCGCGTCATCGAGTCGAACGAGCGAGAGATGATCCACTCGGTGTTCGAGCTAGGCGACACTATTGCGCGCGAAGTGATGGTGCCGCGTCCGGAGGTCGTGTTCATCGAACGCGGCAAGACGGTCCGACAGGCCATTTCACTTGCGCTGCGCAGCGGGTTCTCACGGATTCCCGTCGTGGGTGAAAACGAGGACGACGTGGTGGGCGTTGTCTACCTGAAAGATCTCGTTCGTCGCTCGCACGAGGGCAAAGAGTCGGACAAGGTCGAATCTGTCATGCGACCCCCGTTGTTCGTGCCCGACTCCAAGCCGGTCGATGAGTTGCTCCGTGAGATGCAGGCCGAGCAGGTGCACGTGGCGATTGTCATCGATGAGTACGGCGGGACAGCCGGGCTCGTCACGATCGAGGACATCATTGAAGAGATCGTCGGCGAGATCGCCGACGAGTACGACCGGGAAGCGCCACGCGTCGAGGATCTCGGCGACGGTCGGCTGCGCGTCACCGCGCGACTCCCGGTCGAGGACCTGGCCGAGCTGGTCGACGTGGCACTGCCCGAAGACGACGACGTCGAGACCGTGGGTGGCCTGATGGCCCGGGCGCTGGGCCGCGTGCCGATCCCCGGCGCGACGTGCACGGTGGAAGGTCTGACGCTCACGGCGGAGAGTGCAAAGGGCCGCCGCAACCGCATCGGCACGGTGCTCGTCAGCCGTGAGAAGACTGGCGCGGCTCGCGCCTCGTGATCGATGACATCGTTACCGACCGCCTGATACTGCGAGCCCTCACCGCCGACGAGGCGCGCGCGGTCGTTGACGGCCCACGCCAGAGCGCTTGGTCCGACGAGTACCCGACCGATGGTGACCGGGAGATCGCAGCGTTCTTGCTTCAGGCGACGCCGTACGAACCGGAACCACTTGGCGTTCGCCAGCTCGTGGCTCGCGAGAGCGGTCTCGTCGTTGGCGGAATCGGCTTCTACGGCGGACCGGATCCAGATGGCCAGATCACGATGGGCTTCGGGGTTGCCGAAGAGTTCCGGCGTCGCGGTCTGACTACCGAGGCGGCCATCGCAATGATCGAGCTGGCTAGCTGCGACGGTCGCGTCAGTTGCATCGTCGCTGACACCACGGTCGACAATGTGGCGTCTCGGCGGGTGCTGGAGAAGTCCGGGTTCACGGTGGACCGCACCGAAGGCGCGCAGGTGTTCTACCGCCTGGATCTTCGCGGTCGTTCTGCGGGTGTCATGGCCGCCGGCTCGGAGTAGCGTCGCCTCAGTCGATTCGCGGCTCGTTGGGGAGGCGTCATGGCTGGAATGGTGCGCAAGAGCCTGGACTCGCCGGAGGAGACCCGGCCGTTCGAGGATGGAAAGGGCAAGCTCGAGCTGGTGAACCTGGAAGGCGGTCCGGTCGGCCGGGCAACGTTCATGCCGGGCTGGCAATGGTCCAAGCACGTGAAGCCGATCGCTCAGACCGACAGCTGCCAAGCAGCCCACCTGGGCTACTACATGTCCGGCCGGATGAAGGTCGTCATGGACGACGGTGAAGAGAACGAGTTCGGACCGGGTGACTTCGCAATCATTCCCCCCGGCCACGATGCCTGGACCGTCGGTGACGAGCCGTGCATCGTCATCGACTGGCAGGGCTTCGCCGACTACGCCAAGGGGTAGCGGACTTGAGAGACTCGGCGATGGCCGATCAGCGTCGCGCACGCCCACTTGATGCGTTGGCGCAGCCTTAACTCCCTCAGATTGCGAAATACCCGCCGACGGTCTGCCAACGCAAAGCGCCGCTGCTGTCGAGGACGCGCACGACGACCGATCCTTCATGAAACTCCCCGGTGGTCGCGACGCTCAACAGGCCGGACGCCCCAGGAGCGAATCGACCCAGCGTGACCAACGCACCGCTGGCATAACCACCACTGGTGGGCGCGGCTTCGAACCTCAGCAGCTCGTGCCCGTCGCGACCGTCGTTGATCCTGATGACGTCCGCGGTTGCCGTCGCGACTGACGCGGAGAAGTCGTCGCCCCGCCCATCGAACGAGGCGTAGAGAGGCGTCCCGATGTCGCCCGGCCAGGGCTGGACCACTCCGTCCCGTCCATTGACGAGGTAGCTGTGGCGGATCGAGTTGCCACTCCGCGTCCCACCGGATGTCACGACGGAGACATCCTGGACTCCGTCCCCGCCGACATCGCCAGTTGGCGCCCCTGACACCCACGAGTACTGCAACTGTGGCGCGAGAAACCAGCGCGTCCACAGGATCCGGCCGTGTGCTCCGTCGTACACGCGTAGGCGCAGGCTCTTGTCCCGGTCAGAGCTCGTGACGTCGAACAGGTCACTCCGACCGTCGCCGTCGGCGTCGCCAGCGACTCGCTGCGTGCCGCCGGGCATGGTGAACAGCGCGGCACCGGTCCGGCCGTTGCGCAGCGTATGCGCCACCACGATCTCCGACACATGGTCGCCCGTGGTGTCGGGGACGGCGAAAAATATCTGGTCGTTTGAGGTCGAGGTCCACAAGGTCGCGCCGGATGCCGATGACCGCGCCTCGAACCTCCCCGGAGCGCTGAGCCCGTAGTCGGCAGCGCCGTCACCCGTCAAGTCGGTCAACGCTGCAACGCGTGGTCGTCCGAGCTTGTTGTACCGGGTCGTGAGCGCGCGCCCGCTGGGCGTTGCCGCACCAGTGACGCCGGACACGACAACGGCTTGTACGACGATGTCACCAGAGGTGCTAGTGACCGGCACATTGTGGCGATAGGTCATCAGCAGCGAAGTCGCCGTGCCGACTCCGGTGGGTAGGGCGTCCTCGAGACGCGACGCCGCGTCACGCGTAGGGACGCCGTTGAACTCCGGGGTGTACTTGTGGCCCCAGATCTGCTTGCCGGTGCGACCGTCGTACGCGCTCATGCTTGTCCGCTCAGCGGGGGCATCCGACCCGCCGGTGACGAGGACAACGCCAGGACGAGCGGGCGCACCGACGCGCATGGGCACGATTGCGAGCAGCGAGCTCACCGTGGCGGACCACAGCTGGATGCCGTCGGCACCTCGGCGAACTGCAACCGTCGCGAAACCATCGCCATCGTCCTCGAGCGTGACGACATCCTGGGCGCCGTCACCGTCGAGGTCTGCGGTTCCGTCGGGTGCGAGTGACCCGACCGCAGCCGCATCGAAGAACGCGTAGTCGCCGGTGGCATCACACCCCGCGATGCAACGGTCCGCCGGCAATTGGAGGGTCAGTGCAGCATGGCGGGGGACAGCGCCCCCTCCGGGCTGGCGTACCTGTGCGTGGGCCGGCAAGGCAGCCGCCACCAAAAGTACGGCCGCCATAGCGACGAAACGGCGGATGTTGCGTGCTGGGCGGGGCATGTCCTCCCCCATCGGCGTCTAACCGGCCGGGATTCGACGCGCTCGCCCGATCTCCTGCCCGGCCGGGCACCCAGGCGGTGTCAGCGACGGTCACGAAGCCTGCGCCGGCGTTCGGAACCAGCCTGGCAGGCCCCCAACCGCTACGCCCGAGACCAGGCGCACAACCGCGCGTTAGTGCCGGCTCTGTTCGGTGTTGGAGGTCCGGGCCCACCGTACGCTGGCGTCCGTGACTGAACTGGACGCCGAGGACGCAAAGCTGGTGACGCTGGCTCGGTCTGCGCGTGCGCGTGCCGATGCTTCAGAGGGCGCGGCTGTGCGCGATGACATGGGTCGCACGTACGCCGCCGCGACCGTTTCGTTGCCGTCGTTGTCGCTCACCGCACTGCAAGCAGCGATTGCCGCCGCGGTCTCCAGTGGCTCGACAAAGTTTGAAGCTGCGGTCGTGCTCAGTGAGTCAGAGTCACTGCGCGAGGCCGACGCACAACTGCTCGCGGACGTGGGAAATCCCTTTGTGCGAATGGCTGCGCCTGATGGGACAGTTCGTTCGTGACCCGACTGCGACCGATTGAGCTGGGCGATCTGGTCATTCTCGACCAGCAGCTCGCCGGACCAGAGACCGCTGGCGAGTTCAACTGGTTCGGCCATCCCGCAGGGCGCACGTTGCGTGAACGCGTCGAAGCCAACGAGAACATCACCGACCGGCAGGGCAATTTTGCCGTCATCGATGACGGCGGGATGGTCGTCGGGGATGTCTCGTGGCATCGCGTCGACCACACGCGCCCCCCGAACGGCTGGTGTTGGAACATCGGCGTCTGGATCCACCCGGACGCGCGTGGCAAGGGTCACGGGACGGCGGCACAACGCGCGCTCGTCGAGTACCTCTTCGCCCACACGACGTTCGAGCGCATCGAGGCAAGCACCGAAACCGAGAACATCGCCGAGCAACGAGCGTTAGAAAAGGCAGGATTCACCCGCGAGGGCGTCATGCGCCACACGATCTTCCGCGACGGCGCTTACCGGGACGACGTGTCGTACAGCATCCTGCGCGACGAGTTGTGACCGAGCCCGGATTCCGCTCCGGCTTTGCCTGCTTCGTTGGTCGACCCAACGTTGGCAAGTCCACGTTGACCAACGCTCTGGTCGGAACGAAGGTCGCGATCACGAGTAGCCGCCCGCAGACCACGCGGCACGCAGTGCGTGGTGTCGTTCATCGCCCCGATGCGCAGCTGGTGCTTGTCGATACGCCGGGTCTGCACAAGCCACGCACTCTTCTCGGGGAGCGGTTGAACGGCGTCGTCCGCACGACCTGGGCCGAGGTCGACGTCGTTGCACTGTGTGTGCCAGCTGACGAGAAGGTCGGTCCCGGCGATCGCTACCTCATCGAGGAGCTCGCGAACATCCGCCGAAAGCCGAAGCTTGCTGTCGTCACCAAGTCCGACGCCGCCGCACCACAACGGGTAGCCGAGCAACTCGCGACGCTGAGCGAGCTCGCAGACTGGGACGACATGATTCCCGTCTCGGCTGTCACCGGATTCCAGCTCGACCTGTTGAGCGACCTGCTCGTGGCGCGGCTACCGGAAGGGCCGGCGCTCTATCCCGAGGGTGAGCTCACCGACGAACCCGAGCAGGTGATGGTCGGTGAGTTGATCCGGGAGGCGGCTCTCGAGGGCGTGCGGGATGAGTTGCCGCACTCGATCGCAGTGACCGTGGATGAGATGTTGCCGCGCGAAAACTCTGACCTCGTTGACGTGCACGCGACCGTGCACGTCGAGCGAGACAGTCAGAAGGGCATCGTCATCGGCAAGGGCGGCACCCGGCTCAAGGCCGTCGGCACCAACGCACGTCGCCAGATCGAAGCGTTGCTCGGATCGCCGGTTTACCTCGACCTCCACGTCCGTGTCGCCAAGGACTGGCAGCGCGATCCCAAGCAGCTTCGGCGACTCGGCTTTTGATGATCCGACCACTCGTCATCACCGGTGGAAGTCGCGGCATCGGAGCCGCGACGGCAGTTCGGGCAGCACGCGCCGGTTGGTCACTCTGCATCAGTTACCTGTCCAAGACCGATGAAGCACGAGCCGTTGTTGCCGAGTGCGAGCAACTCGGTGTCACGGCCATGGCCGTGCAGGCAGATATGGCCGTCGAGGCAGACATCGCCAGGTTGTTCGCGACCGCGGAGTCGGAGCTGGGTCCACTGCAAGGACTGGTCAACAACGCCGGCATCGCGGCGACCAAGTGCCGCGTCGAAGACATGACTCACGATCGCGTCGCCAACCTGATGCAGATCAACGTGGTGGGCGCGTTTCTCTGCGCGCGGGAGGCGGTCCGCAGGATGTCGACGGCGAACGGCGGTGGTGGCGGCGCGATCGTCAACGTGTCGTCGCGCGCCGCCGTCCTCGGATCGCCGGGGGAGTACGTCGACTACGCAGCGTCCAAAGCTGCGGTGGACACGCTGACCGTCGGGCTCGCACGCGAGGTCGCGACGGAGGGGATTCGGGTCAACGCCGTACGCCCGGGGCTGATCAAGACCGACATCCACGCGTCGATGGGACGACCCGAGCGCGTGGAAAAGATGGCGCCGACCGTGCCGATGGGCCGCGCCGGCGAGGCAGACGAGGTCGCCGCTGCGATCGTGTGGTTGCTGTCCGACGACGCGTCCTACGTCACCGGCGCCTTGCTCGACGTCAGCGGCGGCCGCTGACTCCCTAGACGACGACCAGCTCGACGTCGACGTTGCCGCGGGTGGCATTGGAGTACGGGCAGACCTGGTGCGCTTCTTCGATCAGCTTCTCTGCGGACGCGCGGTCGGTTGCGTTCGGGATGGCCACCTCCAGCGTGACCGCAAGTCCGAACCCTTGATCCTGTACGCCGATCCCGACTGCCGCTGTGACCGTCGAGCCTTCGGTGTCGACACCCAGGTTGCGGGCGACGAGCTTCATGGCGCTGTGAAAGCACGCCGCGTAGCCGGCAGCGAACAGCTGCTCCGGGTTGGTGAGATCGCCACCCGGGCCACCCATCTCCTTCGGCACGGCCAGGTTGAAGTCCAGGACATCGTCGTCACTCGTGACACTGCCATTGCGGCCGTCGCCGTACGCCGTCGCGCGTGCTGTGTAGAGAACCTCAGTTGCCGGCACGATCTCTCCCTCGGTCGAGTCCTCGGTTATCTTGCTGGGCGGGCCTGCGCGAGCGCTACTGACCTCCCTGCCGAGCATGGTTCACGGGCGGAATCGGGCGCACTCGGCCGAATTTCCTCGATCCGGCTGACAACGGGCGGCCACGCGGGGAGCATCGTCATGACGATGGTCGGGGAGGGGGGCTTGTGCTCGACGCCTCCGCTGTCGCGCGCGAACAACGCTTGCTCGCGCCGTACGTCTCCGAACTCGCCCTCGACTGGGCGCGCGAGACCCCCGAGCTCCGCTTCCGCGAGGTCCCCGGCACGCTTGTCTTCGCCGACATCTCCGGCTTCACCCGGCTGACCGAGCGGCTGGCCAAGAAAGGCCGTTTTGGCGCCGAGGAGATGTCAGACATCCTCGACGTCGTTCTCAGTCAGCTCCTCGACGCGGCCTACTCCTACGGCGGCTGGTTGGTGAAGTGGGGCGGCGACGCCCTCCTGCTGATCTTCGAGGGCGATGGCGATGCTCAGCGCGCCTGCGCGGCGTCGGTCGAGATGCACAAGGTCATGAGCGAGATCGGTCACTTGCAGACAACGGCCGGCAGAGTCCGGCTCCGCATGTCCGTGGGTGTGCACACCGGTGTCACCGATTTCGTGTTCGCCGGACGTCGGCATCGTGAGTTGCTCGTCACCGGGGACGCGGCATCGGTAACTGCCGATATGGAGGCGACCGCGGATGCCGGCGAGGTCGTCATCAGCTCGGCCACTGCTGCGCGCTTGCCCACCGCGTGCAAAGGCGCGGCCAAGGGCGCTGGATTCCTGCTCGCGACCCGGCCCGATGTCGCTGCCACCGGGCACCGACCGCCGATCGAGCTCACGACGCCACTGCGTGACCTGCTCACCGAGCAGGTCACCGGGCACCTGACAGCGGGTGGCGGCAGCGGTGAGCACCGGCAAGTCGCCGTGGCCTTCGTCGAGTTCCGTGGTGTCGGCGCGTTGCGCAGTGCCCAAGGCCCTGCCGTCGTGGTGCAGGCCATTGAACGACTCGTCGACGTTACGCAGGAGGCGGCACACCGCTATGGCGTGACGTTCCACGAGACCGACATCGGTCCGGACGGCGGCAAGATCATGCTCGTCGCCGGGGCGCCCAAGGCTCTCGACAACCATGCCGAAGCGATGCTCTGCACGGTTCGCGAGATCGTCGATGACGACTCTCCGCTGGCGGTGCGCGCCGGGGTTACCACGGGACGCGTCTTCACCGGTGGCGTTGGCCCGGCGTACCGCCGGTCCTACTCCGTCAAGGGCGACGTCGTGAACATGGCCGCGCGCGTCATGGGCAAGTCGAAGCCCGGCCAGGTCTGGGCGATCGACGCAGTCGTGCCGCATTCGCGGACACAGTTCGAGCTCGAGGCGTTGCCGCCATTCATGGTCAAGGGCAAGACCCAGCCGATCACGGCGTACGCCGTCGGTCAGCCTGTCGGCCGCGGATCGGAGGATGTCGAGCTGACCCTGGTCGGCCGGGACCGCGAGCTGCAAACCCTGCGTACCGCAGTCGCGCATGTCCGGCAGGGCCGCGGGCAGGTCGTGGAGCTTGTCGCGGACGCCGGCATGGGCAAGACCCGGCTGCTCGCCGAGTGTCGCCGCATCGCGCACGACATGCATGCAGTCACTGTGAGCGGTGAGCCGTTCCGGACGGCAACGCCGTACGCCGTCCTCCGTGCATTGCTGACCGAGACGTTGGGGCTCGGCGAGGCGGCGCCCGAGGTCATCGGTCGGCGTCTCGTGGCCTGGTGCGCTGCCGTTGCCCCGCAGCTCGAGCCCTGGCTTCCGGTGCTGGGCCCGGCCCTCGATGTGCGGCTGCCGGAGACCGCTGCGACCCGCGATCTGGACGAGCAGTTCCGCAAGACCAAACTCGAGGAGACGGTGGCCGAGGCACTGGCCGCAGCGCTGCCGAACCCGACCGTCCTGCTCATCGACGACGCCCACTATGCCGACGACTCCTCCCTCGACGCGCTGCGTCACGTCGCTCAGGTGATCACCGAGCGACCATGGCTGCTGGTTCTCGCTCGGCGTACGGACTCCACGCGCGACGCGCTCGTCGGCGACGCGGCTCATGAGCTCGTGCTGGGTGACCTCGACGACGCGGACGCACGCGCGCTGGTCGAGGACGAAACCGAGGACGCGCCGCTCTCGCCCCATGTGACCGACCTCGTCGTCAAACGAGGAGCGGGCAACCCGCTGTTCCTCCGTCGACTGGCTGACGCCGCACACGGCGCAGCGACGGCGGATGAGCTCCCTGACTCGGTCGAGAACCTGGTGGACGCGCAGATCGACCGGTTGCCACCACGGGACCGCGACGTGCTGCGTGCCGCCGCTGTTGTCGGTAAGACCGTCGGCATCGATCTGCTGGACCGTCTGCTGGCGGCCGATAGCGGCGCGACCGCGAGCAACTCCGCGCGGTTGGAAGATTTCCTTGACCGTGACGGGTCTGTCCTCACGTTCCGGCAGGCGGTCATCCAGCAGGCGGCCTACCAGGGCATGCCCTATCGGCGACGTGCCGTGCTGCACGCGCGGTTGGCCGAGCTGCTCGACGCCGAGACCAACGATCAGGACGAGGACAACTCGGTCCTGTCGTTCCACTACTTCCACGCCGGCGGGTACGCACGGGCGCTCCATCACGCCAAGCGCGCTGCAGAGGGAGCATCCGCCGCGTATGCCAACGTCGAGGCCGTCGCGCTGTACGAGCGCGCGATTGCCGCCAGCCGACACCTCGACACCAGTTCGAAGAGTGAGGTGGCCGAGCTCCGCGAGTGCCTCGGCGACATGCACGCGCGACTCGGTGAGTTCGAGGCCGCTGATGCGGCGTACGCCGCGGCCCGCCGCCTGCTCAAAGGCGACGCTGTCGCGGTCGGCCGGCTGACCCTGAAGTCCGCTCGCAACGCCGAGCATCTCGGCCGGTGGTCGCTGGCTCTCAGCCGACTGAAGCGTGCGGAGGCCATCGCCTCGGCCGTGACCGGTCCGGACCACGACGACCTGCGCCTGCGGGCCTTGGTACGGCGAGCATTCGTCCGGTTCCAGCAGGGCCGGCTGACCGATGCCCACGCCGCGGCCACGGCGGCGCTCGCCCAGGCCGAGTCCCATGCCGGTCCGGCGCTGACGGCCGACGCGCTCCGGCTCCTCGACGCGGCGGAGGTCAACCTCGGATTGGTCACTGCCCCCGACGCCGCCCAACGTGCGCTGGCGCTCTATGAAGAGGTCGGCGACTTGTCGGGACAGGCGAGGGTGCTGAACCAGCTTGGATACCGGGCGTATTTCGACGGCCGGTGGGGCGTTGCGTGTGACTGCTATGAGCGGGCGCGGCAACTCGTCGAGCGCACCGGCGACAGCTGGAACGCGGCGGTCGCCGCGGGGAACATCGCCGAGATCTACGTCGACCAGGGTCGGCTCGACGAAGCCGAACCCATGCTGCGGTCCGCCCTGCGTGTCTGGCGGGCAGCGCAAGCCCGCGACCAAGCGGCGTTCGGCGACTGCCTGCTCGGCCGGCTGCTGGCTCGGCAGGGCCGCTACGACGAGGGTCGGGCCTTGATCGCGCGCGCACACGCGGAGTTCGTCGAACTCGGTGCGCAATCAGCCGTCATCGATGCAGAGACCTACGCCGCGGAGGCTCTGCTCCTCGCCGGAGACCACGTTGCCGCCTTGGCTGCGGCGCGCGTGACTCTGTCGAAGGCGCAGTCGTTGTCCGAGCTGCCCACGCAGGCTCCGCTCCTTCTTCGCACCATTGCAGCGGCGTTGGACGCTGCCGGGGACCACGATGCCGCGGCCGGCGCGTACGCCGAGGCCATCGTCGCCGCGCGACAACGTGAGGCTGCGCATGAGGTGGCGTTTACCGTCGCCGCCCTTATCCGGCGCGCCCGCGAATTGCACGAGCCGGTTGACCCGACGTGGGTCGCTGAGGCGCAGCAGCTCCATCGGGAGCTCGGCGTTGTTCTCGACCTGGCGGCGCTGGAGGCAAGCACACCTGATCTCGTTCAGATCGTGCCGAGTCCGCGTGCCGAAACGATCAGAACTCGTTGAGCAGCTTCACGTGGTGGCCAGTTCGGCTAGGTGCGCCAGCGAGTTGCCGAGATGGTCAGGACGGAACGGGGGAAACTGGAGGTACTCGCGGATGGAGTCCGGGACCGCCGACCAGTCGTAGGTAAGAGTGACTTTCGTCGTGTGCGGCCCGGCTGGCTCGAGGTCGTAGCGCCAGATCCAGCCGCCGGAGCGCAGGCTGCCGTCGTCGGTGTAGTGGAGCGGCTCCCAGGAGATGGCGCTGGGCGGGTCGAAAACCTGCACCCTGTTGGCCATCTGGTAACCCCCGTCCGGGTGGTTCTCGTGGTACATGGCCACGCGGAAAATCTGCCTGGCCGCGGTCAACGGCTGGCTGTCGAGAGGTTCGCGGACCCGGCCGGTGCCGTCGATCGCGGCGTGCTTGGCTGGGTCGGCAAGTACTCCGAAGATGACGTCCGCCGGGGCTTCAATCATGGTGGTGGCGCTGACGCTTTCGTCTGCCATGTCGTCCCTAAGCGCGTTTGCCTGACAGCACACAGAACTCGTTGCCTTCGGGATCTGCGAGCACGACCCAGGACTGCTGTCCTTGACCGACGTCCGCATGCCGAGCACCGAGGCCCAGGAGGCGCGCGACTTCGGCCTGCTGGTCGTCAGGCCGAAAGTCCAAGTGGAGTCGGTTCTTGCCGCCCTTCGCCGCTCCGACTGGTTCGAACATCAGTCCGGGCAGCCGATCCGCCGTGGGCCGTATCTCGAACTCATCGGGCGCGTCATTCAGCACGACCCAGCCGAGCGCGTTCGCCCACCACCGGCCCAACATCACCGGGTCCGCGGCGTCCACGACGACTTGCTCCCATTCCATGCCCATCCTGGAAATCTACGGCCACCATTGCCTCTGGCGCTCTAGCAACCAAGAGATCGGTTAGAGCATGATCCGCGGGTCAGCGGCGCCGGTCCAGATGGCGATGAACTCGTCTTTGCCCTTGCTCCACGAGATCTGGACGATGCACGGCCCGGGGTCCTTCTCATGGCACAGGTGCAGGTAGCCCTCGTACCAGTTGTTGTTGTCAGGGTTTTGTTGGGCTTGCCGGCCGCGCGCCGCCTCGAACGGCTTCGGTGAGCTGAAGCAGATCGCGAAGCGGGCTCGGTTAGGCACAAATGACTTGTCGATCTGCATCCTGACCACCTTCGGCTTGTTGCCGGTGACGGTCAGGATCTCCGTGTAGGTGACGTTGGGGTTGTCGCAGCCGAGCAGGGGTGCGATTCCATCCCCGCCGAATGTCGCCGTGATGATGTCACCGGTCTTGCCCTTGGCCGTGGCAGCGGCATTGTCGGTGGGTGGCGGCGTGATCGTGCAATCGTCGGACGTGCAGCTCTTTGCCACCTCAGCCACGGTGAAGGGATTCGAGACAGCGGGGAAGTGAGTGCCCGTCCCGGTCGCTCTCAGGCTGTAGTCGAAGCCCGCCGTGTTGATGACGATCGGCGTGAACGACGCGATGCCCTGCGCGTTGGCTGTCGCAGTCATCGTGT
The DNA here is from genome assembly GCA_033851265.1 of Frankiales bacterium. Lineage (GTDB taxonomy): Bacteria > Actinomycetota > Actinomycetes > JAWWOW01 > JAWWOW01 > JAWWOW01. The sequence goes on from JAWWOW010000025.1 coordinate 85,555, forward strand.
CCTTCGGCACGCCGTTGACGACGAACTTCGCGCCGGCCGGCGCATCCTGGAACGCGAGCGTCACCTGCTTGCCGGCAAGCGTCGTGTTCGGGGTGGTCGAGGTGGCGTCGGGGAACGAGCGGACGCGGAGCACGCGGTTCGTCGTAGCCCCGGGGTCCTTCATGGACGCATTGACCGCGGTGTCGAGCGGGCCGACGGTGAATCGCAGCTCCGGCGCCGAGATGTCGCGCACCGTCAGGTCGCTGACCTCATGGACCTCGCCCGCGCTCCCCGTCCCGGCAGTGAAACCGAAGACGAGTTGCTGCGGGATCCCCGTGGTCGAGTTGAGCCACGCGCTCGGGATGGCACCGCCTTGCAGCACCGGGCCGCCGGAGGTTCCCGGCAAGGGCTGGACCATCTCCTGCGGGGGGCCGTCGAGCGGGTCGTAGCTGACGACGAGCGATCGAGCGGGGACCTGGATGCCCTCGGAGGTCGTGATCACGGTGTTGCGCGGGTTGACCACGACGACAACAGGAACCGCGGGATAGGGGCCCGTCGCGGGTGCTTCGGCACCCGGCGGCCTGGCTTCCCTGGTCGCTGATCCGAAGAAGGGGGCGTCGAGGACTCCCTCCGGCGCGGCGGCCGCCAGCGTCTCGCTTGGCGCGGACAGCGTCTGTGCCTGGAGCAGGCAGTAGCCGGTGCCCTGGTTGCCCGGGCCGCGGATCACGACGGACTGCGGAGCGAACGCATGGTCTTCGATGCACTGTGCACCGGATGCGAGAGGGGTGGCGAAGTTCCCGTAGACGTCCAAGCCGACACCGAGATAGGCGTGCGGGACGCCGGGCACGGCGGGAGATTCACCATCGGCAGCGATGCCGCTGTAACCGAGGCTTCCGCCTCCGGGGCCGATGTTGTCGAGCGGCAGCGGTCCCTCGTTGGTGGGGTCGACAGCGGCGAGGAAGAACGCGATGCCATCACCGGCTGAGCCGAACGCGTTGAACTGATAGCTGTTGAACGCGAACTCGAGTGGCTTAATCGTCGACACCGGCACGCTGTACGCGACGCCGCCCGACTGAGTCAGCCCGTTGTCGGTGAGTTGGAGTCCTGGCACAGCCGAGCTCGACTCGCACGCCGGTATCGGTGTGCTGTCGACACCTTCGGTGAGGCAGGCAGGGTTGGACCCGCCGTCGGGCGTCGGGGGCACAGTCCAGTTGTCATCGGTCCCGTACGACGTGAAGGTCTCACCGAACGGCAGCGTCAGCGCCGTAGTCGCGTGCGCCGCCGATGTCGCCAGACCGAGCGACAGCGGGAGCAAAGCCCCGGTCATCGCAGCGGCGCTGAGCATGCGGACAACTACACGTGTTCTGCCTCTGGCCATGATTCGGACCCTAGACCGCAACGGCGCCGCTATCAGGGCTTTTGCCAACTCTGTAACGCGCACGACATGAGTCCGTTTTGCAGACTTCGTGCCGCCTGGGATGAGGGGGTCGGCAGGCTCAGCCGAAGGCGATCTCGGCCTCTGCCCAGCGCTCACGGTCGCCGTAGCCCATCGACGCGTTCACCGCGAGCATCGAGTCGTTTGTAACGGCGTTCCACGTGCTGAGCAGATGCAGTTCGGGGAACTCCTGCTGCAACCAGAGCGCCATCTCCGTCTTGACCAGCTTGGCCAGCTTCTTGCCGCGGTAGGCCGACAACACCCCGGTGTCGTGCTGTTCGCCGACCTCGGGCCAGGTGTCCGCGATCTGCACCTGTGTCAGCGCAACGAGTTCGTGGGCAGTGTCATCGGCAATACAAACGGTGTACTCCGTGAGCTGCTTTGCGCGCAGATCCGCTTCGGAGCGACGCATTCGCTCCGGGTCCCAGGTGTCGTCGTTCCAGCGCACCTCACCGCCTTGTGGCGCGGTGTTCATCACCTCGGAGAGCCGGCAGAACGAGTCGAGCCATTCCTCCGGACAGCCGTCCGACCAGCGGACGACGGAGAAGCCGGGAACCTCGAACGGGGTGACCGTCGCCTCCGGCAGGACCAGCCGACTTCGGAACTCGTCGAGTCCGAACTTCGCGCCCATCGCCGTCACGAAGTCCAGGCCGGCGGTGTCATGGCGGGCGCCACCGAGCATGCCGGTGCGATTGTCAGCACGTCCTGCCTCGGCTACCGCATCCACCAGCGCACGGCCAACACCATGGCGACGCGCGTCCGGGTGGACGTAGACGTCGGCCATGATCCGGTGCGCGTTGGCACCGTCCCACCACCAGGTTTCCGCCGCGCCGAGCGCGCGTTCGCGATCGTCGTCCCATGCGACGAATACGCGATAGGGCTTAGTCGTGCCCGGGTTCCGAACGCGCTGCGTGTGATAGGCCAGCGGAGGGTGCGGTTCATCCGGCCACAATTCGCGGTACGCCGCGACCGCACACTCGTGCCAGGCGGCGACCTCTGCATCAGTCGCCGTCACAGCGTCGAGCACATCAACCTTCACGAGGGTCTGTTCTAACCCGTCGGAGGGCATCAGCGCGACCCGATTTCCTCACCCTCCCGCGTGATCCGCTCGACGAGCTCGGCAACCGCGCCGCTCACGTCCACGCCACGGAAGCTGGCTCGCCGCCCATCCACGGACAAGACATAGACATAGTCGGGATGGGAGCCGCCGAAGGGGTTGCCAAGCAGGAGCCGAGCAATTCCCAGCCCTGGGGCACGGAAGCGCAGCCTGGATCGGTCGATGAGCGCCCGCCAGTCGCCCTCGTCGGCGGGCTCGAGCTGCCAGCGAAGCGTGTTTCCGGTGAAACCACCGGACCGCTTCAACTCGAGTCGCATCCACCAACTCTGTCAGCCGGCGGGAGACAATAGGGAGGTGAGCCTCTACCGAGACGAAGGTGTCGTTCTGCGCACCCAAAAGCTCGGCGAGGCGGACCGGATCGTGACACTGCTGACCCGCCGTCATGGTCGGGTGCGGGCGGTCGCCAAGGGTGTCCGGCGTACGTCGTCGAAGTTCGGTTCGCGGCTGGAGCCGTTCACTCATGTCGACTGCCAGTTCTACGCCGGCCGCGAGCTCGACATCGTCACCCAGGCCGAGACCGTCAATGCGTACGGCGGTCACATCGTCGACGACTACCCGAGCTACACCGCAGCGACCGCGATCCTCGAGACCGCCGAACGGTTGACGAGCGAGGAGCGGGAGCCGTCGCTGCGGCTCTACTTATTGGTTGTCGGAGCGATCCGGTCGATAGCCGAACGGGCGCATGCGCCCAGTCTCGTCCTCGACGCGTTCGTGCTGCGCGCGCTTGCGGTGATGGGCTGGGAGACATCGTTGGATGCGTGCGCGCGTTGCGGCACCCCGGGTCCGCATCGGTGGTTCTCGCCGGCAGGTGGTGGGCTGATCTGTGGCGACTGTCGGATCCCGGGCTCGTCAACCGTGACACCTGAAGCGGCCGCGTTGCTCGCCGCATTGGCGAGCGGTGACTGGCTCGTTGCCGACGCGAGTGATGACCGGGCGCGACGCAACGCATCCGGGCTCGTCACGGCGTATCTGCACTGGCACATCGAGCGGAGTCTTCGTTCCATGCACCTGGTCGAGAGGGCGTGAGCGCGCGGCGCGCCGAACCCCGTCGTCCGGCGCCGCATCCCTCGGGCGCCAAGCCGCCGCGGATCCCACGCGACGAAGTCCCCAAGCACGTGGCCATCGTCATGGACGGCAACGGTCGATGGGCGAAGGCCCGCGGCTGGCCACGCACGAAAGGCCACGAGGCGGGCGAGGCGTCGCTGCTCGATGTCGTCGAAGGCGCCATCGAGATCGGCGTGGAGTGGATCTCGGCGTACGCCTTCTCGACGGAGAACTGGCGGCGTTCGTCGGATGAAGTGCGTTTCCTCATGGGCTTCAACCGCGACGTCATCCGTCGCCGGCGCGACTACATGCACGAGCTCGGCGTGCGGGTGCGTTGGGCCGGCCGCCGACCCAAGCTGTGGAAGAGCGTCATCGACGAGCTGGAGTACGCCGAGCAGCTGACCAAGGACAACCGCACACTGACGCTGACGATGTGCGTCAACTATGGGGGGCGGGCCGAGATCGCGGACGCCGCGGCTGCGCTGGCACGCGACGCGGTGGCAGGCCGGGTCAACCTGGACAAGGTCACACCCAAGGTCTTCGCGCGTTACCTCGACGAGCCGGACATGCCAGACGTTGACCTGTTCATCAGGTCGTCGGGCGAGCAACGCACGTCGAACTTCTTGCCGTGGCAGTCGGCGTACGCCGAGATGGTCTTCCTCGACACGCTCTGGCCGGACTTCGACCGGCGCGACTTGTGGCGCGCCATTCAGTTGTACGTCGACCGCGACCGGCGGTACGGCGGCGCGAAGCCGAACCCCGGGTCGGCGAAGTCTTAGCTGACTTTGAAGGTCTGCAACATGTCGTTGAAGTCGTGCCGTGCCTTTGAGCTGCCGCCGGTGCCGAGGACGATGACATAGAGCCGGGTGGGTGAGGGCAGCCAGACCAACTCACCTTGGTGGCCGTCGACCGTCAGCTGCATGGTGACGATGTCACCAGCCGGGATGTGCTGTTCCTCGGGAGCGGAGTGACCGAAGTTGGCGTCGCTCGGGAGCGCGTTGTCGAAGTCACCGGCGACGATGCGCCGGACCAACGTGTTTGTGGTGGTGGCACCACCGGGGTTCGGCAACGACATCACGAGCAACGTGGCATGGGACGGGCCTTGCAACGCAGCAAATCCGGTGCCCTCCGGCACGCTGTCACTTGCCTCGTGCCATCCGCTTGGCGCTTTGAAGGTCAGTCCGTTCATCGTGACGGAATGACCCGGTGTCAACGCAAGGAAGGTTGCGATGACGGTGAGTACGCCGTTGAACGACGCATGCGCCGCCATTGAGCAGACGAGACCGCGCTTCCAGTAGAGCAAACCAAAGAGTGCGCCCATCAATGCGTAGTAGCGCAACGCGGACGGGTTGAGATGCCAGGCGGAGAAGGCCAGCGCCGACACCCAGATAGCGGTGGCCATCCCCTTCGGCCGCAATGACTCAGCAAGCAGGCCGCGGAAAAGCGTCTCCTCGACCAGTGGCGCGGCGACCATAGTGATGAGAATCGTTGCCAGGATGTAGCCGGCGGCGCCCTCACTGACCAATAGCGTCGCGTTGGGGTCAGTGGCGAGATGACCGCTGATCGCGCTGTTGATGCCAATGGCCAACAGGCCCAGGGTCAGACCAACACCGAGGCCAGTTGCGATTCCGAGCACCGGGTTTCCGTCGGACCAGTACAACCGCACACCACCGGCGTGCAGCCGTTGCAAGACGATGACGGAGACGACCGCGTAGAACGCGATGGTCGCCACGATTGCGTAGCGCACGAATGCCTCGGCCTCGATCGTGCCGCGCTTCGTGACGGCGTACATGACTAGCTGCATGATCGCGCCGAGCACGATCGCGCCGGTCACGGTGGCGCCGGTCGAGCCCCACCCCCATGCACCGAGGTGTCCGGTGCGGGGCGGCTCGACAGGTGCCGTCGCGGGTGGTGCGGCAGGAGACCATGCCGGTTGGTGAGCGCCGGGTCGATGAAGCTGTTGGGGAATCGGTGCGGGGGCGCCCTGGCTATCCGGCGCGGGTGCGAGGCCCCAGCGGTTGGGCGCTACCGGTGTGTCGCCCTGCGCCGGGACGGATGCACTCACAGCCACGCTCGCTGGCGGGGCCGCGGCGGTGAGGCGCTGGTAGCACTGGCCGCACCACTCGGCGGTCGCGGGCGCGCTGGCACCACACGACGGGCAGGACGTCACGCGGCTGTATCGACGCGGAAGGCAAGGTCCCTGAGCGGCAACCGGCTCAAATTGGACAACGCGCTGCGAGTCACTTCCCGAACGTGATCACGCCTGCGGCGATGACGATTCCCACAGCAACGATCCGGAGCACGCGGGCCGGCGGGGTGAGCGCAGGCCAGGAGAAATAGGCCAGCCAGGCTAGAAACGCGGCGACCACGAACCACGCCACGCCGCCGGCGGGTCCGGAGATGAAGATGGCGACGAGGGCCAGCGCGAGCATCACGACGAAGGGCAAGAACCGCGGCAGGCGCGTCAGATACGCCAGATGGACGGCGCTTCGCCGCTCGACCTTGGCGCGGGCTGATCCCGGCCGCGGCGGCGGCGGCGTCCGTGTCCCAGGAGCACGACCGGCCGCCCGACCCTGCGGACCGGCTGGGGGGCGGCCACCGCGCTTGCTTCCCGACGGACGTCGGCGAGCAGGTGGCACCAGGTGACTCCTCGGTCCAGGTGAGCGGTCGGCTCGATCTGACTACGGTGATATCCATTCATCTTCGCCTACCCCGGAGCAACGATGCTCGTCGCACTCCGCTTCACTGTCGTCGAGGGTGACGAAGCAACATTTCGTCGCCGTGCCGAGACAGCGATGACCGCGCTGTCTGCCCGGCCTGGGTTTCGACGAGGTGGATTGTCGCGCGCGATCGACGATGTCGGCGCGTGGTTGTTGCTCACCGAGTGGGACAGCGTCGGCTCGTGGCGACGCGCGTTGTCGTCGTACGACGTCAAGATGTCGGCCGTGCCGCTGCTCAGCCAGGCTGTCGATGAACCGTCGGCCTACGAAACGCTCGTCGTTGACGACGGCGGTGGCGCCGGTTTGCACGTCATCGCGAGTGACCGCGCAGCAGACGCTGACACGACAGGCCCGCTACGCTGAATCAAACCGCAGCACATGATCCGCCGACCGCCAGCCGGATGGAGAGCCGAAATGGCAGGCAAGTCGCCCGACCGCATGGACACCATCGTCAATCTGAGCAAACGGCGCGGTTTCGTCTTTCCGAGTAGCGAGATCTATGGCGGCTTGCGGGCGTCGTGGGACTACGGGCCGCTGGGCGTCGAGCTGAAGAACAACGTCAAGCGGCAATGGTGGAAATCCGTTGTCCAAGGCCGTGATGACGTGGTCGGCCTGGACTCGAGCGTGATCCTCGCGCGTGAGGTCTGGGAGACGTCAGGGCACGTGACGGCGTTCGTCGATCCACTGACCGAGTGCCAGAACTGCCACAAGCGCTATCGCGCCGACCACTTGTCCGAGGAGCGAAACGGCAAGCCACTTGCAGACATTGCTTGCCCCTCCTGCGGGACGAAGGGCGCATGGACTGAGCCTCGGATGTTCAACGGATTGCTGCGCACCTACATCGGACCGGTCGAGGATGAGAGCGGGCTCGCCTATCTGCGGCCCGAGACGGCGCAGGGCATCTTCATCAACTTCCTGAACGTCCAGCAGTCGTCACGTAAGAAGATCCCGTTCGGCATCGGCCAGATCGGCAAGTCGTTCCGCAACGAGATCACACCCGGCAACTTCATCTTCCGCACCCGTGAGTTCGAGCAGATGGAGATGGAGTTCTTCGTCGAGCCGGGCACCGACGAGGAATGGCACCAGTTCTGGATCGACGAGCGCACCCGTTGGTTCGTCGACCTGGGGGTTCGCCCGGAGAACCTCAGGCACTACGAGCACCCGGCCGAGAAGCTCTCGCATTACTCGAAGCGAACCGTCGACATCGAGTACAAGTTCGACTTCGCCGGTACCGAGTGGGGCGAGCTCGAAGGCATCGCCAACCGCACCGACTACGACCTAACGGTGCACTCCAAGGCGTCCGGGGTCGACCTTTCCTACTTCGACCAAGAGCGCAACGAGCGCTATGTCCCCTACGTCGTCGAGCCCGCTCTGGGCGTTGACCGCGCGACGCTGGTGTTCATGCTTGATGCGTACGCCGAGGACGAGGCACCCAACACCAAGGGTGGTGTCGACAAGCGGGTGGTGATGCGGCTCGACCCGCGGCTTGCACCGGTCAAGGCGGCGGTGCTACCGCTGTCGCGCGGCGAGCGCTTGTCACCGGTGGCCCGTGACCTAGCCACCGAGCTGCGTCGGCAGTGGACCGTCGAATTCGACGACGCGGGTGCGATCGGCCGGCGGTATCGCCGTCAGGACGAGATCGGTACGCCGTACTGCATCACGGTCGACTTCGAGTCGCTGGACGACCAAGCCGTGACGGTCCGCGAGCGTGACTCCATGACCCAGGAGCGCGTGGCGCTGGCGCAGATCACGCCCTATCTCAACGAGCGTCTCCCCGCCTGCTGATCGCTGCGCCCTCGCGCCAGCGATAGAGCAGTGTGGCTCGGGGGTGGGTTCACCTCCGTGGCTACAGACGGTCACGCTGGGTATTCTGGGCGAGACGGACATTTCACTTCTGAGCGTGAAGGCGGGGCATGCGAAGAGTCGTCGCAATCCTGTTGGCTGCTGCCTTTGGCGGTGCCGCCGTGCTCGCTGCCCCATCAGCCGGGGCGGCTGACCCGGTCACGTTCACGACGATCGAGAAGCTCTATGGACCGAAGCCGGATCTGCAGAAGCTGACCGTCTACGTTCCAGACGCGCCAGGTGACAAGAAGCCAGCGATCCTTTTCGTGCACGGTGGCTGCTGGTCGCGCGGTTACCTCAACAGCGCTGAGACCGCACTCGCCCAGGAGCTGGTCAAGCGCACGGGATACGTCGTCGCCACGATGACCTATCGCCAGGCCAACCCGAAGTACGCGTATCAGCCCGCCGATGTCGTGAGCGCGCTGAAGGCCTTGCAGAGCTCGCCGGAGCTGAAGGTCGACAGCACACGCACGGCACTCTGGGGCGAGTCCGCCGGCGCGCAGCTCTCGTTGCTCACGGCTTACCGAAGCACCGGCAAACCGGGATATGGCCGCCCCGCCGCAGTGGTGTCCATCAGCGGCGTGGCCAACATGCTGTCCGCCTACGCCAGCGCGCTCGCCACGTGCGTGGCGGACTTCGAGGGTGGCCCACCATCGACGCTGGTCCGCGTGAAGCGTTACCAGGAGACGTCAGCCACTAAGTACGTCGATGGCGCCGATCCCGCGACCTTCCTCGCCCATGCGGTCGGCGACGTCTCTGCGCCGTACTCGCAGAGCGCCAACCTGGCCCAGATGCTCAACGCAAAGGGTGTACCGAACACGTTCGTCTCGGTCGCCAATAACCACCATGCGACGCCACTGGAGTATGACGTTCCGACGGGCATGAGCGACCGTGTCTACGTGCTTGCGCTCCACTTCCTCATCGCCCGGTTCGCTCAGCCCGCTTAGCAATCCGCTGCGCAGGTAGCCTTCGGGGTGATCTCGTCCGCGAAGGAGCCCCCCGTCATGCCCAAGCTCGTTTATGACTTCAATGAAGGCAGCAGGGACATGAAGGACCTGCTGGGCGGCAAGGGCGCAAACCTCGCCGAGATGACAAACCTCGGCCTGCCGGTCCCGCCCGGCTTCGTCATCACCACCGAGGCCTGCAAGGTCTACCTCGAGCAGGGGCAGGAGCCACCAGAGCTCGCTGCCGAGGTGAGCGAACACCTCGAGGCCCTCGAGCAAAGCATGGGCAAGACCCTTGGGCAGGCCGACGACCCGCTGCTCGTCTCGGTCCGGTCCGGCGCCAAGTTCTCCATGCCCGGGATGATGGACACCGTCCTCAACATCGGTCTCAACGACGAGTCCGTGCAGGGCCTCGCCAAGCAGTCCGGCACCGACCGCTTCGCCTGGGACTCCTACCGCCGCCTCATCCAGATGTTCGGTAAGACCGTGCTCGGTGTTTCGCCCGAGCATTTCGACGACGTCTTTGACGCGGCGAAGGAAGCCAAGGGCACCAAGGACGACCTCGACCTCGACGACGCCGATCTCCGCGAGATCGTGGAGAAGTACAAGGGCGTGATCCGCACCCACGCCGGTCGTGACTTCCCCCAGAATCCACGCGAGCAGCTCGACCTCGCGGTCAAGGCCGTCTTCGACTCGTGGAACTCCGACCGCGCCAAGCTCTACCGTCGCCAGGAGCGCATCCCCGCCGACCTCGGCACCGCCGTCAACGTGTGCTCGATGGTCTTTGGCAACCTCGGCATGGACTCCGGCACGGGCGTCGCGTTCACGCGCGACCCCGGCTCCGGTGACAAGGGTGTCTACGGCGACTACCTGCAGAACGCCCAGGGCGAGGACGTCGTCGCGGGGATCCGCAATACGGTCCCGCTCGCTGATCTCGAGAACATCGACAAGCCGGCGTACGACGAGCTTATGGCAATCATGTCGAAGCTCGAGCAGCACTACCGCGACATCTGTGACATCGAGTTTACGATCGAGCGCCACAAGCTGTGGATGCTGCAGACCCGCGTCGGCAAGCGCACGGCGGGTGCCGCGTTCAAGATTGCGCTGCAGTTCGTGGACGAAGGCCTCATCGACATGAACGAGGCGCTGTCGCGGGTGACCGGCGCGCAACTGGCGATGCTGATGTTCCCGCGGTTCGACGACGCGGCTGACAAGAAGCAGATTGCCAAGGGCATCAGCGCGTCACCGGGCGCAGCGGTTGGCAAGGTCGTTTTCGACTCGGTGCGTGCAGCGGAGGAGGCGGACAAGGGCGAGGACGTCATCTTGGTGCGCCGGGAGACGAACCCCGACGATCTGCCGGGCATGATCGCGGCGCAGGGGATCCTCACGAGTCGCGGTGGCAAGACCAGTCACGCGGCCGTCGTCGCGCGTGGGATGGGCAAGACGTGTGTGTCCGGTGCCGACGACCTAGAGATCGATGTAAAGGCGCTGAAGTTCGAAGCGCCGGGTGGCGTCGTCGTCAAGGAAGGCGATGTCATCTCTATCGACGGCACGAGCGGCGCGGTCTACCTCGGCGAGGTGCCTGTCGTCCCCAGCCCCGTCGTGGAGTACTTCGAGGGCAATCTCAAGGCGGACGCCGATGCGCTCGTCGCGGCCGTCGACCGGCTGATCCGACATGCTGACGGGCTGCGTCGGCTCGGCGTACGCGCCAACTCCGACACTCCTGAGGACTCCGAGCGGGCCCGTCGCTTCGGCGCAGAAGGTATTGGGCTGTGTCGCACCGAGCACATGTTCCTCGGCGACCGTCGCAAGAACGTCGAGCGCCTGATCCTCGCCGACGATCCGGCGGAGCAGGACGCCGCGTTGCAGGAGTTGTTACCACTGCAGCGGGAGGATTTCGTCGGGATCTTCAGCGCGATGGACGGGCTGCCCGTGACGATCCGCTTGCTGGACCCGCCGCTGCATGAGTTCCTGCCCGACATGACAGAGCTCTCCATCAAGGTCGCCCTTGCTGAGCGCGACGGCAAGGTCGACGACAAGGACGTGCAGCTACTCGCCGCCGTGCGCCGGTTGCACGAGCAGAATCCGATGCTCGGCTTGCGCGGTGTTCGTCTCGGTCTCGTGATCCCTGGCTTGTACGCGCTTCAGGTGCGCGCGATCGCGGAGGCGGCCGCGCAGTGCAAGAAGGACGGCAAGAACCCGAAACCCGAGATCATGATCCCGCTCGTCGGCGCGGTGCAGGAGCTCGAGGTCATCAAGGAAGAAGCCGAGCGGGTGTTGGCTGATGTCGCGAAGGAGAGTGGCGTCGCAGTCGACTACCTCATCGGCACGATGATCGAAGTGCCGCGGGCAGCGCTGACCGCGGGGCAGATCGCGGAGGCCGCGGAATTCTTCTCCTTCGGCACCAACGACCTGACACAGATGGGTTGGGGGTTTTCGCGCGACGACGTCGAGGGCGCGTTCTTCGGCGACTACATCGACCTCGGCATCTTCGGGGTTTCGCCGTTCGAGACCTTGGACGCCGAAGGCATCGGACGGCTGGTGCAGATTGCCACCGACGAAGGCCGGGCGGCCCGGCCCGGACTCAAGGTCGGGGTCTGCGGAGAGCACGGCGGTGACCCCGAGTCGGTCCACTTCTTCCACGCGGTGGGGCTCGACTATGTGTCCTGTTCGCCGTTCCGCGTGCCGGTTGCCCGGCTGGAGGCGGGCCGAGCCGCGAACGAGAGTGAGGGCAGTGACAGCAGGTGACCAGTTCACCTGACCGTAACGCGTAGGGGGCAGGTGTTCGGGGGCTAGACGGCGAAGGTCACAATGCAGCCAGGACCCATGGTCGCGCGCTCGGTCGCATCCCGGCCGCCCCCCCGTACGAGGAGATCCCTCATGTCCCGCCGAAAGCTCGGACTCGCCGCGGCTGCTGTCGCCGCGATCAGCATCCCCTTCGCGCTGCTCGCACCGGGCGCCACCGCTGCGCCCGGCCTGGCGGGAGTCTCGCTGGCCGGCCCGGGTGACTCGACCCCGCCGTACGGCCCCTTCGGTTTCACCACCAAGGGATTGGGCGCTACCGATAACTACGGCGAACCGTCGCTGTCGGTTGCACCCGACGGCGTGCACCTCGTGGCATCGACGCCGGGCTCGACTCCCGATGGCGGCGGTGTGCAGTACTGGCACACCGCGAACCGTGGCAAGACATGGAAGACGACCTTCTCGACGTCCCCGCAGGGTGGTGGTGACTCCGAGCTCGAGTACATGCCCGACGGGTCGATCATCTCGGCGGACCTCGAGGTCACGGACTCCTACATCCACCGCTCGACCGACCACGGCAAGACGTGGGCCGCAGTGGGGAAGGCAGGCGTCGAGCAGGACCGGCAGTGGTTCGCGCATTCACCCGACGGCAAGACCGCCTATCTCGTCTACCACGACTTCGTGCTCGAGGCGGAGATGTTCGCCCGCAGCAGCGACGGCGGCAAGACGTGGCCGGTGTCCGACGGAGCGAACCAGATCACGTCCGTCGACCAGATCACTGCACCAGGTATCGCCAAGACACAGCTGAACGGCACGCCGGCGTCGCTGCTTGACCAGGGGGTCAACACGTTCAGCGGTCCGATGCTGGTCGACAACAACGGCAAGGATCTCTACGTCGTCTACTCCATCTCCGACTTGCAGAGCAACATCGACCCGAACGCCGGCGTTCCGCCTTTCGGTGGGACCCGTGGCCTTGTAGTCATGCATTCCGACCAGGCGGGCGCTGCCGGTTCGTGGACCAGTCACTACGCAGTGACTGTGCCCAAGAACATTCAGGGTTCGCAGGAGTACCAAACCGCGACGCTGTTCCCCTGGGGGATGATCGACGCCAAGGGCACGGTCTACGTCGTGTTCAACTCGACGGTTGGCGCGCCGGATGACCACTTCCACCAGTACTACGTGTACTCCACGGACAAGGGCAAGACGTTCAGCAAGCCAGTAAAGCTCGACAAGCTGCCGCTCGGGACCGGCTCGGCGACCTTTGCGGCTGGCGCGGCTGGAGCGCCGGGCGTCATCGACGTGGCGTGGTACGAGAGCCCGACCGGTGTACCAAGCGATGACAACTCGACGTGGTACGTGCACTTCGCTCAGGTCGTCGGCGCTGACACACCCAAGCCGAAGGTGACCGAGCAGGCTGTCACGACGATCCCGAACCACACCGGCGGCCAGTGCTTGCAGGGCATCCTGTGCGGCATCGGGCCAGGCAGCTCGGACCGGAGCCTGCTCGACTTCTTCGAAGTCGTCATCAACCCGAAGACGGGTATGGCGGGCATTGCGTACGCCGACAACCATCGGCTCGGCCTCGACGCACAGGAGAACAAGATCGGCGAGGTCGTGTACGCCGCGCAGACCACGGGTCGGAGTGCGCTCACACCGATCCCGGTTGAGCCGCCCGCCAAGCCGCCCGCCAAGCCTCCCGTCAACGCCGGTCCCAACCTCGCGGCCACGGGCATGGCGCCGATGATGACGATCACGGCGTTGCTGCTGCTCACGGTCGGCTTGTTGATCCGGCGTCGCGTACGCCGAACCACCTGACCGGCGCTCTTGTCGGGCTAGCCTCGACGGGTGAGCGAGCGGGCGTCATACGACGAGTACGACGCCGCTCGGCGTGGGCACGAAGCGGCGAAAGGTGCCGGCCTGCCGCGGTCGGCGTACGAACGCGACCGTGCCCGGGTGCTGCACAGCTCCGCACTGCGGCGGCTGGCGGCGAAGACGCAGGTGGTCGGTGTCGGCGTCGATGACTTCCCCCGGACGCGGCTGACGCATTCGCTCGAGTGTGCGCAGATCGGTCGCGAGCTCGGCGCGGCTCTTGGTGCGGATCCGGACATCGTCGAAGCAGCGTGTCTCGCGCACGATCTCGGTCATCCGCCGTTCGGGCACACGGGGGAGGAGGCGCTGGCCGAGGCGTTGGCCGGCAGCGGTGGGTTCGAGGGGAACGCACAGAGCTTTCGCATCCTGACCAGGCTCGAGGCGAAGGCCTACGACGAGCAGCTCGGCAGCGTCGGGCTGAACCTCACCCGTGCCGTGCTCGACGCGTCGATCAAGTACCCGTGGACACGGCGCGAGGGAACACCGAAGTTTGGTGTGTACGCCGACGACGTCGATGCCTTCGAGTGGGTGCGAGGTGCGCGATTGGCGGATGACGGGGCGCGCTCGCTCGAGACGCAGGTGATGGACTGGGCCGACGACATCGCCTACTCGGTGCATGACCTCGAGGACGGCATTCACGCGGGGCACATCAATTCAGCGCTGCTCGAGGATGCCGATGAGTGTGCAGCGCTGTTTGCGTTGACCGAGGAGACCTATCCCGGCTGTGATCGGGCCGAGTTGGAGCAGGCGTTGTACGGGCTACGCGCGGCGCCCTGGTGGGTGCGCGAGTACGACGCGAGCTACCGGTCGCTCGTTGGGCTGAAGCGGATGACGAGTGAGCTGATCGCGCGCTTCTGCGCTGCCGCCTTCGATGCAACGCGTGCGGCGTACGCCGGTCCGTTGCATCGGTACGACGCGGATCTGCTCGTTCCGGCGCGCGCGCGCGCGGAATGCGCCGTACTCAAGGGAGTTGCCGCGCGCTACGTGATGGCACGCGCAGGCGTCAAGGAGAAGCAAGCGCGTCAGCGCGAACTCGTCCACGCGATCGTTGCCGCACTTCGCGAGCGGGCTCCCGATGCGCTGGACCCGTGGCTGCGTTCGACGTGGGAGAACGCACCCGACGATGCCGCACGCATGCGCGTGATTGCCGATCAGGTTGCGTCCCTGACTGATACGTCGGCGTTGGCTTGGCTGTGATCCGCCGCGTCGAGGCTGCCGTCATCCGGCCGCTGCGCCGCGAGATTCTGCGGCCGACTCGGCCGCCGGACGCGTCCGTCTACGACCAGGACGACAACCCCCAGACGGTGCATCTCGCGGCGTACGACGACAGCGGTGCTCTGGTCGGCTGCGTGACGGTCTTCCCGGAGCCGTACGACGACGATGCGGATGCCTGGCGCCTGCGCGGCATGGCGACCGTTGCTGAGGTCCGCGGCTCCGGTGTCGGCGCGGCGCTGCTTCAAGCGGCCATCGACGCGGCCATCGCTGCCGGCGCGCCACTGCTCTGGTGCAACGCGCGGGAGGCCGCCGAGGGGTTCTACGCGAAGTACGGGTTCGTCGGCGTCGGGGAGCTGTTCGACCTACCCGTCATCGGCCTGCACCGGCGCATGCACCTCGGCCTCCGACCGAGCGCCTGACCGGAAGGCTGGGCCGGCGGCCAGGAACGCGAAGAAGAGCAGGCCGACAACGGTGGCGCGGCCCCACACGCCGACGACCAATGCCTGCTTGGCCAGACCGAAGTCGATGTCGCGGTACTGGACGTCGTAGTACCAGCGGAACAGGCCGAAGTAGAGCAGCAGGTCCATCGCGAAGAACGACAACCACCAACCCCAGCGCACTCGAATGAGGACGAGGAACGGCGCGATCCACAGCGCGTACTGCGGTGAGAACACCTTCCCCAACAGCACGAACGCCAGCACCATCGCACCGCAGACCTGCACGAACGGGTACTCGCCGTCGCGCTCCGCCCGCCACCACCCCACCGCAAGAGCCACCGCGAACGCCAGCCCGATCAGCGCCGGCGTCAGCGTGTTCAGGTCGGCTCGCGTCAACTGCGATGCGCCCCAGACCCAGATGCTGTTGCTGGTCAGGTCCGCGTTGCGGAGGCGTTGGAAGTCGTATGGCGCCCACCATGCCGAGGGGTTCGCGATGAGGAATGGCACGTTGACGGCGGCGAATGTGCCCACTCCGATCGCCACCGTCCGCGCGGCACCACGCCGATCCCCAGCAGCGAGCCGGTGCAGCACTAACGGCGCGAGGAAGAACAGTGGGAACAGCTTCAGGCAGCCTCCGATCGCGAGCCAGAACGCTGCCCATCCATAGCGCTCGCGCCACCACGCATAGATGCCGCCGACCATCGCCGCGACGACGAGCAGATCCCAGTTGTGAAACGCGTACAAGACGATGGACGGGGCGCCCGCAAACAACAATGCGCGCCATCCGGTCATTCGCTGCAACAGGTACGCCGCAAGCAGACCGAACGGAGCGAGGAGTACAGCGGACACGACGAGGTAACCATCCGGGCCGTCCACGAAGAGTCCGGCGAACCACGTGAACACGGCGGTGAGCACGGGATACTCGATCGCGCCGCCCACCAACGCCGTCGCGTCGTTGGTCGCGTTGTGGACGAGCTTCCCGTGGACGGGGAAGACATGCTCGGAGATGCCGCGTTGGTCGTACAGGAACTGGATGTCGTTGTAGCAACCGGCGGAGAACTGCTGGCCGTGCCAATCGTCGTAGGGGATGCACGGTGACTTGAAGAAGAAGCCCGCAAGAAGCATCACGCCCATGACCAGGAGAACTGCTCCTGTCGCGGAGATGGCTACCCGGCGCGGTGTCATGCGTCAGCAGTACGACGTGCAGCTCGGCGTGTCACCCTGACGGCGGTGCTCAGCGGCAACGGCCGCAGCAGGTGATCGGTTGCCACCGGCCTTCCACGAGTCGAGATAGGGCCAGGGGTAGACCTCGCCCCGGCGTACCCACCACACGCCCGGGCCGGTCGGCCACGACAGGCCGAAGTGCAGGTGGGTTCCGGTGCCGCGAGCCGAACCCGAGTCACCGACGTACCCCAGCAGTTGGCCGACCGTGACGCGCACCCCCGGTCGGATCCCGGACGCGACCTTTTGCAAGTGCGAGCCGTAGTAGCGGACGCCGTCGCTGCCGACGATCGAGACCGACCGACCGCCGCGGTCCGCGCCCTTGTTGGTCGAGGAGTTCCAGTTGTCGGTGTAGCTGACCTCGTCGACGACGCCGTTGGTCGGCGCCACGAAGCGACAGTTGCGCGCGGCGAAGATGTCGGTTGCCGGGTAGTCGTGGTGGGAGTGGCCGTACGACGTCGAACATCCCGCGATGGGGAAGTCGTAGGTGCCGCCCGACGCCACGTGCACTGGAGCCTTGGTGGCGCTTCTCTTGGGCGTCGGCTTCGGTGTCGCCGACGTGGTCGGGCTCGGACGCGGTGAGGGTGTGGCGCTCGGCGTCGGCGACGTCGTGACCGTCGGCTCGGGCGTCGGGGCGGCATTGTGTTTCGGCGTACTGCCACAGGCGGACGCCACCAACGCGCAGGTGATCATGAGCAGGGGGAGTCGCCGAAGCACCGAGCCAGGCTACGTGCCACCCCCGCCTGCGCCGCGCCGATCTTGAGGTTTGGCACCCTGGAAACGCTGATTAGACGTTGCAAAGCTCAAGATCGGCGGAGGGTGACGGTGGCCCTCGTTAGACTCGGCCTGTCCGACGGCGGTCACCTTCCCCGACCCCAAGCGGTTTGCGTACGACGGAGGGAGGTGCCATGGCTGGACGCATCAGTGATGTCGACATCGCGCGGGTGCGCGAGGAGTCGCCGATCGCCGACATCGTCGGTGAGCACCTTCAGTTGCGTAACGCCGGCGGTGGCTCGCTGAAGGGGCTGTGCCCCTTCCACGACGAGAAGACGCCGTCCTTCCACGTCACGCCCGCCAGAGGTTATTTCCACTGCTTCGGCTGCCAAGTCGGCGGCGATGTCATCTCATTCGTGCAGCAGATCGACCACCTGACGTTCACCGAGGCCATCGAGCGGCTCGCCGCGCGCGCGGGTGTCGAGCTTCACTACGAGCAAGGCGGTTCCGCTGCACGCCCGCAGCAGGGTGATCGGCAGCGGCTGGTTCTTGCACATGCGGCGGCAGCCGAGTTCTACTCCGAGCAGTTGACGACACCCGGCGCGCTCGTCGGGCGAGAGTTTCTCGACCAGCGCGGCTTCGATCAAGCCGCCGCCGAGCAGTTCAGCGTCGGTTTCGCGCCCGACGACTGGGATCAACTTGTCGTCCATCTCCGTGGCCGCGGCTTCACCGACAAAGAGCTCCTCGTCGGTGGCCTCGCACGCGAGGGTCAGCGTGGCCCGATCGACCGGTTCCGTGGCCGGTTGCTGTGGCCGATCCGCGACATCACCGGCGACGTCATCGGGTTCGGTGCCCGCCGCCTGCTGGACAGCGACCCGGTGCAGGCGAAGTACCTCAACACTCCCGATACGCCGCTCTACAAGAAGAGCACCGTCTTGTACGGCGTCGACCTCGCCAAGCGCGACATCGCCCGCCAGATGCGTGCCGTTGTCGTCGAGGGCTACACCGACGTGATGGCGTGTCACCTCGCCGGCGTACCGACCGCCGTTGCATCGTGCGGCACGGCCTTCGGCAGTGACCACATCAAGGTGCTCCGCCGGCTGCTCATGGACCAGGACGAGTTCCGCGGCGAGGTCATCTTCACCTTCGACGGGGACGAGGCCGGTCGCAAGGCCGCGTTGCGTGCCTTCCAGGACGACCAGCAGTTCGTCGCGCAGACCTTCGTGGCCGTTCAGCCGGACGGGCTCGACCCGTGCGACCTGCGCTTGAAGCATGGTGACCTGGCGGTTCGCGACCTTGTCGCCAACCGCAAGCCGATGTTCGAGTTCGCCATTCGGTCGGTGCTCGACTCCTATGACCTCGAATCGGCGGAGGGGCGCACCGCCGCGCGCCGCGCCACGATGAACATCGTGCGTGACATTCGCGCGGTCGATCTCCGCAAGGAATACGCCCGCCGTCTCGCGGGCTGGCTCGGCGTCTCCGACCCCAACGAGATGGTCGCCGAGGCACGTGGTGACGTGATCGACGTACGCCGGTCCACCCGCTCGCCCGTCGCAGCGCGGCCGGACCCACGCGATCCCGGGCTGCAGATCGAGCGGGAGGCCGCCAAGCTGGCCGTCCAACGGCCCGCCCTCGTCGGACCGGTGTTCGACGCAGTTGACGCCGAGGTGTTCACGGCTCCGGCGTACGCGATGATCCGCACCGCGGTCGCCGCGGCTGGTGGCACGACGAGTGCGACCGGCGGCGAGGCGTGGGTGACCGCGTTGCTCGAGCACGCGCCCGATGACACTGCGCGGAGCTTGATCACCGAGCTCGCGGTGGAGCCGCTGCGGGCTACTACAGATGATGATCCGCGCTACGCCGGTGCAGTGCTTGCTCGATTACGCGAGTTGCAGGCAACGCGTCTGATCGCAGAGCTCAAAGGTCGTCTCCAGCGCGTCAATCCGGTCGAAGAGGCCGAGAACTACAACAGGATGTTCGGTGAATTGGTTGCACTGGAGCAACATCGGCGCGGTCTTAGAGAGCAAGGTCTCGCCGAACTCTGAGCACGGTTAGGCCGGTTATGCGGTGAGGGGTACGGTTTTGCTCACCGGGATGCCGGAGCGACCGAGGTAACGACATGGCGCGGACGTTGAGCAGTGAGTGGGTACGTCGGTGAGCCACCCGACACTGCCGCGCCCAACGCTGGAGCTCGCGCTTCCCGATGAGATTCGTGACCTGATTTCGAAGGGCCGCGGCGCCGGTTTTCTGACCTCCGAAGACATCGGCGCTGCGCTGGGCGCGGCCGAGCTTCCTCCGGAAGCAACCGACTCGGTGTTGCAATCGATCATTGACCAAGGCATTGAGATCGTTGACGCGGCGTTCGAAGACGACGAGCCCCAGCCGGCACCGGTAGAAGAGGATTCGGCGATCCGGGTGCCGACCTCGGACCCGGTGCGGATGTATCTGAAGGAGATCGGGCGCGTCCAGCTGCTGACAGCGGTGGAAGAAGTCGACCTGGCAACGCGCATCGAGGCCGGCTTGTTTGCATCGGAGAAGCTGACGCTCGACCCAACGGTCGGCGACGTTCTGCAACGCGAGCTCGAAGCCATTGAACGCGATGGGCAGATCGCGAAGAAGCGGCTGGTCGAAGCGAACCTCCGCCTTGTCGTGTCCATCGCCAAGCGGTACGTCGGTCGCGGCATGCTTTTCCTCGACCTGATCCAGGAAGGCAATCTCGGCCTGATCCGCGCGGTCGAGAAGTTCGACTACACCAAGGGCTACAAGTTCTCGACGTACGCAACATGGTGGATCCGGCAGGCGATCACGCGTGCGATCGCTGACCAAGCACGGACTATTCGCATTCCGGTGCACATGGTCGAGACCATCAACAAACTCGTGCGGATCCAGCGTCAGCTGTTGCAGGATCTCGGCCGCGAACCCACGCCCCAGGAGATCGGCAAGGAGATGGATCTCCCGGCGGACAAGGTGCTGGAGATCCAAAAGATCAGTCAGGAGCCGGTGTCGTTACAGACACCGATCGGTGAGGAAGAAGACTCGAGTCTCGGCGACTTCATCGAAGACAACGACGCGATCGTGCCGATCGACGCGGCCAGCTTCATCATGTTGCAAGAGCAGCTCGACTCGATCCTGCACACCCTGTCCGAACGCGAGACGAAGGTCATCCAACTGCGGTTCGGCTTGGCCGATGGACATCCGCGCACGCTCGAAGAAGTCGGCCGAGAGTTCGGCGTCACGCGCGAACGCATCCGCCAGATCGAGTCCAAGACGCTGTCGAAGCTGCGGCACCCGAGCCGCTCGCAGCAGCTCCGCGACTACCTGGATTAGGAAAGTCAACCCAACGGTTGCTCCGTTCGGCCGATGCCAAATTGCCCAGCGTCGGCCAATCTGATCAAGCCACCGCCGGGGAGGGTGGCGGGGGACGTGTTGATCCGGGTGGTCCCCACCGACTGCGGGCCTACTGCCCTGTCCGTCCGCAGCACGGAGACGTTCGGTCGCCAGACCACCCGAGGAGCGAGTGGCGAGACCGACCCAGTTCCGGGAAGCCGGGTGTTCCATGCCCGGCCGGGGTGAGCGTGACCGGTCCGCACTGGGGGAGACCGCGCATCGCTGACCGACCCGGCGCAGCGCACGGGGGACTGCGACGGTGTCGCTCACCACGGCCGGGCACGGGATGCCCTCCACGAAACTGGAGGCATTGGATGCAGGGAAACGTACGACGCAAGGTCCTGGCTTTTGCTGCAGCGGCAACGCTCGGCATCGGTGGGCCGATCGCTCTGGGCGCAGTCTCATGGGAGGCCGTCGCAGGGGATCACAGCAATGGAACCAGCGGTACGAGTGGTGACCCAAGTCAGCCACAGCCGCTGAGCAATGCCGACCAGAACAGCGGTGGTGCGAACGGGCAGTGCCCGGGCGCTACCTATTGTTCGACCCGCGATGGGTCGGCGTCGCAGAATGGCAACGGCAACGGGAACGCCAATGGCAAGCCGTGTGCTGGCTGTGTTGGCAAGGCAGACAACAAGAACCCTCCGGGTCAGGAGAAGCAGGACCCGGCTGGGACGTTCCCGAACAACGGTTATGAGTGCGACAACAACAACGGGGTCGGCAAGACCAACCCGGCTCACACCGGGTGCGCTTCGGCGTCGCCGTCACCGGAGCCCAACCCGTACTAAACCGCTAGGCGATTCGCGCGAAGCGGCCGGCAACCCCACGTTGCTGGCCGCTTTCGTGTGAACTAGGGGTGTGGCCCGCCTGCGTAACCTCCTCATCCGCCTGCGTGGTGGCGAGCCGTTGCCCGCTGGCGTGACCATGCCGCTGGAACGCCGGGAACGCATTTTGACCTGGGGTCGTGTCCGCGGCGGGGCCATCGCCGCCGCAACCGATGTCGGGCTGCGGATCGTCGGACCTGATCATGTGCCCACGCTGCATCGGTGGCACGAGATCGCTCGTGCTGTTTGGGACGACGGCGCACTCGAGGTGGAGGGCACCGACCGCACGGTCGTGAGGTACCGGATGCCGGAGCCGCGCGGCGTTCCGGCCGCGGTTCGCGAGCACGTCACAGCGACCGTTGTGGTGAGCGTTCGCCATGAGATCGGCGCAGGGGTTGGCATCCGCGCGGTCGCGCGGCGCAACCTGTCGACCGGTGAACTCGTCTGGTCCGCCGTACCCGACCGGGGGCTCGACCCGGGTGACCCGCAGATCCGCGCACAGGGCGAGGCGCTCGTCGAGCGAGTACGCCGACGGTATGCCGGCGAGCGCGGTCAGATGATCTGACGCAATCAGCCCGGTCTAGCCGGTGCCCTCGGTGCCGCTCGTCGTCCCGAGGATCTGGTCGGCCCGGGTGCCGAACCCACAGACCTGGGCGAGGGGAACGGCTTGCTGACGCAGCAACCCCTCATTAGCGGTGGCACGCAGGGCATCGCGCTTTTCGAGTGCTGCGACGTACGCCGTGGCGCTGCCGGCCAAGGCTCGTGCCGGCTCCGCCACCTCGGTGGTGGCCGACGCCGCCGCGGACTCGAGCGTCTCAGCCGCCGTCTTGTTGCGTTCGAGATCCTCGGGAGTCGCCTTGCGCGGGTCGACGAGGACGACCTGACGGGCGGCCGCGGTCACGGCTGCGCAGTCGCGTTCGCTGTCAGTCAGCTTGATGTCACTGCTACCGCCGCACGCGGCCGCGAGGCCCAGGGCGAGGATGGGAACGAGCCGCACGAGCTGGTTCTGGGCGCGTCGCATTTGCGCAGCGTAGCCAGCAGCCGGGTCTCGTGGGGCTAGCCCTGCCCCGAGCCGGCCCGGACGACGGAGACCATCCCAGCACCGAGTCCGGCGAGACAGGCCACGGCAACAGCCATCAAGCCGAGCGGAACGCCGCCGTCGTGGTGGGCGGGCGCAGACCGTAGGTCGTTGCTCGGGCTCGGTGACAGCGCGGCGGGTGGCGAGGTCATGCGGGGCAGCGGGCTGATCGTCTTGACCGCATTCGAGGCCGGAGGCTTGCTTGCTGCCGTCGCCTTGTGGGTGGGTGCCGCCGACTTCGTCGGTTTTGCTGTCGTGAATTTCACGCCGAGTGCGGCCGCCGCGTCGATGCGACCGGACCCGCCCCCGGACACCGGGTGCGCAGTCCCGGTGATGCGGCTGACAACGTCGGAGGAGCTGTAGCCCTTGCCGAGCAGCAACGCCGCGAGACCCGAAACGTGCGGCGCAGCCATGGAGGTGCCGGCGAGCGCGGCGTACCCGCCGCCCTTCCACGCCGCGATGATGCAGTCGTGGCCGTCTGACGCGCAGTCCGCGCCACGCGTGTCACCACCAGGTGCGGCGATTGTCACGCCCTGGCCGCGCTGGCTGTACGACGCGAGGCTGCCGCTCGGTGCCGTCGCCGCAACGATGAGCGCTTTGCCGCCGTAGTTGTCGCCCACCGGCCGGTTGTCGTTGCCAGCGGCGAACACCACGATGATCCCGCGCGCCACCGCAGCCTGGACGGCTTGCGTCACGACGCCGTGGTTCTGCTGAGTGTCCGCGTCCTCGGGTGCCAGCGACAGGTTGATGACCTCCGCGCCGTGGCCCGTGGCCCACCTGATGCCCGCCGCGACATCGGCCGTCGACCCCGTGCAGTCATGACCGTCGTACTTGAGCACGCGCACGGGCAAGATCGTGGCTCTCGGCGCGATGCCCCACTCCTTGCCGGCGGCCGTCCCAGCCACGTGCGTGCCGTGCCCGCAGGCGTCACGGCTCTTGGATGTGGTCCGGCTGCACGCACCCCCGATGCAGTCCGCACCGGTCATCACCCGCCCACTGAGTTCGGGGTGGCCCGCCTCGACCCAGGTGTCGACTATCGCGACGACGACACCTGAGCCTCCCCGGCCGGCGTTCTGGACGGAGGTGTTGAGGTGAACTTGGTGGAAGTTCCACGACCCCTGGCCGGTGCTCGGCGGCTGGCCGGCGAGCGCAGTGCCCGGCGTACCCCCGATGAGCAAGCCGAGGACCGCAACGAGCAAGGGCAAGAACACACGCCCCGGCTGTCGGGTCATCCAGGGCGCTCCTCTGCGAGATGCAGTGTGCGTACTTCGCGTGCGAGGCCACCGCGCTCCGCGCCCACATCGTGGACGCAGACGTTATTGGTTGGTGTTTGGTGCCGCACTATGGGTCGGCGACGAGGCGACTGACGCGCTCGTCCGGGTCCTCAGGGTACGGCGTTCCGCGCGGATTCGCAGCCCCCGGCGTGTCGGTCAGCCAGGGCTGTTTACGGGCCGCCGTCGCCGTTGTGGCTGCGCACCACGTCGGACAGGCCGCCGGTGAGTCGCGTTGAACCATGACCGCGGTGCGTGAGACCGCTAACCGAGTCGATGACAACGCGCCGCGCATCGTCGACGAATCCGGCCGCTTGTGCCTGCAGCACACCGGCCGTTTCCTGCACCGCGGGGTTCTCCATGAGCTTGCGGGTGCCACGCGCAATCGCCTCGTACCGCTCCCGTCCCGCCCGCGCACCGAGCACGTATCCGCCGGCGAAACCGATGATGAACGTGGCCTTGTAGCGCATGGTGCCTCCGGGGCTGCTCTAGCGGATCAACAGTGGCGTGGAACCGGCGTACCCCACCGGTCCCGACCGCACCCTACGGCTGTCTCAAGTCGGTCGCCGGACGTGGCGATTGAGGTAGCGTTTGATCGCCCGCTGAGCGCGGGTTGCTGAGCATTCCCGCGTAGCTCAATTGGCAGAGCATTCGACTGTTAATCGAAGGGTTCCTGGTTCGAGTCCAGGCGCGGGAGCCAAAACTCTCAGCCGACGGCGCTCTCGTCCAGCTGCGCTTGGTAGGCCTGGTCGGCCACCCAGAAGCGTTGCCGCGCGGTCTCGGTCCGGGCCTCCGCAGCGACCAGCGCAGCGGGGTCGACCCGCCCTGGATCGCTCTCGAGCAGCCGGCGGAGTCGGTGCAGCTCGCTCGCGGCCACGTCGAAGTCGGCCAGGGCGGCGGCCCGCTGGGCTCGGGCGGCAAGCATGGGCGCGGGCAGCGTCGGCAGCGTCGGTGCAGCCACACTCCGGTCACGGAAACGCATCACGCGCGCACTCTAAGTCAACATGGGTGGTACGCCGACGCGGCACGCCGTACCTGAAACGACCGGTCACCCGCGGCCGGGTGCCGCGGGTGACCGTCGCGGTGCGTTTAGTGCGGCGAGCCGTAGACCTCGATCTCCGACATGTCCATGAACTGGCAGCCGGAGAAGTCGCCGGGGTCAGGAGCGTCCGGTCCGCACCGTTGCGGGACACCGCCGTCGCCACAGTCCGCCGGCCCCGTGCACGCGTCGCCGCTGAACGGCACCTGTGGGGTGATCATCGTGAAGCGGAGGTAGCGCACGTTGGTCACCGCGGTGGCCTTGAGCGCCACGCTGTTCAGGTGCCCGCGGTTGCCGGCGTAGAAGATGCCGGAACTGAGGTCCTTGAACAGCCCGACACCGGTTGTCGACACCTCGATGCGGTAGCGCCGCGTTGAGGCACTCCCGCCGTCACCACACGTAGCGGCCGGGT
The DNA here is from genome assembly GCA_033851265.1 of Frankiales bacterium. Taxonomy (GTDB): domain Bacteria; phylum Actinomycetota; class Actinomycetes; order JAWWOW01; family JAWWOW01; genus JAWWOW01. The sequence continues at coordinate 110,842 of JAWWOW010000025.1, forward strand.
CCACGGCAACCTCGGAGATGTCGATCGCCGTCGGCAGCTTGATGGTGATGTGCTTCGGCACCGCCGTGCCGTCGGGCTGGTCGGTTGCACCGGTGTCGCTGCCCCAACCGGAGCCGAGGTTCTGGTCGATCGCACCGTTCGGGCCGCAGCCGAAGTTGGAGTAGTCAGGCGGGTCGAACTTCGTGACATCAGCACCGCCGAAGATCGATGCCCAGTCGCGGCGCAGCTGGAAGTTCTTCGTCTTCGAGGGTGTGCTGATCGTCATGCTCGGCACGACGTTGATGTCGAAGCCCGCCCCGATCGCGAAGACCTTCGGGTAGGTCCCATAGGTGATCCCGTTGATCGTGTAGTTGCCGGCGGCGTTGGTCGTCGCCGCCAGGTCGGCCCCGAAGCCGGAGTCGTGTCCAGCGAACGCAACCGTGATCCCCGGGATGGGGCTGCCGGTTTCTTGGTTGGTCACCAGGCCCTTCAAGGTGCCGGTCGGCGTGCCAGGCGCCGGCGGCAGGCTGAAGTCTTCTGCTGGTGTCACGTCACCGCCGTCGATCGCGCCGGCGAAGTAACCCATGCCGCGATGAGCGAAGACGGTCCAGACGGTCTTGCTCCAGCGGCCGTCACCGACTGCGTCCGCCTGCAGGATTGCGTTGCGCATGTCGAGCATCGTGGGGTCCGCGGGCGAGAGCTCCATCGCGCGGGTGACGAGACGCTCAGCGGTGAACGAGCCGACCGCGGTGCGGAGGTCCCACAAGGTCTCCGCCCAAATCTCGCCCTCCGCGTGGACCTCGGGGAAGCCGATGACCTTGCCGTAGTCGCCGTAGGTGTAGCCGCCGGGGCCGGTGTCGGCGCCGCCCGGGCACGCGTCGTCGGTGCTGCCGACCGGGCAGTCGAGGGGTTGCGTCCGGAACAGGCTCTGGCCACCCGCGGTGTACAGGCCGATGGCCATCTCGCCCGGCGCCGAGGTGTCGGTCATCAAGCCTTGCCGGCCCAGGAAGTCGAGGGCATACCAGTCACTCCAACCCTCACCCATCGAAGCCGCCTGGATGCTGGCGATGGTCGAGTTGCCGTCCGAGTCAACGACGAGCCGGTTCGAGAGCCCGTGCGTGTTCTCGTGGTAGACGATCGAAGCCTCATCCGAGCTGTTGCCGGCAATGAACGGGTCTTCGTCGGGATAGGACAGGCCCGGCTCATGGAACAGGTACATCTGCATACGTCCCGGCGTACCGTCCGGCGGTGTCGAGAAGTTGGCGTTGTCGGTGTGGAAGAAGTCGGGGAAGCCATCGCCATTGACGTTGGCGCCGTCGATGTTCTCCCCGTTGACCGCGTCGGAGCCTTGGAAGTTCCCGGCGGCAGGGGTGAATCCGATCGGGTCCTTCGCCAGATGGTCGTGGAACTTGTTGATGAAGTAGAACAGCTGCGTGGCGCTCTGCGCTCGGTTGGTCTTCCAGGAGAACGCCTTGTCAGGGTTCCACGAGCAGGGATATCCCGGCGGGCATGCGGGGCCCTGGAACTCCGTGAACGGGTAGTTGAAGTTGCTCGTGTTGTCCTTCGTCGTCTCCTCGTTGGCGGACGACGTATTGGAGTCGTTGACGTCGCTGTAGACGTGGGCGTTGGGACCACTCAACGTGGTGGCGCCTTGGTTGAGCCACTGGTCCAGTGTCACGCGATGGCGCGTGCCACCCAACGGCGCGTTCGGGTAGTTCTCGAGCACGTCCGCTGTGTCGTTGTTGACCAGGCTCCGGCGGTAGAGCAGCCGGCTGTCGGTTGCGTCGATGACGGAGAGGAACATCTCGCTGCCCGAGCCGACGATCGTCTGGTAGGCGAGACGGGTGCCCTCGACCGTGCGGAAGTAGACCTGCTTGGTCGCGCTACCGCCGGACACGGCTGCGTCGCGGCGTGCGGCAGCGATGGCTTGCGATGCGCTGATGCGTGCTGTTGACGTGGCGCGGTCGAAGTTGGCGAGTGGCGAGCCGACAACGTTGACCAGCCGGCCATCCTTGGTGACAGCGGCCTTCAAACCATTCCCGAACACCGGAACGCCCGCGATCCGCTGCTGGAAGAACAGGTGATGTGTGCCCTCGATGTCGGCGTAGTCACGGACGAGGTTCAACGCCTGGACGGCTTGAGTGGTGAGACCTAGCGCGGTCGCGTTCGTCGTGACATAGCCGAGCGCGATCGCCTGCGGTGTTGCCTTGCTCGGGCTGGTCAGGAATCCGTCCGTGCGACCGATCATGCGGACGGTGCCGGTCAGTGGGTCGATTGACAGCAGACCCTGATTACCGAGCTTGCTTCGGAGTGCCGCGGCCGCCGCCGCCGCGGAGGCAGCGCGCTGTGGGGCGAGGGCGCGAAGCGCCTTCTGCGCTGCTGGCGTCTTCCGGGCGTCGTACAGCGCCTTCTTGGCGTGCGGCTGGGACGCTTGCCCGCGGCTGCCCTCGGCCCGGTCGGTGACGGCTCGCGCAGCCGGTGCACCGGCCGCGACGGACGCGACCATTCCCGCGATGACGATGACGCGTAGCGAGCGACGAGCGATTGGCTTGCGCATAACCCAGCCCCCCCGATCGGCAGATGCCAGCGGGCAGGATCCTGTACCCATTTGGGATGGTTCGTCCAGAGGTTGGCGTGGACATGGGTCCCGTGAGGCGATTGTGCTCGTCGTAGAGTCGCGGCTCGCGGGTCATCCCGCCGGGGCAGTAGCTCAGCCGGTTAGAGCAGGGGACTCATAATCCCTGGGTCGCAGGTTCGAGTCCTGCCTGCCCCACTAAGTGCCTGCCCCACTAAGCCCCCACCAAGCGTTTCCGGGCGCTCGCCCACGGCGAGCCACTGACAACTCAGCAAATCGTTGAGCAGCTCCTACGGTCTCCATCGAGACCGTCCGTCGGAAGCTGGCCTCGCTGCCAGCGGTCAATGTCAGGCCAGGGGTGAGAGCCGTCGACGCTTCTCCCGCACACATCGGGCGCGATAGCGCCTCTACGGCGCTGCCGCCTGCGCCCTGACGCGGCAAGGCAGTGTGTTGTTGGGTCCCGAAATTTAGGAGGTCAGGCGAGGTACCCGCCTGTTCGTCAGAGTTGACGGGGTGCTATCGGCGTGATCGCACCCTGATAATCGAACGGTCAAAGATTGCGCGTTCGTAGGGAGACTCGTAGATGCTTGCAAGCCTGTTGCCCGGCCTGCGGGATATCCGGACTCCACTAACGGTTGGGTACCTCTACCTGCTACTCGGCTGGATTTGGTTCGCGGATGACATCCCACGGGCGAGGCCGAATGGCGATGGGCTAATTGCACGCCTCTTCGACCTTGGTGACGCTCTCGGCAGGCCGGCGGCGCTAGCAGCGCTGAGTTTCGTCGCTTATGTACTGGGAGCGCTCCTGACAATCTCCTCGGAACGCGGGTTCGGCCGCTTAGTGCTCGACACACGGACACCTGCGATTGGCATCGACGCCAGACAGACTCGTTTTGAGATGTTCGAACGGCTTAGGGAGACTCACGGACGAATACTTGAGCACGCGAGTGGGTGGTCGCCCGAGCAGATGAGCCGATTGGATGATGAAATCGGTCGTGCGCAAAACGCCAATGCCGCCGACCTGAGGACCCGACTTCTGGTTGCGAATCAGGAGCTCTATAGCGAGTACGACCGACTTGCGGCTGAAGCTGAGTTTCGACTGAACCTTGTTCTCCCGCTGCTAATGACCGGCATCACCGCATCCGCCGAGTTGTCGCTGTGGTACCTCCCCGCCTCAGCCGCCGTCGTACTGCTACTTGCATTTCAAGGTTTGGCCCGCAGAGCTGAAGCGCAATCAGTGATTTCTCGTGCAGTCCTCTCGGGAACTATTCGACATCCGATGGAGACACTCCTGGCGCGCTTTGATGACGCCTCTTAGAAGTGGCGTTAGTCCCAGTTCGGCGCGTGGTCATCGACGAACGCCTGTTCGCCCCAAACCGGGTCCTCGCCGGGAAAGCCCCGAGGCGGTTCAGGTCCATCGAACAGCCATTGATCAGGCGTAGGGCCAGCCGCACCAATGGCGAAGCACCAACCCGTGATCGTTCGTCGCCATCCAAACCAAGCTTGACCACCCGTGCGTACCAGCATCTCCACGCCGTGCGGCTCGCTCAATCCGGAGGAACTGAAGTCCAACACCATCGCCAAGTCGGCCTTGTAGCGACCATCGTTGTTGTGCCGGCCCATTTGACAAACAGCTAGCCATCTCAGCGCCGCCTGCGTCTGAGTGAACTCGCGCCGATCAAGTTGTCGCCCTTGATCGTCTGTGCCTTGCACACGCGCAAGGTCACGAAGTCGGTTTGCGGCTGCGGTAGCGGCGTCTATCTCCTGCACTTGATGCTTGCGGAACGCCTTCACAACGCCGAGCGCGGCTCGGAGGGAATCCGTCTGCGCAACTTGGTACAGCCACGACCCGGCGAACGCTGACACCTTCCGTATCCGAAAACGCAGTCCCAGAACGACTGCGAGCTTCGCGCGGAGCCTCTGTGGTCGCGAGTCGTTACGGAACCCAATGCGCATAAATAGCTGCTCGTAGGCCGCGTAGAGACTGAACGCATAGACGTATGGGATGACAGAAACGACCAACCAAACGGGCAGAGCTAGCTCTCGCAGGCTTTCGTGCTTGTCGAGCTCATGCCAATGCCGGGCAACATGACTTGTGACATAGGCGAACAGGAGAAGTCCGGTCAGGGCTAGTAAGAAGTCTGCCACCCGCGCGACCAGGAGCGTCTCTTTGGTCCTGGCAGCGACCACGCCAAGCAGGGTCACGAAGACCAGGATGGGCAGTAGAAGAAGTTCTGCTACCCGAGAAAGCACAACGAAGTTGAGGTAAAAGTCCAGCAACGCGGATACCTGCACGGCTCGGATCAGAGTTCGGCGAAAGTAATGTTCTTCTTTCATCGCCCTGTCGAGATTGACGAGGAACGTCAGCCCTGGGACGACGAACCAAAAGGCTGTGTCGGTCGCTTGGTTTAGGTCCCAAAGGTCGAGGGAGCGGGCAGCTAAGACCGCCCCTCCAACATTCGCGGCTAGCAACAACACCGGCACGATGATCGTCGCGTTCGCTGTGATGCTTACAAACGAACGGATGGATGCTCGACCACTACGTGTTGTCATTACGCCAGCGACGACGACCAACAACCAGATCAGGAGCGCCTGCTGCCGATTGTTCGGCATGTCCCGTTGCACCCCCGGTAATTCATCAAAGGGCTGTTGCTGAAAAGGCTGTAGCGGAGCACTGACAGTTCCCCGGCATCTCGCAAGGGAGATGCCTTGTGTGCGCTACGGACTTCCGAGCACCTCTTCGCCAGCGGTTGGGCCGTCGGTAGTACCAGACACCGCTGCCGCGTCGTCCTGTGATGACAATGCGGTGGAGACAAGCTCATTGGGGATGTTTGGCTCCGTGAGCTGTCCCGGCTCAGGCTGGCGCAGTTTGGGCGGTGCGGGTGACCATCCCTTTACCGACTGGACAACGCCCTTGTAGAAGGAATCGAGCAGGTCCAGCACGGAACCCACGAATGACCCTTTGCCCTGTCCGCGCTTGCTGCCACTCGACTTGGAAAGCGTGAGGGTGAAGGAACGTATCTCCCGCTTCTGCTCGTCCAGCAACAGCGACGGGTCCTCACGGACCTTGCGCAACAGGTCGGACCTGCTTGTTCCGCGCGACCAAGGTGTGAACGCGTCGATACGCAGATCATCAGGGGCGTCTTTCAACTGGCGCAGCAACCAGTTGATACGCGTTAGCGGTCGTCCCTCTTTGGGAGCGTCCACCGACAGTGACGCCGAGACCTGTCCGGCCCGCAGATCGGCGGTCAGCACGACAGGACCAACGGTGTTGGGAACTCGTAGAGAGCCCGTGAGCGTGCCCTTGCTCACCAGCGATGTCATCTGTTCTTGCATCCGCGAACCCGGATTTGCTAGGTCACGGCGTGACAGCGCAGGCAGCACCTCGATGCCCAGTTGGCGTCCGAGACGCATCCCCGCGTAGCGCACGAGCTGCTCCCACTTCGCAGCAACTTCGGTAACGCCCTTGTCGGTCGCACGGACAGTTCCCGCACTGATGGCGTCGCGCACGGTCACCCACGACGTGCCCATGTCATCGAAATCGACAAGCCCGGACTTCGGATGTTCCAGATACCGGATGAATTCGGAAAGGATGTATGCCTGGTCAGGATCGCTCACCGAACTGTTGACCTTGTGCATAATCGCTTCGGTGTGAATCTGACTCCACGACAAATGATGCAGCGCAACCTTGCGCAGCTTCCGCTTGTCCACCGCCGTGGGATGCACACCGCTGGCCGTTGGTATCTCATTGGATATTGAGAGCAGCGCATTGAACCCCTGCTCGCGTGCCACGTCGAGGTAGCACTCCAATTGCTCAGCACGGAGGTCGTTCTTTCCGGTCTTCACCTCAACCAGCGCAACCCATGAACGCTGGCCGCGCGTTACGCGGATAAGGCCGTCTGGGTAGACCCGCTTGCCGTTCAGATCGAACGGCACCTCGATGAACGTCTCGATAGTCCCGGCAGGGGCATCCAGGCGTGCGGTCACCGACTTGCCGAACTCCCGAACCGCGCTCAGCACGGCCAGTAGCGCCGACGTGCCGCGTCTCTCCTGCTCATCAGCGCCCGAGATGCCCGTGGTCGGGATCAGGCGTGCTGCGTGCCAACTTTCCTCTGCCACCGCGTCTCCCCGTGCTGCCAGTCCGTCGCGTAACGGCGACCGTAGACCGAAAGGTCTCCATTGAGCACGTGGGCAGGTCAGCCAGTCCGTCTGCAACGTCGCGTACGTTCCGTTCGGGTCGAGCCGACGAAAGCCGACTCGGTGCCGATCTGGCGGATCACCCACTGCGCGACTGTTGCGGCGACTGGCATATCGCTGGTCGAAGACATTGAAGCCGACAGCTACGAGCGGGAAGGCAGCTGGCAGTTGCTGGTCATCTGGCAGTGCGTGGTCAATCGGCCACGCATGGTCGTTGTGCGCAGGTTGCCGATGAACGTGCATGTGGAACGGCGGTGTGCGTGAGCGAAACACCGAAACGCACGCCTGAGAGCGCCAGTTCGCCTCCGCGTCGGTCTGTTCGCGGCGAGACCATAAGGAGTAGTCGTCGCTGCCTTGAACGCGTGCTACTCGCCCGTGTGACGGGACGCAACCCACCCGGCCCCAGCGGCTGCCAGTAGGGCAAGCATCGCGGGCGCGAACTCTCGTGCTGCTAGTAAGACGATGCCGATTAGCAGCATGACGAATAGCAGGTACCGCGCACGCCCTCCAATCACCGCCCCCGCTTCATCGTCAACCGACCTGCTGGCCACGGCTGCCGGGACCAGCACTTGCGCTGACGCCGGGACAGCCGTCTGACGCTCCCGTGTTGACGATTTAGATGCCTGACCTCCTGGTCGATTGAGCATCAGCACGAGAACAACAGCCCAGGACCACAACATCAATAGCGCAGTCGCCGCACACCAAACGGCGGTCGTCGTGCTGCTTTCCAGTTCTGAGACCGTTGGTGGCAACGAGTTATCGCCGCCAGGGATGTGAGAAAACGCTTGCAGGATCACGACGACGATGTAGAGGACCCACCAACCATTGAGCAAGGCGCGTCGAAGCCCGCGCACTCGACCCGACTCTGATTCCCACAACTCGATCATCGCTCGCCGAGCCATCGCATAGCCGTACACCGGAATGAAGGGCGAGCGGGCAAGGCGACGTTGTGACTTCGGAGCACGTGCTGCTCCTTGTGACACGTACAACCAACGGAAGAATAGAAGCAGGGAGACGAACGAAAGCAAGCCAGCGATGTCGAGAAAGTCACTTGCGACGACCAGCGCGTGGGGCTTAGGAACTCCGCCGTACTCGGAGTTGTTGCAGAGAATGGTCAGCACAGCGTCCGGGTTCTGACATGCCTCACTGATGGGTCCTATTCGTGAGCGGCCATCCAGTGCGTCGAGGTCATGGAGACCAGCCACGCCATTGGCGGCACTGACCAGGTAGCAAACAGCACACCCGACCAGACAAACCCATAAGACGAGGGGCAATCGTGAACGCCCTTGGCTCGCCATGACACCCATGATGGTGGGAAGGTGAGTGGTTTATGAAGCTTGATCAGAAGGCTGCTGATCGCCTGGTCGCCATGCTCGCGAAGGCGGACGACCTGCTGAAGACGTACAAGAGCCCTCCTTCGAACTTCATTGGATTCGAGGGGTGGGTAGATAGCGAGTTGTTCGCTGAGTGGCGAGCGCAGAGTCTCGTTCTGCTTCGCCAGTCACTCGGCCGAGAGCATCAGTACACGCGGTCCTTTCAAGAGGGAACGGAGAAGGAGAGCGTGCCGAGCTCAGTCCGGCACGGAATAGGGATACTCCGAGCAGCTTCGGAGGACCTGTCCAACGGCTATCTGTTCGAAGCCCGATCCCTCATCGAGGCTGAGGTCTTCGATGACTTCTTGCAGATGGCGCAACATCTCAACCAGCAGGGATACAAGGATCCGGCCGCATCCTTGGCAGGAGCAGTACTCGAGGACGGCCTTCGCCGCATCGCCACAGGCCACGAAGTGCCATTCTCAAAGTCAGACGGCCTTGACGCGTTGAACAAGGCGATTGCCAGCCATGGGATTTATAACAAGCTGACCCAGTCGAAGGTGGACTCGTGGAGAGTCATCCGCAATGCGGCTGATCATGGCAACTTCGGGGAATACGGCACCGAGGACGTGACCGCCCTTATCGAAGGAGTCGTCGACCTGCTTGGCCGCCATCTAGTGTGACGGACGTCGCCTGCGCACCATTCGGCGGCGCCGACTGCTTGAACTGCCCGCCGTCGGCGCTTTCAACTGTTGTTTGAACTGCAACGCGCGTCACTACGATTGGCACCATGACCGAGTCCGGCGCCTGGTCCGAACCACTGGCGGTCGGGACGTTTGTTCTCGCGCTAGCCACTCTGCTGTTGGTCCTAGTCACGGGTATCCAGCTGCGCCTGGCGCGCCGCACAGCAAATCTGGCCATACGACCGCTGCTCGGGGAGGTACCCGAGCCGTTGGAGGCCGCCGACATCGAGAGCGTCAGCTTTGGCGCACCCGGGCGGAACCGCGAGGAATTGCGGGTCGGTGAATTTTTTCTCCGCCGCGGCGAAGACAGCGACGTCTTTCAGGTGTCTGTTTCTTTCCGCAACGTTGGCTCAGGCCCGGCAGTGATTCTGGGTGCTGGCACGGATCCGGCCGTCACCGCCAGTTGCAAGGTGTCCCGGATGTATGTGCCCACAGGAGAGAACGTACGCGTCAACGTTTCCGCACTCGTGACGGCCGGTGCTGAGGGCGCGAGGCATCTTGCAGACTGGCGTACAGAGGGCGGGGCGAACTTTACGATTTTCATTACCTACGCCGATGTCGACGGATCTCAAACGATGACAACAAGGGCAGTGGTCCGCGAATACGCCGTCCATACTCCCTTCGTGGAACGTGTCGAAATCTGGCGGCCGGGCGCAAAGGAGCCGTACTTGGCCTCAGGTGAGTGGGGCGGCTAGCCGGCATATAAGTGGCGATAGCGAGCGTGCGTTCCGGCAATATCGTGCGTTCCGTGATCCTGATTCGGAGCGCCGCCTGCCGCGCGGATGTAAGTCGTGACGAATCCATATCTCACTACGCTGTCCGGCGTGGGTCGCCTGAGCCGCGCCGACTGGGGCTGGATCATTGGCTCGCTCGGGCTCGGTCTCGTGATGACGATCTGGACGGGGGACTGGGGCATATGGCTGGAACCGCATTGGTGGATCGGTGCCGCTGTTACCTCCCTGCTTGGAGGTGTTCTCGCTTCTCTGCTACTCGTGCGTAAGGCGCGACGACGGGCGAAGCGACCATCCGCGCCGCCTGTTCCTCTGGCCGCGCCCCGTTGGCAGCGGCGCCGCTAACCCGATGCAGTTTCGGTCCAGAAGTGGCGCTCTCACACGTGGGTCCCGGTGTTATCGAGCGGATTACCGCTCCCGTCGCGCGTGGCGGAGCATCGTGAAGGCAAGGGCAGCGAAGCCGCCGCTGAACAACGCACCGAGACCAGCTATCTCAGCTTGCTCCTAGTCTGTCCGGAGGACACCAATCAACGCCGCGACTAGCAAGAAGATGGCGAACGGGCCAGTCCACAACCATGACCATCGGAAGAGCCCTACCTGAAAGCGGACCGCAGCTTGCATTGCTCCGGTCAGTCGCGCCATGCCGCCCTGCTCCCGATTGATCGCAAGATCCTTGCATGACTTTCGTAAAGCGACCGCACGGTAACTGCCGATCTGCGCGAGGGGACCGTTGTTAGGGACGGGGCTCAGCGAGTTCTTGCTCAGGGGAGAATCACAGCGTGAGTATGTCCGACTGGCTGGATCATCGCCGGGGCAGGGTTGGCTTAGCAGCAAGCGTCTTCGGCGCTGGCATCGGCATTTTCGCCTCTGGCAATCGGCTACTGGGAACTCCGCTCATCGTTATGGGAGCGATCGGCACCCCCGTTGCCATTGGCAGCTACGTGCGTCACGCCCGCCGCGACGAAACCGATGAATCCAACGTGTTGTTTGGAGTCCCGGCGCCGAATGCGACCAACACGGAGGACCCTCCGAGCCACGTAAGGCGGATTGATTAGCCAGTCGCGAAGTGCCACTCCCGAGCACGGCGTCCGGCGGCCCCTTGCGGCCTGATTGCGTACCGTGGATCCCGTGTCAGGGTGGAACAGCGGCAACAAGAGGTTCTGGACGCGCCACCGTCGAAGTGTCCGCACCAGTCGGCAGCTCGCTCAGGAAGCCGTCGATCGGTTAGCGAAGGTCAAAGAGGACCTCACGGGGGACCCCCACGACGACACGGCACGTGACGTGCCCTACTTGAGGCAGACGATTGAGTCGGCCTCCGACCCTCAAGTGCAGCAGCAGGACCAAGCCCGCCGCACCCATGCGGGACAGCGGGAGCGCCGGATGGGACGCCTACGGGCGCGGAATCAGCGCGACCGGTAGGTGGCGTGAGCGTGCGAAGAGTGACTGACAAAACCACGCGTAGGCTTGCCGCGTGCGGGGGTGGCTGAGCGTGGCGTTGGTCACCGCTGTGCTCGTTAGCGGCTGCGCGAGCGACGGACATTCCACGTTGGCGATTCCCCGGCCCACACTGCCCGTGGGGTTACCGACGCCAGCCGTGACGCTGCCCAGCGGAACGCCGACCGTGCTCCCCACCAGCCGTCCGACGATCACCGTCACGCGGCCCAAGTATCACGTCAGCCTGGCGACCTTCGCGGGCGGCTGGACGGCTCACACACGTTTCCTTCGCATCAGTCGGGCCGGTGTCGGCAAAGAGTGGGTGGATGACGGGTGCTGCCACCACGAGTTCCACCTCACCTTTGAGCTCTCGCGGGTCTGGGGGTCACCAGACAACGCGATCGCCGAGTTTGTGATCACAGCGTTCACGCCTGGTGAGCCGGGCTACTTCGACGCCCAACACCCTGCTCCACGCGTCGGGCAGAAGGGGCAACTCCGGGTGCGCGAGCACACCATCGTGGAAACGGCCACGGACACACGGTTCTGCTCAGACGGGCACGCGTTACCCCAGCCAAACGTCTGCGGCGTCTAACTGGCGTGTGATGCAGGAGGGGTCGGCCGATTTATAGGTGATGCTCCCGCACATGGGTTGCGGTGTTATCGATCGGGTCTTGCCGGCGAATTCGCCACCTGCATTGGGATCCCACCGTTATGAGTCGAGCAGGGCTCATTAATTGACGCGTTAATCCGTCATCCGTTAGTGACAATGGCCGTGTGCAGGACCCGCTAGCTCCTTACTGGGACCCGATGCCCGACGTCTTGTCTTCGCGCGGTATTCCGATCCCCGGGGGTCCACCTTGGTGGCGAGGCCAGCTGCCCGACCCTGCCGAGTACTTGCGCGGAAGTTGGGCGGAACGTAATTGGCGCAATGTGCCAGGTCCGCTCTACGGGGCCATGACCGACACGTGCTGGGCTTCTCGGCAGTTTGCGCCGCATCACATTTCCTACGAGAACGAGACCGGTCAGGAGTTCTTGTACAGGCAGCCACGGTCGCGTGGCGAGGTGCTTGGAGTGCTACTGGGAGCTCGGAACGATCCGTATGACGGATGGAGCTCAGACGGTGATGAGCATTGGACACCCGAACTAGTCCGGTCCTGGTGGCGGGATCGCGGTCGCCTTGTTGAATGGATCGAGAGAGATCTTCAGGTGTGGTCGGCGGGTAACGGAGAGGAACGGGACGCCGCCGCAGGCCTGGTCGAGTACGCCGCCTACCTCGACGGTGAACTCGAGACGCACCTGCGCGGATACGTCTTCTGGCTAATGGAGCGCCGAACGCCGCGCGCAGACGACAAACTGCCAGGCCTCTAGTCGATGGGGCTCACAAACCGCGGCGGCGTTCTATGACGTGCTGAAGTGCCGTTCCAGTTCGCTGATAATTGCGTGATTCCCGATGACTCCCCGGCGTTCTCGAGCGCACGATTCGGTATTCTGACCGTCAGTGAAAGCATGCGGAAGTGCCAAAGCTCGGCCTGTGCATCTCGTCCGCAGTTCTCATCGGGTCCCTGTCCGGATGTAGCGGGGGCACTGTCGCGGACGATTCCACCAGCGTGCCCTCCGGGGCGATCTGTGAACTCATCAAGACAGCACGAGTCGCCAGCAGTCTCAAGGTTCCGGTGTCGAGAGTGGGTTCGTGCCTCGAGACCGATGTGACACCAGATCGATCAGGTCGTTGGCCGATTCAGGCCCCGCCCTTTGAGCTGGCGCTGGTCTCGGTGAATCCCGACCCAACCCGTCATAGGTACTACGACAACGTGGACAAGCATTCGTCGGATTACAAGAGCGTATTGGTCAGCGGCACCTCGTGTGCCCAACAGGTCGATCGCGGACACAACCTCTACTGCTACGACGAGAAGACGAAGATGACGGTGCATGTGCAGGTGGTGGGAGATGCAGACGTTTCTGCCATGACCCTCGCGCTGGCATCTGCGGCTCTTCCCGTGGTTCTGCCGGGAGCCTAGGGCGGTTGCGCTCGGACCCGCTCAGGGATGATCCGGGACAACGACAGGGCGACCCCACGTCCGGCACCGGTCAGAAGCAATGTCCAGCCCGGCGTGGAGGGAGTCGGTCTCATTGCCGATGCTCGTCCCCCCCTCCTTCAGGACGTTGCTGATGTCACGCACGTCAGCAACCAATCGGGTCAACGCCTCAGTGAGATCGCCCGTCGAGTTCGTCGCATCCTTTTGGAATTCGTCCGCGATGCTGCCGAAGCCGAGCCCGAGAATGAACGCCGCGTACTTGCCTGACTTCACCAGTCGGTACTGGTCGTCGATGCCCTCCATGTGCGTAGCCAGCCGCGCGCACGCTGCCTGGTTGAGCCGCACGTCTGCCGGGTTCTTAGTTGGGGATGGTGTCCCCGCTGGCGAGGATGAGCCACACGCCGCGGCTGTTGTGACGAGTAGACCAATCACGCATCCACGAGCGATGTGCCACCCAGCGGCAGACGCTACGCCCCCAAGGGGGCGGCCGACAGGCGGGAAACGCGTTCAGGTGGTGCGGCTGCAGGACGTAACGAGCTGCCGCAACGTGCGCTGTATCGAGGGACTGTGAAGTGTGGCTCTAGTCGATCCGAGCAGCGTTGGTGTTGGCAACGACCGGACCAGACCGGTGGCGGCGCACCGGGCGACGGCGGGTGCGGTGCCGTCCACGATCAGTTCGGCTCCGGCTGTGGAGCGCAGCGCCGGCAGGGCCAGCAGGTCACCATCGCTGGAGCGGGGGTCAGCCGTCGGGGCATCGCACGACTCAAAATGAACCCCTTCGGAATACGCGCTGATCTTGGCGGTCGCAGCGGGGACGGCCCGCCGCCACCGTTCCAGCGCGGTCTCAATCGCACGCGTGTTCGCGGGAGTGTCTCCGGCAAGCGTCATCCGCGCGCAGGTCGCTTCATCACGCTTGAAGACCTCGAAGGTGTCGCCGCCCCACCCGTCTGCGGCCTGAAACGCCTGCTTGGCATCGATGCGCTGCCCAAGCATCAGATAGAGCATCAGCGCACCGAAGTCAGCACGCTGCCCGGGAATCGGGACGTCGTTTTCCTCAAACGCGACGGGTTCGATGTAGGACGCGCCCTCATCATCCAGATAACGCCAAGGATCGAAAATCTGCGCGTGGGTTCGTGGTGGGTTGCGCAACACGCCGTCTCGCCCGATCTCAGGCTTCCCTGTGGCGACGATTTCGATCAGCGGGGGGCCGAGGACATAGGGACTGTCGAATAGCGACTCCAGGACGGCGGGCACGGTCGGTTGCGCGTCTCGGTTGCTGTTGTCGTCGTCCGTGACAGCTTGTTGCTCCGATTCACTGAGCGTTCCGAGGTATGCGCGTTCGACGAGTGTGGCGTCGCCCTCAAGTACGGCCGTAAGGCCCGCGATCTGTCCGTTCGTCGCGTCCTCGTCTAGCCCGTCACCTGTGGGGTGCTGGTCCTGCCAGACGTGCGTCAACTCATGAACGAGCGTCACGCGCACACCCGGTGTCAGGAACCTGCCGCGTAAACGGACGCGGTTGTCCCGAGGGGCGTAGTACCCGACTAAGCCTTCGCCATAAAGGATCCTCAACTGACTCTGCAGGTCCTCACGCATCAGTCCGAGCGCTTGGAAGACCGCCGCAGTTCGTTCCAGTTCTTCCTGCTCGTGACTCCCGCGTTCCGGGAGGAACGCGTTGCGGGCCTGCTTGCGGAAATCACCGTCGCTGAGCAGGTCAACGTGGACGGGGCGGATGAACTTGCCGTGCTTCTGCTGTTCCACGAACGCCACCAACGGCGCAATCCGGGCGTCCCACTTGTCGGGGAATCTGCCCTCCGGCCATTTGACAACGATGACCACGACGCTTGTGCAGAGCAGCGCGATTACCAGCGCGAAGCGCACGATGCGCCGTCGTCCTGATCGGCGCGCAGCGGAATCGACCGAGGCGAGAAGCTCCGACCAAGCTTCGGACACGGCTACCGGGAGTCCCTTTCGATTCGGCGAGCCTCTTGCTCCGCCTCCTCCACCTCCGGTGACCTCAGCACCGCCTCGAAACCCTCTCTGGTCGCCATGTTCACCGGCTGGCCGAGCCACGCGTACGCGGCAATGAACGCGACTGTCGAGTCAAGAACGGCGAGCGCGTAGATGAGCCGCCAATGGTCCGCGCGTAAGGCGAACACCCACAGTCCGACGTTCATGGTAAGCAAGATCGTCACGATCAGGAGCCGACGTCTCAATCCGGGAGCCCATTCCCCTCGCACGCAGCAAGTATCTCGCCAAGTGCGCAGGGCTTCGACCACACCAGCAATCATGTCGAGGTCAAGGCACGAGAACGCCGGTCACCGCATGCGGCTGATGTTTGACGTTGGGCCTTCGGCTGAATTCTTGACGCTCCCTCGGCTGCCTGGACGCAACTTTTGGCTTCGCAGCGGGTCCAGAGCAGAGGACTGGAGAAGGGGCAGGGACGGCGAGGGGTCCGGAGTCAGGAGGAACCAAAGTCGCGATGACGAACCTCTTCATGACGTAGCGCGTCAGAGAGGGGACCCCATGCGAACCGTCCGAGTGCTCATCGCTGCCGCGTTGGTTGCGCTGCTGGCGTCGTCGGCAGCGGCCAACCCTTACGGGACGGCGAGGACGCCGCGACCGACCGTGCCAATCGGTTTCGCCGTGAGCACCGCGACCGTCGTCGACGCTCCAACGTCGCTGGCGTTCGCGCCTGACGGCCGCACGCTCTACGTCGCCACTGCGATCAGCGAAGTATGGGCGTTCCCCGTCATCGCCGGCGGACGTGCGCTCGGTGCGCCACGCGTCTTCCTGGGCAACCTCGACCAGCCGTTAGGTGTGCTCGCCACATCGCAGGGCGTGTTCGTTTCGGAGCACATGACTGACTCTGACCCGGCGCTGGGTCAGGTCCTCCGAGCTGTTGACCGTGACGGCAACGGAAAGGCCGACTCGGTCACCACTGTGCTGAGCCATCTGCCGGTCGGCATCCACGCAACCAACGGGTTGGCGCTGGGCCGGGACGGCATGCTCTACATCGCGAACGGCAGCTCGAATTACACCGGCTTTGGCGCCGAGGGCGGCCCGCCGATGACCCGGCCGTACTCCGGCAGCATCCTGCGCGTCCCACCGTCGGCATCCAATCTCCGACCGACGCCGAGCATGGTGGTGGCGACCGGGTTCCGGAACCCGTACGACATTGCCTTCTTCCCGCGCAACCATCCTGCGGTGAACCCAGGCCAGGACCTGGCCGCCGTGACGATGAACGGACCCGACGGCGGCACGTACGACGGCCACTACCGGCCGCTCGGTGAGGACACGCTCAGCGTCTTCGACGTCGCGAACGCCCCCAACGGACCAGGTCCCGTCGAGCATTTCGGTTTTCCGTTCTGCCTCTACGACCGGGCGAAGGGCGGCCTGAGCGGTTTCACTCAGGCGCCCGAACGCGGACCGTGCAACCCGCTACCGACCAAGGCGTACGCCGGTATCCCCGGCCCTGCAGTGCAGGCGAAGCCGTCCGTCCTGTTCGGCATGAATGTCAGCTCCGACGGGCTGGCCTTCAACAACGGTAAGAACTTCCCTCGCGCTTACGACAATGACTTGTTCGTCGCGGAGTGGGGAACAGCCGGCACGCGCGGGCACAAGGTCGTGCGCGTCCGGTATGACAAGGCGGGCACGGTCGCATCCGTCAACGACTTCATGTCCGGCGTACTCCCGCTCGATCTCACGTTCGCGCCCGACGGCGCGCTGTGGGTCGCGGACATGGCCGGTCAGATCTACCGGGTCGCCACGATCCGCTAGCTCAGCTCTCGGGGACCTCGGTGTCCAAGCAGGCGATGAGCGTGTCGATCGCGGCCGTCTTACAGAACGCGACCTTCGCGACATCGCCGGTGAACTGATCGGTGTTGTACCGCTGTCCAGGTAACGGGTACTTGTTCGCGACGCTGAGGTATTGCGACGACGTCATCGAGCCGGGACGTGTGATGAGGAACGTGTTCACCGTCGTCACGTTGCCGTTGACCGCGTCGAGCTTCGTGGTCTGAAGCGTGAGCGTCGCCTGGCCCGTCAGCGGGTCCGGACCCTTGAAGCACTTCACGGCGTACGTCGCGCCGTTGACCAGCGCCTGAGTCCCACGCTTGGGCAGGTCGGAGTTTGTCGAGTTGGCGCCGACCATGCGGCACTCGGTGAACACCGCAGTCTTACTGCCGGCACAGCTGGACAGTTGCATCTTCAACTGGGTGAGCCCGCTACCGAACCGGCCGATCTGCGCAACGTTGTGGGAGTCGCCGAAGCAAGCGCCACTGGTCGGAGCTTCATAGCGGAACTTGACCGCGCCACCGACGGCGTCGCTTGCCGCAGCGGACAGCGTCGGACCGCTCGCGGGCTTCGCGAAGGCGACCGATCGTTTGGAGACCTTGTCGCCGATGAAGTGCACGCCGACGGTCGATGGCGCCCAGGCGCCGAAGAGACTGAGACGTACGGCGCTGTTCGCTTCGGCGCCGTTGGCCACCGGTGTGGTGGTGACGCCGGTGAGGTCGTAGCTATAGACGCTGCCCACGGTGGGCGCCGCCGAACTTGATCCCGCTAAGAACGGAACGAGCGGGGAAACGGAAACGAGGGCGACGATGACGGCTCCGCGTCGCAGTCGTACTGCTCGCTGAGCCACGACCATCACCCCCGTTTTCCGCACCGTATCTGGTTGCTGCGGGTGGAGTTGGCCAATCAGATAATCGGCCCTGTTGTTGGCAGAGTGATTGGTGGGACATTCTTCTCGACCGCCTTGATGGTGCGGTTCACGTTCTGGCCCAATGGCACGTCCGATGCCTCACCGCCGTTCCCCGTCTTGCCGTGCGCGAAGTTAGCGCCACCTAGGATCGAATTGATGTCGAGTGACCGCCACGGCTTGCAACGGCGCCGCCGTAGGACCGCGACCGGGACGATCCTTGCCGTCCTCGCTGTCATCGCTGCGTTGGTGCTGTCCTATGTGATCGTCGGGCACGGCAAGCCGAAGAGCGGTGTGCCGCGAGCGGCAGCGCCGGCGTCAGTGGTGTCGGCAGTGACCGGCGTACCGGTCTCGGCGCTCGACTCCATCGGAGCCGGCAAGGCCGAGGCCGACCCCGCCGATCTCACCGGGCAGAACCTGCCGTCCGGGGGTAAGCCGCAAGTGCTCTACATCGGCGCCGAGTGGTGCCCGTTCTGCGCGGCTGAGCGGTGGCCGATGGTGATCGCACTGGCGCGCTTCGGGTCCTTCTCCGGTCTTGCCACGACGGAGTCGAGCCCGAGCGACAGCTATCCACGTACGCCGACGTTCACCTTCTACGGCGCGACGTACACGAGTCAGTACCTCGATTTCGTCGCGCGCGAGGCGTACTCGAACCAAGTCGTGAACGGTCAGTACGCGTTGCTCGACCGGTTGACCTCGACCGAGAAGTCGTTGTTCGCCAAGGGCGGTGGGGGCTTCCCCTATCTGAACGTCGGGGGCAAGTATCGCGTCGGAGTGCAGTACTCGCCCGACGTCCTCAAGGGCAAGACGCTCGAGCAAATTGCGGCCGCGCTGTCCGACCCTGCGAATCCGATCGCCAAAGCGATTGACGGGTCGGCCAACATCCTGACCGCGGCGCTGTGCGCAATAACCGGTGAACAGCCGGCGGCTGTCTGCAGCAGTCCAACGATCACAGGTCTGAAGAAACGCGTCGGTGCCAAGAACTGACGCCCACGTCCACCAGGTCTGGCCGCCGCGATGGGCGATGGTCACCAGCCTCGCGCTCAGCGTCGTCGGGCTCGGCGTTGCGGCGTACCTCACGTATGCGCACTACGGGGACAGTGGCGTGCTCGCATGCCCGGACAGCGGCACCGTCAACTGCGCGAAGGTGATGACGAGCACCCAGTCGGAGTTGTTCGGTGTATTGCCCGTGGCAGTGCTCGGGCTCGCGTACTTCGTCGTGATGCTCGCGTTGTGCCTGCCGATCGCGTGGCGGAGCGCTGTCGCGCTGACTCATCGGCTGCGAATCGCGGGTGCCCTCGTCGGGGTCGGATTGGTCAGCTACCTGCTGTACGCCGAGTTGTTCCAGATCAAGGCGATCTGCCTCTACTGCACCGCTGTCCACGTCGTCACCGTGCTGCTATTCGTCGTCATCGTGGCCGCTGACGTCGGTCGGGGTCTGACGGCCCCCTCGTCGGGGTAGTGGGCTGTCATGGAACTCACGCTCCGGTTCACGTTCGACGATCCGACGGCCAAGCGGCAGCGCACCTTCACGCTTGACGTCGACCGCCCCTATCCCGGCATCCCACGCGTCGGCGAGGCCGTCGTGCCCGACAAGGCCGGCCAGCTGGCGCCGCGACGAGTCAGTCGGGTCGTCTACAACCCGGACGGCACGCTGATCCTCGATCTCGACCTCGACGCACCCGCGGACAACCCGGAGGCGCAGGTCATGGCCCTCGAGACTGTCGGCTTCGAAGAGCAAGACCCGATCAAGCTCCTCTGACCGCGTCGGGCCTCACGTTGCCACCGGCCGCGTCGCTTTCGGAGCAAAAACCGACGCCGTAGATGTCAACGCGGAGCCAAGCCCCTCTTCGCTGCTGCATTTGCCTTTGACTTAGGGGGCGACGGACATCAAGTCGGCGAAGCCGGTCGGATCGTGGCGTCCGACAGAGGCGTGTTCGAACAATCCCCAGCCTTCGGAACCATTGATCCGCGCGCGAGCGACGTGGTCGCTGACACCGAACGGAATTCGGCCGGCGACAGCGGGGTCGGTCAGATCGAAGACCTTGCCTTCCGCCCAGTTGCGACCCATCCATTGACCGTGTGCCCACTCCGGGTCGCCGCCGTACCCGCATCCGACGTGCAGCGCGATAGACCCGAGTGTGTCGATCTCGATCGTCAGCGGCTTGCCGTCGGGCTCGGTCAGGTGAATGCGCGCGTGCTCCGGGTGCCGAGTGCCTGAGCGGTAGTCGAAGTCCACCCGCGGCCAGCCGAGCTGCTCGATGCGCCCGTCAGGCCAGATGCGCGTCGCGTCGTTGAGCGTGCGGAAGCCGTCAGCGAGCTCTTGCACGATGAGAACGATCGCGAAGTCGTCGAAGCGCAACGGCACGTAGAGCCACCAGAACCCGATCGTCGGGTCGTCCGGCGGACGTCCGGGCGGCTCGGCGTCACCGGTCGGGCGGATGCCCCACGATCGGTCGCGCGAGCCCAGCCAGGTGTCGGGGGTGACCGCGATCGAGTCGCCATCGACGCGCAGTTCACCGGTCCATGAGCCGAGCTGCGCGAACCGCGACGTGTTGAGGATCGACCGCGTCGGACCTTGCCGGATGTAGTGACGCTGCTCATCGACCGCCGGGAATGACCCGTCCCAGGTCAGGTCGAACCCGATCCCGTGGTCATCGGCCTCGCAAACGATGCGTACGCGCTGTAGCGGTTCGAGGATCTCGACGCGATAGGGGCCCACGTGCTGGTTCAGCCGGTCGTCCTTGTCCGTGTCATAGGCGTCGGAGAGTCGGACGACCCACTGCCGATCGCCGCGCTTGACAGTCGCGTAGGCGTCGCGCACGCCGTAGTGCGGATAGAAGCCCATGCCGGAGATGAAAAAGATGTCACCCGTGCGGTCGTGTGCGTTGAAGTAGTTGCGGTCATAGAAGTTGCGGTCGCTCGTCCCGACGTACCGCATCGAGAGCGGCGTCTGGTGAATCGGGAACTCATCCAAGGGCACGGGCATGACGACCTCAGTCCCAGTAGGTGCCGGCGAGCATCCGCTCGAGCGGCGCACGATTCATGATCAGCTCATCGATGTCGTCGGGCGCTTCCCGCTCACCAAAATGAATCGAGCGAGCACCCGTTCGCAGGAAGACAATCGCGTACGCCACGGCGGCATACGCCATGTAGAACTGCAAGTCGCGCGGCGCATAGCCGGTCAGCTTCTCGTACGTCGTCGCAACGTCTTCCGGTCGCAAGAAGTCCGGCATACCGGGGAGCCCGTAGCCGTTGGCGATGTCCTCGAAGACGCGGTGACCGTAAAGGAGCCACGACACATCGAGCTCGCGCGGACCGATGCCGACCATCTCCCAGTCCAGGATGGCGACCGGGCCGAAGTCGCGGTACATCGCGTTACCGATGCGCGAGTCGCCCCAACTGATGACCGGGTCGCCCTCGTCGGACGGCCAGTGCTCGTCCAACCAGTCAAACGCCTGCTCTACGAGCGGTGACCGACCTCCGCTTGCGGCCACGTAGTCGTACCAGGCGCGGCGATTTGCGACGTGACGCCGCAACGCGGTGTCACCGGGCACGTCGTACTGCAGAAATGCGAACCGCTCGTCTGTTGCGTCGAGCGTGTGCAACTCGGCGAGCACCGACACCGTGTTGTCCTGCAATCGGCGCTGGTCCTCCGCCGAGGCTGTGTAGAACCAGTTATCGCCGCCGAAGTTGTACGGCATCACGTCCGGCGGCACCTCGCCGTCCACGCGGTCCATGACGAAGAACGGCGTACCGATCGCATCGGGTGTCGTCTCCAGCCAGCGCACCCGCGGCACTGGCACTGAGGTGAGCTCACCGACCAACTTGATGATGTTGAACTGCGTCTCCATCTCGTACGACGGAAACACGGGTACGTCGGCAGCGTCGGGAGCGAGCCGGGCAACGAGCCGCTCGTCGTGCTTGGTGTCGTCCTCAGTCCAGGCTGCCGTCAACAACACCGTCTCACTCGACATACCGGTCGCCGTCGTCGCACCGATGTCGGACACCGTCGCATCCGAGCCGACGCGTGCACTCAGCCATGACTCGAGCCGCTGACGCAGCGCTTCGGGGTCACGACTGGTGCGATGCATCTCCGGCATCTCCGGCGGCCCAGTGTCACCAGGCGTAGCGCCACCATCCTGCGTTGTCATCACGCCTCCGGAGGCCGCATCGGCGGCAGGCCTAACTTGCGGTGGTCCCACGAGATCGTCCGCTCGGGATGCACCTTAATGACAACCCGCTTGTGCAGCATCGTCTCCACGAAGGGCTTCAGCTCTTCGGAGTACGGGCCGTTGTAGCGCTCGAACAAGTTCACGCCGAGCTCCCACATGCGATCAGGATCCTCGACGATCTCGGCCTTACCTTCGATGGAAACACCGCGCAGCTCGTCGTAGTAGTCGCCGTCCTCAGCGATGACGGTGATGTGCGGGTCGCGGCGGAGGTTCACTACTTTCTGCGCCTTCGCCTTGCTCTCCAGCCCGATGCAGCCTTCGAGGAAGCCGTACCACATGCCGACCGCATGGATGGCTCCGTCGGGCCGCACGGTGCACATCACGCAGGGGCGACGGGCCGCGAGGAACTCATCGATTTCGTCCGGGGTCATGGTGATCTGCGACCGTTGGTTCTGGCCATGCCCCATGGCCTTTCCTGCCTGATCGGCCGGTTCTGCCATCGACGCCCGTCCCTCCCGTGGTTGCCGCCCCCGCCGGAGAGGGTACGAGGCGGCCGTGCCCCGGCTTCGTCGTGTGGACTGCGCCGGCCCCGGACTCGCACGTGTGCGCCGTGGCCGTGGGTTCAGCTATGTCGACGAGGACGGTCGGCCGGTCAAGGACCCGGACGTCCTTCAGCGCATCAAGGCCCTCGCCATCCCGCCCGCCTGGAACGACGTCTGGATCTGCTCGGCGCCCAACGGCCATATCCAGGCGATTGGGACCGACGCCGCGGGGCGTCGTCAATATCGCTACCACGACCAGTGGCGGGTCCAGCGCGACGCCGCGAAGCACGACCGGGTGCTGGAGTTCGCTGCTCGGCTCACGGACGCGCGCGAGGACTCCGCCGCCCACCTCTCGCTCGACGGCATGCCTCGGGAACGGGCGTTGGCGACGGCCTTCCACCTGCTGGACATCGGGTTCTTCCGGATCGGCGGGGAGGAGTACGCCGAGAAGAACGAGACGTTCGGGCTCGCGACGATCCGCCGCGATCACGTGACCGTGTCACGCGACGGTGTCATCACGTTCGACTTCGTCGCCAAACACAACAAGCAGACGGTGCGCACGATCGCGCAGCCGGAGGTTTGTGAGGCGGTCCGCGTGCTGAAGCGTCGCCGCGGCGGGGGAGACGAGCTGCTCGCCTACCGGGGCCCGAAGGGCTGGGTCGACATCAAGAGCACCGACATCAATGAGTACCTCCGCGAGCTGCTCGGCCCGGACATCGAGGCATCGGCCAAGGACTTCCGGACCTGGCACGCCACCGTGCTCATGGCGGTGGGGCTGGCCGTGTCCACATCGGCGCCCACGTCGACGACCGCGCGCCGGCGCGCGGTCAACCGGGCGCTTGGCGAGGTTGCGCACTATCTCGGCAACACTCCAGCGATCTGCCGATCGTCGTACGTCGATCCCCGGGTCATCGACTACTACGACGGCGGCGTCACCATCGCCGCGGCCCTCGGCAAACTCGGTGCCGACCTCGACATCGGACAACCCGCCACCCGGGGCGCTGCCGAAACGGCGGTTCTGCAGATGCTTCGGGGAGGCGCCTCATCGGCACAGCGCCGTCGCGCCAGTTGATGTCCGAATTGAGGTTTGAGACACCCCCGTTGACAGCGAGCGCCGTGCGCGGTCGGGTGGCCCTGATACCGGATCAGGTCGGGGTCCGGTCAACCTCTGGAGGCGACGGGGCGGATGGCTAACCCTGCGGGAGCCGTCCTCCGCGAGACTGGCAGTTTCGCGGCAATGTCGCTCGACACCTTCCGAGCGATGTTCAAGTGGCCGTTCCAGTGGCGGGAGTTCCTCCAGCAATGCTGGTTCGTCGCCAGCGTCTCGATCCTGCCGACGACGCTCGTCGCGATCCCGTTCGGCGCGATCATCGCGCTGCAGGTCGGTGGGTTGGTGCGCCAACTCGGCGCGCAGTCGCTCAACGGCGGCGCTTCTGTCATCGCGGTCGTCCGCGAGGCCGGTCCGATCGTCACCGCGCTGCTGATTGCGGGCGCTGCCGGCTCGGCGATCTGCGCTGATCTGGGTGCGCGCAAGATCCGTGACGAGATCGACGCGATGGAGGTCCTCGGCATCAACGCGCTGCACCGGCTCGTAGTGCCCCGCGTGCTCGCGACGATGGTCGTCTCGGTGCTGCTCAACGGCCTCGTCTCGGTGGTCGGCGTCGCCGGCGGCTACTTCTTCTCGGTGGTGGTTCAACATGGATCACCAGGGCCTTACCTTGCGTCGTTCACACAGCTGGCGCAGTTACCCGACCTCATACAGGCGGAGATCAAGGCCGTGATCTTCGGTCTGGTGGCGGGTCTCGTCGCGTCGTACAAGGGACTGACCGCCGGAGGTGGCCCGAAGGGCGTCGGCGATGCGGTCAACCAGTCGGTCGTCTTCACGTTCATGCTGCTGTTCGTCATCAACTTCGTGGCCAGCTCGGTGTACGCCGCGGTCGTGCCTCAGAAGGGCATCTAATGGCTCGGCACGCGATCGAGTCACCGGGGATCGGCGTGCGCCTGGCCGCACCGTTGCGGTTCTTGTTCGGTTTGTTCCAACGAGTTGTCGACCTGCTTGACGAGGTCGGGCACCAGCTCGCGTTCTACGCGCGCAGTTTCACATCGATTCCCCGGGTCTTCCGCCTCTATAAGAAAGAAGTGCTCCGCCTGCTGTCGGAGGTGGCTTTCGGCACCGGCGCACTCGCGGTCATCGGTGGGACGGTCGTCATCGTCTCGTTCATGACGTTCTTCACCGGGCTCGAAGTCGGCCAGCAGGGCTACCACTCACTGAACGCCTTGGGCGCGTCGGTCTACACCGGCTTTGTCTCTGCGTACTTCAACACCCGCGAGCTCGCCCCGCTGATCGCAGCGATCGCGCTGTCGGCCACAGTTGGCTGCGGGTTCACAGCTCAGCTCGGCGCCATGCGCATCAACGAAGAGATCGACGCGCTCGAGGCGATCGCGGTACGACCCGTTCCCTACCTCGTCACCACGCGGCTCATCGCGGGCTTCACGGCGGTCATCCCGCTCTACGTGATGGGCCTGCTCGCGTCGTACGTCGCAACGCAGTTGATCACGACGCTGCTGTTCCACCAGTCGACCGGGACCTACAGCCACTACTTCAACACGCTGCTCTTGCCGCAAGACGTGCTCTGGTCATTCGGCAAGGCGCTCGTGTTCGCGACCATCATCATCCTGGCGCACTGTCACTACGGCTTCCAGGCGTCCGGCGGCCCGGCGGGCGTCGGGCAGGCCGTGGGGCGCGCCGTGCGCATGAGCATCACCACCGTCGTCATTGTTGACCTCTTCCTCGACCTAGCGATCTACGGATCGTCGGTCACGGTCCGGATCGCCGGATAGCAGGCCATGTACGACACGTTTTGGACCAGGCAGGGGTATCGACTCCTCGGCTTGGTCTTTTTCACCATCGTCGGCAGCCTCATCGCGCTGTCGCTCCAGGCCTACAGCAAGGCGTTCACGCCCATCACCAAGGTCGACCTAGAGGTCAGTGGGTCTGGTCAGCTGCTGCTGCCGGGATCCGACGTCAAGGTGCGTGGTCTTCTCGTCGGTGAAGTCCGCTCGATCGACTCGAACGGGCAGCACGCGACGATCCACATGGCGTTGCATCCGGCCGATGCCCACAAGCTGCCCGCGAATGTCACCGCACGCATCACGCCAAAGACCGTCTTCGGCGAGAAGTACGTCGATCTGATGATGCCGAGCGACCCGGTCGAGCAGTCGCTTGCCGAAGCGCCGCGGGGGGCGGGCAACGTACCGACGATCGGTCTGGACCGGTCCAAGCCTGCGCTCGAGATCAGCCGAGTGCTGAGTGACGTGCTCCCGCTGCTGCGCAGCATCAACCCGCAGCAGCTGAGCCTCACGCTCACGGCGGTCGCGTCCGCACTGGAAGGGCGCGGGGAGAAGCTCGGGGAGACGATGGAGCTGCTCGACAGCTACCTGATCGGGTTCAACCCTCAGATCGACGTGCTCAAGCAGGACATCACGAAGCTGGCCGACGTCGCGACGACGTACGACGCAGCGGCGCCCGATCTGCTTCGCATCCTGAACAACCTCATCGTCACGAGCCGCACGGTGGTCGCCGAGAAGGAGACCATCGCAACTTTCCTCAGCGACGTGACACAGACTGCAAACAAGACGAACAGCCTGTTGACGCGCTCGGCCACGAACCTGATCCAGGTCAACAAGGTCAACAAGGACCTGCTGGCCCTGCTCGCGAGGTACTCCCCGGAGTTCCCTTGCTTCTTCGAGGGATACGCCAAGCTCGGCCCACAGGTGCGGGACTCTCTCGGTACGACGCGCGAAACGCTCAAGAGCGCACATATCGTCATTGAGTTCGGCAGGGCGGTGCCGGAGTACCAATACCCGATCGACCTGCCGGAGTACAACGACAATCGCGGGCCCAACTGCTACGGCTTGCCCAACCCGCAGGTCCCCCTCCCGCAGATCCATCTCAACGACGGCACCGAGGACGACCCGCGCTTTAACCCCCCCACGAACGCTCAGTTCTCCGGCACCAGCGCTGGTCCGGCATCGACCGGCGGCCCTGGGTCGGCCGCCGAGCGCAGCATGGTCGACGCGCTGCTGGCGCCGGTATTGCAGACCAACTCCGTCAGCGTCCCTGACATCGCCGATCTGCTGTGGGGCCCGATGGCGCGGGGACAGCAGGTGAGCCTGCGATGACCGACACCATCCGCACCGGCCCGGCCGCGATCAAGTTCGGCATCTTCACGGTCGTCACATTGTTCGCTACCGCGATACTCGGCATGACCGTCGCCAACATGCAGTTCAAGGCGACCCACGGCTACAAGGCGATATTCAGCGACGCGACGTTCCTCCACCACGGTGACGACGTGCGACTCGCCGGTGTGCGGGTCGGCACGATCGGCTCGATCAAGCTGCACGAGGGGACGCTGGCGGAGGTCTCCTTCACCGTCGAGAAGGCCGTCCCCATCACGCCCAACACCCGCGCCGAGATTCGTTATCGCAACCTCATCGGACAGCGTTACCTGGCCTTGGTCGACACCGCGGGGAGGGGCGAGCGAGTCCGTCCTGGCTACACGATTCCGCTGGAGCGCACCGTTCCTGCGCTCAACCTGACGCAGCTGTTCAACGGCTTCCGGCCGTTGCTGCAGGGGCTGACGCCCGATGACGTCAACAAGCTGTCCTACGGGATCATCCGGGTCCTGCAGGGCGAAGGCGGCACCGTCGATGCACTGCTGTCGCAGACCGCGTCGCTGAGCAGCACGCTCGCCGACCGCGACCAGCTCATCGGCCAGGTGATCAACAACCTGAATGCTGTGCTCGGGCCGGTCGCCCAGCGCGAAGGTGACCTGACCGACCTCGTCGTACAGCTGCAGCGGCTGGTGACAGGCCTGTCGGGGGACCGCACGGCGATCGGCAACGCCCTTGTCGGGATCAACGACCTGACCTCGACGACGTCGGACCTCCTTCGTGATGCACGGCCGTCACTGAAGGTCGACATCACCGAGCTCGGCAAGCTGACCAAGGCGCTCGACACACCTTCGGGCCGGCATGAGATCGACAAGTACCTGAAGGAGCTGCCTGACCGCCTGCGTCTGACCGGTCCCGTCGTGGCGTACGGCTCGTGGATCAACTTCTACCTGTGCGCCGTCAACTTCAAGGTGGGCCCGAATGTCACTGACGTGACGGCGGTTCACTACAACGAAGCGGCGAGGTGCTTCTGATGAAGCGCCCGAGCTGGCTTCCCAGGATCCCGGCCTTCCGGGAGATGAACCCTCAGCCGATCGGCGCTGCCTTCATCGCCGTGGTGCTCGTCCTGATGTACGTCGCGTTCAACATCACCTCGCTGCCGCTCTTCGGCGGCGGCACGAAATACTCCGCGCAGTTCTCCGAGGCGGCCGGGCTGCGCAAAGGCGACGACGTCCGCGTTGCCGGCGTCGAGGTCGGCACGGTGACCGGTGTGCGACTCGAGGGCTCGCATGTCCGGGTGGACTTCACGGTGGGCAAGGGCGCCAAGGTCGGTGCCGATCCCAAGCTGTCGATCGAGATCGCGACGTTGCTCGGCAACAAGTACATCCTGCTCGAGCCAGGGTTCCCCGGCGAGTGGGATCACCTCAAGGAGCTGCCGCTCGAGCGGACCAGGGCCCCCTACGACGTCACGGCGGCGTTCGGCGACTTGTCGGAGACGGTCGGTGCCATCAACACCGACCAGCTCGCCGAAGCCCTGAACACCGTGTCCGCGACGTTCAAGAACAGTCCGCCGCAGGTCAAGGCAGCCCTCGACGGTCTGAGCCGCCTCTCGCGCACCATCTCCGCACGCGACACGCAGATCGGACAGCTGCTGAGAAACGCCGAGTCGGTCAGTGGCGTGCTCGATCGCAACCGGCAACAGATCGTTGCGCTGCTAGGCGATGGAGACAAGCTGCTGCAAGAGATCCACGCGCGACGCGAAGTCATTCATGAGCTGCTCCTCAGCACGGCGTCGTTGGCGACCGAGCTGCGCGGCCTAGTGCGGGACAACCAGGCGGCGATCACACCTGCGTTGCAGCACCTCAAGAGCGTGCTCGACGTGCTCGTGTCCAACCAGAACAACCTCGACCAGATCCTCCAACTGATCTTCCCGTGGACCCGCACCCTCATCGACTCGGTGGGCACCGGGCCATGGTTCGACGCGATCGTGCAGAACCTGCCGCTGCCGCTGCTGACAGGAACCGCCCCGGCGAACGCTCCGGCGAACCGCAGCCTCCAAGACATGCTCGGGCTGGGGGGGTGACGGCGTGCGCGGACTGATGGCGACGCGGCTCGTACGCATCGGTGTCCCCGTCGTACTGGCTGCGGTGCTGATCGCCTACGTGGTGCGTGTGGTGACGAGCGGCAGCGATGCACACGTGACCGCGTACTTCCCGCGCGCGGTGCATCTCTACAAGGGCTCCGACGTCGACATCCTCGGCATCAAGGTCGGCACCGTCACCAAGATCACACCCGAGGGCGACCGGGTTCGCGTCGAGATGACGTACGACAAGAAGTACAAGCTCCCCGCCGACGTGCACGCCGTCATCGTCATGCCGACCGTCGTCGCCGACCGCTACGTGCAGTTCGTGCCGGCGTATGAGAGCGGCCCGGTGCTAGCGGATAAGGCGACGCTAGACCTAGAGAAGAACCGGGTCCCGGTGGAGCTGGACCAGGTATACGAGCAGCTGATCCGGTTGTCCACCTCGCTCGGACCGAACGGAGCCAACAAGGACGGCTCGCTCTCCCGTGCGGTGACCGTGCTCGCGAACAACCTGCGTGGGCAGGGCGCAAAGGCCAACACCACGATCAAAGGTATTGCTGACCTGACTGGCACCCTGGGTGACAACCGCGACGCGCTGTTCGGCACCGTGCGCAACCTGCAGGGGTTCACCACGTCGCTAGCGGCCAATGACAGCACGGTGCGTTCGTTCACCGAGCTGCTCGCTCGCGTCTCCGGTCAGCTCGACGCGGAGCGGGAAGAGCTTGCCGGGGCCTTGCACAACTTGACCCTCGCGCTGCCGGAGGTCACGTCGTTCATCCGGGACAACCGGTCGCTCGTAGCAGCGAACATCGCTCAGCTGCAGCGGGTCGCCAAGGTTCTCGACAAGGAAAAAAAGAACATCAATGACGTCCTGAAGATCGCCCCACTGGGTCTGCACAACTTCACTCACCTCTACAACGCGCAGTTGGCTGGGGAGAACGGCCGGATCAACTTCACCGACAAGACGGAAAACCCGAGCATCTTCATCTGTTCGTCGTTGGTCTCGTTGACGGCGCAGACGCAGCTGCAGTTCGATCAGCTGAACGCAACCTGCGATTCGTTGTTCGGTAACAGCATCAACGTCATGCCGTTCGTCAACAGCATTCCCGACCCCACCCTGGCCGGTGTCCTTCCGGGGCGGGCTGCCGGATGATGCGCCCCCGCCTCCGGCTCGCAGCCTCCGTACTCGGCACGCTCGTGGTGCTGTCGGGGTGCTCCTTCAACGGCGTTTACTCCCTGCCGTTGCCCGGAGCCGTCGCCAACCGCGGGGCGACGTACACCGTCACTGTGGAGTTCCGCGACGCGCTCGACCTCGTGCCCTACTCGGCCGTGAAGGTCAACGACGCGATCGTCGGCCACGTGCACGCCGTGCGCTGGAAGATCGGCCCCGACGGTCCCTTTGCCGAGGTCGACTGTCGCCTCAAGCAAAGCGTGAAGCTCCCTCGCAACGCATCCGCCACCATCGCTGAGACGAGCCTGCTGGGCGAGAAGTACGTTGCCCTCGCCGCCCCGAGCACCGTGAAGGCAACCGGCCTGCTCGCGAACAACGACAGGGTCGGTTTGGAGAGCACCGATCGGGCGGCCACCGTGGAAGAGGTGCTGTCATCACTCTCGCTGTTGCTCAACGGCGGCGGCCTCGCCCAGGTGAAGGTCATCGCTGCCGAGCTCAACAACGCGTTCTCCGGCCGGGAGCCGGCGATTCGCGACTCGCTCGAGCGGCTGCGCACCGTGGTCACGGGCCTGAACGGTCAACGCAGTGAGATCGTGCGTGCGCTGGAGAACGTCAACAAGCTGGCGTCGACGCTGCGCCAGCAGGAAGGCGTGATCACCACCGCCCTCGAGACCATGCCACCCGCGCTTGGTGTGCTGAACGGTCAGCGCGAGCAGCTGACCACCATGCTCGAGGCGGTCGACAAGCTCGGTCGGACTGCGGGGTCAGTCATCCGCGCCAGTCGCGATGATCTGCTGGCGAACCTCAAGGCCCTGGAACCGACGCTGACCAAGTTGGCCGAGGCGGGCAAGTACATCCCGCCCGCGCTCGACATGTTCCTCAACTACCCGTTCGCCACTGGCAGCGACAAGGTCTTCCACGGCGACTACGGCAACGTCTTCTTGACGATCGACCTGTACGGGCCGCAGCTCCTCCACAACTTCCAGACTCTGAACACGCCGGCACCGAAGGCGAACGCCCCAGCCGCGCCGTCGCCGTCGAAGCCGAAGGCACGCCCCCTGCCAACGCCGGTCCCGTTGCCTCAGCTGCCCGGTCCGCTGAATGACGGCCAAACGACGATCGACCGGTTGCTCTTGGGGGTGCTCCGATGATCCGACGGAGCGTCATCGTCAAGGTCGTCATCTTCGCCGTCGTCACCGTGCTCGGCGTCAGCTACACGGCGGTGAAGTACGTCCGAATCGGTGATGGGCTGCTGAACTCGTCGAAAACGGTGTACGTCGACATGGACGCGGCAGGCGGCATCTTCCCCAACAGCGAGGTGACTTACCGGGGCGTGCCCGTCGGACGGGTGACATCGGTCAAGGCGCGCGACAACTATTCAGGCGTACGCATGGGCTTGCTCATCAACAGTGGGCCCGAAGTGCCCAACGACTTGGATGTCGTCATCGCCAACGGATCGGCCATCGGCGAGCAGTACGTCGACCTGCAGCCGAGGCGGCGGACCGGGCCGTACCTCAAGGACGGCGAGCTGATCAAGGATGACAAGCCGACGTTGCCGATCGAGACAGCGACGTTGCTGATGAATCTCGACCAGTTGGTCAACTCCGTCCCCAAGGACGACCTACAGACCGTCATCTCCGAGTTGGGCACGGCGTTCGCGAAAACTGGGCCCGATTTGCAACGCATCATCGACGCCAGCCATGCCCTGCTCACCGAGGCGTCGGCGGCTCTGCCGCAGACGATCGCGCTGCTGCGCGATGGCCGCACGGTGCTCGACACTCAGAACGACCAAGCCAGTGCCATAGCGGAGTTCGCCAAGCACTTGGCGTCGTTCACTGCTCAACTGCGCGCGAGCGACTCCGACCTCCGAGGCGCGCTGGAGCTCGGTATCCCCGCGGCGGCTCAGCTGACTGGTCTCGTCGATTCCGTCAGTGCAACCTTGCCGATGCTGCTCGGCAACCTGGTCAATGTCGGCCAGGTTGCAGCACTGCACGTCAACGACATCAAGCAGGTGCTCATCGTCTACCCCTACCTCGTGGCGGCATCGTTCACGACGTTCCCCGGCAACGGCACCACCGTCTTCGGCGTCCCGATGAACCAGAACGGGATGCCGCCGGCGTGCACGCAGGGCTACCCGCCGCCGTCGACACAGCGGGTGCCGGAAGACACCACCCAGCGCACCCCTTATCCGTACAACGCTTTCTGTCAGGCGCCCGGCGACTCACCGGATGGAACGAGCGTGCGCGGCACACGCAATGCCCCCGGCAACCGGTCCAACGCGACCATCAACAACACCGCCGTGACGACCAACAACTACCGGGTAGCCTCCACCGGAGGTCAGCAACGGATCATGGGAGACAACTCGTGGCAGTGGCTTCTGGCCGGTCCGATGGGGGCCGGCTCCGACTAGTCGCCACGGTGCTGCTCAGTCTGTTGCTCGCTGCGCTGCTCGCATTCGGTGCGCTGGTCTACGTGAAATACCGTGACGAGGGCGACAAGCAGGACGTGCGCACGGCTGCCATGGCCGCGGCCCGCCTCGAGGCGTTGAACCTCACGACGATCGACTACAAGGACACCGATGCTGCGGTCGACCGCATTCTGTCGTTGGCGACCGGAACGTTGTCGACGCAATTCAAGACGCAGCGCGGCCAGCTCGGTCCGTTGCTCGCCGGCACCAAGTCGGTCTCCGTCGGGTCAGTTCTCGAGACCGGCTTGGTGAGCCTCAAAGGCAAGAACGCAGAGGTCCTCGTCGCCGTCGACGCAACGGTCACCACGCAACCCGCTGGCAGCACGAAGGCACAGCGCGCGGTGAAGCACTACCGGATGTCGATGAAGTTGCAGCAGGTCGCCAGCCACTGGCTGATCTCCGACGTCGGCTTCACGGGGTTGGCAACATGAGCGAGCCGGAGCAGGAGACTCCAGCGGCGCCTCGGCAGCATGGTCGGCACCGGCGCGAGGCGGGACGACCTGCTCGGCGTGGCGGGCCGCCACGAGGTGCCGTGCTCGTGTTGACCGTGCTCTGCGTCGTCGTTGCCGCGCTCGACGTGCTGTTACTCCTGCGCTTGCAAGACCGGCGGGACAGCGAGGACGCGCGGACCGACGCGGTGACGGCCGCGAAGACATCCGTCATCGAGATCCTGTCCTACGACTACCGCAGCCTCGACAAGGACATTGCTGCGGCCAAGGGCCGGTCTACCGGCGCGTTCCTCGCGGAGTACTCCTCGACCGCGAGCAGGCTGCTCGCCCAGGCCAAGCAGCTGAAGGCCGTCGTACAAGCGAGCGTCGCGTCGACGTCGGTGGTGTCGTCGTCTTCCGGCCGGGTGGTCGTGCTCGCCTTCGTCGACCAAGCGACAGTGAAGGCGGGGGACAAGCAGACGCGGATCGATCAAAACCGCGTGCGGATGACGATGCAGAAGGTGAAGGGCCGCTGGCTCGTCGCCCAACTGGATGCGCTCTAACGCCGGCGCTACGAGCGGGGTTCGGGGAAGCGGAACGCCTTGGGCGGCGGTGACATGTCCGCGCGGGGGCAGCTGGCCAAGTCCAGTCCACCGAAGCTGAGCGCCTCGTCGCAGAGCGACTCGACGGTCCAGTCGTGGTCCGCCCCGAGCCTGGTGATCGTGGCGCGGTAGATGGTGATTTCGTAGCGCGTCGGAGTGCCATAGGCGACCTGGATGCTGCCCAAGAGTTCGGCGCTGCCTTCGGAGCCACCTGGTCCGTCCCAGGGCCGGTCGTACCGGCGCCAGATGTTGGGTTGCGCGTGCCAGAAGCCGCCGTTGTTCACGTCGCGGAGAGCCATCTCGACAAGGACGGCTCGCGCGTTGGACTCCGGGAGGATGGCCGCGGGCCGGATGACCTCGGAGATGACGCCTTCGTCGAAGGCCTCCGAGACGAGTAGTTCGAGTTCGTTCATGGCGCTGCCGAAGCCGTCGCCACGCTCATCACCCCTGGATGTACTCATGTGGTGTCCATCGACGAACGGCGCTGCCGACTTCATGGTCCGTTCTGACTCCCGATGTGGGCCTGTTGGACTCGGCCGTTCAGCCGAGTGAGGTGGCTTATGACCCGGCTGTCCGGTTCGTGCGCCTCCGCGTGCCTGCTGGTACGCGCGGGAACTGTGAGGCACTATGTGAACGGATCCGACCGCGATCGGCGCAGAGGTGGCTGGGGAAGGCGCACCTCAACCCTGATGGGCGCCGTGCTAGGTCGGAGGTTCGCGTGTCCGCAGCGATGTCCGTCCCGAGCTCTGCCCGGGGCGTGCTGTATGTCCATTCGTGCCCGCCTGCGCTGTGCCCGCACGTCGAGTGGGCGGTGGCAGCGCTGCTCGGCGTACCCGTGAGCCTCACCTGGACCGCCCAGCCGGCCACGACCGGGTCCCTCCGCGCCGAAGTTGCCTGGCGTGGCCGGTCCGGCACTGCCGGCCGGATCGCAGCCGCACTGCGTGAGTGGTCGTTGTTGCGATTCGAGGTGACCGAGGATCCCGGCTACGGCTATGACGGAGAGCGGTACGCCGTGACGCCGTCGCTGGGGTTGTTCCGCGCAATCATGAGTGCGAATGGTGACGTGCTCGTCGGTGAGGACCGACTCCGCGCGCTTCTCGGCAGCGCGCAAGACACAACGGCACTCGCACACGGATTGGAGCGATTGCTCGGGTCCGCCTGGGACGAAGAGCTCGAGCCCTACCGCGAAGCGGGCGAAGGCGCGCCGGTGCGCTGGCTGCACGCAGCGGGGGGCTAACGCTGGCGAATACGAAGACGGCCGGGGGAATGTCCCCCGGCCGTCTCGACGTGCGAGTGAACTAGCCGATCTTCCCAGCGCCGACGAAGGTCACGGTCGTGACCCCGCCCGTGGCGCACTGGGTCGGGTTCGCGTTGAAGTTGAGGAGCGCGGACGCCTTCGAGCCCTTGAACAGGCCGGCAGTGAAGGTGCCTGCCACCTTGAGGACCGAGCCGACGCCCTTCGTTGTCAACTTGATCGTCGATGTCTGGCCGTTGTTCCACCTGACGGTGGCGATCCCGGCAGTTGTTGCCGTTGCGCAGCTGCCGTTGCCACTGCCCACCTCGGTGATCGAGCCCGACTTCACGGGACCGTTCGCGCAGTTGCTGAAAGCACCGCTGAACGTGTCGGTGAAGTTCTGCGCCTTCGTGGACAGGCCGGGGTTGATGTGGGCCGTGCCGGAGATCCGGCAGCCGCTCGGGCCGGCGGCGGTCGCGTTATTGGCGCCAGCAGTGACTCCGCCGAGTAGGGCGAAGCCGGCCAGCGTGGCGATGATGAATCGGCGAGAGCGCATGCTGCCTCGCATTCCGCGGTCCGGCTGGACGCCGACGGGGGACCGCTCGAAGGGGTGGGTGCCCGGAACTTCGCCTTCCGAGGGCGGATTCCTGCCCCGCGAGGTGACCGATCAGTAACTAGAGCGGGATGTTGCCGTGCCGCCCGCGCACGGCGGGGGCCTCGGCGAGCGCTCGCGCGATCGTCGACCGCGTCTGCGTCGGCGGGACGACGGCGTCGACCACGCCCGACTCGATGGCCCGCTCGATCCCTCCGGAGAGCCGCTCGTGCTCTTCGGCCAGTTCCGCTTCGAGTGCGCCGAGTCGCGCGGGCGGGACCTCCGCGAGCAGCCGGCGGTGCAGGATCCGCACCGCGGCAGTTGCCCCCATCACCGCGACCTGAGCGGTCGGCCAGGCGTAGACCGCGGTGGCTCCGAGGGAGCGGGAGTTCATGGCGATGTAGGCGCCGCCGTACGCCTTGCGGGTCACGAGCGTCACCCGCGGCACGCTGGCCTCGGCGAACGCGTGCAAGAGCTTGGCGCCGCGGCGTACGACGCCTTCCCATTCCTGGCCGACACCCGGCAGGTAGCCAGGCACGTCGACGAGCACGACGAGTGGCACACCGAAGGCGTCGCAGGTCCGGACGAAGCGCGCGGCCTTCTCCGCCGACGCTGCGTCGAGGCACCCGGCGAGGCGCAGGGGGTTGTTGGCGATCACGCCCACGGTGCGGCCGCCCAGCCGACCCAGCGACGTGATCAAGTTCGGTGCCCAGCGTGGGTGCAGCTCGAACCCGGTGCCGTCGTCGAGCAGACCGTCGACCAGCGGGTGTACGTCGTAGGCGCGCTTCGCGTCGTCGGGGAGGAACGTGCCGAGGTCGGTATCGGTGACCGCGGCGAGGTCGAACGTGCCCTGCCGGCCGAGGAGCTCTGCCACCCGGCGTGCTGCGCTGAACGCTCCGGCTTCGGTGTCGGCAGTTACGTGGACCAGACCGCTGCGGCGACCGTGCGGCTCGGGGCCGCCGAGACGCAGCATGTCGACGTCTTCACCAGTGACCGAACGCACGACGTCTGGGCCGGTGACGAAGACGCGACCTGCCGGGCCGAGGACGACAATGTCGGTGAGCGCTGGGCCGTAGGCCGCGCCGCCGGCCGCAGGACCGAGCACCAATGAGATTTGCGGCACCCGACCGGACGCGCGGGTCATCGCCGCGAAGACCCGGCCCACACCATCAAGCGACTCGACGCCTTCGCGCATGCGCGCGCCACCGGAGTGCCAGATACCGACGATGGGGCAGCTCGTCGCGAGTGCTTTTTCGTACGCCGCAACGACAACGTCGCAGCCGGCGCGCGACATGGCACCGCCTTGAACGGTCGGGTCACTCGCGAATGCAACGACAGGGGAGCCGTGCACACGACCCGACGCGGCGACCATGCCGCACTCGTCGGGTGCGGGGAGCGTTGTGAACGCGCCATCGTCGAACAATGCGGTCAGACGCGTGAGTGGGTTGGCCGGTGGCGTGCGGGCAACACTCGGCGTGCGTGCGCTCTTGGGTGCGCCGATCGCGCTCGTCATCTGGTTCACGCTTCCTTGAAGGCGAGGGTCACGTTGTGTCCGCCGAACCCGAACGAGTTAGAGATGCCAGCACCCGAAGGCAGCTCGCGGGGGTCAACGACGACCACATCGATGTCGACCTCGTCGTCGACGTCATCGAGGTTGATCGTGGGTGGGCAGATGCGGTGCTTAATGCCGAGGACGGTGGCGATTGCCTCGACGGCGCCGGCGGCACCGAGCAGGTGACCGGTCATGGATTTTGTTGCTGTGACAGGGATTCTGTCGAGTTGGGCCCCGAATGCAGTGCGCAGCGCCAACGTCTCGGCGATGTCGCCGAGCGGTGTCGAGGTCGCATGCGCGTTGACGTGTGAGACGTCGGTGGTTGACAGGCCGGCGTCGCGTAGCGCCAGGTCGATCGCACGTGCGGCACCGGCTCCCGTCGGCTCCGGTGCGGCGATGTGATGTGCGTCCGACGTCATGCCCGCGCCGGCGAGCTCGGCGTACACCTTTGCTCCACGCGCCTTGGCGTGCTCCAACGTCTCGAGCACGAGGACACCTGCGCCCTCGGCCATGACGAAGCCGTCGCGTGCCTTGTCGAACGGTCGCGATGCCGCCTGTGGTTCGTCGTTGCGCAACGACAACGCGCGCATCTGCCAGAACGCGAGCACTGGCAGGGGGTGAATCGCGGCCTCGGTGCCACCGCAGACCACGACGTCAGCGCGACCGGCGCGCAGCACGTCGAGGGCCACGGCAACCGCTTCCGATCCAGATGCACACGCGCTCACCGGCGCGTGCACTCCTGCCCGGGCCCGAAGCTCGAGCCCAACGGTTGCTGCAGGACCGTTGGGCATCAGCATTGGAATCGTGTGCGGGGAAACCCGTCGCGGTCCGTGCTCCCGGAACGTGTCGTAGGCCGTCAGCAGCGTGACGACCCCGCCGATACCGGATGCGATGACGACCGCGAGGCGTTCCGGGTCGACTTCGGGTGACCCGGCGTCGGCCCAGGCTTCTTTCGCCGCGATCAGCGCGAGTTGCTGGGAACGGTCGAGGGTGCGTGCACGGACACGCTCGAGGACGTCCTTTGGATCCACGGCCACGGGTGCGCCGATGCGCACCGGCAGGTCGTCCGCCCAGCCCTCGGTGAGGGTCCGGACGCCCGACTTGCCGGCGAGCATTGCCGACCAGGTCGACGCGACGTCCCCGCCGAGCGGGGTGGTCGCGCCGAGCCCGGTCACGACGACCGTTGGCCGTGAACTCATGCAGGCACGCCGGTGGTCTTGATGAAGTCGACCGCGTCCTGCACGGTGCGCAGGTCACGAGCGGCCTCGTCCGGGATCCGAACGCCGAAGCGCTCTTCTGCCGCGACGAGAATCTCGACCATCGATAGCGAGTCGATCTCGAGGTCGTCGACGAACGCGCGCTGGGGCTGGACGTCAGCCGCCGGCACACCGGTCACCTCTTCGATGATCTCGGCCATGCCGGTGAGAATCTCCGTGTCGTTCAATTCAGCCATTTCCTTGTCTCCCCATTCCTCTATAACGGACGTTTCTGCGGAACCCTCGCGGTTCCTGCCACCAAATGGTCACAGCCTGTTGACTCGTGCTCACGGCGTAAGCACCACCTGCGCCGCGTACGTGAGGCCTGAGCCGAAGCCCAGCAGCAGCGCCGGTGCCCCGCTGGGCACCTCGCCGGCCTCGACCAGATGCGTCAGGGCGAGCGGGATCGACGCGGCGGACGTGTTGCCGACCTCGACGATGTCACGGGCGATGACGACCGACTCCGGCAGCTTCAGCGATCGGGTCAGCGCGTCAATGATCCGCAGATTGGCCTGGTGCGGGACGAAGGCACCGAGCTCTTCGGGCTTGATCCCGGCGCGCTCGCAGGCCTCGCGGGCGACCGCCGCCAGTGCGGTGACGGCCCAGCGGTAGACGGCGGGCCCCTGCATCCGGATGAACGGCAGGCCGGCGTCGGAGCGCTGCGGCTCCTCGTCGGGACGCTGGTTGATCAGGTCCTTCTGGGAGCCGTCGCTGCCCCACACCACCGGGCCGATACCCGGCTGGTCCGACGCCGCCAGGACCATCGCGCCGGCACCGTCCCCGAACAGGAACGCGGTGCCGCGGTCGGTCATGTCGAGGATGTTGGTGTAGCGCTCGGCGCCGACCACCACAGCGAGTTTCGAGTTGCCGGCACGGATGGTGTCGGAGACGGAGTTGAGTGCGTAGCAGAAGCCGGCGCACGCGCCGTTCATGTCGACGGCTCCGGCGGTGGTTGCACCGATCCGGTGCGCGACTTCCGGTGCGGCACCGGGCAGCTGCAGTGCATGAGTGCATGTCGCCACGACAACCAGGTCAACGTCGGCGGGGTCCGCGCCGGCGTTGGCGACTGCTTTCGCAGCAGCCTCGACCGCCATGTCGGCAACCGTCTCGTCCGGGGCCGCGAAGCGGCGGCGCGCGATGCCGGACCGCACGGTGATCCAGTTGTCGGAGGAATTGATGCCCGGTGCGATCTCGTCGTTGTCGACGACCCGCGTCGGTAGGTGCGCGCCTAGGCCGATGATTCGGGCGCCCGCAGGGGCCGGGTGCACGGCCAACCCTCTTGTCTCGGCCGCCATCAAGCCACTGCCTCGGGGTGCAGCCGGGCTAGCGGCTGCCCAGGCGCAACGGGGTCGCCGTCTTCGGCGAGCCATTCGACGAGAATTCCGCCGTACGGCGTGGAAACAGGGGTGGCATCGCGTCGTGAAGCCACCTGGCCAAGACTTGCACCGGGTGCGAGCACGGTGCCCGGAGTGGCGGGCTGGGCGTGGAATGTGCCGCCCACCGGAGCGACGACGAGTCGCCACGCCGGGTCGAGATCGTGGGTGACTGCGGCGTTGAACCCGTGAGCTGACACCAGCGCACGTGCGTTGTCGAGGTCGTCGGGGCTGCGCAGCGCGACCACCTCGATGCCTTTCATGTCGCGGCGTACGACGCCGGCGAGTGTGCCGGCGGGGGCAAGCTCGATGACGGCGGTCACGTCGAGTTCGCGCATCGTCGCCATGCACAGATCCCAACGCACGGGTGCGCTGACTTGAGCGACGAGGCGCGCCAACAGGTCGGCGCCGGACGTCACGATCGCGCCGTCGAAGTTCGACAGCATTCGGGTGGCAGGGTCCTCGACAGGCACCGCCGGACTCAGCGCCGCGAGGGTGGTCACGGCTGGCGCCATGTGGCGGGTATGGAACGCACCAGCCACCGAGAGCGGCCGGAGCCGGACTCCGTCTGGTGGTGTCTCGGCGAGCGCGTCGAGCTGTGCACGGGTGCCGGCGGCGACGAGCTGGCCGACGCCGTTGACGTTGGCTGCTTCGAGGCCGAGCTTGTCGAGGTGGGCCACCACGTCGTCGAAGGTGCCGCCGAGCAGCGCGGTCATCCCCGTCTCCTGGGTGGCGGACGCGACCGCCATGGCCCGGCCGCGTTCGCGGACGAAGGTCAGGGCGGCCTCCTCGCTCAGGGCTCCGCAAAGAGCGGCGGCCGCGAGCTCACCGACGCTGTGGCCGGCAATCACTCCCGCAGCTTCGAAGGCCGCCTTGTCATCGAGGAGAGCGGCGGCGGTGACCAGCGCGGAGGCGACGAGGAGGGGCTGAGCGACCGCGGTGTCACGGATGGTCTCGGCGTCGGCGGTGGTGCCCGCCGCGAGCAGGTCGATGCCGACGACGGCCGACCACCAGCGCAGCCGCTCGCGGACCGTGCTGGTGCCCGCGGGCACGTCCAGCCAGGGCTCGAGCATGCCGGGAGCTTGGGCACCCTGACCGGGCGCGAGCAGCGCGAGCATCCGCTAACCCTGGCAATTTCGTGGTGGGAATGCGCTCACGACTGCGACCAAGTCCCGCGGAGCTGTTTGTAGGACTCCTACAATTCGGGGGGGATTTGCCGTTCGATGTCCAGCCGACCCAGGGCCAGCGCGACCTGCAGGGCCAGCGCGTCCCGTGGGCTGCCCGCGGCGTACCCGGTGATTTCGGCCAGTCGACGGAGCCGGTAGCGGACCGTGTTGGCGTGGACGTACATCGCTCGTGCCGTCGCCTCGAGCGACGTGCCCTGCTCGAGGTAGGTCGAGACGGTCTCCAACAGGTCACCACCGGCGGCGACGAGCGGCCGGTAGACCTGCTCGACGAGGAACTCGCGGGCGTCCGGGTCACCATCGAGGGCCCGCTCCGGGAGCAACTCGTTCGCGTGCACGAGACGAGGCGCATTCGGCCACGCGGCGGCGGCGTGGTGCCCGGCGAGGGACGCGCGGGCCGATCTCCCGGCGGCGAGCAAGTCCGGCACCGTCGGACCGAGTACGACCGGACCGTTGCCGAACTCGTCGAGAACGGCGGCGGCCAGGGCGTCACCGTCGCCGCGGCCACCGACGACGACGACGAGACGGTCGCCTTGCGCACCGGCCAGCACATCGAGGCCGGCCTTGCGCGCGGCCCGGTGGATCGCCGTGACGACCACCTGCGGCTCGCCCGCCGGCTTGGTGCCGGCGAGCACTGCGACGTTCGCCGGCGTCGCCCAGCCGAGTGCGGCAGCGCGCGAGTTCAACGCGTCGTCGATTTCATCGCGGACCAATGCATCGACAACGAGCGATTCCAACCGCGCGTCCCATGAACCGCGCTGTTCCGCAGCTGCGGCGTAGACCTGCGCGGCTGCGAATGCGATCTCGCGCGAGTACCGCACGACAGCCTCGCGCAGCTCGCCTTCGTCACCGGTCGGCGCGAGATCGGAGATCGTCTGTTCGAGAATGTCGACGGTCACGCGCACCATGTCGACGGTCTGGCGCAGCGTGACTGCTCGGGCAAGCTCTCGTGGCGCCGCGCCGAATACGTCACGCGGAATCTCGGCTGCTCCGTCGGGGCTGCGGTACCACTCGATGAATGCAGTGACACCCGCCTGCGCGACAAGGCCGATCCACGCACGGGTCTCGGCCGGCATCGCCCGGAACCAGGGGAGCGTCTCCTCCATCCGGGCCAGTGCCGCGGACGCGACATCACCGCTGGCCTGCTCCAGGCGGCGGATCAGCGCGTTCTTCGCGCGCACCCCGGGTAGCTCGTGCGCCTCGCTCACGTCATCAGTATCCGCCAGGATCCGAGCAGGCGGGGTTCGTGAGTCGAGACTCGCGGGGGAAGACTGGTCCCCGTGGCTAGCAAGCGCGGAGCGGGTGACGGCGGCGTCGATGCCGCCGTAGCCGCGTTGAACCGGATTGCCTTCCTGTTGGAGCGCACCCGCGAGCCGACCTATCGGGTACAGGCGTTCCGCAAGGCCGCGACCGCAGTCGCCGATCTGTCCGCGGACGAGTTCGCCGGGCGAGTGAAGGCGGGCACCCTGGAGAAGCTGGCGAACGTCGGCCCGAAGACGGCGGCGGTTGCGTATGAAGTCGCCGCGGGCGAGGCGCCGTCGTACCTCAAGAAGCTGGAGGAGAAGGCCAGCGGTCCGCTTGTCGAGGCCGGCGACGAGCTGTGCGCGCAGTTGAGAGGTGACTTGCATACGCACTCCGACTGGTCGGACGGCGGCAGCCCGATTCGGGAGATGGCGGAAGCATCGAAGGCGCTCGGCCACGAGTACCACGCACTGACCGACCACTCACCGCGGTTGACGATTGCGAACGGATTGTCGCCGGAACGCCTGCGTGAGCAGCTGGGCATCGTCGCGGAGTTGAACGCCGAGTTGGCGCCGTACCGCATCCTCACCGGCATCGAGGTCGACATCCTCGACGACGGATCGCTCGACCAAGAACCTGAGCTGCTCGACCAACTCGACGTCGTCGTTGCGAGCGTGCACAGCAAACTGCGGATGGAGCGCAAGGACATGACCAAGCGGATGGTGGCTGCGGTCACCAATCCGCAGGTCGACGTGCTCGGTCACTGCACTGGACGCATCGTGGTCGGACGCGGCCGACCGGAGTCAGAATTCGACCCGGAGCTGGTGTTTCAGGCCTGCATCGACAACGGGGTCGCCGTCGAAATCAACTCGCGACCGGAACGGCTTGATCCACCGATGCGCTTGTTGGCGTTGGCGCTCGAGATGGGGTGCATGTTCAGCATCGACACCGATGCGCATGCACCGGGCCAGCTGGACTGGCAACCGTACGGCTGCGCACGCGCAGTCGAAGCCGGGCTCACTGCCGACCGAGTGATCAACACAGGCGGTGTCGACGAGTTGCTGGCCTGGACCCAGCGGCGTTGACGCAAAGGTCAGCGGGTGAATTGCGTGGTGCGCAGTCCGACGGGCATGTTCGGGGGCGTCGGACGGCGCACCGACGAGTAGTCCAGTGGCGGCTTGGTGCTGAGGTCGCCGCCCAGGAGTACACGGTTGCCGTGGAGCGCTAGTGCGCGACCGTCGCCGGGCCGGCCCGTCACCCAGCCGTTCGTGCCGAACGACGGGTCCGGCGTTCCGTTCGTGAGCAAGCGGAGCGCCTGGGCCCGATAGAAATGAGAGCCGTCAGACCCGGTGTAGGCGACGATGAATCGCGAACCGCTCACTATCGGCTTCCCGTCTGGCTGGACGACGACGGCTTGGGCGAAGTCGCCGACAACGACCTGTGCCTGAGGTGGAAATGCCGGGTCCGGCGCATCCTCCCTCTCGAAGAGGTTCCATCCCTGCTGAGCGAAGGTCGTGTCGGGCGAGCCGTTGGCGCTCAGCCGCCATACAAGGAAGCTCTGGTCGTCGTCGTCGCGATAGAACCGGAAGCTGCCAGCGAGGTAGATCGCGCCGCCGGGTGCCACTGCGAGACCCAATGTCGGCGCGATGATGCGGTATTGATTGGTCGGGTACGCGATCCCGCCGATACCGAAGGTCGCGTCAGGCGCACCTCGTGCTGTGAATCGCGCGACGGTGGCGTTGCCTGCGGTCTCGCTCCCGTTTGAGCCTTCTTGTCCCGCGACGACGATGCGGCCGTTTCCTGGTTCGATGGCCATGCTGCGTGCGATCGGGATGTCCGCCGACGTGTAGGTCTTGCCCTCGTTGATCGCACGGCCACCCACGCCGAATGTCGCGTCCAGCAAACCGTCTGCTCTGATGGCCAGCGCGACGAACGCCCCTGTCGCCGTGCTGCCGCCGATGATGTAACGACGAGCCGTACCGACGGCTTGTTCGGCGACACCGACGACGTGCAGCGGTTGATGGAGCAGCGCCAGGGCGGATCGCTTCGCAAAGGGAACATCGGCGACCCCGCGGTCGCTCCAGCGGCGTATCTGGATCAGTTCTGCGATCGTCGAACGGGCGACCACGATGATGCGACCTGCGTCGTCGATTGCGAGCCCGGCCGGAGATGCCCGGCCGATGTTCAAGGCGACCGTTCCGCGATCGCCGAAGCTGGTGTCGGGCCTGCCGTTCAACAGGTAGCGCACAAGATGCGTCGCGCCGAGCACAACGATCTTGCCGTCCGGTTGCACCCGCATCGATGCATTGCCACCGCAGTCACAGGCACGGAACGTCGCCCAGGCGGTGCCCTGCTGGCCGAAGGTCGGATCGACATCGCCCGGCTTTGCTGAAGCGGGCAATGCGATGGCGCAAACAGTGGCAGCGGCCACAACGCCTGCGAGCCAACGGGCGGGGGATCGCATCTCTGGTCTCTTAACCGGCGAAGCGAGAGACCCGGAAGCCGAGCCGCGCGTTCGGCGGGGGCGGGGCGTCTTGATAGGTCGTGCCCGCCGGGCCGCGGTTGCTCAGATCGCCGCCGATGAGTACGTCACCATTCTGGAGCGCCAGCGCACGGCCGTCACCGGCGAGCCCGACCAACCAGCCGCTCGCACCGAAGGTCAGATCCA
Organism: Frankiales bacterium; assembly: GCA_033851265.1. GTDB lineage: Bacteria > Actinomycetota > Actinomycetes > JAWWOW01 > JAWWOW01 > JAWWOW01. Next base: position 155,291 of record JAWWOW010000025.1, read on the forward strand.
GGGCCCCGTTCGTAAGGAGGCGCACCGTTTCGGTACGGAAGAAGTTGGCGCGGACGCCGACCGGCGCAAAGCCAGTCGTGAAGCGCGAACCGCTCACGATCGCTTTGCCGTCCGGTTGGATTGTCACGGCGGAAGCGAAGTCGCCGACGGAATCTTGGTTTTCAGGGCGAAGCGCTGGTTCGATGCGCGTTGGCCCATTTAGCACCGTCGAGCCGTAGCTACCGAACGACTCATCGTCGGAGCCGTCGGGTGTGAGCCGCCAGACGATGAAGTCCTCGCCGCTGTCGCCGCGATCGTAAGAGAAACTCCCCACCACATAGACCGCACCGCCAGGCGCGACAGCGACCGCGATGCCTGGTGCATCCGTTTCGTAGATGAAGCTCGGAACGGCGAGGCCAGCAGCCCCGAAGAGGGGATCCGGGATACCCCTCGCCGTAAAGCGCACGACGAGTGGATAACTACCACGGGTTCCGCTCTTGCGCCTCGTCTGGCCGGCGACGATGATCCGACCGTTTCCCGGTTCGATCGCCATGCTCCACGCGAAGGGGATATACGGCGCGTAGGAGCCCTGTCCCGAGTTTGTCCCCTGTCCGGCAATGCCGAATGTCACATCTGCGCGGCCGGTCTCTTGTATCCCGAGGACGACGAAGGCCCCGGTTGGGGAACTGCTGCCGATGATGTAACGAGCAGTCGAGCCCACGATTTGCTCGGCTACGCCGACCGGTACGAGTGGTTGTCTGAAGAGCTTTATCGCGTCCGCGGCCACCGCGAATGCCGTGTCAGCAGCTCCACTCGGAGTCCACCTGCGCAGCACCGTCCGGCTGAGGGCGGTTGCATGCGCGACGACCACCGCACGACCAGCGCGGTCGACCGCAAGGCCGTCCGCTTTGGCCGTGCCGATGTTCAGCGGAACAACACCGCCGTTGCCGAATGACTGATCAGGTGTGCCGTCGCTCAGGTAGCGCGCAAGATGCGTCGTTCCGAGTACGACGATCTTGCCGTCGGGTTGCACGCGCATCGACGCGTTCCCACCGCAGTTACATGCGCGGAACGACGCCCACGCGATGCCGTCGGCACCGAAGGTCGTGTCCAGGTCGCCAGGTTTCGCCAATGCAGGGAGCGCGAGCGCCATTGCGACGCCGGCGGCCGCTGCCATCACGAGCACGGCCCTCGGAACGCGCATCGGCGGCTCGCTCTCGCTGCTGGGTTAGGCGAGAACGACGCTAGTGAGCGCCAGGGGGCGCCGCCAGGGAGGTTGCTGCCGGTTTAGAAGCGCTCGCTCTCGACCTGGCCGCCGACGGCGGCCCATATCTCGTTGACGTTGTGGAACTCACGATCGCTCGGCAGGTTCTTCACCAAATCGATGATCGAGTCGGGAGCATTGCGATCGATGACGAGGTCGATCAACTGCGCCCGCACCGCCGGGTAGGCCTCCTTGCCGATGTAGGTCGCAAGTTCAGCGCGTCCCTCGATGTCGTCGGGTGTCATGCCAGGGGGAGTGCCGCCGACGAGAGTGGCGTTGGGGACGCGGTCCGCGTCCGGCTGGTCCTCGCCTGATGGTTCCGGGTCCTTCCACTCCTCGGCGTGCGTTGATCGGCCGGCGCGCACCAAACCTTCGGTTTCGTGTGCCAGCTCGTCGTCCAGCCGGGGACCGTGCTTGTCGCTGCCGCGTTCCATGCCTCTTGACTACCCGGGTTGTGCACTAGATCAACCCGTACTTCTCCGCGGCTTCCTTCGCCGTTTCCGGTTTGACTGCGCCTTGACGGGCCAGCGCCTGCAACGTGGCAACGACGATGGAGGGTGCATCGACGTGGAAGTAGCGCCTCAGTGCCTCGCGCGTGTCGGAGTGGCCGTAGCCATCGGTGCCGAGCGAGGTCCAGTCGCCGGGGACCCACCGTGAGATGAGGTCGGGCACGGCTTTCATCCAGTCGCTGACTGCGATGAGCGGCCCATCGACGTTGGCGAGCTTTTCCGCGATGTACGGCGTTCGCGCCTCGTCTTCGGGATGGGCGAGGTTGTGCTCCTCGGCAGCGATGGCATCGCGGCGTAGCTCATTCCACGACGTCACCGACCACACGTCGGCGGCAACTGCCCACTCTTCGGCGAGCAGTCGCTGGGCCTCGAGTGCCCATTGCATGCCCGTCCCGGACGCGAGCAGTTGCACCGGCGGTCGATCACCGTTGCCGTTGGTCGCTGCCGGCGCTTCGGCATAGCGATAGATCCCGCGCAGCAGCCCGTCGACGTCGAGGTTCTCGGGCTCGGCTGGTTGCTTGTACGTCTCGTTGTAGATCGTCAGGTAGTAGAAGACGTTCGGTTCCAGACCCGCGGTGTTGGCGCCGTACATCCGGTCAAGAGCTTGTTGCACGATGTACGCGATCTCGTAACTGAACGCCGGGTCGTAGGCCACGCACGCCGGGTTGGTCGCCGCGAGCAGCAACGAGTGACCGTCCGCGTGCTGCAGCCCTTCTCCGTTCAGCGTCGTGCGCCCCGCCGTCGCACCGAGCAGGAAGCCGCGCCCCATCTGGTCGCCAAACGCCCAGATCGAATCGCCAGTGCGTTGGAAACCGAACATTGAGTAGAAGATGTAGACCGGAATCATGTGCTCGCCGTGAGTGGCGTACGCCGTGCCGGCAGCGATCGTCGAACCCATCGCGCCGGCTTCGGTGATGCCCTCGTGCAGGATCTGACCCTCGGTGGATTCCTTGTACGACAACAACAATTCGCGGTCGACCGCTTCGTACTGTTGTCCGTGTGGTGAGTAGATCTTCGCCGTCGGGAACAGCGAGTCCATACCGAATGTGCGCGCCTCGTCCGGGATGACGGGCACGAAGCGCGCGCCGATTCCTTTGTCCTTCATGAGGTCCTTGAGCAACCTGACGAACGCCATCGTCGTCGCGACCTCTTGCTTGCCGGAACCTCTGCGCAGGACGTCGTACACCTTGTCGCCGGGCAGCACGAGTGGCTTCGCACGCACGACGCGCTTGGGCAGGAAGCCACCGAGCGCCTCGCGGCGTTCCTTCATGTAGGCGATCTCGTCGCTGTCCTCACCCGGGTGGTAGTACGGCGGCAGCTGGTCGCCTTCGAGTGCTGAGTCGGGGATGTCGAGATAGAGCCGGTCGCGGAACGTCTTCAGTTCCTCGATCGTGAGCTTCTTCATCTGGTGCGTTGCGTTGCGGCCCTCGAAGTCGGGACCGAGTGTCCAACCTTTGATGGTCTTGGCGAGGATGACTGTCGGCTGACCGGTGTGCTCGCGTGCTGCTTTGAACGCCGCATAGATCTTGCGGTAGTCGTGACCGCCGCGTGGCAGCTTTACGAGGTCCTCGTCGGACAAGTGCTCAACCATCTTGCGCAGGCGCGGGTCTCCACCGAAGAAGTGATCGCGGATGTATCCGCCGTTCTCCACGGAGTAGGTCTGGAACTGACCGTCCGGCGTGGTGTTCATCTGGTTGACGAGCACACCGTCGGCGTCGGCGGCGAGCAGCGGGTCCCACTCGCGGCCCCAAACGACCTTGATGACATTCCAGCCGGCACCGCGGAAGTAGGACTCGAGCTCCTGAATGATTTTTCCGTTGCCGCGCACCGGTCCGTCGAGACGCTGCAGGTTGCAGTTGATGACGAAGGTCAGGTTGTCGAGCTCTTCACGCGCCGCGACACCGATCGCACCGAGGGATTCGGGCTCGTCCATCTCGCCGTCGCCGAGGAACGCCCAGACATGTGAGCGCGAGGTGTCCTTGATGCGCCGCGAGTGCAGGTAGCGGTTGAACCGTGCCTGGTAGATCGCGTTCAGCGGGCCGAGGCCCATCGACACGGTCGGGAACTCCCAGAAGTCGGGCATCAGCCGCGGGTGCGGGTACGACGGGATGCCGTTCGGTTGGCTGAACTCCTGCCGGAAGCCGTCGAGGTGGCTCTCGGTCAGCCGGCCCTCGAGAAATGCGCGAGCGTAGATGCCTGGCGAGCCGTGACCCTGGATGAACACCTGGTCGCCGGACTCACCATGGTCCTTGCCGCGGAAGAAGTGGTTGAAGCCCACCTCGTACAACGCCGCCGACGACGCATAGGTCGCGATGTGCCCGCCGACGTTGGTGCGCTTGTTGGCGCGGCTGACCATGATCGCGGCGTTCCAACGGGTGTAGGCCCGGATCCGGCGCTCGACGTGTTCGTCGCCGGGGAACCATGGCTCGGCCTCCGGCGGGATCGTGTTGACGTAGTCGGTGCTACGCAGGCTGGGTACGCCGACTTGCCGCTCACGCGCACGCTCGAGCAGTCGCAACATGAGGTAGCGCGCCCGCTGCCGTCCCGCGACGTCCAGGACGGAGTCGAGCGACTCCAACCATTCAGCGGTCTCGGACGGGTCGACGTCGGGCAGCTGACTGGGCAGCCCGTCGCTGATGATCGAGTAGCGGTCACGTCCGGCGCCTGATCTGGTCAAAGCGCTCCTCGGGGGGATTCGGTTGCGCGTCGTACCCCTCCATCATGCTCCCTAACAAAGGAGGTACGCCGATGGAGACGACGACCGTTGAGGTGCGTACGGGCGGGCGTGAGGCCGTTGTCGACCTCACGGACGAATGCCGGCGCTTTCTGGCCCAGGCCGCGAGCGGGGGTGACGGGTTGTTGCACGTGTTCGTCCCGCACGCGACGGCGGGCGTCGCGCTCATCGAGCTCGGCTCGGGCAGTGACCAGGACCTGCTTGCTGCGCTGGCCGAGCTGCTGCCCGCTGACGACCGGTGGCACCACGCCCACGGCGCGCCCGGCCACGGCCGGTCCCACGTCATGCCTGCCTTCGTGCCGCCCTACGCCTCGATCCCGGTCATCGGCGGCCGGCTCGCGCTCGGCACGTGGCAGTCGATCGCGCTGGTGGATCTCAACGTCGACAACGCGCAGCGGATGGTCCGGCTGTCGTTCCTCGCAGGCTGAGCCGCACGGGCTTCGAGGGTAGCCCACTTGCGCCTTTGTGCGGTGTCCGCTGGACTACTCCCGACCGGACCCGGCCTGAGGGAGGCACGACCTGTGAGCACCACCGCGGATCCCGCGGCGGAGGGCCAGCGCAGTATCGCGGCCCGCCTCGGTCTGCAGCCCGGCCAGGTCGTCCAGGAGATCGGGTACGACGACGACTGCGACGACGCCTTGCGCGCCGCGATCGTCGCCCTGATCGGCACCGAGCTCGTCGATGAGGATTACGACGATGTCGTCGATCTCGTCCTGCTGTGGTGGCGTGAGGACGACGGGGATTTAGTTGACGCACTCGTGGATTCGCTGACGTCATTGGCCGGTGGGGGAGACATCTGGCTGTTGACGCCGAAGACCGGTCGGTCGGGCCACGTCGAGCCCAGTGACATCAGCGAGGCGGCACCGACGGCGGGGCTGTCGCAGACGAGCAGCATCAGTGCCGCACCTGACTGGTCGGGTGCGCGGCTCGTTGCACCGAAGACGTCGAGAAGTCGGCGTTAGAGACCGATTCACTGACATGAAATCGCGCGCCCGCGAGTCTTTCGCTGCTCAGATCCGGGCGGCGATGTCGCGTTTGCGGCCGTCCAGGCACTTTGTGCTCGTCCTCGGCGTACTGCTGATCGCCCAACTCGTCGGGGCCGCTGCTCTGCTGTCCATGCGAACCGAGTCCGACCGGCTCGGCGCGACGGAACCGGCGTTGTTCCGGCTCGATCCCGACGCGAAGTACCCGCCGGCTCCTACGCCGACCCCGAAGCCCGTGCGCAAGGTCTCGGCGGTGAAGAAACCGGCGCCGGTCGCGTCGCAGCGCGTCGTTGCGAAACCCAAACCGAAGCCGCGCAAGCCGGTGCTCACGTTGCCGGCACTGCGCGGGCTTGGGGCATGGGTGGATCTCTACGACTACGGGAAGCCGGCGAACACACCGGTGACCACCCTCGTCGCGCAGGCCGCGAGCCAACACGTCAGCACGATCTGGGTGGAGACGTCGCGCTTCAACACTGCTGACATCGCCTATCCGGATGCGCTGGGCGCGCTGATGGACGCGTCGGCGAGCCGCGGCATCCGGGTGATCGCGTGGGTGCTGCCGGAGTTCCGCAGCGTCAGTGCTGACCTGGCGAAGGCCAAGGCTGCGGCGGCGTTCCGGTCACCGCGCGGTCATCGTTTTGCTGCGCTCGGCATCGACATCGAGGTGTCCTCCGGCGCGAAGCCGCCCGAGCGAACCGCTGAGCTCAATTCCCTGATGCGAGGGGTGTACGGGCACGTCGGCATGTCGGTCGTCGCGATCACACCGCCACCGGTCGGGTTCAGCCGGAATCCGTCGTACTGGCCCGGGTTTCCCTGGCATGACCTCGCTGCCCACGCCCATGCGATCGCCACGATGGGGTACTGGAGCTTCTCGCATGACGCGCATCCGGATGAGTACACGGCATCAGTGCTCCGCGAGACGCGGTCGTTGGTGGGCAACTCGTCGTACCCGATCCATGTGATCGGTGGGCTCGCGGCGGACACGACACCGGCCGGTGCCGCCGCCTTCTGCCGGGCGGCGCGGTCGGGTGGTGCAGTGGGGGCAAGCCTCTACGACCTCACCTCGACACCGTCGTCGCTGTGGGCGCCGCTGCAGGCCTGCCGCAAGGTCGGTTATTGAACCGGTGACAGACTGGGCGTTTCCAGTGGCCGAATTCTGAGGAGCAGCACGCTATGGCGGTCGAGGTTGGCGACGAAGCCCCAGATTTCACGCTGCGGAACCAGTTCAAAGACGAGGTGACGCTGTCGGACCTCCGTGGCAAGAAGAACGTCGTCCTGATCTTCTATCCGTTTGCGTTCACCGGTGTGTGCACGGGTGAGATGTGCGCGATCCGCGACGAGCGTCCGGAGTTCGAGAACGACACGACCGCGGTGTTCGGCATCTCCACGGACACGGTCGCGTCGCTGCGCATCTTCGCCGACCAGGAGAAGCTGGAGTTCCCGCTGCTGTCGGACTTCTGGCCGCACGGTGACGTCGCCAAGAAGTACGGCGTCTTCAACGAGGCGTTGGGTGCGGCAACGCGAGGGACGTTCATCATCGACCGGGAGGGTGTCGTGCGTTACAAGGTCGTCAACGCGATCCCCGATGCGCGCAACCAGGACGAGTACAAAAAGGCGCTCGCCGAGCTGTCGTAGTCGTGCACTGATGCCTTGCTACCGCTGCGGTACACGTCAGACCGACCCAGGTAATGGGCCGAGTCCGTGGAAGCGTGGCGTCCACCAGGGCGGCATGGTGCTCGTCTGCCCGGACTGCCAGGAGAATCCCGCCTGGGTTGATGAGCTCGATCGATGCTTGTCCTGCGGATCGACATCGCTGTCGCGGGCGCTCGGCGAGACGACGTGCAAGAGCTGCGGATCGCTCGTGCCCAGCGAGTCCGATAGCGCGGAGAAATCGTCGGGTGCGCCGGGGCTTTCGGAGGAGGTCGCGGACGCGCTGGCGCGTGCTTTTCGCCGTCCGCTGCAGTAGTACGCCGGTAGGCTCGCCGAGCAATTTCCGGGTCTGTAGCTCAACGGTAGAGCGCCACGCTTACAACGTGGAGGTCGCAGGTTCGACACCTGCCAGACCCACTCCGAAGCCGCGGACGAGGGTGTTCAGGGCATCGCGCCAGACGCGGTCCTCTTCGCCGGCGGGGAGGATGCGCAACGTGCCGCCGCGGAGCTCGGCGTTGCCGAGCCCTTCACACATCGCGTTGAACTCGACGGCTGCTTCGAGCACCGACTTGTCCCCGAGCAGACCGGCATCGTCGAGGCGTCGGACCTTGGCTTCGAGTCGCGTGAACGCACCTGCCCGCGCTTGCGTCAGCTCGGGTCCGGCGTGCAGCCCGGGGATCATCCGCTGGAAGGCGATGCGGAACAGCGCTGGGTGCCCGCGCACGAAGCCGCGGAAGACCACTGCGCCGACGTCGATCAGGTCGGCGGCTGCATCGGCAGTCTCCGGGAGCCCGTCGAGACCGTCGTGCAGCAGCTCGAACGCCTTCTGGGCGAGCGCGGCGACGAGACCGTCCTTGGAGCCGAACAGGCTGTAGACCGCGCGCGTCGTCGTACCGACCTCCGTCGCGACCGCCCGCACGGACAGCGCATCCGGCCCGTTGGCGGCAACCAGCTCCTCGGCGGCGGCGCGGAGCGCGTCCCGCGTCCGGTCGCCGTGCTCACGCGGCCTGCCCACCCACAGGACGATATCGCAACATTGTTACGTTACGACGTCCCGGAAACCATGTCGGACTGCGGTTCTGCGACCAGCCTCCGCGGCGCCAGCAGGGCGTACGTTGCAGGCCCACCCGACGACACGCGTAGGAGCAACGATGGAGTCCACTCACCCCCGGGGAGTTACCGGATGAGCGCGCTGGTGCCGTACGCGAGCCCGCGCGACGAAGGCGACGCGCTGTGGGTGACGGGCGGCCGCTACACCTGGAAGGCCACCGGGGCGCGAACGGACGGTCAATACTCACTCTGCGAAGTGAGCGGACCGGCTGGCTACGTGATCCCGATCCACCAGCACGAGCGCGAGCACGAAGGCTTCTACGTCGCGGAGGGCCTCGTCACGTTGTTCTTGGGCGACGAGGTGCGTCCCTTGGAAGTGGGCGGGTTCGGCTTCGCGCCGGCGGGCTTTGACCACTCATTCCGCCTCGACAGCGACGACGCACGATTGGTCCTGCTCATCACGCCGGGCGCCGCGGGTCACGAAGGGATGTTCGCCGAGATGGGCGAGCCGGCGTCCGGTCCAGGACTGCCGCCGCCGTCCGACGTGATGCCGGATCCGGAAGCGCTTGGCGCGATCGCCGCGCGTCACGGCACCATCATCACGGGCCCACCACCGGGAGCGTGACGCGTCGATAGCCTGCGCGGGTGCCGGCCGACGCGACGCTCGCTGATGTCACCGGCGTACTCGATGAGCTGTATTCGCCCGCCTGGGCGGAGGACTGGGACGCCGTCGGGCTGGTGTGCGGTGACCCCGATGCAGCAGTACGCCGGGTGCTCTTCGCGATCGACCCGGTCGCCGCAGTCGCCGAGGAGTCGATCAGCCGCGATGCCGATCTGCTCATCACGCATCACCCGCTGTTTTTGCGTCCGGTGCATGGCGTCGCGGCGACAACCGCCAAGGGCCGCGTCGTACACAAGCTCGTGACATCCGGTGTCGCCTTGCACGTTGCGCACACGAATGCCGACGTCGCTGATCCCGGTGTCTCCGACGCGTTGGCTGCGGTGCTTGGGCTGACGGACCTGCGCCCGATCGACACGGCACCGGCTGACCTCCTCGACAAGGTCGTGACGTTCGTCCCGCATTCCGACTCCGCCCGGGTGCTCGATGCGTTGGCCGAGGCGGGCGCGGGTGCAATCGGTGACTACACACGTTGTGCATGGACCGTCGAAGGTCTCGGCACATTCCGGCCCGAGAAGGGCGCGCAGCCCGCGATCGGCAGGGTCGGGGAAATCGAGGAAGTGCCCGAAACGCGGATCGAGATGGTGCTGCCTCGAGCACGTCGACGCGACGTCATCGCCGCGTTGCTGACGGCACATCCGTATGAGGAGCCGGCGTACGACATCGTCGAGCTCGCCAACCTGCCCGGTCGCCGCGGTCTCGGGCGGATCGGCGAATTAGCAGCGCCGGAGTCGTTGACTGCGTTCGCCGAGCGCGTCGCCCAGGCGTTGCCAGCAACCTCCGCTGGTGTTCGCGTGGCCGGGGACCCGGGACGCGTCGTACGAACCGTGGCCGTGTGCGGGGGAGCGGGCGACAGCTTGCTTGCCGATGTCGCCGAGAGTGGGGCGGACGTCTTCGTGACGGCGGATCTGCGCCACCATCCGGCCAGTGAAGCGATCGAGAACGGCGCACCTGCCCTCATCGATGCGGCGCATTGGGCGACCGAGTGGCCGTGGCTGGCGGATGCCGCCGCCCAGTTGGCCGAGGGGGTGCGTGAGCGGACGGGCGTTACGGTGGAGACCGCGGTGTCCACGCTCGTAACCGATCCGTGGGCCGCGCACGTGTCCGCAGCACAGTAGGAACCGACGCAGGAGTCCAGCCGACAGTCGTGAACGCCGCCCCCGAAGTGCAGCTGCGTCTGCTCGACTTGCAGGACCTCGATGCCGCGATCGACCTGCTGACGCATCGCCGGAGTTCATTGCCTGAACACGCAGACTCTGAACGGCTGACGTCGCGTCTCGGTGAGTTGCGATCAGAGATCGTGACCGCGGAGACCGAGGACAGCGACATCGGACGTGAGCAGTCCAAGGCCGAGGGTGACGTCGAACAGGTCGTCGCGCGCTCGGATCGTGACCAGAAGCGGCTCGATGCCGGACAGGTGGGCTCGCCACGGGAGCTGGAGAACCTCCAGTCGGAGATCGGGTCGCTGGCGAAGCGCCGCAGTGACCTCGAAGACGCGGTGCTCGAGATCATGGAGCGTCGCGAAGCTGTGCAACAACGGCTCGCGGACCTCGTGAAAGAGCGCGAATCCTTGACGACCGAGCTCACGTCCGTGGAGGAGCGCCGCGATGCGGCTGTCGCGGACATCGACGCACAAGTCGCACAGAAGACAGCAGACCGCGGGCTGATCGCCAACGAGTTGCCGGCTGATCTGCTTGCTTTGTACGAGAAGATCCGCGCGCAGTCGGGTGGCGTCGGCGCGGCCGCGCTCTCGCGTGGACGGTGCGAGGGCTGCCACCTGTCTCTCGACGCAACATCGTTGTCCGACATTCGCGCCGCCGCACCAGACGCCGTGGTCCGCTGCGAAGAGTGCCGGCGGATCCTCATTCGCACCGCCGAGTCCGGACTGTGAGCCGCAGGCTCATCGTCGAGGCCGATGGGGGAGCGCGCGGCAACCCCGGCCCGGCGGGCTACGGCACCGTCGTCCGCGACGCAGAATCGGGCGAGGTGTTGCACGAGGAGGGGCGTGCACTCGGCAGGCAGACAAGCAATGTCGCGGAGTACCGCGGCTTGATTGCCGGACTGCGCGCGGCCGCAGCGATCGACCCCGATGCCGACGTCGAGGCGCGCTTGGACTCGAAGCTGCTCGTCGAGCAGATGAGCGGCAACTGGAAGGTCAAGAACGAAGGGCTGCGTCCGCTTGCCAGCGAGGCCGCGCAGTTGGTGCGTGGTCTCGGCAACGTCCGGTTCACGTGGGTACCGCGCGAACAGAACACGGCCGCGGATGCGTTGGCCAACCAGGCGATGGACGACGCTGCCGCCGGCAACGAGTGGTCGTTACGCGAGCCAGAGCCGGAACCAGCCGCTTCGCTCGTGGACCGCTCCGCCGTCGGGGACGCCGAACGCGCGGTTGCCTCGAACCGACTGCCGGGCTGGATGGCCGCGCCGGCGCCAGCGACCACGACGCTGCTACTCCGCCATGGTGAGACGCCGCTGTCGCTGAACAAGCGGTTCAGCGGACGCGGCGATGTCGAGCTGACGCCGCGCGGTGTTGCTCAGGCGGCAGCTGCGGCGCACCGAATCGCCACGCGCGGCGGAGTCGACGTAATCGTCACGTCACCACTCACTCGAGCGCGCATGACGGCGCAGGCAGCAGCGGACGCGCTCCACGACAAGGTCGTCGTCGACAATGACTTCGCCGAGACGGACTTCGGTGAGTGGGAGGGCTTCACGTTCGCCGAGGTCCACGAGAAATGGCCTGAGCAGCTGGCGGCGTGGCTGGCTGATCCGTCGGTTTTGCCTCCCGGTGGGGAGAGCTTCGCTGAGACAACGGCTCGGGTGCGTCGGGGCGTGGAGCGGCTTGTCGAGTCCTACGCCGGCAAGACCGTGCTCGTCGTGTCGCACGTGACACCGATCAAGGTGCTTACCCAGTTGTCAGTCGAGGCGCCGTCGACAGCGCTCTATCGGCTGCACCTCGACCTCGCGTCGCTGACCGAGATCGACTGGTACGCCGACGGACCCGCCGTACTCCGCCGCTTCAACGACACCGCGCATCTCGAAGGCACCGGCGCTTAAGCAGGTAGCCGATCCGGGAACGCGCAGGCGACGGCAGCCGTGCGGCTGGTCACGTCGAGCCGCAGGAAGATGTTCTCGAGGTGCTTACGCACTGTCGCTTCGGAGACGAACAGTCGGCGTGCGATCTGGGCGTTGCTGTTGCCACCAGCAACGAGCCGCAGCAGCTCCCACTGCCGCGGAGTCAGGTCAGGCACTCCTCGTCGGGCGCCGTCGGCGCGTCGGAGGATCTCGTCGAGATGCGGCCGAAGCAAGGTCAGAACGGCGCGATCGCGTTCGGTGAAGTCGGACCCATCGCCGCGCGTGAACATGACGCGCACCGAGCGATGGTGCCCGAGCGGCAGCGTGACCATGATGTCGTGTTCGATGCCGAACAACCGGAAGTAGTCGAGGTAAATCCCGGTCTGGCGATACTCGCGCTGGGTCAAGAAGTCTGACTTCTTGATCACGCTGCTCGTGTCGCCGGTGCGATCGGGATAACTGCACGGTTCGTACGTCCAATAGTGCTGCCAGAACAACTGAGGGTCTGCTTCGATCTTCGAGTCAGGCAGTTCCTGCTCCCACGCTTCGCCGGCGGCACCCCCGTTGTTGACGAACGTGGACACCATGTCGCAACTCACGAGCCCGAACAGTTGCTCCAGCAGCGCAAGGGGGAACCCCGCTTCCGGCAAGTCGTCGAGGCTGACGTTGACGACCTCGAGCAGCGCGTGCAGATCATCGTCACTCAATCGGGTAACCATTGGGCTGCCTCCCTCCGGTTACGAACGGTAATGCCGGCCAGCCGACCGCAACATACGCAATTTCACGTATTCCCTCCAGGGGTGAACCGGCAGATAGTCCGTGACATCCGATACACCAGCAACCTGGGGGGTTCACCATGAAGAAGATCCGTCGCACCGCCACCGCCGTCTTCAGCCTGTTTCTCTCGCTGATCGGCCTCACCGTCACCGGGACCGCCGCGTTTGCCAACGTCCTGCCGCCAGACCCGCCGCAGTCTCCGGTCGACGGCACGATCTCGGGTTCGCCCGGCGCCGACTCGCATGGCCTGGGCACGCTCGCCGGCTGGGAGGTTGCGCTCGCGGCCGTCGGTATCGCGGTCATCGCCGCCTGCTTGACGCTTCTCGTAGTGCGCATGGCCGCGACTCAACGTCGGGGGACGAGCGTCGCCAGCGCATGACATGGGGGGCGTGAGCCGCGTCGGGCACTGTGCTCGGCGCGGCTCACGTATGCGTCCGCGGCCCTATCATTGGCAGTACGGCGGACGAGCCGGCCGGGCGACCGCGTCGAGTGCTTCTTCGGAAGTGCTCGCCGAGGAAAGTCCGGGCTCCACAGGGCGAAGTGGTGGGTAACACCCACCCGGGGTGACCCGCGGGACAGTGCCACAGAAAACAAACCGCCGTTGCTTGCAGCGGTAAGGGTGAAAAGGCGGTGTAAGAGACCACCAGCGGTTGAGGTGACTCAGCCGGATCGGTAAACCCCACTTGGAGCAAGGTCAGACAGGGAGCGTTCGAGGGCGGCCCGCCCGAGCTCCCGGGTAGACCGCACGAGCCTGTCGGCAACGGCAGGTCGAGATGGATGGTCGCCCGTTGGGATGCGGCAACGCACCGCAACGACAGAACCCGGCTTACAGGCCGACTCGTCCGCCGCCGGCTTCAAGCTCAGGCGAAAGGCACTGACCAGAGGGTGGCGTGGCTCGCGCCGTTGATGGCGGTGAAGCGTTCCTTTCCGTCCGCGGTGCCAAAGATAAAGAAGACGTCGGCGTTGCGGTCAGGCGTCAGATGGGCCGCGCCAACCGAGCCCATCTCGCCAGGCGTGGAGCGGGTGAACAGGACGGTTTCCGTCCGGCCATCAACGACATCGAGCCGTCGCGCGTGATTGGTCGGTGTCAACAAAGCGAAGTCGTCGCCATTCGCGTCGACGGCCGCGTGCAACGGAGTGCCGCGGGCACCGGTGCGAGTGTTTCCCGTGCGTCCGTTCAGGAGCAGCCACGAACGGTGTTCCGCGTGCTCTTCTGCGACCCAGTAAGAGCGATACACGCGGATGTCTTGCACGCCGTCTGGTTGTACGTCTCCCGCGAGCTCGAGTGAAACGTACCCGCCACCGTCGCCGCCGTTGCCCATCTGCGACATGTCGAATGTCTTCTGCCAAAGGTCGCGACCACGAGCAAGAGAGCGAACAACGACGACGCCGATGCTGCTCCACCTCCAGTCGGTATAGCGGGAAACGACGTCGAGCACTCCGTCGCCGTCGACGTCACCGATCGATTCGATCTCGGCGTTCTCCGTGGCCGACCAAACGCGCGCGCCGTTCCGTCCGCTGAGGACGGTCTGCACGTCGCCATAGCCCCCTTCGTCGGCGCCGACAACGACGTCCGGTATGCCATCACCTGTAACGTCGGGTAGGGCCTGCGTGTGGCGGTAGTTGCCGCCGGTGCTCACCGGACGACTCCACAGCGTCAATCCGGTGACAGACGACCGTACGTCGATCGTCGTACTGCTTGCGTTGATGGCGTAATCGTCGTGGCCATCCCGGTTGACATCACCGATCACTGTCGCGGCACCCGACGACTCAACCGTCGTCTTCGAGACATCCGTCCCGTCGGCGCCATCGATGACACGCTCGCGAGCGACGTCATCGCTGCCCAGCACCCACGATGCTTTGCCCGCCGGTCCGCGTATAGCTGACTGCAGGTGCATGCCGAAGAACGGTGATGTGAATGTGTCGCTGCCGAGTTCGTTCAGTTTGCGATCAACTTGGTCGCGCTTGGGCAGCTGCCACAGCATGGCGCCCGTCTTGCCGTCGTACGCCGTGACCCGACCTTGGACACCGACGACGACACCGGGCCGCGCCGGGGCACCGACGCGCATGGCGACAACGGTTGCCCATTCGTAGGTACCCGGGCGCCACGTTGGTGACGACCAGAGCACAGTCCCGTCGCGGCCCCGCCGAACGACGAGATGGCTCACCTCGCTGTTGTCCCAGGCTACGTACACGAAGTCCGTCAAGCCGTCGCCGTCGAGGTCATCCGTGCCATCAGGACTCAGATCACCGGCGCGCGCTAGGCCTATTGGCTGGTATTCGTTGACGGCTCGGGCACCGGAGGGGACAGCGAATACCAGTGCGAGGGGCAGTCCGGCGAGCACCGGACGCAACCATCGGCTGCGAAGAACTGCGGGACGGCGAGCGCCTCCGCTGCTGGGCATGCGGGAGGTTTCTACACGCTCTGTCCGTTTCCTGCCGAGATCACTCGGCGATACCGGCTATCACCGGCGAGCGGAGCGACCCGGCTGACAGCCGACTCGTCCGCCCGCCCGCAAGATTTCTAGGTGCGGTTGATTATCGGTGCGTAGGTCCGGCAGGCCTCGTTGCGCAGGCTTGGGCAGGCCGGCTGACCCGTTGGTACGCCGACTCCCGGGACAACCGGCAGGAACAGGCTTGACGGCATGCTCGGGGAGAAAGCGATCGACACCTTCGCGGTACCTGCCGGCTGGGTCTCGTCGAACGACCAGATCGGCTGGGTGCCGTTGGGTCCGGCGATCGTGATGCGGATGCGTGTGCCGGCGCGGTAGGCGTGCCCCTCGTAGTAGAGCGGGATGACGACCTTCACGAACTTGTCCGTGGGCATGGGTTGTACGTCGGACTCCAACATGCTTGGGATCGGATTGAGCAGCGTGCTCTTCTGTTTGAAGAGGTTGTTCGCATCGGTGGAGAGCTTGCGCTCACTGGCGCGGATCCAACCGTTCTGCACGAACGTCTCGTGCCCGGCGCCGTCGACCTCACTGACGATCGCCTGCAGGTCGACGTCCGGGGTCGAGGAGCGCACCCAAACGTGAATCGCACCGGCGCCGATCACGGTTGTGTTGCTCGTCAGTGGCGCCGTCAGGTACGACACCGCATTCCCGGACGGGTTCTGCTTCCACTGCCAGTCCCACTGCGACGCGTTGCTCCAGAGCCCGCCGGTACCGGTGTTGGTGCCGTAGTCGGTCAACGGCAGGGCCGCGGCGTCGGAGGTGTACCAGTTGACGCCTGTGCCACTGGGCTGGTCGGTCAGTGTCCCGTTGGGTCCGACGTACCACCGACGAGCAGTGGTGCCCGGGATCGGCAATTGCGAGAACGACTGCTCGAAGCCTGGATATGGGTTGCCGGGCGTGACTTTCCCTGCTGGGGACTTCCCGGCGCCGTTGTCGAACAGCACACGTACTGGCGGCAGCTTCTCGAAGGCTGCCAGCGCCCCGGCGTACGTCGGCTTCGATTGGATCGGGTCGAGCGGCAACGTGACCGCGTCTTTCGCCGGTATCCCCATCGCCTGCTGGTAGATCACCGGAGCAGCAGCTCGGGTCGCCGCCGAGTTTTTCGCCGGCGCCTGGTTCGCGACGTACAGCTGAAGGAAGTCGTACCAGCGGTTGTAGGTCTCCGGATCGAGTGAGTCGATGTGCGCGCCGTTCGTGAACGTGAACCACTTCTTCTGCGTACCAGTGAAGTGCGAGACGAGGGCGGGGCAGTGACCGCCGGTCTGCTCGTCCTGCCATTGGCACGCCATGAACACCGGCACGTTGATCTTGTTGACGAACGTGATCGGGTCGAGTGGATCGGCGATCGCTGGGCGGTAGTGCGCGTTCTCCCGGATCTTGGCCATCAGGTCGGCAGCCTCACCGTGGAGGACCTGGTTGTCCTTGCACGTCAGGTCGCCCTGCTGGATCCGGTCGTAGGCCCACGACTGCCCGCCGTCGGGGCCGGCCGGCAGCGCCTCCTGCTGGCGTTCCAGCGCCCAGTCGACGGCGAACCCGGTGTTGAGGATGCCGCCGGGGTAGAGCGTCGTTGCCGTCGCATCGAGGACCGACAGGGGCGAGATCGCCGCGAGCGACGGCGGGCGGAGCTGCGCGGTGAACAGCTGGCTGATCCCGCCGTAGGAGATGCCCATCATCCCGACCTTGTGCCCCTTGACCCACGGCTGGCGGGCGATCGTCTCGATGACGTCGTACCCGTCGAGGTTCTGTAGCGGCTCGAAGAAGTCGAAGGCCCCACCCGAGCAGCCGGTGCCCCGCATGTTCACGTCGACGACGGCGAAGCCCATGATGTTGGCCAGCACGGCGATGCCGTTCGTCGGACCGGACGGGTTGGCGTAGCCGTAGCCCGAGTATTCGATGAGGGTCGGGTACGGCGGGGCGTACGCCGGGCCGGCGGGCAGCTGGACGTCGGTAGGAACCATCCCGCCCAGGCTGGTCGGTGGGTGGACGGTGTAGGCAAGTTTCGTCCCGTCGCGGGTCGTCAGGTAGCCATACCCGTGATCGGGAATCGACTGGTTGTGGATCCCCGGGTTCCACGGCGCCGCCTGGGTGGTGTGCACCGTGATCGGCCCCGACTGCTGCCCGCTCGACAGCACCCGCACGCGGTAGCCCGTGCCCGGCGCGACCTCACGGAACAGCAATCCGCCCAACGAGTCAGCCGACTGGGTGGCGACCTGCTGGCCGGAGCTGTTCAGCAGCGCCACCTGGGCGTCGGGAGCGAGGCCGGTGATGTAGACCTGCTCCGCACTGCCCCGGGCGGTGAACCCTGGCGCGCTGGGGCTTGCCGTGGCGGTGCTCACGGCCGCGAAGAGACCGGCGATCAGAGCCGTGGCCAGCGAGATCCGAAGGGTTGCGCCTTGGTTCCGCACGATGTGAGTTCTCCTCCCGGGCGCCAGGTGCGCTGGCGCGTCGTCGGGAACAGACTTCGACGCGGCTTGCGCCGGGTCCTTCACGGCGTACGGAATGGACGCTTTGCGAGGTCCTGGGTCAGGTTTGCCCAGATGATCCAGGATGCGCGGCCCGGATCCCATTCATAAGCCGTAGGGGCCTGCCGAAACTGTTCATGAGGTGTCGGCCGCCTTGAAGTTGGCGGTCGCCCGCAACTTTTGGTGGACCTGCCCTTGTGACGACCGAATTGGGACGCGCTCAACTTGTTCGCCCCCGCGAGCCCGGTGAGCGTGCCCTAGGCGAGCGCGAGGCAGCAGCGTCGGCAGTGACTGACATCTGGACAGTAGCGGCCCAAGAATCAGCGGACGCCATCTTCGGCCTGGATCGCTTCGGGCTTGTATCGACGTGGACCCTCGGAGCCACCCGGTTGCTCGGCTACGAAGCCGAGGAGGTGATCGGGCACACCAGCGCCTCGTTGGTCGTGGACGAGTTGGTTGAGGAGCACCGGACCCGCGTCGTACGGGTTCTTGCCGGCGAGCGCATCGAGCGGCTGCCGTTCACCGCACGGCACAAAAACGGCAGTTCAGTGCCCATGTCGTTGACCATGACCCCGCTTCCAGATGGCGAGGGTGCGTGTGTTGTCGCGCGCGATGTGACCGAGCAACAGTTCGCCCAGGCGACGCTGGCGGAGAGTGAACTTCGTCTCCGCGAGGCGCAGGAGCTTTCACATGTCGGTCTATGGGCGTGGGACGTCGCTGCCGGCACCATGCAGCTCTCCGACGAGTTGTACCGCATCCATGGCATCAATCCTCGTGCGTTCGACGGAACGCTCGATTCCTATCTCGAGCTCGTGCACCCGCAGGACCGCCTCGCTTTCCAGGACGATTTGCGTCGGGCGCTCGCCGGCGAACTCGTACTCGAGCGCGAACATCGCATCCTGTTATCGGATGCCTCCATTGGCTGGGTCTACGCCAGGGCGTCGATCGAGTACGACGGAAGCCAACCGGTCGGGCTACGCGGAATCTGTCAGGACATCACCGAACGCAAGCGGGCTGCAGAGTCACTTGCTCACCAGGCGATGCATGACGCCCTGACCGGCTTGCCCAACCGCAGTCTGTTCCTTGACCGACTCGGCCGTGCCGTGACGGCGCTCGATCTTGAACAGTCGCACTTAGCAGTCATCTTCATCGATCTCGACAACTTCAAACTGGTCAACGACAGCCTCGGACACAACATCGGGGACCTACTCCTCACCACTGTCGCCCGGCGTCTGCTGCAGGTCATGCGGCCAGGCGACACGACGGCGCGGTTCGGTGGCGACGAGTTCATGATCCTCTGCGATCACCTGGCGACTGAAGAAGATGCCGTTCTCATTGCCGAGCGGTTGCTCCAGATCGTCGCTGAGCCGATTGACCTTCATCAGGGCATCGACACCGTTGTCACTGCGAGCGCTGGTATCGCCATCGCCAGCAGCTCGGACGCAAGACCCGAGGATCTGATCCGTTACGCCGACGTCGCGATGTACCGCGCCAAGGAAGCCGGAAGAGCGCGATATCAGATCTTCGACGCAGGACTGCACGAACGCGCGGCCCGCAAGCTCACCGTCGTCAACGAGCTCCGTCGCGCCGTCGAAAACGATGAATTCCGGCTCGTGTACCAACCACAAGTGAGTTTCGCGGATGGTGCACTTCTAGGCGTTGAGGCTCTCGTGCGCTGGCAACACCCCGATCGGGGTTTGCTCAGCCCTGCCGAGTTCATCGATGTCGCGGAGCAAACCCAGCTGATTGTGCCGCTGGGAGGCTGGGTCATGCGTGAGGCATGTCGGCAGGCTGCTCTGTGGACGGCCCTTGGCGGATCGGCCGCAACCTTGAAGATGTGCGTCAATGTTTCAGCGCTGCAGCTGAGCCGACCCGATTTGCTGGACGTCGTCGCGTCAGCGCTCAAGACCAGCGGGTTGAATCCGGCGTCCCTCTGTCTTGAGATCACCGAAAGCGTGTTGATGACGGACGTGGAGTCGTGTCTACACGCTTTGCTTGCTCTGAAGATGCTCGGTGTCGGAATCGCTGTGGACGACTTCGGTACCGGGTACTCGTCTCTTGCATATCTCAGTCGGTTCCCCATCGATGTGCTCAAGATTGACAAGGGCTTCGTCGACCCGCTCGGCCAAGGGGATCGACGGGCGGAGTCGATCGTTCGCGCGATCATTGATCTGTCTCGCGCTCTTGACGTGCAGTCTCTTGCCGAGGGCGTCGAGACGATCGAACAGGTCGCGGATCTCAAGGCGGCCGGCTGCGAGGCGGCGCAGGGTTACTACTTCGCACGTCCAGGCTTTTCGGAAGACGTAACGATCTTGGTCGAAGAAGCCGCGCACCGTGATGTAGGCGTCATGGGGCAACATTGAGCTGACGTCGATGCGCGTGGGATCGCAACGGTCCACGTTTGTCATCGATGCGTCAGAGTCGGCAGTTCTGATCGAAGCGCGCAGCACGGTCGGGCCGATCGAGTTGGCGACCACCGAAATTGCGGGAACGGCTGCGATCGGGATCGCCGCAGGCAGACTTCACGTCGAGGATCACCCGGTTGCCAATCTGGAGTTGCCGGTCGAGTCGCTCGGCAGCGGCAATCTGCTGTACGACGCAGAGGTGCATCGACGGCTCGACGCGCGCAGGTACCCCATCATTCGCGCTGAATTACGCGCGGCTCGCGCGCTCGGCTCGAACCGCTGGTCGCTCGAGGGCGAGTTGACCATCCACGGGACGACGAAAGCGCTCTCCGGGAGTGCAGATATCCAACTGATCGACGACGACCGCCTTTGCATGATCGGCGAACAGCTGATCGACATCCGTGACTTCGCGATAAGCCTGCCCTCAACGCTGATGTTGCGTATCTATCCGGACGTCATGGTCCGGTTCCGCCTCCAAGCCGTCCGAAAGGACTGAGTGACCAGATGGGTGTTCTGCTCGCATTCTTTATCGGCTGGGCCATCGGTGCCCGTGGCGGGAAGGAAGGGTTCGACGAAGTCGTGGTCGCGGCGAACGACGTGCTGAGATCTGAAGAGTTCGCGATGCTGAAGGCTGCATCGCGCACACACGGGGTTTTCGCGCTGCGGCAACTGGTCGAGTGGCTGGAAACACCAAAGGTTAGCGGCGTCGAGGACGTCCTCGCTCGTGCGCGCCGACTCGTACAACGGTCGGATGACGCAACCGAAGTGGATCTCTAACGTGCCGTCACCGAAAGAACCTGAAGGAGTGTTCCGTTGCACATGCTCAAGTCCCTACTCATCACCGCGGCCGCGGCCGCGGTGGTTCAGACGCTGCCCGACCTGGCCCGTTATCTGCGGATCCGCAACCTCTGATCACCTGCTGACCGGCTGAACGATCGCCGTGCCCCGGTTCCGTATCAGCGCATCCGAGTCGGTCGTCGTCGTAGGCGCGCGGACCTCCTTGCATCCGTTTGCCGGAGCTGGCCCCGTCAGTGGTCACTTCGAGGCCGAGCTCAACGGGGGAGGGATCGACCTCACCCGCCCCTCCGGCGGGATTGTCCGAGTTGACGTGAAGGACCTGCACAGCGAGGCGGTGCACCTCGATCGAGAGATGCTGCGGCGCCTTCAGGCCGATCGGTATCCACTCATCACCGGTGTGCTCCGGGCGATCACCGAGGTCACGCACGGCCGCTATCTGATGGAGGGGGAACTCACTCTCCACGGTCGTACGTGCAGCGTGGAGGGGGAGGCAGCGGTCAACGTCCAAGGGGACGGGCGACTGCACTTCGATGGCGTGATGGAGCTCGACATCCGGGAGTTCGGCATCGACCCACCGAAGCTATTGATCCTGAAGGTTGACCCGGTGCTCGAAGTCGGGCTGACCTTTGTGGCCGACGCCGACACATCTGACTGAACCCGCTTACGAGCCGACCCGTCCGCCGCTCGTCCGTTGATCGGGAATCAATGGAGCGTTCGCGGGTTGGTTGGCTACCCATGTCATCAGCTCGCTGGCTGGCAAGGGTCGCGCGAGGTGGAAGCCTTGTCCGATATCACAGGAGAGGTCCCGCAGAATCTGCTCGTCTTCCCCCGTCTCGATGCCTTCGGCCACGAGTGTCAGCCCGAGGGAGTGAGCGAGCTCGACGGTGGACCGGACGATCGCGCCGGCACGAGCGTCGTGGCTCATTCCGACGAGGAAGGATCGATCGAGCTTGAGCTCGTTGACGGGTAGTTCACGCAGGCGCGCCAGCGATGAATAGCCGGTGCCGTAGTCGTCAATCGAAACCTGTACACCGATCGCTTGCAGTCGACCGAGAAGTTCTGCGGCTCGGTCGGGGTCGACCATGAGGGTGGTTTCCGTAACTTCCAACATCAAGCACCCTGGCTGGAGGTTGCGAACTGCCAGCAGTTCCCTGATCTGGTCAGGCAGTTCCAGGTCAAGCAGATTCGACGCGGAGATGTTGACCGCGACCGTCGTTTGTAGGCCAGCTCGCTGCCACTCGGCGATCTGGTCGAGGGCAAGCGCCAGCACCGTCGTTGTCAGTCGCCGCATGAGTCCGTAGCGCTCGGCCTGCGGGAGGAACTCCACCGGTGGCAGCAGTCCTCGCTGCGGATGTTGCCAGCGCACAAGCGCTTCGACCCCGCTGAGCTGCCCGGTGTGCAGGTCGACCTTGGGTTGGAAGTGCAGCACGAGCTGGCCATTTTCCAGCGCCACTCTCAGCTCTTCGACGAGCCGCATTGGAGCACTGAGATCCGTTTCGTCGAGATGGGCGTACACGACGGTTCCCAGGCGTTCCCGTTTCGCCTCGTACATCGCGATGTCGGCTCGCTGCAGAAGTCCGCCCACGCTGCTAGCTGCATCCGGCCAGATAGCGACCCCGCAACTCGCATCCGAATAGATCGTCGTGCCGTCGTTGATGAAGGCCTGCTGTAGATCAATACGTACGCGCTCGGCGATGTCATGAGCAACTTCGGGAGACGTGTTGTCGAGCATGATCGCGAACTCGTCCCCACCGAGTCGCGACAAGACGTCGCCGCCGCGCATGCGTGCCTTCAGTCGTACGCCGACCTCGCGAAGGAGCTGATCCCCGACGAGGTGCCCGAGTGAGTCGTTGACCTCTTTGAAGCGGTCAAGATCGAGCAGCACCACGGAGAACCGCCCGTGCCCATCGGCGACGCGGCGTTCGACCGCCTCAACGAAGGCCCGACGGTTTCCTAGGCCGGTCAGCTCGTCGGTCCGAGCCTCGACGCCGTTGATAAGCAAGGTCTGCATTTCGCGAAAGGTGAATGCGGCGCGGGTGAGGCCCGCGAGCACCGTCGCCGCGGCCAGGATCGTTCCTGGAGCTGCCGTAACTCCGTGGTGATCTCGCATCAGGAGCCCGACTGACGCAATCGTGAACAGTGTGGGCACGACAAGCACCGCCCAGCCACGGGTGCGGGTGCTTGGCAAACGCCGGGACTGTTTCCAGGCCGCGGAGGCCATCAGCGCGGCGCCCACTGCCCACAAAGAGTCGAGGAGCGTCCCTGTCTGGTAGGTATTTGACGAAATGCGGATGCAGTAGATGGTGTCCGCGGCGGCGAACAGGCCGAGACCTAGTCCGAGGTAGACCCAGGCACGATCAGTACGCCAGCCCTGCAAGGCCAGGGCACCGATCAACATAACCAGCAACAGCAGGTCGCCCACTGGGTAGGCCATCGTCGTCAGCACAGCCCCGAGATTGCCCTCCGCGTTGTGCAGCATGACCCCCAACCAGGTCATCGCGAACGCGGATAGACCCAGCGCGATGACGAGGCTGTCTATCCGCAGCAATCGGTCTGAGGTTGCCGCCTGCTTTCGCGCGAGTCGAATCACGCCGGCGTAGAAGAACGGATAGGAGGCCAGCCAGCAGACGTCAGCAACGGAGGGCGACGGTGGGCTGGCTTGGTACTGCACGTACATGACGTAGATGAGTTGGCCGATCGCGTAGAGCCCCAGCCCTGCGGCGATGCATCCCCACACGGCTCGATCGCTCCGCACCTTGTAGGCCCGCAAGGCGATGAGAAGGGTTGCCGAAACCAGAATGGCATTCTGTAGCCAGCCATCCCATGTGACGTCGTAACCACTATGCGCACGCACCCCCGGAATGTGGGTGGCCGCGTAGCCGACAACAGCAGCACATAGCGCGAGCTGGGCAAGGCCAGTGCCACGAATGTGAACGACTGGCTGTGGGTTTTCAGGAGCTTGGGCAATGATGTCCACACTCGTCATGGTCAGTGCCTCGGTAGAACGCACTGGGCAGACGAGGAATTCGGACAAAGATGATCAGTCTGGCATTGCGGAAGTAGTTAGTTGAGCCGTGTCGATCTGGTCGCTAGGTCCTCGCGGTTGGGCGTCACGCGTCTAGCAGGAAATCCTCGGGCTCCTGGTAGGTGGAACTCGCCGTTGTGTCGCTTCCGGCAGTGACGTGGGGATGGGTGCGCCGCGCGTTGACAACGACGGCCGCGGGAAACGCTTGCTCGTCGTACGTGCACACGATCGTTGCAGGCGATGACGCGAACGCGAGGTTGACCAGGGACTCATAGCGGGTCCACCTGGCGATCTCGGCGTCGGTGTCGCCGGACCAGCCGGCTTCCCCGACGACGCGAATCCAGGGGACTCCAGCCGCTCGCTTCTTGGCCACGAACTCGCGATAGGCGTTCAACGCTGAGCCGGGCGATCGATACCAGTCCGACCAGTCCCCAAACTCGACGTGTTTAGCGTTGTCACCAAGGCTGTCACGCAGCAGCCCGATCTTCGGCTTCGTGGCCACCGCCAGGAGACAGTGCGAGCGCTCGATGCCTTCTTCGAGGTAGGGGATCGCAGCTGCGGTGTACTCGTCGTCTGACCCATACGTCAGGACGCGATGTTCAAAGAGCGGTGCCGGGGTTGTCGTTGTCCCGACCAGGTAGTCGACGCTGACGTCGAGTGCCTCCGCGAGGGCCGACAAGCTGCTCAGGCGGACGTCCTTGCGCCGACCTGACTCGATCTGCGCGATGGCAGACCAACTCACGCCCGAGTGATAGGCGAGTGCTTCCCGGCTCCAGCCGAGACGCGTGCGAGCCACTCTGATCGCTTGCCCGATTCCGTTCGGCGCCACTTGTCCACCCTAATGAGCGCGATTCCGCACCCGTGCTGCCTGAGTGTGTCACACGACACACTCACTTGACACTATGCTCGTCCGGGTGAAGATTAGTTCGCTGAGGCCCAGCAGGGAGCCGAAGCCATGAGTCACGAAGCTCAGGAGCAGCGTGAGCTGACGGCGGTCAACGAGGGCCTCCGTCAGCGAGTCTCTGTGTTGGAGGAGCATCTGTGGCGGATTGCCCTGGAGGTGCGGGCCGCCCGGATCGGTGTTCGACCCGAGCTCGGCGAGGAATGGTGGTCCGACCCGGCAGTGGCCGGGCTGAGCAATCGCCAGGCCGAGATCCTGCGGCGCGTCGTTCGGGGGGACCGGATTCCTGCCATCGCCAGTGAGTTGTTCATTGCTGAGAGCACCGTTCGCAATCACCTGTCGGGCATCTACCGGAAACTCGGTGTTCACTCGCACGCCGAGTTGATGGCGCGCCTAGCAAACGGGAAAACCTGACGACGCCGGCGTCACGCGCATTCGGCTCAGTGTCGCTACGGCAAGTGGTCGGATTATGTCGACCTGGCTTCCTGTGTCGGCTGACGTAACGCAGGATGAGGCCATGTCTTCTCGGGGGATCGTTCGGTTCGTCCTGTGTCTCTTCGTCACACTGACTGCATTCGCGGTTGTACCAGCTGTAGTACCGACGGCGAACGCTGTAACCGTGACGCCGGACTTGGTGCCTGCGGGCGTCGAGACCGTGCCGGTGACTCACAGCGGGGACGCGGCTGATGACCCAGCGCTGTGGATCCATCCGACCGACCCGGCGTCATCGCTGCTCATCGGCAACGACAAGCAGGGTGCGCTCGAGGTCTACAACATGGACGGCTCGTCCCAGCAGCACATCACGGCCGCCACATCGTTCTGGGGGAACGTCGACGTGCGCCAGCAGGTGACCATCGGCGGGACCACGCGCGACGTGGTGGCGGCGTACAACTCCGGTCTGCGGATGTTCAACGTTGATGTCCCGTCCCGCATGCTGCAACTGACCACCGATGGGCCCGGCTACGTGAACACGGGCGGTGGCGAAGGGCTGTGCCTGTACAAGAGCGCGGTCACCGGGCAGCTGTCGGCGTTCGTGATCACGATCGCCGGACGCGTGCGCCAGTACGTCATCGGTGACGCAGATGCAGACGGGCTGCTCGAAGCCACGTTGGCCCGCGAGTTCCAGGTGGGTTCCGAGGCAGAAGGCTGTGTCGCCGACGATGTCAGTGGCGCTGTCTACATCTCCCAGGAGGATGTGGCGCTGTGGCGGTACGGCGCTGAGCCCAATGCAGGCACCGCGCGGATCATGGTCGATGCGGTGCAGCCAACGGGGCACATCGCCAACGACTCTGAGGGCGTCACCATCGTCGACGTGGGTGGCGGCGCCGGCTACGTCATCGCCTCGGCCCAGAACGTGAGTAACCCCACGCAGTCGTACTTCAGCGTGTACGACCGGCAGACCAACGCTTTCGTCAAGACGTTCCGCATCGTCAATGGCGCGTCGGCCGACGGCTGCTCACGCACCGACGGAATCACGGCGTACGTCGGCAATCTCGGCCCGTCGTTCCCATCCGGCGCCTTCGTTTGTCAGGACGACAGCAATACGACACCGGGAGCGGCCGGGAACCAGGACTTCAAGCTGACTCGGGTCGAGACGGTGGTTGATCTGGCGGCCGTCGGAGGTAACGCATCACCGCAGGCATCGTTCACGGTGGGCTGCACGGAGCTGACGTGCACCTTCGATGCCTCAGCCTCCTCGGATACCGATGGCACGGTGGCGTCGTACACATGGGACTTCGGTGACGGCACATCCGGTTCCGGCCAGACGACGCCGCATACGTACAGCGCGGCGGGCGAGCGCACCGTGACTCTGAACGTGCGCGACGATGACAACGCCTTCGGAGCGACGACGCGGGTCGCCAGCCCCACCGGGCCGCCCGAGCCGTTGTCCTTCGTCGTGGCTAACAGCACGATGGGCAACAGGACCTCGCATCCGCTGCAGATTCCGACCGCGGTGCACACCGGGGATCAGCTGCTGGCGTTCTTTACCGCCAACAACACCGCAACCATCACTGGACCGTCGGGGTGGACGCAGGAGCGCGCGACGAGCACGACCGGAATCATCACGCGGCTGTGGTCCAAGCGTGCGACCAGCGCTGACGCCGGCTCGACGATCACCGTCACGACCTCGGCCACCGTCAAGGCCGGGCTCAATGTCGCGGCTTATAGGGGCGTGGCAACCAACGGGATCGGAGCGACCGCGGTCCGGCTCGAGACGACGACGATGAGCGCGCACGTCACGCCGACCGTTGACGTCGTGGACGAAGGCGACTGGCTGGTCAGCTACTGGGCGGACAAGTCACCGTCGACGACCACATGGACGACGCCAACGGACCAGACGGTCCGCAGCACCTCAGCCGGCTCCTCGACCGGTCACATCAGCACGGTCATCACTGACACTGCCGGACCGATAGCGACGGGGACCCAGGGCGGCCTGACCGCGACGGCGAACTCGAGCGGCTCACGCGCCGCGATGTTCAGCATTGCGCTGCGAACCGCGGCGTTGGTGCCGCCGGTGAACCAGCCACCGACGGCGTCGTTCACCGTGTCGTGTCTCCAATTGACCTGCTCAGTTGATGCGTCCGCCTCGTTCGACTCGGACGGCACGATCGTGTCTTACGCCTGGGACTTTGGGGACACCGCGACGGACACCGGCAAGACGGCATCGCACACCTACGCTGACGCCGGTCCGCGCACCGTCACGTTGACCGTCACCGACGACGACACCGCCACCGGGAGTACGACGCGACAGGCCAACCCCACGACGACGACGTCTGTCATCACGTTCGTCGCCGCGAACACTGCCAACGGGAACAAGCTCAACCACACGATCACGATCCCGGCGAGCGTTCAGGCTGGCGATGCGTTGGTGCTCTTCTTCGCCGGCAACACCGAGACTCCGACCATCACCGGCCCGACTGGGTGGACTCTGGAGCAGTCGGTAGCGCCCAGCGGCGTCGTCGGGAAGCTCTGGTCGAAGGTTGCTGGCGCCGGCGACGCCGGCACGACCGTGACGGTCGCCAGCTCGGCCTACATCAAGGCGGATCTATCCGTCGCTGCCTACCGCGGCACGGCCGCGAGCCCGGTGGGCGCTTCTGCGGTTACGGTCGATGCCGCGACAGCGACAAATCACACGACACCCACGGTCTCGGTCGCTACTGCCGGCGACTGGCTGGTCAGCTATTGGGCTGACAAGTCCAGCTCGACCACGGCGTGGACATCAATCGCTGGGCAGCAGCAGCGCGGTACGTCGACGACCACCGGGGGTGGTCACATGACAGCCGTGCTCGCCGATAGCGCAGGATCAGTGCCCGTCGGTACTGCGGGTGGGCTGACCGCAACGGCTAACGCTGCGGGATCCAAGGCGGTCATGTTCTCGGTGGTGTTGAGCATCGGCCCATAAGAGGCCGTTGCTTTTCTCAGTTGATGTCGATGTAACAGATCTTGTTGTTGGCTGCGCCCGCGGCGTTCGTGATCGTTAACCGCCCATCGGCGACGGTCACGTTGGCAGTGCCTTCGACCCAGTGCTGATTCGGGGTGGGAACGCCGTTCACAACCGTGACACCCTCGGCGTTCAGTCGGTAAGTGCTGTTGGTTTGTGTGGGGTCGCCGGCAACGATGTGCACCTTGTAGGTGCCGTTGGGTACGAGGATCTCCCATTTGGCATTCGGGTTGGCCGGCCGCTGCATCTGGATGAAGGAGTCATAGCGCTGGTCGGGTGAGTTTCCGGCGTTGCGATCGATCGCGAGCGCGGTGCTGTCGACGTTCCACCCGTACCGCTCGCCGTTGACAGGACGCAGGGCCATGGGCAGACCGCTGTCCAGCAGGTAACCAAGGAAGCCTGGCACTGTGCTGGGTTGGAAGTTGATGTGTGCGGACAGCACTGGGAACAGCTCTGACTTCGGCACCGTGGATTTCGCGACCGACGGACCACTCCACAGGAGCTTGGCTACTGCCGCGCCGGTGCCGTCGTAGTACTCCATGCGTATCGAGTACCGGACTCCAGCGGTCAGCGGGATGGTGCCGGAGTTCTCCGTCAGGGTGTGCGCAGCCCAATTGTCGATGAGGCGCGTGCCGTTGACCCAGAGCCGCACCCCCTCGTCGGTCTGCGTGTAGAACGTGTAGGTGCCGGTCGTCGGGGCGCGAACCATCCCGACCCAGCGGGTGCTGAACGTGTCAGCACCGATCCCAGCCACCGGCGGGCCAGTGCCCCAATCGAAGTTCAGCTGCCCATCGAGGCGGTTGGCGACTGCTCCGGTGAGATCTGCGTTGTCGTAATACCTGCCCGCCAAGCCGGTGCCCACCTCGCGGAATGTTGCTGTGTACGTCGTGTCCGTGTTCGGCGTGGTGATCGTGTGCAGCCCGGCGCCACCGTCGGACCAGCTGGCAAAGTCATAGGTCTTGCCGTTCCTGACCTGAGAGCCGCGCGCCTCGATGGTGCGTTGGACGCCAACGACTCCGGTGAAGCTGACGGGAGCGACCATCGGCGAGGCATCCAGTTGGACACTCATGCCCGGCGGGTTGGTGTTGATGGTTACCTGGACCGTTTTCGGCAGGAGGTCAACGTAGGTGGTGGT
Organism: Frankiales bacterium; assembly: GCA_033851265.1. Taxonomy (GTDB): domain Bacteria; phylum Actinomycetota; class Actinomycetes; order JAWWOW01; family JAWWOW01; genus JAWWOW01. Next base: position 184,609 of record JAWWOW010000025.1, read on the forward strand.
CGACAGCCCTGCGGAGTCCTTCACGGTCAGCAGAATGCGGTAGAAGACGTTCGCGTCGGTGTGCCCGGTGCTCGGAATCTGGAACGTGCCGCCAGTGGCTCCAGATGTCGGTGGCATGAATGGATGAATGTGCGTGGCATGGTGGAAGTCCACTTGCCAGGTGAACTTTGCCGGATCGAGGATGTTGCCGTCCTCGTTGTCTGTCGCGGTTCCCGCGTACGTGATCTCCTGCCCGCCGTGGTAGATCGTGCCGTCGGCCGGGCCGGTGATCACGGGATTGGGCGGTTGATCCGTCGTGACCGTCAGGATCGCGTCGTCGCTTGCGATCGTGCCGAAACTATTCGTCACTTCGACGTGGAAGTGCGCTCCGTTGTCGGTCGTCTGCACGTTGTCGAGCGTGTACTCAGGTCCGGTCTCGCCGGCGATGGGTGCAGTGCCACGGAACCACTGGTAGGTGAACGGCGGCGAGCCGCTCGCCTCGACGCTGAACACGGCAGGGTGGCCGGTTGACGCGAGTTGACTCGCTGGCTGGGTGCCAATCGTCGGCGCCTGATTGCCCGTATAGACGATTTGGTTCACCGAGCCACTCGACCCGCCGCCACCGGAGCCGCCAGCGCCGCGGTCCAGGTAGTAGAGGCTTCCGTCGTCGGCCACATCGAGGTCCACCGTGAACTTGGTGCCCGTGGCGAAGCCAGTAGCAGTGTCCGATGCAATGTCATATTGGCGAATCACGCCATTGCAGTAGTCCGCGAAGAAGTAGTCACCGAGATAACTGGCCGGGAAGGCGGCGGTTGTCGGGTTGTAGAACGCACCACCGGTGATGGCACAGCCGTTGTTGTGGTCGTAGGCGTAGATCGGTCCTTTGAAACGAGGATCCGATGTCGGGCCCTCGGTCGTCGGCCAGCCGTAGTTTGCGCCGGCCACACCGTCGTTGATCTCTTCCCAGGTGGACAGGCCGACGTCGTTGATGAACATCCGGCTGGAGCCCGGCTTGAACGCGAACGTGAACGGGTTGCGCAGCCCGAGCGCCCAGATGGCCCGGTTGTCCCCGGTGGCGGTCCCGTAGAACGGGTTGGACGACGGGATGGTCCCGTCGTCGTTGAAGCGCAAGATCTTGCCGAAACGGTTGTCCATCTTCTGCGCGTTGGCGCCGTTGCCGTTGTCGCCGACCGCGACGTAGAGCTTGCCGTCCGGACCGAAGTGCAGCGCGCCACTGTTGTGGATGCGGGTGTCACTGAGCGCACCGAAATCCGCGAGAATGGCCTCGGTGGCGGGGTCGGCAACGTCCCCGTTTGCGGTGAACCGGCTGAGCCGGTTGTGCGACGGCGAGCCAGGAACGGTGTAGTAGACGTAGACGTAGTGGTTCGTCGCGAAAGTCGGGTCGAAGGCCAGGCCCAGCAGGCCGCGTTCACCAGCAGAGTCGACGGTCAAGGTCAGGAACGGCACAGCGAGGATCGCGCCGTTCTTGACGATGAGGACCCGGCCGCCCTGCTCGGTGACAAAGATCCGCCCGTCGGGAGCCAGTGCCATCGTGGTGGGCGACGCGAACCCGGCTGCGATCTGGCTCACGTGGAACCCGTTTGGGAGGCCAACCGCGGCCGTGCCGGTCTGCGCACTGAGTACGCCGACTGCGCCGGACGCCGCAAGGAGTCCGATGACCACGAGCAGTCGCTTCAACACGTGCGTCACAGATCCCCCGTTGGTTCTGCCTACTGGACGTAGGAACTCCCGTTACCAGGCAGACTAAGTGCCTACTGAACGATTCTGCACCGGAGGTTGAATGCCTGCCCTGCGCGAGGAAAGCCTCGAATTTCTGAAGTCCGCGCCGATAATTCTCGACTTCGCCGAGCATGTTCGCGCGCCGCAAGCCGAGGTGTGGGCGGCCATCGGGGGGGATCCGTCCACGTGGGTCCCGTGGTTCCCCGGCTTACGTGAGGGTGCGTTCACAAGTTCGCCGCCGCACGGTGTCGGCACCAAACGCCAGGTGAGCGTGCGGGGCGTTGGGCAGTACAAGGAGACGATCGTGGCGTGGGACGAGGGTTCGCGGATGGCCTACCGCGTCGATCGGACGAGCTTGCCGATCGCTCGGGCCCTGCTGGAGGACTGGGTCCTCGAGCCGCATGGCGACACGACCACGGTGCACTGGACGTTTGCGATCGATCCGACGCCGGTGTTTCGTGTTTCGCTGCGGCTGAGCCCAAAGACCATCGGTCGTGTCTTCAGCAAGGCGATGCGCAACCTGGACGCGCGACTCGCTTCGTGATCAGCCGGCTGCCGCGGACTTGAGCCCGGTGCAGCCGCGCAAACCTTTCCAGTACTCGACCGCGCGAGCAGCCGCATCACCGGTGACGGGATACGGCAGCCCGCTCGAGATGTGCGCGGGCGCGAATGAGGCTTTGTCCACGGAATGGCGGCGCACGGTCAGGGTGAGTACGCCGGTCTGGGCGACCAAGCCATCACCGCGCTTGTAGAACACGAAGTTGCCCAGCCCGTAGTCGACGTACGACCGTCCCAGGTAGCCCGCGCCGAGGAGGACATGCGCGTGCGAACCGACGACGACGTCGGCACCGGCCGCCACGAGCTGTGGCGCGAGGCCGCGTTGCTTGCCGTTCGGGCACGAGACTCGCTCGGTTCCCCAGTGCAGGTAGACCACGACGACGTCGCTGGTGCGCCGCGCGTCGCGCACCGCCTGCAGTAGTCGCGTTGTGTTGAACGCCGACGCGAGCCCTGCGTGGTTGGCACCCGCCGGCCAGGTGTCCCTCAGGTTGTCGTCGATGACCTGGGTGGCGCCGATGAATGCAAGGCGCTGGCCCCGCACCGTCGTACGCCAGGGCGCGTAGGCCTTGTCTGCGTTGGCGCCGATCCCGACCGTCGGAAAGCCAGAAGCTTTGATGGCAGCCAGCGAGTCCTGCAGGCCCACTGGGCCGTAGTCAACGCCGTGGTTGTTGGCCATCGTGACCACATCGACACCGGCGTTGCGCAACGCGCTGAACGCCGATGCCGGAGCGCGGAAGTGGTAGGTCTTCGGCTCCGGCGTTCCACGGGTGGTTATCGCCGTCTCGAGATTCACCATGGCGATGTCAGCGGGTTTCAGCAGGGGAGCGATGTAACGCATGCCGCCCGTCAGTGCCGGCCGTGAGCTGCCGTCGAAATGCACGTCCCCGCCGAAGGAGATTGTCACGGCCGCATTCGGTCGCGGAGCCGCTTTCCGCGCGGGGGTTGGTGTCGCCGTCGGTGTCGCGGCGGCGCTCGGACTCGGCGCCACGGTTGGCTGAGGGGAAGCCACACACGCCCCGGTCGCCAGTGCCAATGCGCCGACGGCGGCCATCGCCGCGCAACGCCGCCCCCTCCGCACGTCGACAGGGTAGGTGGCTGGCTTGGTGGCCAGGGCTCGGAGCCCTCCGCGTCCACGACAGAACCGGTGTTGACTCCAGGACGAAGTTAAGTAAGGTGACCCTTAGTTGACGGCGTGCGACGGAGGCAGGTGCGCGTGTTCCCCACGTTCCTCATCGGGCTCCGCGAGGGCCTCGAGGCGTCGCTCGTCGTGGGCATCCTCATCGCCTACCTCGTCCAGACGGGGCACCGCGACCGGCTCGCTCCGGTGTGGGGCGGGATCCTCTCGGCGCTCGCCATCAGTCTCGGCTTCGGTGCGCTCCTGCAGTTCACGAGTGCCCAGATGAGCTTCAAATCCCAGGAGGCCTTCGGCGGGTTCGCGTCGATTCTCGCCGTTGCCTTCGTCACCTGGATGGTCTTTTGGATGCGGCGTACGGCGCGGTTCCTGAAGTCGGAGATCCAGGGCAAGCTCGACGCCGCGCTCGTCCTTGGACCGATCGCTCTCGCCATCACCGCGTTTGTTGCCGTTGGCCGCGAAGGGCTCGAGACGGCGCTGTTCCTCTGGTCTGCCGTGCAGTCGACGGGGGAGACCAACGAGCCGCTCATCGGTGCCTCGCTCGGCCTGGCCGCTGCGGTCGCCCTTGGCTACCTGCTCTACAAGCGAGCGGTGCACCTGAACCTCAAGACGTTCTTCACCTGGACGGGTGCAGCCTTGGTCATCGTGGCCGCCGGTGTTTTGTCGTACGGCGTACACGACCTGCAGGAAGCCGGCATCCTTCCGGGGCTCAACACCCTGGCCTTCGATGTGAGCAGCTCAATCCCACCGTCATCGTGGTACGGCACGTTGCTCAAGGGCGTCTTCAACTTCTCGCCGCGCACGAGCGTGCTCGAGGCGGTTGTCTGGGTCGTCTACGTCATACCGGTCCTCGTCTTCTTCTTCATGCCTAGCCGTCCCCAGGCACCGGCACCCAAGCCGGAAGCCCAGCCCGCGGCGGCGGAGTCACCTGCCCAGGTCGCCTGACGACTGCTCGGATCGCCTTTCATGACAGGAGTTCTTATCGTGCTGCCTACCTCTCTTACTGCCCGGCTCGTCTTGCTGGCGCTGGGACCGGTGTGCGCGGCCGCGCTGGTCGGGTGTGGCAGCGACGGTGGATCGGGCGGCTCGTCCTCGGGCGTCGTCGGCGTTCGCTCCGGCAACGACACCTGCACGGCAACGAAGACGGACCTCCAGGCGGGCAAGGTCACGTTCGACGTCAAGAACGTGGGCGATGACGTAACCGAGGTCTACGTCTACGGCAAGGACGGGTCCGGGGCGTTCACGAAAATCGTCGGCGAAGTCGAGAACATCGCTCCGCAGACCAGTCGCGACTTCCCTGTGACACTGTCCAGCGGCGACTACGAGCTCGCCTGCAAGCCAGGGCAGCAGGGTGACGGCATCCGGACGAGGCTCACCGTCACCGGGACGGCAGCCGCGCCGAGTTCCAGCGCCACGACCGAGGCGAAATTCGACCGGGAGGTCGAGTTCAAAGCCGAGGACTACAAGTTCGTGGGCCTCGAAACCTTCACGGCCAAGGTCGGCGAGAAGATCGAGTTCAAGCTCGAGAACGAAGGCCCCCACCAGCATGAGTTCGAGGTGTTCGGCCCTGATGGCCAGAAGGTCGGCGAAATCCCGCCCGTTGACTCGGGTGCAACGGGCGAAGCGATTTTCGAACTGACCAAGGCCGGCACCTACTCCTACAAGTGCGGCATCAGTAACCACGCAGACCTCGGGCTCAAAGGCACCTTCGTGGTTACCGCTAGCTGACGATCTGGCTGACACTGCCAGCGGCGACGGATCCAACGACACCGCCGGCACTCGCCGGTGACACACCGCTGATGAGGATGCGCGCCGGGTTGCCCTCGAGGCGTATCCCGCCGCGAGATGGCGCCGCGGGATAGCGGCCTTTCGGGCGGAATACCGAGCTCAGGCCGGTGAAGGCGGTGTCCGACGCCGACACGATGTGGAAGTTGGACTCTTTGTTGGTGTCCGCGAGACAACCGCTGACTGTCGAGCCCGTCGTACGGAAAACGAAGCCGTCCGGTCCGTTGTCCTGCGCGGCGCAGGCGGCGATGACCGCACGCGAGGCGTTCAGCACGAATCCGGACTGGTCGTTGTAGTAGGCGTAGCACGACGTGAGGTGTGGATTGCCGCCCTCAATGCGGTAGCCCGCGTCGCTGTTACTCACCTGGCACAGGTGGACGAATGAGTCGGAGCCTTCAATCACGATCCCGTCGGCTCCACTGTGCTGCACGACGACGCCTTCGAGCCGACAGCCGATCTGCTGGCTGACGACGCCGCTGCCGCCGTGCTGGGTGACCAGCACATTCGTGAGCACGACGTTGCCGCGGAAGCCAGTCGTTCGCTCCGGGACCAGGATGCCGTGATTGCCGGGCTGGCCGTGCCGCCCCTTCAAACCCGTGACGTACATGTCGCGCACACCCGCGGCGCCCACCGCAGAACTGTCCGCGAACGTCACCATCGGGTGACCGTCGTCTTTCGTGCGCTGCAGGATCGTCCCGAGACCCGTTCCGGCCAGCATCACGCCGGCCCGCAGCAGGATCGGGCCGTCGACTTTGAAAACCCCATCGGGCAGCTGCACCAGCCCACCGCCAGGCAACGTGTTGCCCTGCCGACCGCGCGCGTTGGCCGCCGCCTCGATCGCACCGTTGATGACCCGGACGTTCGTCGTTGCGTCACCGCTCCAGGGCACGACGAAGATGTGTCCCTGCTGTGACCCTGCAGAGCTCGCGGAGGCGAACACCGCCGAGATCGGCGCGGGAGTCGGCGTGCTGCCGCTGCTCTTGTCCCACGGCCGTTCGAACACGGTTGCCACCCCAGCTCCAAGGCCGGCAGCGCCGGCAAGCCCGAGGAACTGCCGTCGCGAACCATCCACAGGGAACTCCGTGTCGTTGAGCTGCTGGCAAGATGCCGATGCATGACGGTAATCGCTCAACCTGGTGGTTCATCGCTTGCGGGCCGGATCGACTCGCATGTCTTCTCCTCGACCGTGCTGCGCGACAACCCGCTCGGCGACGCAGCTGATCGCCCGCTGCACGTGTACCTGCCACCCGGGTACGACGACGACCCGAGTCGGCGCTACGCATCCATCTATGTGATCCAGGGCTACACGGGCCAGATTGCGATGTGGTGGAACCGCACGGCGTTCCGCACGCCGTTCCCCGAGGCGATGGACCAGGTGTTCGCCAGCGGACAGGCACCGCCGGCCATCGTCGTCTTCCCCGAGGCGGGGTGGACCAAGTACGGCGGATCGCAATACGTCGACTCGGCGGGCACGGGCAAGTACCACACCTACCTCTGCGACGAGATCGTGCCGTGGGTCGATGCGAACTACCGGACCGTTGCCGAGCCCGCGCACCGCGGCATCACCGGTAAATCCAGTGGCGGCTTCGGCGCGATGATCACACCGATGTTGCGGCCAGATCTCTTCGGCGGCTTCGCGACGCACGCCGGCGATGCTCTGTACGAGTTCTGCTACGTCCCGGGGTTCCCGAAGGCGGTCCGTTTTCTGCGCGACTACGACGGCGACATAGTCAAATGGTGGGACGACTTCAGCTCCCGGACGTCGTTCACGAAGGAGGCCGACCACGAGCTCGTCATGCTGCTCGGGGTGACCGCCTGCTTCTCGCCGGGGGAGGACGGGACCCCTGAGCTGCCCTTCGATCCGAAGAACGGCGTCCTTCGTGACGAGGTGTGGCAGCGATGGCTGGCCTGGGACCCGGTCCGGATGGCTCCGCAGTACGGCGATGCGCTGCGCAGTCAGCGGGCGATCTGGATCGACGCGGGTACGCGCGACGAGTGGTATCTCGACATTGGGGCGGTTGCGTTCCGTGACCAGTTGACTGCGCTGGGGATCAACGATGTCCATTTTGAGTTGTTCGACGCCAGCCATGGCGGAATCGACTATCGCTACCCAGAGTCACTGACTTACCTAGCGCAGCGGTTAGCGGTGCAGGGATAAAAAGCAGAGAAGCGGGGGGGG
>JAWWOW010000003.1:0-495862 GCA_033851265.1 Frankiales bacterium
CGGCCCGCGCCCTCAAGTGCCGCGAGTGCGGCAACGAGGTGCCTCTCGCACCGGTCCACGTCTGTCTCGAGTGCTTCGCACCCCTCGAGGTCGCGTACGACGAGGACGCCCTCCGCACGGTGACCCATGCGTCCATCGCGGCGGGTCCGCAGACCATCTGGCGCTACGCCGGCCTGCTTCCCGCGGGTCAGGACGAGGCGACGCGCGTCGACCTCGGCGCCGGCATGACCCGGCTGCGCCCCGCGCCGAACCTCGCAAAGGCGCTGGGCATGAAGACGCTCTACGTCAAGGACGACAGCGGCAACCCGACGCATTCCTTCAAGGACCGGGTGGTCTCGGTCGCGCTGTCGGCGGCGCGCGCGTTCGGCTTCACGACCGTCTCGTGCGCGTCCACCGGCAACCTCGCCAACTCGGTCGCAGCCCACGCGGCCCGGGCAGGGCTGCGCTCCGTCGTCTTCATCCCGGACGACCTGGAGCAGGGCAAGGTGGTGCAGACCGCCGTCTACGGCCAGACGCTCGTCGCGGTGCAGGGGACGTACGACGACGTCAACCGCCTCTGCAGCGAGATCGCGGAGAACGAGGACTGGGCGTTCGTCAACGTCAACGTGCGGCCCTACTACGCCGAGGGCTCCAAGACGCTCGGCTACGAGGTCGCCGAGCAGCTCGGCTGGCGGCTCCCGCAGCAGGTCGTCATCCCGATGGCGTCCGGGTCGCTCCTGACGAAGGTGGACAAGGCCTTCGGCGAGCTCGGCCGGCTCGGGCTGGTCGAGGCGTCGCCGTACCGCGTGTTCGGGGCGCAGAGCAGCGGCTGCTCGCCGATCGCGACCGCCTACGAGAACGGCTGGGACACCGTCAAGCCGGTCCGCCCGACCGGCATCGCCAAGTCGCTCGCGATCGGCAACCCGGCGGACGGTCCCTACGCGCTCGACACCGTCCGCCGCACCGGTGGCGCGATGGGGCACGTCGGGGACCAGGAGATCGTGGAGGGCATCCGGCTGCTGGCCGAGACCGAGGGGCTGTTCGCCGAGACCGCGGGCGGGGTGACCGTGGCCACGCTGCGGCAGCTGCTGGCTTCGGGTGCGGTCGACCCCGAGGCGGAGACAGTGCTCTACAACACCGGCGACGGCCTCAAGACCCTCGACGCGGTTGCCGGTGTGGTCGGCCCGACGGTCACGATCGCGCCGTCGTACTCCGCCTTCGCCAAGAGCGGCGTCGCCTAGACCCCGGAAGGGGCAGGATCGGTTCATGCGGCTGCGGACACTGGCCGGCCTCGCGGCTGGGGCCTGGCTCCTGGATGCCGCCGTGCTGGCACCGCGCCGGTTCGTTCTGTACGACGTGCCGCTCGCCGTGCCGGGCTGGCCGGTGTCGCTCGACGGGCTCCGGGTCGCGCTGGTGGGCGATGTGCACGCCGGTGCGCCCTGGGTTGACCTCGACCGGGTCAACACGGTCGTCGAGGCGGTGCTCGCGTCGAAGCCCGACCTGATCCTGCTGCTGGGCGACCACGTGGCCGACGTCACGTTCGGGACCCACCTGGAGCCGGGGCCGGTCGCCCGCGCGCTGGCAGGGCTGCTCCGCGCGGACGTCCCGGTCCTCGGAGTCCTGGGCAACCACGACTGGTACGCCGGCGGCTGGCGCATGCGGGCCGCCCTCGAGGAGGCCGGGCTGCCGGTGCTCGAGGAGGCCGCGGTCCCCGTGCTCGACGGCCGGCTCTGGGTCGCGGGGGTCGGCGACCTGTGGGAGCGCACGCCGTCGGTGGACGCCGCGCTCGCCGCCGTGCCGGCCGGTGCTCCGGTGCTGCTCATGACGCACAACCCGGACGTGGTCGCCGACGTCCCGGAGTCGGTGCGGCTCGTCGTGGCGGGGCACACGCACGGGGGGCAGGTGGCGTTCCGCGGGCGGCCCTACCACCAGGTGAGCGAGCGGACCGGCAACACGTGGAGCAAGGGCTGGTTCCCGGAGGCCCGGCTGTACGTGACGGCCGGCATCGGGTCCTCGCTGGTCCCGCTGCGCTCCGTGACCCCCGAGGTCCCCGTCCTCGTCCTCCGCGCCCCCTGACCTGCCCCGCTCGAAACGATCACTGCCGAGTCGCACGCTCAGCCCGGACGCTCAGCCGGTGGTGATCATCCGGAGGGGTGTGGCGGGGACCCTCGCTTGCACTCTCGGGGTGCGAGTGCCAATATTGAGGTAGCACTCACCTACCCCGAGTGCCAGATCTCCCCGGCGAGACCGGCAACCCGGTCGTCCGTCGCGGGCGCCGCGGAGATCACCCCTGACTGGGAGGATCTACACGCATGGCCAAGATCATCGCCTTTGACGAAGAGGCCCGCCGCGGTCTCGAGCGCGGCATGAACCAGCTCGCCGACGCCGTCAAGGTCACCCTCGGCCCACGAGGCCGCAACGTCGTCCTGGAGAAGAAGTGGGGCGCCCCCACGATCACGAACGACGGCGTCTCCATCGCCAAGGAGATCGAGCTCGAGGACCCCTACGAGAAGATCGGCGCCGAGCTCGTCAAGGAGGTCGCCAAGAAGACCGACGACGTCGCGGGTGACGGCACCACCACCGCCACCGTGCTCGCCCAGGCGCTCGTGCGCGAGGGCCTGCGCAACGTCGCCGCCGGCGCCAACCCGATGGCCCTGAAGAAGGGCATCGAGGCCGCCGTCGAGAGCGTCGTCGAGGCGATCGGCAACGCCGCCAAGGACGTCGAGACCAAGGAGCAGATCGCCGCCACCGCGTCGATCTCCGCCGCCGACCCCGCCATCGGTGAGCTCATCGCCGAGGCGATGGACAAGGTGGGCAAGGAAGGCGTCATCACCGTCGAGGAGAGCAACACCTTCGGCCTCGAGCTCGAGCTCACCGAGGGCATGCGCTTCGACAAGGGCTACATCTCGCCGTACTTCGTCACCGACCCCGAGCGCATGGAAGCTGTGCTCGAGGACCCGTACATCCTGCTGGTCAACTCGAAGATCTCGGCCGTGAAGGACCTGCTGCCGGTGCTCGAGAAGGTCATGCAGAGTGGCAAGCCGCTCGCGATCATCGCCGAGGACGTCGAGGGCGAAGCTCTCGCGACGCTCGTCGTCAACAAGATCCGCGGCACGTTCCGTTCGGTTGCGGTCAAGGCACCGGGCTTCGGTGACCGCCGCAAGGCCATGCTGCAGGACATCGCGATTCTGACCGGTGGCCAGGTCATCAGCGAAGAGGTCGGCCTCAAGCTGGAGAACGCCGGGGTCGAGCTGCTCGGCAAGGCCCGCAAGGTCGTTGTCACCAAGGACGAGACGACGATCGTCGAGGGTGCCGGTGACCCGGACCAGATCGCCGGTCGGGTCAACCAGATCCGTGCCGAGATCGAGAAGAGCGACTCCGACTACGACAAGGAGAAGCTGCAGGAGCGGCTCGCCAAGCTGGCCGGCGGCGTTGCCGTCATCAAGGCCGGCGCGGCAACCGAAGTCGAGCTGAAGGAGCGCAAGCACCGCATCGAGGACGCGGTTCGTAACGCAAAGGCTGCTGTCGAGGAAGGCATCGTCGCCGGTGGTGGCGTTGCTTTGCTGCAGGCCGGTATCACCGCGTTCGACAAGCTCGACCTCGAGGGCGATGAGTCCACTGGCGCGCAGATCGTCAAGCTCGCGCTGGAGGCTCCGCTCAAGCAGATCGCCATCAACGCCGGCCTCGAGGGCGGCGTCGTGGCAGAGAAGGTCCGCTCACTCCCGGCCGGTCACGGTCTGGACGCGTCGACCGGTGAGTACGTCGACATGATCAAGGCCGGGATCATCGACCCAGCCAAGGTCACCCGCTCGGCGCTGCAGAACGCCGCTTCCATCGCGGCGCTGTTCCTCACCACCGAGGTCGTCATCGCGGACAAGCCGGAGAAGTCGGCGCCCGCTATGCCAGGCGGCGGCGGCATGGGAGACATGGACTTCTAGCAGCGGCACTGCACGTCCACTCAGTACGACGGAAAGGGCCCGGGTCACCACGACCCGGGCCCTTCTCCATGCCACCGGCCCGGGCCCTAGGGACTGGAGTTCCTGGTGGGGGACGTGCGCCCCCTTGCGCGAACCAAATGTCACCCATCTGGATGAATGCGGACGCACCGGTCATACCGCGAGGCTGAGTCCACTTCCGCGCGAGCGGATCGCAGCTTCATCTTGGGGAGGCACGGTGCAGAAAACGATCCGAAGGACCATCTTGACTGCGGCTGTTGCGGGGGCGATCGCAGTGCTCAGCCCGCTGACAGCCATGGCGGATGGTACGAGCGGCGACCCGACTCAGCCGCAGCCGCTGAGCAACGCGGATCAGAACAGCGGTGGTGCGAACGGGCAGTGCCCGGGAGCTACCTATTGTTCGACCCGCGATGGGTCGGCGTCGCAGAACGGCAACGGCACCGGGAACGCCAACGGCAAGCCGTGTGCTGGCTGCGTTGGCAAGGCAGACAACAAGAACCCTCCGGGCCAGGAGAAGCAGGACCCGGCGGGGACGTTCCCGAACAACGGTTATGAGTGCGACAACAACAACGGGGTCGGCAAGACCAACCCGGCTCACACCGGGTGCGCCTCGCCGTCGCCATCACCCAACCCGTACTAACAGCTCGCTTCGACCAGTTCACACGAAAGCGGCCCCGGGAAACCGGGGCCGCCTTCTTTTTCGGCGGAGGAGGGGTGGGGGGCGGCAAGCGTGCGTTGCGCCGCCGTTACTCCGTTTGCCACACGCGCATGGTCAGTGACGGCTACGTAGATTTGACGCTGGTTCGCTATGTCCGTTTCGTGCGAAGTACCCGACCCTTATGGGCATGGACACTTTGCGACGTATGAACCGCGATGACAGCGGCTGGACCCTGATCGAGCTCCTGCTGATCATTCTTCTGATCGGCATCCTGGCTGGGATCGCCATCCCGCTCTTGCATTCTCAGACAAGCAAGGCACAGGCAGCCGCCGGCACCGCCGACCTTCGCAACACCGCGACGGCGATGGAGACGTACTTCACCGAGGACCAGACCTACGGGTCCTCGTCGGACCTGCTGGCCTCTGACATGACGCCGCGGTTGTCCAAGGGCACCATCGTGGTGATCGTGCAGCGCAGCACCAACGGCTACTGCCTCGCGGCGCTCCGCAACACCCCCATGCCGTCAACGACAGCAGAGCTGAAGGCCAAGGCCGTTCGCTGGTTCGACAGTGTCGCGGGTGGCGTGCAGCCGAAGACTGCAACGGGCTGCCCGACGACCACGGGATTCGCAACAAGCTGGCAGACCGACACCTTCATCGGTCCCTGACCTCGACCTAGCCCTCGGTGAGGATGGTCTCCGCGTCGACGATCTCGTACGAGTAACCCTGCTCGGCAAGGAACCGCTGCCGGTGCGCGGCATAGTCCGCGTCGAGGGTGTCGCGCGCGACGACGGCGTAGAACTTCGCCGTACGACCGTCTGACTTCGGACGCAGGATGCGTCCGAGCCGCTGTGCCTCCTCCTGCCGCGACCCGAACGTGCCGGACACCTGGATCGCGATGGTGGCCTCGGGCAGGTCGAGAGAGAAGTTCGCGACCTTCGACACGATGAGCGTCTGCACCTCACCGGTGCGGAACGCGGCGTACAACCGCTCACGCTCGGCGACCTTCGTCTGGCCGGTGATGAGCGGTGCGCCGACCGACTCTTCGAGCTCCGCGAGCTGGTCGAGGTAGGCACCGATGACGAGCGTCTGCTCACCCTTGTGGCGTTCGAGCAGTCGATGCACGATCGCCGTCTTCGTGTCGCTGGTGGCAGCCAACCGATAGCGGTCCTCGGGTTCCGCGGTCGCGTAGAGCAGCCGCTCACGTTCCGGCAGTGTCACTCGCACCTCGATGCACTCCGCCGGTGCGATGTAGCCCTGCGCTTCGATGTCACGCCACGGTGCGTCGTACCGCTTCGGCCCGATGAGGGAGAACACGTCGTCCTCACGACCGTCCTCGCGCACCAATGTCGCCGTCAGTCCGAGCCGGCGGCGCGCCTGGATGTCCGCGGTGAACCGGAAGATCGGTGCGGGCAGCAGGTGCACCTCGTCGTAGATGATCAGCCCCCAGTCCCGCGCGTCGAACAGCTCGAGGTGCTGGTAGACGCCTTTGCGACGCGTCGTCATGACTTGGTAGGTCGCGATGGTGACCGGCCGGATCTCCTTGCGCGCACCGGAGTACTCGCCGATCTCTTCCTCGGTGAGTGACGTACGCCGCAACAACTCGTCCTTCCACTGCCGCGCCGCAATGGTGCTCGTGACGAGAATCAGCGTCGTTGCCTGCGCTTGTGCCATGGCGGCGGCGCCCACGATCGTCTTGCCCGCACCGCAGGGAAGGACGACGACGCCGGAGCCCCCGTGCCAGAAGTTGGCCGCCGCCTCCTTCTGGTACGGCCGCACGTGCCAGTCCTTTTCACGCAGCTCGATGGTGTGCGCTTCGCCGTCGACGTACCCGGCGAGGTCCTCGGCCGGCCAGCCGAGCTTGACGAGCTGCTGCTTGAGATGGCCGCGCTCACTCGGATGGACGATGACCGTGTCGTCGTCGATGCGCGCACCGATGAGGGGGATCACGCGCTTGGATCGCAGCACCTCTTCGAGAACAGCGCGGTCCGTCGTACGCAGCACGAGGCCGTGCACGGGGCTGTTCTCCAGCCGGAGCCGTCCGTAGCGGCCCATCGTGTCGGCGACGTCGACGAGCAACGCGTGCGGGACGGGGAACCGTGAGTACGTCAGCAACGCGTCGACGACCTGCTCGGCGTCATGGCCGGCAGCGCGCGCGTTCCACAGACCAAGGGGAGTGAGCCGGTAGGTGTGCACGTGTTCGGGTGAGCGCTCGAGCTCGGCGAACGGCGCGATGGCTCGACGGCACTCTTCTGACTGCTCGTGGTCGATCTCGAGCAGCAAGGTGCGGTCGGACTGAACGATCAGCGGCCCATCAGCCACGGTTGGCTTCTTCCTCTACTAGCTCGGCGATTCCGGTGATGCGGTGGATGGCGAAGGTGCGCAACTCATCGTGCAGGTGGTCGAACGCCCGCAGGTATCCGCCATCGACGCTCATCGGCTCGACCACCCGTTGCGTCGCGCGACCCTGCGCATTGACGTAACCAATCCACAGTGAGGTTCCATCCCGCGCCGCTTCCTGCAGCGCGCTCAGGGTCTGCGCGCTCGACGACGACGGCATGACACCGCTCGGTGGATCGGTGACGGTGACCGGCCGGCGCGCGACGGTCGAGGCCCGGTCGCCGGCACGCAACGCGCGTACGGCTGCTCCGACCAGCTCCGGCGACGGCGCGGACAGCTCGTTGGTCGGCTGCGGCGGTGCTGTGCGGGGTGCGCGGCGTTCATCCGGTCGCGCGATCACGACGTCGCCGGCGGCCGACTCGGCGGCGGGCGCATAACCGAGCTCGCGGAGGAGAGCGAGCACGCGGTCCGGTGCAGCCTCCGCCGCAACGACGGTGGGAGCGAGGCGGCGCAAACCCAGCGCAGCGGTGCGACGCGAACCGATGAGCTCGCCGATGACGGACGGGTCATCACACCGGATGTACGACGACGCGACGCCGACGCGGATCTTGCCGTGTCGCCGGGCCACGTCGTTGATGAGATAGGTGAGTGGTTGCGGCACTGGTGTGCGCGAGTGCCGCGTCAAGAGCTCATGGACATCGGTAGCCCCACGCCCGGCGTCGAGAGCTCGGCGTACTGATGGCTCGGTGAACCGGTAGACGGTTGCGTGTCCGGTGGACTCGACGTCGGCGACGAGTGCGAGCTCGCGAGCGAGGTCGCGCGTCAACGGACCGGGTGCCACCGCCGTCATGTCGGCCTGGATGAGCACGTAGTCGACGGGCTCCGGCAGCAACCGTGCGAGCGCGTCGGCGGCAGCGACCGGGTTTCCTTCGAGCAGGTGCCGTCCCGCCGGTGACAGCGCGCCGGCACCGGTGATGCCGATCAACTCGGCTTCGGCAAGCGTCCAGGCCACGAGGTCCTCGCGCAGCCGGCCGCCACGTCGCGGCGACAGCCAGCGCAACACTGAGGCGATGCTGTCGCCGGTCGTCGACGCACCGGACGCGACGGTCGAGAGGAGTTGCAGCACGTTCGATCGGAGGCGCGGTGCGAACGCTCGGTCGAGGTCAGGACCAAGGGGAGCGAGCGCGCGGTCGCGGTCGTCGCGGGCACCAGTGAGACCGGCGACGCGGGACGTGAGCAGCCATGCCGTGCCGAGGAGCGCCCAGCTCTGCGCGTCGGGTGCATCGCGCCACCCGTCGTACGCCGGGGTCGGCAACCACCCGCCGGCAGGGACGGCGGCGAGCAGACCGGCGACGTACGCCGTCTCGGCAAGCAACGCGACCTCGTGGTCGGGCCGGTCCAGACGCGCCGCGGCGCGGCGCAGCTCGCGTACGCCGAGACCGCCGGTGCGCAGCACCGGTGGTGGATCGAGCGCCCACCCATCGAGGAGCTCTTCAATCGCACGGACGAACGTCGTTGCATGCGTCGCCGCTGCATGGGCTGCACGGTCCGCGTCACCGGCAACCGATTCGAGCTCGGGTGGGACGGGATGAGTCTCGCGCAGCACCGCGCCACCGCGAAGCGCCAGTGCGATCTCGCGTGGCAGCACAACCGTGTGCTCGTCGACCGACACGAGCAGTCCGCGTTGCAGGAGCCACGCGACACCGGGACTCCGGGCGGATCGGTCGGTGCGCCCGGTCGGTGGTCCCCACACAAGTCGGTCGATGACGTCGCGCGCATCTTCGGGCGCATCGTTGATGACGGTGCGCACGGCGTCACCGTCGGCAGCCCAGTTGCTGAGCGTCTCGATTGCGCGGTAACGGTCGGATGATGCGGGCAGGCCGAGTGCGTCCAGGATGTCGCGCAGCCGACCACTCGAT
This sequence comes from Frankiales bacterium, assembly GCA_033851265.1. Taxonomy (GTDB): domain Bacteria; phylum Actinomycetota; class Actinomycetes; order JAWWOW01; family JAWWOW01; genus JAWWOW01. The sequence goes on from JAWWOW010000003.1 coordinate 8,852, forward strand.
GTGCCGTTGAGTGCCGTCGACACGGTGGGACCGAGGCCGGCCGGTTCGACGACGAGCTCGCGCACGGTGCGCAGGACGTGCAAGCCGGAGTCATCGCCCCAGACGAGCGCGAGCCGTCGCAGCCGATCGACGGCATCGCGAACGGCGCCCTCGGGTGCGTCGGACGTAGCCGCGATGACGTCGTTGTAGGACGCCAGCTCGGGGAGGGCGGTCAGCAGCTCGAGGATCTCGAGGTCGAAGACCCGCAAGCGGTCCAAAGCAGCGAGCACCGACGGGCGGGTGGCCGCGCGGGCGGACAGCACGGTCAGGTCCGGCGGCAAGGGGGTGACGAGATCGGGGCGTTCCTCGAGCAGCGCGGCGAGATCGTCGTCAGCTGCGGTGCGCAGCCAGTCGGCGAGGCTGCGCGGCGCCCGGGCATCGTCGGTGGACATCCGATCCACGGTAGTCGCCGTGGGCCGGAAAGGTGGCCTCGCGCTTAGTGCGGGCCCTCCCAGTCCTGCCTGTCCTCGCGCCGGGTGGCGCTGTCGACAAAGGCGAGCGCGAAGATGCCGACGACGACGAGGCCGAGGAAGGTGAACGAGATCGCGAAGTCCACGTGGTCGTTGCCCCACTTCTGGCCGGCAAAGAACGCGAAGACGCCGCAGAGGATGTTGGCGAGGATCAGCAGGATGGCGCCAGCTTTGAACAACGGATGCTCTTTGGTGGGCGTGGCCGGCTGCGTCATGTGGTCATCTCCTCCTCGCGGACCGGGCCAGCCTAGCCACCGCCTACGCTGACGTTTCATGGGCGAGATCGACACGCGGCTGGCGTTGCTGGAAGTCCGGCTGCGCGAGCTCGGCAGTGTTCTCGTTGCGTTCTCCGGGGGCGCGGACTCGGCGTTCCTGCTAGCCGCGGCGGTGCGTGCGCTCGGTCCGTCGGACGTCGTAGCCGCGACCGCGGTCTCGCCGAGCCTGCCGGCGCGTGAGCTTGCTGATGCAACGGCTTTTGCCACGGGGCTCGGCGTACGCCATGTCGCTCCGCGCACGGACGAGCTGGCGCGGGAGGGCTACCGCGCGAATGATGGTCAGCGCTGTTACTTCTGTAAGGCCGAGCTGATCGATGTGCTCCGGCCGGTGGCTGTGGAGCACGGGATTGTGCACGTCGCCACCGGCACGAACGCCGATGATGCAGTGGCGGGGTTCCGGCCGGGGATTCGCGCCGCGGCTGAGCGCGGGGCGGTGACGCCGTTGCGGGACGCGGGTTTCACCAAGGCGCAGGTGCGGGCGGCGAGTCGCACCTGGGGGCTGCGCACCTGGGACAAGCCCGCTGCCGCCTGCCTATCCAGTCGGGTGGCGTACGGCGTGACGATCAGCGCCGAGCGGTTGGCGCGCGTTGGACGTGCCGAGATCTCCATGCGCGCGGCGCTGGGCACCGCCGGGATCGCGGTGCGCGACCTGCGGGTGCGCGACCTGGGTGATCGCGCGCGCGTCGAGATCGACGTCGCTGCGGTGGGCGCGGTCGCCGCCCGCCCGGAGCTGCTCGCAGCGGTCGAAGGGTTCGAGGTCGTCGAACTCGACCCGCGTGGATTCCGCTCGGGGTCGATGAACGAGCTGTTGGCCCAGAACTAATCCCAGTGGGCGCCACTGGCGCTGCGCGACTAGCCTGGGTAGCCCGTACACAAGCAGGACAGGATTCAGACGTGCCTACCGGCAAGGTCAAGTGGTTCGACGTCGACAAGGGCTTCGGCTTCCTCGCCAATGACGACGGCGGCGATGTGTTCGTGCACTCGTCGGCGTTGCCAGCGGGGCTGCCGGCACTCAAGCCCGGGTCGCGCGTCGAGTTCGGCGTTGCCGATGGGCGGCGCGGTCAGCAGGCGCTGTCCGTGCGCGTGCTCGAAGCGCCCCCGTCGATCGCGGAGAAAGAGCGCCGCCCGGCCGAGGAGCTGCATGGCCTGGTCGAGGACATGATCAAGATGATCGAGTCCAAGGTGCAGCCGGACCTGCGCCACGGGAAGTACCCGGACAGCAAGTTCGGGCACACGGTTGCTGAAGTGTTGCGCAAGGTCGCCGACGACCTCGAAGGCTGATTGCTGCCGGTCGGCGGCGTCCGACTCCTTTTCCCGCCCTCTGCTCTGCTTCTCATTCGGAACCAGAGCAGAGCGGCCGGCAGAAGGACAGCCCGATCCCCGCTCCCGGCGACATGCGCTCTGAGTTGCAGCGCCACTCAGAGCGCATGGGTGGTGGGGGTGGTGGCTCGGGTCAGCGCAGGGGTTGAGCCAGGCTCGGCACGAGGCCGACACCTGCTGCGCGGGTGAGGAGTGCGGACGCGGCGGCGTACCCCTCCTCGCCGAGGTCGTGCGTGAACTCGTTGACGTAAAGCGCGATGTGCTGGTCCGCGACGTCCGGATCCATCTCCTGCGAGTGCACCATCACGTAGTCGCGTGCCGCCGCCGGATCAGCCCACGCCTGCGACACGGACGCGCGAATGACATCGGCGATGCGCGCGGTGTCGAGCGAGCGGCGCGCGAGGATCGCGCCGAGCGGGATCGGCAGCCCGGTGTCGGCTTCCCACCACTCGCCGAGGTCCTGCACGCAGGTCAGGTCGTACGACGGATAAGTGAACCGAGCCTCGTGGATGACGAGCCCCGCGGCGTACCGACCGTCGCGCACCGCCGGCATGATCTTCTCGAACGGCAGGACCTCAACGGCGCCGATGTCCAGCTGCGACGCCCACAGCCGGAAGAGCAGGTACGCCGTCGTGCGTTCGCCAGGAACCGCGATCGTCGCGCCCCGCAGATCCGTGCGGCCCGCCGTGAGCACGAGCGGTCCACACCCACGGCCGACCGCGCCGCCGCAGGGCAGCAGCGCGTATTGGTCGAGCAGCCACGGTAACGCGGCGTAGGACACCTTGATCACGTCGCGTTCGCCGCGTTCGGCCATGCCGTTGGCGACGTCGACGTCGTAATAGCTGACGTCGACCGGCGGCGCGCCTTCGACAAGACCGTGCACCCACGCATGGAAGACGAACGTGTCATTCGGACACGACGAGAACGTCAGCGACAGCGCACTCATTGCAGCGGCTCTGCAAGCAGGACGGCGAACGCGCGCGAGAGCGAGTCCAACGCGCCGGTGATGTCCCACGTCGACGGATCGCGCCGCCCGACGATGTTGCTGATGGAACGCACTTCGTGGGCGGGTACGCCGGCACGTCGCGCCGCCCACGCCACTCCCCACCCCTCCATCGCCTCGGCGACGGCATCGGGGAATCGCGCGGCCAGAGCGACTCCGTCTGCGTCCGTTCCCGTCATGCAGGAGAGCGTGACGATGTCGCCGTACTGCACTGGCGTCTCGTTCGCCTGCAGGCGATCGCGCAGGACAGCTGAGCCGTCAAAGGTGATGAGCGAAGGCTGTTCGAGGCCCATGTCGCCGAGCGACATGAAGCCGTCATCGGTGCGACAACCCAGATCACCCGCGAGCGACGCCCGGGCGACGACCACGTCGCCAACCCCCGCCCGACCGGGGATCGCACCGGCGATTCCGGCGGAGATGACGACGTCATAGGACCGAGACGCAAGCGCTGCCGCTGCCGCTGTCGCGGCCGCGACCGGACCGACACCCGCAACGTCCACAACCACATCGGCGTGCGGCGGCGCATCGCGGAGCACGGCATCGCGTTCGACGCCGACCGCGACGACTACAAGAATGGTCATGCGTTCCACCGCAACACTCGTCGTCGCAGCGTGTCCAGCAGGACGACGGTGAGCAAGATCCCCGCCCCGAACAAGCCGAGCCGCGCGTCGAGCGGCAACAGCCCAATCGCACCGCCAACAACAAACGACAACTGCTGGATCGTCTCGGCGCGCGCGAACGCCGCGGTTCGAATTTCTTCGGGTACGCGGGTCTGGATGGTGGCGTCCAGTGCCAACTTGCCGATCGTCTGGCCGACGCCGGCCCCGACCGCGACGAGCAGGACCGTCGCAAACGTGAAGATGAGCCCGGCAACGAACGACAGCGCGGTGACGGACATGAGTCCGAGCAGCAGCAGCGCAGCGGGTGCACGGGTATGAACGCGGGCACCGATCACTGTGCCGAGGATCGACGAGCCGCCAGCGGCCAACGCGAAGAATCCGAGAGCAAGGTTCGGCTTCATGCCGAAGTCGTGAGTGCGCACGAGGAACGCAACGAAGATGGTGAGAAAGCCGCTGAACAAGCGCAACGCTGCGTTCGCTCGCAGTGCTGCAATCACCGCTGGCCCCAGCCCGCGTTGCATGCCGGTGAACGCAGCACGCAGTGTGAACGGCTCCTTCTTCGCCACCTGCGCAGCCGGAGCGTGCTCGAGCCACCACGGCGTATCGGCACCACCGGACGGCGACCGGCGGACAACCTCTTGGGTCGCGGCCGAGATGAGCGGCTGCTCTCCTTCGGCAGAGTCGGCGTGCGCCGGCAACCGCAGCGCGAAGACCATGCCCAGGAGGAACACCAAAGCGGCAAGCCGCAACGACCACTCCGCTCCCGCTGTCGCCACGACCAGCGCCCCGAACGCACCGACGGACAGCCCCGCGAGCGTGCCACCCAAGGACACGCGTGCATTGGCTTGCACGAGGGTGGAACCGCGCGGAAGAAGGCGCGGGGTCACGGCACTCTTCGATACGCCGTAGGCCTTGGACATGATGAGGATGGCGAACGCGGCGGGATACAACGCCAGCTTGTCCGCCACGGCATGGGCATCGATCGCTCCGGCCATGAACCACGCGGCGAACGCGCGCCCGAGCATCGTCAGTGCCAATGCATAGCGCCGGCCATGCCGGAAGCGGTCGAGCACCGGGCCGATGATCGGAGCGATGAACGCGAACGGAATCATCGTCAGCAGCAGATAGAGCGCCACCCGACCCCGTGCCTCGCCCGTCGGCACCGAGAAGAACAGCGTGCCCGCCAGCGCTACTGCGACCAGGGCGTCGCCCGCAGCCTGCGCCCCGTTGAGCTCGATGAGCTTCGCCAGCCCGGATTCGCCGGCGCCCCGCGCGTTGGTCGCCCGCCTGATCCGGGTGACCGCGGCCCGTGACATGTCGCGTGACGCTCGCGCGGCGCGACTGATCCCGGCTGTGGAGCGAGCCGTGGATCCGGGTTCTGTCACCCCTCCAGTCTCCTATGAGGGACACTGGCTGCGATGACTCCCACCGCCACCCGCAGTCGCCCGAGCGAACAAGCCGATTCCGTCCTCGCGGAAGCCGTGGATGTCGCGCGCGCCGCGGTCGTCGAGGAAGCCGGCGCCGACCTCGTCGGTGACTACCTCGGTCATGAGGCCGATGACGAGCGCGTGGTCACGCATTACTTCGCGAGCCTCGAGCCGTCCTACGTCGGCTGGCGCTGGGCGGCCACCCTCGCGCGTGCATCACGGGCCAAGACCGTCACTGTTGATGAGGTCGTGCTTCTCCCCGGCGAGGGTGCGTTGCTGCCGCCGGCGTGGGTCCCCTGGCAGGAGCGGCTGCGTCCGGGCGACCTCGGTGTCGGCGACATCCTGCCGACGACGATCGACGACGACCGGTTGGTCCCGGCGTACGCCGCCGTCGAGGATCCGGAGGTCCAGCACGTTGCCGACGAACTCGGTCTCGGCCGGGTGCGCGTGCTGTCGCCGATCGGCCGTGATGATGCCGTCGACCGGTGGTACGTCGGTGACCGTGGCCCGGAAGCCCCGATCGCCAAGGCTGCTCCCGCGACGTGTGGGACGTGTGGGTTCTGGCTGCCGCTGGCCGGGGCGTTGCGCGGGTTCTTCGGTGTGTGCGCGAACGAGTTTGCGCCCGATGACGCGCGTGTCGTCTCGGCTGACCACGGGTGCGGCGGGCACTCTGAGGGTCTCGTGCTGACGCCGACGCCGGCGCCAACACCGCATCACGTCGAGGGAGGCGCTGTCGCCGATGACTACGAAGTCGTCGTCGGTGAAGAGCCCACCATCCCCGAGCCCGCGACCGAGGAGCTCGGACACTCCTGACCGCAAGGTGAGCGCTGACGTCGGCATGGACGACCCGTTCGGTACCAGTGCGCTGCGCTCACGCGTTCTCGATGCCTGGCGCGCGTCGGCGGCGCGGTTCCGTGAGGACGCGAACGCAGAAGAAGACCTCGTCCGCGGCGGATATCGCGACCGGGTTCTGATCGAGCTCGCCGCCAACGCAGCAGATGCCGCTGCTGCCGCCGGAGTTGCCGGCCGGCTGCGGTTCGAGCTTCGCGAAGACATGCTGATCGTCGCGAACACGGGCGCACCGCTGGACGCTGCCGGTGTCGAGGCACTGTCGACGTTGCGCGCGTCCGCCAAACGCGAACCGGGTGGCAGTGTCGGTCGCTTCGGTGTCGGTTTCGCTGCTGTCCTCGCCATCACCGACGCACCGCGGGTCGCGTCGCGCAGCGGTGGTGTGCGCTGGTCGGCCGACGAGACACGCACGCGCATCCGCGAGCTCTCGGGTGGAGTCGCCGACGAGATGGCGCGCCGCGCCGACGGCGTACCTGTGCTTCGTCTGCCGTTCCCGGACCATGCCCTGCCGGAAACCGAATGGGACACCGTCGTCGCGTTGCCGTTGCGCGACGACACGGCCGAAGAGCTCGTACGCCGACTGCTCACCGACCTCGATGCTGCGCTGCTGCTGACGCTGCCCGCGCTGTCGACGATCGAGATCGTCGTCGACGGCGCGATCCGGGTCATGCACGCGCGGCGCGATGGTGAGGACGTTGTCATCGACGAGGACGGCGAGGCCACCCGGTGGCGCGTCGTCACGACGACCGGCCGCGTACACCCACATCTGCTGTCGGACCGTCCGATCGAGGAGCGGTCGCAGTCGGAGTACGCCGTGACCTGGGCCGTGCCCGTCGACGTGACCGGGCGCCCCTCGTTGTTGCCGTCGTCCATGCCCGCCGTTGTGCACGCACCGACGCCCACCGACGAGTCGGTGCAGTTGCCCGTGCTCCTGATCGCAACACTGCCGTTGGACCCGACCCGCCGACACGTTGCTCCTGGCCCGCTGACCGATCACCTCGTCCGGGCAGCAGCCTCGCTGTATGCGCAGTTGCTGCAACGGCTCCCAGCCGATCCGGCCGTCCTCGACCTGGTGCCGCAGGGCCTGCCGGGCAGCGAGATCGACGCGCAACTGCGTCGTGCCATCGCTGAGGTGCTGCCGGACAAACCATTTCTCGGCCCGGACCGGTTGCGTCCGCGCGACGCGGTCGTTGCCGATGCACCGGCGGGTGCCATCGACGTCCTCGACGACGTCATCGGCGGGTTGCTCCCGTCGGAGTGGTCGGGTCGGCAGGCAGTGCTCGCCGTGCTCGGCGTACGCCTGCTGTCGCTAGCCGATCTCTCCGATGCGTTGGGTGGGTTGGATCGGCCGTCGTCGTGGTGGCGGGAGCTGTACGACGGGCTCGCGTCGGGCCATCTCGGTGGTCCGGAACGCGATGCGCTCGGCACGTTGCCGGTGCCGCTTGCGGATGGTCGGCTCGTGGTTGGTCCACGCGGCGTGTTGGTGCCGACGGACGACGTGCCGGGGGAGACGCTGGTCGCGCTCGGGTTGCGCGCGGTCGACCCGGGAGCTGCCCATGACGTGCTCGTGTTGCTCGGTGCGGTCGAGGCGACACCGCGCGCGGTGCTCGAAGATCCGGTCGTGCGGGAGGCGGTCGCGCGGTCCTATGACTCCGACGACCCAGCGCCACTCGCTGACGCAGTGCTGGGGCTCATCGGAGCGGCGCAGTTGCGTCCCGGTGACATGCCGTGGTTGGGCGACCTCGCGCTGACCGGTCGCGATGGCGAGGTGTATGCGGCGAGCGAGCTGTTGCTGCCAGGGTCGCCCCTTGCTGACATCGCGATGGACGACGCGCCGTTCGGTGTCATCGCCGACGACCTCGTCGAACGATGGGGTGCCGACGTCCTCGCCGCGGCCGGTGCGCTGACAACGTTTGCGATGGTTCGCGAGCACGACGCGCTCGGTCCGGCGCATGACCTCGACGGCGACGAAGACTGGTGGGCCACGCTTCCTGCCGGCGCGTCCGTGCCGGACATGGTGGCGGTGCGTGACCTCGAGCTGGTTGATCCGACGCGATGGGACGACGCGCTCGACCTGCTCGCGACACCGCCGCTGCGCGACGCGATTGTGGAGCCGGTTCTGGTCGAGATCGAAGGCCGTCGGATGTCGGTCCGGTCCTACGCCGCCTGGTGGTTGTCTCGTCATCCGGTGCTCGGCGGACGGGAGCCGCGCGAGCTGGCGCTGAGCGATGAGCTGACAGGGCTGTACGACGCAGCACCGCAGCGCTTTGATGCAGCGTTCTTGCGTGCGATCGGCGTGCGCGTCTCGGTGGACGACCTTGTCGCGGATCGTGAGGGTGTCGCCGATCTGCTCGACCGGTTAGCCGACTCGAGTCGCACTGTCACCCGGTCGATGTTGTCGATCGTGCACGCAGCGATCGCGTCGTCCGAGGTTGCGCGCGAGGCTCCGGCGCCCGATGCGGTTCGCGCGGTTCGCGTTGACGAGATCGCGGTGGTGCGTGCGAACACCGCAGTCATCGTCGACGCTCCCGACCTGTTGCCACTGGTGGGATCGCGGGCCGTCGTACCCGTGCCGTTGTCGCTCGCCGCCGACTTGGCCGATGTGCTCGCGGTGTCGACTGCGTCCGAGCTCGGCGCTTACCGCGTGGTGTCCAAGGGGAGCAAGCAGGACGACCATCTGTTGCACGACGAGTTGCTTGTCGAAGACGCTGATGGGGCGCGCATCCGAGTGCCCTGGCGGCTCGTCGATGGCGAGTTGCACATCGATGCGGTCAACACGCCGTTCGGGCTCGGCCGTGGGCGCGCCTGGCAGAGCGGTGAGTGGTCACGCCGGCATCTGCTGACCGAGCTGCTCGACCGTCCCTACGCGCAAGCGGAGTTGCTCGCCGAGTCTGACCTCGACGGCTGACGCGCGAGGAGCGTCAGGGCGAGGGTGTTGTGAAGTGGTAGCCCAGCTTCGGTAGCTGATCAAGCAGCTGGTCCAACGCGGCGAGTGTCTGCGAACGGTTGCCGCCGCCGTCGTGCAGCAGCACGACACCGCCGGGTCGTACGGCGCTCAGCACCCGCGACACGATTGCGCTGGTGCCCGGCCGTGACCAGTCGCGTGGGTCGACTGTCCACTTCAACGGGGTGAGGCCTTCCTCGCGCGCGATGCTTTCGACGCGGGAGGACCAGTCGCCACCGGGTGCGCGGAAGAACCGCGGTGCGACCCCGGCGGTCTTGGTGATCGTCACCTTGCAGTCGTGGATGTCCTTGCGTATCTGGGAATCCGACCGCGACGAGATGTGCTCGTCGTGATGCATGGTGTGGTCGCACAGCAGGTGGCCCGCGGCCGCGACGCGTCGCGCCGTCGCTGGTTCTGAGTTCGCCGACTGACCGATCATGCAGAAGACGGCTTTGACATGGTGCTTGGCGAGCACCGCCAGCACCTGCGGCGTCCAGGTCGAGTCCGGCCCGTCGTCAAACGTCAGTGCGAGCGCACCGGGCACCTTCAAGTGGGCGAGGATGCGCTTGCGTACGACGGTCGAGCGCACCACCTCGCCGCTGACCGCGCCGACTGTCTTGAGCACGAGACCTGATTGACCGCCGACGTACAACCCGGTGCCAGTGGGATCCGCTGGCGTGACGATGCGGCGTACTGCGGTGCCTTCGACTCGATCAGTGCCCCGCGTGAAGGTGATCTGTGCACCTGGTGCGACGCGCGTTGAATAGGTCGCGCGTATGCCGTTGACATAGAGCTTCGCGCGGTCGCTGTTGTAGCCCACCGAACGGTGCGAGCGGATCCCGAGCCAGCGACCGTCATGAGGTACGACGTCTGCGCGCCGGAACGCATCACGCACGTTGACGATGCCCTCGCTCGCGATGGACCGGCCGGCCACGATCATCCGCGGCAGCGGCGGGGGGGTGGGCCGCTGGGTGTACGGCGCAGGCGTCGGCGTCGGGCTCGGCGCCGCGATGATCGGTCGCGTGGCGCGACCGTCGGGGGATGACCCGACGGCCACCGCGGCCACGCCCATGTTGATGGTCACCAAAGCCGCGACAGCAAAGACCCCCGTTGCCCCCCTCATGGAATCGACCTCAGCGCATCCGGCGCTGGTAGCGCGCCTGCGTCGGTATCCCGATCACGCCGAGACCGAAGCCGGTGACGCACACCCAGACCCACCAGGAGTGGCGGTCAACGAGGAGGACGACGACGAGGGCGATCAGCCAACCGACGGTCCCGACCACGATCGCGGCCACGCCGTTGACGTCGAGCGGTCGGACGTCGGGAGGTTGCGGCGTGGTCATCCGCAAAGGCTAGGCGGTTTTCTGGGACCCTGCGGCCATGACTGGAACATCGGTTCAGACCGGGCGGGGGCTCGACGGCTTCTTCCAGATCTCTCGACGAGGCTCGACGATCGAACGCGAGGTCCGCGGCGGGCTCGCGACGTTCTTCACGATGGCCTACATCATCGTGTTGAACCCGATCATCCTGAGCCTCGGCAAGGACAAGTTCGGCCACGCTTTGTCGTTCCCGGAGCTCGCCGCGGCGACCGCGTTGATCGCCGGGATCATGACGCTGATCATGGGCGTCGGTGGCAACGTGCCCATCGCGCTAGCCGCCGGTCTCGGGCTCAACGGGGTGCTCGCCTTCCAGATCGCGCCGACCATGTCGTGGCCGGACGCGATGGGTCTCGTCGTCATCGAAGGCCTGCTCATCTGCGTGCTCGTCGCGACCGGGTTACGCCAGATGATCATGGATGCGATCCCGCTGCCGTTGAAGCAAGCGATCAGCGTCGGCATCGGGTTGTTCATCGCCTTCATCGGCCTGGTCGATGCGGGCTTCGTGCACACGCCGCAGGGTGGCGCGACGCCGGTCGGTCTTGGCGTCACCGGCGGTGGCCGGCTGACCGGCTGGCCTGTCGTCGTGTTCGCCTTCGGCTTGCTGCTGACCGTCGTCCTACTGACGCGTCGCGTTCGCGGTGCCATCCTGATCTCGATCGTGTCGTCGACGTTGCTGGCCTTGTTCATTCACGCGGTCGCCAATGACCCGGACAAGCAGTGGGGACTGCAGGTCCCGAAGTGGCCGAAGGACGTCACGGCCACGCCGGACCTCAGTCTGATCGGGAACTTCTCGATCCACGGCGGCTTTGTGCACGCGGGGATCATCACAGCGCTGGTGTTCATCTTTACGTTGGCGTTGAGCGACTTCTTCGACACGATGGGGACGGTCATCGGGATCGGCAACGAGGCCGGGTTGCTCGACGAGAAGGGCCAGCTGCCGAACATCGGTCGGGTGCTGTTCATCGACGCGGCGGCGGCTGCCGCCGGTGGCGCCGCGTCGGTGTCGTCGAACACGTCGTACATCGAATCCGCGGCTGGTGTTGGTGAGGGCGCGCGCACGGGCCTGTCGAACGTCGTCGTCGCGGCGTTGTTCGGACTGGCGCTGTTCTTCACGCCGATCTACGCGATCGTGCCGCAGGCGGCCGCGACCCCGGCGCTGGTGGCGGTGGGCTTCCTGCTGATGACGCAGGCCAAGGACATCCCGTGGGACGACTATGCGATCGCGATCCCGGCGTTCCTCACGATGATCCTGATGCCGTTCACCTACTCGATCACCAACGGCATCGGTGCCGGCTTCATCTCCTACGTTGTGATCCGCGCGGCGCAAGGCCGTCACCGGGAGCCGTCCCTGCTGCTGTGGGCGACGTCGTTGCTCTTCGCGGCGTACTTCTGCCTCGACCCGATCGAACGCGCCCTCGGCGTCAAGTAGCCGCGCGTCAGGCCAGCGTGCGACCGAACTGGTCGACGTCCGCTGGCGAGCCCAAGCCCAGGGTGCCGAGAGTCGATTCCGGTACGCCGACACCTCGAGCTCCGGACGGCGTGCCGGCCAGCGCGGTCACCACACCGGCGGCGCGGGCACCGTCGACCGTCTCGCCCGGCGCGGCGACCACAACCTCGGCGCGACCGTCGCCGTTGGCGTCGCGTGCGATGGCGGTGCCGAATCGGTCGCCCGTTTCGGCCGTTCCTGATACACCCGCGCTGTCCTGCGTCACGAGCTGGGCGCCGGCCGTGGTCGTACCGGAAGCACTGCCCGGCAGCACGACGAGCGCGCCGACCTGATTGGCGCCGCCGCCCGCGCGTCCCGGCGCGCTTGCCAGCAGCTCGTCGCGACCGTCACCGGTGACGTCACCCAGGCTGACATCGCGACCGAACTCGAGATTGGGTGCGGCCGGACCCGGCACGCCGCCGGTGCCCATTTGGAACGACGTCGCGCGCGCCGCGGACATCCCCGCCGATGCGCCACGGAGTACGACGACACGACCGGTCGAATTGTTTGCTCCCGTGCCCGACTGAGGCGCTCCGGCGACGACGTCGGCGAAGCCGTCGCCGTTGACGTCGCCCGTCGCGAGCGAAGCACCCAGCAACTCGTGTGAGCCGGAGGGGCCATTGACGGATTGACTGCCGGCGCCGGTAATACCTTGTGCCGAGCCGCGCAACAACGCGATGTATCCGTCGTCCGTGGTCGTAGAGGGCGCGATGGCTTCACCGGGAGCGGCAACGAGCAAGTCGACGAACTGGTCGCCGTTCACATCCCCCGCCGCCAACGTCTCGCCGAATCGGTCGCCATTCTCGGGTCCGCCGGGGATGCCACCGAGACCTTGTTGGAGGCGTACGGCGCCCGCACCCGTGATCCCGGTCGGGGTACCGCGGATCACCGTGACGGTTCCCGCGTTCGGGTGATTGAGGACGTTGACGCCAATGGCGCCGATGGCCAGGTCATCGTTGCCGTCGTTGTTGAAGTCACCGGCAGCGAGCGCTGACCCGAATCGGGTGTCGGGCGTCGGCTCACCGGGGATGCCGGGCGTCGCGGCATAGATGTAGTCACTGCTCGCCGGGTCGAGACCTGACGAACTGCCGTAGACGACCGTGACCGACCCACGTGCGGCGACGTCGCCGACACCGTCGCCGGGAGCACCGATCGCGAGGTCGTCGTACCCATCGCCGTTGAAGTCACCGGTCGCCAACGCCGAACCGAACGCCTGATTCAGTGTCGGCGCACCGACGAGGCCGTTCTGACCCGGCGCGAGCGCGGCCACCGCGTTGGTGGTCGTGTAGCCCACCGCGACGAGGCCGACGTTCTGTTGGCCGGCAACATCGCGACCGACGGCACTAGCTGCAACGTCGCTCAGACCGTCACCGTCGTAGTCGCTCACCACATCAGCGAGCGCGGGACTGGGCGTTGCCGCGCCGGCCGGTGGCGCGATCAGCACCACGGTGCCAACCATCGATGTCGCAACTGCGATGAGGGCGACAGCTCGCCGCGCCATGTGACCCCCGTGAGTCGATCGGCCCCGTTCGGCGACGCTACAACGCTGGGTGAGTAAACCGCCGGGAGTTCACCAATTGCTGCGACGCGGGCGGCTCGGCTCGTCAGGGCGGCTGATTTTACTTAGCACGAGTAATGAGTTATGCTAACGATATGCCGACGGCCACCCCTACCGCCCCTGACACCCAGCTCGCTGCCACGCTGCGGATCTCGCTCATGCGGCTGGCCCGGCGGTTGCGGGCCCAGCGTGCCCACACCGACCTCACGCTGTCGCAGACGTCCGCTCTCGCCACCGTCGAGCGGCACGGCCCGCTGACGCTCGGCGAGCTCGCCGCATACGAGAAGGTGCAGCCGCCGTCGATGACGCGCATCGTCGGGGTGCTCACCGAGCACGAAGTCCTCGTCCGCGCGCCCCACGACACTGATGGCCGCCAGGTCATCCTCTCGATCACTGACAGCGGACGCGACCTGCTCCGCGAGGACCGCCGGCGTCGCGAGGCCTGGCTGGCCCAGCACCTGCGGCACTTGGACCCCGACGAGATCGACCTGCTGCGCGCCGCGGCGCCTGTCCTCGAAAAACTCGCAACGACGTGAGCCCGACCTTCCGCTCATTGCGCGTCCGCAACTACCGGCTGTTCGCGTCCGGCCAGATCGTGTCGCTCACTGGCACGTGGATGCAGCGTGTCGCCCAGGACTGGTTGATCCTGCAGCTGACGCACTCCGCGACCGCGCTTGGGGTGACGACCGCGCTGCAGTTCCTGCCGATGCTGCTGTTCGGGATGTACGGCGGCGTTCTCGCCGACCGCTATCCCAAGCGACAGCTGCTCATCCTCACGCAGATCGCCGGCGCAGTCGTCGCGGCTGCTCTCGGCATCCTCGTGGTTGCCAACGCTGTGGTGCCGTGGCACGTCTACCTCCTCGCGTTCCTGCTCGGCTGCGTCGCCGCCATCGACACGCCGACCCGGCAGGCGTTCGTCGTCGAGCTCGTCGGCCCCGCTGACCTGCCGAACGCCATTGGTCTCAACTCCGCGACCTTCAACTCGGCGCGCATCGTTGGCCCGGCCGTCGCCGGTCTGCTCATCGGTGTCTACGACACCGGGCCGGTGTTCCTCATCAACGCGGTGTCCTACGCCGCTGTCATCGCCTGTCTGTTCGCGATGCGCGACAGCGAGCTGCTTCGTGGCAAACCGGTCGCTCGCGCAAAGGGCCAGGCCCGCGCTGGCCTTCGTTACGTGCGCTCGCGTCCCGAGCTGCTGATGCCGATCATTCTCATCGCGATCGTCGGCATGTTCGGGCTCAACTTCCAGATGACGCTGGCGCTCATGGCCAAAAACGAGTTCCACCGCGGCGCCGCGGCGTACGGCTATCTCTCCGCCGCCCTCGCCGCCGGCTCACTCATTGGGGCGCTCGCGTCGGCTCGCCGACCGGGGCCGAAGCACCGGCTGTTGTACGGCGCGGCGTTCGTGTTCGGCGCTCTGGAGTTCATCGACGCGTTCATCCCGTCCTACTGGCTGCTCGTCGCGATGCTCGTCCCCACCGGCGCGGCGATCCTCACCATGACAACCTCGGCCAACTCGCTGTGTCAGCTGCAGTCGGCACCCAACATGCGCGGCCGCGTCATGGCCCTCTACGTGCTCGTCTTCCTCGGTGGCACGCCGTTCGGTGCTCCCGCAATTGGCGCGCTTGCCGAGTGGCTCGGTCCTCGTTCCAGCTTGTACGTCGGCGGCGCGGCCACCATGGCGGCAGCCGTGATCACCGCACTCGCCTACGCGCGGTCGCAACACATGCAGGTGCACGCCCACCTGCGTCCCCGACCGAAGCTCCACGTGCGCCCGGTCGAGCAGCCCCTCCTCGAGGAAGCGCGCTCCGCCTAGGCTTCGTGCCATGAATTTCGATCGCTATCTCGCATGCATTGATCAAGAGAGTGAACGCCTCGCAGCGGCGGCGAAGGACCTCGACGCCGAGGTGCCTCCGTGCCCCGGCTGGACTGTTCGCGATGTCGTTCGGCATAACGCGAGCGTCTACTGGCACAAGGTGATGTCCATACGGCTGCAACGCCAGCCGCAGGAGGGTGACTGGCCGACCGACCCGGCGCCGGATGAAGACCTTGTCGCGTGGTTCAGGGATGCGCATCGCGTCTTGCACGATGAGCTCACCTCGCGCGACCCGTCGTCGCCGTCGTACACGTGGTGGCCGCCCGACCAGACCGTTGGTTTTTGGTACCGGCGGATGGCGCAGGAGGTTGCGGTTCATCGTGCCGACGTCGAGTCGGCGTACGGCGCGATCACACCGGTTGACGAGGACCTCGCGCTCGACGGCATCGACGAGGTCTTGCGTCGGTTTCTCGCCGACCCGGATCCATTGCCCGGCGACGGTCCGACAGTCGATGTGAGCGCGAGTGATCAGTCCTGGCGGGTCACGCTGCTGCCGGATGGTGCAAATGTCAGCACCGATGCGACCGACCTGGCCGATGCCATCGTCAGCGGCGAGCCCAGTGAGGTCTACCTCTGGCTGTGGGGACGTAAGCCCGACGAGGTTGTGCGCTTCGACGGGGACACCGAGGTGATCCACGCCGTACGGAAACGGCTGGCCGACAACGGGTGAGGCTGTTCGTCGCTGTCGACCCCGCCGCCGAGGCGATCGAGCATTTGCGCGACCGGCTGCCGAAACGAGCCGCCAAACTCCGCTGGACAGATCCGGCACAGTGGCATCTCACGTTGACGTTCTGCGGCGAGGTCGATGAACGCACGACCGAGCGATTGTCCGAACGCCTGACCCGCGCGGCTGCGCGACACCAACCGATGACCCTGCGGTTGTCCGGTGCCGGCGCATTCGCACGACCGGCACGGGCACACGCGTTGTGGGTCGGGATGGCGGACGATACCGATGCGTTGAGCAAGCTCGCCGCGTCGACCAACGCAGCCGCGCGACGTGCCGGCATCGATGTGGAGACGCGGCGCTTCAAGCCACACCTCACGATTGCGCGCGCGTCACCGCCTGCTGATCTGCGTGACGTGGTCACAGCACTGGCGGCGTACGACGGCCCGGAGTTCACGGTCGATGAGATGCACCTCGTCAAGAGCACACTCGGCGCAACGACCGTGCACGAACGCATCCAGACGTGGCGACTGGGATGAAGCGCTACCAGGCGTAGGCCTCCGGCGCGGTGCCACCCGGGCCCGGGAAGATCTCGTCGAGCCGGGCCAACGCCTTGTCGTCGAGCTTGATGGTCAGCGCGCGCAGCGAACCTTCGAGCTGCTCGACCGTGCGCGGCCCGATGATCGGCGCGGTGACGGCTCGCTGGTGCAGGAGCCACGCAATGCCGAGATCCGGGGGGTCGACCCCGAGCTCGTCGGCGAACGCTTCGTACGCCTCGATCTGCGGTCGGTGTGCCTCGAGCGCGTCGTTGGCGCGGCCACCGCGTGATCGGCCGAGCTTCTCCTTGCGGAGGATCCCGCCGAGCAGACCGCCGTGCAGCGGACTCCAGGGGATGACCCCGAGGCCGTAGTCCTGGCAGGCGGGCAGCACTTCGAGCTCGACCTGGCGCGTGATCAGGTTGTAGATGGACTGCTCCGATGACAACCCGAAAAAGTGGCGAGCCTTCGCGGCTTCCTGTGCCTTCGCGATGTGCCACCCGGCGAAGTTCGACGAGCCGACGTAGAGGATCTTGCCCTGCTGCCGCAGGATCTCCATGCTCTCCCAGATCTCGTCCCACGGTGTCAAACGATCGATGTGATGCATCTGGTAGATGTCGACGTAGTCGGTTTGCAGTCGCTGAAGTGACGCGTCGCACGCACGGCGGATGTTGAGCGCGGAGAGTTGGCCTTCGTTGGGCCATTCACCCATGTCGCCGTACAACTTGGTCGCGATGACCGTCCGCTCGCGACGCCCTCCGCCTTGGGCGAACCAGTTACCGATGATCTTCTCGGTCCAGCCCTTGTCCTCGCCCCAGCCATAGACGTTGGCGGTGTCGAAGAAGTTGAGTCCAACTTCGTGCGCCTTGTCCATGATCTTGAACGCGTCCTGCTCCGGCGTAACGGGGCCGAAGTTCATCGTGCCGAGGCACAGCCGGCTGACCTTCAAACCAGTGCGACCGAGATGCGTGTAGTCCACGGGGGCTCCCTACGTGATGTCGTACGACGTCTTCACGCTACGCCCTACAAGATTGCATTCTCGAATTCGTCGTAGTGCGCATCCCAGCTTCTGAGCAGGGTGTCCAGATGCAATGTGTCGAGAAGCCGGTTGTATTCGCTTCCATTTCGCGCGAGGGAGAGTTCGGCATACGCGTCGATGAGTGCGTTTGTGACCCGGGACAGCTCGGCCTGCTCGTCCTCGGCCCGTGCCGGGATATCGGTCACGTTTATCGTCGCGTCGAACACGCGGAAGGCGCTGGCATCCTCCGCAGCCTCTGCTTGGAAGCACGCGAGATCTTCTTGACAATCCTGGTCGAGCGCTGAGATGACCCTGTCGTGTGCGTCCCGGACGTCACCGAATGTTGCCAATCGTGGACCGAAGATGGAGACCAGCACGATCACCACAACGGCGATAACCGCACCGCTAGCAAGCATCACGCCAGTGAGGGCTTTCCCGCCGCGGCTGTACTCCGGGGGTTGCGGGCCGCCGCGCTCGGCCCACGCCTGGTTGGCGGCGACGTCGTCCCACTGCGGCGACGGGGGCCCGAACAAGCCAGCGGGATATGCCGGGGTCAGCAGATTCAGATAGGCGTTGTACGACGTCTGGTAGCGAATCGCGACGGTGACTGCGTCGAACAGCGGACGTGGCACCCGGCCAAGGATCAGGGTGATCAGCCAGAGCGGGAACGCGAGGAGCGACAGCCCGGTCAGGATGAGCCAGGAGACAACCGCTGCCGGCAACAGGAGCGGGAGTCGGAAGAAGACAGCCGCGCGGTTGAGGCGTCCAGAGCCGAGTTCCACCTCGACCGGATAACCACGCTCCTGGAATGCGAATGGCGGGTATTCATCCGTGAGCAGCAGCGAATACGCCTGTACGCGCGTGGTGTAACGCGTGATGCCGGTCATGAACTCATGCAGTCCATCGGGCACGCGCGCGGTGAACAACGCGGCGAACCACACCACGATTCCGAGAATGTTGGCGACCAAACTGAGTAGGTAGCTGACGATCAGGTGCGGGATCGCGAGGATGAATCGGAAGCCGACCGTGAGCCGCGAGACGTGTTCGGTCGCAGCGCGGTCGAACAACACGTGCGGCCGAACGGGGATCTCGGACAGCCGCGACCCTGACGGCAGAGCGGGCTGCCCCCAGGGCGATGGCGGCGGAACTGGTGGCGCCCAGGGTGACGGCGAAGGGGCGACGACAGCCGGGATCTCGGAAGCGGCAGCGGTTGCCTGCGGTAGCTCGCCAGCGGGACGCATCCGCCGACGACAGCTGGGACACATGACCCGGGTGTCGTCGTCGGTCTGCGTCCCGCAGTGCTGGCACGTGATCGCCATTGATCGCCCCTGTCGAAATCGGCAGCCGCCGACACTAGCCCCGATGGGTCAGCGCGCCAGGCTCCCACGCTGGCAGGCTGGTACCGATGCCTGCCGTCCTCGTCCTCCTCGCTGCCGTGTTGTTCCATCTGCAGAACCCGCAGATCGACGAGGCGAGTGGCATTGCGCGCGGCCTTCGCTCCGGTGACGTCTACTACGTGCACAACGACAGTGGCGACCGCGCTCGCTTCTTCGCCCTCGATCGGCGTACGGGCGCAACCCGCGCGGTGTACGCCGTGCCCGGTGCACGCAATGTCGACTGGGAAGACATCGCGGTCGCCCGTGACGCGCGCGGCATCGCGTCGGTCTGGATTGCTGACATCGGCGACAACCGGTTACGCCGTACGGAAGTAACGATCTACCGCGTCGACGAGCCGAACGTGCCGCACGGTCGCAAGTCAACCGAACACACCACGGCACGCCCCGAGGTCTGGCGGCTTCGCTACCCCGATGGCAGACACGATGCGGAGGCGCTCCTCGTCGACCCGCTCACCCATCGCGCGTTCATCGTCACCAAGTCGTTGACCGGCACGTCCACGGTGTACGCCGTACCAGCGACGTCGAAAGCGGGCAGCCTGCAGCAGCTGACCACGGTCGCGACGCTGGTCGTCCCCGGCATCATCAGCGGACCCCGCCAACTCGCCATCACCGGTGGGGCGATCTCCCAAGACGGTGGCCGACTGGTGCTGCGCACTTACACCGACGCATACGAGTGGGCGTTGCGCCGCGGCAACGTCGTTGCTGCGCTAGCCGCGCGGCCGAAGCTGATCGCGTTGCCGGACCAACCGCAGGGCGAAGGCATCACCATCGACGGTGCGAAGGCCGTCATCGTCAGCGAGGGGACGCGTACGCCGGTCTACTCCGTCAGCCTGCCGCCGGTGCCACCAGCAACACCCGTACCTCACCCGGTCCTCACCATTCCCGCCCCCGGCGACGACAGCAGCCGGCCCTGGACGGTTCTTATCGCTGGTCTCGTTGCACTGATCGTGTTGGTCGGCGTGACCGCACGCGTGTGGGTCAGGCGGGCTTCCGCCCGACGCCGATGAAGCCGGGAAAGAACATCGTCGGACGCTCGACGGATTGATCCATGCGGTCGAAGCCGGCGCCCCAGCGCGCCACGTCCGCCTCCGTCACCACACCCTCGGCGACCATCGTGTCGCGCGCAGCCCAGGCGGGCGGTCGGATGCCCGGTGGCGCAGGCGTGATCGCGTAGAGCCCGATGTGCTGCACGTCAGCGAGACCAGCAGTCGTCAGCAGCTCACCGAGTCGCAGGCCGACCATCGGATCGTTGCCGCGCTGGGTATGGAAACGCGAGTAGGCCTCATTGAGGTCGCCGAGCTCGTCGGGTATGCCGCGGATCCGGAGGGCGGTGAGGTCGACGTCGACGAGGTAGACCGTGCCGCCCGGCTTCACGAGTGAGACGAGGTGGTTGACGATGTCTTGCTCATGCCCGCCGTTGTGCGCGAGGACGTGCCGCATCATCACGACGTCGACACTCGCCGGGTCGATGCCGGTTGCCGTGGCGTCGCCTTGCCGCAGGTCAACGTTGGTGACTCCGGACGAGCCGACGAGTTGCTGTGCCTGCGCGAACGACGCCGGGTCACGTTCGACCGCGATGACACGACCGCTGTCACCGACGATCCCGGCGATGACAACCGACATGGCCGCCGGTCCGCAGCCGATGTCGGCGACGGTCGCGCCCGGCACGATGCCCGCCGCCGTCCAGTGGTCGGCCTCGAGGGCCTGCGCGCGTTCGGCCATGAAGCGATACCGGGAAACCTCGATGTCGCTGATCACCAGCGTGTACTCGGACATTCCAACCCCCCAGGTGTTTCGTCAGGCCAGTCGTTCAACCACATAGTCGATGCAGGCCGTCAGCGCCTCGACGTCGGACGGGTCGATCGCTGGGAACATCGCGATGCGCAGCTGGTTGCGGCCGAGCTTGCGGTAGGGCTCGACATCGACGATGCCATTAGCGCGCAGCGTCTTCGCCAGCACCGCATAGTCGATGGACGGGTCGAAGTCGATGGTCCCGACGACGAGGGACCGCGCGTCCGGATCTTCGACGAAGGGTGAGGCGTACGGCGTCTTGTCCGCCCACCCGTAGAGACGACCAGCCGAGTCGGCCGTGCGACTGACGCACCAGTCGAGCCCGCCGTGTCCGTTCATCCAGTCCAGCTGCTCGGCGAGCATCACGAGGGTCGCGAGCGCGGGAGTGTTGTAGGTCTGCTCCAGCCGCGACTGTTCGACCGCGGTCGACAGGTCGAGGAACGCCGGGATCCAGCGGTCACTGCTCCGGATCTCGGCGATGCGCTGCAGCGCTGCAGGAGAGACCACCGCGAGCCACAGCCCACCGTCGGACGCGAACGACTTCTGCGGCGCGAAGTAATAGACGTCGGTCTGGGTGATGTCGACCGGCAGTCCACCGGCGCCAGAGGTCGCGTCGACCAACACGAGCGAGTCGGCGTCGGCTTCCGGCACCCGGCGCAGCGGCATCATCACGCCGGTCGAGGTCTCGTTGTGGGTCAACGCATACACATCCACGCCGGTCTCGGCGGACGGCGTTGCGTAGCTCCCCGGCGGCGCCTTGATGACTGTCGGTTCACCGAGGAACGGCGCGGCAGCGGCGGCGGCGGCGAACTTCGCGGAGAACTCGCCGAATGACAGGTGCTGTGAGCGCTCCCGGATCAGCGAGAACGTCGCGACATCCCAGAACGCTGTCGTCCCGCCGTTGCCAAGCAGCACCTCGAAACCGTCGGGCAGGGAAAGCAACGCGGCCACACCCTGACGCACCCGACGTACGACGTCGCGGACCGGGGCCTGCCGGTGCGACGTACCGAGCAGTGTCGTTGCGACGCTCTGCAGTGCAGCAACCTGCTCGGGGCGGACCTTCGAGGGTCCGGACCCGAAGCGCCCGTCGGCCGGCTTGAGGTCGTTGGGAATCGTGATTGTTGTCGGGTCGGCCACCTAGATCTGGTCTCCGCCCTCGACGTCCTTGTAGGACCGCGACGCCGGGCCGACGTAGCGCGCGCTCGGCCGGATCAGACGACCAGTCCGTTTCTGCTCGAGGATGTGCGCGCTCCAGCCCGCTGTCCGAGCGCAGGCGAACATCGAGGTGAACATGTGTGGGGGCACCTGCGCGTAGTCGAGCACCACCGCGGACCAAAACTCGACGTTGGTCGCGAGCACGCGGTCGGGGTAACGCGCAGCCAGCTCGGCCAATGCGGCCTTCTCCAACGCGTCGGCCACCTCGACGCGCGGCGAGTTGAGCTCCTTCGCCGTACGACGAAGAACGCGAGCGCGCGGGTCCTCGGCACGGTAGACGCGGTGCCCGAAGCCCATCAACCGCTGCTTGGAGTCGAGCAGCCGCTTCACGTAGCGCTCCGCGTCACCTTCGGCAGCAACCTCGTCGAGCATCTTCAGCACCCGCGCCGGAGCACCGCCGTGCAGCGGGCCGGACAACGCGCCAACGGCGCCGGACAACGCCGCGGCAACATCCGCACCGGTCGACGCAATGACGCGCGCAGTGAAAGTCGAGGCGTTCATGCCGTGCTCTGCGGCGGATACGAAGTAGGCGTCCACGGCCTTGACGTGCGCCGGATCAGGGTCGCCGCGCCACCGCACCATGAACCGCTCGACGATCGTCTTGCACTCGTCGATGCGCGCCTGCGGAACCATCGGCAGGCCGATGCCGCGGGCCGACTGGGCCACGAACGACAACCCGGTCACCGACACGCGAGCCAGGTCGTCGCGAGCCTGGGCGTCATCGATGTCCAGCAGCTGCTGCAGACCCCACTGCGGGGCGAGCATCGCGATCGCGCTTTGGACGTCGACCCGGATGTCGCCGGAGTGCACCGGCACGGGGAACGGTTCCGCCGGCGGCAGCCCCGGGTTGAAGCGGCCGTCGACCAGCAGGCCCCAGACGTTGCCGAAGCTCACCCGGCCAACGAGCTCCTCGATGTCGACGCCGCGATAGCGCAGCGCGCCGCCTTCACGGTCGGGTTCAGCGATCTCGGTCTCGAACGCGATGACGCCTTCCAGCCCGGGCACGAAGTCAGCCATGCCCACAGCCTAGAAGGGCGGACGTGCTACTAAAGAATCCATGGATCCCGATCGGCTGGCTGCGCTGCGGCGCGAGTACCGCGAAGCGGGACTGACCGAGGGCGAGCTGGCCGAGGACCCCTACACGCAGTTCGCCCTGTGGCTCGCCGATGCTTCGGCCGCCGACCTGCACGAACCCAATGCGATGGTCGTGTCCACCGCCGACGCCGATGGCCGGCCGAGCGCCCGGCATGTGCTGCTGAAGGAGTACGGCGCCGAGCCCGCGCCTGGGGGCTTCGTCTTCTACACCAATCGCTTCTCGCGCAAGGCCCGCGAGATCGCCGACAACCCGGCCGCCTCGCTCGTCTTTCCCTGGTTCTACCTGCAGCGTCAGGTCGTTGTGCTCGGCACGGTCGAGGAGGTCAGCCGCGATCAAGCGGCGGCGTACTTCGCCACCCGTCCGCGCGGCGCACAAGTCGGTGCCTGGGCCAGCCGGCAATCCGAAGTCATCCCGTCGCGTGCGTGGTTGGAAGAACGGCGGGCGGAGATCGAGCGACGCTTTCCGGACGAGGTCCCGTTGCCGGACTTCTGGGGTGGTTTTCGCGTCGTACCGGGAACCGTCGAGTTCTGGCAGGGCCGCGAGGACCGGTTGCACGACAGGTTGCGTTACCTGCGTGGCGCCAACGGATGGGACATCGAACGGCTCTCACCTTGAGCGAACCGGAAGTCGCGTCCGCCCCCGAAGGGCGACGTTCACTCGTCAGTCGGCTCGCCACTGACATAACGCCGTTTCGGGAGTCGCGGGCGTTCCGCTATGTGTTCATCGGCCAAGCCGTCTCCGTCGTCGGCGCGCAGGTCACACAGGTCGCCGTACCGCTGCAGATCTATTCGATCTCGCATTCGTCGTTCAAGGTTGGCCTCGTCGGCCTTGCTGCGCTTGTGCCGCTCATCGTGCTCGGGTTGTACGGCGGAGCGATCGCCGACGCCGTCAACCGGCGCACGATGTTGCTCTACACCTCGATCGGCTCCGGGATGGTCAGCGTCGTTCTGCTGACGCAAGCGGCGCTTGGATCTAACCGCCTGTGGCTGCTCTACCTCTGCGTTGCCGTGCAGTCGTCGTTCTTCGCCCTCGACTATCCCGCTCGGCGCGCGATCCTGCCGCAGATCATCGGACGCAAGAACATCGCCTCCGCCAACACGTTGTTCATGGGGGTCTTCAGCCTCGGCATCGTGCTCGGCCCGCTGATCGCCGGACTCATCATCGGCACCTTGGGCTACTCGTGGGCATACGGCATCGACGTGCTGACGTTCGTCATCGCCTACATCGCGGTCTTCAAGGGGCTGCCGTCGCTGCCGCCCAGCCAGCACAGTCCGAAGGCTGGCCTTGCGTCCGTCGTCGAAGGGCTGCGGTTCCTGCGTGGACGCAAGAACCTGCTCATGACGTTTGTCGTCGACATCAACGCGATGGTGTTCGGGATGCCTAGGGCGCTGTTTCCCGCGCTGGCGTTGTCGCAGTTTCACGGAGGCGCGGCGACCGCTGGCTATCTCTACGCAGCTCCCGCAGTCGGCTCGCTCCTCGTCGCGGTGTCCGGCGGCTGGGTGGGTCGGGTGCGTCGTCAGGGCGTTGCGATCTCGGTCGCTATTGCTGCATGGGGTGGCTCGATTGCGCTGTTCGGTCTCGTGCACCAGCTGTGGCTCGGGCTGGTCTTCCTCGCTGCGGCCGGCGCATCCGACGCGGTGAGTGCGATCTTCCGGTCGACGATCCTTCAGGTCGCGGCACCCGACCAGATGCAAGGCCGACTCTCGGGGATCTTCATCGTCGTCGTCGCGGGCGGGCCCCGGCTCGGTGACCTCGAGTCGGGTGCAGTGGCGACGGCTTTCACTCCGACGATCTCCGTTGTCAGCGGCGGCCTGGCCTGCCTCGGCGGGTTGGCGCTGTGCCTGCTCGCCGTACCGAAGTTCTTGAAGTACGACGCCCGCCACCCGGAACCGTGATCGACATGAACAGTCGGTGAACGGACTGGCGCGTCGGGTCGCGGATGGGGACTCTTTCGCCATGCCCATCACTAGCGACCCCATGAACCGGGTCTCGCGGGACGAGATCGAGGTACAGGTCTCCCGCGTCGAGCAGCGGCTTGTCGACGACTTCTCCGAGCACGTGTCTCACGACCTCGTCAGGCAGTACGTCCGCGAGGCACATTCCGCGTTGGCGACGGCGCGGATCACGCAGTTCCTTCCAACGCTGATCGAGCGGCATGCCCGCGGTCGGCTGCTCGAGCGCTCACGCCCCACGTAAGCGCGTCAGCCGGCCTCCGTCACGCGATCTTCAGGTGACGGCTAGCGCGCAACCGTGAACAAGAGGGATCCTCAAGGGTATGGAGCCGGCGGCCGAGAGCAGCGCGTTGACCGCCGTGAGCGTGGGCGCGGACAGTTCGAGCGTCCCGGAGGCGCCGAGCTACGCCGATGAGCTGGCCGAGGAGCTCGCCGAGGCCGAAACCGAACGACTGGCAGCCGAGGCGCACGCGGCGGCCATCGAAGCGGCGGAGCTCCCACCGGACCGCTTCCTGGACAGGGAAGCGAGCTGGCTCGACTTCAACGCCCGGGTCCTTGATCTCGCAGCAGACGAAAACATTCCCTTGCTCGAACGCCTGCGCTTTCTGGCGATCTTCTCGAGCAACCTCGACGAGTTCTTCATGGTCCGTGTCGCCGGCTTACGGCGTCGGTTGGCGACAGGCATCGCTGTCGTGGCACCGAGCGGATTAGAACTCCGGGAGCAGCTGCAACTGATCATGGAGCGCACGCGCGAGCTCATGGGTCGCCAGGTCGAGCTTTACCACGAGCACATTCGTCCCGAGCTCGAGGCAGCCGGCGTGACGATCGCTAGTTGGGCGGACCTGGACAAGAAGGAACGCAAGAGCTTGCGCAAGCTGTTCACCGATCGCGTCTATCCGGTGTTGACCCCGTTGGCCGTCGACCCGGCGCACCCGTTTCCTTATATCTCCGGGTTGTCGTTGAACCTCGCGGTTGTCGTGCGTGACCCTGACAACGGTCGCGAGCACTTCGCGAGAGTGAAGGTCCCGCCGTTGCTGCCGCGTTTCGTGCCGGTAGGTAATGGGCGCTACGTCCCTCTCGAGGATGTCATCTCCGCGCAGCTTCCTGAGCTCTTCCCTGGCCTGGAGATTGTCGAGACCTATTGCTTCCGGGTTACGCGCAACGAGGATCTCGAAGTTGACTCGGACGAGGTCGAGAACCTGCTTGATGCCCTGGAACAAGAGCTGCAGCGCCGCCGCTTCGGCGTACCGGTTCGGCTCGAAGTCGAAGAAGGCATGAGCAAGCGCGTGCTCGAGTTGTTGATGCGCGAGCTCGGGGTGACGAAGGACGACGTACTGCGGCTACCGCGACCGCTGGCCCTCGCTGGGTTGTTCCCGCTGGCAGACCTCGAACGGCCTGAGTTGCGGTGGCCGGGTTTCGTGCCGGCCACGCCTGAACCGCTGCGCGACGAGGAGGGCAAGGCGGCGAACGTCTTCACCGCCCTGCGCCAGGGGGACGTCGTCGTCCATCACCCCTATGAGTCGTTCGCGACGTCGGTCCAGGCGTTCGTCGAACAGGCCGCTGCTGACCCGAACGTCCTTGCCATCAAGCAGACGCTCTACCGCACGAGCGGTGACTCGCCGGTGGTGGACGCATTGATCGACGCAGCCGAGGCAGGCAAGCAAGTGCTGGTCCTCGTCGAACTCAAGGCACGCTTCGATGAGAAGGCCAACATCCGCTGGGCGCGTCAACTCGAGCAGGCTGGCTGCCACGTCGTCTACGGGATCGTCGGCCTGAAGACGCACTGCAAGCTCTGCCTCGTCGTACGTCAAGAGGATGACGGCACCCTGCGTCGATACGTGCACGTTGGCACCGGCAACTACAACCCCAAGACCGCGCGCATCTACGAAGACGTCGGGTTGCTCTCGGCAGACCCGGTACTGACCGAAGACGTGGCCAACCTCTTCAACCACCTGTCTGGCTACACGCGGCACCGTGACTACGCAGATCTGCTCGTCGCTCCAGACACCCTGCGCTCCGGTTTGCTCGCTCTAATCAACCGTGAGCGCAAGCATGCGATCAAGGGCCGACCGGCGCACATCACGATGAAGTTCAACGCCCTGGTCGACGAAGAGGTCATCGATGCGTTGTACGTCGCAGCGCAGGCGGGCGTCGAGGTGGATCTCGTTGTCCGTGGCATGTGTGCGTTGCGACCGGGTGTTCCGGGACTGTCCGAGAAGATTCGCGTGCGCAGCATCCTCGGTCGCTTTCTCGAGCACTCCCGGCTGGTGCGCTTTGCGAACGCAGGCGATGAAGAGGTGTGGATCGGCAGCGCGGACGCGATGCACCGCAACCTGGACCGGCGCGTCGAAGCCATGGTGCGCGTAACCGAAGACGCTGCGCGCGAACGGTTGAGCCGACTCCTCGACCTGGCGATCTCGGACCGCATCGCCTGTTGGACGCTCGACGGCACGTGCACCTGGAGCCGGCGAAAGACGGATGAGGACGGCAACGCGCTCCACGACTACCAGGAGTTGCTCATCGCCGGGCATGGACAAGTCCCTGACCTCGATGCATTGGCCATAGCGTCGCCCACGGTGCATGTCCTGTGAGGGAGGTCGAACGGAAGTTTCGCGCTAGCCGCGACCTGGTCCTACCTGATCTGGAAGGTCGCATCGACGGGGTCGCCACCATCGACGCACCAGAAAAGCTTCATCTGGTCGCGACCTACTACGACTCGGCTGATCTGCGCTTGGCGCGCGAAGGCATAACTCTGCGCCGACGCACGGGAGGCGATGACGACGGCTGGCACCTCAAGCTGCCATTGACCACATCGAACGGCGGCGCGCGAGACGAGATCCAGGTTGCCGGCGACGACGAGATCCCCGACCAGCTGCGTCGTGCAGTCACGGCGTACGTCCGTTTCGCCGCACTGCTTCCAGCCGCGACGTTGGTCACCGACCGCACTCGCCGTCTTCTCCGCGACGAGACAGGATCGGCGCTCGCCGAGCTCGTTGACGACTCGGTCACGGTCGAAGGCGTTGGCCGGGTCTCCGCGGGTTTTCGGGAGATCGAGATCGAAGACAAAGGCGGTGGTGAGCAGCTATTAGCTGACGTCGCCACGTTGTTGAGCGAAGCTGGCGCGGTTGGCGGCGAATTCATGCCCAAGCTGGTGCGCGCACTGGGTGCCCGCGCCACCGCACCGCCGGATCCGCCGCTGCCAGAAACCATCGATCCAGATGCCTCGGTCTCGGCGGTGCTGACCGGCTACCTGCGCACCAACGTTCGAAAGCTGCTCGCCGAGGATGTGCGCTTCCGGCTCGGCGGGGACGACGCCGTCCACCAACTGCGCGTCGCGTGCCGTCGGCTGCGCAGTGCTCTGCGGGTCTTTCGCCCGTACGTCGACGAGGAGTGGGCGGAGAGCTTGCGGGCTGAACTGCGCTGGCTGGCCAGCAGCATGGGCGCCGCACGTGACGCCGAAGTACTTCTTGCCCGCCTCACCTCTTCAATTGACCAGCTGCCTGACCCGATGGTCATCGGTCCGGTGCGGGCGCGGTTGCAACAACACATCGGAGGGACGCTGGCAGCCGCCGTCGCGGAGATCGACAACATCCTGGACGACGACCGCTACATCAGCCTGCTCGAGCGGTTGGTCGACGCGGCGTGGAAGCCAACCACCACCCGTAGCGCCAGCCAACGTGCCCGAGATGCCCTACCGGATGACGTACGCCGCGCGTGGCGAAAGCTCAACTCCGGCGTGGCGCACGTGCACAAGACCGGGGCTGAGCGGGACTATCACCAGGTGCGTATCCAGGCGAAGCGTTGCCGCTACACAGCGGAGGCTGTTGCGCCTGCCTTCGGCAAACCTGCAGTGCGCTTCGCCCAGCAGGTTGAGCGGGTCCAAGAGGTCCTCGGTGAACACCAGGACGCGATTACGGCCCAGGACGTTCTGCGCCGCATCGCGCAGTCGTCCAGCGGTCGCTCGTCAGGCTTCACCCTCGGGATCATGCATGCCGTAGAGGAGCAACGCGCGTCCGCTGCGCGGGCAGAGTTCGAGGCCATCTGGCCGGACATCTCCCGTCGTCGCAACCG
Organism: Frankiales bacterium; assembly: GCA_033851265.1. GTDB lineage: Bacteria > Actinomycetota > Actinomycetes > JAWWOW01 > JAWWOW01 > JAWWOW01. The sequence goes on from JAWWOW010000003.1 coordinate 37,838, forward strand.
CGACTGGCTCACCTGATGTCCTCAGCCGGGCGCCTGGTCGAGGCGGCTGGCGGCGTCGTCTGGCGACCGGCCGACAACCGGGCGGGCGTCGAGGTGGCTGTGATTCACCGGCCGAAGTACGACGACTGGTCACTCCCCAAGGGCAAGTTGCTTTCCGGCGAGCATCCGCTGCTCGGAGCCATTCGCGAGGTGAAGGAAGAGACCGGCTATCGCGTCGTTGTCGGACGTGCACTTGGGGAGATCCGTTACACGAAGGATGGCCAGCCCAAGCGCGTGCGCTACTGGGCCCTGCGCGCCGTCGACGGGGAGTTCGCACCTAACGACGAGGTCGACGAGATCCGCTGGCTGCCACCCAACGAAGCGCAGAGCCTGCTCTTGCCCGACCGCGACCGGGAAGTGCTCGACACCTTCCTGCGTGACATGTCGCCGACCTGGGCGTGCGTCCTGTTACGCCATGCGAGTGCGGGTGAGCGATCGAGCTGGGATGGCGACGACCACGATCGCCCGCTCGACGAGTTGGGACGCCGGCAGGCCGAGGCGCTGATTGACGTGCTGGCGGCGTACGACGTCCGCCGTGTGGTTTCGTCGGACGTGCTGCGCTGTCTGGACACTGTCGAGCCGTACGCCGCTGCGCGTGAGATCCACGTCGAGACCGACCCGTTGTTCTCCGAGACGGGCTATCTCGCGCAGCCCGATGCAGCTCTCGAACGTTTCCTCGACATCGTCTGCTCACGGGATCCCACCGCAGTGTGTAGCCAGGGCAAGACGATCCCCGATCTGCTCGCCCGCGGCTGCTCGTCACTTGGCCACGAGGCGCCCGCGGACACCTCGGTACGCAAAGGTGGCTGGTGGGTGTTGCACATGGCCGCGAACGGCAGTCCGCGGCTGGTCGAGCTGGAGCGGTTCGACCCGATCGTCGTTCCGGCTTGATCCCCCGGTGTAGACCTAGGCCGCGATGTCCAGGTGCTTAGCCAGCCCGGTCAGCGCGATCGACTCGCGGAACAACTCGCTGCACCGGCGTACCTGAAGCCGCCGGCCGTGCTCTTGCGCCACTAGCGCGGCGGCCACGAGCAGCCCGAGGCCGGATGAAGAAATGAGTTCCACGTCTGTTGCATCGAGGCTGACGATCGGGCCGCCTGCTTGTCGTACGTAGGTAAGCAGGGCGGGACGCAGCCGGTCCACTTCCTCGCCCACCAAAGCGGTTGGCAACGTCAGCGCGTCATCGCAAACAGCCCGGCAATTCATGCCAGCAGCATGAACCCGCGAGGTTTCGATTGGGCGGCTTCTACACGTCGGCTTGGTGAACCTGCCGCTGTGTTGCACAGCCTCAGGGCTCGAACTTGTAACCCACACCGCGAACGGTCACGAGGTGGCGCGGGGTGGATGGCTCGGGTTCGATCTTGGCGCGCAGCCGCTTCACGTGGACGTCGAGGGTCTTGGTGTCACCCACGTAATCGGCGCCCCAGACCCGGTCGATGAGCTGTCCACGAGTGAGCACGCGTCCGGCATTGCGCAGCAGCAGCTCCAACAGCTCGAACTCCTTGAGCGGCAGTGATATCTGCTCACCGCCGACGGCGACGACGTGCCGTTCGATGTCCATCCGGACCGGACCTGCCTCGAGAATCATCGTTGCGAGGGTGTCCGTGCTGTCGCCCTGCCGGCGAAGGACGGCGCGGATCCGGGCAACCAGCTCGCGTGTGGAGAACGGCTTGGTCATGTAGTCGTCAGCACCGATCTCGAGCCCGACGACCTTGTCGATCTCGCTGTCTTTCGCGGTGAGCATGATGACCGGCACCGCGGATGTCTGCCGTAGTTTCTGACAGACCTCGATGCCGGACAAGCCGGGGAGCATCAGGTCGAGCAGTACGAGGTCAGCCCCGTTGCGATCGAACTCGGCAAGTGCATCGGGGCCGGTGGCCGCGACCGCGACATCGAACCCCTCTTTGCGCAACAGATAGCTCAGGGCTTCGGAGAACGACTCCTCGTCCTCCACGACGAGAACTCTCGTCACGTGGTGACCTCCTGGGTCGGTCGGGCTAGCTCAGTCGGCTCGGCGACCGGGGCTGGTAGGCGGATGGTGAACGTCGATCCCGCATCGGGCCGGCTGGACACCGTCACTTCACCGCCGTGGTTGCCGACGATGTGCTTGACGATGGCGAGGCCCAGCCCGGTGCCTCCGGTTTCCCGGGATCGTGCCGGGTCGGCTCGGTAGAAGCGTTCGAAGATGCGGCCCAGATCCGCCTGGTCGATCCCGATCCCTTCGTCTTTCACCGCGATGTCGATGCTCTCCATCCGGTCGTGTACGCCCACCGCAACACTGGTGTGCGGCTCGCTGTAGGCAATTGCGTTTTCGAGTAGGTTCCGCACCGCGGTCACGAGCTGGTTGTGGTTTCCGACGGCAGTTACGTCGAGATCGCCGCCGTGCACGATCGTGATGCCGCGCGCATCCGCCGCTGCTCTCACCCGGTCCACGGCTTCCTCCACGGCCATGTTGACCGAGATCGAGGTGAGCTCGGGGAGCGGCTCACCGCCCTGCAAGCGCGACAGTTCGACCAGCTCCTGCACGAGACGCGACAGGCGACCGGCTTCATGTTGCACGCGGACAAGAAACCGCTGAACAGCTTCGCGATCGTCCTCGGCGTCGAGGGCTGCTTCCGCGAGCAGCGCTATCGCCCCCACCGGCGTCTTGATCTCGTGACCGACATTCGCGACGAAGTCACGGCGCACACTTTCGACGCGCTCGACCTCGGTGATGTCCTCCGCGAGTACGGCGACATCACTTCCGCCAAGCGAGAATGCGTGGACCAACAGAGGAACCGGTCGCTGCGCAAGGTCGTTCCCAGGGAGCGCGAGCTGAAGTTCGCGGCGTACGCCGTCCCTGCGCACCTGACGGACGAGCCGACGCAATTCAGGTGCAAGTGTTGAGTTGCTACGGATGACGCCGAGTGCGTAGGCCGGGCGGTTGACCAGGAGCACTCCGTCGCTCTCGTCGAGCGCGAGCGCGCCGACCGAGAGTTCGGCGATGACCGCCTCCGGAATGCGTGACCGTGGGACCGTGGCTGGGCGTGGCTCGGCAGTCCCGGTGCGCCGCGTGAACCGCTGCCAGATGAGCACAGCGAGCGCCCCGCAGGCCAGGCCCAGCAGGGCGGCGACGAGAGGCGCCACAAGGTCGATGCTAGGTCAGCCGCGGCGGGCAACAATCGGCCGTTCGCGTCGATGCGACGCAGTTTGCCAACTGTTCATCGAGCGTCCTCCGCTACGTCACTCAGCACGTCGTGGTCGGGCCGACTCCACGCGTAACCTGCCACCTATGCGCGACGCCTACCACGAGGATCTCGAGGGAGTTACCGACTCTCTCGTCGAGATGACCCGGCTCGTCGGTGGAGCGGTAGGGCGGGCAACCCAGGCCTTGATCGACGCCGATGTCCAGCTCGCCGACCAGGTGATTGCCAACGATGACAATGTCGATGCACTGCGACTCGACATCGAGCGCCGGGCGTTCGACTTGCTCGCTCGACAGCAGCCTGTTGCCAGCGACCTGCGCATGCTCGTGACTTCGCTGCGGATGGTGTCAGACCTCGAGCGCGCCGGTGACTACGCCGAACATGTGGCAGGAGTCGCGCGGCGTCGTTACCCCGCATCCGCCGTGCCGGCCTCGTTGCGCCCGGTTGTGCTCGAGATGGGTCAAGTGGCGCAGCGCATTGTGGCGAAGGTCGGTGGCGTGGTCGCGTCCCGCGATGTGGAGAGCGCGCGCGAGCTCGAGCGGGACGACGATGTGATGGACGACTTACACGAGAAGCTCTTCCGCAAGATTCTCAGCGGCGGCTGGGAGTCCGGTGTCGAGTCAGCAATCGACGTTGTTCTCATCGGCCGCTACTACGAACGCTTTGCCGACCACGCGGTCTCGGTGGCCCGTAGCGTCATTTATCTCGTAACCGGTGAGATGCCGGATGCCTCGAATGTGGCGAATGCAACCGCTTGATAGTTGTGACTTCTGCTCCGGTTCATCTCCCGTTCACGTCGGCGCGGCCATCACGACAGTTCGCGTTCCTACCGTGCGCCTTGACGCACCCGGTAAGAGGCCGGGGCGCAATGACGCAGGAGGAACTAAGACGTGAGGTTCACTCGGACCGGCGCCATGGTGGGGGCTGCCGCTGCAGTGGTCGTGCTCGCCGGCTGCGGGAGCGACAACGGCGCCAGCTCGCCCAGTGGCTCGAACAGCAACTGCCCGTCCGGCTCGCTCAAGGGTGCTGGCTCGTCATTCCAGGACCCGATGGAGCAATCGTGGATCAAGGGGTACGGCGGCGAGTGTTCCGGCGTACAGGTCACCTATCAGGCGGTCGGTTCGGGTGCTGGCATCCAGCAGTTCGGCAACGGCACGATCGACTACGCAGGTTCTGACGTCACGATGAAGCCCGAAGAGCAGACCAAGGCCGACCAGCGCTGTGGTAGCAAAGCCATCCACCTGCCAGTGACTGCTGGCGGTGTCGGTGTCACCTTCAACCTGAGTGGCGTCGACAGCCTGCAGCTGTCTGCGCCGAGCATCGCCGCCATTTTCACCGGCAAGGCGAAGACGTGGAATGCCGCTGAGATCGCGGCCGACAACCCCGGTGTGAGTCTGCCGAGTACGACGATCCGCGTCTTCGTACGCGGCGACGACTCCGGTACGACGTCGGTGTTCAAGAAATATCTGAAGGCCAACGTCCCCGGTTGGACTCTTGGCGATGACAAGAAGGCCAACTTCCCGGTCGGCACCGGAAAGCCGCAAAGCGCTGGTGTGGCGGCCGCGGTCGCGCAGACCTCCGGCGGCATCACCTACGTCGAGGAAGCCTTCGCCGAACAGAAGAAACTGAAGCTGGCCGCGGTGAAGAACGGTGCGGGCAAGTACGTCGCACTCTCGCCGGATGCCGTCAGCACGGCCCTGGCCACCGCGACCGACGCCCCGGCGGCGTCGAACGACCTCACCCAGAAACTCAACTTCAACCCGACCGATCCGTCGGCGTACCCGATCTCCACGGTGAGCTACGTGATCGTCTGCACCAAGTACCCAACTGCATTCAAGAATGTGGCTGCGCTCAAGGGTTACCTGACCTACGCAGTCGCCGACGGCCAGTCGCAAGCCAAGACGCTCGGCTTCGCATCGTTGCCGTCCGCGCTGGCCGGCAAGGTGAAGGCCTCGATTGCCGCAGTCTCCTAACCCCGACAAGGGCTCCGACCGCCTGGCGAGTCCCGCCCGGCGGTCGGAGCATTTATCCGGCACGTCCAGCAAGCGCGGCGACATGGTCTTTGCGGGCATCTCGCGCGCTGCCGGCATCGCCGTACTCGGATTGCTCGTTGCCATTGCGGTGTTCCTCATCTGGAAGGCGTGGCCCGCCTTCGGTAAGGACAAAGCCAACTTCTTCACCACGAAAGAGTGGGACCCCGACGGCAGCCAACGCTTCGGGATCCTCGCGCTGGCCTACGGCACCGTGCTCTCGAGCCTGGTGGCGCTTTTCATGGCCGTGCCCGTCGCTCTTGGCGTCGCCGTGTACATCACCGAGTACGCACCGCGCCGACTCTCGCGGGTGCTCGGTTACGTGACCGACATGCTCGCCGCTATACCGAGCGTGGTTTACGGCTTGTGGGGTCTCGCCTTCCTGGTGCCGCACCTCGTCGGCGTACAGCAGGCGTTGAACAGCGTGCTCGGTTGGTTCCCACTGTTCGCGGCGTCCTCCGGTGCTCTCGACGCACCCGCTGGCAGCATCTTTGCGGCAAGCATCGTGCTCGCGATCATGATTCTGCCGATCATCGCGGCGATCAGCCGTGAAGTGCTGCGGCAGGCGGACCCCTCGCACAAGGAAGCAGCGCTGGCGCTTGGGGCGACGAAGCTGGAAGTTGTGCGCACGGCCGTCTTCCCGCCGAGTCGTTCCGGCATCGTCGGCGCGATCATGCTCGGGCTTGGCCGGGCACTCGGCGAGACGATCGCGGTGGCCCTCGTGCTGAGCACGTCGTACACGGTGAGCCCACACATCCTCGAGTCGGGCGGCAACACGATTGCGGCCAACATCGCCACCACATTCGGTGAGGCCGGCAGCGTCGGACTTCCCGCGCTCATCGCGAGTGGCCTCGTGCTGTTTGCGATCACGCTTGTCGTGAACCTCGGAGCGCGCGCGGTCATCTACCGCAGTGGCAAGACCGAACGCGCGGCAATGGCATGACAAGCCTCACTGACGTCCGCGTCCGCGGCATGACGCCGTTGGCCGAGCTTCGTCCGGCGACCGGACGTCGGGTGGCCGACGCGTTCGCGAAGGTGTTCGTCACCGCCTGCTTCGTCGCCGCTGTGATCCCGCTCGTGCTCGTCCTGTACTTCGTCATCTCGAAGGGCGCCAAGCACGTCAACGGCAACTTCCTCACGCACTCGATGGCAAGGATCGCGCCCAACGAAGCCGGCGGCGGGGCGTATCACGCAATCATCGGAACGCTCGAGCAAGTGGGTCTCGCCAGCTTGATCTCGGTGCCGCTGGGGCTGCTCGTCGCTGTCTACATCGCCGAGTACGGCCGCGGGGCGTTGCGCACCACCATCCGCTTCTTCGTCGATGTGATGACCGGCATCCCCTCGATCGTCGCGGGCCTCTTCATCTACGCGTTCTGGGTGCTGGGATTGCATAAGGGGTTCTCCGGGTTCGCCGGCGCGATGGCGCTCGCCGTTCTGATGCTGCCGATCGTCGTGCGCTCCAGCGAGGAGATGCTTCTCCTGGTACCCGGCGCGCTGCGCGAGGCGTCGTACGCGCTCGGGATTCCCCGCTGGAAGACCGTCCTTCGCGTGGTCCTCCCGACGGCGTCAGCGGGTATCACCACAGGCGTGATGCTCGCGGTTGCTCGCGTCACGGGCGAGACTGCACCGCTCATCCTCACGGTGTTCGACAACAACTTCATCAATACCGACGCGTTCCACGAGCCACAAAGCGCGTTGTCGCTGTTCGTCTACAACCAGTCGAAATCGGCGTACGGCGCCTCCATCGACCGCGCCTGGGCTGGCGCATTCACACTCATCACGATCGTGATCGTGCTCTACGTCGGAGCGCGGTTCATCACTCGGCGCAATGCGCTGACGAGGTAGGGGCGGGGAATCGGGAGTGGCCAAGCGCATCGAGGTCGAGGACCTGACCGCGTCCTACGGGTCGAAGAAGGCCGTCGAGGACGTCACTCTCACCATCGAGCCCAAGAGCGTTACCGCGCTCATCGGCCCGTCCGGCTGCGGCAAGTCGACGTTCATCCGGTCGCTCAACCGTATGCACGAAGTCATCCCGGGCGCTTCGGTCACCGGCAAGGTGTTGCTCGACGACGAGGACATCTACGCGCCCGGCATCGACGCAGTCGCAGTACGCCGTGTCGTCGGCATGGTCTTCCAGAAGCCGAACCCGTTCCCGACGATGTCCATCTTCGACAACGTCGTCGCGGGGTTGCGGTTGGCCGGCGTACGCAAGCGCGCGGAATTGCAAGAGGCTGCTGAAAAGGCGTTGCAGTCGGCGAACCTCTGGGTCGAAGTTCGTGACCGGCTGAACGAGCCAGGCCTCGGGCTCTCCGGCGGTCAGCAGCAACGACTGTGTATTGCGCGCGCGATCGCGGTCGAGCCGCAGGTCATCTTGATGGACGAGCCATGCTCGGCACTCGACCCGATCTCGACACTCGCGATCGAAGACCTCATCGCGCAGCTGAAGGACAGCTACACCGTCGTCATCGTGACGCACAACATGCAACAGGCCGCGCGCGTCTCCGACGTCACTGCGTTCTTCACGGTCTTCGGTCCTGGCGAACCCGGTCGGCTCGTCGAGATGGACGCCACGGACAAGATCTTCACGAACCCGTCCGAGAAACGGACCGAGGACTACATCACCGGCCGCTTCGGTTAGCCGCCGCGTGGCACCAAACGCCGGAGATCGCCCGACCTGGAACCGATGCTATGAGTCGGTCGGGCCGTAGATGAGTCGGATCGTCCAGCGGGCGACGACCGCAGAAATGAGTGCCGTGGCTGTTAGTTGGGCCAAGTACCAGACCTGATGGCCGGGTGGGAAACCTTGCGATTGTGTCGTGTAGGCGAGCAGGCCCGCGATCGCCGAAACCGTTAGTGCTGCGGCGACCAGCCCTTCGAACACCAGGACAGGACGCAGCCGTACGGACGTCCCGGGTTCGCCGGCCCACACGGCAGCAGTGAGCAGTGCCACTGCGAGCAGGATCTCTAGCGCCAGCGACGGGCTCAACAGAAAAGCGAGAAACGCGAGGCGAGCGTGGAATCCGGCCGCTGCACCGCCGCTGTACGGCGGGAAGTACGCCGCGACGAGTTGGAACCCAACCACTGCCGTAACGGTGACGCTGGCGATCGGAAAAAACCGCTGGACGTGACGACGGACTTCCTCACGGCTGTCCATGCTGCTCCTGCCTCGCGAGTCGGCTCAGGATGATCGTCTGCACTCGCGACTTCAAGGCAGGTCCCAGCACGCCGACGGTTGTGCCGCGCGACGCATCCCGACACCCCGCCGCAACTTCGGCTTAGCCGAGGACTTCGGCGGCGATCTTCAGGTCGGCGACGAGACCGGCGTAGGCCTCGTCGCGGTTGTCGGCACGCAGCACTGCTGACGGGTGGATCGTCACCATCACGAAACCGCTTTGCGTCGACGCCTCGTCGAGGGGGCCGCGCGGCGGCCAGGGCATGAGCTTGCCGCGGTCGCGCATCACCTTCACGGTTGTGCCGAGGAGTGCGCGCGTTGCTGTTGCGCCGAGTGCGACGACGACCTCGGGGTCGATGACTGTCAGTTCTGCGACGAGCCATGGCTTGCATGCGTTGATCGCGACGGTGTCGGGGGTCTTGTGAATGCGGCGCTTGCCATTGCCGCCCGTGAACGAGAAGTGTTTGACGGCGTTCGTGACGTACGTCGTGGCGCGGTCAATGCCGATCTCTTCGAGAGCCCGGTCGAACACTTTGCCGGCGGGGCCGACGAATGGCCTGCCCTGCTGGTCCTCGACGTCGCCCGGCTGCTCGCCGACGAACACCATGCGCGCGTCCGGTGCACCGTCGCCGAACACGGTCTGCGTGGCCTGCTTGTAGAGGTCACAGCCGCGGCAGTCGGCGGCGGCCTTCTTCAGCGTTTCGAGGTCGGCGCCCTTCGGCACGAACGGTGCCGCGGTCGGCACTTCCGCGTGCGTGGTCACGGGGCCATCCTGCCCACCGCGTTCTCGTCCGACGCAGGTGTGCGCGCTTGCCGCGGGTCACGAGAACGTGTTCTACTTTTGCTCCTCATGACGATCGCGATCACCCCCGAACAGCTGGCCCTCCGCGACGCGGTCCGCACCTGGGCCGAGCGGTCGAAAGCGCGCGAGGTCGCACGCGGGTTCGCCACCGCTTCCCTCGATGGGACGCTCGCCGCCGACCTGCCCGCCGGCTGGGCGGGTCTGGTGGAGCTCGGGCTCCCCGGCATTCACGTTCCGGAGGAGTACGGCGGCGCCGGCATGCGCGTCGAGGATCTCGCCGTGGCGGTCGAAGAGCTCGGCTACCAACTCGCGGCTGAACCACTCTGGCCGACCGCGCTCGCCAGCCTTTGCCTGTTGCAGGTTGCCGACTCCGCAGTTGCCAAGGCGCTACTGCCCGAGTTGGCCGAGGGCCGCCTCGTCGCAGCGGTCGGTCTGGGCGAGAACGAGCCAGTGATCGGCGCGGGCCCGGCGCAACTGCTTGTGCTGCCGATCGCCGGACAGTACGTCGCGGTCAAGGCTTCTGATGTCGACGTCACCCCGGTCAAGGGTTTGGATCCGACCCGCGCGATCGGTCGGGTCACCGGCGGAAACGCCGACGCGGATGCGCTCGACGGGCTGACGCCGCAACGCGTGCACGACCTGGCATTGACGTTGGCTGCGGCCGAAGCCGCGGGCATCGCTGGCTGGGCTGTGGACGCGGCAGTCGCCTACGCGAAGGTGCGCGAACAGTTCGGTCGCACCATCGGCTCGTTCCAGTCCATCAAGCACATGTGCGCCGACATGCTCGCCCGGGCCGAGTTGGCGCGCGCAGCCGCGTGGGACGCCGCTCGCGCCATCAACGACGGCGTCGAGCACGAGCTCGCGGTCGCCGTTGCCGCGTCGACTGCACTCAATGCGGCGGTCGACAACGCGAAGGACTGCATCCAGATCCATGGCGGCATCGGGTTCACGTGGGAGCACGACGCACACCTCTATCTCCGGCGTGCGTTGACGTTGCGACAGCTGATGGGCCCGGTGCGCGATGCGCGGCAACGCGCGGTCGAGCTGGCGCGCGGGGGCGTACGCCGGCATCTGACTCTCGACCTCGTTGATGTGGCGGCCGAAGAGCGCGCTGCTGTTCGTGCGGCGCTCGAGTCAGTGACAGGTCTCGAACCAGACGCACAACGCAAGCAACTCGCGGCTACCGGGTTCCTTGTTCCACACTGGCCGAAGCCGTGGGGACGCGACGCGAATGCCGAAGAGCAGCTGGTCATCGCCGAGGAGTTCGCCAACGCCGGTGTGAAGCAGCCGGACCTTGTCATCGGTTCGTGGGCGGTGCCGACGATCATCGCGCACGGCAGCGACGACCAGCGTGAACGATTCGTGCTGCCGTCGCTGCGCGGCGAGATCACCTGGTGTCAGATGTTCAGCGAGCCGGGTGCCGGCTCGGACCTCGCGTCGCTACGCACCAAGGCCACGCGCACCGACGGTGGTTGGCTGTTGAACGGTCAGAAGGTCTGGACGTCGATGGCAACCCGGGCGCACTGGGCGATCTGCCTCGCGCGCACAAACCCCGAAGCAGAAGAGCACCAGGGCATCACGTACTTCCTCGTTGACATGAAGACACCGGGATTGGACATCCGCCCGCTGCGCGAGCTCACCGGCAATGCGTTGTTCAACGAGATCTTCATCACCGACCTGTTTGTCCCCGACGAGAACGTCGTCGGAGAGGTCGACCAGGGTTGGCCACTTGCTCGTACGACGCTCGCCAACGAGCGCGTCGGGATGTCATCGGGCTCCTCGATGGGCAACAGCGTTGAGGATCTGCTTGCTCTCTCGGAAAAGCTTGGTCTCACCGACGACGCGCTCGTCAACGACAAGCTGGGCGGCTTCCTTTGCCAAGGCCAGGCCCAGGCATTGCTCGGCGTACGCGCGACGTTGCGGCAGCTGTCCGGCACCGACCCGGGCGCGATGTCGAGCGTGCGCAAGCTCGTGGGCATGCATCACACCCAGGACATCCGGGAGTACGCCCTTGAACTCGCCGGTGCCGACGGTGCCGTGCAGGAGGGTATTTCCGACCGCCTTGCTCTCGCGTTCCTCATGACCCGGCAACTGACCATCGCGGGCGGCACCAGCCAGGTGCTGCGTAACGTGATCGGCGAGCGCATCCTTGGACTTCCGCGCGACGACATCCGGAGAAACCGTGACCGCTGACCTCAAACTCGGCCTGATGCTCGGCTACTGGGGCGCGCAGCCGCCACCGGATCCGATCGACTCGGTGCTCGCTGCTGAGGACGCCGGCTTCGACTCGGTGTGGACGGCCGAGGCCTATGGCTCCGACGTTGTATCGCCGTTGTGCTGGATCGGCGCGCGAACGTCACGCATCAAGCTGGGCACCGGGCTGATGCAGCTCTCCGGACGCACACCTGCGTGCGCGGCGATGACCGCGGCGACCATCGACCATCTGTCCGGCGGCCGCTTGATTCTCGGTCTCGGGGTTTCCGGACCACAGGTTGTCGAGGGCTGGTACGGCGTTCCGTTTCCGAAGCCGCTGGCGCGCACGCGCGAGTACGTCGACATCCTGCGCAAGGTGTGGCGCCGCGAAGGTCCCGTCACCAATGACGGCGAGCACTACCCGCTGCCGTATCCCGGTGGCACCGGTCTCGGCAAGCCGCTGAAGTCGATCGTGCATCCGTTGCGTCCCGACATCCCGATCTATCTGGGTGCGGAAGGTTCCAAGAACGTCGCGATGGCGACCGAGATCGCCGACGGCTGGCTGCCGATCTTCTACCACCCGGAACGCTGCAAGGAGTTGTACGCCGAGCCACTGTCCGGCGCCTCGGATGACTTTGCTGTCGCGTGTCCGGTGACAGTCGTCATCAACGACGACGTCGATGAGGCCATCTCGATGGTCAAGTGGTCACTCGCGTTCTACATCGGCGGCATGGGCGCGAAGGACAAGAACTTCCATCTCGACGTGATCGGTCGCATGGGCTTCGCCGACGAGTCGAAGCACGTGCAGGACCTGTTCTTCGACGGAGATCGGGAGGGTGCCATGCGCGCCGTACCCGACGACCTTGCCGATGGCATTTCGTTGTGTGGTCCCCTGCCGCGCATCAAGGACCGACTGCAGATGTGGCGAGAGAGCCCCGTCACGGACATCCTCGTGGGTGGTGTGCACGACCCTGCGCAGATTCGTGCGCTTGCCGATCTCGTCGCAGCATGAAACCCGAAACCGCGGTCAAGTTCGAGCGACGCTTCGGTAAGTACTTCTTCCCGTTCCACCGATTCGTCTTCAAACACAGCCACGGCTATGTCGCGGGTCGGTTCGAAAAACGTCCAATGGTGTTGCTGTTCCACACCGGTGCGAAGTCCGGTCAGCCGCGCGAAACCCTGATCCAGTATTACCCGCACGGCGATGAGATCGTGGTCGTCGGATCCAACGGTGGTCGCCCAAAAGCACCTGCGTGGTTACACAACGTGCGGGCACACCCTGAGGTTCGTGTGTTGACCCGCGGCAAACCACAACAGGCGCGCGCTCGTGTGCTCGAAGGAAGTGAGCGCGAGGCCATGTGGGACGAACTCGCGAGCTTCTATCCTGGTTACAAGCATTACCAGACCCTGACCGACCGCAGGATCGAGGTCGTAGCCCTCACTCCCGAGCCATAACGGCCCGGCAGTTAGAGTCAGCCAACTTCGTACGCATGTGAAACCCAGTGGAGGTCGGTCGGTGCGCGTCGCACTCTTGTCCTACCGCAGCAAGCCGTATTGCGGCGGCCAGGGTGTGTATGTGCGTCATCTTTCCCGCGCGCTTGTCGACCTCGGTCACTCCGTCGAGGTGCTCTCCGGTCCGCCGTACCCGATCCTCGATGACGGTATCGCGCTCACGCAGATACCGAGCCTTGATCTCTATCGGGAGCCAGATCCCTTTCGGCTCCCGCATTTCCGCGAGTTCCGCTCGTCGATCGATGTGCTCGAGTTCGCTGCGATGTGCACGGCTGCGTTCCCCGAACCGCTGACGTTCTCGTTGCGCGCCCGGCGTCATCTTGCAACGCGTGTCAACGACTTCGACATCGTCCATGACAACCAGTCGCTCGGCTACGGACTGCTCGGTATGGAGCGTCTCGGCTTGCCGGTCGTTGCGACGTTGCATCATCCGATCACCGTGGACCGTCGCTTCGAGCTCGCAGTCGCGCCGTTGCGCAAGCAGATCACGATGCGTCGCTGGTATGCATTCACTCGCATGCAGGGTCGTGTTGCTCGTCGGTTGCCGGCCATCGCGACGGTGTCGCAATCGGCGTACGACGACATCGTCACCGACTTCGGTGTCGAGCCGTCTCGGTTGCGGGTGATTCCCAATGGTGTCGACGCCGATGTGTTCGCTCCGAGTCTGGAGACGACACGTGTGCCCGGGCGCATCGTTGCAACGGCGAGTGCCGATGTTGCACTCAAAGGGCTCGTTCCGCTACTCGAAGCACTAGCCAAGGTGCGCACCGAGCGCGACGCCGAGTTGGTTCTCGTCGGCAAACCAAAGTCCGGTGGCTTCGCTGAGCAAACGCTCGACCGGTTAGGGCTGCGCGACGCAGTGCAATGGGTGAGTGATCTCTCTGACGACGAGCTTGCCGATGTGTTGCGGTCAGCCGAGGTGGCTGTCGTCCCATCGTTGTACGAAGGCTTTTCACTCCCGGCGATCGAAGCGATGGCCTGCGGCACTGCGCTCGTCGCCACCACTGCTGGTGCGCTGCCGGAGGTCATCGGGCCCGACGGTGAAGCAGCGCTCCATGTCGCACCCGGCGACGCCGACGCACTCGCGCTCGCGATTGGACGCATCCTCGGTGACGCCGTGTTGCGAGCGCGCCTCGGCGTCGGGGGTCGTGCGCGCGTGCTCGCGAAGTACACGTGGCACGCGGCCGCTCGCGCCACCGCCGAGATGTACGACGAGGTGCGTGCATGCTGACCGTTGACTACGGCCGGCTACAGGTCGGTCCCGGGGATCGTGTGCTCGACCTCGGTTGCGGCGCTGGGCGGCATGCGTACGGAGCGCTCCGCCGCGGTGCCGATGTCATCGCCGTCGACTGGTCCGTCGACGAGGTCGCTGTTGTTCGCGACACCATGGCAGCGATGGACGTTGCCGGTGAGGTGCCACCGGGTGCGCACATGACTGCACTTCGCGGCGACCTGACCGCGTTACCGTTCCCCGACGCGAGCTTCGACCGCGTCATCGCGGCCGAGGTGCTCGAGCACATCCCCGCTGACCACGACGCAATGGCCGAGATCGCACGCGTTCTGCGGCCAGGTGGTTTGGCAGCGGTCACGGTGCCGCGATGGTTCCCGGAGCGCGTCTGCTGGGCGTTGTCCGAGGACTACCACACCAACCCCGGCGGGCACGTCCGCATCTACAAACGCCACGACCTCGCCGACAAGCTGAACGATGTCGGCTTGGAGGAGTACGGCGCGCACCACGCGCACGGTCTGCATGCGCCCTACTGGTGGTTGAAATGCGCGGTCGGGGTCAACAGCGACCACGCGCTGCCGAAGCTCTATCACCGCATGCTTGTCTGGGACATCACCGCTCGCCCGCTCGCAACTCGGGTTGCGGAGCGCGCACTCAATCCGCTGATCGGCAAGAGCCTTGTGCTCTACCTACGCAAGCCGGAGGACGCACGTGTCGGAGCCTGACCTGCTCGAGCTGGATGGCGTTCTCGCCGCCGACGAGATCGCCGCGACGGCCCGCTCGATCGCGCGCGTGCAGGAGAAATCCGGGTTGATCCCGTGGTTCCCCGGCGGCCATGCCGACCCGTGGGATCACATCGAATGCGCGATGGCGCTC
This sequence comes from Frankiales bacterium, assembly GCA_033851265.1. Lineage (GTDB taxonomy): Bacteria > Actinomycetota > Actinomycetes > JAWWOW01 > JAWWOW01 > JAWWOW01. The sequence continues at coordinate 52,875 of JAWWOW010000003.1, forward strand.
GATGTCGCTGGGTGTCATGACGAGGCGGCCGAGGCCTACCGCTGGCTGCTGCGCTGGCAGCGACACGACGGCTCGTGGGCTGCGTCCTACCAGTTCGGCCGCGAGTTGAACCCGATCGCCGAGGCCAACCACGCGGCGTACATCGCGGTGGGTGTCTGGCATCACTGGTCGGTGACCCGGGACACCAGCTTCGTCGTCGAGATGTGGCCGACGGTCTTCCGTGCACTCGAGTTCGTGCTGACGCTGCAGGCGCCGGGGGGCGAGGTCTGGTGGGCGCACGGCAAGGACGGGCCCGACGAGATGGCGTTGCTGACGGCCAACGCATCGATCCATCAGAGCCTGCGCGCCGGCCTCGCGTTGGCCGACCACCTCGGTGAACCGCAGCCGGACTGGGAGCTGGCGGTCGGATTGCTGCGGCACGCACTGCTGCGTCACCCCGAAGCGTTCGCCGACAAGGACCGGTTCTCGATGGATTGGTACTACCCGATCCTCGGCGGGGCCGTCCGCGGCGGCGCGGGGCTGGCGCGCATCGACGAGCGGTGGTCGGAGTTCGTCGTACCGAATCTCGGCGTGCGGTGTGTGGCCGACCGGCCGTGGGTCACCGGCGCGGAGACGTGTGAGCTGTCCATCGCTTTGGAGTCGCTCGGCGACAAGACCCGAGCCATCGACATGGTCGCGGCGATGCAACACCTGCGCGACGACGACGGCTCCTACTGGACCGGCTACGTGTTCGACGAGGACGTGCGGTGGCCGGTCGAGCGGTCGACCTGGACCGCTGCCGCAGTGATCCTCGCGGTCGATGCGATCGCCGGCCAAGGCCCACAGGCAGGCGTGTTCCGCGCCGAGGACCTACCGCTGGGCGTGGATGTCGCCGACGACTGCGAGGTCGACGCGTTCTGCGCCCGCGGCCGCTAGCTGGTCAGCCGGTGTTGCGGAGCGAGTCGCGGACCGCGTCGCGAGCCTTGTCCACGACCCCAGCAACAGCACCGGCGATGACGTTGCCCGGCGGCTCGTCGGGCTGACGCGGATGCGGGCGAGTCGGGGCGGCCTTCTTCGCCTCTTCCATCGCCGCACCGATCTCAGCGAGCCGCTTGCGCCCGAGTGACTCTCGTACCTCGGGGAAGAGGTCGTGCTCCTCTTCATCGACGTGGTGACGAACCAGCTCGATGAGCACGGTGACCTTCGCGTCGTACCGCTCGTCCTTTGGCGTCATCCCGTCGAGCTCGGAGAGCAGCCACTTGACGATGTGGTGCTCCTCAAGAGCCTCGAGGACCTCGTCAGTGGCGTCGTCGACCTCGTTGCGAATGGCGGGGTAGAAGATCTGCTCTTCGATGGCGGCGTGCACCGAGAGCTCCTTGCTGATCTTCTTGACGGTCTCCCATTTGGTCTTGGTGGCGCGGTCCCCGGCCTTCTCGAACTGCTTGAACAGCTTCTCGACGGTCCGGTGGTCTTCGCGCAGCAGTGTGATGGCATCCATGCCTTACTACTTGCCGACCCCATGCCATTGGTAAACCCGATGCAGCTCGGTCTTCAGACTTACTTCCGCGGGCCCACGGCCGTTGCCGTCCGCATCTCGGGGATGCGCGGGACCACCCGGCGGAGCCCGCTTTGGACAGCGTCGGGCGTGAGCGACTGGACGCGCCGCAGACCCCCAGCATCGTCAATGATGATCCGATTCCGTCCCGTACGTTTCGCCTCGAAGAGGGCCGCGTCGGCTCGGGCGGTTGCGTGGGCGGGGTCTTCAGTGGGTCGCCACGCGGTCACGCCGATGGAACATGTCTGGCCGCGAGACACGGCCTGGTTGAGGCGTTGGAGCAACGGTTCGACGGTGGTTGGAGTCGAGTCCGCAATCAGCAGGGTGAACTCCTCCCCGCCGTACCGGGCCAGGAAGCCGCGGCCGTCCAGGACGGTGGTCCAGGCTGCCGTCGTCTCTTTCAGTACGAGGTCGCCCGCGATGTGACCGTGCGCGTCGTTGTACTGCTTGAAGTGATCGAGGTCGATCACGGCCACCGTCAGGGTGCTGCCTTCTGCGTGCGCGAGAGTGATCGCGCGCTCCAACTCAAAGTCCCAGGTGCGTCGGTTGGCAACCCCGGTCAGGCTGTCGGTGCGCGCAAACGTGGCGAGCTGTGTTGACTGCGCCTCCGCGCGGTGGATCAGCCCCACCAGCTTGGTGAGGACGAGAATCGTGCTCACTGCACTCCCGATCGCAATTGGGATGGCGTTCAAACCAGCGCCAGTGAGAAAGAGGACGCTGAGCAGCAACGGGCCGAGAAGTGCAGCGCATCCAAGCGCCAACACCCGCGTGTTGCTCGTGGACAGTTGCCTGGACGGGGCCGGTTCGGTGAGCGCAGTGCCCGACGGATGCATGGCTCCGAACCCGATGAGTAGGTAGGGCGCGAGGTAGAACCAGGATTGCCAGTCCGGAAGAGTTCCACCGGAGGCAACGACGAGTGTGTACACGGCGTTGTTAGCCAGCATGGCTACGAGTCCGGTGGCGATGCTCACGAAGGCCAAGTTTCGTGCTGCCCGCGTGGTCACTAGCTGGACGAGGATGGCCAGCACGAAAACGTCGCCAATCGGGTAGGCAGACGCGACAACTTTGCTCAGCAGTCCGACGCCGCTGCCTTGCGCAGCCGGGATGATGAGGAAGATGAGGGCCAGCAGGGCGAAGGCTGAACTCACGATGGCGGCGTCCAGAAACGCCGCTCGGTCTCGTCCTTTTCGCCGCCCGCGTACCAGCCAGCCAAGCGCGAGGATTATTGCGCCATAGCGCAGTAGGTACGCCGCGTCGGCCGGGGATGGGTAAGGCGCAATGTGCAGGACCCACTCGTACAGGTAATAAGTGCCGTCCCCGATGAGGAAGAGGAGCTGCCCGAGCGCCATCGCCACCCAGATCCGGCGACGAGAGCGCGGCCCCTGCCAGATGCCAGCGATGGACATGCCAGTGCCGATGCCAGCAACCGCCATGAACCAGAGCGGCGATGCGGGGGAGCTGACGGGGATCGCCAAGAAGCCGAGCCAACCCGTCACCCCGATAGCGAGCAGGACGAACGACCAGGCGCGCCACGATTGCCTCATGCGTCGTGCTTCGACAGCCGCGCGGTCGGACTAACGGTGTATTTGGCCCCGCTATGGACAATCCAAGAATGACTAGGTAGTAGTCCTTTCCACCAGCGAAGCGGGCGTCATCGCCCACCTATTGCTCATAGCGAGCGCGGATCTGTCGATCAGTCGGCCATCAGAGTCGCGGCGACGGTCGCGCCGAGATCCCAGCAGGCCTCGCGGTGCTCCTTGGTCGGCGCACCCATGACGAGCACCGGCTCGTGCGCGCGCTGCCACTTCAGCCCACCGGTAATCGCCTCGATGGCACGCACCGCGCCGGTCGTGTCGAGGTTGCCGTGGACCCACAACCCATACGGGCGTCCCACCGTCGCCTCGAGGCACGGGTAGTAGATCTGGTCGAAGAAGTGCTTGAGTGCGCCGGACATGTAACCGATGTTCGCCGGTGTCCCCAGCAGGTAGCCATCGGCTTCAAGTACGTCGACTGCGGTGGTGACGAGCGCAGGTCGCACGGCGACGTCGACACCTTCGATCTCGTCGGCTTTGGTCCCGGCGATGACAGCCTCGAACAGCTCCTGCAGCGCAGGCGACGTCGTGTGATGGACGACGAGCAGCCGACTCATGTCTTTTGCAGTAGCCGGAGCGAGCCGGTGCCGCGGAGCTCGTCGTACTCGCCGGTCTCGATCGCGGTGAGGTACATCCGGTACGGCGCCTGCCCACCGTCAGCCGGGTCGGGGAACACGTCGTGGATCGCGAGCGTGCCACCAGCGGCGAGGTGCGGCGCCCACGCAGCGAGGTCGCGTTGCGCCGACTCGTCGGTGTGACTGCCGTCGAGGAACAGGAACGACAGCGGCGTCGCCCAGAGCGCGGCGAGCACCTCGGACGCTGCAACGACGGCGACGACCACATCCTCGACGCCCGCGGTAGCCGTCGTACGCCGGAAGTGCGGCAATGTGTCGATGCGGCCAACGCTGGGGTCGACGAGCGACGCGTCGTGGTACTCCCAGCCGGGTTGATGCTCCTCCGAACCGCGGTGGTGGTCGACAGTTACCACCTGCGTCTTGCGTTCGCGCGCAGCGGCAGCGAGGTAGAGCGTGGACTTGCCCATCCACGAGCCGACTTCGAGGAGTGGACCGTCGGCGGTGGCCGCGACGGCGGCGTCATATAACGCGAGGCCCTCGTCCGGCGGCATGAATCCGGGGGCTGCCTCGGCGGCGGCGCGGAGCTCGGCGTCCATCGTCACCGGGCCTGCTCAACCCGACGCGCGGCCCAGCCGCCGGCAGTGGTCCCGTCGAGGATCTCCCGGCGGCGGGTGAACACCCACCGACCGCCGACGACGGCGAAGTCGTCGATGTAGCGGCCCCAGTGGTCGAGCCCGTGTGACATCACGACTTGGTAGTAGCACCGCGACCGGGCTTGCGCCGGCCCGTCGACGTCGATCTGCAGCGTCGACGTGTGGTGGCGCACGAGCACCGGCCCGGTCCACTCGCGGAACGCCTCCGCTGCGCCGTCGAAGAGCGAGCGGATCTGTTCGTGCCCGACGTACGCCGTGCCATCGACGTCCAGGACCGCGTCGGGCGAGAACAGCGCCAGCACCTCGTCGAAGCGACCGCTGTCACCTGCCGCGTTGTAGCGCGCGACCAGGTCGCGGACGCTCTCCCGCGCGATCAGCTGCCATTGCTCCACAGGGCCATAATGTCGCGCCATGGCAGTTGAGCTCTTAGAAGCCCCCACCGTCTGGGAGTTGGTACGCCGTCGCGGCGAGCAGTCGCGCGACGTACCCGCCCTGCTCGACGCGGACGGTCGCAGCGTCACCTTCGGTGAGTTGGCGGACCGCGTGGAGCGCGTTGCGGCGGGCTTGCACGCTCAGGGTGTCGGCCCCGGCTCAGTGGTGACCTGGCAGCTGCCGACGCGCATCGAGTCGGTGCTCATTGCGCTAGCGCTCGCGCGGCTCGGCGCGATCCAGAACCCGATCATCCATCTGTACCGCGAGCGCGAGGTCGGTGCGGTGCTCCGGGCGAGCCAGCCGCAGTTCTTCGTCGTACCCGGTGTGTGGCGCGACCGTGACTTCGAGTCGATGGCCAAGACGCTGGCGGCGGAGCTGTCGTCACCGCCCGCCGTGATCGTTGTCGGTGACGACGTGGTGCCGGACGGCGACTCGTCGACGCTGCCCGCGCCACCGCAATCCGGTGACGACGTGCGCTGGGTCTACTACACGTCGGGAACGACGTCGGACCCGAAGGGTGTACGCCATACCGATCAAACATTGATGGCGGGCGGTCGCGGACTTGCTGCGGCGCTCGACATGCAGCCCGACGACATCGGCTCGATGGCGTTCCCGTTCTCGCACATCGCCGGTCCCGACTACTTGTTCATGATGGTTGCAGTCGGCCATCCGGCGTTGCTTCTCGAGGCATTCGTGCCCGCCGATGCAGTGGAGCAGTTCAAGAAGCACAAGGTGACGATGATCGGCGGGGGTACGGCGTTCTACTCGATGTTCCTCGCCGAGCAGGCGAAGACGCCGAAACAGAAACCGTTCATCCCCACGCTGCGAAAGATCAGCGGCGGCGGTGCACCGAAACCGGCCGAGTTGTTCTATGCGGTGCAGCGCGATGTCGGCGTACCTCTCTGTCATGGATATGGCATGACCGAAGTGCCGATGATTGCGCAAGCGTCGCCGCACGACACCGATGACCAACTCGCGCACACCGAGGGCGCGCCCGTGCGCGGCATCGAGGTCCGCATCGTGAAAGCGGATGGCGCGGTCGCTGCGAACGGCGAAGAGGGTGAGGTCCGCGTGCGCGGGCCGATCGTCTGCAAGGGCTACACCGATGACGCGGCGACCGTGGACGGATGGGACGACGAGGGCTGGTTCAAGACCGGGGATCTCGGCGTACTGCGTGACGACGGGCACGTCTCGCTCACCGGTCGGCTGAAGGACGTCATCATCCGCAAGGGGGAGAACATCTCCGCGAAGGAGCTCGAGGAGCTGCTGTTCACCCATCCCAAGGTCGGCGACGTCGCCGTCGTCGGACTGCCGGACGCGGAACGCGGCGAACTCGTGTGTGCGGTCGTCGAGCCGCCGGAGGGTGGTGATGAGCTGACGTTCGACGAGATGGTCGACCACCTCACTGCAGCTGGGCTGATGAAGCAGAAGATCCCGGAGCGACTCGAGGTCATCGACAAGCTCCCGCGCAACGAGACCCTCAACAAGGTGCTCAAGTACAAGCTCCGCGAGCGCTTCACCACCCCCTAACCCCGCGCCGCTGGTGGGTTGGCCGTTCGGTGAACCCACAATTGAGGGGCGCGGCTCCGGCTCAGGTCACCAGAGGCGCGTTGTGAAGGGGTGGCTTAGGCTGCGCGGCGGGCCAGGGAGGGATTGCGATGAAGGTCATCGTCGACTACGACGCTTGCGAGGCAAACGCTGTCTGTATGGGCATTGCGCCCGAGGTCTTCGAGGTGCGCGACGACGACAACCTCTACATCTTGATCGAAGGCGACATCCCCCAAGAACTCCAGGAGCGGGTCCGCCAGGCCGTCGCGTCCTGCCCGAAGGCCGCCCTGTCCACGCAGGACTGACCTGCGGCGCGACCTGACGCCCCGTCAGTTAGAGTCCCCAGACCAGATCGAGCCTCGAGGGAGTCTGCTATGCGCGCCGCCGTCCTTCATGCCATCGGTGACACCAAGCTCGAGGTTCGCGACGACGTCGGCGTCGTCGACGTCGGTCCCGGCACGGTCCGGGTCAAGATCCACGCGACCGGCGTGTGCCACTCCGACCTGTCCGCGATGCGCGGGATCCTCCCGCAGGCGGCGCCCGCCGTACTCGGACACGAAGGCGCCGGCGAGGTCCTCGAGGTCGGTGAGGGCGTCACCCATGTCGCACCCGGCGACCACGTGATCATCTGTTGGGTGCCCCCGTGCGGCACGTGCAACTACTGCATCGGCGGCCAGGCCAACCTCTGCATGGTCGGGATGATGGACTCGTTCACCAACCCCCGGTTCACCTTCGGGGACACGCAGGCATTCGGGATGGCCGGCACCGGAACGTTCGCCGAGGAGCTCGTCGTACTCGGCACTGCCGCGCAGAAGATCCCCGACGACGTGCCCTACGAGATCGCGTCGCTGATCGGCTGCGGCGTCACCACGGGCGTCGGCGCAGTCATCAACACGGCGAAGGTTGTTCCCGGCTCCAGCGTTGTTGTGTTCGGTGCGGGCGGCGTCGGCATCAGCGTCATCCAGGGCGCGCGCGTCGCCGGTGCGGCCGAGATCGTCGCGGTCGACTTGAACCCGGGCAAGCTCGAGGCAACGAAGAAGTTCGGAGCCTCCCACGTCGCGACGCCCGATGACCTGCCGGCTTTGTCGGCGGAGCTGACTGGCGGCGAAGGGTTCGACTACGCCTTCGAGGTCGTCGGCCGGGCCGACGTCATCCGCTCGGCCTACGACAACACCCGCCGCGGTGGCACCTGCGTCGTCGTCGGTGCCGGCAGCGCCGAGGACATGGTGTCGTTCAGCGCCCTCGAGCTATTCGCGATGGAGAAGAAGATCCTCGGCACGATTTACGGGTCGTCTGATGTACGCCGGGACTACAACCGCCTGATCCGGCTCTGGAAGACCGGGCGCCTCGACCTCGAAGGCATGATCAGCCGCCGGATCGGTCTCGACGACGTCAACGACGCGTTCGCGGCACTGAGCGACGGCGACGTGATCCGCCAGGTCATCAGCTTCTGACGGAACCCCAAGCCGTGGTCAAGTGGGCGGGAGCTCGGTCTCGTGCGTGGAGTGGTCGTCAGCGGGCTGGTAGCGCTTGCTGTGCTGACGGGATGCTCTGAGCAGGCGAAGGGGCCCACCCCGCTGGTGGCCGACACCGGTCCGATCCCGTCGCCCGGGGTAGTCGATGCATCCCCGTGGACGATTGCTTCGCCCTTTCCCTGGAACACACCAAGCCCGCTGGTGCCGTTGGCACCGTCGCAAGCGTCGGGCTTGCTGGTCTTGCCGTGGAGCCTGGTGGGGGTGCGCGCCGGCGGTCGTGTGCTCCGGATCCGTTACGCGGCTGGGGGAGGCTGCGTCAGGCCAGTCGGGGTGCAGGTAATCGAGTCTTCGACTCGAGTTCTTATCGCCCCACGGAGCCGCGCCTTCGACTCTCCAGGGTCTGGCGCCTGTACCGCTGAGCTCAGGCTTGCGTTCGCCGAGATTGCACTGCGCAGCCCATTGGGCCATCGGTCGTTGGTACACGCCGCGCTGAGCCCCGGCTGGACGCAGGGGCAAGCGCATTAGACGAGGACCCGGAACACGAACCACACGCGAACGTGACCGCAGGTCACGGGTTGGTCAAAGTCACGCAGCACTTATTGGCGATTGATCATCGCGGTTTAGGCGCGGACGGGCCCTTGACCGGGGAGCGTTGCGCGGGAGACTCTAGGCGAAACCTAACGACCCGTCAGATTTCGGGGAGCCCTCCTCTTCATGTATCTCGCTTACACGCCGGAGCAGGAAGCGCTCCGCAAGGAGCTGCGCGACTATTTCGGCGAGCTGATGACTCCGGCCGCCGTCGAGGGTCTGTCTGAGGGCGAGCTCGACGGCACGCTCTACAAAGAGATCGTCCGCAAGCTCGGTGCCGATGGCTGGCTCGGCCTCGCGTGGCCCAAGGAGTACGGCGGGCAAGGCCGGCCACTCACCGACCAGTACATCTTCTTCGACGAGGCGATGCGCTCGTCGGTACCCGTGCCGTTCCTCACCACCAACACGGTGGGCCCGACGATCATGGCGTTCGGCACCGATGAGCAGAAGGAGCGCTTTCTTCCCGGCATCGTCCGCGGCGAGATCCACTTCTCGATCGGGTACTCCGAACCCGGAGCCGGCACCGACCTCGCCGGCCTCAAGACGCGCGCTACGCGCGATGGTGACCACTACGTCGTCAACGGCCAGAAGATGTGGACCAGCCTTATCCATCACGCCGACTACGTCTGGCTGGCCTGTCGCACCGATCCGGACGCCCCCAAACACAAGGGTTTGTCGATTCTGATGGTGCCGACCGACGCAGCCGGCTTCTCGTGGCAGCCGGTCCCGACGCTGGGCGGCGGTTACACGAGTGCGACGTTCTACGACGACGTGCGCGTGCCGGCCAACAATCTGATCGCCGGCGAGAACGAAGGCTGGCGGCTCATCACGAGCCAGCTCAACCACGAGCGGGTCGCGATATCGAGCGCTGGTGTCATCGAGCGCAAGCTCTCCGACGTACGCCGATGGGCGCAGCAGACCACGCTGGCTGATGGTCGACGCGTCATCGACCAAGAGTGGGTGCAGACCGCACTCGCCGCGCTCCATGCGCAGAACGAGTTCCTCAAGTTGGCCAACTGGAAGGTCGCGTCCAGCGCGACGGAAGGCTCGCTCAACCCGGCGGACGCATCCGCGATGAAGGTCTTCGGCAGCGAGTTCTATCTCGAGGCCTACCGCACGCTCATGGAGATCGTCGGTGAGGAGTCGACGCTGATGTACGGATCACCTGGCGCCGTGCTCCGCGCTGACCTCGAGCGGGCCTACCGCAACACGATCATCCTGACGTTCGGCGGCGGAACGAACGAAATCCAGCGCGACATCGTCTCAATGGTGGGGCTCCGTATGCCGCGAGCACCGCGATAAGGGACGGGACGACACCGATGGACTTCAGCCTTTCCGACGAGCAAGAGGCGCTACGTGGCCTCGCAGGTGACTTCCTCGCTCGCCGTGCGACACCCGAACGGCTGACCGAGCTCGAGGCTGAGGACAGCGACTGGCTCGACCGTGAGCTGTGGCGCGAGCTCGGCACCGCTGGATTGCTCGGTGCCGGTTTGCCCGAGCAGTACGGCGGCGGCGGCGCGGGCTTCACCGAGGTGATCCTGTTGTGCGAGCAGGTTGGTGCGCACGTCGCACACGCGCCCGTGTGGTCGAGCATCGTCTGCGCTGCGATGCCGATCGCGCAGTTCGGTACGCCGGAGCAAACCGCACGTGACTTGCCTGGTGTCATCGCCGGTGAGTCGGTGCTCACGGCGGCACTGATCGAGCCGGGCAACGACGACCCACGTCGACCAACCACGCGCGCTCATCGCGATGGCGACCGCTGGGCGCTCGATGGGGTCAAGACCTGCGTACCTCTTGGCACGATGGCGACGCGCATCGTCGTACCTGCAATGACCGACGACGGACCGGCGGTGTTCCTTGTTGATCCGGCTGGCTCAGGTCTGACGTTGGAGGCGCAGCGCTCGACGTCACTCGAGCCGCAGGCGTTGCTGGGTCTCGACAGCGCAACCGGCGAACCGTTGGGTACGCCGGCCGACGAGGTGCTCGACTGGTTGATCGACCGCGCGATGACCGGACTCGCGGCGACGCAGGCCGGCATTTGCGACCGCGCGGTCCGGATGTCCGCGGAGTACACGACAGGGCGCGAGCAGTTCGGCCGTTCGGTGGCGACCTTCCAGGCGGTTGGCCACCGGCTCGCGGACGCCTATACCGATGCGCTCGCGGTGCAGCTGGCGACCTGGCAAGCGGTCTGGCGCCTCAGCGAAGGGCTGCCCGCCGCCGACGCCGTTGCCGTTGCCAAGTGGTGGTCTGCCGAGGCCGGACACCGGGTGACGCGCGCCGCGCAGCACGTGCACGGCGGAGTCGGCGTTGACGTGACCTATCCGTTGCATCGCTACACCCGCTGGGCGACCCAGATCGCGCTCACGCTCGGCGGATCGGCTCGCCACGCTCGGACGATCGGCAAACGGCTGGCTGAGGAGCCCGCATGACCGCAATGCCCGGATCGCACCGGTCGTCACCGGCACGGGACGACAGTTACCTTCGTTCTACCGAAAGCTCTGATTCAGCCATGGAGGCCTTGTGAGGTCGTTGTTGTCTTCCGGGGGAACTTCTCGGCGGCGAGCTGCCGTCCTGTTGACCGCCGTCGTCGCCCTCGCCATGACGAGCTCGGCGTGTGGCGCGCGGTTGTCAAACAAGCAGCGGACGTTGGCCATTCAGCAGGGCACCGGCAACAACGTCGGTACGACGACCACCAACGGCAGCTCCGGAGCCAACGCTGGGGGTACGACGGGAACGGCCGCCACTACAGGCGGGACTGTCGGCACGAAGGGGACCACAGGCTCGTCGACCACCACCGGCACAGCCACCGGCGGCTCTGCGGGCCAGACCTGCACTGCTACGTCGGCGAACAATGGCGGCAAGACTGACACTGGCGTGACATCGACGCAGATCAGCGTCGCGAACATCTCCGACATCAGCGGTCCAGTGCCGGGCCTGTTCAAGTCGGCGCGCGACGCGTCGCAGGCCTACGTGAACTACTTCAACACCACCAATCCGAATGGCATCTGCGGCCGCAAGCTGAAGCTCGACACCAAGGACTCCAAGACCGACTCGGGTGCGAACAAGACAGCGACCAAGGCTGCCTGCGCGAGCGACTTCGCATTGACCGGTGGCCAGTCGGCGTTCGACGATGGCGGTGCCGATGAGGTCAGCAAGTGCAAGATTGTGGATATCCCGGCTGCAGCCGTGACCGGAAAGCGACAGGCCACTGCGTATACGTACGCCGCCTTGTCCACCAACAAGAACGAGATCTCGGCGGCGTTGCCGAACTACTTCAAGGGCAAGTTCGGAACGGCCGTCACCCAGCACGCGGGGTTCCTCTACATCGACGCCGGCGCCGCAAAGGAGAACGGCGAGAACAACATCAAGGCCTACGAGAAGGTCGGGTGGAAGTTCGTCTATACGGCCGCGGTTCCGATTCCCAGCGCGACGCCGCAAGGCATGAAGCCGTACGTGCAGCACTTGAAGGACGCGGGTGCGACGTTCGTTCAGTGGATCGGTGCTTACCAGCAGGCCGCCTACCTCGCGAGTGCGATGTCCCAGTCGAGCTACAAGCCGACGGTCTACCTCACCGACCCCACGGCCTACATCGACAAATACGTGCAGCAGGCCGGGGCCAGTGCAGAAGGCACCTACGTCTACAGCCCCACCACGCTCTACGACTCCGGCGTCGCCGAGATGCAGCTCTACGCGCAGTGGCTTCGTCAGAGTGGGGTGTCCGACCAACCGACATTCTTCGGGCAGGCAGCCTGGTCGGCGATGCGGTTGTTCACCGACATGGCCTTCAAGGTGGGGCCCAAACTCACCCGTCCCGCCGTGCTGGCGCAGCTGAAGAAGGTCGACAACTGGACCGGCAACGGGATCACGTCCAAGCAACATGTTGGACAGAAGAAGACTGGCCAGTGCGTGCTGATGATGCAGGTGAAAGGCGGCCGGTTCACCAAAATCGCCCCAGCTGGTGACGGGTACCTCTGCGACAACCTGATCACGATCTGAGGCGCGGGCAAGCGCATGACCACCTTCCTGGCCTACACGATCATCGGCATCGTCACCGGTGCCGGCTATGCGATCGCGGCCAGCGGTCTGGTGCTCACGTATACGACCTCGCGGATTTTCAACATGGCGCATGGCGCGATGGCGATGTTCGCGGCGTTCACCTACTACTTCTTCGCCTACCAGCACGGCATGAATCGCTACCTCGCGATCCTGCTCGTCGTGGGTGTTCTTGCCCCGATCTTCGGGGTGGTCGTGGAACGACTTCTCATGCGCGGACTCTCTGACGCGCCAGTCAACATTTCATTGGTTGTGACCGTCGCGCTGTTCTTCCTGCTGTACGGCGGTGCGGTGATTCTGTGGCCGCCCGACAAGATCAATGGCGTTACACCACTCCTGCCCGAACTCCACATCACCATTGCCGGCCAGACAATTGTGGGTAACGACCTGCTCACCCTGATCACCGCAGCCGGCGTCGCGGTTGCCTTCTATCTCTTCTTCAAGCGGTCTCGTACCGGTATCGCCATGCGTGCCGTCGTGGATAACCGGGAGCTGCTGGCGCTCCACGGTGCCAAGCCCAATTTCATGTCTGCGTTGTCGTGGGCCATCGGGTCGGCGCTCGCTGCTCTCGCCGGCGTACTCCTTGTCGCTTCGATCGGGCTCGTCTATTTGGACTTGACCCTGCTCGTCATCACGGCGTACGCCGCGGCGATCCTTGGCAAGTTGGAAAACCTTCCGCTCACGTTCGTCGGGGCCTTGATCATCGGGCTCGCCAAGTCTTACGCCGTCGGCTATCTGCCGTCGGGTTCGAACTGGAACGGACTCCGCGTCGGGCCGCCGGCGATCATCCTTTTCTTGGTGCTGGTGTTGATCCCGCGGGCCCCGCTCCGCGTCGGTCAGATACGCGGCATCAAGGCCGTGAATGTTCCGAGTTCTGTGCGCACCGCTCTCTGCGGTGGGGCGCTGATCGTCGGTGCGTGGCTTGTGTCGTACAGCCTGACCGACTCTCAGAACTCAAACATGTCGCTGGCGGCGGTCTATGCCTGCATCATGTTGTCCGTCGTCCTGCTCACGGGTTATGCGGGATACCTCAACCTGGCACCGATCACGTTTGCGGGTATCGGCGCGCTGACAATGGTCAAGCTGGGGACCGACCAGCCATGGGCGTTGTTTGTCGCGGCTGGCATCACCGCTGTGGTCGGTGCGGTGATCGGGCTGCTTGCGATTCGGCTTGGCACGCTTTACTTGGCAATTGCCACCTTGGCGTTCGCCGAGCTGATGGACTTCGTCGTCTTTCAATCCAGTTTTGGCTTCAAGTTCGGCAGTCTGGAAACCGTCTCCAAGCCAAACCTGTTCGGATATCACGTCCAATCGGACCAAGCATTCTTTGTGTTCACTGTCGTCGTCTTCGTCGCGCTCGCCGCGCTGGTCTTGTGGCTGCGCCGCGGGCCTTATGGTCGCGTGCTGATTGCCCTTCGTGACAGCCCCGCTGCGTGCGGCACGTTGGGTCTCAATCTGACGGCAACGCGCGTCGCTGTTTTCGCTGTTTCCGCGGCGATTGCTGGCTTCTCCGGCGGCGTCTACGCCCAGCAGAAACCGTCCATCGGCGCTTTCGACTTCTTCATCATCCAGAACCTTCCGTTGATGCTGGCCTTGGTCATCTGGGGTTTGACGTCTGTTTCTGGAGCGGCGTTGGGTGGCATCTTCCTGATGGGCCTGTACGCCGGTCCGCCGCTTGTCGCGAAGTACGCGGGAGTCAGCATCGCGATTGCTGCTTTGGTGATCGGTCGGTTCCCGAACGGTCTGGTCAGCCTCGTCTTCGCGCTCGGCCGCTGGCTGCTCGGCTTCGTCAAGAGCGAGCAACGCGCGGCCACGCCATCTCAAGGCAGCGCTCCGGCGGACCAGCCAGATTTTGTCGGCGTGCCGGAGGAGGTGACCGTCGGTGGCAGAGCCTGACGGTTCCGTCCTGCTGCACGTCGACAGCATCACCATGCGCTTTGGCGGGGTGACAGCTGTCGACGACGCGCAGTTCACCGTGCATCCGGGGACGCTCACTGCACTGATCGGACCCAACGGTGCAGGCAAGACAACGTTGTTCAACGTCATCACCGGGCTGCTGACGCCCACTTCCGGGCGGGTGCGCCTAGCCGGCGACGACATCACCGGTCTCGGCACGCACGCCCGGGCGCGTCGCGGGATTGCGCGAACCTTCCAACGGCTCGAAGCATTCGGCTCGCTGTCGGTACGCGACAACGTGCTCGTCGCCGCTGAGATCTACGGCCGTTGGGGCAAGGACGCTCCGAAGGCTGCGGACATTGTCGATGGCTTGATCGACCGCGTTGGCATCAGTAAATGGGCGCACGTCCAAGCCGACTCGGTGCCGACGGGCACAGCGCGTCTGCTGGAGCTGGCTCGCGCGCTCGCGATCAATCCGCAATTGCTGCTGCTCGACGAGCCATCGTCTGGTCTCGACGAGGAAGAGACCGATGCATTCGCCGACCTCTTGCGTGAGCTGGTTCGCGAGGGGCGGTCGATCCTCATCGTCGAGCACGACATGGATCTGGTGATGGGAGTCTCCGACTACATCCACGTCCTCGACTTCGGGCGCATCATCGCGTCGGGACTTCCGGCCGAGATCAGAGAGAACGCCCGCGTGCAGGACGCCTATCTCGGCGCCGCACCGGAAACC
Source organism: Frankiales bacterium (assembly GCA_033851265.1). Lineage (GTDB taxonomy): Bacteria > Actinomycetota > Actinomycetes > JAWWOW01 > JAWWOW01 > JAWWOW01. The sequence goes on from JAWWOW010000003.1 coordinate 67,954, forward strand.
GAGGCTGCGGTCGCGGGTGGTGCTGGATGACTCAGACAGCCACCACGCAAGAGGAAGCACCCACGACGGCGCCGATCCTCGAGGTCATCGACGTGCACGCGGCGTACGGCCGGATCGAGGTACTGCGCGGGGTCAATCTCGTTCTTCCGCGCGGCACCGTTGTCGCCCTGCTCGGACCGAACGGCGCCGGCAAGACGACGCTGCTCAAGGTCATCAGCGGTCAGATGCAGCCGACGCTCGGTCACGTTCACCTCGCCGGCCACCACGTGAACGGGCTGCCGGCCGAGGACCTGGCGCGAGCGGGTCTCTGCACGATTCCCGAAGGCCGCGGGATATTTCCGAACCTCACTGTTGAAGAAAACCTCCGGCTGATCTCCTACGCCGGCACCAGCGAGCGCACCGTCCGCGAAATCGCGTTCGAGCGCTTCCCGCGGCTGAAGGAGCGGCGCCGACAACTCGCCGGCACGCTCTCCGGCGGCGAACAACAAATGCTCGCGATGTCCCGGGCGCTCAGCACCGAGCCCGCCGTACTCCTGCTCGACGAACTGTCGATGGGACTCGCGCCGCTGATCGTCTCCGAGCTGTACGAAGCCGTGGCCGAGGTTGCCCGGTCGGGCATCTCGGTGCTCGTCGTCGAGCAGTTCGCCCGAACGGCGCTGGCCGTCGCGGAGTACGGCGCGGTCATGCTGAACGGACGAATCGTGGCCATGGGCCAGCCGGATGACCTGACAGCCGAGCTGTCCGAGGCCTATCTCGGAGGTGCCGGGTGAACCGGATGCGGCGGGCTCTGCTCGCGGGCGGCATCGGCGGTGCCGCGATGGCGGCTGCCCTCATACCGTTCACACCGACGGCTTCGCAGGCAGCGACGGCGACGATCGGCGGTTACGACCTGGGCGGCTTCGCGGCACCCATCACGATCCAGTTCTACGAGCCGGCGATCCCGGTGCCCAATGAACCGCAAGGTGAGTTGCACTATTCGTTCACGTCGGCGACGTCGGCATCTGGACCGTTCGCGTCGTCGCTGTCGAGCAGCGTCTATCCCGGGCCGACACTCGCGACCGGACTCCCGGCGTTCGATCCACGCCTGCCGCAGTATCCGATCATCGTCACCGCGGCGTACCCGGGCACCGCAGCGGAAGGACACCAGGAAAAGACCGCGGGCCCGACGGGGATCGGCATGGTCGCCGACGCCAAGGAGGCTAAGGCCTACGGCTCGGCCCAGACCGGTACGCCGGGGCCAGCGGAAGGCTTCATGCATTTCGGCAACGCTGCGTCAACGATGACCGTCACCCAGACACCGACTCTGGTGACATCGACGGCGATCGCCACCGTGCACGACCTCGGCATCGGGACGGGGATCATCAAGGTCGCCTCCGTGTCATCACAGTCGAAGACCACGAGCAACGGCACCAAGGCCACCGCCACCGGGTCAGTGACCGTTACCGGGGTGACGGTCGCGGGCGTTCCGTTCTCCATCGCCCAGGACGGCGCACACGGGCCGGCCAAGCTCAACCTGCCATTGCCCGGCTCCCCGAAGAGCGGTGCCGATCTACTGAAGAAGCTCGGGATCGAGTTCACCCCGCCGAAGGTGACGACGACGCTGGATGGCGCGAGTGGGCAGCGGGCCGTCCAAGGCCTCGTCATCTCCATCGACACGGCACCGTTCAAGACGGGCCTCAACAACCTGGGCGTCCAAACGTTGATCCGGAAGCTCGTGCCCGACAACATCTGCGTGCCCGACAAGGGCCAGTTGCCGTTCGGCTCGTGTCTGCACCAAGAGGTGGACGCCGTACTCAATCTGCAGCCGAAACTGGTTGTCATTGCCGGCGGCACGTTCTCCGCGTCGAACAGCTCTGAACCGTTCGTGTTCAACCCGCCGCCGCCGACGACCTTCCCGCCCCCGCTGACGACGACGACTCCGGGATTGACGGGTACGTCGGGAACCCCTGGCACGTCGGGAACAGCGGGAACCCCGGGCACCGGCGGCGTACAAGGTCCATCAGTTGCGCCGACGAATGCGGCGTCGCAATTCCCGCTCGGGTTCAACGGGCTGAAGGGCGCGACGATGCTCGGCCTGCTCGTCGGGCTGGTGTCGTGGTACGGGATACGCAATCTCGGGCTTGGCGTGATCGCCGGCTTTGCCGGCTGCGAGTACGGCGCTCCGCGCTCCGTACCGGATTTGCGGAGAGGATGAGCGAATGCCCACCGGAGTGATGGACCGTGCGTCGGACACAGTCGCGCGTGCGCTGACCTGGCGACTGGGCAAGGGAACGCTCCCGGTCCCGCCCGAACAGCGGATGCCGATCTTCCTCACCGCCATCGGCGCCATCTTGATGCCGCTGGGCATCATCTTCGTGTTGCTCGGCTGGTACGGCGCCGCGCACACGCCGTACGACTTCGAGCAGGTGCCGTACCTCATCAGCGGCGGTCTGCTCGGCGTTGGTCTGTGTCTGATGGGTGGCTTCTTGTTCTTCGGCGCGTGGATCGCTCGGGTCGCGATGAGCACGCAGCGCAGTGCCGACCAGCTTGCGATGCTAACCGAGCGGTTGGCGCGCGGCGGTGAGACCGGGTTGGCCGCCGTCAACGGTGAGTCTCAGGCACCTCGACGTCGCGCCGATGTGTCGTCAGAACGATTCGTCGCAACCGCGTCCGGCACGATGCTGCACCGGGCCGACTGCCCGATCGTCGCGAGCCGCGACAACATCCGCGAGGTGTCAGCCAAGGAACAGGAGAAGGGCAAGCTCAAGCCCTGCCAGATCTGCCAGCCGCTGTCCGTCGGCTAAAACTCCGCCCACTGGGTGACCTAACCGTCAGCGCATACCGCAGGTGGTGAACTACCGGCGGCTGGCTCACCCAATGCGCGGGTTTAGTGCGGGGCGAGGCCGCCGTCGACGACGAGCACCTGACCGGTCATGAAGCTCGACGCGTCCGAGACGAGGAATAGCGCGGGCCCGACCAGCTCATCCGGTGAGGCGCGGCGTTTCTGCAACGTCGAGAGCCCGGCACGTTCGGTGGCTTCCGGACCGGTGTTGGCGAGCATGTCCGTGTCGGTGGGTCCCGGAGCGAGAGCGTTTGCCCGGATGCCGCGGTGAGCGAGCTCGGCAGCCATCGAGCGCGTCCACGCCAGCAGGCCGGCTTTCGCGCCGGCGTACATCCCGGTGCCCGCCGAGAACATGAACGCACCGACCGAGATCACATTGAGGATCGCCGCGTGCGGGCTCGCATCGAGATGCGGCAGCGCTGACTGCACGAGGAACACCGGCCCGCGCAGGTTGACGGCGTAGGACTTCTCCCATGCTTCCGGCGTCAGCCCACCGACAGGTTGCGCGACGGGGTTCGCGGCGTTGTTGACGACGATGTCGACACCGCCAAAGCGATCGGCGGTTCGCGCCACCAGTGCATCGATCGCATCGAGCTCACCGAGGTGCGTGGGTACGCCGATGACGTCGTAGCCTTGTGCGGTCAACTCCTGCTCGGTCGTCGCGCAGGCGTCGGCTTTGCGACTCGCAACCGCGACGGACGCGCCCGCTGCCGCGAGGCCTTCCGCAATCGCGCGACCGATCCCGCGGGTGCCACCGGTGACGATCGCGGTCCGCCCGGTGAGGTCGAACAGTTGTGAGACCTGCGATCGCTCCATCAGTCGATCAGCCCTGGCCGACGGCGCGGCGGATGTATTTTTCGCGCTGCTCGTGCGTCAAGGTGAGGAACACCGCATCCGCCTCCGCAGTCACGTATCCGTTAGCCGTGATCGTGCACTTAGCGAGGATCTTGCGACCGCTTTCTTCGGTGACCCAGGCCTCGACGAGCAACTCCGTGTCGAACGGCGTCGGGCGCTTGTAGTTGACGGTCAGGCTCGCGGTCATGCCGGGTCGTCCGGCAGCAGCGACGGCGTGCCCGAGTAACTGGTCGATCATGAGCGCCACGATGCCACCGTGCACGGCGAGCGGTGGGCCTTCATGCACGCGACCGAGTGTCACGCGAGCAGTCGCGCGACCGTTGCCCTCGGAGTCGACAACCATCGGTGGCGCGAACGGATTCACCTTGCCCACAACGGGGTTGTAGGCATTGAAGCGTTCGACGATCTCGTCGGGCACGGGATTGAACGCACCCGGGCGGTGCGATGCATTGAGCTTCTCGGCAAGCTCGTTGACCGTCGCGGCCGCCGATGCGATCGTGTCGTCGTCGACGTCGGTGCGCACCAGCGCGTTCATCAGCGCGCGCGTCGCGTCACCCAAGTCGCCGAGCACTGGTCGGCGCAGCGGTCGGTTCGAACCGCCGAGGCCTGTCTCGGAACGGATCTCCTCGCTCACTTGCCGTGGTAGCGCGGAGGACGCTTCTCCTTGAACGCGAGGGTGCCTTCCTTCGAGTCCTCCGTGCCGAAGATCGGCAGACCGATCTCGAGCTCGACCTTCAACGCTTCCGCTTCGGGCAGGCTCTCGGTCGCATTCAGCGAACGCTTCACGGCTTGTACGGCGAGCGGCGCGTTGGACGCGACGACCTCGGCGATCTCGCGTGCCTTGTCGAGTGCCGTGCCGTCAGGCACGACGTGGCCGATCAGCCCGATGTGTTCGGCTTCGGTCGCGGAGATCGTGCCGCCGGTCAACAACAGCTCGGCAGCTTTCGTGTAAGCGATCTGGCGACGCAGCCGCACTGTCGACCCGCCAAGCGGAAACAGCCCGCGGGTCACTTCGACGACTCCGAACTTCGCACTCTCGCCGGCGACGCGGATGTCGGTGGCCTGCAGAATCTCGGTGCCACCGGCCACGGCGTACCCCTCCACCGCTGCGATCAGTGGCTTGGTCAGCTGGTGATGACGCAGCAGCGCCTTCCATGCCAGACCGGTGTCTTCGCGGAAACGCTTCGTCGCTTCGCTGTTGTCGACCGCGCTGTTCATCGCTTTGAGGTCCGCGCCGGCGCAGAAGGTGCCGCCTGCGCCGGTCAGGATTGCCACCCGGATCTCGGGGTTGCTGTCGATCTCGTCCCACGCGTCTGCCATGCCGACGAGCATCTCGGGCGACAGCGCGTTCTTAGCCTCTGGCCGGTTCATCGTGACGATCAGGACGTGCCCGTCGTAGTCGATGTTGAGGTGTTCGGTGCCTTGGATCGGCATCAGAGCCTCTCGATGATGGTGCCCGTGGCGAGTGCACCGCCGGCACACATCGAGATGAGCGCGTGCGTGCCGTCAGTGCGCTCGAGCTCGTGCAATGCCGTCGTGATGAGCCGACTGCCCGTGCTGCCGACAGGGTGGCCAATCGCGATCGCACCGCCGTTGACGTTGAGCTTGTCGTAGTCGACCTTGTGCTGCCGCGCCATGTTGACGGCGACGGCGGCGAATGCCTCGTTGACCTCGAAGATGTCGATGTCACTCACCGACATGCCCGCCTTGTCGAGCACGTGTTGCGTGGCCCGAACCGGCCCGTTGAGGTGGTAGTAGGGCTCGTCGCCGACCAACGCCTGCGCGATGATCCGCGCGCGCGGCCGCAAGCCGTACGCCGCGGCCTTCTCCTCTGACATCAGCAGTACGGCGGCTGCGCCGTCGCTGATCTGTGACGACGTGCCAGCAGTGTGGAAGCCGCCCTCGGCGACCGGCTTCAACGCGCTGAGCGCCTCGAGCGTGGTGTCGCGCATGCCCTGGTCACGGTCGACGAGCTTGGTCTCCCCGGTCGGGTTGCCCTCGGCGTCGAGCACGGGCGCCTCGATCGGGGCGACCTCGGCCTTGAACCGGCCTTCGTCCCACGCGCGCTTCGCCTTCTGCTGGCTCAGCACACCGAACTCGTCGAGGTCCTGTCGACTGATGTTGAAGTCCTTGGCGATGCGGTCGGCGCCGGTGAACTGGTCGGGCAGGTCGAGATCCCAGCCCTCCGGTCGCGGGCTGCCGGGACCGTTGATCACGTTGGCACCGAGACCGACCCGGCTCATGCACTCCACGCCGCACGCCATGCCGACGTCGATCGCGCCGACCGCGATGAGCCCGGCGATGAAGTGGTTGGCCTGCTGTGCCGAGCCGCACTGGCAGTCGACGGTCGTGCACGCCGTCGAGGCCGGCAGTCCTTCGGCGAGCCAGGCGTAGCGGGTGATGCTGCTGCCCTGCTCGCCGGCCTGGGTCACGCAGCCGCCGACGACCTGCTCGACGTCGCCGGGGTCGATCCCAGCGCGGGCGCAGATGTCGCGCATCACGTGGCCGAGAACGGCGGTGGGATGCAGGCCCGAGAGCCAGCCGCGGCGCTTGCCGATCGGCGTGCGGACGGCTTCAACGATCACAGCATTAGGCATGCGGTCGAAGGTATAACGTGTTCTAGTTATGGGCAAGACCGGCCGTCTGCACGCTTGCCAAGCCTGCGAGAACGCGTTCTAATTCCCGCAGGAAGTGCCGCCCCCACCCTCCCTCGAAGGTGAGCACCATGACGCTGTCGATGACCGCCCATCGTGACCGGATCGGGCTCAAGGACGGGCTCCTGCTCATCGACGGCGACTGGCGCGCGGCCGCCGACGGCGGCACGTGGACCCACGTGCACCCGGCGACGGGTGAGGAGATGGGGCAGTTCGCTGTCGGGACGCCCACTGACGTCGACGCCGCCGTACGCGCCGCACGCAAGGCCTTCGATGAAGGACCGTGGCCGCGGATGCGCGCCGGCGAGCGCATCAAGGCGATGCACCGCATCGCGGATGCGGTCCGGGAGCACAGTGACGAGCTAGCCGCGCTGATCGCACTCGACAACGGCAGCCCGCTCGCGTTCAGCAGCATCTACATCGTCTCGCCCGATGTCGTCGCCGATGCGTTCATCCACCACGCCGGTTGGATCGACAAGCTCGGTGGCCAGACGCTCCCGCCGTATCAAGGCGGCGACCACATCGTGATGACGATGCGCGAGCCGGTCGGCGTCGTCGCCGCGATCATCCCGTGGAATGCGCCGCTGATGCTGTTCGCACAGAAGATCGCACCCGCGCTTGCCGCCGGCTGCACCGTCATCCTCAAGCCGTCCGAGTACGCGTCGTTCGCTGTTCTGCGCCTGACGCAGATCGTGCAAGAGGCGGGTCTACCACCGGGCGTGCTCAACCTCGTGACCGGTCCAGGGGACCCAACAGGTGAAGCGCTGATCACCCACCCCATGGTCGACAAAATCACGTTCACCGGCAGCCGCTTGATCGGTGAGCGCGTTGCTGCAGCTGCAGCCAAGGGAGTACGCCGGGTCCAGCTCGAGCTGGGTGGCAAGAGCCCGGGGATCGTGTTTCCGGATGCGCCCGACCTCGGCACCGCGGCCGCGACGCTGATGGGCATGGTGAGTTTCGGCCTGTCCGGTCAGGGTTGCGTCTGCCATACGCGTGCGCTCGTGCATCAGGACGTGTACGACGACTTCATCAACACCGCGTCGGCGATGGCTGGTGTCATCTCCTACGGCGACCCGTTCGACATGACGGTGACGTCGTCGCCGTTGATCAACACCAAGCAGCTCGAAAAAGTCACCGGACTCATTGCCAAAGCGCAGGAAGAAGGCGCGCGTCTGGTCGTCGGTGGTGACCGTCCCGGTGGTGACCTTGCAAACGGCAACTACGTCAACCCGACGCTGTTCGCCGATGTCGACAACAAGAGCACGATCGGACAGACCGAAGTCTTCGGTCCGGTGTTGTCCGTGATGCCGTTCAAGGACGAAGACGAAGCTATTCGAATCGCCAACGACACCGATTACGGGCTCGGCGCCACCGTCTACACGACGGACATCCGCCGGGCGTTCCGCGTTGCCCAGGCTGTTCGCGCCGGGACCTTCGGCATCAACGGTTACAACGTCGAACCGCACGCGCCGTTCGGTGGCTACAAGACATCCGGCATCGGTCGAGAAGGCGGTATTGAAGCCATCAAGTCCTACACAGAAATCAAGACCATCATGATCCCGACCAGCGACGAGATGATCTGACATGTCTTTGGATGACATCGACCTCTACACGCTGGACCAGTACGAGCGAGAGCTTCCGCTCGACCAGCTAAAGCGACTGCGGAATGAAGCTCCGGTGTTCAAGCACGACGATCCTGAAAAGCCGGATGGCTTCTGGGCATTGACGCGTCACGCAGACGTGGAGTTCGTCTCGCGTAATGCCGACATGTTCTCGTCGTACGAGCAGTCGGCGCTGATCAGCGAGTTCCCACAGGATCAACTGGACCAGTTGCGGCTGCTCATGCTGAACCAGGACCCGCCGCAGCACACCCGCACGCGCAGTCTCGTCAACCGCGGGTTCACTCCGCGCATGATCAGCAACCTCGAGGAGCGCATTGCCGGTGTCTGCGAGCAAATCGTTGACCACGCCGTCGAGCAGGGCGAAGGCGACTTCGTCGCATTGTGTGCTGCCGAGCTGCCGCTCATCGTGATCGCTGAGCTGATGGGTGTCCCGCAGGAGGACCGGCACAAGGTGTTCGACTGGTCCAACCGCATGGTTGGCGCAAACGACCCGGAGTACGGCGTTACGCAGGAAGAGGCGCGCGACGCGTCTATCGAGATGTTCATGTACGCCAACGCCCTGGCCGAGGAGAAGCGCAAGCAGCCCAAGGACGACATCGTCACGAAGTTGCTGACGCCCGACGAGGAAGGCCAAGCACTCACCGAGCTCGAGTTCGACTCGTTCTTCATGTTGCTGGCGGTGGCCGGCAACGAGACCACGCGCAACGCGCTCACGGGCGGGATGTACGCGTTCATTCAGAACCCGGATCAGTGGGACAAGCTGAAGGCCGATCACAGTTTGATCCCGACCGCGGCCGACGAGATCGTCCGCTACGTCTCGCCGGTCATGCACTTCCGGCGTACCGCGACGCGTGACATTGAGATCGGCGGGGTGCAGATCAACAAAGACGACAAGGTCGTCATCTATTACAACTCCGCGAATCGTGACGAGCTGGTGTTCGAGAACCCTGACGACTTCGACATCACACGCGATCCCAACCCGCACCTCGGTTTCGGCGGGGGCGGTCCGCACTTCTGTCTCGGGCGCCATCTGGCCAAGCTCGAGATCGAGCAGATGTTGCAGGCGTTGCTCGACCGGGTTGACCGCGTCGAGATGGTGTCGCCACCGCGCCGGCTGCGCTCGAACTTCATCAACGGCATCAAGGAGATGCAGGTGCGCTTCATCCCTCTGTCGAGCACGGCATGACCGACGCCGCAACGAAGCTCGGCTTCTGGAACATCGCAGAGACCGAGCCGGATCGCCTCGCGGTCATCGACGTGGAGCACACCGAGCACTCGTGGGCGGAGACGGCCGCTGAGGCGCATCGCATCGTGCACGGTCTGCGCGCGCTCGGTGTCGGCACCGGCGACACGATCGCGACGTTGCTCCCGAACTCGTTCGAGACCGTCGCACTGATGCTCGCGACCGGTGAGGCCGGTATCTACCTCACACCGGTCAACTACCACTTGACCGGTCCGGAGGTCGCCTACATCGTCGACGACTCCGGATCCAAGGTTTTCATCGCACACGAGCGGTTTGCCGCCGAAGCCGCGGCCGTGCCCGACACCATCAAGCGTTACGCGGTGGGGACGATCGCGGGGTTCGCGCCGTACGACGAACTCGTCGCCGGCCAGCCGGACACGCTCCCCGAGGACCGGACGGCTGGCGCGATCATGAACTACACGTCCGGCACGACGGGGCGTCCGAAGGGCGTGAAGCGTCCGCTCACGGGTCTCGACCCGAATGTCGCCGGGGAGCTCGGGTCGTTCCTGCTCAACCTGTTTGGCATCGAGCCCATGGGCAACGGTCGTCATCTCGTTGCCGCGCCGCTGTACCACACGGCGGTCGGTCAATACATGATGGCGTCGCTCAACGGCGGGCACGCAGCCGTGCTGATGGACCAATGGACACCGGAGGGCACGCTCGAACGAATCGAGCGCCACCGGGTCACCGAGTCGCACATGGTGCCGACGATGTTCAACCGGATGCTGAAGATGCCGGACGAGGACAAGAAGAAGTACGACGTGTCGTCGATGACGCACGCGATCCACTCCGCCGCGCCGTGTCCGATCCCGACCAAGCAGGCGATGCTCGACTGGTGGGGACCGTGCATCTATGAGTACTACGCCGCGACAGAAGGCGGCGGCACGTTGGCGACGCCCGAGGACTGGCTGAAGAAGCCGGGCACGGTCGGTAAGCCGTGGCCGATCAGCGAGGTCGTCATCTTCGACGACGACGGCAACCGGCTACCTCCGGGCGAGATCGGCACCGTGTGGATGCGGATGGGCGACCAGAAGTTCGAGTACCACAAGGACAAAGAGAAGACGGACAAGAGCTGGAAGGACGGCTACTTCACCGTCGGTGACGCCGGCTACATCGATGAGGATGGCTATCTGTTCCTCGCCGACCGCAAGATCGACATGATCATCTCCGGCGGCGTGAACATCTATCCCGCCGAGGTCGAGTCGGTGCTCATTCAGCACGCTGACATCGCGGACTGTGCGGTGTTCGGCATCCCGCACGACGACTGGGGCGAGGAAGTGAAGGCCGCCGTACAGCTGGCTGACGGTGTCACGGAAGGTCCCGAAGAGGAGGAGAAACTCCTCGGCTACCTCAAGGAAAACGTGGCTAAGTACAAGCTGCCGCGGTCAATCGACTTCCACACCGAGTTCCCCCGCGACCCCAACGGCAAGCTCTACAAGCGCAAGTTGCGCGACCCGTACTGGGAAGGCAGGACGACGCAGATCTGATGGCTGCTCCTATCGAGGCGCTCGTCGCGCCGCACGTCATCGAGTACACCTACACCCGTTCGACCGGGCCGATCCTCGGCGCGTTCCTTGCCGGGCTGCGCGACCAGACGATTCTCGGCATCCGCACGGCGGACGGTCGCGTGATGGTGCCACCGGCGGAGTACGACCCGGTGACGAGCGAAGGTCTGTCGGAGCTCGTCGGCGTTGCCGATACCGGTGTCGTGACGACGTGGGCTTGGAACGCCACGCCGCTCGAGGGCCAACCACTAGCCGAGCCGTTTGCATGGGCGTTGGTGAAGCTCGACGGCGCCGACACGGCCATGCTCGCCGCCGTTGATGCCGGCAGCGCGTCGGCAATGTCCACCGGGATGCGCGTGCGCGCGAGATGGGCCGATGAACGGGTCGGCTCGATCCGCGACCTCGTCTGCTTCGAGCCAGAGGCGGGCGTATGAGCGAGCCAGTCACCATCACCGAGACGCCGATCAAGCTCAACTACAGCTACACCCCGGGCACGGCGGCGGCGCGGTTCCTCACCTCGATCGAGCAGGGACGCATCGTCGGCGAGCGCTGCCCGAAGTGCCACAAGGTCTATGTGCCGCCGCGCGGCGCGTGCTCGATGTGCGGCGTCGCGACGATGGAGGGCGTCGAGCTCGACGGCAAAGGAACGCTGACGACGTACGCCGTTACGCAGATCCCGAGTCCGGGGCTCGATGCACCGTACGTCTCGGCATGGATCAAGCTCGACGGGGCCGACATCACATCGATGTTCCTCGTCAAGGAAGTCGAGCCAGCCGACGTACGCCTCGGTATGCGCGTCGAACCCGTGTGGATCGACAAGGCCGACTTCACCAAGAACCTCGCGAACATCGCCTATTACCGGCCGACCGGTGAGCCGGACGCGTCGTACGACGATTACAAGGACTACGTATGACGCGCACTTACCGCAAGCCGGTCGCGATTGTGTCCTGGGCTTCGTTCGAGACGCCGGAGGAGCCGGCGCGCAACGAGGTCGAGATGCTGCTACCGATCATCGAGGAAGCGAAGCAGAAGATCGGCATCGAGCAGAGCGACATCGGCTTCACGGTGTCCGGCTCCAGTGACTACCTGCAGGGTTATCCGTTCGCCTTCGTCGGCGCGCTCGACGCGGTCGGTGCATGGCCGCCGATCATGGAGTCGCACCTGGAGATGGATGGCGCGTTCGCGCTTGCTGAGGCGGTTGAGGTGCTGCAGCACGAGGGCATCGACACCGCGCTCGTCTACGCGTTCGCCCGGCCGTCGCGCGGCGAGCTCGACCGCATCCTTGCGCTGCAGCTCGATCCGTACGTCGTCGCTCCGCTGTGGCCTGACGCGCGCAGCCTCGCCGGCTTGCAGGCACAGGCGATGCGTGACAGTGGCCGCTTCGGCGAAGTCCCCGACGTACCTCCGTCCGTTGTTGCGGACGGCGCGGTTGCGGTGATCCTGGCGACCGGTGATCGTGCGCGCGAGCTGACCGATCGGCCCGCGTGGATCCGCGGCATCGACCACCGCATCGAGACGCCCGCGCTCGGCACTCGTGATTTGACGCAGTCACCGTCAACCAGGGCCGCTGCTGAGCACATCGGCGCAGTCGGCGCGGGCGCCGACGTCGCGTTCGTGCACGCGCCGTACCCGCATCAAGCACTTGTCGTTCGCGAGGCGTTGCAACTCAATGGCACCCGCGTCGATGCCGGCACCGGTCCGACCATGGTCGGCGGGCTGCAGCGGTTGGTGTTGGCCGCGCAAGCCATTGCGGGTGGCGAAGCCAAGCGGGCCATCGCACACGCAACCAGCGGTCACTGCCTGCAGCAGAACCTGGTCGCTTTGCTCGAAGGAGAAGCAGCATGAGCGACCGGGTCGCGGTGGTCGGCGTCGGCCAGACCAAGTACGCCGCGAAGCGACAGGACGTCTCGATCGCGGGCCTGCTCCGCGAGGCTGCGCAGCGTGCGCTCGATGACGCCGGCATGACGTGGAGCGACATCGACGCGGTCGTCATCGGCAAGGCGCCCGACATGTTCGAGGGCGTGATGATGCCGGAGCTTTACCTCGCCGACGCGCTCGGCGCGGTGGGCAAGCCGATGATGCGCGTGCACACCGCAGGCAGTGTGGGTGGCTCGACGGCGGTCATGGCGTCGCACCTCGTCGCGTCCGGTGCGCACAAGAAGGTGCTCGCGGTTGCGTGGGAGAAGCAGTCGGAAAGCAACGCAACGTGGGCGCTGTCGATCCGGCTGCCGTTCTCGCCCGGCCTCGTCACGGGTGCGGGCGGCTACTTCGCGCCGATCATCCGGGCTTATATGCGCCGTGCGAATGCGCCCGACCACATCGGCATCAAGGTTGCCGTCAAGGACCGGCTCAACGCGCTGAAGAACCCCTACGCGCACCTGCAGATCCCCGACATCAGCGAAGAGATGGTGCGCGAGTCCCCGATGCTGTGGGATCCCATTCGCTACCTCGAGACCTGTCCGTCGTCCGACGGTGCCTGCGCGATCGTTCTCGCCGAAGAGAAGACAGCACAGACCGCGCCGAATCCGGTGGCCTGGTTGCACGGCACCGCGCTGCGCAGCGAGCCGACGATCGGTGCCGGTCGTGACACCGTCAACCCGCACGCCGGCCGCGACTGCGTGAAGGACGTCTATGCGCAGGCCGGCATCACGGATCCACGCCGCGACATCGACTGCGCGGAGATCTATGTGCCGTTCAGCTGGTACGAAGCCATGTGGCTGGAGAACCTCGGCTTCGCCGAGGAGGGCACCGGCTGGAAGCTCATCGACGAGGGTGTCACCGCACTCGACGGTGACCTGCCGATCAACCCGTCCGGTGGCGTGCTGTCGAGCAACCCGATCGGTGCGTCCGGCATGTGCCGCTTCGCCGAGGCTGCCCTGCAAGTGCGCGGCATGGCCGGTGAACACCAGGTCGACGGCGCACGACGCGCACTCGGTCACGCGTACGGCGGTGGATCGCAGTTCTTCGCAATGTGGGTCGTCGGGAGCGAGAAGCCATGACTGACGTGACGCGACTCGAGGGCAAGGTGGCAATCGTCACCGGCGGAGCGCGCGGGGTGGGAGCGGCGACGGTACGCCGCCTGCACGCCGAAGGCGCGTCGGTGGTTGCGGCCGACATCCTTGACGAGGACGGCAAGGCGCTGGCGGACGAGCTCGGCGAGCGGGTCCGCTACATGCATCTCGACGTGACCGTCGAGGAGGAGTGGCCGGCCCTGGTCGAGGCGACCGAGCGCGAGTTCGGAAAGCTCGACATTCTCGTCAACAACGCAGGCATCCTGCGCTTTGCGTCGATCGAGGAAACCACGCTCGATGAGCTCCGGCTCATCCTTGACGTCAATCTTGTCGGCACGTTTCTCGGCATGCGCACCGCAATCCCAGCCATGCGGCGCGCTGGTGGCGGTTCGATCGTCAACCTGTCCTCGACCGAGGGGCTCGGGGCCACCGTCCTTTGCGGTGCCTACACAGCGAGCAAGTTCGGCGTACGCGGCATCACCAAGGTCGCCGCTCTCGAGTACGGCAAGTTCGGGATCCGCGTCAACTCGGTGCACCCCGGCGGGATTGACACACCGATGACGCAAGCGGTGACGGATGACAACGGACGCAAGTACATCGCCAGCAGGACCGCGGTGAAACGCATGGGCACAGCCGACGATGTTGCGAGCCTGATCGCGTTCTTGGCGAGTGACGACAGCTCGTACTCGACGGGCGCGGAGTTCGTGATCGACGGCGGCGCGACTGCGTCAGCGGGGTTCTGATGGGTGCTCCAACGGAGTACAACTACGCCGACCTCTACGAAGCGATTGCGGACCGCATCGATGATCGCGAGGTCGTTGTCTGCGGGGACACCCGGCTGACGTACGGCGAGCTCGACCGGCGCGCCAACAAGCTCGCTCATCATCTGCAGTCGATCGGGGTCGGCAAGGACGACCACGTCGGCTGTCACCTGGTCAATGGCACGGAGTACGTCGAGACCGTGCTCGCGTGCCTGAAGATCCGCGCGGTGCCGGTCAACGTTAACTACCGGTACGTCGAGGCCGAGCTCGCGTACCTGTACGACGACGCCGATCTGGTCGCGGTTGTCACCAGCACCGACTATCTGGACCGGGTCATCGCCGTACTCCCCAAGACTCCGAAAGTCCGTCACGTCCTGGTCCTCGGCGACGCGGACCTGTCGACCGTGCCCGTGGATGCCATTGACTACGAGAAGGCGTTGGCCGCTCAGGACGACAGTCGCGACGGCTTCCCGGAGCGTTCCGGCGACGACCTCTACATCATCTACACCGGCGGCACGACCGGCATGCCGAAGGGCGTTATGTGGCGCCAGCGCGATCTCTTCTTCGCCGGTCTGGCCGGCGGCAACCCTGGCGGCGATCCCGCGACGTCACCGCAGGAAGCGGTGCAACGCGCCGTCGACGGTGGCGGGCTGGTGATGTTCCCGGTGCCGCCGCTCATGCATGGCGCAGCGCAACTCGGGACGTTCATCAGTTTCTGGGGCGGCAACCGGATCGTCTTGTTGCCGAAGTTCGACGCCGAGGACGTGCTGCGCACCGTCGAGAAGGAAAAGGTCAACACGATCAACATCGTGGGCGATGCGATGGCGCTGCCGATCTGCGCCGCACGGCGCGGTCCGTGTGCCGACCTCGATCTGTCCTCGATGTTCGTGATCAGCTCGACCGCTGCGCTGCTGTCGCCGACCACGAAGGTGGAGCTGAAAGAGCTGTTCCCCAACGCCATGCTCATCATCTCGTACGGCTCGACCGAGACCGGCTTCCAAGGCAGCATGCCCGACGCTGACGCACCCGGGCTGGTCTTCACGGCGAATGCAGATGGGCGTACCGCTGTCCTCGATGAGAACCTCAAGCGGATCGAAGCGGGCTCCGGTGTGGTCGGCATGGTGGCGCAGAAGAGATTCGTGCCCGTCGGTTACTACAAGGACCCCGAGAAGACCGCGAAGACGTTCGTCGAGATCGATGGTGACCGGTGGGTGATGACCGGAGACCAGGGGACGGTGGAAGCCGACGGCACCATCACCGTCCTCGGCCGCGGCTCAGTGTGCATCAACACCGGCGGCGAGAAGGTCTACTGCGAAGAGGTCGAGGCAGCACTGAAGGCACACCCAGCCGTGTATGACGCGGTCGTCACGGGGGTACCTGATGAACGGTTCGGCGAACGCGTAGCGGCGGTCATCCAAGTGGCTCCGGGAATGCCCACGCCGACCCGGGACGACATCGAGGCGCACGCACGCACACTGTTGGCCGGTTACAAGGTTCCCCGGCGTGTCGTGATCGTCGATGAGATGCAGCGGTCACCATCGGGTAAGGCCGACTACCCGTGGGCAAAAAAGGTAGCGACAGCAGCAGGAGACTGAAGGCAGATGGCATCCGGCACGCAGGTCGGTGACGAGGTCGTTGACGTCGCTGGCAATGGCGACGAGGCCGTTGCGACCGATGCGCAGCGGGCTCGCCGCGGCCGGATCCTGCACGCGGCTGCCGAGCTGGCAACCGAGGGCGGCTTTGACGCGGTGCAGATGCGCGAGGTCGCCGAGCGCGCTGACGTTGCGCTAGGCACGCTCTACCGATACTTCCCGTCGAAGATTCACCTGCTCGTCTCGGTGCTCGCCGACGAGATGGACGAGATGTACGGCCGGCTCAAGGCCGCTTCGGCAGGACCCGAATCGCCGGCCGACCGGGTGTTCTCCGTGCTGCAGCGTTCGGTCCGCGCGATGGATCGCAATCCCAAGCTGTACGGCGCGGTGGTGCGCGCCATGATGTTCGGCGACGAGACGACCGCCGCTGAGAACGCGATGGTCAGTCAGCGACTCGACACCATCATCACGCGCGCGATGAAGTACGGCGTCGGCGAACCCACCGACCACGATCTCGCCGTTTCGCGACTGCTGGGCAAGATCTGGCTCGCCGACATCCTGTCCTGGCTCGCCGGCCGGTCGACCGTCGAGCAGATGGAAGCCGACCTCGAGCTCGCCGTCCGCCTCCTGGTCAAGCGCTGACGTAGCCGGCGCGGCTGGGAATCGCTCGTCGGGACACCCCGCTCGGTTCGCTGCGCGAGCCGGCTCCTCTAGCCCTCCTCCCGATCCCCAGCCACGCCGTCACAGGCGGCGGAACATGATGTGGATGCCGACGTCGCCCTGCGTCGGATGACGGTGTGCGCCCGGCACCGTGCCGACGATTTCGAAACCGAGAGATTGCCACAGCGTGATCGCGGACGTGTTTGTCTCGACGACTGCGTTGAACTGCATTGCGTCGTAGCCGAGCGCACGGGCACGGCCGAGACAATGCTGGGCTAGCTCGCGTCCGACGCCTTGACCCCGTGCAGCGGCTGACACCATGAAGCCGGCGTTGGCCACATGCGAACCGAGACCCGGTGCGTTTGGCCTTAGCTGGTACGTGCCGACGACGACGCCGTCGTTCTCCGCGAGCCAGGTCTCAGCGGGGCGGGGCAGTAGCCAGACCTCGCGCGCGTCGTCCTCGGTGGTGGCGGGATCCCAGACATAGGTGTCGCCAGCAGAGACGATCTCGTGCCAGATCGGCCAGAGCAGCGGCCAGTTTGCATCGGTCGCGCGTCGGATGAGCATCGTGGCAAGTGTGCTCTGTGGGACCAAAGAAATTCAGAAAAGTTGTTGCAGAGCCCCGATTTTAGCCCTTTGAGTGTTACACTTCGAACATATGTTCGAGCGCCTGCGGGTCGTCCCGCTCCACGCCGGCTTCCTCGCCGATATGAACTCGGTGAAGGTCGCGGTTGCGAAGTTGCGTCCGGTCGGTACGACCCGCATCGAGTTGCTCACGCAGATCGACAATGACGCGCTCGCGCCTGACTTGCAGCTCGAGATGGTGGAGTTGTGGGAGCAATGCGACTTCTGGCTGCAGGCGCAGAAACAACGACCGCTGGCCAGTCTCGCGGCTAATCCGACGCACGGCGACGAGCGCTGGTGCATCTGGGAGGTCGCGGCCGCGCTGCGTCTGTCGGAGTGCACGGCCTCGGATCGGATCGACACCGCAGAGCGTTTAGTGCGGCCCCTTGTGAAGACGCTGACCGCGCTGGAGGAGGGCCGCATCACCTACTGGCAGGCTCGCGACATCGCCGCCGGCACTGCGTTGCTCTCCGACGAGAAAGCCCTCGTGGTCGAGGAGCAGGTGCTGCGTCGCGCGCCCGAGCAAACGCGCGTCGACACTCGCAAGGCGGTCGAGAAGGCCGTGATGGCGATCGATCCGGATGCCGCCGATCGACGACGCAAAGAGCGCCGCCGCGAGCGTCGCGTCGAGCGCCCCGGGCCGGTTGGTGACGGCCAGTCCGGCACGTGGATCGAGGGCCCAACCGAGACGCTGGCTGGGTTCTACAACGTCCTCACCGTGTGGGCTCGTGAGATGAAGAAGCGTGGTGTCGTCGACACCATCGGCGCGGGCCGCTTCGATGCGTTGATGGCGCTGGTGTTCGCGGCCGCGTGTGGCGACCTCAATGACCTGCCCGATGCGCCGGGACCCGTTCCTGCCCACGTCGGGCTGCTCGTCAACGCGAGCACGGCGGCCGGGCAGGACGATCAGCCTGCCGAGCTCGTCGGTTACGGGCCGGTGACGGCGCAGGTCGCCCGACGGCTGATCGCGGGAGAGCCCGAAGTCGAGCCGGCGGACCTCAGCGATGAGCCGTGGCGGTCCTACGACTCGGAGGACCCCGATGGTCAGTGGGCGAGTGGGCCCGCGGATGTGACGTTCACGGTGTTGCCCCTCGACCGGACGACGGGCTGGCTGGTCAAGCCCACCGACCAGAAGCTGGAGTTCGGACGCGAGCGGCGTACCGCCTCGAGACCGCAGCGGGGCTACATCACCGACCGCGACCGGGTCTGCTTCTTCCCCATCTGCAATCGGCTCGCGGAACACAACGATGTCGACCATCGCGACGACTGGGCGCGAGACGGCACCACCGACGTCGACACGATGGGATCCGGGTGCCCCAGCCACAACCGCGTGACCAAGAACAACGGCTGGACGACGATCCCAGGGCCCGACGGCACGGCGACTCTCATCAGCCCGCTCGGCCGGCGCTACCCGATCACGCCCTACCGCTACTGGGATCCGTAACAGCAGGCAGCGGGTTCTCCGCTACGAAGCGGCGGCTTCTGCTTCCGGTTCTTGAAGCTCGGTGTCCGCGGCGGACTGCGGTCGTTGCGCCGCTGTGGCGCGCGCCCAGCGCAGAAACACGTCGACGGCCCACACCACATGTGCCGACCTGATGGACGGAAACAGGTCGAACGCGTGCTGCGTGCCGGGCAACTCGGCGTATACGACCTTGGACGTGGAGATGGCCCGCATCTTTTCAACGAACGCGCGCGCTTCCGGCAACGGCGCGAGCGTGTCGTTCAAGCCGTGAATGACGAAGAACGGCGGTGCGTCAGCATGCACGTTTGCCAGCGGCGATGCCGAGCGCCAGCGTCGACGGTCGGCGTACTCGTTGCTCTTGAAAACCATCTTGCGCATCAGCGATTCGGTGCGCCAACGGCTCTCCTTGATGCCGAGCTCGTTAGCGATGTCATAGAGGCCGTAGAACGGCACCGCTGCTTGGACAGATGTGTCGATGTCTTCGAAGCCCGGCTGGAACTGCGGGTCGTTGGCGGTCAGCGCGAGGATCGCGGAGAGGTGCCCGCCGGCCGAACCTCCTGTCACCGCAATGAACGCCGGGTCACCGCCGTAGTCATCGACGTTCTCGCGGATCCACGCCATGGCCCGCTTGAGGTCGACGAGGAGATCGGGCCACGTGGCTTTGGGCGACAACCGGTAGTTGGGTGCGACGCACACCCAACCGCGCTGCGCCAGGTGCAACATCAACGGCAAACCTTGCTCGCGCTTGTCACCGATGGTCCATCCGCCGCCGTGGATCTGCAGCAACACGGGCGCACCGCGGGGCCGATCCTTTCGGTACAACACGTCGAGTTTGCCGCGGCTGCCGTGTCGATCGTCATAGACGAGGTCGCGATCCCGCACAACCTCGGGGTGCTGCATCTGGAACGGCGTCGCGATCTGCCGCCATGGTGTGTTCATCTCACCGGGAGCCGGCACGTCGTCGAGGAGATCGACCCAGTCCTCGCCGAGCCCTTCGACGAGTGCGTCGTCGAGGACACCGCGTGCACGCTGGCTGTTGGCGATGATCGTCGCTAGTCCCGCAACAGAGAACGCGCTGAGCGCGAGCGCGATCCGGTCGCTGCGGGTTCGTACGCCGTGCCGCGCGACGTGGGCAGTCGTGCCGGCCACGGTGATCGCCAGGTTGTGCGGCGCCAGCTCAGCGGTCAGCCACGCGGAGAAGAAGCTCGGCACCATGAGGGCGCGGTTGCGCTGCGGGCGCAACGCATTAGCGGTCAGCGCGGCGCCGAGGGCGGACAGCCCGAGCAGGCGGCGGGAGGCGGAGGGCACGCTTCTAGTGTCCCTGACCTTCGAATTTAGGTCGGTCATGGGGGGAGCGCAGCGCCCGGATTTGGAAGTAAGTTGAGGCCATGATTCGGCTGTCCGGCATGGATGCAATGTTCCTTTACGGCGAGACACCGGCCGTCCACATGCACGTGTGCGCGGTCATCATCGTCGACCCGTCGACGATGCCCGGGGGGTACTCGTTCGATCGGATCAAATCGGTGATGGAAAGTCGGCTGCATCTCGTGCCGCAGTTCCGGCGCCGGTTGGCGACTGTTCCGCTCGGCTTGCACCACCCGGTGTGGGTGGATGACAAGGACTTCGACCTCGACTACCACGTACGCCGGATCGGTTGCCCTGCACCGGGCGGGCCGGAAGAGGTCGGCGACATCGCTGCCGACGTCGCGGGTCGACCACTCGACCGTTCGAAGCCGTTGTGGGAGTTCTGGGTCGTCGAGGGTCTTGCCAACGGCAACGTCGCGATCATCGGCAAGATGCACCACAGCACTATCGACGGCGTCTCCGGTGCCAACTTGATGATGGAGGTCCTCGACCTCGAGCCCGACCCGAAGGACAAGCCGCAGTCACCGGAAATGTTCAAGCCAGAATCGGTCCCGTCCGAGTGGCGGCTGCTCGGTGAGGCGCTCGGCGAGGTCGTCCGCCACCCACTGCGGATCGCCAAGCTCGTGCCGTCGACGGTCGGAACAATCGCCAGCTTCGTCGGCGCACGCCGTAGTCATGAGACACCGGACAGTGGAATGGCGACGCCGTTCACAGCGCCGACGGTCAACTTCAACGGCCCGATCACGCCCCATCGCAAGGTGGCGTTCATCGACATCCCGCTCGACGAGATCAAGGCTCTGCGCCGGGGTGTCGAGGGTGCGACGGTCAACGACGTCGTCATGGCTGTCTGCTCCGGCGCGCTGCGTCGCTATCTCATCCATCGCGGGGAGCTGCCAGACAAGAGCCTGACGGCGGCCGTTCCTGTTTCGGTCCATGCCGACGAAGTCGCTGGAGCCGGTGCTAACCAGGTGTCGGTGCTGTTCTCGACGCTGTACACCGACATCGAGGACCCGCTCGAGCGGCTCCGCAAGATTCACAACGTCAACAAGGGCGCTAAGAAGGAGCAGAAGGCGATTGGCGCCTCGACGCTCATGGGATGGACCGAGCTCGCCGCGCCCATCACGTTCTCGTTGGCGATGCGGCTCGCGTCGGCCTCGCGGATCAGCGACCGAGTTCCCCCGGCGTTCAACCTCATCATCAGCAATGTGCCGGGGCCGCCGATCCCGCTCTACTTCTGCGGCGCCCGGCTGGGCAACCTCTACCCGCTCGGGCCGATCCTCGCCGGGCTCGGTCTCAATGTGACCGTGTTGTCCAACATGGGACAGATGAACTTCGGCTTCATCGCGTGCCGAGAGCTGATGCCGGATCTCTGGGACCTCGCGCACGCCATCCCCGAATCCGTTGCAGAGCTGGAAAAGGCTGTCACCGAAGCGGTCAACGGGTCGATGCCGGGCAGCGGTACAACGAAGACGAAGCCGGCCACGACGATCGCCGCCAAGAAGGCACCGGCGCGCAAGGCCGCAACGCGGTCGACTGCACGCAAAAAGGCGAGCCCGAACATGTCCGCGACGAAGAAGGAAACCGCGAAGAAGAAGGCGCCGCGCCGCTAGGTCAGGCTGCGGCCGACTGCTGGCGCGCGACGACTGACTCGAGCGCCTTCAGTAGCGGCGGGAGGAAGTCCTCCGCGCCGATCACGCACGCGGCGTGGCTGCGATGGCACTCGAAGATCTCGGCTCCGGGGATCGCGGCGGCCATCTGGCGCTGGCGGCGGGTTGGCACCCAGTTGTCCTTGTCCGTGATGACGACCGACGTGGGTACGTCGATCTCGGGCAGCCACGGCGTCGAGTTGAAATGCCCGACCGCGTTGAGGGCGGCAATCACATTCGCCATTCGGGTGCTGCGGAACTCCGCGAGCGCCCACCGGCGTACCTCGCTGTCCTCGGTGTCCGCTGTCAGCACCATGCGGGCCTCGTCGGTGAGCCGTGGCGTGGGGATCCGGCGGCGCAGCGCCATCGACACGGTGACTGTCGGCAGCAGCATGAAGAACGCCCGCTCACGGCGGCTGTCGTCCCACTTCGCCGCAGTGGAGCAGAGCACCATGCCGGAGACCTTCTCGGGGTGCCGGCGCCATACAAGCTGCGCGATGACGCCGCCCATCGAGTAGCCAACCGGGATGAAGTTGTCGATGCCCCAGACGTCGGCGAGTGCGGCGATGTCGTCGGCGCAATCGGACAGCCGGAAGAACTGGCCGTCGGAGATGCCGCGCCCATGCCAGCGCATGTCCATCAGCACAAGGTTGTAGTGCTCGCGCAATGTGGCGATGGACGGGAACCACGTGAGGTTCGCCGTGCAGGCGAGAGCGTGAATGAGGAACAGCGTCGGGGCGCCGGGCGGGCCGTCGATGCGGGCGGCGTACGTCGTGCCGCGCCCAGGGAGCTCGACGTACTCACCGTTCGGCAGGTCTGCACCACGGGGGAAGCTGACAACGCGTCGCAGTGCGGTGTGAGCCGCTGTCGACAGCCTCATATTCGGACCATAGCGAAACCTGACGCGCATGTCGGGGATCTTTGCCCTTGGTTGAACCGGGTTACTCCACTCGGCGCAACCGTGAATTTTCCCATTCGCGACGTCTGACGCGGAGACTCACGAACAGGGACAGATCGCAGCCCCCAGACCAAATCTGACGAGGCGTCAGGACTGCGTTAGAGTCCGCGGGTGGACCTGCGATTCACCGAGGCAGAGCAGGCGTTTCGCGCCGAGCTGCGGTCCTGGCTGGGCGCGACACTTCCCTCGCTGCCGCCGAAACCCTCCCGCGGGGACTGGCCCGCCCGGCGCGAGTACGACACCCACTGGCAGCGGTTGCTTTTCGACGCCGGATACGCCGGAATCAACTGGCCCACCGAGTTCGGTGGGCGCGGTGCGACACCGACCGAGCACCTGATCTTCCTCGAGGAAAGCGAGCGGGCGAAGGCGCCGTACGTCGGGGTGAACTTCGTCGGCTTGCTGCATGCCGGCCCGACCCTCATCGCCGAGGCGACTCCGGACCAACAGCAGCAGCACCTGCCGCGGATCCTGCGTGGCGAAGAGGTGTGGTGCCAGGGCTTCTCGGAACCGAACGCGGGCTCTGACCTTGCCGCACTGCGCTGTCGTGCTGTCCGTGACGGCGACGACTACGTCGTCAACGGCCAGAAGATCTGGACGTCGCACGCCGAGGTCGCTGACTATTGCGAGCTGCTCGTGCGCACCGATCCGGATGCGCCCAAGCACAAGGGCATCAGCTGGCTCATCGTGCCGATGGACACCCCGGGCATCGAGATCCGTCCGCTGCGCACGCTGGTCGGCTCGACAGAGTTCAGCGAGGTGTTCTTCACCGACGTGCGCGTGCCGGTCGCGAACCGCGTTGGGGAGGAGAACGACGGCTGGCGCGTCACAATGGTGACGTTGTCGTTCGAGCGTGGCACTGCCTTCGTCTCCGACGTCGTCAACTCGATGGTCACCTTGCGCGATGTGGCGGAATTCGCACGGAAGAACGGTCAGTGGGACGACAACGCGGTACGCCGCGAGGTCGGCCAGCTCAGTGCGGAGTTGGATGCGCTGTGGCTGCTGATCAAACGCAACGTGTCCGAGGCGACCCACAACGGCGTACCCGGGCCGGGCGCGTCCGTGTTCAAACTGCGGTACTCCGAGCTGCGGCTGCGTCTCGGTGACCTTGCGATGCAGGTGCTCGGTCGCGGCTCGCTTGCGATGAGTGACCTGGCAGGACCGGGCAGCGGCTATCAGGTCGAGGACAAGCTCAACTCGTTGTCGTACACAATCGCCGCGGGCACGTCACAGATACAGCGCAACATCGTGGCGGAGCGAATCTTGGGTCTCCCCAAGGAGGCCAAGGGCTGATGGACTTCACGCTGACATCGGATCAGGTTGCGTTGCGCGACGGTGTCCGTGAATTCGCAACCAAGCGCTACGACGAGGACGCGTTGCGGGCGGGCACTCCCGCCGACCGCGCCTTATGGCGCGACCTCGCCGGGCTCGGACTGTTCGGTCTGGCGTTGCCGGAGTCGGCTGGTGGCGCCGGGCTCGGTATGGCCGAGTCGGTACTGGCATTCGAGGAGCTCGGGCGCGCGCTGGTGCCCGGCCCGCTCGTCGGGTCCTACCTCGCAGCCGGCGTCGTCGATGGCGCGGCTGAGGGCGACACCATCGTCAGCCTCGTCGAGGACGGACGCGAGCCGTTGCTCGTCGAGCACCCTGACCTCGTCGACCGTGTCGCGGTGCTGCGTGACACCGGCGTGACGGTGGTCGCGGCGGGCGCGCTGCCTACCGAGCCGGTCGCTTCGCCCATGGACCCGTTGACACCGGTCGCGCGCATCACGAGTTCGTTGCCGGACGGCGACGCCAGCGCTGACGCGAGCGATTGGCGCTTGCGTGGCACGGCACTGACGTCGGCGTACCAACTCGGCATCAGCGAGGCGGTCACCGACAGGTCGGTGGCCTACGCAAAGGAACGCGAGCAGTTCGGTCGCACGATCGGGTCGTTCCAGGCGATCAAGCACATCCTCGTCGACATGTTCGTGCGCGCGGAGCTGGCCCGCGCCGCCGTCTATGCGGCCGGCGTCACTATTGACGATCCGGAAGTCGGCGACGCGGTGCGCACCGCGACGGAGGCGAAGCTACTCGCTGACCAAGCTGCCGTGCTCAACGCGAAGGCAGCCATCCAGGTACACGGTGGGATGGGCTTCACCTGGGAAGTGCCGCTGCACTTCTTCCTCAAACGCGCGTGGTGCCTGTCGACCACGTTCGGTACCGCGGACGAACACGCGTTGGCGTTGGCCGCCAGCGTATGAATAGGAGACCCAGATGGTGCGGATAATTCCGGATGGTCAGGTCGGCGTCGGTATGCAACTGCCGATCCAGTCGCAGAGCTCGCTCTACGTCGAGGCGTGGGAGAAGCAAGCGGGACCGGTAGAGCTCTTAGAGGTTGCGAAGACCGCCGACCGCATCGGGTTCTTCTACGTCGGGGTATGCGATCACGTCGCGATCCCGCGCTCACTTGCCGATGCGATGGGCACCGTCTGGTACGACACGATGGCGACGCTCGGGTTCATTGCCGCGGCGACCGAGCACACGCGACTGCTGACGCACGTCTCCGTATTGCCGTATCGGCATCCACTCATGACCGCCAACGCGATCGCGACGTTGGACAAGTTGTCCGGCGGGCGCGCGATCCTCGGGGTTGGGGCTGGTCACGTCGAAGCGGAGTTCGACGCATTCGGGGTGCCGTTCGCAGAGCGCGGCAAGATCCTCGACGAGTGCATCGACGTCATCGATCTGGCGTTGCGCGAGCAGTACACCAGCTGGCACGGCAAGTACTTCAACTACGACGACCTCGCGGTCGACCCTCGTCCCGTTCAGACGCCGCGGCCACCGATCTGGGTCGGGGGATGGAAGACGCCAGCGTTGCGCCGGGTCGCGGAACGCGGCGACGGCTGGCTGCCGCAGGGCGGTGGGCGCGACAACATGCGCGCAGCCATCGCCGAGATCACCGCCATGCGCGAGGCTGCCGGTGGAGAGGCGTTGGAGCTAGGCACATTGACCGAGGTGATGTATCTCGGCGAGCCCGACTTCGACGCGGGCGATCGCACCCTCACCGGCTCCGCCGACTCGATCGCTGAGTCACTGCGCGAGTACGTCGACATGGGTTGCTCGCACCTGCAGGTGCGCTTCCGCAACCGGTCGCTCTCCGAGCTGACCGACCAGATGGAGGCGTTCGGCGCCGGCGTACTCCCGCACCTGGCGAGCTGACGCGATGTTGCTAGAAGGCAAGGTTGCGCTGATCGCTGGTGTGGGCCCGGGCCTGGGCCGCGATGCCGCCTTGGCACTCGCCAAGCACGGTGCGGACGTCGCGCTGTCGGCACGCACGACCGAGCTTGCGGAAAAAGTTGCCGACGAAGTGCGCGCGCTCGGTCGACGTGCCCATGTCGTTGCGTGCGACATCACTGACCCAGCGGCGTGTGACGCGATGGCAGCGTCGGTTGTCGCCGACCTTGGGCGACTCGATGTCGTGGTGCTGAACGCGTTCCGGGAGGGTCCGCATCGCACCGTCGAGAAGGCTGATCTCGACGACTGGCGGTCGAACATGGAGGTCAACTTCTTCGGCGCGTTGCACGTGGTCCGCTCCTGCCTGCCGGCTCTTCGCGCGGCGACGGACGGACGCATCGTGATCGTGAACACGATGTCGGTGCATCTCCCGGAAGCCCGGTTCGGCGGGTATGCCGCGTCCAAGGCAGCGCTCGGCATGATGTGCAAGACGCTGGCGTTGGAGCTCGGGCCGGACGGCATCCGGGTCAACGGCGTCTTCCCCGGCTACATCTGGGGTGATGCCGTGGAGTGGTACTTCAACCACAAGGCCGAGAAACGTGGGGTCGACCCGAAGGTCGTGTACGACGAGATCGCCGGCGAAACTGCCCTGGGTTACCTCCCGACGTCGGAGGAGATCGCCGGCACGATCGTGTTCTTTGCGAGCGACCTGTCACGTGCCTGCACCGGCGTTGCGCTGCCGGTCAACGCCGGCCACACCCTGATCTGACGCGCGACTACTTCTTCTTCTCGCCGGCGTGCAGCCAACGGCCGACGGGCGTCGCGGTGTGCTCCTCCAGGTTGGACCACGTCGCCGCGTCCACCGTGAGCCCGACCAACGCTGCAGTGGGCATGCCCTCGAGCGGCTTGTCCTCGGGTCGGCTCAAGGCAACGACGAGCTGTTCGATGCCGGGGTTGTGCCCGACAACGAGCACCGTGTTGACGTTGTCCGGTAGCACGCGGAGTCGATTGAGCAGCTTTTTGGCATCGGCAAGGTAGAGCCGCCGTTCCGAGCTGACCTCCACATCGAGGCCGAGGCGTTCGACGGTTTCCGTTGTGCGTTCGGCGCTCGATACCAATACCAGGTCAGGGTGAATTTTCTTCCGCCGAAGTGTCTCGGCTACCTCGGCGGCACTGCGCCGCCCGCGCGCGTTCAGCGGACGGTCGTGATCGTCCATGTTGGGGTCGGTCCACGACGACTTCGCATGCCGCAGCAGATAGACGTTCCTCACGCCATTAGTGGATCACTCGAAGGTGAACAACTAGCGTCAGCTGACGAGGCCGCGCCCGGTGATGAGCGGCAGGTCGAGGGCGCTGACCAGACCAGGCTTGGCTTCGACCACGGCTGGTATCGCGTTGACCAAGCGCATGGCCGTGGCCTTGAGCCCGGCCGTGTTGTGGTCGCCGTCCGAACCGAGCAGCTGGAGGTCAAGCGTGTAGTTCGGCTCACCGGTGATGACAACGCGGTAGCAGCCGTGACCCGCAGGCTGCGGCCAGTCGGGAGCGAGGTCGTCGCGCAGCCGCGTCGCGTGCTCGAGCACGATGACAGCGCGACCGTTCCTCATGCCACGCACCTCGAAGTGCAAGGCCGCTGCCGTACCTTTCTCGATGGTGCCCGAGTCGATCTTGAACTCCTCGGGCGCTTCCAGCCGCTCGTACCACTCCTCGACGCTGTCGAGCTCGACGTCGAGGCCAGCAGCGATCTGGCGTACGACGGAACCCCACGCCATCGACAGGATCCCGGGCTGCAACAGCATGGGGATGTCGTCGAGCGGTCGACCGAAGCCCATGATGTCGAACATCACCGTCGGCTGGTCGTAGGTGTTGTAGTTCAGGACTTCGACGCAGCGGACCTCGTCGATCCGCTCCGAGATGCCCGTCAGAACCAGTGGCAATGCGTCATTGGCGAACCCCGGGTCGATGCCGTTCACGAACAACGAGACGCCAGCCTCCACCGCCGCCTTGTTGACCGGGCCGGAGACGTCGTCCGGCACCACGCCATACGGGTACTGCAGGAACACCGGCGAGCTCGACACGACGTTGATGCCGGCGCGCAGGATCTTCGTCAGGTCTTCGATCGCCTCGACGAGACGGTCGTCCGCCATCGCGGTGTGCACGATGCAGTCCGGCTTCAGCGCGAAGATCGCGGCTACGTCGTTGGTGGCCGCAACGCCGAGCTCCTTGTTCAGACCCGCGAGCTCGCCCGCATCGACGCCGACCTTCTGCGGGTTGGACACCCACACACCGACCAGTTCGAGGTCGGGCCGGGCATCGATGCCCGCGATCGCATGCCGGCCGACATTGCCGGTACTCCACTGAACGACGCGATAGGTCATGATCCCCCCACGGTGGGTTAGAGGTCGGGCAAGCCGAGGTCGAGGTTGGGCATGTCGAGGCCACCGTCGGCGTCGTAGATCTTGCCGGTGACGTAGGCACCTGCGGGCGACGCGAGGAACAACACGGTTGCGGCGATGTCCTCGGGATCCCCGATCCGCTTCAGCGGAGTCATCTGCTCCATCATCGTGCGCAGCTCATCGTTGGTGAGTACGACGTCGAGCGCCGACGTCGCGACCGACCCCACACCGATGGCATTGACCCGGATGCGCGGTGCGAGGTCACGGGCAGCCAGCCGGGTGTAGTGCGACATCGCCCCTTTGGCAGTGCCGTAAGCGAGGTAGCCGCGACCACTGATCCGCCCCATCACCGACGTGATGTTCACGACCGAGCCGCCGCCGTTCTCGAGCATGAAGGGCACCGCAGCCCGCGTGAGCGCATGCGCCGTCGAGACGTTGAACTTGAACGCCTCTTCCATGAACCGTGGCGACGTGTCGAGGAACGCGCGCGGCATGGTGCCGCCGACGTTGTTGACGACGATGTCGAGCCGGCCGAACTGCTCTTTGGCGGCTGTTGCCAAGGCCGCAGTGGCGTCGAGATCAGAGAGATCTGCGGTCACGATTGCGGCGCGGCGGCCGACCTTCTCGATGTGCTCGGCGACCTCGCGGAGCTGCTCTTCGGTGCGGGAAGAGATGACGACATCGGCTCCCGCCTCGGCCAGTGCCTTGGCGGCGGCCGCCCCGATGCCTCGTCCCGCACCGGTGACGATGGCCACCTTGTCGTCGACTCTGAATCGGTCGGTGATCACAATCTGACATAGTGTCAGAAACTCCCGGCGCCTCACAGCCCGGGGGGCCAGGGGCGGTCCACCCCAACCGTCGCGTCGAGATCCCAGAGCACACATTCTTCGCCCGGCCGTGCGACCAAGCCCCACGCGATGACAGTCCGCGCCAACTGCTGCTCGGTGTTGGCCGCGTGACCGACAGGTCCGCCACCGTCCGGGTGGTGGTGCAAGAACCTGCCGTAGGCACGGTCGCAGAAGTCTGCATAGCGAGCAGTGCAAAGAATCAATCCGTGCCAGGCTTCGTCGACCGCGTGGGACGGCATCCCGATGACCTGACCGTCGTTCACGGCCGCACCGGAACACCGCAGCCACTGACGCAGCCCGGTAGCAATCAGATCTCGCGGTTGCCATGGGCAGGTCTTCCAAATGGCGTCGGGAAGCTCGAGCGACGCGACTACTGCCGCGAGCCGTTCTGGATCGAAACGACGCCCCCGAAGCACAGCTACGGATGGTAGGCGCCGAGACGCACATCGGCGTACCGTCTTGCCGTGGCTGCAGCCATCTTCATCGCCGTGGTCGGCGCTATCCTGTTGGCGGCGATCGGACAAGGGCTGGGCCGGCGGCGTGATCGGCAGCGGGTGCAGCAGCAATGGGCAACCCCGCCAGCAGCCGTTGAGGAGTCCAAGCGCCGGCGACGCAATCGGGGGACGGGCACGCCATGGGCCGGGGGCAGTAGCTGTGGCGCGGGCGGCTGTGGCGGTGGCTCGAGTCACGGTGGATGCAGCGGCGGTGGCGGCGGCTGTGGTGGCGGCAGCGGTGGCTGCGGCGGCGGCAGCTGATGGATTTGGCGGGCGCCAGTGCGCTGGTCACGGGCGGGGGATCCGGGATCGGCCGCGCGACGGCGATCCTGCTTGCCCAGCGCGGCGCGTCCGTGCTGGTCGCAGACATCGACGATGCGAAAGCCAAGGGCGTTGCCGAGGAGATCGCGGCCGCCGGGGGAACAGCGTCGGGCATAGGTGTGGATGTCACCGACGAGACGCAGGTCGCCGACATGGTTGCCGCGGCGGTCTCGGCGTACGGCGGGCTGACCATCGCGGTCAACAACGCGGGCACCAGCGGGGCGTTCGGTTCCACTGCTGACGTCGCAACCGAGGAGTGGCGCCGCGTTCTCGCGATCAACCTCGACGCCGTCTTCTTCTGCATGCGCGCGGAAATCCCCGCCCTGCTCGGCAGCGGCGGTGGCTCGATCGTCAACACGTCGAGCGGGGCGGGCCTGATGGGCTTCGCCGGGCTGCCGGCGTACGTCGCCAGCAAGCATGGCGTCATCGGCCTGACGCGCGCTGCTGCACTCGAGTACTCGCCCAAGGGAATCCGCGTCAACGCTGTGTGCCCGGGGACTGTGCGTACACCGATGTTGGAGACATTCACCGGTGACGAGGAGACGTTGCAGGCGATGGGGCGAGCCATGCCGATCAAACGGCTGGCGACGCCAGAGGAGATCGGCGAGGCGATCGTCTGGCTTGCATCGCCGGCGTCGTCGTACGTCACGGGAACTGCGCTCGCGGTGGACGGCGGCGCGTCAGCCCAGTGAGTCAATCCACGGTTTGACGCGTTCCCGGCGGTAGCGTCAAATGCGTGACCGCGACCGTCGATGACTCGACGCTCGCCGATATCCAAGATCCGACAACCAACAAGCCGAGCCGGCTCGGGCGACGTATCGCCGTGGGCGTGATCATGCTGATCGTGGTCGTCGGCGCGACGGGCTTCCTCGGTGTACACGCGGGCACCGCCAAGAAGACCGCGAATGGCTACACGCTCACTGTTGTGTATCCGCAGATTGCGCGAGCTGGTCTCGACGTACCGTGGCGGGCCACCGTCACGCACCCGGGTGGCTTCCCGAGCGACATCACCATCGCTATCAGCACGCATTACTTCGACATCTTCGAGACGCAGGGCTTCCATCCCAACCCGAGTGACGAGTCGGCAACGCCGGAGTTCTACTACCTCACCTTCAAAAAGCCGCCCGGAGATACGCTCGAAGTCTCGTACGACGCGTATATCCAGCCCGGCTCGCAACTGGGACGGCACGCGGACACGGCCGTCCTCATCAACAACGCAGAGATGGTGCGGGTCGACTATCGGACCTGGCTGATGCCCTGATGGAAATCGTCTTTCGAGCAATCGTCATCTACTTCTTTCTGTGGGTCGTCACCCGCGCCGTCGGGCGTGCGGCGCTCGGCGAGCTGAGTACGTTCCAGTTGCTGCTCTACGTGACGATGGGCGACCTCGTGCAGCAGGCCATCACGCAGCAGGACTACTCGGTGACAGCCGGAATTCTCGCGGTGGGGACGTTCGCAGTGCTGACGGTCGTGCTGAGTTTTCTCAAGTTCCGAATACCGAAGATTCGGCCGTTGATAGATCCCAAGCCTCTTCTCATCATCAAGGACGGCAAACTCATCCAGGACTCGTTGCGCTCCGAGCTCATGACGCTCGATGACCTCATGGAAGCCGCGCGTGAAGGGGGCATCCGCCGATTCGCTGACGTCGAGCTCGCAGTGCTCGAAGACGACGGGAAGATCAGTTTCTTCCAGCGCAACGGCGGCGGGAAGAGCGGCGCACCAGAACGACCCGCTGCAACCTGATCAGCTGAGCGCTGCGACCAACCGTCGGGCCGCAGTATCCGGATCCGGCATGTTCGATATCTCATCTGCCAGCGCGTCGGCGGCATCCTGGTACGACGAATCGTCGAGCAACGAACGAACGGCTGATCGCACCGCGTCGGCCGTGACCTCGGGCGGCGTGAGGAACACGCCTGCCCCAGTGCTCGCGTGTTGCTGCGCGTTTTCGAACTGGTCCGCGCCGGTTGGCAGGTTCAGCTGCGGGCAGCCGTGCCTGGCGGCACCGAGCACTGACCCGGCTCCGCCATGCGTGATGACGGTCTCGGCGTGTTGGAGGACGACGGACTGCGGGAGGTACTGGAACACACTCACGTTAGGGGGAACCTCGCCAAGGTCGGCCGGATCGTTGCGCGGCCCAATGGTGAGAACAACGTTGGCATCGATGTCCTGCAGCCCGTCGAGGATCACCCGAAACATGCCAGGCCCGTTGAACAAGCCCACCGTCCCGAGCGTCACGTAGATCAGCCGGTCACCGGTCGGCAGGTCGACGGGTTCACTGCTGCCGGACGCGCCGTCGTATCCCGCCGGGCGCATCAGTATCCGGTCGTTGACCTGCTCGATCTCGGCGTACTGCATGGAGGGTGGCGCGATGTCGACGTACAGGTCGCGGTAGAGCCCCGCTGTTGCGTCGGGTTCCACGCCCCACTCTTTCCAGAGCGGTGCAACAGTGCGGGCGGCATTCGCCACCACCGCGGCCGGGAACAACGGCCCCCAGCTGTGATTGACAGACCGTGCACCGACGACGGCGGCGGCCAGTGGTGCAGCGAGCGAGGCTGTGTCGTAGACGACAACATCCGGGGACCAGTTCTTGCACACCTGGACGAGCTCGCCGATCGTCATCGGTGCAGCGATCTCGCCAAAGCGCTTGGCGAACATGAACGGGCGGCGTTCCGGGATCGGTAACTCTTGCGCCTCCGCAGCGGCGGGCGCGAAGGCGCTGCTGATTGTCGGCTCGTCCGGACCACACGGCAGGTGGGTCAAGCCAGCCGTCTCGACCGCACCGGCGTACGCCGCTGCGGTGGCGACCGCGACGTCGTGACCCTGAGCCATTAACGCGCGTGCCAACGGGACTAGAGGAAATAAGTGACCCGTTGAGGCGATCGGCGCGAACAGGTAGCGCATTAGGTCCAGGCGCTGATGACGTCGTCGACGCTCGCGATACGCGCGATCAGTCGAAGCGTGTTTGCAAGCACGTCCTCGACGTACTCCGAACCGATACCGGTGACTGCATCGCGGGCGATGACCACTTCGTAGCCGAGGTTCACGGCTTCGATTGCCAGGCCGACGATGCCGAGGTTCACCGATACGCCGGTGACGACGAGCGTGTGCACCTCCATGTTGCGCAGGAGGCCATCGAGGTCGGTGCCACCGAACGGCGATACGCCGTGCATCCGCATCGAGGTGAGGTCGGACGGCTCCGACCACAGTTCGGGGACAACTTCGGTTGCCGGCGTACCGATCAGGAGGTGGTTCGGGTCGCGCAACATCGCCTTGATGAGAGGTGCGTTGAGCGGAGTGCCCGCTCGGTCCCCACGGAAGCCGGCGAGGCAATGCACGACTGGCACGCCGACCGACCGTGCGACGTCGAGCACCTTCGCGGTGTTCTTGATGATGCCTTCGGATGACACTGCGTCTGCGAGATCGGGAATGGTTGACATGTCACCGACGACGCCGCGCTGCATTTCCATCGTCAAGACAGCGGCGCGCGCCGGGTTGATCCGTAAGTTCGCGTTCATTTCACCGCCACTGGTGCGCAGGGACCACCACAGCCACGACGAAACGGTAGCGGCGAGGCGGCGAGGAGGAATTCGTAGGACCCATCATCGGCGCAGGCGGCCGAAAGCGCCTCCAAATCGAAGTTTTGCCCCTGAGTCAGGCCGATCTCCACCACGTCCAGCATGTGCACTGCGAGCGGGGCATCCTCAGGATCGCCGGGGTATGCCTCGAAGGGCAGGGTGTCCGTGGCGACGGCCGCCAGGTCCTTCTCGCGGAACCAGCTCACGGTCGCCATCACCGGGCCCGGAGTGGGATAGCTGTAGGCAAACGGGTCGGTGCCGGCACGCATCAGCTCGTGCAACACCTGGATCTGACCGGTGCGGATGAGCACGATGTCGCCCGGCTCGACGCGCACGCGACCGAACTCAGCCGCCTGGTCGAGGTCATCGGCGGTGATGCCGTAGCCCGGCTCGAGTCGCTCCACGCCCTTCGCGCGTGCAACATCGAGCAGCACGCCGCGCGACGCGAGCGCTCCAACCTTGTCGATG
Organism: Frankiales bacterium; assembly: GCA_033851265.1. Lineage (GTDB taxonomy): Bacteria > Actinomycetota > Actinomycetes > JAWWOW01 > JAWWOW01 > JAWWOW01. The sequence continues at coordinate 102,042 of JAWWOW010000003.1, forward strand.
CCGCAGCGATGGGCGCCGTGAAAGTCCACGATGTCCGGCGACATGCCATTCCACATGCGGCCGGCGTAGGAGATATGGGCGAGGGAGTCCCAGTGCGTCGACGCCTGCAGCGACATGACCACCATGTCGTCGTTGCTGCAGAACCCTTCCGGATCGCCCATCTGCGGATCGTGGATCGCGATCATCGTGCGCACCGGATTGACCCGGCCGGGTACCGCGCCGCTCTGCGGTCCTTCGCTCGTGTACGGCAGCGACAGCGCGAAGCGGCGACCACTCTGCGCTGCGGCAACACCGCGTCGTACGACGTCGTCGCTGATGAGATTCAACGTGCCGATTTCGTCGTCGGCACCCCAACGACCCCAGTTGTTGACCTTGCTTGCCAGCTCATGGAAGGCCGGCGGCAGTGGCATGTTCGGAATGCTAACGTCCCGTCAGAAACCGCGGGAGGTTACACAGACGTGGGCGATTATCTGGCCGGCAAGGCCATCGCTGTGACGGGCGCGGGTCGTGGCATCGGTCGCGCTGTTGCAATCGCGTGTGCTGCTGAGGGCGCCAATGTCGTCGTCAACGACTACGGCGTGAGCATGGCCGGCGAGGACCCGACGAGTGAGATCGCAGACGCCGTCGTCAAGGAGATCACCGACGCGGGTGGCACCGCCGTGGCCGTCGCCGATTCGGTGACGACGATGGAGGGCGGCGAGCGCATCGTTTCGACCGCGGTCGACAAGTTCGGCCGCATCGACGGAGTCGTCTGCGTCGCCGGCATCTTGCGCGAGCGGATGCTCTTCAACATGTCCGAGGAGGAGTGGGACCCCGTCATCGAGACCCACCTCAAGGGCACCTTCACCGTGTTCCGCGCTGCATCAGCGGTCATGCGCCAGCAGAAGTCGGGCACCCTGATCGGCTTTACGTCCGGGGCGTTCTCCGGTTCGGTCGCGCAGGCCAACTACAGCGCAGCCAAGGGCGGCATCGTCTCGTTGGTCCGCAGCGCTGCGCTCGGCCTCGACAAGTACGGCGTGACGGCCAACGCGATTGCACCGATTGCGGCGACCCGCATGAGCGACAACGTGCCGGCCGGGCTCTCGGAGACGGGCGAGCCCGAGGACATCGCACCGATGGTCGTCTACTTGCTCGGCGACGACGCTCGCAACGTCACCGGCCAGATCTACACCTCCGTCGGCGGGCGGCTCGCGGTCTGGAATCAGCCCAGCGAGGTTCGCAGCATGCAAAAGGACGGCCGCTGGACGCCGCAAGAGATCGCGCAGCGGCTGCCCGGTGAGATCGGCACCGAGGAGATGCCTTTCCTCACCCGCATTCGTGCCGCCCAGAAGAAGTAAGTGAGCGAGCCAGCTGCGTTTGATGATCCGTCCTTCCGGGCGGAGGTCCGCGAGTGGCTCAGCGAGAACCTCGTCGGTGAGTACGCCGACCTCGGTAGCGCGGGCGGACCGGGACGCGAGCACGAGGGCTTCGACGTACGCCAGCGCTGGGAGAAGTTGTTGGGCGCTGCTGGCTGGATCGGTCTGGGCTGGCCGAGCGCGCACGGTGGCCGCGGTGCGTCGCTCGTGCAGCAGGTCGTGTACGCCGAGGAGTACGCGCGCGCCGGTGCGCCAGCTCGCGTCGGTCACATCGGCGAGAACCTCGTTGCGCCGACGATCATCGCGTTCGGTACGCCGGAGCAGCACCAGCGATTCCTGCCGCCGATCCTCGCTGGGGACGAGCTCTGGTGTCAGGGCTACTCCGAGCCCAATGCCGGCTCCGACCTTGCCAACGTGCAGACCCGCGCCGTCCGCGACGGAGATGAGTGGGTACTGACGGGCCAGAAGGTGTGGACGTCGCTCGCGCTGCAGTCGGAGTGGTGTTTCGTCCTCGCGCGCACCGAACCCGACTCCAAGCGTCATCAGGGACTGTCCTACCTGCTGGTGCCGATGAAGCAGGACGGCATCGATGTCCGCCCGATCGTGCAGATCACCGGAACGTCGGAGTTCAACGAGGTGTTCTTCGACGGCGCGCGCACGAGTGTGAGCAACACGGTCGGTGAGCCGGGAAACGGGTGGAAGGTCGCGATGGCGACGCTGGCTTTCGAACGCGGCGTCTCGACGTTGGCACAACAGGTGGGCTTCGAGCGAGAGTTCGATGCGGTCGTCACTGCCGCACGTGAGCGGGGCATCTCCGATGACCCGGTGATCCGCGACCGCTTGGCGGACGCGCGCATCGGCTTGCACGTCGTCCGCCAACTGGCTCTGAAGACACTGGCCACCGATGACCCGGGTGCGGCATCGGTGTCGAAGCTGGTGTGGGCCAACTGGCATCGTGATCTCGGTGAGCTGGCGATGGAAGTGCTCGGCGAAGAGGCGACCGTCGCGGATGACTTCCCCTACGCGTTGAGCGACCTGCAGCGGCTTGCGCTGTTCGTGCGGTCGGACACGATCTACGGCGGATCGAACGAGATCCAGCGCAACATCATCGCCGAGCGGGTGCTCGGGCTACCGAGGGAGGCACGATGACGATGCCTCCGGCGTACCCCTCCGGTCATCAACTTCTCGAGGGCCGCACCGTGCTGGTTACCGCCGCAGCCGGGACGGGCATTGGTTTCGCGACGGCCAAGCGGTGTGCCGAAGAGGGCGCAATCGTTGCGATCAGCGACCGCCACGAGCGGCGGCTCGCGGAATCGGCAGAGCAGTTGTCAGCGGTGCTTGGTCGGCCGGCGGTATCGGTGCCGTGCGATGTCACCAAGGAAGACGACGTACGCCGGATGTTCGACACAGTTGTCGGTGAGCTCGGCCATCTCGATGTCTTGGTGAACAACGCGGGGCTCGGTGGCACCGCCAACCTGGTGGACATGACCGACGAGCAGTGGAACGCCGTGCTTGACGTGACGCTGACGGGCACGATGCGGTGCACGCGGGCCGCGTTGCAGCACATGGTGCCGCGAGGGAGCGGCGCGATCGTGAACAACGCGTCGGTCGTCGGCTGGCGCGCGCAGGAAGGTCAAAGTCATTACGCCGCGGCAAAAGCGGGCGTGATGGCGTTGACTCGTTGCGCGGCCATTGAAGCCGCCCGCTCCGGGATCCGCATCAATGCGGTTGCACCCAGCCTCGCGATGCATGCCAATTTGGCCAAGGTCACGACTGACGAGCTCCTCGCCGAGTTGACCGAACGCGAGGCGTTTGGTCGAGCGGCCGAGGTGTGGGAAGTCGCCAACGTCATCGTGTTCCTGGCAAGCGAGTACGCGTCCTACCTCACCGGCGAGGTCATCTCCGTGAGTAGCCAGCACCCGTAGGAGCGCACCATGGAGATTGCCGAACATCTGTTGAACCTTCGTGGCGACGGCGAGCTGCTTGCGGATGTGGCTGAACGCGTTGGGCTCGATGCCCGCGTCCCTACCTGCCCCGAGTGGGCGGTTCGAGACCTCGTGCGTCATCAGGGCGATGTGCACCGGTGGGCTGCCGGGAATCTGACTCGTAACACATCGGTCGAGATGTCCGCTGAAGAATCAGAGGCTGTGCTCTTCACCTGGCCGGATGCGGACGACGGTCTGATCGCGTGGTTCCGCGATGGCCACGCGCTGTTGGTTGAGACGCTGGAGTCGGTGCCCGACGATGTCGTCGCGTTCACGTTCATTGCGGCGCCGAGCCCGCGGGCGTTCTGGGCGCGTCGACAGGCGCACGAGACAGCCATCCATCGCGCCGACGCGGAAAGTGTCGCTGGCCCGATCACGCCGTACGACGCGCAATTTGCCGCAGACGGCATTGACGAGCTCATGTATGGCATGGCCAGCCGGCCGGGGCGGATCACCGCCGACCCCCCACGGACTCTGCGTGTCGACGGCGCTGACTCGTCGCGGATCTGGCAGCTGACGATCGGGCCGGACGGACTCACCGTCAGCGATGAGGGCGGTGAGGCCGATTGCTGGGTCAGTGGTCCGACATCGGATCTCTATCTCCTGTTGTGGAACCGGCGTACGACGGAGGGTTTGCAAGTCGCTGGTGATCCCAGCCTTCTCGACCACTGGCGGGACGTGCTCAAGGTCCGCTGGAGCGGTGCAACGAAAAAGTCGGGTTAACCGACTGCGTCGAACACGAACACACCGGAAGCCGCGCGGGTGACGTGACTCACGCGGTAACCGTCGAGGCCGGGTGGCTCGAGTCGCCTCATCGGGGACTCATCGAGCGGAAGCTCGTAGATGTTGCACCCGTCATCACGTGTTGAGTGCACGAGCAGGCGTTGACCACTCGGATCCAAGAACGGACCGAACGTCTGACCGCGGTCGTCATTGCTGAGCGGGATTGGCGTAACCACATCGTCGTCAGCATCTGCGCGGTGAATCTGGCTCCGGTCGCCAGTGACGCCCGAGAAGTACAGCGTCCGGTTGTCGCCGGACCACCACGCGCGGTACCCCGCCACGCTCAGCGGCCGCAGGTGTGTCCCGTCGACGTCGACCACCCAGAGACCTGGGCTCGGTTCCCGGTTTGACGTGAAGGCGATTCGACGACCGTCCGGGCTCAGTGCCGGACGCTGGTCGATATGGGGCCCGGACGTGACTCGCTGAGATGCCCCCGTTGTCATGTCCACAACGACGATGCCGAGCGCGATGTCGAGGTGCGGAGCGCCGTTGCCTCTGATGTTGTCCGCGGACTCCTTGACCGGGTCGTCCTCCGGTTGAGCGGCGCAAACCACGTAGCGACCGTCAGCGCCAAACGACGGGTGTCGAGCCCAGGGCGGGCCGAGAGGCTGGACCTGTCCGGTCAGATTCGAATGAAAGATTCGTGGTGCGCCGGCCGGGCCACCCCAGAAGACCGCCGACCCACCATCCGGACTCACACAGGGCTGTCGGTAGAAGCCTTGGGCTGGGTTGATGCCGCGGATCTCGCCATCGGGAAACCACGCGAATACGGTGAACCGAGGTGCGCTCTCGCTTGACCGGGCTGTTCTCAGCTTGCGGGTCAGGCGTCCCACAGTCCCGCGAACCACGGCAGGACGGTAACCCATCCGGGCAGCGTCTGACGTCACCACCTGACAGGTCGTCAGGTCGCCAGGTAGCCTTCCGCGGTGACCGCACCAACGGACGTTGCCTATCGCCTGTTCATCGACGGCGAGTGGGTGGAACCTGCGGGCGGTCGCTACTCAGTGACCAACCCTGCGACCGAGCAGCCCGTCGGGCAGGCACCTGAGGCGAGCCCGGACCAGGTCCGCGACGCGGTCAACTCCTCGCGCAAGGCCTTCACGACCTGGTCGCGCACCCGCCCGGCCGAACGCGCTGAGGTGCTGAACCGGATCAGCGAACTCCTCGAGAAGTACAACGACGAGCTGGTCCCGCTCGTGCAGGCCGAGACCGGCGCAACCCAGCGGGTTGCCAGCACGATGCAGGTGCCGGTCTGCGTCGAACGCTTCCGCCGCTACGCACGCCAAGCCGTGGAGAACCACGACATCCCATTGCCGCCGCAGGTTGCCCAGGCCACGCCACTGGCCCCGGGCGGGTTGATCGGCGCATTGGCGGCGCGGCAGCCGGTGGGTGTCGTCGCGTGCATCACGCCGTACAACTTCCCGTTGGTCAACATGGCGGGCAAGATCGCGCCCGCACTCGCTATGGGCAACACGGTCGTGGTCAAGCCCGCGCCCCAAGACCCGCTGGCGATTCTGCGCTTTGCCGAGATCGCGGCCGAGGCCGGCGTGCCGCCGGGCGTGCTGAACGTCGTGACCGGATCCGGCGCGGAGTCGGGTCAGGCGCTCGTCGAGGCCGACATCGACATGGTGAGTTTTACCGGCAGTACGCCCGTCGGCCAGAAGATCGCCGAGACGGCCGGCCGCGGCATGAAGCGGCTGCTCCTCGAGCTCGGCGGCAAGGGCGCGGGCATCGTGTTCGAAGATGCGAGCATCGACACCGCCGTCACCGGTATCGGAAGCGTCTGGGCGTTTCACTCCGGGCAGATCTGTACGGCGCCGACGCGCGCGATCGTGCACCGCTCGCTGCACGACCAACTCGTCGAGAAGCTCGCTGGTTTCGCGAACGTGCTCAAGGTCGGCGATCCGCTCGCTAAGGACACCGTTGTCGGGCCGCTCATCTCGGCGACCCAGCGCGGTCGGGTGGAGTCGTTGATCGACACCGGTCGCAAGGAAGGTGCGGAGGTCGTCGCCGGCGGCGACCGTCCCACCATGGAGACGGGTTTCTACGTCAACCCGACCCTGCTCGACGCCGTGAACATCGACATGGCGGTGGCGCAGGAGGAGTTCTTCGGGCCGGTCATCGTCGTACTCACCTTTGACGATGAGGAAGAGGCGATCGAGTTGGCCAACGGGACGCCGTTCGGCCTGTACGACTACGTGTACACCGGTGACGCCGGCCGCGGCTATCGCGTCGCCCGTCAGTTGCGGTCGGGCAATGTCGGCATCAACACGGCGCAGCGAAATCACGAGGCGCCGTTCGGCGGTTTCAAGATGAGTGGCGTCGGTCGCGACGGCGGCACGTTCGGGCTGCACGCCTACAGCGAACTGCAGTCGATCGTGTGGTCCAGTTGAGGAGTCCAGATAAAGGGAGCGCTGCGTGAAGGCAATCGTCTTCGACGGCAAGGACGCCGTCGTCACCGACGACGTCACCGCGCGCGATCCTGGGCCTGACGAGATCGCCGTACGCATCAGCGCTGCCGGCCTCTGTCACTCCGATCTGTCGGTGATCAACGGCACCATCCCGTTCCCGACACCTGTGGTGCTCGGTCACGAGGGTGCTGGCGTCGTCGAGGCCGTTGGCCCTGGCGTCACCCACGTCAAAGAGGGCGACCACGTTGCGCTGTCGACCCTCGGCAACTGCGGACACTGCCGTTACTGCGAGGCGGGTCGTCCGACGATGTGCCGGTCGACGTTCGGAAAGTTGTCGCAGCCGTTCACCTGGAAAGGCGAGCCGGCCTACTCCTTCGCCAACCTCTCGGTGTTCTCTGAACGTCCGACGGTCAAGGCGAGCCAGGCCATCAAGATTCCGAAGGACGTGCCGCTCGAGTCGGCGGCGCTCATTGGGTGCGGCGTACTGACCGGTGTCGGTGCAGTGCTCAACCGCGCCAAGGTGCAGCACGGCGACACCGTCGCGGTGTTCGGTGTCGGCGGGATCGGCCTCAATGTCATCCAAGGTGCACGGCTCGCCGATGCGCTGCGCATCGTCGCCATCGACCTGAACCCGCGCAAGGAGAAGTCTGCACGGGAGTTCGGTGCTACCGACTTCATCGATGCGTCGCAGGTCGACACGATCGAAGCGATGAAGGAGCTCGTGCCGGGCGGTGTCGACTGGTCATTCGAATGCGTCGGGCACCCCAAGCTCATCCGCACTGCCGTCGACATCCTCGGCTGGGGCGGGAGCTGCGTGATCCTCGGCGTACCCGAGGCAACCGCGGAGGCGTCGTTCCTCGTCTCCTCGATGTACCTCGACAAGGGCATCCTCGGCTGCCGCTACGGCTCGTCACGGCCGCACGCCGACATCCCGTTGTACGTCGACCTCTACCGCGCAGGTCGGCTCAAGCTGGATGAGCTCATCACCAAGACGTATCCGCTCGAGGACCTGCACAAGGCCGTGCACGACATGGAAGCCGGCGAGCTCAACCGCGGCGTGCTCACGCTCTAGAGACGCTCAAAGTCCCGGCGAATTTCCACGTGCCTACGCCGCCCGCGACCTTCATGGTTTCGTCCCCACTGCCACTCGCGTTGGCGAAGCGTCCGGTGCTGGCCGCCTCGTCGACGACATAAGTCAACGAGAAGGTGCCTGGGCTGCCATAACTGTGGTCCGAAGCGTTGGAGTCGCCGGAGCCACCGGGTCGGCAAAAAGTGCCGCTCGAATTGAGCGCGAGCGTGCCGGTCCCGTCGAGCAGTCGGATCTCCTCGGACCGCGTGGTGGCGAGACATGACGAGCCGGGAATCTCGTCGAAGGTGTCGTCGACGATGCTGATCGTTGCTTTGCCGTACTGCACCAGGCTGCCGACACCGCAGAATTCGTCCTCAGGGCACGGGGCGTTCGACGCCGGATGGCCTTTCGGAAAGTGCACGCTGAAGGTTCCTTGCAGGCCTTGGCCGGCGTTAGCCGGCGCTGACACGGCGACCATCAATGCGGCCCCGGTAATGCCCAGCGTCAGCCGGATGGCCTTGCTACCTCGCGTGCGCTGTGCCATGACATTCCTCCCCGTAGATGCGGACTACCTACAACAGGCGCGGAGGGGTGGATACGTTTACCTGGATTCGGCTAAACGTTCCGCCACCCTCATGCCTCTAGTCAGGTGTGAGGCGCAGACCATGTCGGTAGCGAGCGTCTCGGCCACCGCGAACCTGGAGCTCCGGGGGAGGCAGCGCGTGGCCGAGGCCGAGGCCGCGGCGGACTATGACGCCTTCTTCCGTACGGAGTACGGGCAGGTCGTCCGTGTCGTCCAAGGCGTGCTCGGCGATCGGGCCCGCGCCGAGGAAGTTGCGCAGGAGGCGTTCGTCCGGCTGCTCGTGCGTTGGGACAAGGTCGCCACTTACGAACGTCCGGATGCATGGGTGCGTCGCGTCGCCGTACGTCTTGCCGTCCGCGTGTCGCGCCGGGACCGGATGCGAACGGTGCTCGAGCGTCGCGTCGAGCCACCCGTAGAGAAGCAATCGAGCTCGGAAGTGTTCAGGCTGTTGGATCGGCTACCGCGAGCCCAACGCGTTGCGATCGTGCTGCACTACTTAGAAGACCGACCCGTATCCGACATTGCTGCAGTGCTGGGCTGTGCCGAGGTCACCGCGCGCGTGCATCTACATCGTGCGCGACGGCGACTGGAGGAACTGTTGTCCTGGCAGGTGACTGATGGCTGACGACAAGCTTCGCCGTGAGTTCAATGCGGCATTCGGCTCCGACGACGACCTCGACGTCGATCGCATGCTCGCCCGCGTACGTGGTGCGGCCGCGCAACGGTCCCGACGACGTCGGTGGTTTACGGCTGTCGCGCCGCTGGCGGCCGCCGCGCTGAGCATTGCCGTGTTGCTGCTGGTCCGCGTGGCCTTGCCGGACAACTCAGCACCAAAGACGCTCTTAGCCACGCCGACGCCATCAGTCAGTCCGGCCCTGCAGACGCTGCATGTCGGACAGTGGTATCGCCACGTAGTTAATGATGTGACCACCCCCTCAGGGGTCGTGCACGTCGGCGGCGTTTGGGTGATCCGACTCTCGTCAACCACGAGGGGCGTGATCGAGATTCATTCGTCCCCTGAGTTCAACAGCGGCGCGCTTCGATACGACGCAGGACGTGACACGTGGGTGGTCACGGCATTGACCAGGTACTGCGGTGGTAAGAGCGGCACTTACGACATCGAGGAACGAGGAACTGCGCTCATCCTCACCCACGTCGACGATCCATGCACGGTGCGCGCGGCTACGCTCGACAACAACGTCTTCCTCCCGTTGACCGACCCCAGTCAGCTCATGGGCTGATGCGACATGAGGCCCCCAGTCAGCCCTCGCTCAGCCGGCCATACCCGCCGCGGAAGAACAGCAGCGGTCGTCCATCGCGTTCGACATCGAGCTCCAGCACGCGACCGATCACGATCGTGTGATCGCCGGCGTCGTGCTCGGCTTCGAGAACGCAGTCGATCCACGCCAGGCAGCCATCGAGGACCGGTGTGTTGTTAGCGGATTTGTGCCACGGCACCCCGGCAAACTTGTCCCCGCCGCTGACGGCGAATCCGCGCGACAGCTCTTCTTGGTCTTCGGACAGGATGTTTGCGCAGAAGCGACCGGTCTGCTGGATGCGCGGCCACGACGTCGACGTCTTCGCCGGAGCGAAGAAGACGTACGGCGGGTCGAGCGACAGGGACGAGAACGACTGCACTGCCATACCCACAGGTTCGTCGTCGTCGATGGACGTGATGATGGCGACGCCGCTGCCGAAGTGACCCAACACATTGCGGAAGTGCTTGTCATCGAAGGTCGGGCTCAGCGGCACCGGGCCGGTCGCGCGCAACTCAGACATCACGACCCCGATTCGGTACGACGAGTGCGTCGAGAGCCACTGCGCCTTGTCCCTCCGGAAGCACCAGCAACGGATTGATGTCGAGCTCCCGCACGCTATCGGCGAGGTCAAGGCTCATCCGCTGCACCTTGCAGATCACATCCACCAGCGCGTCAACGTCGGCGCGTGGCCGTCCGCGCGCACCTTGCAACAGTGGCAGGCCTCGAAGTTCCTGAAGCATCCGCCGCGCTTCGTCCGCGTCGAACGGCGGCACCCGGAAGGCGACGTCTCTGAACACCTCGACGAACACCCCCCCAAGCCCGGCCATGACGACCGGCCCGAAGAGCTCGTCGTACGCGATGCCGACCACCGTCTCCACGCCGCCGCTCACCATCTCCGCGACGAGCACGCCATCCATCGGTGCGCCGGTCGCGACGATCTCGTCGTACGCCGATCGGACCGCGTCAGCCGTGTGGAGCCCGACCTTGACGACGCCGAGCTCGGACTTGTGTGCCAGCTCCGCGCCGCACCCCTTGAGCACAACCGGGTAGCCGATCGCGTCCGCTGCGCGCGCCGCGTCCGCTGCGCTGTCGACGAGCTCCTCGCGCGGCGTACGGATGTCGTAGGCCGCGAGCACCTGCTTGGCGTCCCACTCCGACAGCGCCGGCCTTTTCAGGAGCTCACGAGCAGATGTCGCACCCGGCAACGCCGTCGTCGGCGCGTCGGCAAACGGCGAGCGGTGGCGAGCGCGAAAACCATGCCAGTCCTGCCACGCCTTCAACGCCGTCACGCAGTTGCCGAACGTCCGGAACACCGCGACGCGGTTCGATGACAGCAGGATGTCGCGGTACGCCGACTCGGTGCCGACCGGCGAACCCCAGACGACGCAGATCGGCTTGTCGGTGGTCTCTGCGACGTCGACAAGGTCCTGCGCCAGCTTGTCGCTCATTGGCGGGAACGCACCGGTGATCGGGCAGATCAGCGCGCCGACAGCCGGATCCATCAGCAACGTGTCGAGAATCTTCCGCCCGCGCCAGTCACCGACGGGGTGACCGCCGTTGTCGACCGGGTTGGACACGCGCAGATAGCGCGGTATCCATTCGTAGAGCTGCTCCTGCGTGCGCTCCGACAGCTCCGGCAGCCGAAGCCCTCCCTCCGCCGCGAGGTCAGCCATGTGGGCACCGGTGCCGCCCGAGATCGCGTAGACAACCACGCCGTCCGTTGCCGGTGGCTTGGCCCGAGCGAGCAGCTGTGACACGTCGAGCAATTCGTCGAGCTCGCTCACGCGCGTCACGCCGTACTGCCGCATCGCCGACGTGACGACCGCGTCGGAGCCGGTGAGCTTGCCGGTATGCGAGCTCGCCATCGACGCGCCCTCGTCGGTGCGCCCGACCTTCACCGCGACGATCGGAACACCCGTGGCCGCGGCGTGGTCAGCAGCGAGCAGGAGCGTGCGCCCGTCCTTGAAGCCTTCGATGTACGCGGCGATCACACCGGTGTCGTCGAGGTCGGCGAAGTAGCGCGCGAAGTCCGCGAACTCCAGGTCTGCCTCGTTGCCCGTCGGCGCCCAGTGCGACATGCGGATGCCGATCTCCTGCGCTTGGAAGATCGGTCGACCCTGGTGTCCGCTCTGGCTGATGAGCGCGATGGCAGGGCCGGCGAGGTCGGCACGGAAGATCTCGAATGCGTTGAGGTTCGTGTTGGGGCCGAGTACATGCGTGTCCGTGCCGGCGATCGTGTCGAGCAATCGTTGTTGAGCGGCCGCGCCGTCGTCACCGAGCTCGGCAAAGCCGGCCGCGAAGATGACGGCGAACGCGACCTTCTTGTCGACGACCTCAGCCAGCGCGGCGACCGGATCGCCCACCAGCAGCGCTGCGACGTCGACGTCCTCGGGGACGTCGGTGATCGAAGGGAAGCACGGATGTCCGAACACCGACTCGCGGCCGGGGTTGACCGGGTACAGCGTCGCGCCGACCCGGCTCGTCCACGCGTCGAGCATCCGGGTCATCCCGGTGTTGGGCTTTCCCTCGGTGTCGGAGGCACCGATGACCGCCACCGCGCGCGGCCGGAAGAAACGATCGAGATCGAGATCGCGCAAGCGCAGCGGCCGACCACTCACATCCACGGGCTCGGCCACGGCGGGGAGTCTACCGATGTTTCTGACGCCCCGTCAGGTTCCCCGTGGTGCCATCCTCAACGGCATGGACGAGCTCTTGCGCCGTACGACGGAAATCGCCGACGACTACCTCGCCGGGCTGCCGACTCGACGCGTCGGTGCACTGGCCGATGCGGCCAGTCTCACGAAGGCACTGGGCGGCGAGCTCCCGGAGCAGCCGACCGATCCGGTCACCGTTATCGATGAACTGGTCGCCGCGTGCGAACCCGGCCTCGTCGCCACGGCGGGTCCGCGCTACTTCGGTTTCGTGATCGGTGGTCATGTGCCGGCCTCGTTAGCAGCCGACTGGTTGACCGCCCTCTGGGATCAGAACGCCGGCTTGTACGCCGCCAGCCCCGCGGCCGCTGTCGTCGAAGATGTTGCTGCGGAGTGGGTGCTCGACCTGCTCGGTCTGCCGACGACAGCCAGCGTCGGTTTCGTCACCGGCGCGACGATGGCGAACTTCACTGCACTGGCCGCCGCGCGTCACGCCGTCCTCGCGCGCGCCGGGTGGGACGTCGAGACGGACGGCCTCATCGGTGCGCCGCCAGTGCGCATCGTCGCGGGCGCGGAACGACACGCGACCGTCGACGTCGCCGTGCGCTACCTCGGGTTTGGTACGTCGATCATCGAGCCCGTCGATGTCGATGACAACGGAGCGATGCGCGCCGACGCACTACGCGATGTCCTCGCGAACGGCGCCGACGGCCCGCTCATCGTTGTTGCACAGGCCGGCAACGTGAACACCGGCGCCATCGACCCGATGACCGCGATCTGCCGCGCCACTCACGAGCACGGCGGCTGGGTGCACGTCGACGGAGCGTTCGGCTTGTGGGCGGCCGCGACGCCGACCTACCGCGAGCTCATCCGCGGTGTTGAGCAGGCGGACTCCTGGGCGACCGACGCCCACAAGTGGTTGAACGTGCCGTACGACAGCGGTCTAGCGATCATCGCTGATCCCGCTGCTCATCTGTCTGCGATGAGTGTCGCGGCCAGTTACCTGGTTGCTGGCGCGGCGGGAGAGCGGGACGCCTTCAACTACACACCGGAGAGCTCGCGTCGCGCCCGTGGGTTCTGCGTCTACGCGGCCCTTCGAGCCTTGGGCCGGTCCGGGGTGCGGGAACTCATCGACCGTTGCTGCACGCTGGCAACACGGTTCGCTGCCTCGCTCGCCGAACATCCGCGTATCGAGATCCTCAACGACGTCATGCTGAACCAAGTGCTGGTGCGATTCGGCGACTCCGATTACGTGACGCGTGACGTCATCGCGCGTGTGCAGCAGGACGGCACCGCGTGGCTCGGTGGTACGACGTGGCGCGGTCGCGCCGCGATGCGTATCTCAGTGTCGAGCTGGTCAACGACCGAGGACGACGTCGACCGGACGATCGCAGCGATTCTCGACTGCTATCACTCGATCGGCTAGCGCTCATCGGCGGCAAGCCGGCGGCGATCAACCTTGTCCAGGGCGGTCAGCGGCATGACGTCGACGATGCGGAGCGCCTCGGGCAGCTTGTACGACGCGAGCCGCGGTGCCGCATGGCCGCGCAGCTCGTCGAGTGATGGTGGTCGCGACGGGTCCTTCGCCACGAGGACGGCGACGCCGACCTCGCCCATGACGGGATCTGGTCGCGGCACAACCGCGACTTCAGCGACTCCCGGATGGTCGATCAGCACGGTCTCTACCTCCGCGGGGTGCACGTTGTATCCGCCGCGGATGTAGACGTCGGACTTGCGGCCCGTCAGCCGCAAGCACCCGGACTCGTCGAGATAGCCGAGATCACCCGTGTAGAGCCAGCGCCCGCGCAACACCTGCGCGGTCAGCTTGTCGTTGCGCCAGTAGCCGGCCATGACGGACTCCGACCGCAGGCAGATCTCGCCATCGCGGATCTCGACCTCGGTGCCCGGCCGTGGCCGACCGACCGTGTACAACGCTTCGTCGTCCGGTGCGTCGAGCTCCGTCAACGTGCCAAGACCACCGGACTCCGTCGACGAATACCGGATCGAGTACGCCGCACCGAAACGCTCGCGCGCCTCGCGGACAAACTCCGGTGGCGACGGTCCGCCACCGACGATCAGCGCCTTGACATGGGTGACGTCGTACGACGCGAAGACCGGCACCCGCATCAGTAGTGCGATCTGCGCTGCGACGCCACCGATCACCGGAATCCCCTCGTCGCACACGAGTTGCAGCACGTCGGCTGCGCGCCAGCGCTCGAGGACGTGCATCCGCGCACCGCGTTGAAGGTGCCCGGGCAGCTTGGTCATGAAGCCGACATGGGGGAACGCCGCGGCGGCGACGATGGGGGTGCCACCACCCCACTCGCTGCCGACGTCCATCCGGGTGATCGCCTCGAGCTGGCGACCGCAGAACGTTGCTCCCCGCGGTGTCCCGCTCGTCCCCGAGGTGAAGATGACGACGACGGGACGATCCTCGTCGTACGACACAACCGGCGGCTCGTGTTCGTCGTCGCGCAGTCCGACCAGCAACACGGTTGCTTCGTGTCCGTCCGCAGCCTCCAGCACCAGGTCCGGGCGCAGCTCGTCGAGAATGGCCGCGCGTTCCGGCGGTGCAAGACGATGGCTCACGCCGGCAGTCACCGCGCCGAGTCGGGCGAGCGCGCAGTAGAGCACGACGTAGGCCAACCCGTTCGGCAACACCAGCGCGACGACGGTGCCCTCGCGCACGCCACGCCCAGCCAGACCAGCAGCAACCGACGACGTCAGCTCGTCGAGTTCGGCATACGACGTGGGCGTGCCGTCGGGCGCGACGAGGGCCGCAGCGCTGCCGAAGCGGCGTGCTGCCTCCCGCACCTGTGCGTCGAGCATGCGTCTATCTTCAACCGCGTGGACGAGCGCGACGAACTCAGGGCTGCCGTGCGCGGTCTCGTCGACCGGTTGGGGGGCACCACCGCGAGTCGTCGGGTGATGGAGAGCGAGTCGGGCTACGACGCCGAGCTCTGGTCGCGGCTCGCCGGCGAGCTGGGCCTGGCCGGGCTCGCTATCGCCGAGGAGTACGACGGCCAAGGCGCGACCTTCGTCGAGCTCGCGGTCGCCCTCGAAGAGCTCGGACGCGCGGTCGTGCCCGTGCCATTCCTGGCGTCGGCGGTGCTCGCCGCTGGCGCGGTCGGCTCCGACGCCGAGACGCTGAAGCGCATTGCCGCGGGAACGCCGGCTGCTCTCGCGACCGGCGGCAACGCCACCGCGACCACGGACAGCCGGATCACTGGCGAGTTCGGCCATGTCATCGACGGGGCAGCAGCAGAGGTCCTCGTCGTGGCGGCCGGTGATGACGTGTTCGTCGTTAGTGCAGACGCCGACGGCGTACAACGAGACCCACTGCCGACCCTGGACCAGACCCGTCGCCAGGCGCGGGTCCGGTTGGTCAACGCACCCGGGCGGCGCGTCGACGGAAGTGTGACTCGCGCACTCGACCTCGGTCGAGTCGCGCTCGCTGCTGAATCCGTGGGCGGTGCGCGCTGGTGTCTCGAGGCGACCGTCGACTACGCGAAGACGCGAGAGCAGTTCGGTCGCCCCATCGGGTCATTCCAAGCGCTCAAGCACCGGATGGCCGACATGCACGTGCTCGTCGAGACTGCCGCGGCGACCGCTGAGCACGCGGCGTGGGTGGCCGCGCACGATCCTGATCAGTTGCCCCTCGTGGCGGCGATGGCGAAGGCCTACTGCACGGATGCCTATGTGGAGCTAGCGCAGGAAACTATCCAGCTGCATGGCGGCATCGGCTTCACGTGGGAGCACGACGCGCACCTGCATCTGAAGCGTTCCTGGTCGTCGCGCTTGCTGCTTGGTGAACCACGCGAGCTGCGTGCCCGCGTTGCGGAGCTCGCGCAGATCTGACGCTAGGACGGCGGCTTGCGGTTGGTCACGCCCCAGAACACCAGATTGGTCAGCGCGTTGCGCAGGTCCTTGACGTGGATGTCCCACGACTCGAATCCGGCCTGATGTGCGGACGTGTGCGCAAGCATCGCCACGAGTGCGCCAGCGGTGGCACCGGCCTCACCGCTGTCGCTCTTGCGCACTGACTCGATGACTTCGGCCAGCGCAACGGTCACTGAGTTAAGCATCTGCACGCGCATGACGTGGAAGCGCGCATCGCCTTCGAGTGACGCGAGGTCGAGCACACGGAGCAACGCCTGATGCTGCTCCCAGAACCGGAGGAAGCCATCGACGACACCGCTGGCGGTTTCGTAGGCGTCACCACCGCGCCACGACCCGTCGGTCACGCACGCACGCAGCCGCGCGCCTTCGTCAACCATCTGCTCGGCGATCGCCAACACTGCGGTCTCGATGTCGGGGAAGTATTGGTAGAACGTCGCTGGCGACGTACCGGCCTCGCGGGTGACGTCGGTGACCTTCAAGTCGCGGAACGACGATGTCGCGAGCATCCCCTCGAGGCATTCGAGCAGCCGCGTGCGCGTCGCACGTCCGCGCCGCCCCGGGATCCGACCATCGGCAGCCCGAAGGTCTTCGGCAACCACGTCAGCTCCACCCACGTCCGGGATGCTAGTCATCGACTGTTTCCCCCCGTTATGCCCCGCGCGGCCCGGAGAAACGCAGGCCATTCCCCACCACCGTGCAGGGTCAGCTCGGCTCCGGTGACGTACGACGCGAGAGGGGAAGCCAGCCACAGACAGGCCTGCCCGACGTCCTCTGGCTCAGCCAGCCTGCCCAACGGGACCGTTGCGGCCACGGCGGCGAGGCCCTGCTCGTCGCCGTAGTGCAACTCGCTCTGCTCGGTGCGCACCATGCCGGCGACGACGAGGTTGACCCGCACCTTGGGCGCCCATTCCACGGCGAGGGTGCGCGTGAGGTTGGCGAGCCCGGCCTTGGCTGCGCCGTACGCCGCCGTGCCCGGGGACGGTCGCGCACCACTGACGCTGCCGACGTTGATGATGACGCCGCCGTCGTCCTGCTTCTGCATCACAGCGTTCGCCGCTTGCGCGACATAGAAAGGCGCGAGCAGGTTGAGGGCCACGATCTTCTCGACGAAGCGCGGTGATGAGTCCGCGGCGTCGGCGTGCGGGCTACCGCCGGCATTGTTGATGACCACGTCGAGTCGCCCATGCTGTTCGACAACCGCATCGATGACCTGTTGCACGGCATCGGCGTCGCGCACATCGGCAGCGACGTACGTCGCCGTTGTGTCACCGACGCTGGGCATGGACTCCGGCTCGCTGCGCGAGGTAACCACGACATGCGCACCGGCGGAGAGGAACGTCGTACTGATGCCACGACCGACGCCCTTGCCACCACCGGTGACGAGGACGACCCGGCCGGCCAAGTCGACGCTCGTAGCCATGTGCCCTATGGTGACAGAGATCTGACTGCCAATCAGAAACGGCGGCTCATGGCGATTACTTCGGCGGTTCGCGACGGCGTCGCGGAGGTCGTCGTCGACGTGCCTCCGGTCAATGCGCTGACCGTCGCGGGTTGGTTCGAGCTCGCTGAAGCGGTGCGTTCGGCCGGTGCGAATCCTGAGGTACGCGCGGTGATCCTGGCTGCAGAGGGCAAGGGATTCAACGCAGGCGTTGACATCAAGGAGATGCAGGCGACCGAGGGTTTCGACGCTCTGGTCGGCGCCAACCGTGGCTGCTACGCGGCCTTTGCAGCCGTCTACGACTGCGAAGTGCCAGTGATTGCAGCTGTGCAGGGCTTCTGCCTCGGCGGCGGAATCGGGTTGGCCGGCAACGCCGACATCATCGTGGCCTCCGACGATGCAACGTTCGGGCTGCCCGAGGTGAAGCAGGGGGCGCTCGGGGCGGCGACGCACCTGTCTCGCTTGGTGCCGCAGCATCGGATGCGGGCGATGATGTACACCACTGAGCGGGCGACTGCGCAGGAGCTGCATGCCTACGGCTCCGTGCTGCGCGTCGTACCCCGTGACCAGTTGCGGGCGACCGCACGCGAGGTCGCTGCCCAGATTGCTGAGGTCGACGGGCGCGTCATCCGCGCTGCGAAGGAGTCCCTGAACGGCATCGACCCGGTCGACGTCAAGCGGTCCTATCGCTTCGAGCAGGGCTTCACCTTCGAGCTCAACCTGACCGGCGTCTCCGACGAGTCGCGCGACGCGTTCGTCGAGAAACGTGACCAGTGGGCTGAGTAGTGGGCGATAAACGGGTCACGGTCGACGAGATCGTCGGCGAGCTGCGCGATGGCATGACGATCGGCATCGGCGGGTGGGGCTCGCGTCGCAAGCCGATGGCTGTTGTGCGCGCGATGCTGCGTTCACCGGTTCGCGACCTGACCGTTGTGTCGTACGGCGGGCCGGACGTCGGCCTGCTGTGTGCCGCGGGCAAGGTGCGCAGGGTGGTCTTTGCGTTTGTCTCTCTCGACTCGATCGCGCTGGAGCCGCATTTTCGCAACGCTCGTCAGGCTGGCACGATCGAGTCGCTCGAGCTGGACGAGGGCATGTTCTTGCTCGGGTTGCAGGCGGCGGCGTGGCGGGTGCCGTTCCTGCCCACCCGCGTCGGCCTCGGCTCCGACGTCGTGGAGCGCCAGGACGAGATCCGCACCGTGCGTTCGCCGTACGACGACGCAGAAGAACTCGTCGCGATGCCGGCGTTGCCGCTCGATGTCGCGCTGGTCCATCAGAACCGCGCGGACGCCAGCGGCAACGCGCAGTTCCTCGGCCCGGACCTCTACTTCGACGACCTCATGTGCCAGGCCGCCGAGCGGTCCTTCGTGACGTGCGAGCGGATCGTCGACACCGGCGACCTGCTGAAGGAAGGCTCGCACCACACGTTGCGGATCAGCAGACTCTGGACCGACGGCGTCGCCGAGACGCCTAACGGCGCGCACTTCACGTCGTGCGTTCCGGACTACGAACGCGATGAGGCATTCCAGAAGGAGTACGCCGCTTCCGCAGCCTCGCCCGAGGCGTGGGCGGCGTGGCACGCTGAGTGGATCGACATCTCTGAAGATGACTATCAGCGCAAGGTGAGTGGCCGATGACCACGGCGGTCGACGTCACGCGCGCCGAAGTGTGCTGCGTCGCTGTTGCCGAGTGCTTCCGCGGCGACGGCGAGATTGTGGCCAACCCGATCGGGACGATCCCGCGCATCGGTGGTCTGCTGGCGCGTTTGTCGTTCGAGCCCGACCTGGTCATGACCGACGGCGAGGCCATGCTCACCGACGCGGATGGTCAGGTGGAGGCCTGGAACCCGTACCGCGCGATGTTCGATGTCGTCTGGTCCGGCCGGCGGCACGTGATGATGGGTGGCTCGCAGCTCGACCCGTATGGCAACCACAACTTCGCCGCGATCGGCGACATGAAGAAGCCGAAAGCGCAGTTGCTCGGGTTTCGCGGTGCGCCGGGAAACACCGTCAACAACGTCACGTCCTACTGGGTGCCCCAGCACGGGCCGCGTGTCTTCGTGGAGAAGGTCGACGTTGTCACGGGTGTCGGTTATGACCGGGCGGTCGCCGCTGGTCCCGCGGCGACGCGCTACCACTCGCTGCGTCACGTGGTAACCAACCTCTGTGTGCTCGACTTCGATCCCGACAGCTCGCGGATGCGGCTCCGGTCCGTGCATCCGGGCGTCTCGGTCGGCGACGTCGTCGCAGCCACCGGGTTCGAGCTCGTCGTACCCAACGACGTGCTCGAGTCGCGGCTGCCAACCGACGAAGAAGCCCGACTGATCCGGGAGGTCCTCGACCCGAAGGGTGCCCGCGAAAAGGAAGTACCCAACCCGTGACTCGTCCGGAGCCGCATCCGGCACCGACAACGCGGTTCACGGAGTTGATCGGCGTTCGCTATCCGATCGTGCAGACGGGCATGGGTTGGGTCGCGACACCACAGCTGGCTGCGGCGACCTCTGCCGCGGGTGGGCTCGGCATCCTGGCAGCGGCGACGATGACCTACGACGAGCTCGAGCGCGCGATCAAAGACGTGCGCGAGCGCACCGATGCGCCGTTCGGCGTCAACATGCGAGCCGATCAGCCTGATGTCGGCGATCGCGTCGACCTGCTCATCCGGGAAAGCGTGCGTGTCGCGTCGTTTGCGATGGCGCCGAAGCAGGACCTCATCAAGCGCCTGCAGGACGGCGGGGTCATCGTCATGCCATCCATCGGCGCGAAACGGCATGCCGAGAAGGTCGCGGAGTGGGGCGTCGACGCAGTGCTGGTGCAGGGCGGCGAGGGCGGCGGACACACCGGCGCCGTGCCGACATCGCTGTTGCTCCCGCAGGTCGTCGACGCCGTCGATGTGCCGGTCGTCGCGGCCGGCGGTTTCTTCGACGGGCGCGGCCTGGTGGCGGCGCTCGCCTACGGCGCCGCGGGCATCGCGATGGGCACGCGCTTCCTGTTGACCAGTGACAGCCCGGTGCCGCAACGCGTCAAGGACTTCTATCTGTCCAAGGCGGTGACGGACACCGTCGTGACGAGGCAGGTCGACGGCGTACCTCATCGGGTCCTGCGCACCGCGCTCGTCGACCGGCTCGAGCAGGGCCACGCACCAGGCCGTTTCCTCGGCGCGGCACGCAATGCGCTGCGCTTCCAGAAGCTGTCGGGTACGCCGATGCGCGACATGGTCCGCGAAGGTCTCGCGATGCGGAAAACGCAGGAGCTGTCCTACAGCCAGGTGCTGATGGCCGCGAACACCCCGATGCTGCTGCGCGCTGCGATGGTCGACGGCCAGGTGGACCTCGGCGTCATGGCGAGCGGCCAGGTTGTCGGCGTACTCGATGACCTGCCGTCGTGCGCCGACCTCATCAACCGCATCGTCACCCAGGCCAACGACGTGCTGGCCCGCCTCACCGGGTATGGTTCAATCTGACGCCCCGTCAGATATGGGTCAGATTGGGAGCCGCCGCTCATGAAGTCCGAGCTGCCGAAGATCATCAGCGTCGACGACCACGTCGTCGAGCCACCGCATCTCTGGCAGACCTGGCTTCCGGCGAAGTTCCGCGACCGCGGCCCGCGTAGCGAACGCCGCGGCATCGGCGCGATGAAGCACGTCGGTGGCGGCACCTACGAGCAGAGCTTCGACGACAACGGCGCGCAGGCCGACTGCTGGGTCTACGAGGACCTCGTCTACATCAACAAGCGGCATGTCGCCGCCGTCGGCTTCGACCGCGACGACATGACGATGAGCCCGATCACCTACGACGAGATGCGTCCCGGCTGCTACGAGCCGAAGGCTCGCGTCGAGGACATGGAGATGAACCACGTCGAGGCGTCGCTGTCGTTCCCGACGTTTCCGCGGTTCTGCGGGCAGACGTTCCTCGAGGCGAAGGACCGTGAGGTCGCCGAGGCGTGCGTCTACGCCTACAACGACTGGATGCACGAGGAGTGGTGTGGTGACTCCGGTGGTCGGCTGATCCCGCTGCCGATCATCCCGCTGTGGGACGCCGATCTCGCGGCTGCAGAGGTACGCCGCAACGCCGCCCGCGGGGCCCGCGCCGTCTGCTTCAGCGAGATCCCGCCGCATCTCGGCCTGCCGAGCATCCACTCGAAGTACTGGGATCCCTTCTTCGAGGCCTGCCAGGAGACCGGTACGACGGTGTGCATGCACATCGGTTCGTCGTCGAAGATGCCGGCGACATCAGCGGACGCGCCTGCTGCTGTCGCCGCATCGTTGAGCTTCAACAACGCGATGGCGTCGTTGTCGGACTTCTTGTTCTCCGGCGTGCTCGTGCGCTTCCCGACCCTCAAGCTCGCTTACTCCGAGGGGCAGATCGGCTGGCTGCCCTACGTGCTCGAGCGCGTCGACGACGTGTGGCGCGAGCACCGCGCATGGGGTGGGGTCAAGGACATCATCCCTGAGCCACCGTCGATGTATTTCCGGCGTCAGGTCTACGGCTGCTTCTTCCGTGACAAGCACGGCATCGACTCCCTCGACGCGATCGGTGTCGACAACGTGACGTTCGAGACGGACTACCCGCACACCGACTCGACGTGGCCGGAGACCAAGCAGGTGGCCGAGAAGATGATGGCCGACCTGTCCGATGAGGTCGTCTACAAGATTGTGCGCGGCAACGCGATCCGCATGCTCGAGCTCGACTTGACCTGAGGGGCCCCATGCACGACTACCTGATCAAGGGCGGCACCGTCGTCGACGGCACCGGCGCCCCCGCGCGCAAGGCCGACGTCGCAGTCAAGGACGGCCGCATCGTGGCCATCGGCGACATCGACGAGGACGCGACCACGGTGCTCGACGCCGAGGGGCTTGTCGTCGCGCCCGGCTTCGTCGACCCCCACACGCACTACGACGGCCAGCTGTTCTGGGACCCGACGGCGAGCCCCTCCAACGTGCACGGCGTCACGACCGTGTTCGGCGGCAATTGCGGCTTCACCCTCGCGCCGATCAAGGAGCGCGACGCCGACTACATCCGCCGGATGATGCAGAAAGTCGAAGGCATGCCGCTCGAAGCACTGGAGACCGGCGTGCCCTGGACGTGGGAGACCTTCGGTGAGTACCTCGGGGCGCTCGACGGACGGATCGGTGTCAACGCCGGCTTCCTCGTCGGTCACTGCGCCATCCGCCGTTACGTCATGGGTGAGGACTCGGTCGGTGGTCAGCCGACGGAGGACCAGCTCACCGAGATGGTCACGGTGTTGAAGGAGTCGCTGGCCGCCGGTGGTCTCGGCTTCTCGACGACGTTGTCGCACACGCACTCCGACGGCAACGGCGACCCGGTGCCGTCACGGCATGCCAAGCGCGATGAGCTGCTCGCCCTGTGCGGAGCGGTCAGCGAACACGAAGGCACCACGCTCGAAGGGATCGTCTCCGGTTGCCTCGACAAGTTCTCTGACGAAGAGGTCGATCTGCTCACCTCGATGAGTGCGGCCGCTAACCGCCCCATCAACTGGAACGTCCTCACCGTCGACAAGTCCGCCGTCAAGGAGCGCATCCCGCACCAGCTAGAGGCGTCGTCGTACGCCGAGAAGAACGGCGCGCGCATCGTCGCGTTGACCATGCCGGTCGTCGTACCGATGAACATGAGCCTGCGCACGTTCTGCGCGCTCAACCTCATCCCCGGCTGGGCCGATGTCCTGTCACTGCCGATCCCGGAGCGGATGGAAAAGCTCGCCGACCCGGCCGTGCGCCAGGACTTGCTCGACAAGGCCAACCAGCCGGGCACCGGTGTGCTCGGGCGGCTCGCCAACTTCAAGCGCTACGTCATCGGCGACACGTTCTCGCCGCAGAACGCCGGGCTCAAGGGCCGGGTCGTCGGTGAGATCGCCGAGGAGCGCGGCGTTGACCCGTTCACCGCTCTCGCCGACATCGCCATCAAGGACGAGCTCAAGACCGTGCTGTGGCCGATGCAGGACGACAACGACGCCGAGACGTGGAACCTGCGCCGCGACGTCTGGGAGGACGAGCGCGTGATGCTCGGGGGTTCCGATGCCGGCGCACACCTCGACCGCATGTGCGGTGCGCCGTACACCACGCGTTTCCTCGGCGACATGATTCGCGGCCGCAAGTTGCTCCCCCTGGAGAGAGCGGTGTCGATGATTACGGACGTGCCGGCGCGGCTGTTCGGTCTGCGCGAACGCGGCCGTTTGGAGGAGGGCTTCCACGCCGACATCTGCGTGTTCGACCCTGAACAGATCGGCTCCGAGGACGCGACACTCGTGCCCGACCTTCCCGGTGGCGCGGCCCGGCTCACCGCTGGCTCGCATGGCATCGTGCGCGTGCTCGTCAACGGTGTCGAGACGGTCATCGACGGCAAGTCGACCGACGCGACGCCCGGCACGATCATCAAGTCGGGCCGCGACACGTACACCGTGAGCACGGCATGAACACGATCACCGGGGCGAAGGTCCTCGTCACGGGTCCGACCGGGATGGTGGCCAAGCCGGTCGCGCGCGCGTTCGCCAAAGAAAACGAGGTGTATGCCGCGGCGCGGTTCAGCGATCCAGCGGCCCGCGACGACCTTGAGTCGAGTGGCGTCACGTGTGTCTCTGTCGATCTCGCCAGCGGCGACTTGTCAAACCTGCCAGACGAGATCGACTACGTGTGCAATTTCGCGGTCATCAAGACCAACAAGTGGGACACCGACATGGACGCACAAGTCGGTGGTCTCTCGCAGCTCATGGAGTGGGCGTCGACCGCGGGGGCGAAGGCGTTCTTCCACTGCTCGTCCGGTGCTGTCTACAAAGAAGAACCGCACGTTGCGCACGCCGAAGACGCGCCGCTCGGTGACAACCATGCGGTGTTCGAGTTCCTGCGCACGTACTCGATCTCGAAGATCGGTGCGGAGGCTGCAGCGCGCTACGGCGCGAAGCGGTACAACCTGCCGACGACGATCGCCCGGCTCAACGTGCCGTACGGCGATGACGGCGGCTGGCCGGCCATCCACCTCGAGATGCTGATCGGCGGTATGGCGGTCCCGGTGCACACCGACGCGCCGACGTCGTACAACATGCTGCATGCCGACGACATCGTTGCGACGGTGCCGAAGCTCCTCGGCATCGCGTCAGTGCCGGCGACGACGCTCAACTGGGCCAACGAGGAAGTTGTCTCGATCGAGGACTGGGTCGCCTACCTCGGCGAGCTCACTGGGCTCGAGGCAAAGACCGAGCAGACGGACCAGACGCTCGCGAGCAACCAGATGGACCTCACCAAGATGCGCGAGTTGATCGGCCCGGCGACGGTGCACTGGAAGGACGGCGTACGACGGCTAGTCGAGGCCCGCCACCCCGAACTGCTGAAGAGCTAAGGCAGCACGTAGCGGGCTAAGCCGAAGTCCCCGCCGGCGGTCGTCCCAATCGTGCCTCCGGCCACGAACCCGTCGCCGTGCACGACCAAGGCGAAGGCGCGCGCGTCACCGGCGAACCCGGTCGTTGCTCGTCCGTTGGTGCCGAATGTCGTGTCCCGGGCACCCGTGCTCGTGTAACGCACGAGGCCGAAGTACGACCGTCCAGATGTGACGGAGGAGCCAGCCACGAGCAAGCCCGTTCGGTCCGGCACGACGGCATACGCGTGATCGGCGGCCATGGCGAAATCGGTCCGTACCAGCCCGCCGGTGCCGAACGTCTTGTCGAGCGAGCGGTCAGCGTTGTACCTGACGACGGCGAAGTCCTGATTGGTCTGGGCCCGTGAGCTGTAGCCCGCGGCGACCACCTTGCCGCCCTGCAGGGTCAACGACTCGATCACATCGTCGGCACCGAAGTCGTTGGTGACCATGCTCCCCGGCACAGGAGTGCCGGTGAGGTCGAACTCAACAGTGGCGAAATCGGCGTCCTGGAAGCCGGTGGCGTACCCACCGACAACGAAACGGTCGGTCATCGGTACCACAGCGCGTGCCTCATCGTAGGGGCCGCCGAAACCGACGGTTACTTTTCCGTCGCCGCTGAACGTGGTGTCCAGAGCCCCTGACGTTGTGTACGCCGCCACTGCGAACTGACCGGCCATGGTGCCGACCGCGATCAACTTGCCACCGACCAGAGTCAGCGCATTCGCCGTGGAGAAGTCATCGAAGGACGTGACCACCTTGCCGCCGGTGCCGAAGGTGGTGTCCAGAGTGCCGTTGGTGTTGTAGCGCGCCAACGCGAAGGCCTCCTCCGAACTGCCGGTGCGCGTGCTGCCGGCGACGACGATCTTGGTGCCCTGGATGACCACCGCGTTAGCGACGTCGGTGGAGCCGAAGTCAGTGACGACCACACCACCGGACCCGAACGTGGTGTCAAGAGTGCCGTTGGCGTTGTAGCGCGCGACGGCAAAGTCCTGGCCGAAGTTCGTGCCCTTCACCCCTGCCGCAACGATCTTGGTGCCTTGGACGGCGAGCGCGTTGGCGACGTCGCCTGCGCTACCCAGGTCGGTACGGACCTTGCCGCCGTTGCCGAAGGCAGGATCGAGGTGCTTGTCCTGCGCGTACGCCGGCCCAGCGATCAAGAACTGGCAGCTGACCAGTCCGACCACGACGATCAAGCTGGCAAGCAGATTCCGCACGGAGTAGCCGAAACGCGACTGATGACCCATGGTGGGCAGTGTCTCCTGCGGAGCGGCCGCCGACAATGCACCTATACATGCTTCGGCGATGATAGGAAGCAGGCGTGCAGCCCCCAGAACAGCCGACACCGTGGACACCACCGGAGCAGGGGTATTGGCAGCCTGGTGGCGCCACACCACCGCCGTACGGCCCCACCCAACCGACTGATGGCTTCTCCGTCGCTGCCTTGGTCCTTGGAATCGTCCCCATCACGGTGGGAGTGCTCGGCATTGTCTTCGGCATCCTCGGCATCCGTCGGACAGCCAACGGACAGCGCCGGGGCCGTGGGATGGCGATCGCCGGTGTTGTTCTCGGCTCGATCTGGGTCGTGCTGATTGGGGTCGGCACTGTTGTCTCTATTACAGACGACTCAACAAGGAAGGACCGAGCCCCCGTTGCTGCACCTCACGACGTCGACATCGACACGCTAAAGGTCGGCGAGTGCATCAACGAGACCCCTGAAGAAGAACCGGTCACCGTCCCACTCGTGCCATGTACTCAGCCGCACGACGGCGAGGTCTTTGCGATCTACTCGCTGCCCGGCGGCAAGTATCCGGGCGACGCGCTGGTCGACCGCTTCGCCCAAGGCGGCTGCGACAAGCGGTTCGATACTTATGCCGGTGCTGCGGCCGATCAGAGCAATTGGGACGTCGGCTTCTTCGGACCAAGCGCAGATTTGTGGGCCGATGGTGACCGGCGCGTGTTCTGCCTAGCGTCGCATTCCGACATGTCGCCGCTCACGGGAAGCGTTCGCGCGTAGTACCTAGACAGTTGCGGGCGGTCCAACCGATATTTCCAGGCCTTCGTGCGCGACCACTGGCGGGTTCGGTCGGTCGCCCCAGAGCTGGCCGGCATGCGTCAACACGTCGTCGAGATCGCCGTCCGCATGCGACGGGTCGTGGTGGAAGAGCACCAGCTGCTTGACGTCGGCGAGCAAGGCAAATGACACGACATGCTCGATGCTCGAGTGCCCCCAGCCCACGTGGTCGGGGTACTCCTCGTGGGTGTACTGCGCGTCATGCAGCAATACGTCGGCGCCCTCGGCTACCTCGTATCCCGACACCCACGCCTTGTCGGCCTTCTCCAGCTCCATGCCGAGCGCCGGCTCGTGGTCGGGGATGTAGGCGAAGGTGTGTTCGCCCGCCTCGATCCGATAGCCAACCGTCGGACCCTTGTGCGTCACCGGAGCGGCCCAGACCTTTGCGCCACCCATCTCGATGCCGTCCAGCGGCGCATCGTGCGGGATCAAGTTGCACGGCACATCACTGAGGTTGACCGGGAACAACGGGTCGGACATGTATGCACCGACCCGGTCGGAGAGCGACCGCACCGGTGATGGCGGTCCCCACAGATGTAGCTCAACGTCTGCGCAATACAACGGTGCGAAGAACGCCAGGCCTTGCAGGTGATCCATGTGCAGATGACTCAGCATCACGTGGACGACGCGAACCCCGTCGCCCATGAGCCGAACACCGAGCTCGCGGATGCCGGTGCCAGCATCGAGGATCGCGATGGCTCCGTCGGGCAGTTGCAGCTCGACGCAGGATGTGTTGCCGCCGTACTTCACGGTCGACGGACCCGGTGACGCGATCGACCCCCGGCAGCCCCAGACGCGTGCCAGCACGTCAGGCCTTCCCCGCCTGACCGTTGGGCTCGGCCTCCCAGAAGGACACCATCACGCCCACGAAGTCGTCTGGGCCGGAGAACAACGGCAACGCAGAAAACTCGACGAGCACCCGCTCACCGCTCGGTGAGGTGACCATGTTGACGCCGTGCGAAGGCCGGCGCTCCTCGAGGGCGACGACAAGCGGCAACTCATGGCGGTCGTACGGCGTGCCGTCCGGTCGCGTCGGATTGAACTTCGGCGTCCACTGCCCGTGCGTAAGCTCCCCGGTCTGGCCGAACGGCCCACCGAATGCGATCGCCGCCGCGTCGTTGTAATAGACCAGCGTGTTGTCGGCGTCGACGAGGAAGATCGGCACCGCGATGTTGGCGGCAAACTCTCGCGCCAGGATCAGCGGGAGCCCCTTGTGTCCGGTTCGTTCCACGATCCGGAGGCTACCTCCATGGTCCGTAGGACTGAACACACATAGGTTTCCGCCCGGGGGTGAGCATGCGTCGACAGGCCGGGGCAGTTGTCGGAGCGGTCGTCCTCTGTTGTGTGCTGGCGGCGTGCAATCCGTTCGATAGCAACAGCGCCAGTCAGAAGCCGTCGTCGCTCCAGCGGACGCACGCGGTGTACCCCACCTTTGCGTACCAAGTGAGCGAGCCAGCTTCCTCTGGCGGTGGCCTCCGTACGAAACCGGCGCCCTTTACGCAAACACGCGGGCCGCTGCTCGTGAGCAAGGACGTCCGCCTCGATCGGTCTGGCCCGATGGGCGACGCCATCCTGGTCCTTCCAACGACGGTTGTCCCCGGCCCATGCATCGCGTACGCCTGGCTTGTCCTCAGCATCTCCGAGCCGGGGGGCGCCCTCGACCAGATCCATGTTTACGCATCGCGCTATACCGACCTCGCATCAGGGCGGCAGCAACGAGGACAGCTCGGAAGCCTGACGCTCATCGACACCCAGCCCCAGGGCGGTTTCGCCGTTCTCCAGCGCACCTGGCTGAGGATCGATGTCACCGAGCTCTATCGCCGCTGGGCCAACGGCCTTGCATTCAACAATGGCACGTCGGTGGACGCAGGATCGCCGGCTGTCCTGGAAATCCGCCGGGACAGTGAAACCGAGGCAACGTGGTCGCAGACGATCGCGGGACTCGACTCAACGCCGGCCACCCGGCCTCGCCTCGATGTCACCGAGAAGGCGAACTGCTGAGCGTTCCGGCTGGGGGCCTAGGAAAGCTGCGCGCAGCGGATGCATGTGGTCGCGACCGGTCGCGCTTCTAACCGATCGGCCCCGATGGGCTCGCCACAACGTTGGCATACGCCGTATGTCCCGTTTCGGAGTTGCTCCAATGCCCGGTCGACATCGTCCAGGTGTTGGCGCGCCTGGTCGAGCAGAGCAGTGAGCTGCGACCGCTCGAACGCGATGGTCTGACCCTCCGGGTCGTGCTCGTCGTCGGTCGCCGTCGTCTCCGTAGACGCGACAAGGCGGTCGAAGTCACGCGACAACGCCGCGACCCGCTCCGTGGTGTTGAGCCGATCCGCAGCCAAGCGCTCGTGCAGCGAAGCGTCCTCGTTCAGCCGAGGCGCTCGATGATGGTGACGTTGGCCTGGCCGCCGCCCTCGCACATCGTCTGCAGGCCGTAACGCCCGCCGGTGCGCTCGAGCTCGTTCAGCATCGTCGTCATCAACCGCGCTCCGGTCGCACCGAGTGGGTGACCGAGTGCGATCGCGCCGCCGTTGACGTTGACCTTGGACATATCCGCGCCGGTCTCCTTCTGCCACGCGAGCACGACGGGTGCGAAGGCCTCGTTGATCTCGATGAGGTCCATGTCGTCGATGGTCAGCCCGGTCTTCTGCAACGCATACTGCGTCGCTGGGATCGGACCGGTCAGCATGAACACCGGGTCGGCACCACGCACCGACAGGTGATGCACGCGCGCCCGCGGCTTGAACCCGTGCGTTTTCAGTCCAGCCTCGGAGACGACGAGCATGGCGACTGCACCGTCGGAGATCTGTGAGGACACGCCTGCAGTGATGCGGCCGCCCTCGGTCACCGGTTTGAGGCCAGCGAGCTTCTCGAGTGACGTGTCCCGGCGCGGGCCTTCGTCGTGCTTCACATCGCCGTACGGCGAGATCTCGTTGTCGAAGCGTCCCTCGTCGATCGCTTGTATGGCGCGACGGTGCGACTCGAGCGCGAAGACCTCCATGTCCTCGCGGGTGATGTTCCACTTGTCGGCGATCAGCTCGGCGCCCCGGAACTGCGAGATCTCCGCGTCGCCGTACCGCTTCTTCCATCCGATGGAGCCGGAGAACGGGTCCTGGTTGTAGCCGACGGCTGACGCGGCGTACATCGCGGCTGCGATCGGGATCGTCGACATGTTCTGTACGCCGCCCGCGACGACGACGTCTTGGGTCCCGCTCATGACGCCCTGGGCAGCGAAGTGAATGGCCTGCTGCGACGAGCCGCACTGGCGGTCGATCGTCGTGCCCGGAACCTCCTCCGGGAGGCCGGCCGCGAGCCACGCGGTGCGCGCGATGTCGCCGGCCTGCGGCCCGATCTGGTCGAGGCAGCCGAAGACGACGTCTTCGACGGCCTTCGGGTCGATCCCGGTGCGGTCGACGAGCTCGAGCAGGACGTGCGCGCCCAGGTCGGCGGGATGGGCGTCAGCGAGACCGCCCTTCTTCTTCCCGACGGGCGTGCGGACAGCATCAACGATGTAGGCCTCAGGCATGCATCCATTGTATCCCTGACGCATCGTCAGGACTGCAGCGATGTGACGCATTACACGTCACACTGGTCACCATGCATGTGCTCACTGCGCCCCGCCTCGAGGGCACCATCGAGGGCGACAGCGGCCGACGGCTCGGCTTCGCCGAGTTCGGAAATCCGCACGGTCGCCCCGTCATCTGGATGCATGGGACGCCGGGCGCACGACGGCAGATCCCGGACGCTGCACGCATCGCCGCGGAGGAACTGGACATCCGGCTGATCGGCATCGACCGCCCGGGCGTCGGCTCGTCTACGCCGCACCTCTACACACAGATCGGTGACTGGGTCGAGGACTTCGAGCAGGTGCTCGAGAGCATGGGGATCGACCGGTTCGCGATGCTCGGACTGTCCGGCGGCGGGCCCTACGTGCTGGCTGCCGCGCATGCGATGCCGGAACGCATGAAGGTCGCCGGGATCTTGGGCGGCGTCGTTCCGACCATGGGTCCGGACGCCGCGGACGGCGGCGTCGTGTCGTTGGCGGCCCGATTCAACTCCGCACTGACGGCACTCCGCACGCCACTCACGTGGGGACTCACCGGACTCGTGTGGAGCCTGCGGCCGTTCGCGTCACCGGGCCTGCGCGTCTACGCGCGACTGTCGCCTCCGGGGGATCGTGTGGTGTTCGCCCGGGAGGAGATCCGCGCGATGTTCATCGACGACCTGCTGCTCGGGTCGAAGCTCGGTTTGCGTGCGCCAGTTTTCGACATCGTGCTGTTCGGTCGTGACTGGGGTTTCTCCGTCCGCGACATCAAGGTGCCGGTGCACTGGTGGCACGGCGATGCCGACCACATCGTCCCGCTACGGCACGCGGAACACCTCGTCTCGCTGCTACCGGATGCCCAGCTCTACGTCCGTCCGGGTGAGAGCCACCTCGGCACGCTCATCGCAGCCGAGGAGATTCTCGCCACGCTGATGGACACCTGGAACGCTGCCTAACCTCCCTTGTCTCTGCGCGCTCAATCCCTGACGCTGGCGTCAGCACTGCCGGGGGGTCGGAGGCCCAGCGTGATCCCGCTTACTCGCATTGGCGTAGCCATGGCTGTCGGGGCCGTCATCGCTACCGGACTGCCGGCGATCGGCCAGCAGACGGCTGCGCCAGCCTGCTCGATCGACTGGCCGATGTTCCAGCGCCATAACGACCGCACGGGCGCCAGCTGCGTCAGCGGGATCAACCGAGGGAACATCGCAACCCTTACTCCGAAGTGGTTCGTTCCGACGACGGGCGCAGTGACCGCTGAGCCGGCGGTCGTCGGAGACACCGTCTACATCGGAGACGGCGTCGGCGTGATGCGCGCGCTCAACGCAGCAACTGGTGCCGTTCGCTGGACGTTCGACGTGCGGAACAACACGGGATACAACGACGAGCACGCAGCGTCGTACGGCGTCATCGTCTCCTCGGCAGCCGTGGCCACCGTCCCAGGCAAGGGGCCGACCGTGTTCTTCGGCGGTGGCGGCACGCTGTACGCCCTCAACGCGACCAACGGACGCGTCCGCTGGGCGACCGACATCGACCCGCGCTTCAAGACGAGCCCTGCCGAGATCGAGTCGTCACCGGTGGTTTACACCGACGCCGGCGGCAACCAACTCGTCACCTTCGGCTTCGACACGAACGAGGCCACCGGGTCTGCCAGCGGTGGCATCGTGGCGCTCGACACGTCCACGGGCCTACTCCGCTGGAAGTACGACACCGAGATCAACAAGGTCGTCTATAGCTTGACCTTCCGCGACCAGCAAGGCACCGGCTGCGGCGACGTGTGGGCTTCACCCTCCTTCGACGCTGGGACACGACAGATCTTCTTCGGTATCGGAAACTGTGACCTCGCGGAGGGGGATACGCAGTATCTGCGCGCGATCAGCGCAGACACCGGCGCGCCGATCTGGAAGTTCGTCGAGCCGGCCGCCAACCATGGGATCGATCACGACTTCGGGGCAACGCCGGTGCTCATCACTGACAGCATCGGCCGACGCCTCGTCGTACAAGCGGGCAAGTCCGGCTGGGTCTACGTCATCAATGCCAAGACCGGGCAGCTCGTCCGATCCGTGAAGGCGGCAGTCGGCAGCAGCATCGGTGGCTTCATCGGGTCCACTGGTGTTGGGATGGTCAAGGGCCACGCAGCGTTGTTCGGCAACTCGGCCATTCCGTCACCGGACGGCGGTCTTCCTGGCCCCCCCAACGAGAACACGTCGTTGCATGCGGTCGACCTGATCACTGGCAAGGTCCTCTGGCACGCTGCGCAGCAACCGCCGGCGTACGCACCGACCACCGTTGCGAACGGCGTGGTGTTCGCGCCATCGACAACCGATTTCTCCATCAACGCGTATGACGCGGTGCGGGGCATCCAGCTGTGGCGCTTCCCCACCGGCGCTGCGATGTCCGGCGGTGTCGCGGTCAATGACACGTCGGTCTACGTCGGCGCGGGCACCTACTTCAGCCCGGATGCACAGGTGCCCAAGCAAGTCACCGGTGTCTGGTCGTTCGCGCTGCCGATCTGACCGTCTCGGCCGGAGTCATTTCACGACGATGTCGAGTTTCCGGATGACCTTGCCCACCGGCGGGCAGGCATACGTCTCGAAGGTGATCGTGTAGCGGCCTGGGTTCGCATACCTGTGCGGTGGCTCTGTGAAGCGCTCGTCCACTGAGACAAGCGGCGTATTCGGCGAACAGGTGATGTCACCGCCATCGCTCCCGTCCTGCAGGGAGCTGTCGCCCCAGTCGATCCGGGTGTACTTGACGTGCCCCTCGCTGCTGCGAACGACTTCGCCCGTGGAGCCGCGGACGTATTGCGGGATCCGGCCATTGATCCGCGCTTCGATCCGGACGCTGCGGGCGCCGACTGCAGAGGTCAGGGAGAGGTCAACGACTAAGAATGCCCCGGTGGGAGCCGGCTGCGGAGTCGCCGATGCCGTGGGCACGACGTTCGGATCGTCGTCAAAGCGCACGCGGTCCCGTCCGTCACCGCCGAGTGCCAGCGCTGCACTGGTGCCGAGCGCAATAGCCACCACACCGGCAGCTACACCCGTCGCCACGCGGCGGCGGTTGCGCCGGGCGCGCGCACGTTTCTCGAGTTGATCGGCGGTCGGCATCGCGAACGTGCCGGTGCTCTCCACAAGCATGCGGCGGAATATTTCGTCGGCGTCAGGCATCGCCGAGCACCTCCGGACTTTTGGTGGGCGTTGACGCCTCGTCTGCGAGCAGTGGGGCCAGGGCGGTCCGTCCACGGGAGAGCCGAGCCTTGACCGTGCCCTCGGGCACCTCCTCGAGCGCAGCAACTTCGGCGACGGACATGCCGCCCATGTGGTGAAGCACGAGAGCCCGGCGCTGCGCCATCGGTAGTTGTTTCAAAGCAGCGACCACGGCCACGCTGTACGGGCCTGGTTCGGGAGCCGATTCGTCGGGTCCGTGACGGACGATGGCCTTGAGGCCACTACGAGCGTGGCGCCAGCGGCTTACGGCGAGACGCGTGCCGACCTTGATGACCCACGCAGCCGGGCTGTCGTATCCCGAGATCGTCGCCCAACGAGACCACGCGCGCATGAAGGATTCCTGCGCTACTTCCTCCGCCTCCGCCGTGCTACCCGTGAGCGCGTAGAGCTGAGCCGTGACCAGCGAGTAGCTCGACCGGTAGAAGTCGGCGAAGTCGCCGGTCGCTGTCTCGGCCACTGTGTTCCCCCAGGACAGTGTCGACTCGATCGTCACGTTGCTTACACGCGGTCGCCGCCTTCTGGGTTGCATCGGGCTGGTCACCCGGCGGAAGCAGCCCACTCGCCGATGACTCGGCCCGCCCGCGCGAGCCTCTTCAAGGACAGCGTGCCCCAGTACACGACTCCAGGGTGGAAGACGGGCTGGTCAGGGCTGTCGGAGGCGACCCGGACGACGGTGACCGGTCGATCGCCGGCAAGCGTTGCCAGCCACGCCGATTCCATGTCGACGCCGACCGCGCCGGTGCCTTCGTGGCTCCTCACGGCCTTCTTGTTGCTCTCCAGTTTGGGTGTAGAGACCAGGGTGCCGGTGCGGACGTTCAGTCCGGCTGCGCGCAAGGCATCGACCAGAACCGGATCGACGGTGCACTGAATCGCAGGGACGTCGTGCGCAGACACCTCGGTCGGCAGCAGCACGTCGCCGGGGCGGAATGACGGGTCGAGCGACCCACAGACACCGGCGATGATGAGCCGGTCGAAGTCGCGGTCACGGAGTCGCTCGATAGCCGCATTCGACTTCTTGCGCCCCATCCCGATGCGCTCGATCGACTCGCGCGGGATACCCCGGCGCAACATCCACTCCTCGACGCGCATCGGCGCGAGGACGAGCATTCGCGCCGCCGACATCAGCGCGACACGATGACCGACGACGCATGGCCGAACAGACCCTGGTTGGCGGTGACGCCAAGTCGGGCGCCCTCGACCTGACGTCCGTTTGCTTCGCCGCGCAGCTGCCACACGAGCTCGCACACCTGGGCGATTGCCTGGGCCGGGATCGCCTCGCCGAAACACGACAGACCGCCCGACGGGTTCACCGGGACTCGACCGCCGAGTGCTGTCACGCCGTCGCGCAACAACTTCTCCGCTTCGCCCGGTGCACATAGACCGATGTCCTCGTACCAGTCCAACTCGAGCGCGCTCGACAGGTCGTACACCTCGGCGACATCGACGTCATCCGGGCTGACACCTGCTTGCTCGTACGCCGCCGGTGCAATCGTCGCGCGGAAGCCGCGCGAGTCGAGGTCGCCGACGGTCACGGCTGAGTCGGTCGCAATGTCGGGCATCTCGATGACGGTGCTCGGATAGCGCGGTGTGACGGTCGCAACGGCGTCGATGCCGACGTTTCCCTTCCAGCCGCGCCTCTTAGCAAACGAGTCGCTGGCCAGGACGAGCGCAGCACCACCGTCGGACGTCGCGCAGATGTGCAACAGGTGCAGTGGGTCGCACACGACGGGTGATGCGAGCACTTCGTCGATCGTGGTCTCCGCCCGGTAGCGCGCGTTCGGATTGCCCACCCCGTGCTTCGCGTTCTTCACCTTGACGAGGGCAAAGTCTTCCGGTGTCGCGCCGTACAGATCCATCCGGCGGCGCGCGTACAACGCGAAGTAGACCGGGTTCGACGCACCCAGCAGCCGGAAGCGCAGCCAGTCCGGGTCTTCGGTGCGGTCACCGCCACCGACGGGCGCGAAGAAGCCTTTTGGTGTGGTGTCCGCGCCGACGACGAGCGCGACATCGCAGAGGCCGGCCAGGATTTGCGCGCGTGCGTTGGCGATCGCGGCGGCACCCGAAGCGCAGGCGGCGTACGACGAGGAGACCTGCGCGCCGTTCCACCCGAGTGCCTGCGCGAAGGTGGCACCGGCGACGAACCCGGGGTAGCCGTTGCGGATCGTGTCGGCGCCGGCGACGTACTGGATGTCGGTCCACTCCAGCCCGGCATCATCCAAGGCAGCGCGGGCGGCGTGCACGCCGTACTCAACGAAGTTGCGCCCCCACTTGCCCCACGGGTGCATGCCGGCACCGAGAACGGCGACACGTCTGCTCATGCCGTCGGCCGCCACTTCCACACGAGGTAGTCGGCGTCGTCATCGCCGTACAACACATCGAGCACGAGCTCGACCGGCATCCCGACGCGCAGGTCCTCGATGCTGACGCCGGGCACGACCTGCCCCATCACGACAAGTTTTTCTGCCTCGAGCTCAACGGCAGCGATCGCGAATGCCTCGTGCGGATCGCTCACCGGGACATAAGGCGGCGGTGGTTGGTAGCGCGCGTCGGTGTAGGACCAAATGGTGCCGGTGCGCGACAGCTCGACCTCGTCGAATGTCTCGCTTGTGCAGCGCGGGTTCGGGCAGAACTTGCGCGCCTTCGGGAACGCGAACGTCCCGCACTGTGTGCACTTGCTGCCGAGCAACGCCGGCGCCAACTCGTCGAGGGTGAACCATCCCTCGATGGCGGGCACGCGCGTTGTCGTCACCCGGTCACCGTATTACCTGACGGGGTTTCAGATAAAGTCGCGCGCGTGGACCTCTCCTTCTCGCCTGAGGAGGAGTCGTTCCGCGCCGACGCGCGCACCTGGCTCGTCGCGAATGTCCCATCGGACCTTCCGTCCCTCGACACCGAGGCCGGCTTCGCCGCGCATCGCGACTGGGAACGACGACTGGCCGACGAGCGGTGGTCTGTCGTTGCGTGGCCGGAGGAGTACGGCGGGCGCGCCGCGACGTTGTTCGAATGGCTCATCTTCGAAGAGGAGTACTGGGCTGCTGGTGGGCCGCCTCGCGTCAGTCAGAACGGCATCTTCCTGCTTGCACCGACGCTCTTCGCCTACGGCACGGACGAGCAACGGGCGCGCTACCTGCCGCCGATGGCGCGCGCCGACGAGGTGTGGGCGCAGGCATGGTCTGAACCCGGTGCCGGCAGCGACCTCGCGTCGCTCCGGTCGAAAGCAACGCGCGATGAGCAGTCCGGCGGCTGGCGGTTGTCGGGGCAGAAGACATGGTCGTCGCGAGCAGCTTGGGCCGACTGGGGCTTCGGGCTGTTTCGGAGTGATCCTGACTCGGAGCGCCACCGCGGCCTGACCTACTTCTTGTTCCCGCTGACCGCGGATGGCGTGACCGTGCGACCGATCCGGCAGCTCGACGGTGAGACCGGGTTCGCGGAGATCTTTCTCGACGACGTTTTCGTCCCTGACGATCAAGTGCTGGGCGAGGTCGGTAAGGGCTGGTCGGTTGCGATGGCGACGACGTCGTCGGAGCGCGGGCTGTCGTTGCGTTCGCCCGGACGTTTCATGGCGTCCGTCGATCGGTTGATTTCCCTCGCCGATAACACCGCTGACGACGATGTCGTCGAAGCGTGGCTCGACGCCGAGGCCTATCGCCTCTACACGTGGAACGCCGCGACGCGCCTCGCGGATGGTGACGAGCTGGGCGCGTCATCGTCACTGATGAAGCTGTTCTGGTCGGAGCTGGATGTGCGGTTGCATGAGACCGCGCTCCGTCTGCTCGGCGAGCAGGCGCCGGTGGCGTCACCGTGGCTCGACGGCTTCCTGTTCTCACTGTCCGGACCGATCTACGCCGGCACCAACGAGATCCAGCGCGACCTCGTTGCCGAGCGCGTCCTCGGTCTGCCGCGGAGCCGTTGATGCGGTTCGCACCGACCGATGAACAGCGCGAGCTTGCTGCTGCTGTCCGCGTAATGCTGGCGAAGGAATGCCCGCCCGATGTTGCGCGCGCGGGTGATGTCGATCGGGTGTGGCCCAAACTCGCAGAGATCGGGGTGCTCGGCCTGACTGTTCCGGAGTCGGGCGGCGGCCTCGGCTTCGGCTTGGTCGAGGCGGTCGGCGTACTCGAAGAGGCCGGACGGGTGGCATTGCCTGGCCCACTGCCAGAGACGTACGCCGCACTCGCCGTCGCTGATGACGACTGGAGCAAACGCATCGCGTCTGGTGAGGTGCGGGTAACCGCGGCCGCGCCGTTCGCGGCGTACGCCGACGCAGCCGACGCCATCGTGGTGGGAGACACGTTGGCTACCGGACTGCGAGTCAGTGCAGTGCAGTCGGTCGATCCCGCCCGGCCGCTCTTTGAGATCGGTGCAGAGCCCGCGTCTGGTGCGGCGTACGACGTCGGGGCGCTCGCGGTTGCGGCGTACCTCGTCGGTGTTGCTCGCGCCATGGTCGGGCAAGGGGTCACGTATGCCTTGACGCGCGAGCAGTTCGGGCAACCGATCGGATCGTTCCAGGCTGTCAAACATCGGCTGGCTGATGCCCATCTCGGGGTGGAGTTCGCTCGACCCGTGGTCCAGGCGGCGGCATGGGCGATGGATAACGATGCATCGACCGCCCAACGCGATGTGTCGCATGCGAAGCTGCGCGCGACCCGGGCGGCGGAGTTCGCGGCTAAGGCAGCACTGCAGGTGCACGGCGCCATTGGCTACACCGAGGAGTGTGACCTCGTTGTGTGGCTGCGACGGACATGGTCGCTGGCAACGGCCTTCGGGACTGCGCGATCGCACCGGGACCGAATCGCCGGGGCCGTGCTCGGTTAGTTCACGCGAAATCGAGCACGGTCCAGCGAACGTCGCCGTCGCTGTCGCGTTGCTCGTCCAGCCTGCCGATCTCCTCGGCAGCCCAGCGACGCGTCACCTCGGCCGCGGCCTGACGATCCTCGGCCGTCATATTCCAGGTCCACGACCACTGGCCGGACGACAAGCGGTCGATGTACTCGGTGATTGAGCTGGTACGGCGTACCACGATTGGGTCGAGATCGCGTCGACTCGTTGCGCGTTCGGTCAGCCAACTCTCTGCGTCGGCTCGCCGTTGGTCCTGCACAGGCCATTGACTGCTGTCGCCGCACGCGACTCGAAAGCGGGCACGGACCACCTCGCGCCACCCGGTCTCTTGATCACCGCCGGAGGTGAGGAGCGCTCGGGCTCCCGGTCGCAGCGTCCGGAGCAACTCGCTCGCTGCCGTTCTCCAATCAGGAACGAGATGAAAGATGTGCGAGGCAATTGCGGCGTCGAATGATTGGTCCGCGAACGGCAACTGCGTGATATCGCCCTGGACGATCGGCATGGCCTTCCCACCGGGCTTGCTTCGCAGCACTGCCAGCATCGGCAGTGACACATCAACGCCGACGACAGGGATTCCCATCTCATCGAGAGGCAGCGAGATGCGACCGGTGCCGACAGCGATCTCGATCACACGTCGACGTCCCGACAACTCACGGGCGAGCAGCGCGGTCACCGCGACCGCCGACTCGGGGGGCAGGCTACGAGTCTGGTCGTAGTAGGCCGCGGCTCGATCGAAACTGACCGTCACCCCGTCACCGTAGTAACGTGCGACTGTGAAATTGAAGCCTCTCCCGCCGCGCAAGGTCATCCCGATCCTCAACGAGATCGTCGAGCTGGAGCTTGCGGGCGCCGTCCGCTACACGCAGTACTCGCTCATGGTCTTCGGGCACGCGCGTATCCCGATTCAGAGTTGGATGGACGCACAGGCCGCCGAATCGCTCATGCACGCGAAACTGGCCGGCGAAGAGGTCACCGCCCTCAAGGGCAAGGTCTCGTTGAAGATCGGTGAGCTGGTCGGTACGCATCACGACTCGGTCGACGCGATCATGCAAGAGCTCGTCGAGCATGAGAAGCGCGGCATCGAGTTGTACATGCGACTGCTCGATGTGGTCGAAGGATGCAGCGTCTCGCTCGAGGAGTACGCGCGCGAGATGATCCGGCAGGAAGAGCTGCACGTTGCGGAGATCGAGAAGATGCTCCGCAAACGCGGCGACGCGTAGGCGGTTATCGGGTTCTCAGCCGGCGATACATCGCACCAATAGCTGCAGCCAGGAGTCCCAATAACACCGCTGCTATAGCGACCGGGACGGTTCGGCTAGAGGAGTCTTCCGATGCCGTTGACGTCGTTTGGCTAGGTGCCCCGGTGGACGAGGTTGGCGGCGAGGCCGACCCCGAAGCGCCGGGCTTGGGCGTCACGGTCGGCGGCGTGCGGAGAATCGCCAACCCGAACAGGTCGAGTTGCCGGGGGAACACGGCAGTGGGCTTCGCGCCTGATTCGGGGCGGATGGACATCAGCGTCGATTTGCCGAGGGCAGCCCTGTCCTGTGAGTCGCGTTGACATTTCGGATAGAAGATCACGGCGCCATCCGGTGACCAGCGCGGGTTCAATGCGCAACCTGCGGTCGACGTCAGCTGTAGGACTCGGCCCGTGACAACGTCCTGGACAACGATCTGGCTGCGGTAGTGCTTGGTGGTCGAGTTCGGTGCTGCGGCTGAGAAGGCAACCTTTCGTCCGTCCGGTGAGACGTCCATTCCGTGAATGCTTGACGGCCCACGGATCGGCACCTTGCTACGACCGTCGAGATTGATGCTGTAGGCCTTGCAACATGGGTCCAAGCCGACGACGTAGGCGAGTCGTCGTCCGTTGGGATACCACGCGGGGTTGGTGCCCTCATCGGTGTGGGGAACACGCACGCGGTGCCTGCCGTCGGCGTTGATGACGTAGACGCCGGTCCCCGGTCCACCGCCCCCGTGTCCGTAGAGAATGCGTCGTCCGTCCGGCGACCATGCAGGGGTATACGCCAACTCGCTCTTGGTGGGGGTGATCGCATGTGCACCGCTGCCGTCGATGTTGGCGACAACGAGATGACGCGGCCCTAGAAAGTCGTCCGTCGCCTGGAACTCGTAGGCAAGCCGTCGTCCATCGAGACTCAGTGAGGGGTCTTGGCTACCCAAGGGACCCACTCGGCGGAGGTGACTTCCATCGGCGTCGATGGAATAGAGATACGACCGTCCATCGAGCTTGGTTCGGCTATCGAAATAGAACTTCGCAACGCCATGTGTGTCTGCAGCCGTTGCCAGGGAGGTGTTTCGAGCCGTGGCCCGGGCCGGAATGCCATTGCTCGAACCAACGATCAGGAGCCCTGCGGCAAGGATTGCCACGCCTCGGCTCAGAACCACCTGGGCAGCCTAGGGATCCGCAATCTCCTGCGGAAGCGCGTCGAACCATTCGAGCACCATGCGTTCGTAGCGGATACCGAAGTCGAGCGTTGCAGTGAGGTATGGATCGCCGTCATCTCGCACCGCTGGCCAGACCGCCTCGAATTCCGACAACCGCTTGGCGTGCCGGGCGCGATGCGTGGCGACGTACGCCGCGAGCTTCTCCGGCGGAAGGTGCCGTCCGAAGCCGACTGTGAGCAGTAGCGGGAAGCGGATCAGCTCGGGACCGGGCTCGCGTTGCAGCCAGGCACGAAAGGCCGCTCGACCGGACGGGGTGAGCCGGTACGGCCGGCGCTCGCGCGGCCCGGTGGCCCCCGCCTTCACCAATCCGGCGTCGGCCATCGACGCCAGCTCGCGGTAGACCTGGCTGCGGGTCAGGCTCCAGAAGTCACCGATCAGCGTCTCGGCCGTGGTGACCAAGTCCCAGCCGGTCATCGGGCCGGCATGGAGGAACCCCAACAGCGATGCTGCCGTCGCGTTGAGCTGCGGAGCCACGCCACCCTCCTTGACAGTCCATTGTGGACGGTGCTTTAGTCCACATTGGAAGGTTAGCGCGCGGGGAGGCTGACGTGCACGCGGTGCTGCTGGGCATTCACATTGCCGCTGGTTCGCTCGGGTTGCTCCTCGGCCCCATCGCGATGACCGCCCCGAAGCGGCCCGGTCGGCACACGCGTGCGGGCCTCGCCTACCAAGGCGCTACGGCGGTCCTCGCTGTCACCGCGATCGGGCTGGCCGTCTTCAACTGGAGCGAGTTGTGGTTCCTGGCGTTGATCGCGGTCGGCACCGAGGCGGCCGCTCTCGGCGGCTGGTGGGTGCAGGAGCGGCGACGCCCCGGTTGGCTGCCCGTGCACATCTCGTTGATGTGCGGGTCCTACATCTCCTTCGTGACGGCGTTGCTCGTCGTCAACAGCAACTCGATCATCGCCTGGATCCTGCCGACGATCGTTGGCTCACCGCTGATCGCATGGGCAGCGTCGGTGGCTGCGACCGGTCGCGGCAGTAGCCACGAGGTCGGCCTCCGCCGACACGGCGGGGCGGCAAGCCGCAGCCGATAACCTGCCCGCCGTGACGTCGGCAGCCGCAATGAGCCCCATGCCCCCGGTCGAGCGGGTGCGACCCGGGCTGTGGAGCGTCCCGGTGCCGTTGCCCATGAGCTCGTTGCGCTACGTCTTCGTCTATGCATTCGAGACCGACCGTGGCCTCTACATCGTCGACACCGGATGGAACACCGACGAGGCGTTCGCAGCGTTGCAGTCCGGCATCGAGCAGATCGGCTCGTCGATCGCTGATGTCGTCGGTGTCCTTGTCACACACATTCATCCCGACCACTACGGACTTGCCGGTCGGGTGCGCGAGCACTCGGGGGCGTGGGTCGGGCTTCACCCGGCCGACGCGGCGCTGATCCACGAGCGGTACGACGAGCCAACCGATCTGTTGGAACGCGTCGGCAGCATGCTCCGTCGCATGGGTGCACCGCCCGAAGAGCTGGAACCGATGCGCAACGCGTCCATGCCCGTGCGCCCGTTCGTCGACGCAGCCGTGCCCGACCGGCTGATCGAAGACGGCGAGAAGATGGAAATCCCGGGTTGGGACGTCTCGGCTATCTGGACGCCGGGACACTCACCTGGACATTTGTGCTTCTGGGAAGCCAACAACAAGTTGATGCTCGCCGGCGACCACATCCTGCCGCGCATCACGCCGAACATCCCGTTCCACCCGCAAGCTGCCGAGGATCCACTCGGCGATTTCCTCACGTCTCTGGTGAAGCTCGAGGACTATCGGGCGGAAGAGGTGCTGCCCGCACACGAGCATCGGTTCGTCGGACTACGTGGTCGTATTCACGAGCTCCAAGGTCACCACGAACGACGATTCGCCGAGGTGCTGGCCGCGATCCGCAACGGGCACACAACCGCATGGGACATTGCGTCTCAGATGGGCTGGTCGCGGCCATGGTCGCGCATCGAAGGGTTCATGCGACGTGCTGCCGTTGGTGAGGCGATGGCTCATCTGCGGACGTTGGAGAAGCGTGGGTACGTTCGCGAGGTCATGGGCGAGCCGTCGACATGGGAGATCGTTCCACAGTGATCAAGCTCATCTGTTTCCTCAAGCGCAAGCCCGGTTTGAGCGAAGAGGAGTTCCACAAGCACTGGCGCGAGGTGCATGGACCGCTCGTCAAGTCCACCAAGAGCGGGCAGTACGCCGTCGCTTACGAGCAGAACCACCGAACAGAGGGACCGCTCGAGCAGATGGGTGCTGCGGACTTCGACGGTGTGACGGTGCAGTGGTACCGGTCCGTCGACGACTTCATCGCGTCGACGCGGGAAGCCGACTACGCGCAGATCGCCGACGACATGACGAAGTTCCTCGACACGGACAAGCTGACCTGGATCCTCACCGAGGAAGCCGAAACCGTCTGGGACAACCGCTCGTCATGACTACGGTCGCCGACCTGTTGCTGGCACGGCGCGGCGACAACAGAGTCGGACTCGTCTTCGACGATGAGTCGTGGACCTACGACGAGTACGTCAGCGAGTCCATGCGGCGCGCGGCGTACCTGGCCACCACGCTCCGCTCCGACCACGAGCCGCATGTCGGCGTACTGCTCGACAACACGCCGGAGTTCTGTTTCTGGCTCGGCGGCGCCGCGTTACTGGGCGCCACCGTTGTCGGCATCAACCCGACTCGACGTGGCGATGACCTAGCTCGAGACATCGCGCACACCGAATGCCAATTGTTCGTCACCGAGTCGCGTCATCGCGAGCTGCTCGACGAGCTCGGCCTCGGGCTGCCGCTGTTTGACGTCGACGCTGACGGCGACCTGCCCGAAACGTCTGGTGACGTCGAGTCTCGTGACGTCAGTGACGAGACGAGATACCTGTTGCTGTTCACATCCGGCACGACGGCCGCGCCAAAAGCTGTCATCTGCTCGCAAGGTCGCCTCGCTCGGATCGCCGACGTCATCGTCGATCGCTTCGAGCTGACACCGGATGACGTTTGCTACGGCGTGATGCCGATGTTTCACGGCAATGCGTTGATGACGTCGTGGGCGCCGGCGCTTGCCGCTGGTGCGACCCTCGCGTTGCGGCGCAAGTTCTCCGCATCGGGCTTTTTGCCCGACGTGCGCAGGTTCGGTGCGACGTACTTCAACTATGTCGGCCGTCCGCTCGCCTACATCCTGGCGACGCCGGAGCAACCCGACGACGCGGACAACCCGTTGCGCCGCGCGTTCGGTAACGAGGCAGGCGCGGTCGATGTCGCTGCGTTCGAGAAGCGTTTCGACTGCGTGATCCAAGAGGGATATGGCTCGTCGGAGGGCGGTGCGGCAATCAACCGCACTCCGGAGACCCCTCCCGCCGCACTTGGTCCGGCTCCCGACGGTGTCGTCATTCTCAGCCAGGACAGCGGCGAGGAATGCGCGCTCGCCCTCTTTGACGAAACCGGCCGGTTGCTCAATGCGGATGACGCCGTGGGAGAGATCGTCAACATCACCGGTGCCGTCGGCTTCGAGGGATATTGGCGCAACCCCGAGGCGATGCAGACGCGCATACAGGGCACGGCGTACTGGACCGGCGACCTCGGCTATCGCGACACCCAAGGGTTCATCTACTTCGCCGGGCGCGCTGACGACTGGATCCGCGTCGACGGCGAGAACATCGCGGCCACGCCGATCGAGCAGATCCTGCTTCGCCATCCGGATGTGATCGGCGCGGTTGTGTACGCCGTACCGGATCCCCGTGTTGGTGACCTGGTGATGGCGGCGATCGAGTTGCGCGATGGCACGAGCTTCGACGCTGCCAGCTTCGACAAATTCCTAGTCGAGCAGCCAGACCTCGGCACGAAGATGGCGCCGACGTTCGTCCGCATTGTCGATGCCATTCCTGCGACTGCAACCCTCAAGCCGGTACGCCGCGACCTCCGCCGCGAGGCGTG
This sequence comes from Frankiales bacterium, assembly GCA_033851265.1. GTDB lineage: Bacteria > Actinomycetota > Actinomycetes > JAWWOW01 > JAWWOW01 > JAWWOW01. The sequence goes on from JAWWOW010000003.1 coordinate 146,883, forward strand.
GACGTGCACGGACCCGGTCTGGTGGCGGCCGACCCGCGACGATGCCTATCGCCTGCTGACCGACGATGACGTCGCGACTATTGCTATGACGTTCAAGGATCACCGCCGCGAAAGACTCCTGCCGGAGTGACAATTACGCGCGGAGGTTATGGCCCGAGCCGGTAGTCGTGCGGTTCCGTGGTGGTGGTGTGGCCCTGTGGGCTGGTCCAGGTCCATGTTCGGTCGTCGTTTTGGACGACGGTCCAGCCGCCGAGGGTTTTCGCACGGTGCCATCGCCGGTTGGTTGGATGCAGGTTGTCGCGGTTGGTGTTTCCGCCGTCGTCGAACGCCAGTCCGTGGTCGATGTCGGCGCGAGTCGCTGGGACGGTGCTGCCAGGTCCGCTGCTCGTAACCGAGGTGGCGATGACGTGGCCGGCCAGGTCGGCGGGAATGCGGTAGGTGGTGCGGCCATAGTCGAGCAGGTGCCCAGACATCGGGTCCGTAATGACCCGGCGGATCTTGGCATTGGGTAGCAGGTCGGGCAGTGCCTCCGCCGGGATGAGCTGTCCGGTGCCGAGCAACTCCATGGGGTGGTTGGTCAGCCCAAGGAACGTGGTCAAGTCCACGGCGACGTGGATCTCGACCGGTCGCCCATGCTGTGTGGGATGTGCGGGAGAGTCCGTAGCGCCGGTCAGGTAGCGCACAGCGCCGTTAACGAGCCCGGCCCAACGCAACTCGTTGATAGTCCGCTCATCGCCGCCGGCCTTCGCCGCTCGCGCGTACGACTCGAGCCAGTTGTCGATCATCGCAGCGTCCTCGACGGGACCGTGACCGTTGACGTAACTCGTCGAATCGGTCGCCGGAACCACGTCAGCGAAGCGCATCCGCCGTGCCCGTTGCTGCCGACGCGCGGCGGCCTCGGCATCGACGCGCGCCGCAGCCTTGTGCGCGAGGTAGTTGACCTGCCCCGGAGTCAGCGTCTCTGCCTTGGGCAGCACAAGCTCCTCATAACGCACGCACGCATCGTCGCTGAGCTCAGCGGACGCCTCGACGATCCGCAAAACGGAGAGGTAGCCGAGCCGTCCGTCGGTCAGCGCTGAGAACGTGCGTGGCAATGAGCGCAGCAACCGCCGCGCTGTCGTGACCAGTCGAGCAGCGGCGGGTTGCGACAGCGTCAACTCGGCGGCGACCGCGCAGTCAGTGAAATCAGGCTCTAGCCCACCTGCGGTCGGGTCCAGGGGATCGGGCTTCTCCCCGGCGAAAGCAACGATCGCCTGTAGCTTGCGGGCGGCCGCCGCGGCTTCGAAGCGTTGGCATTGCTTGGCCAGCCGCAGGTGCTGGTCCTCGTCGAGCTGGGTCGGGTCGATCTCGAACAACGAGCGCGCAGCATCCGGGCCGACTGGGGTCTGCTCGACCCAGGCGAGCGTTTCCGCGGCCGACAACGGCCGCGTCGCTCCGTCGGGGTCGGGGCCGAAGCACTCCTCGAGCTCGTGCCAGTGCAGCGAGTTGATGAAGTCCTGGTCGTCGAAGGGATCCGGCGCGCCGAGGGTCTCGACCGGCTGCGCGTCGGGGGTGACCTGGTTATCGAACATATGTTCGAATATAGGTCAAAGGTGCTCGCGATGCAAGCCTTCCGAGTGCAAATTTCCCTTGTTTATCAACAGATTTCGGTGCCACGGCCCCGACCACGGGCGCGGTTGTCCACAGTTGATTGTTCGGTGATTGACCATCGCCGTACCGTGTGATGGTCAACCAACCGCGCCAACGCCAGGGGAGTCGCAGTGGCTAAGGGCAAGGACCGGGGCGGGCGCGAAGCCAAGAAGCCCAAGAAGGACAAGAAGGCCAAGGCTGCGCCGGTGCGCACCACCGTCATCCCGCAACCCGAGCGCCACACAACCCCAGCAGCCGACGACGCTAAGTAAGTAGGTCAGCCGGCGGCGGCCTCTTTGGCGGTGGGTGGCTCCGCGACGATGTCGATGACGACTGCAGCGCTGTCGGTGGGCTTGCTGCCTGGTTGCGGCGGGATCTCGACGAGCACCCGGCTACCGACTGGCATGCCGACGAGAGAATCGAACGGATTCGGAGTCGAGGCCTGACCAACGGCTATCCCAGCAGGCGCGCCCAATTTCCACGTCGAAGCGAGCGCCTTGTTGGTCCAGTCGACCGCTTCGTAATGCAGTACGACGAAGCCGGCCTTGACGACGGCACCCGTGCCCTTCGCGAGCAACACCGTTACGGCCTTCTTCGGCACCGCGGTGCCCTTGGTAACCGAGACGGTCGGTCGCTTAGCAAGTGCACCCCCGACTTTCACACCGCCGGTGGACGTCGTCTGCTTGACGGCTTTCGGGTCACCCGCCGCGGTTGGGCCGTACACATCGATGACATCGATGACGAACACCAACGTGTCGGTGCCACTGATCCCTGCTTGTGAATTGCCCTGGGCGCCGTATCCCTTATCCGGTGGAAGGACGAGCAACACGCGACTTCCGACCTTCACGCCGACCAGCGCTTCGTCCCAACCAGGAAACACCTTGCCCGAACCGATTGGCGCCCCGAGTGGTTGTTTGCGGTCATAGGTGTTGTCCAAGAGCTTGCCTTTGAAGATCTGACCGAGGTAGTCCACGACTATGAGGTCGCCTTTGGCGATGGCCGTGCCCGTGCCTTCTTTCAACACCTGCTTCTGCAATGTCTTGCTGGGCTTGCCGGAGAAGGTGAGCGTCGGCTTGTCGCCGTACGACCCGGTGACCGTTGGCAGCTTTCCCGATCCGCCGCCCGATCCGCCTCCACAGGCAGCCGCCGTGACGAGCACGAAGGGCAGAACAAAGGCAGCCAAAAGCAGCCGATTACGGCGCACAGGAGGACCTCAGATGCGTTCGGGGGTGTGCCACCAGCGTACGTTGCTCCCAAATCTGACGCCCTGTTAGATTTTTGTGATGAGCGCTCCTCTCTCTGATCTCCGTGTCGTGGAGTGCTCGATGTTGGGCCCTGCTGCGGTGACGAGCGCGCTCGCGGATCTGGGTGCCGACGTCATCAAGGTCGAGCCCCCGGGCGGCGACTATGTGCGCGAGATGACGTGGCCGATCGTCGACGACGTCTCACTCATGCATCTGCACATCAACCGTGGCAAGCGCAGTGTCGTGCTCGATCTGAAGACCGACGGTGGGCAGCAGGCGTTCCGCGATCTCGTCGCACAAGCGGACGTTGTCGTCGAAGCGATGCGTCCCGGTGCCCTCGAGCGCCGTGGGCTCGGGTACGACGTGCTCCGCGAGATCAACCCGCGCATCGTGTTCGCGACCGTGTCGGGTTATGGCACGACCGGCCCCTACAAGGACTACCCGAGTCACGGCGTTGCCTATGACACCTGGGCAGGTGTGATCACACCGGCGACGGACGACGACGGCTTCACGTACATCCCGGAGCACGTGAGCATCGGCATCTTTGCCGCCCCGTTGTACGGCGCGGTCGGCATCTTGTCGGGCGTCATCCGGGCCCGCGCGACCGGTGAGGGCTGTCGGTTGGAGCTCGCACAGTCGGACTCGGCCGCGGCCTTCGACTGGTATCGCAGTGAGTCATACAAGGCGTATGAGCGCCCCGATAGTGAGGTCACCGGCAACAAGGCCGACAACTACGAGCGGCGCGCCCCCGGCACGGGCGGCATGCAAGAGGGCGTGCGCTACCAGATCTATGAGACCAAGGACGGCCATGTGCTGTTCATGGCGTCGGAGCAGGCGTTCTGGAAGAACTTCTGTGAGGGCGTCGAACGCACGGACCTGTTCGACAAGTGGCCGGGTGCGAAGTACGCCGACCACGCGCGCGGCAACCGCGAACTCCAGACAGAGCTGCGCGAGATCTTCAAGCAGCGAACGTCGGCGGAGTGGATGGAGTTCGGCGGGCGCGTCAACACACCGATTGCACCCGTGAACACACCAAAGACGTTGCCCGACGACCCGCAGTTCACCGACCGGCTCGGGTGGATTCCGGCGTCGCGTCTCGGTGCTGACCAGTTGCCGTTCCCGGTGAACTACGAAGGCGTCGACGTACCACTGCCGACCAAGGCGCCGACGGTTGGTGAGCACACGGACGCTGTGCTGCGTGAGGTCGCGGGATACGACGACGCGATGATCGAGAAGCTCCGCGCCGACGGGGCGCTCGGCTGACATGGAGATCCCAGCGACGATCCCTGCTCTGGTCGAAGCAGCAGGGCAGGAGTACGCCGACCGCGAGGCGATCGTCGATGGTGATGTGCGGCTGACGTTTGCGGAGTTGGCAGCGCGCGTGCGCGATGCGGGTGCGGCGTACATCTCGGCCGGTGTGAAACCCGGTGACCCAGTCGGGTTGTGGGCACCGAACTCTGTCGAGTGGGTCATCGCTGCACTGGGGTTGCTTGCAGCCGGCGGAATCTTGGTCCCGATCAACACGCGATTCAAAGGTGATGAGGCGGCGTACTTGCTCGCCAAGACGCGCGCGACCGCGCTCGTGTCGGCCGGAGAGTTCCTCGGCACCGATTACGTCGCATTGCTGCGTGCGTCTGACACCGCGCTGCCACACCTGACAACGCACGTCGTGCTGGACGACAAGGCACCCGACGGGACCGTCGCCTGGCCGGAATTCCTCGCTGCCGCTGACACGTCCGTCGCGTTGCCGGTGAGCAAGCACGACGACCTCAGCGACATCATTTTCACGTCGGGTACGACGGGGCGTCCCAAAGGCGTGATGGTCACGCACGCGCAGTCGTTGCGGGTATTCGACACATGGTCCGACATCGTGGGCCTGCAAGAAGGCGACCGTTACCTCGTCGTCAACCCGTTCTTCCACACGTTCGGTTACAAAGCGGGGATCCTCGCGTGCCTGATGCGCGGCGCGACGATCGTGCCGGAGCCGGTGTTCGACGTCGATCGCGTGCTCGCGCGCATCGGCGAGGAACGCATCTCGGTGATCCCCGGACCGCCGACGCTCTACCAGTCGATCCTCGACCACCCGCGTCGCGAGGAGCACGACCTGTCGTCACTGCGTCTCGCGGTGACCGGCGCGGCGGTCGTGCCGGTCGTATTGGTGGAGCGGATGCGCGACGAGTTGTCGTTCGACACGGTGCTCACGGCCTACGGGCTGACGGAGTCAACCGGCACGGCGACGATGTGCCGGCGCGATGACGACCCGGAGACGATCGCGACGACGTCGGGTCGTGCCATCCCCGACACCGAGGTCCGCATCGACGCACCGGAGGGAGACCCGGGCGAGGTGCTGGTGCGCGGTTACAACGTGATGCTCGGTTACTTCGAAGATGACGAAGAGACTGCGAAGACCATCGACAGCGAGGGTTGGCTGCACACCGGTGACGTGGGTGTGATGGACGACCGTGGCAACGTTCGGATCACCGACCGCATCAAGGACATGTTCGTTGTTGGCGGCTTCAACGCCTATCCCGCTGAGATCGAACAGGTTCTGGCGCGGCATCCCGGCGTCGCGGAGGCTGCGGTCGTCGGCGTACCGGACGAACGGCTCGGTGAGGTCGGCCGCGCGTTCGTCGTACCAAAGCCAGGGGCGAGCGTTCACCCCGACGAGGTCGTCGCGTGGTGCCGGGACCAGATGGCCAATTACAAGGTGCCGCGGGCAGTTGTCGTCGTTGATGTCCTGCCGCGCAACGCCAGCGGCAAGGTGTTGAAGTTCGAGCTCCGGGAGGGAACAGCGTGAAGGACTATCCGATCAAGGTCGGCTCGATGTTGTTCACGATGGTGGAGCCACACAAGGGCCACGAGGTCGAGTACAACCGGTGGTACGAACGCGATCATTTCTATGCCGGCTGCATGATCGGCGCGTGGCAGTTCGCGGGACGGCGGTTCGTGGCGACGCGCGACCTCAAGTCATTGCGCTATCCCGATGACTCACCGATCACGCCGGCGAAGGAGATCGGTTCGTACGTCGCGATCTATTGGGTCCTCGACGGCCACCACAACGAGTGGAACAAGTGGGCCGTCCAGCAAGTCAACTGGCTGCACGAGAACGGCCGGATGTTCACCGAGCGCGACCACATCCACACGTTGTTGTATGACTACGACTGGCACGCGGGCGACCCCGAGGGCGTCGGGCCTGCACTCGCGCTTGACCACCCTTATGCCGGTCTCGTGTCCGTTATCGGTGACGCGAGCGAGTCGGTCGGCCGTGACGGGGCGGGCGAATGGTTCCGCGCAGAGGTGTTGCCCGACCTGTTCGCGAACACCCCCGTCGACCAATGCATCTCGTGGACCCCGCAGCCGTTGCTGGGCAGCGCCCCGAGCGACGTGCCGAGAGCGGAGGCGTCGGACAGCCGGTTCATGCAGCTCTACTTCCTCACCGAGCGTCCCGACTCGTCATGGGAGAAGGCCTTCGCCAATCTCGGTGACCGCATCCGGGACGCTGGTGTCGGCGAGATTGCCTTCGTGTCACCGTGGATCCCGACAATCGTCGGGACGGACACCTACACCGACGAGCTCTAGCCCTTCCGCAGGACGACGGTCTGGCCGGGGCGAAAGCGGGACGGCACGGCGACGTACGCCGCATTGAGCAACGTGCCGGCAGCGCGCAGCTTGCGGTTGTCGGGCGTGCCGTGCAACGCCGCGACATAGCGGTAGTCGAAGTACGCTTTCGCCATCCACCGCTCGACCGTGAACCCCGCCTCACGCGCGACCGACTCGAGCTCGCGACGGGTGTACTCGCGGAAATGACCCGGGTTGGTGATGTCCTCACGGATTGCCTCGAATGGATGGCGTCCGATCAGCATCTTGGCCCGCTTGTGCAGCGCAACGGCGTTCGGTGTCTGTACGACGAGCACCCCACCGTCGGCGACGAGTGTCCGCAGGAATCGCAGCACCAACAGCGGTGAGGTGTACAGGTGCTCGATCACTTCGGCCATCACGATCACGTCGTACGCCGGGATGTCGCGGCGCCACTTGTCTTCGGCCTGCGCCCAGTTGAGGTCGAACCAGTAGTTGGTGCCTTCCGCGGTCGGGCCGTTCTTGGCAAACCCGAGGCTGTCGACGGAAACACCGAAGGTGTCCTTCAGGAGCCCGGTCAGCCGCGAGCGACCGATGTCGAGCACCCGGGACTCGGGGCGGATGTAGTGCTCGAGGAGGGCGAGCAGCTCGGCGTAGCGGGGGGCGTGCAACAACGCGTAGACGTCACCGTCGACGGCCGCCCGGACCGCCCGACGTCGCTCGCGAAGGCTGCCCGGCATGCGGCTGAGCCTAGGGTCGGCGCACCGATATCGCAAATCTGCTATACTCAGGTCATGGGTGGAGATCTGATCAAGGAGGCCCGCCGGCGGGCCGGCCTGACGCAGGCCGAGCTGGCAGCGCGGGCTGGTACGACGCAGTCCGCGATCGCGCGCTGGGAAGCCGGCGCGGTGTCGCCGTCCTTCGACACAGTGCGGCGGCTGCTTCGACTGTGCGGCTTCCACCTCAACGTTGCACTCGAACCCTGGGACGAGGGCCTGGCCGACGACTGGCACCAAGCGCAGCAGTCACTGCGACACAACGTCGATTGGCGCCTCGACTCGAATCGCAACGCGGTGACGTTCGCGGAGAGCCTTCGGGCGGCGAGCAAGCAGGCCACCAATGCCTGACGATCCACCGTTCGACCCGGATCCGATAATCGAAACCTTGGTTCGTCACAACGTGGAGTTCGTGCTCATCGGCGGTTTTGCGGCGGTGGTTCGTGGTGCGCCCTTCGTGACGTTTGACGTAGACATCACCCCGAAGCCCGACAAGCAGAATCTCACCCGGCTGTCGTCGGCGCTGAAGGAGCTCGGGGCGCGCGTGCGCACCCAGGATGTCGATGGCGGGCTGCCGTTCGACCACGACGCGGATTCGTTGGCGCCGGCGGGGGTGTGGAACCTCACCACTCGCTATGGCGACCTTGATATCTCGTTCGTTCCCACCGGAACGGAGGGGTTCGGCGACCTGCGTCGAGACGCGACGAGTGAAACGCTTCGGGACTTACATGTGGTCGTTGCGTCACTGGCCGACATCGTTCGCTCCAAGGGCGCCGCGAACCGACCCAAAGACCAACGATCCTTGCCGCTGCTCCGAGAGTTACTGGCTCGAGAGAGCGAGCAGCGGCGGCAGCGGGGGCGGCGTACCCAGTCCTGACACCCCGTCAGTTTTCGGGTACGGTCCTGCCATGAGCGAGTTCCCCAAGATCGTCTCGGTCGACGACCACGTCGTCGAACCCCCTGACACCTGGAGCAAGCGGCTCCCAGCGAAGTACCAGGATGTCGGCCCGCGCGTCATCTACGCGCCGGCGGGCGAGGTGGTCTTCAAGGGCGGCAAGCTCACCATCGCACCGGGCAAGAAGGGCGAGGGCCCCGAGGCAGCGTTCTGGTTCTACGAGGAGCTCCGTCGTCCACTCATGCGCCTCGATGCAGCGGTCGGTTACCCCCGCGACGACGTCGACCTGCGTCTCGTCGGTTACGAGGACATGCGCAAGGGCGCGTGGAGTGTTCCTGAGCGTCTTGAGGACATGGAGCAGAACTGGATCGAGTCCTCGCTCTGCTTCCCGACGTTCCCGCGATTCTGCGGACAGACGTTCAAGGAGGCCAAGGACAAAGAGCTCGCCGACCTCTGCGTGAAGGCCTACAACGACTTCATGGTCGAGGAATGGTGCGGTCCGTCCGAGGGCCGGCTCATCCCGCTCATCATCATCCAACTGTGGGACGCCGAGTTGGCAGCAGCAGAGGTACGCCGCAACGCCGCCCGCGGTGTGCGCGCAGTCTGCTTCTCCGAGATCCCGCCGTACCTCGATCTCCCCTCGATCCACGACGAGAACAACTACTGGGATCCGTTCTTCCGGGCCTGCGAAGAGACGAACACCGTCATCTGCATGCACATCGGCTCGTCGTCAAAGATGCCGTCGACCTCCGCAGACGCGCCGCCCGCCGTCGGCTCGACGCTGACGTTCGCCAACTCGGCGTACTCCCTCGTCGACTGGCTGATGTCGGGCGTGTTCACGCGCTTCCCCAACTTGATCATCGCCTACTCCGAGGGCCAGATCGGCTGGATCCCTTACGTCCTCGAGCGCGCGGACATCGTCTGGGAAGAAAACCGCGGCTGGGGCGGCGTCGCCGACAAGGTGCTCGAGCCACCGAGCGAGCTGTTTCGCAAGCACGTCTACGGCTGCTTCTTCAACGACGCGCACGGGCTCAAGGCGCTCGACGAGATCGGCGTCGACAACGTCACCTACGAAAGCGACTACCCGCACTCCGACTCGACCTGGCCCGACACGCGCAGCCTGGCGGAAGAGCACATGAAGGAGCTTTCCGCTGACGTCGTCGAGAAGATCGTGCGCACGAACGCGATCAAGATGCTCGACCTCGACGCGAACGGTCGCTGGAAGGGCTAGCTAGCTCAGGCGCTGACCGTTCCGCCGCCGGACTTCTTCTTCGTGTCTGGCTTCGGGTCAAAGAACCAGCCGCAGAACTCCGCGCCGTAGCCGTTGAACTGCGCCGACAGTGTGGTCATGCCCTTGATCGCGACGTGCTCTTGGGCGAGCCCGCGCTGGTAGGCGTTGTAGTCGAGGTGCCGGAGCGCGGTTGCCAGGCTCTTGTACGAGTTCTGCAGCTGGTCTGAGGCTTTCAGCGCTTTATAGACGCCACGTTGCAGCCGCGCGCGATCAGCCGTTGGCAGCGGCAGCTTGCGCAGGTCGAAGGCCGTCTTCCTGTCGATGGCGACGAGCCGATCGAGGAACTTCGCGTACGCGGCGGGAGAAGCATTCTGTCCCGGGTCCTTCACCAGGTACATCGCGTGCGATGCGACCCCGCAGGCTTTGTCAGCGCCGAAGATCCAGCTCGCCTTGCTGGCGGGGATCTTCAGCTTCGACCGCGGAGAGCCTGCTGCGCCGGGGGTGGGGGCTATCGGCCGGTGCGTTACGGCGTCGATCTTTGAGATTGATGAGTACCAACTGTCGAGAGCATCGCCGAGCGACAAGATGTGGCCGGAGTACGGCGTGGCTAGGAAGTCGCTCGCATCCTTGGACTTCTTGGCCTTCTCCAAGTTGGCGAGATACTTCGCCATGTTCTTGACAGCGACCACTAGCGCCTTCTGATCCTCGACCATGGTCTTGGGTGGCGTGAGGGCCTGCACTTGTGCGCTGAGCTTGGTCACCTGCGGCGAGATGCGCGCGTTGACCACCGTGTTGCGAACCGCCTCGAGGATCAACGTGTTGGATGCGTCGGCCTTGTCCAACGCATCCTGGACCGGCTGGATGGTGAAGTAGAGCTTCTTTGAGATGCCGTCCACTTGGACGGCGTACGCCGCTTCGGCGCGATGCAGCTTCTTGAGCGCTGCCTTCTTGTTGTTGTCCGCGATCTGCGCGTGCGCCACGACGATGTCGCTGACGACGACGCCCAGGATGACCGCGAGCACGATGCCCGCCTGGATCCAAAACGAACGGAGACGAGCAGGAAACATGGCCGAGTCTTTCTCTGGGTGCCCAGCCCCCCGGCCAGGTCGCTCGGACGAGTAAACGACGAGACCAATCGGTGGACACGGGAATCTTCTGCATTGTTATCAACGAGTGGGCGGCTTGTGTGGATCGGTCTGAAATGTCCCACGGTGCGAGCGGTGCGTCCCACCGCGAGCGCATCAACCGCGGCTTGACAGCGGGCTGGCGGGCCGCCTGATCACCCGCGGCCGCGAAGCCCAGTGGCGACCGGCCCGGTTGCGGGGACGGCCGCTCCAAGACGCCGTCGGCTGGCTGGAGGACTACCGGCAGTTCTGGGACGCCAGCTTCGACGCTCTTTCAGACCATCTGCGCGACATTCAACAGAAGGGCAAGGACCATGACTGACGCCGGCGCCAATGCAGGACGCGGCTACACCATCACCCGCATTTTCGATGCGCCACGTGAGCTGGTGTGGAAGGCGTGGACCGAGCCCGAGAACTTCGCGCAATGGTTCGGTGGCTCGGAGGCCCGGATGGAGTCGATGGCGATGGACGTCCGGCCGGGCGGGTCGTGGAGCACCACCGAGCTCGTTGTGCGTCAGAGCGTTGGTCACCTCACCGACGAGGAGTACGGCCACGCGAAGGAGGGCACCTCGATCTTCCTCGACGCCATGGCTGAGCTGCTGACCCGGCTCTGACGCCGGTCGCGGCATGATGTGGCGCAATGGCTGCCAGGACACCGAAACCTTGCACGTTCTGCGCGATCGTCACGGGTGAGACGCCGGCACATGTTGTCGTCGACGAGCCACATGCGGTCGCGTTCCTCGACAGCCATCCGCTCTTTCTCGGGCACGTCCTCGTCGTACCTCGCGAGCATGTCGTGACGCTGAAAGATCTGCCGGGTGAAGAGGTCGAGCCGTTCTTTCGCACCGTGCAGCGGCTCGATCGTGCCGTCGAGTCGGCACTCGGGGCCGACGGCAGCATGGTCCTGAACAACAACATCGTCAGCCAATCGGTGCTGCACCTGCATGTGCATGTCATCCCGCGTAACAAGGGCGACGGGCTGCGGTTCTGGCTCGGACCGCGCACGAAGTACACCGACGACGCGCAAGCAGCGGACTATGCGCGACGAATAGCGGAGGCGTACGCCGCCGATTAGGCGTTTACGGCGTTGGCGGCGAAGGACAACAGCATCGTCTTGAGCGCGTGAAATGCCGGCATCGGGTCGGCTTCCCGCACGGCCGAATGCAGGAAGATGCCGTCGAATGCGCCGGCGATCGCGGCCGGCAAGTCGAACTCGGACCGGTCGAACACCGGCTGCGCCGGCAGCGTCGCGCTGACGCGGTCCACCTCGTCGGCAATCGTGTTGATGAGCTTGTCGAGCAGCTCGCGGGCGCGCTGTCGCACCGCGTCGTTCGTTGCGCCGACGACGAGCAGGTCGAGCATCAGGCGGAGCAACTCCGGTTGGGCGAGGCAGTCCTCGACGGCGGCGTCGAATCCTGCCGCGATGCGCTCGAGCGGGTCGGCAACCTCGGCCGCCGCACTCGTCCAGCGGTTGCACACGTCTTCGTCGATGTCGGAGACGACGTCGACAAGCAACGCGTCCTTGGTCGGGTAGTAGTAGGTCAGCAACCCCTGCGCGATGCCGGCGTGATCAGCGATTTGCTTGAGCGAGCTCTGTGCGTAGCCCCGGTCGGCGAGCACGTCGCGCGCGGAACTGAGAATCTGCGCCCGGCGGTCGGTCTGCGGCGGCCGCCCACGCGCGGGACGAGTCATGCGTGGTCCTCCGCTGCGACATGCCGATGGCGTAGCCCGCGGGCGCCAGGCCACCAGTTCCACGGGCCGAGCAATGCTGCGATCGATGGCACCAACATCGAGCGCACGATGAACGTGTCGAGCAGCAGCCCGATGGCCACGGCGGTTCCCGTCTCCCCGAGCCCGAGCATCGGCGCCGTCGCCATGGCGACGAAGGTGCCAGCAAAGATCAGTCCTGCCGACGTGATGACGCCACCAGTCGCCGAGACTGCCCGCGACACACCGCGACGTGATGCCTCCACGCTCTCTTCCCGCACTCGAGACATCAGCAGGATGTTGTAGTCAGCTCCCACCGCCACGAGCACGATGAAGGAGAGCAGCGGGACCGTCCAGTCCATCGGTCTGCCCAGGATGTGGTTCCAGATCAACGTCGTCACACCCATGGCGGCCGTGTATGACAGAACGACCGAACCCAACAGGTACAGCGGCGCGACGATGCTCCGAAGCAACAGCAACAGGATGAGCAGTACGGCGATGAGCACGACGAGCGCAACGAGGTGGAAGTCCGCGTCGGCCAATGAGTGAATGTCATGTGTCACTGCCAGCGGTCCGGTCATGTGCACTGTCGCGCCGTCGAGCGACGTGTCGCGCACGGTTCGCCGTGCGGTCTGCGCTTCATCTCCGGGGCGTTTCTCATCGTTGTCACCGAAAATGAGCAACCGTGCGGTGCGTCCGTCCTTGGACACGTAGTAGGACTTTGCCAACGCGAATCGTGGGTCATCGATGGCGCCAGGCGGCAGGTAGAACGTGTCGATTCCAGCCTCTTGCGCGTTCTTCGCCGTACCCGTGAGGAACCCGGCAGCCTGGTCCAGGCCTGCCGCGAGTTTGTCTGTCGCCCCTTGGATCTGGCTGACCCCAGCCGGGATCTGCGATGCACCGGCCGCCAGCTCGTCTGCTCCGGTGGCGAGCGTGCCGAGCTTTGCCTTGAACTCGCGTTCGCCCGCAGCGAGCTGGTCGATGCCGCTGCGGGCCTGCGCAAGCCCCGATCGCAGCTGGCCGAGTGCATCGGCGAGAGTCGCGTTGCCGTCCGCGATTTGGCCGGCTGCATCGGCAGCAGTGGCGAGACCGGGCAGCAGGCGGTCGCGTTCGCCAACATAGATGTCGCGCAGCGACGCACGTGACTGGTTACAGATCGGATCCGCTGTGCAGAGCACGTCGGCGCTCAACGCGGTGTAGATCTGTCCCAGTCCGTTGACTGCGGCCTGGGTTTGATCGTGTGCGTCGCGAAGGGCTGCTTGCAGCATGCGGGCGCCGTCACGCAGTTGGTTCGAAGCGGTCTGCGCCTGGCCAGTGCCGTCCACGGCGCTGTCGAGTCCGACGCCCTCTTCTTGCAGCCCGGCGAGGAACTGGTCAACCGCGGAGGTCGCTTGGCTCGCGCCGGATGAGAGTTGGTTGGCTCCACTCGACAGCTGGTTCGCGCCCGTCGCGAGCTTGTCGGTCTGTTTGCTCCCGTCCTTCACCTGGTCGCCGGCTTGGCCAAGGCGGCTGCCGACTTCACTGACGCCGTACGGCAATTGCGCCTGCGGGATCGGTTTTCCCTCGGGTCGGGTGGCGCTGCGAACCGTGAGGACACCAGGAATCTTCCCGATAGCGACGGTCACGCCGTCGATGACCGAGAGGTCGTGCGTGTTGCGCATGTCGTGGTCAGACTTGATCAGCAGGTAGTCGGGGCGCAGTTCGTAGGACGGGAAGTGACCGTCAATCGCGTGGTAGCCGTGGTCGCTCCCCGAGCCCGTCGGGACGAGGTCGCGCGTGTCGTAGGTGCGATCCATCGTGGGATAGAGCGCAGCTAGTGCGCCGAGAACGAGCAACGCGGCGAGCGCGATGCGCGCTGGATGCGCGGCAACGAGGTCGCCGATGCGCTTCCAGCGAATCAATGATCGGGCTGCTGAGCCCCGTGGGTTGATCCGCGTGCCGGCGACGCCGAGGAGTGCAGGTGTGAACGTCAACGAGACAAGCAGCGTCGTGAACACCGCTATCGCAATCGCCGGTCCCGTCGTGTGAAACAACGCGAGTTTGGCCGCCACCAGGCAGGCCGACCCGATGATGACCGTGGCCGCAGAGGCGATGAGGACCGTGGCCATGCGCTCCGTTGCGACGACCGCGGCGTCCCGTGGGTCGGACCCAGTGCGGAACGCCTCGTGATAGCGCGCAATCAAAAAGATCGTGTAGTCGGTCGCTGCGCCGAGCACGAGTGCGGTCAGGAACGCACCGGTGTACGTCGACACCTTGAACACGTGCTCACCCGAGAACGCGACCGTCCCGCGCGCGACCAGCAATGCGATGCCCATGGTTGCGAGTGGAATGAGCGGCGTCAGCCAGTTCCGATACAGGAACAGCAGGATCAACACGATGAGGAAGACCGAGACCAGCGTGATGCGTGCGATGTTCTTGGTCAGCGACGTGTCGAGGTCAGCGACCGTTGCGCTGTCACCGGTCACGTATGCGTGCGAACCCGGCGGTGCCCGTGCGGTCACGGTGTCGCGTAGCCACTTGATGTCCTTGTCGGCTTCGGGTGAGCCGACCGGATGGATGAGTGCGACAGGGATGTAGGTCGCGCGGCCGTCGTCACTGACCAAGGCTTGGCGCAGCTGCGGTGTGCGCACGTAGTCCTGTACCTCGGCGACGTGGTCGGGGGAGGACCGCAGCCGCTCCACGATGGTGCGGTAGTACGCGTTGTCCACGCGCTCGGTGGAGGTGACAACAACGAAGGCCGGCGCTTCGGCTTTGCCTGATCCGAAACCAGCGTCCATCTCCCGGTAGGCCGCGATCGATGGGGTGCTTTCCGGCAGGAACGGCGTCGAGTCCTTCCCAACGACCTGCTCTAGCTGAGGTACGGCGACATTCAGGATCCCGGCGACCAGCACCCAGCCGGCAAGGACGACCCGGGCGTGATCCACGGACCACCCGGCCAGCCGTCCCAAGGCCTTGGTGCCAGGAAGGTCGTACGGCATGACAGCGGATTATTTTCGGTCAGCTGACCAAGAAACAGGCAGGTACGGCGTGATCTGCGCCACACAGACGGCCACATCAGCGAGAATCGACGCGTGTACCGGATCGTGTTCGTCTGCATGGGCAACATCTGCCGCTCGCCAACGGCCGAGGTCGTCTTTCAGTCGCTTCTCGATGAGTCGGGGCTGTCCGAGCAGGTGTCGATCGCCAGTGCTGGCACCGGTCACTGGCACGTCGGGGCCGGCATCGACAACCGCGCCGGCGCGATGCTCGCGACAGCGGGATACGACGGCTCGCGCCATCGCGCGCAGCAGTTCGTCGCGTCGTGGTTCGACGACTACGACCTGGTCGTCGCGATGGATCGGAAGAACCGGTGGTTTCTCGAGGAGCTCGCCCCCACCGAAGACGCCAAGGGAAAGATCCGCATGCTCCGGGCGTACGACCCGACGGCCAAGATGCGCGGCGAGCTCGACGTACCGGACCCGTATTACGAGGACAACTTCGCCGAGGTGCTCGAGATGGTCGAACGCGGCTGTCGCGGACTGCTCGACGAGGTGCGCGAACAATTGGCGGCGTGACAGACGCAGCCGGCCGCGTCTTTCGCAAGTCGCAGCCCAACCCACCGGCAGGGTTCTTCGCCGCCGAAGCACGTGGCTTGCAGTGGCTGGCCACAGTCGAGGACGGTCCGCCGCTGCCTGACGTCCTGGCCGTGGACGAGCACTCGATCACGCTGACCCATATCGAGACCGGACCCTCGTCGGCCTCGGCCGCGGAGGACTTCGGACGTGCGTTGGCAGCGATGCATCGTGCGGGCGCATCGGCGTACGGCGCGGGGTGGCCGGGCTACATCGGAACCATCCCGCTCGACAACACGCACAACGCAGCAAACGAGTCGTGGGCCCAGTGGTACGCCGAGCGGCGCGTGCTGCCCTACGTGCAACTGGCGCGCGATCGCGGCGCGCTCGCCGGCGGTGACGTGCGCGCACTCGAGAGCGCGTGCGCGCGGTTGCCCAACAGTGACGAGCCACCAGCGCGCATCCACGGTGACTTGTGGAGCGGCAACGTGCTCTGGGGCGCAGACGGGCGAGTTTGGCTCATCGATCCCGCTGCGCACGGCGGCCATCGGGAGACCGACCTTGCGATGCTCGCGTTGTTCGGCGAGCCCTATCTCGACCACATCGTCGCGGCGTACGACGAGGCCGACCCGCTAGCCGACGGCTGGCGCGACCGGGTCGGTGTTCACCAACTGCATCCACTGCTCGTCCATGCCGTGCTTTTCGGTGGTGCCTACGGCCCCCGCGCCGCAGCCATCGCCGCGCACCTGTGAAATGTAGGCTTGCGCTTACGTAAGTCATGGCCTACGCTTCCCGTCTCATGGAGGAGGCGCTCAAGGCACTGGCGGAGCCACGGCGACGCCGGATCCTCGAGCTGGTCCGTGACGAGGAGCTGACTGCCGGTGCCATCGCGTCGCAGTTCGACGTGTCTCGCCCCGCTGTCTCACAACACCTTCAGGTGCTCGAAGGTGCGGGGCTGGTAACCGTGCGCCGCGATGGCACCCGGCGGCTTTATCGGGCGAGACCCGAGGGTCTCGCCGAGCTGAAGGACTTCCTCGAAGGTTTCTGGGGCTCGCAGCTGCTCCGCCTCAAACACGTAGTCGAACGCGACGAGCGGCGCCGAACACGACGGGAGAAAAAGCGTGGCTGAGTTAGTGATCGAGCGAGAGATCCGCATCGAAGCACCACCAGAAGTTGTCTTCCCGTACTTCACCGACGCCGACAAGATGACGCAGTGGAAGGGACGGGACGCCAAGCTGGAAGCAACACCCGGTGGCGTCTATCGCGTCGAGATCAACGAGCGCGACACGGCGGTCGGTGAGTACGTCGAGATCGACCCACCGCGGCGGGTGGTGTTCACCTGGGGCTGGGCAGGCAATGACGGCGTACCGCCAGGATCGAGCACGGTCGAGATCACGTTGACGCCCGATGGTGACGCAACCGTCGTACGCCTGACGCATCGTGGCCTGCCTGACCAGAACGCCATCGACCAGCACTCGCACGGCTGGGAGCACTACGGCGAGCGGCTCGCGATCGCAGCCGCCGGCGGCAACCCCGGTCCGGACCCGTGGGCCGAACCACCAACAGATGAGGGGCACTGACATGGGCAAGCCAGTTGTGCATTTCGAGGTCGTCGGCAACGACGGCAAGAAGCTGCAGAAGTTCTACGGCGACCTCTTCGACTGGAAGATCGACAGCAACAACCCCGCGAACTACGGGATGGTCGACACCGAGGGCGGACCGATCGGTATCAACGGCGGCGTCGGCGAAAGCCCGGGCGGGCCGCAGACGCTGTTCTATATCGCGGTGGACGACCTGCAGGCCTACCTCGACAAGATCGAGCAGGCCGGCGGCAAGACCGTCCTACCGGTCAGCGACCTCGGCATGGTCGTCATCGCGCAGTTCGCTGACCCCGAGGGCAACGTCGTCGGTCTGGTCAAGGATCAGCAGAACGCCTAACTAATACGCTGCGGTTTTGTGACGAGACCGCAGGACTGGCGCTCGATGCTCGAGCAGTCCGCGCGACTGCTCGAGCATCGCACCGGCGCCACCGTCCCGGAGTGGTGCGAGCGCATCAGCGCGGCTGGGCTGACCAACGAGATGGAGCTGCGGTCCTGGCTCGAGGAGCAGGGTGTCGCCGGATATCCGCAGCAACTGCTGGTGCACGAGACGTTCGGCTATCCAGACTTCCTGACGGCTGGCGCTGACGAGCTGATCGAGGGGCAGTACGCCGACCGGCCGGAGTTGCGGCCGATCCTCGATGCGGTCCTGGAAGCGGCGTTGGGCACCGGCATCGTCACCGTGCAGGCGCGGAAGGGCTTCGTTTCGCTGGTGACTCCGAAGCGGAAGTTCGCCATCGTCAAAGCGGCGGCGAAGCACCGCGTCGACCTGCTGCTGCGGATCGAGCGCGAGCCCGGCGGTGGGCGGCTCGAGCCCCTCAACCCCGACAACAACAACGACATGAACCTGCGCGTCGGTTTGCAAGCGGTCAGCGACGTCGACTCCGATGTGCGGCACTGGATGCTGCGGGCCTACCGCGCCAACCTCTAGCGAGGAGCGGGCTCGACCGGGTCGTCGACGAACTCCGGCACGAGGTCGTCGTGCAGGTCGTCGGCTTCCAGTTGTACGTCGGGCAGCAACCGGTCGAGCCATGCCGGCATCCACCAGTTGGCCTTGCCGACGATCGCCATGAACGCGGGCACGAGAACCGACCGGATGAGGAACGCGTCGAGGAACACCGCGAACGCGAAACTGATGCCGAACAGCTTGATCGCGCGTTCGCCGCCGAGTGCAAACGACCCGAAGATGACGATCATGATCGCCGCAGCCGCCGTGATCACACGCCCGGTCGCGGCGAGCCCGCGGACGACAGCCGTGCCGTTGTCACGGGTGCGCACCCATTCCTCGTGAATGCGGGAGACGAGGAACACCTCGTAGTCCATCGAGAGGCCGAACAGGATCGCGAAGATCATGACGGGGAGGAACGGTTCGATCGGCCCGGTGCGATCGACGCCGATGAGCGACGCGCCCCAGCCCCACTGGAAGATCGCGACGATCGCGCCGAGGGCGGCAGCGATCGAGAACAGGTTGAGGATTGCCGCCTTGAGTGGGATGAGCAAGCTTCTGAACACCGTCATCAGCAGCAGGAAGGACAGCAGGATGACGATGCCGATGAACTGCGGCAGCTTGTGCTTGAGCACGGTGGAGAAGTCTTCGAAGATCGCGGTGAGCCCGCCGACGTACACCGGGACGCTGGTGCCGCTGACGACACTCGGGATCACTTGGTTGCGCAGCCGCTGGAGCAGCTTCTCGGTCTCGACCGACTGCGGCGCGGTCGTCGGATAGATGGTCACGATCGCCGCCCGCTGGTCTGGTCCGTAGACCGGTGGGCTGACTGCCGCGACGCCGGGGACGCTGCGCAGCTGCTCCTCGAGGCGGTTGACCACATCTTTCGCTTGCGGTGATGCGCTCGTGTCGACAGCGATCGTGAACGGGCCGTTGAATCCCGGCCCGAAGCCGGCAGCAAGCAGGTCATAGGCCTTGCGTGTCGTCGCGGTCTTCGGGCCGTTGCCCTCGTCACTCACGCCCAGCCGAAGGTCGAAGAACGGTATGCAGAGGACGACGATGATGCCCAGCGACACGGTCAACGACGACCACTTGTGCCGCTGCACCCACCGGGCCCAGCTACCCCACGAACCGGACAGCTCGGGGGCGTGCGGGCCCTCTGCGGCGAGTTGCCGTTGCTCGCGACGCGACAGCACGTGCCGGCCGAACAGCCCGATCATCGCGGGCAGCAATGACAGCGCGGCGAACATCGTGAGTGCGACGGCAACGGCCGCAGCAACAGCGAGCCCGTAAAGGAAGCTCACGCCGAGGGCGAACATGCCGAGAACGGAGATGCAGACCGTGATCCCGGCGAAGAGAACCGCGCGGCCGGAGGTGTTCACGGCGTTCGACACCGCGGCTTCTGGCTCCATGCCGCCCTGCACGTTCTGCCGGTATCGGGTGATGATGAACAGCGCGTAGTCGATGCCGGCGCCCAGTCCGATCAACGCTGCGAGCTGCGGGGCGAAGTCAGCGATGTGCATGACGTGGGTCAGCAGCACGATGAGGAAGAGCCCACTACCGATGGCGAGGATCGCGGTGATGAGCGGCAGAGCCATCGCGAGGAGTGAACCGAACGCGATGAAAAGGATCACCGCAGCGGCAAGGACGCCAATGAGCTCGCTCGGTCCCGTCGAGGGTTGCTCGGTTTGCTGGATCGCTGAGCCACCGAGCTCGACCTGCAGTCCCGGCGCGCGAGCCGTCTTCGCGATCGAGATGACGCGCTTGACGACATCGAGGTCGACCTCAGGCCCGTTGTTGTCGAACGTCACCGTTGCGAACGCGGTCTTGCCATCGCGCGAGATCTGGTTGGCGTTGACCGGGTCGTAGGGGCTGCCGACGTCAGCGACGTGGTTGACCTGCCGGATCCGCGCCTGCATCGTCTCGACGCGTTCGCGCACCTGCTGATCGCGCACCGTGCCCTGATCGACGTGCACGACGATGCGGTCGGTCTCACCCGATTGCGTCGGGAACGCCGTCTCAAGGAGCTTGACCGCGCGCGTCGACTCGGTGTCGGGCAGCTGGAAGTCGGTGCTGTATTTGCTGCCGACCGTGCTGCTGATCACGCCAAGCCCGATGAGGCCGACTACCCAGCCGATGACGACGAGCTTGCGGTGACGCAGGCACCAGCGCGCGAACGCGCCCACAACACACCCCCGGGGTCAGAGAAGGAATACACGCAATGGTCCCACGCGCCTGATTACGGGCCGATTACCGCGGCGCAAATGCCTCCAAGGCGTCCTCGGCACGACGCATCGACTCCTTCGGGTCCGCATCGACGTTACCGATCTCCGGGTCGAAGTTGAGATCGACGAACACCTCGGTGATGCCTTGGCCGGCGATCTCATCCAAGTCGGCCTTGATCTCGTCGTAGGAACCCGACAGCAGGCCGTCCCGCTGCTTGCGCACTTTGACGACACCGCGACAGATGAATCGGAGGTTGTCGGGATCGCGCCCAGCTTCGATTGCGCCGCTGCGGACCAGCTCGATCGACGGCGCCAGCGCTGACAGGTCGGCGCGGCTCGCGCTCACCCAGCCGTCGGCGAGCCGACCAGCTCGTCGCAGTGCGGGTTCACTCGACCCGCCGAGGATGAACGGCGGGCGCGGTTGCTGCACCGGCTTGGGCAGAACGTGCGCGTTCGCGATCTCGTAGAACTCGCCGTGGTAGTCGACCGGATCAGTCGTCATGATCGCGTCGAGTGCTTTGAGGAAGTCATCCATGCGCTTGCCACGCTTTTCGTACGGCGCCCCCGCGGCAGCGAACTCCTGCGGCGACCAGCCGAGCCCCACGCCGGCATCGAGTCGGCCCTTGCTGAGGACGTCGATAGTCGTGAACTGCTTCGCGAGCAAGAGTGGCGATAAGTACGGCGCGTTGACGATCGCTGATCCGAGACGGATACGCGTCGTCTCGCCGGCGAGGAAGGCAAGCGTGATTAATGGATCCAGAACGCTCTTGTAGACCGGCGCCCAGCGGTCACCCTCCGGAACAGCCGGGTAGATCAGCCGCTGGAACGTCCACACCCCGCTGTAGCCGAGCTCCTCCGCGCGCTGCGCGATCCGCACCTGGTTGTCCGGCGTCGCCCACGAACCAGCAACGGGTGCTGCAAATCCGATCTGCATGTGCTTTGTCTACCCCATGAGCGTCACAGGTAAGTTGCTCGGCCATGGATCTGAACGGAACCTCGGCCGTTGTCACTGGTGGCGCCTCCGGACTCGGCGCGGCGACCGCGCGGCTCCTTGCCGACAGCGGCGCGCGGGTGGTCATTGCGGACCTCAACGCCGACAAGGGTGAGGCGCTCGCGAAGGAGATCGACGCGACGTTCGTCAGCGTCGATGTCACGAACACCGAGCAGATCATTCAGGCCGTCGACACTGCTGTCGGCCTCGCGCCGCTCTGGTCGCTCGTCAACTGCGCCGGCACCGGTTGGGCCGCACGCACGATCGGCAAGGACGGGGAGTACGCGAGCGCGCACAACCTGGACCTCTACAAGAAGGTGCTCGACATCAACTTGGTCGGCACCTTCGACGCCATCCGGATCGCAGCAACCGCGATGAGCCGCAACGAACCGGACAAGGACAGTCAGCGCGGAGCAATCGTCAATACCTCGTCGGCGGCCGCGGAGGACGGGCAAATCGGGCAGGCGGCGTACTCGAGCTCCAAGGGCGGCATCGTCGGTCTCACCCTGCCTGTCGCCCGCGACTTGTCCGTGATCGGCGTACGCGTCAACACGATCTTGCCCGGGCTCATCGACACACCTATATATGGGAGCGGTCCGGATGCGGAGGAGTTCAAGGCGCGCCTCGGCGAGCAGGTGCTGTTCCCGAAGCGACTCGGCTATCCCGAGGAGTTCGCGTCGATGGCGGTCGAGTTGCTCCGCAACAACTACATGAACGGCGCCTGCCTACGCCTGGACGCCGGGATCCGGATGCAGCCGAAATAGTCGGAATCGGGTGTAGACTGAGGTCGACCGAGTAAGCAGTACTCGCTCGGAATCATCTGCGGTGCCTCGCGCACACAGCAGGTTCTGCGTCGCCGTACTTAACGCTGGTGCCCCGACGGCAACCACGGCGGCGGCCGTAGATCGCGAAACCGCAAATGACAGGCGATACGCCTGTGCCCTTCGCCGTTGCGCAGGCACTGGCAAAGACCTCAGCCCTCCTATTGGCCGACGACGACCTCGACCGACTCCTGGACGATCTCTGCACGTTGACCGCGGAGGCCATGCCAGGAATTACGTCCTGCGGGGTGACGCTCGCCCTCGACGGGCGACCGCGCGCACTTGCGTGGACCGACGAGCGGACGAAGCACATCGACGACGTTCAGTACTTGGCAAGTGACGGGCCCTGCGTCGAGGCATTGGCCACCGGTGAGGTCGTGACGATGAACGACCTGACGCAAGAGACACGCTGGCCAGCGTTCCGCGGTGGGGTCGACTCACAGGACTTCCGGTGTTCCATGTCGTTGCCGCTCGCGAGCGGCGAAGGGCCCATCGGCGTCCTCAACTGCTATGGCGACGCGCCGTACGAGTACGACACAGCCGATCGTAAGATCGGCGCGCTCTTCGCATCGCAAGTTGCGAACGCAGTGACCGCTTCCATGCGCTACACGTCGCAGGTCGAGCTGAGTGAGCAGCTACAGCAAGCGCTGGCGAGTCGTGCGGTCATCGATCAGGCGATTGGGATCCTCATCGCGCAGAACGGCTGCATGCCGGAGGAGGGCTTTGACATGTTGCGCAAGGCCTCCCAGCGGTCGAACACCAAACTGCGTGATGTCGCGACGAGCATCGTGGACGGTGCCACCAAGCGAACGGCGTCCGACTAGCCTTCGCACATGCGCACGGCGTGGGACGGCGACGACGGCGCCCGGTGGGCACTGAACGAAGCCGAACACGACAAGTCGACGCAGCACTTCCGCGCGCACTTCATCGAGACGGCGCAGATCAAGCCGAGCATGCGCGTACTCGACTTCGGCTGCGGATGTGGAGCGACGACACGCGAGGCCGCACGTCGTGCGGTCGACGGCCTCGTCGTCGGCGCGGACATCTCCTCGCCGATGGTGGATCGAGCCCGGGAGCTAGCCGCCGCGGAGGGTCTGGACACCATCGAGTTCCGGCGCGGTGACGTGCAGACCGCGACCTTTGAGGACGCGGCGTACGACGTCGTGATGAGCCAATTCGGCTCGATGTTCTTCGACGACAAAGTCGAAGCGTTCAGCAATCTGCGCAACGCCGCCCGACCAGGAGCCCGACTGCATCTGCTCGCCTGGCCACCGCGCGACCCCACGGATTGGACGAGTCAACTCGCGGACGCACTCGCGTTCGGACGTGATCTCAGCGGCGAGCTGCCGGTTGTCGGGCAACCGGGCCCGCTGGGACTCGCCGACGTCGCGCAGAGCACCGCGTGGTTGACCGATGCGGGGTGGATTGACGTCGACGTGGAGTCGATACGGCTGCCGATTGTGTACGCCGACATCGACACCGCGGTCGATCACATGAGCAATTTCGGTCGAGCGTATGACCTGATGCAGGGCCTCGACACGCAGCAACGCCCGCTCGCCCTCGAGCGGCTACGCGCGTTGATCACGAGCCATGCAACCCACCAGGGCGTCCGTATCGAGCGCGACGTCCTGCTCTACCGAGCGCGCCGGCCAGACGTAGACTGATGACCGCCGGCAGTCGCTGGCCGTTCTCCTCTTCCCCAGTCTGGAGTCTCGCTGTGCTCGCCCGCCAAGACCTGCGCAACGTCGCGATCGTTGCGCACGTCGACCACGGCAAGACAACGCTTGTCGACGCGATGTTGTGGCAGTCAGGTGCCTTCTCGACGCATCAAGCCGATGAGGGCTCAGTGCAAGAGCGGGTCATGGACTCGATGGACCTCGAACGTGAAAAGGGCATCACGATCCTCGCCAAGAACACAGCGGTACGCCGCGGCGACGTGACCATCAACATCATCGACACACCTGGACACGCCGACTTCGGCGGTGAGGTCGAGCGCGGACTGTCGATGGTCGACGGCGTACTCCTGCTGGTTGACGCGTCGGAAGGCCCGCTGCCGCAGACGCGGTTCGTGCTGCGCAAGGCGCTGGAAGCGCGCCTGCCGGTGGTGTTGGTCGTCAACAAGGTCGACCGTTCCGACGCACGGATCGCGGAAGTCGTCGACGAGACCTACGAGCTGTTCCTCGACCTCGACGCTGACGAGTCGCAGATCGAGTTCCCGATTGTCTACGCATCGGCCCGTGCGGGGCGCGCGTCCGTGACTCGACCGGCCAACGGTGTGATGCCGGACAGCGCGGACTTGCAACCGTTGTTCGACGTCCTCCTGGCGACCGTACCGCCGCCGTCGTACGACGAGAACGCACCGCTGCAGGCACACGTCACCAACCTCGACGCATCGCCGTACCTCGGTCGGCTTGCGCTCTGCCGTGTCTACAACGGCACGATGAGTAAAGGGCAGCAGGTTGCGTGGTGTCGTGCCGACGGGTCGATCGAGCGGGTGAAGCTCACCGAGCTATTGATGACCGAGGCGTTGGAGCGCGTGCCCGCAGAGTCGGCCGGGCCCGGTGACATCGTCGCGATCGCGGGCATCCCCGAGATCACGATCGGGGAGACACTGGCGGACCCCGACGACCCGCGGCCGTTGCCGGTCATCACGATCGACGAACCGTCGCTGTCGATGACAGTCGGTATCAACACCGCGCCGCTTGCAGGACAGTCGGGGTCGAAGCTCACCGCACGGCTCGTCAAGAGCCGCCTTGATCAGGAGCTTGTCGGCAACGTCTCGATCCGTGTGCTGCCCACCGACCGTCCGGACACATGGGAAGTGCAGGGCCGCGGCGAGCTGCAGCTTGCAGTGCTGGTCGAGATCATGCGGCGCGAAGGGTTCGAGCTGACTGTTGGTAAGCCGCAGGTCGTCACCCGGGTGGTGGACGGGAAGATTCACGAGCCAATGGAACGGCTGACGATCGATGCACCATCGGATTACCAAGGTGTGCTGATCCAGCTGATGGCGCTGCGCAAGGGTCGACTGGAGCAGATGGTCGATCACGGCACGGGCTGGATCCGGATGGAGTACATCGTGCCGGCGCGCGGGCTCATCGGTTTCCGCACCGAGTTCCTCACCGAGACGCGGGGGACCGGGTTGCTGCATCACGTGCACGAGCGTTACGAGCCGTGGCACGGAGACTTGCGCACGCGACCGACGGGCTCATTGGTTGCCGATCGTCGTGGTGCTGCGACCGGGTTCGCGCTCGCGAACCTGCAGGAACGCGGCACGATGTTCGTCGGCCCGAACACCGAGGTCTACGAGGGAATGATCGTCGGTGAGAACGCCCGGTCGGATGACATGGACGTCAACCCGACCAAGGAGAAGAAGCTCACAAACATGCGCCAGTCCACCGGCGATGTGCTCGTGCCGTTGATCCCGCACAAGCAGCTGTCGCTCGAGCAGGCGCTGGAGTTCTGCCGCGAGGACGAGTGCGTTGAGGTGACTCCGGCCACGGTGCGGCTGCGCAAGGTGGTGCTGCCGGCCAACGAGCGCGAGCGTTCGCGCGGCCGTCGCGCAAAGGCAGCCCTGGCCGAGTCATCGACGTGATCTACCTCGGTGGAGTCATTGATTCCACCTCGGGGGGAAGTCCACCCTCCGCCCTCTGCTCTGGCTAATACCGCGGTCCAGAGCGCTCTGACCCGCACGCTGACGCAGAGCGCTCTGGCTAGTAGTGCGGGCCAGAGCAGAGGCCGACGGAGGTAAGGCGCCGGTGCGGTTGTGCGGGTGCGGCCCGCGTACCCGGCCGATCTTCCGCTAGTCCGTTTGCGGGCATAGCGACGCGGGCGTGGAACCGATGACTCACAAGTCATTCCCAGCACCGCGCACGACCGTCATAGGACGCAACATGGGTCTCTTCAAGCACGACTCGGACGCCCGCCTCGACCGGCTCGCCATGCATCTCGGGTTGACCATGCGCCTGCTCGAGAACGGCAGCGTTGGCATCTCGGTCAAGGATCAGCTGCGCGCCCTCAATGCGGCGCTCGATGACGTCGTCGACGATGACGAACTCAAAGACGGTGCGTTCGTGCAGCGCGTCGTCCCCCTTGCCGGTGAGGCGCAGGTGCCACAGCAGCGTCTCTTCCACGCCGTGGACACCCGCGCCTCTGCCTAGCCCTGTCGTACCCCGGTGAAACAATCCACCGCATGACGACGACGACGACGACCGACAGCCCCGCCTACTCCGCAGATCCACGACGATGGAAGGCGCTCGGCGTTCTGGCGCTCGTGCAGTTCATGCTCATCCTCGACGTCACCGTCGTCAACGTCGCGCTGCCGCGCATCCAGCACGATCTCGACTTCTCCCGGACCGGGCTCGCCTGGGTGGTGAATGGTTACGTGCTGATGGCCGGTGGGCTGTTGCTGCTCGGCGGCCGGATGGCCGACATCGTCGGCCGGCGTCGGCTGTTCCTCTGGGGCACCGCGCTGTTCGCTCTCGCCTCTGCGCTGTGCGGAGCCGCGGCCAACTCCGGGATGCTCGTCGGTGCGCGCTTTCTCCAAGGTGCGGGTGAGGCCTTGGCGGCGCCCGCGGCGTTCGGGCTGATCGCGTTGCTCTTCCCTGACCCGCGTGAGCGCATGAAGGCACTCGGCGTCTGGGGCGGTGTCGCTGGACTCGGTGGCACATCCGGCACGGTCATCTCCGGCGTGCTCGTCGACCTGGTGTCGTGGCGCTGGATCTTCTTCATCAATCTTCCGGTCGCAGTGTTCGCTCTGCTCGTCGTGCCGCGGTTGGTGTCAGAAAGCCGGATGGTGCGCGAGCACGGCAAGATCGACTACACCGGTGCGGTCACCGCGACCGGCGGGCTCATCGCGATTGTCTACGGCATCTTGCAGGCGGCCGAGCATCCGTGGGGCTCCTCCAATGTCCTGTTGCCGTTGTTCGGTGGCATCGCCTTGCTCGGGGTGATGGTCGCCGTCGAGGCGCGATCGGAATCCCCGCTGATCCCGTTGCGGTTCTTCACCAACCGCACGCGCGTGGTCACCAACTTCGTGACGCTGTTCTTCTCCGCATCGTTCTTCTCCTACTTCTTCATGCTCACGTTGTGGATGCAGCAGGTGCACGGCTGGACGCCCTTGCGGGCCGGGCTCGCCTATCTCCCGTTCGGGCTCAGCATCGGCGCCGGAATCGGCATCAGTACGGCGCTCATGCCGAAGCTCGGTGTGAAGGTCCTGCTCGCGGTTGGGTTCTTCGGCTGCGCCGTCGGGTTGTTCCTGACGAGCATGCTCGACGTGAGCTCGTCGTACGTCTCGGATGTGATGCCGGGGATGATCGTGCTCGGGTTCTTCTCTGGCAAGTCGTTCCCGGCGATCGGCAACGCCTCGGTGCACGAGGTGACCGGTCAGGACGCGTCGCTGGCCTCCGGCGTACAGAACGCCGTGCAGCAGATCGGCGGTGCGCTGGGGTTGTCGGTGCTGGTCACGTTCGCGATCAGGCACGCCAACGGCGAGATCGGTCGTGGTGTTGCGGACGCGGTGGCGCGCACCGACGGGTTCCAGCTCGCCTACCGGATCGGCACGGTCTTGCTCGCCATCGGTGGTGTGCTCGTGCTGTTGCTGCTCGAGCACGTGGTGGCGGAGCCGCGTGAACCCGAGGCCGAAGTCGGCGCACCGGTCGCCGCTAGAGCCGGGCGCTGAGCGGGACCCAGCTTTGCTCGGCGGCCGACTGCCGGATGGCGTCGAGCACCTCCATGGCCGCGACCCCGTCGGCGAACGTCGCCGGCGCCGGTCGGCCGTCGATCGAGCGACCCTCGATCAGGTCGCGGAACGTTTCGAACAGCCGCGTGTACGGACCCATGTCGAGACCGGTCGAGTGCAGGAGGTCGTAGCTCGTGACAAGTAAGTCGGCCGGCGGCGGGTCAGCTGGGGCGGTGACAAGGTCGTCGGGGATCGGAATGGTGTTCGTGCCGTTCGCATCCGCGAGCTGCACCTTGTCGCCTTCGGCCCAGACGGTGCCCTTCGGGCCGACGATGCGCGCCGTCATGATGATCGGACCGAAGTCCGAAGCGGTGCTCTGCATGAGACCGTCGCATCCGGACTTGGTCGTGAAGCGCACCGAGAACGTGTCCTCGGCGGTCCAGCCGTGGTCGGCGATGTTGAACAGCGCGGCGCTCACTCCGGCGAACTCGCCAAGGGTTGACCGCACCTGATCGACGACGTGTGAGCCCTGCGCGCCGAGCCAGCCACCGCCGTCGTCCGCGCGTGACCACCAGTCAGGGACCTCGCTGTTGGGATACGCCAACAATGGGATGTGCAGCAGGAACGATGCCAACCGAGGCTCACCGATGGCGCCCTCGGCGACGAGCCGTGCCATCAGGGCCTGTGCACCGCCGAACCGGAATTCGCACCCGAGCAGATGAACGATGCCGGCGGCCTCCGCGGCGTCGTACACCCGGCGTGCTTCGACCGTGTCGCGGGCAAATGGCTTCTCGCACACCACGTGCTTACCGACCGCGATGGCAGCGAACGCGAGTTCCGCGTGCGTGTGTGGCGGTGTCGCGATGGTGACCGCGTCGACGTCCGGCAACGCGAGCGCCTCGTCGAGCGAAGTCAGCCCAAGCGGTACGTCGAAACGCTCGGCGCGCGTCTTGGTCTTCTCGGGATCGCGACCGACCAGGGCGCGTACATCGAACCCGGCCGCGCGCAGGGCGCGGACGTGTGTCAGGCAGCCGAACCCCGTGCCGATGACAGCAACGCCGGTCATGAGCGAACCTCCGAGACGAGTTGGTGTCGGCGTACCTGCCCCGTCGCCGGCGTACGCGGCAGCGCGCTCATGATGCTTAGGCGACGAGGGTGTTTGAAGGTCGCGAGCCGCCCGTCGCAGTGCGCACACAGCTCATCGAGCGTCGGCGGATTGCCAGGGTCGGTGGGTACGACGACCGCGCAAACTAGCTCGCCCCACTGCTCGTCGGGCACACCGACGATCGCGATCTCACGAATGCTCGGCAGTTCAGTGAGCACCGCCTCGACCTCGGCGGGTGCCAAGACCTCGCCGCCGGTGCGAATGATGTCGCGCAGCCGGCCGGTGATGTAGAGGTATCCGTCGGGATCGACGCGCCCCGTGTCACCCGTGTGGTACCAGCCGTTCGCCAGCGCTTCCTCGGTGGCGACCGGCTCGTCGAAGTATCCGTCGAAGAGCATCGGCCCGCGGACGCGGATCTCACCGTCGGCGCTGAGCCGGACATCGCTGCCGATGCTGGGCACGCCGACGCTGCCGGCGCGGGTGAACACGTCGTCGCCGTCGAGGCTCGCGACGCTGCCGGCCTCGGTCGACCCGTAGAAAACGCGCAATTGCGCATTGGGACAGGCGTGGCCAATCGCCGCGAGCAACGAGGGCGCGGTCGCCGACGTACCTGTGTCAGCGAAGCGCAACGTCGGCAGCCGTCCGTCGGCGCCGAGGTGGTCGAGCAACCGTTGCCAGACCGCGGGTACGGCGTTGAGGCGCGTAGCGAGATGGCCACGCACCGCGGCGGCGATGGAGGCGCCATCGGTGTGGTCGAGGTACACCACGGTGTCGCGCGCCTGCCATTGCTGCAGCGACAGCGTCCATGCAGCCATGAGAAAGAGCGGGTAGACGCAGATGAGGGGCCCGCGCGGTTCGAGCGGGACTCCTGGATGCGTGCGCAGGTAGTTGACGCGATGCGACAGCGTGACACCTTGCGGACGGCCAGTGTTGCCGCGGGTGAAGAAGATGACGTGTGGGTCGGCCTCGGCGACGGTTGTCGTGATGCGGGCGTCCGTGGGGTCCGGCGTCAGCGCCTCGAGTGACACGGTGGGCACGTCGGAGACGTCGCCCGTCGGGGTGTGCAGGCCGTCGACGACGAGTAGCTGCGGTCGAGCCCGGCCGACAATCTCGCTCAGCTCACTTGCTTCGAGGTTTCTGGCGATCGGGACGAAGACGGCACCGAGCTTGGCGAGTGCGGCGAAGAGTGGGACGACGTCGAGTGTCGTATCGCTCCAAACCGCGACGCGGTCGCCGTGGTCGATGTCATGGACCAGCAGCAAGGTGCGGGCAATCCCGTCGCTGAGTTCATCGAGCTCGGCGAATGTCAGCGCGCGGTCGCCGTGCACTGCGGCGACTCGCAGCGGCACCGCGCGCGCCGCGTTACGGAAGACGTCACCGATCAGCAGGTCGGTCATAGCGGGGAATCCGTCAGTCCTTCAGCTCGACGACGACGTCGGAACGGCTCGATGCCCGGGCTGGCCGTGACAGTTTCGGCGCCCTCCGCCACACCCGCCCCTCCGTCCCCATGAGCATCCCAGAGTCTGGCCTGGCGCACGCCCATCGGGTGGGCTGAACTCGACCACCTTGCGTCGTTCGTCCTATCTGGGGTTTTCAGGCCTGACGGCTGTTCAGAAGGACCGCAGGAATTCAGATCAAAACGGCGAATGCTGCTCCCATCCTGCTTCGTGCAGCCCAGCTTTACCTCGCGCGCCAGCCGCGAGCCCCAGCAGAAGTGGAGAAGTACATGAGTCGTCGACTCATCCTTGCGGCCGGAGCCGCAGCCGTCGCCCTCACTGCCCTCGTGTTCGCACCGCCGAGCCAGGCCGCGCCCCGCGGCGCCGAGTGCAATCTGGGAGGTACGGCGACAATCAGCCCCGGACTGACAGCGACCGCCAAGACCCAGAAGGTCACGCTCAAGGTCAACCTGACCAACTGCCACATGGGCAGCTCGGGCTCGCCGGGCGTTCCCAAGACCTTCACGGGAGCCGTCACGACGGCTCCGAACCCGGTGACGAGCAAGGGCAGTTGCTCCAACGGCAAGTTCAACATTCAGACGTCGATTAGGTGGAGCACCGGCACGGTGACCAACGCCGCGATCACGGTGAACACGCTGACTGCCGACGCGCTCATCCACGGAAATGTGACGTCGAGTACCGATCCGAACATCAAGGCCAAGGACTTGGTCGCCGGTAGCGCGGCGTTCAGGCCGTCCAACCCAGCGCAGAACTGCGCGAGCAAGCCCGTCACCTCAGTGGTGGTCAACGGCGTCGTCGGGCTCGGTAGCCCGAAGTAGCTCCACGTTGCGCGGGGCGCACACGAGTGACATCGCATGCTCGTGTGCGCCGGCTCTTACTTCAGTTGTTTCCGCAGACCGTCGAGGTCGCCGAGCGTCCACGCCTTGGTGATCAACCCGCCGTCGGTCTGAAAGAACGCGGCGACGTCGTACGTGAACGCCTTGCCCGTTGGCTTGATCCCGAGCAACGCACCGGTGTGCGTGCCGCTGCATCGGATGCGCGCAGCCGCGCGGCCTGGCTCACAGACGAGATCGATCAACTCGTTGCGGAAGTCCGATGATCCGGCGTGCAGTGCATCGCGGTAACCGCGCCAGCCGTCCCGGCCTTCGGTCTCCGTTCCGAGCGAACCACGGAACGAGAAGTCGTGTGCAAGCACGGAGTCGACGGCGTCGTCGTCCCACGCGTTCCACAACCGCTCGTAGAAGTGATGGACCAAGCGGCGCGTCTGCTCAGCGGTGTCCTCGTCCACGGGGGCGAGCGTAGTGGCCGATCAGTGCGTCAGTGACGCCAGTGCTGAGTGGTAGGTGAACGCCTGGTTGACCGGGTCCGATGCTGTGCCGGTGCGTGACGTGAGCACGTGCAGCTTGGCAGTCCACGTCGTCCCGGTTGGGCGTGGCGCGGCGGGCCGGACGGCAGGCCGAGTTGCGACGCGGTGGGCCGGCGCCGACGAAGTGCTGTGGGTGCTGGGACGCGAGGTCGTCGCGTGGTGCGTTGTCGTCGTGTGCTTGATCACCTTGGGCGGGCTGACCGTCGTGCCACCCATGGGCTTCTCGAAGTCCTGCGTGATGTAGAGCCGGCCGTCGCTGCCCGTGACGGTTCCGATCCCGACCATCGTGTACGACGGGTCGAGGATGTTTGCGCGGTGGTGCGAGCTGTTCATGAACGCGTTCTGGATCGAGGACACGTCCGGTCCGACGCCGACGTTCTCGCCGATCTTCTGCCAGCCGTGCACCTGGCTGGTGAGGTTCGGGTTGTGGCAGATGGCATCGCTGCCGGGGCAGGCGCCGGACGCCATCTTCGCCGACCAGCTACGCGCGACCGACGACAGGCTGCTCGACAGCTTCAACGCCTTGAGGCCATGCGAGGCGCGAGCGCTGTTGATCGCAGAGAGGTTCGAGGATTCTGAGCTCGCGTATGCGGAGGTAGCTCCGGTAACGAGCAGGGCGGTCATCAGCGCGGCCAGGATGGCGACGAGGCCAACGGCGCGGGCGGCGACGGAATGCGGAGTACGAGACACGGCGAGCAACCTCCGATGGAGGCCAGGGCGCTCGCCGCGGATAAATTTCGCGGATCGCTATGGCGGCCTTCGACGTCGGCGGGCTGGCGAACTGCTCGTGGTGCAGCAGTCCCATGCCTTTGCGGCCCGTGCTCGCGCACGGTGTGCCTTTATCGGTCGGCGGTCGCCCCGGCGGTTCGGGACTGACAGCTCTTACATGGGCTATATCGTCCCCGCCTCTAATCCTCCTCATGACTCACTGGGGTGGCCTTTGGCTTAGTTAATTGGGGCCATGACGGCAGGCAAACGGCCTAACTCGCGATGCTCCTAGCGCTTTGGCGCGTGTGACTAGCGACTGGCCTTTGTCGTGGTCTTCCGCGGCGTGGCCTTGCGAGCGCTAACTGGGTGCTTGGGGATCGCTC
Source organism: Frankiales bacterium (assembly GCA_033851265.1). Classification (GTDB taxonomy): domain Bacteria; phylum Actinomycetota; class Actinomycetes; order JAWWOW01; family JAWWOW01; genus JAWWOW01. The sequence continues at coordinate 179,893 of JAWWOW010000003.1, forward strand.
TGGCCTTGCGGACCGTGAGTTCGGCTTTCGGGATGACAGCGTCAGTGGCCTGCAATTGTGCTGGGCGCTCAGGGGATAACGGCGTCGGGCGTGCGCTTGGCATCAGACGCATTGGCTCGGTAACGATGAGCACGTTAGGGACGCGTCCGACCCAACCCAGGGTGCAAATGAAGATGAGCGCAGCGACGAAACGGCGCCAGAAGTTCCAGCGGTCGAGGACCATGGCCGCGACGCTCAAGCCTTGAGCGTTGAGGAGCTCCACCTGACGGTTCACGGACTTCGTCTGATTCTCGCCAGCGAAGAACCCAATGAGGCCACCGCGAAACTTTGCCTCGAAAACTTGGTTGTAACGAGCGGGTGCAACTGGATACCCAGCGGTCATTGCGAAACGCCTCAAATCAATTGACGAACTCGAACTGTGCGGGAACCGCCAGTATGCGCGCGATTCACGCGTTGTGCCGGTTTTGGTCGAAGTAATGACTGCAGTGGCCGTTGTGTGCTGGTTCCGGCGCGCGGAGCACACAAACGCCTGCTTCGCGACTACGCCAACGCGTATGACGCTGCGAAGCAGGCGGTCGCGGTGGAGACGATGAGTATCGGTGCGTAGAACCAGAAGCGGATCGCGATCAGCGTGAACGATCCGAAGACGGCAATGGCGAATGGGAAGACGTACCCGGAGTCTTTGACGAACGTGAAGTCTTGCGTACCGAGCAGCAGGAGAAGGGCGCCGATCCCGAGCACACCGAGACCATGGCTCAGATTGAAGCCGAGCCACAGTTGCCAGATCGTCGGTGTGTCAGAGCGCCTACCCGGCGCCATCTGACGGAGCCGTAAGCCCGTCGCCGACATTTGCACGCGCGCCTCGTCGTTGATCGGCGCGAAGAAAGTCAGCCGCACCGTGTCTACGAGGGTGCCAACGACATGCGCGGCGCCGGCGAACGCGGGGACAGCCGCGCCGATCACGAACAGTGCTTGCGACGCCTCCATTGTCGGAAGCGTAGTGAGCGTCCCCTGGGACTCAGTCCTTGTCGAACGGCGGGGGACCGAGGAACTGAACGGAAGCACCGTTGTGGGCAGCCGCTTCCTGCAGCCGTGGAATGTCGACCGACCCGGTGTGCTCATCCCCGGCAGCCACGGCGTCACTCGCCTCGAGGTAGAAGGCCTGGCCAGCACCTGGCGTCTGGAAACAGAACACCGTCGCCGTCTCCGACGTGACCATGAACGCGTGCGGCGTGCCGCGCATCGAGCTGACGAAGCCGCCCGCTCCGACCACGTGTTGCTCGCCGTTTGCTTGGTACAAGATCTCGCCGTCGATGACGTACATCGAGTCGTCGGCGTCGGGATGCATGTGCAGTGGCGTCATCTTGCCCTTGGTCAGGTGGTCGATGAACGCGTGGAACGCGCCGCCCGTCTCCTCGGCCCGCGCCTTCCAGATGTGCAGCCCACCGCCGGCGAACCAGCGGTGCTCACCCTCATCGGCCTGGCTTATGACTGCCCCGGTGGTCTGTGTCGTCATGGGATTCTCCTCGTCGTGGTACTAGCGTCCCATGAAGGAACTTAGATACCATTTCGTCTTGTGTCAATGGCGTACGTCGAGACCGGACGGGTCAACCAGAAGCAGCGGACCCGCGATGCGCTCGTCGCAGCTGCCCGGGACCTGGTCGCCCAGGGGCTGACTCCGACCGTGGAGCAGGCCGCCGCCGCGGCGGGCACGTCGCGGACGACGGCGTACCGCTACTTCACTACGCAGCACTCGTTGCTCGCCGCGGCGCATCCGGAGACGGCTGCCATCTCGCTGTTGCCGTCGGACGCGACTGATGATCCGCGTGAGCGACTGGAAGCCGTGGTCGCAACACTCACCAAAAGTTTGTTGGAGAACGAGTCACAGCAGCGCACGATGCTGCGCCTCTCGCTCGAGGCAACACCTGAAGAGCGCGCGCAACTCCCGCTCCGGCAGGGCCGAGCAATCCCCTGGATCGAGGAAGCATTGGCACCGCTGCACGGCCAGGTGCCTGACAAAGAACTACGTCGCCTGGTGTTGGCGGTCCGTGCGACAGCCGGGATCGAGGCACTCGTCTGGCTGACCGACGTCGCCGGCATGTCATCGGATGAGGCGGTGCAACTCATGCGCTGGTCAGCGAACGCGCTCCTCGAACAAACCCTCGCCGAAGCACAGCGGCCCGGCCCTACCTCACGTCGGCGCGCACCGCGACGCCGCTGAGGTCTTGCTGCTCTCCGGCTTAGTGTGCGGCGTCGTAGTCCGCGGCGACTCCCTTAGGCACACACATCCGCCAGGCATCCACCACGAGCTCGCGCATCTCGTCCCCATCGAGCGCCTCGAGCCACGTGCAAACCCAGTTGTAGCGCAGATCTGACGCGGTCGGCGGCAGGAAAAACTTCTTCGGATCACTGGCGATGAGCCCGTCGCGTTCCTCTTTGGGGAACGCAAAGCCCATCGCCTCCTCGTCCTTCGAGAACGCGACGTACACGAGCTGGCGCACGCGAAACTTCACGTGTCCGCGGATGAAGTGCTCCTCGCTCCGCGGCAACGTGTGCGCGAGTCGGCGTACGTCCTCCGCGCTCACCATGACGTGCGGGTCAGGAGCCGCCCATCATTTCGGCCATCCGCTTTGTCATGTCCTCGGGCGAGACGTCTTCGACGTGGGTGGCGATGTGCCAGCGGTGACCGAACGGATCCTCGAAGGAGCCCGAGCGGTCCCCGTAGAACTTGTCTTCGACCTTGTCGATCGCGGTCGCGCCGGCGTTGAGCGCCTTGTCGTACATCGCGTCGACGTCCTCGACGTAGACCATGATCGTGACCGGGCTGCCGCCGAGCGCCTTGGGCGTCGGTGCTCCCATCTCGGGGGAGGTGTCCGCGAGCATGATCAGCGAGTCGCCGAACTCGAGCTCGGCATGGCCGATCTTGCCGTCGGGGCCGTCCATCCGCAGACGCTCTTTGGCACCCAGCACGTCGGTGTAGAACTTGATCGCGTCACTTGCGCCATCAATCGAGAGGTACGGGATCACCCGCGGGTACTCGTCGGGGATGGGCTTCACCGTGGCCATGGCCGCCTCCTTGCGTCTGTGTTCGAGCGGCCAACGTAACCCCGCCGTCTGACAGTTCGGTGAACGACGTCAGCAGTCGACGCAGCCCGTGACCGGGCGGCCACCGAACAGGGCGCTCGGGGCGAGCCGCAGTCGGGGCGCGCGAGCCGAGGTGATGCGGAGTCCCGCGGCGGGGCCGGCTTGTTCGGAGAACCGGTGAGCGTGCGCGACCTGGCGGCGGAGCTGCTCTTCGTTGATGCGGATCTGGTCCTGGGCCAGTGGGCTGTACATGGTTCCCTCCTCGGGTTATCTTGATATAGAGATACTCTCAGACAGATCTCTTGATGTCAAGAGATTCGAGGGAAAGGTATTTGGCCATGGAAGATTCAGTGGACTTCTGTGTAGCCGACATCTCCAGCCGCTTCCCGCAGATCGACCCGCAGGTGGAAGGCATCGTCGACCGCCTGGGCACGATCCAGAAGCACGCGACGCGGGCTTTCGAGGCCACGCTGGCCGAGCACGGCCTCAACCACGGTGAATACCGGCTGCTGCTCCGGTTGGAGACGCGCAGCGAAAAGAAGTGCCTATCCGCCGGGGAGCTCAGCAAGATGCTGATGCTCTCCTCGGGCGCGATGACCAACCGGCTCGACCGGATGGAGTCGGCAGCGTTGGTACGCCGAGTGCCAGACCCGAACGACCGCCGCGGCGTACTCGTCGAGCTCACCGCCAAGGGAGCGCAGACGCTGCACGATGCAGTCATCGCGTCCGCCGCGGAAGACAAGATGCTGGTCGGTCCGTTGAGTGAGCGCGAGCGCACCCAGCTGAACCAACTGCTGCGCAAGGTGCTCAGCGCGTTAGAGGCGCATTCCGACGTTGAGCCCGCCAAGGTCGCCGCCGTTCCCTGATGCCGTAGCGTCGTTCCTGGGGTTGCAATTACGCAGGGGGGCTCATGCAGCGACGCGTCATCGCGTTGTCCATCGCGGTCGCCGCGTCGGTGGTTGGCGTTTCGGGTCATGCCCTCGACCGGGCCGGTGCAGCGTCGGCAGTATCAGCACCAATTGCGAACGTCGCCTCGGCAACGGATATCGGGCCGATGAAACAGCACCCGGCTATCCGCGGGCGCGACAACGTGCGCAGCGCGCTGTTTGGCGGCACGTCGTTCTGGGCGTTCGCCGACACGATGCTCGGCACGGGTGGTTCCGACGGTGACAACTGGGCGGACAACTCAATCTCCTGGACCAAGGACCTCGACGCGTCGAACGGCGTTGGTTCGTGGGCGGATCGCGTCGACTCAACCGGAACGCCCACCGAGTTCTTGCCGTTGACGGAGTCGGAGCGATCCTTCAACCAGGCTCACGCCGGCAACAGCTGTCAGGTCAAGCCCTGCAACGCGGAATACGCGTTGTGGCCAGGCGAAATCACCGCCGACCGCGCGAACAACCGGCTGCTGATGTTCTACGTCAAGATCTACCGCGTCACCGGTCAGTCCAACTGGACCACGATCGGCGTCGGCATTGCGACGTGGCGCCCCGGCAACCCGGTCACCCGGCCGACCCTGTCACCGGGCACCGCTGAGCCGACACTGATGTTCGGTCCGAACGATCCCGGCTTCGGCAATGGAGCCACCGTGATCGGGTCGACGCTCCATGTCTACGGCTGTTGGGTCGAATGGATCGCGATGCGTTGTGGTCTCGCCCGAGTGCCGATCGCAAGCGCTCTCGTGCGAGCGTCCTGGCGCTACTACGCCGGCGGCACGCGGTGGACCAGCTCTCCTGACGATGCGGTCGCCGTGTTCGACGGCGGCGCAGCCGGCACGTCGGTGCAGTGGAACAACTACGTCGGTGCGTACGTCGCGATCTACAGCCAACCGTTCAGCGACGACGTGATGTACCGGACGAGCCCGACCCTGTGGGGGCCATGGTCGACGGCCGCGCTGCTGTTCCATGGCAAGCCCGGCTGGGACGGCAACTTCGACTATGCGGCGGCAACGCACCCGGAGTACGCGACGGGGAACGGGCAGACGCAGTTCGTGACGTACGTGCGAACGACCGGGTTCCTGCAACAGGAGGCGCGGCAGGTCCGGGTCGTCTTCGCCAAGCCCTAACGACTACCGCTTAACGGGCAATACGTAGCAGGATGGGCCCATGGCAGGGGGGCCAGAATTTCCCGAAGGTCCCGTGACGATCATGTTCACGGACATCGTCGGATCCACCGCGCTGCGGACCAGCCTCGGTGACGACGAGGCGGACAAGCTCTTCCGCGCACACGACGAGCTCGTCCGCGCCCAGATCGCCGAGAACAATGGACGCGACCAGACCGCCGCACTCGGCGACGGCTTCCTCGCGGTGTTCGTGTCAACCAGACGAGCGCTCGCTGCGGCTGTCGGGATCCAGCGCAGCATCGACGCGTTCAACCGGTCGCGATCCGGCGCGCCACTGCGCGTGCGCGTCGGGTTGAACACCGGTGAAGTCGCGTGGCAGGAACGGCAGCTGTCCGGCGAGGCGGTGCACGCCGCATCACGGGTGTGCGCGGCGGCCGACGGGGGTCAGATCCTGATCTCGGATGTGACGCGCCAGCTCGCCGGGACGGTGGCGGACGTCAGCTACCTCGACACCGGCGACCACGACCTCAAAGGCTTCCCGCACCCGTGGCGGTTGTGGGATGTCATCTGGGTTCGCGAGACAGCGAAGGTCCCGCAGCAGGTGTTCGTCGGCCGCGACGACGAGCTTTCGTTCTTGCGCGCCCGGCTGAACACCGCTCTCGACGGACAGGGCGGCATCGTCCTCGTCGGCGGTGAACCCGGTGTCGGCAAGACAACCCTCGTCCGCCAGCTGATCCGCGAAGCCGAGGCGAAGGGCGCGCTCGCTCTGTTCGGCCGGTGTTATGAGATCGAAGGCGCGTTGCCCTACTCACCGTTCGTCGAGATGCTCGAGCAGGGTCTGTCGGTCATGCCGGCGGAGATGGTTCGCGAGGACATGGGGGAGGACGCGTCCGAAGTTGCGCGGATGATTCCGGAGCTGCGCCGGCGCTTTCCCGACATCCCGCCTCCGCTTGACCTGCCACCCGAACAGCAACGGCGCTACTTCTTCAACGCGGTCGGGTCGTTCATCGGTCGCGCCGGGGCGCGGTTCCCGCTCCTTCTGGTCATGGACGACGTGCATTGGGCCGACGTACCGACGTTGTTGCTGATCGAGCACATGGCCGAGCTCGTGCCTGGCATGCGCGTGCTCGGCGTCGGGACCTACCGCGATGTCGAGCTGGACGTCACCCGCCCGCTCGCCGCGACGATCGAGCGGATGGTGCGCGGCCGCACCGTCGACCGGCTGGCCATCAAGCGGTTCGACCGCGCCGGCGTCGGCCGGATGATCGAAGCCCTCGCGAGTCGTACGCCGCCCGACGAGATCGTTGATGCGATCTACTCCGAGACCGAAGGCAACCCGTTCTTCGTCGACGAGGTGTTCCGGCATCTCTGCGAGGAGGGCAAGGTCTTCGATGCGAACGGCGCCTTCCGCACCGACATCGAGGTCGACGAGCTCGATGTCCCGGAAAGCGTGCGGCTTGTCGTCGGACGTCGGCTCGAGCGGCTCGGCACCGACGCACAGAAGGCGCTCGCCGCCGGTGCTGTTGTCGGCCGCGGGTTTCCGTTCAGCATGTTGGAGGAGATCACCGACATCGACTCCGGCCGGCTGCTCGACATCGTGGAAGAGGCCGAAGCCGCGCGGGTGATCGTGCCGGAGGACCGGGACGGCGAGATTCACTACTCGTTCGCGCACGAGTTGATCCGCCAGACGCTGTTGTCGTCGCTGTCATTGCTGCGCCGGCAACGACTGCACCTCGCGGTCGCCGACGCGATGGAACGCAGCAACAAGTCACGACCGTCGGAGCTCGCCCATCACCTGTTGCAGTCAGGTGCGGCGGCTGACACCGAACGCACGCTCACCGCCCTCGAACGCGCGGCCGACCAGGCGATGGAGTCGGCGGCCTTCGAGGAGGCGTTGCGCGCGCTCGACGATGCGCTGTCGATCGTCGGCGAGGAGAAGACACTGCGCCGCGCGCAACTGCGCGAGCGGCAAGGACACGCGATCCGGATTCACGGCCGGTTCGAGGACTGCCTCACGATCTGGAACGAGGTCATCGACGCCTACGCCGAGCTCGGTGAGCTCGACGCGGCGGGCAACCTGTGTTGGCAGCTCGGCTATCTGCAGGTCTGGCTCAACCGCTTCGACGACGCATTCGCGACGTACACCCGTGGCTTGACGATCGTCGGCGACAGTGACGCGCCAGCGAAGGCGGCGTTGGCTGCGTCCACCGGGCTGCTCCTGGGCTTCGCCGGCTTGTACGCCGACGGCATGGCACAACTCGCGGAGGCCGAGAAGCTCGCGAAGGAGGCTGCCGACGATTTGAACCTCGCACGGATGTATTGGGGGCGCTGCATCGTCGAGTGGTCCTCTGCGCAGATCCCGGAGGCGGTCGCGGCAGGGAACCACGGGATCGAGCATGCGCGAAAGACAAACGATCTACCGCTGCTCTCGGACGCGCTGTCCTGGCAGGCATTTCCGTTGGGGTCGATGGCGGCGTTCGATGAAGGGGTGGCGGCGGCGGTCGAGTCCGTCGACATCGCGGTCAAAGCCGGTCACATCGCGGGTGAGGTGACGGGCCGTCGGGGGATCATGTTGAACACCATCGCGCGCACCGGCGACCTCGCCGAGGCCGAGCGCGGTTGTCGCAAGGATCTCGAGCTGTGCCTGCGCCTCAAGTCGCCGTGGAGCTCACAGTCCTACGCGTGGATCGCATTGATCCTCACGCTGCGCGGTGAGGTCGACGAGGCCGTTGGGTTCACCGAGGAAGCCCAGCGGTTGGAACCGAACTCTGCATGGTCGGGTGTGGCGTGGACGAGTCGGTTGGTTAACCGGTCGTACGCTGGTGACGTCGCTGCGGTCGACGCCTTGATCGCCGACCAGATGGAGATGTTCCGGGCTATTGCCGAAGCGCCGCTGATGGGGCAGTTCGACATGTTGAGCGTCGCAGTCGAGGCCAGCGCGATTCTCGGCCGCACTGATTTCTGTGCAGAGTTCTCTGCAACCGTCGCCGCGCATGCTGAGTTGGTGCCGATACGGCCGTTCGACTGGGCGTTGACACAGCGCGTTGCCGCGATGGCTGCTGCCTGTGCCGGCGAGTGGGACAAGGCGGCGGCGCACTTCGAGAACGCGTTGCGGCAGGCGCAGGATTTTCCGGACGTCTTGGACGAGCCTCAGGTTCAGCATTTCTACGCGAAGATGCTGCTCGACCGCGGCGTACCCAACGATCGCGCGCGGGCACGTGAGCTGCTGACCGCGGCCATGGACAACTATCAGCGGATCGGCATTCCGGTCCGGGCGCGAATGGCCGAGGAGCTGTTGGCGCGGGCGTGATCCCTGCGACGGGTGAGGTGCGGCGGGAACGTTGTTTCGCGACGCGATGTAACGAACTAGCCACATCGACAGTAGTTCGTTTGTACACCTACCCGTCGTAGTCACCGAGCGTTAGCCTCGGGCCCAGATCCGCAACAGGCCCATTTGGTTGACACCCACGGCCAACTTTTTCGTGGGAAGAGAACGGGGAGCAAAGATGCTCAAGGTTCGCCGCGGCCCAGCACTCGTATTCGCAGCCCTCATCACAACGGCGCTCGCCTCGACTGCCGGCGTCGCCAGCTTGGTGCACAGTGCCGGTCCGTCGGGAGCCGCCAACGTCTTCGATCCGCGCAAGGAGGCGAAGTTCGAGGCCCGACACGGGTTCGGGGGCGAGGCCGAGCGCACCGGCGCCACCAACCCGGCGGCTGAGCAGGTCGCCAACCGCGCGTACCCGCGGACATATGTCGACGACAACCTTGCCCGGAAGGGCCGGGCGTCCTTCGACGCCAAGGCAAAGGCACCGTCGCGGAGCGCCTTCACGTCGCAGCAGGCTTACAGCGCGGCAGCGGCGGCGGCGCCCGGCGCATGGCAGGCGCTCGGACCCGTGACCCCGAACGTGCCCGGTGAGCCCTCGCAGTTCTACGACTACGACACGCAGAGCGGCCCGACCACGCAGGAATCCGGTCGCGTGACCGCACTCGCCATCGACCCCAACTGCGGCAAGGCATCCGCTCCTTCCGGCGCGCCCTGCCGGCTGTGGGTCGCCGCGGCTGGCGGCGGCATCTGGCGCACCAATGACGCGCTCGCCACGAAGCCGTCCTGGATCGCGCCGCCGGACACGCTGCCCACCAACGCGTTCGGTTCGCTCGTCATCGACCCCAACAACGCGACCGGCAACACGCTGTACGCCGGCTCCGGCGAGCCCAACGGGTCCGGTGACTCCGAAGCCGGCCTCGGCCTGTACAAGTCGACCAACGGCGGGGCGAGCTGGACGCTCGTGCCCGGGTCCGCGGCGGTTGCGACCAACAGGTCGATCGGCTCCATCGTGATCCGTCGCGGCTACCCCAACACGATCTTCATCGGCACGGACGTCGCCCGGCACGGGTCGTCCGCGAGCAACGGCGGCCGGCGTACGCCGCCGAACGCCCCGACGCTCGGCGTCTACAAGTCAACCGACGGTGGCGACTCGTTCGCGTTGCTGACGAACCTTCAGGGCAAGACCCCGCCGAACCCGAGCCCGGCATCCGGTGGGTCGGACTGGTTCCAGGGCGGCATCAACAAGCTGCAGTTCGACCCCAACCACTCCAACGCGCTGTACGCCGCTGTCGTGGGCTACGGCGTGTGGCGCTCGACCGACACCGGCAGCACGTGGCGGCAGGTCTTCCAGACGGTGAACCCGGTGGACGCTTTCGGCGATCGCACCGAGTTCGACCTGGTCAACAACGGTGGCGGGAAGACGCGTGCCTACCTCGGCGACACGTCCGATGACCTCGCCATCGCGCAGGTGTGGCGCACCGATGACGCGGTCGCCGTGGCCGGGTCGCCGGTGGCCGGTTACACCAACGCGGGGTGGACCAAGCTGTCCAGCGAGACCAACGGCACCAACGGCTACCTCGCCGACTACTGGTGCCAGAACGGACAGTGCGGGTACGACGCGTTCGTCACCAGCCCGGGCAGCCAGCTCGGCGTTGTCGGACATGCGTCAGAGCTGTGGCTCGGCGGCTCGATGAACTACGACGAGTTGCCCGGTTACCGCGGTGCGCCGCCGCGCTCGAATGGCCGCGGTGTGATCCGTTCGACCAACGCGGGTGACTACTACCAAAGCGTTACGTGGGCGGACCAGTCCGCGACGATGGGGACCGGTGCCTTCGCATTCACCAGGGGCATCCACCCCGACCAGCACGCGGTAGTTTTCGCCTCCGGTGACCCGCGGATCGCGTTCGTCGGCTCGGACGGCGGCGTCGTACGCATCGACAACAGGACGACCGTCGACAGGTCGGCGAACTGTGACCAGCGGGTTTGGCCATACGGGACGAACACCCCGTTGGCGCCTGCTGATCTGACCGACTGCAAGCGCCTGCTGAAGGCGATCCCGCAGACGATCACGCCGATCAACGACGGGCTGAACACGATCCAGTTCCAGTCGCTGTCTTACAACCCGTCCAATCCGTCCGGCAGTCTGCTCGGCGGTACGCAGGACAACGGCACGTGGGACTACAGCGGTTCGCCGACATGGTTCGAGAGTGTCGGTGGTGACGGCGGGCAGTCCGGCTTCGACCGCACGAACACCAACATTCGCTATCACAACTACTACGACGCGACACCGGAAGTGAACTTCGAGGGGTCGAACTCGAAGACGTGGTTGGCGATCTACGACCCATTGCAGGCGTCGGCAGAAGGCCGGTCGTTCTACGTGCCGTACATCGCTGACCCAGTGGTCGGTGGGCGTGCGTTCATCGGCATGGAGCACGTGTGGCGCACGAATGACCACGGCGGCGATCAGAACTACCTCGAGGAGCACTGCAACGCGCTGAGCCGCGATGGTGAACCGTGTGGTGACTGGGAGCCGATGGGCAACAGCCTGGTCGGCGGCAACGACGAGCGCAGCGGGCAGTACGTCGTCGCGACCACGCGTGCGCCGAGTGACACCGGGACGATGTGGGCGGGCACTCGCATTGGACGACTTTGGGTGTCGAGCAACGTCAACGCCGCCAATGCGAACTCGGTGCACTTCTTCCGCATCGACACACCCGCGACGCCGGGTCGGTTCGTGTCCGGCATCTCTGTTGACCCGGCAAATCCGAACCACGCGTGGATCTCGTACTCGGGGTACGGCGCGTACACGCCAACGACGACGCAGCATGTCCTCGAGGCGAGCTACAACCCGTCGAACCACAAGGCAACGTTCGTCGACCGCTCGTATGACATCGGCGACCAGCCGGTGACGGGCATCGCGCTGTACGGCGCAACCGGCGACGTGTACGCGGCGACCGACTTCGGTGTGCTGCGGCTGCCAGCGGGTTCGACCCACTGGGTGCAGGCCGGGAGCGCGCTACCGCGCGTCGCGGTCTACGGGCTCACGCTCGCGGAGAACACTGGATTGCTGTACGCCGCGACGCACGGTCGAGGCGCGTACCGCATCAACCTGAGTTAGCGGAACGTGAAGCTGCGGCCCTCGTCCATCGGTTCGGACGGGGGCCGCAGTCTTCTTCGTTACGGGGGATCAGTAGGGAAGCGGGCGACCCGACGGTGTCCGCAGATCAGGCGCGGCACTCGTGTCGCGCGTGGGGCGCGCGGTCTTCACGATGCGGATCTGCGTCATGCCATCTCTATCGGCACGGACTTGAGTCTGCCCACGAATCAGGCAAATCGGATGGGCCTGCAGCGCACGAGCTGCGGCCCTCGCCCGACGGGACGGACGAGGGCCGCAAACATGTGCAGGCGCTAGGCGATCAGTTGTTGTGGTGGTCCTTCGCGTAGCTGCCGGCCTTGGCCAGTCCGCGGCTGATCATGTAGCCGATTGTGAGCAAGCTCACGTAGAGCCAACCGGACTTGGCGTCCATGCCGTCGACGACCTGCGTTGCGATGAGCACGCCGACGACGGCGAGCACGTAGAAGACCATCTCGGTCGTCTTGAACGCCGTCTTGGTCTCCGCGGTCTCGACGTGCGAATGAGACGTGCTGACCTGCGGATAGGTCTCCGCGCCGGTCGTGCCGGTGTTGGTTCTGATTGCTGTTCGGGGCGTCGTCATAAAAGGTCTCCTTTGACCGTGGGGTGGTTGTTGCGTGTTGAAAGTCAGGTGTCCCGGCCGCGCCACATTGACACTTATGCCGTAGTGACAACCGGCTATCTACGTTGCCGGCGTGACCGGAATGGCGGGAACGGTTGTGATTGGTCATCGGGGGCAGGAGAGACGCACACACCAAACAACTTCAGGGGAGTACGAACATGTCCGACCGCAACAGCTTGGCGCACTTCATGCACGACGTTGGTCTGGCCGCTTGGTTTGGCGGATCGCTGATGGGGGCGGTTGGTTTGAACGGCGCGACGGCCGACCTCGACGACCCTCGCCAGCGGGCCCGTGCCGCGAATGCCGGCTGGAACCGGTGGACACCGTTCAACGCCGCCGCGATCGGGATGCATCTGATCGGTGGCGCACAGCTGCTGCGGGCGAACAAGGGGCGGGTCGCAGCCCAGCGCGGCGTCCTGGGCACCACCGGGCTGAAGCTCGCGCTGACCGGCGGCGCGATGGCCGCGACGGCGTACTCGCGCTACCTCGGTCGGAAGATCAATGCGGCCGGCGACGTGCCGATTGCTGACGCGACCGACCCGTTGGCCGCAACGCCGCCGGAGGTCGCGAACGCACAGAAGCAACTGAAGGCGCTGCAGTGGGCGATCCCGGGTCTGACCGGCGCGGTCCTCGCGTCGTCGACCGTGCACGAGGAGCAGCAGCGACCGCTGCAGGTTGCCAAGGGCACCCTCGCGAAGCTGCCCAAGCTCGTGAGCAGCGTCGCCAGCTAGGAGATCCGGCCTACGAGTCCCAGATCGGGCCGAACGCGGGGATGCCGCGGCGCTCGAGGCCGTGCACGATCTGCCACGTGACCTGACGGTTCGCGATGCAGATGACGGCCTCGGCGCCGGAGTCGAGGTACGCCGCGTAGGCCAGTCGCAACACGTCGGGCTTGCCGCGCTCGTCGGTGTTCCACAGAACGGCGTCCGGCTGCGCGGTCAGGATCTCGTCGATCAGCTCATCGCCGTACGTCACACGCGGATCCTTGGTCACCCATACCAGTCGTGACGGTGGTTCGCGGGCGAGTAGGTGCGCAAGCATCGGTCCGATGCCGCTGCCGGTCGCGACGAACACAACCTTCCGAAAAAGCTTGCGCACGTTGGCAACGCCGATCACCGGGATGCCGCGCACCCAGACTGCCGCCGGCGGATCGTCGATGAACGCGGTCGTCCAGTCGCCGGCACGTGACACGACCATGCGGTAACCCGGCGAGCCGTCACGATTGGGCAGATTCGCGAAATGGTGCCAACCGATCCACGGGTTGCGGCTGATCGGCCGCGTCGTGCCAAGACCGGGCTGTACGTCGTGGTCGAGATGAATGAGCGCCGCGTGGCGCGATGGTCGCTCAGCTCGGATCGCGATCTTGCGCAGCAACAGCCACGGCCACGCAGCCCCGATGGTCGTGACGACGAGCATCCACATCGTCGGCGCGGTGAGCAGCGACAAGTGGTGATCCGTCAAGAACAGCACCGTGTTGATCCAGATCAGTGCGAGCGCCGCCCATCCGCAGAACCGGTGTGTCGCCTCGAATCTGTCATGTGAGCGCGTGCGTAGCCGTGGCATTGCCATGATCGCTGTGACGATGAAGAGGACCACGACCGCGCACGACACGACCATGTTCGCCGTCGACACGTCGTTGTTGCCACGAAACCGCTCCGCGAACAGCGATCCGACGAACGCGGCGTACCAGAAGATTCCTGCAATCGCGGCGCCGACGTGCAGCCCACCGAAGTGGTAGTACTTGCCGAGCGCCCACCGCAGCCGCAGCGGCCACGTGGTCGGCGGCCGTGTTGCGATCCAGGCGATGCCGTTGATCACGTACTGCTGACGAAACAGGATCGCCAGGGCGAAGTTCGCCTGCGCGACGAGGACGATCGCCGGCAAATCGATGACGTCGCCGGACCACCAGTGCCCGCGTGCGACGGCGTACGCACCGACCAGCAGGTTCACCAGCAGCACCAGACCGATCAGCCGGTTGTAGTGCATCGCGCGTGGGTGTTTGGTCATGCGGCTGAGCACGCGTGACCACGGCGGCAGCGGTACGGCGTCGTCGCGTGGCTCGGTCTGCGCGCTGCGCTCGCGCGCAACCCGCGCAAGATCCTCGGCAGTCAGTCCGGAATCCTCGACGACTCGACCGAACGTCCCTTGGTCCAGGCTGAGCACTTCGACGCCGCTGATTGCGCGCACCGTCGCCATCCGCTGGGTGGACGTGAGCAAGCCGACCTCGCCGAAGAAGTCTCCCGGCTGATACGTGCTGAGGTGCACATCGCGGTCCCCATCTCGCCGCGCCACCTCGGCCTCGCCCGCCGTCACGACGTAGAAGCGGTCCGCCGGCTCACCTTCGGCGACGATCACGTCGCCCGGCGCATATCGCGACCGCTGCATCCGGCCGGTCGTCTCGACGAGCAGCGACGCCGACAGGTGCGGGAACGTCCGCGCCATCCACCGCACGTGCTGGCTGGTCCACCTGACGGCGAGCGCGCTGAGGACGAGCCAGGGCGCAAGCGTCGCGGGCGCGTACGCCCACGCCGGCCAGTCAGCGACCAGGGCGAGGGCAATACCGATGAGTGACGCGAACGCAGCGATACCGACGGCGTGCAAGGACAGACTGTGTACGACGGCTCGCGGTGTAAGCCTGATCTGCATTGCCGCGGCTCCTTGGACTCTTGCGACCACATTGTGCCTACGCTCGCAATTGCCCTAGGCGCCTGGACCACCGCCTGTGTGCGCGGACAGGAAACTGGCGGAGCTTGGGTGTCCCTATACGCGTCCTCTGCTCTGGCCCGGAATCACGGCCAGAGCAGAGGACGCAGGTGGACAGTGGGCGGCGCGGAGATGGCCTGGCTTGATGTGCACGCCAGTTGCGGGCGGGGCGGGCCCGAGGTCAGGCCGCGACCTTCGCCCGCGACGACTCAGTGCGCTTGACCGACCGGCGCGCGAGCGCCTTGCCGACGTACGCCGCGTCGCGGGCCATGCCGAACAACGACGGCGATGCAAGCGCGTATTGGAACGGCAGACCGAGGAAGTAGAGACCGTCCACCTCATCGGAGACACCGCGGGTGTGCACCGGCGCGCCATGTTCGTCCATGCTGGGCAGGTCGATCCACGGGAAGTCGTGGTGGTAGCCCGTGCACCAGATCACGTTGGTGACGTCGAGCACCCGGCCGTCCTCGAGCTGCGGCAAACCGTCGTGCACGCCGACGACGCGACCGACTCGTTTGACGCCAGCCTTCTCGATCCACTTCGGCTTCTGGCGGATCAGCGGAATGGCCTTGTAGCGCAGCCTCGGCGCCTGCTTGCGTCCGATCGGGTTGGCCAGGCACAGCACATTGCGCTGCACGAACCGCACGACCCGGATGACGACGTTGCGCGCGAACCACGTGTCGATGTCCGGCGGGATGTGCGACACGTCCGGACCGGCGAGCCAGGTCGGGTGCGAGTCGATCACGTCGAAGCAGATGTCCGCGCCGGAGTTGCCCGCTCCGACGAGCAGCACGCCACCGGGCTGCAGCTGCGACGGGTTCTTGTACATCGCCGAGTGCACCTGAACGACATGCGGGTCCAGGTCGGCTGCGAACGCCGGCGTCTTCGGCGCGCCGTACGAACCGGTCGCGACGATCACATTGGCCGCGGTCACATCACCGGTGGCCGTCTCGATCAGGAACAGATCGCCGTTCTTGCTGAGCCGGGTCACCGTGACGTTGTGGCGGATCGGCAGCTCGTGCACCTCGGCGTACCTTGACAGGTAGTCAGCCATCTCGTCCTTGTACGGCGCGAGGCCCTGGGGACCGGCGAACTTCAGGCCCGGCAGGGCGCAGACCCGGCGCGGCGTGAACAGTCGCAGCGAGTCCCAGCGGGTGCGCCACGCGTCGCCGACGCGGGCGGACGCGTCGAGGATGACGAAGTCACGGTCGCGCTGGCGCAGCTCATATCCCGCGACGAGGCCGGCCTGGCCGCCGCCGATGATGACCGTCTCGACGTACTCGGTGGTGGTGTTCATGGTCCCTCCCCAGTTGGTGTTGCCAGCGACGTTAGGGAGCGCCCGGCCGGGCAGCATCAGTGAAATCCCCCATTCGCCGGTCTGGGGGAGTGAGGGGCGTCACACGAGGTCGTGGTTGAACGCGTACGCCGTCGCGGCGGAGCGCGACGAGACGTTGATCTTGGTGAAGATGTTGCTGAGATGGCGCTCGACGGTCTTCTCACTGAGGAAGAGGTCACCGGCGATGGTCCGGTTGGTCTTGCCGGCGGCGACGAGGCGCAGCACTTGCACTTCGCGCAGCGAGAGGCCACCGGGCGCTGCGGGTGGTTCGCGTTGCGCGAGCTTCGCGACGGCGGCGAGGTCGGTGGCGGCGCCGAGTTCCTGGAACACCCAGCGCGCTGCGTCGAACTCCATCTCGGCGGTGTCGCCGTCATCGAGCGCGCGGCACGCTTGACCGATCAGGGCGCGGGCCCGAGCTCCGTCGTACGGCGCATCGAGGTCCTGCCAGATGATCCAGGCCTGGCGGAGTACGCCGAGCGCCATGCGCGGATCGCCTTCGGCGAGCGCGACGGCGCCGTGGACATGCAGTGCTTTCGCGGTGAGCAGGGGCGCGTCGATCTGGGCGGCGATGGCGGTGAGCTCGTCGGCGGATGCGCGCGCGGCGGCGATGTCGGCGGCGGCGAGCGCGACCTCGGCGTACGCACCGAGAAGATGCGCGCGCGGTATCACGTCTGACGTCTCGTCGAGCGCGCGCCGGATCGCGGCGGTCGCGGAGTCGACGTGTCCTTGCGCGAGCCGGAGCAGGCCGAGACCGGGTTGCGTCTCGTGTCCGTGTTGGCTGGCCTGCTTGTACGCCGTTTCGGCGTGGGCGTACTCGCCGCGCAACCGGTGCAGCTCGCCGAGTTGGTAGTAAGCGCTGCCGAGCGTCATGCCTTGGATGTCGGTGAGCCAGTCGCGTGCGCGTTCGGCTTGGTCTTGCGCCTCCGGCCAGGCGCCGTGCAGCGCGAGGATCTCGGCGCGGTGCACGAGACAGTCGCCGCGGTAGGGGACGAGCGTGGGTTGCTCGTCGCACCAGCGAGTGAGCGCGGCGGTCCACTCCTGCGCCCTGCGTACGTCGAGAACCTCGTGGCAGGTCTCGATCGCGGCACAGAACGCGAGGCCGGCGACCATCGGCGAGATGTCGTCGTTGGTGACGGCGACCATGACATCGTCGAGGAGCGACAGACCTTCTGGCGCGCGGCCGAGATGGGCCAAGCACTGCCCGCGGCCGAGCCGGCTCAGCGCCATGCCGCTGGGGTCGCGGAGTCTGTCCACGTTGCGTTGCGCTTTTTCGAACATCGGGAGCGCGGTCGCGAAGTCGCCGCTCATCATGATCCCGGCCGCAGTCTGTCCGAGGATGAACCACGTCGCCGGGCCGTCGTGATTGTGCTCCTCGCAAAGTGTTTGGGCGCGACTCAGCCAACCGCTCCCGAGAGCGAACTCTCCGCGGGTGAGCAGGCCGAAGGAGCACCAGGCCGCAGCGAGTGCAGCGTGCTCGATGTCGCCGTCTTGTAGGTAGGCGTTGTAGGCCCGACTCCAGGCGTCCGTCGACTCGTCGTTCTTGCCGAGGCAGTGCGAGGCGACGGCGAGATGCTCGAGATCGGTTGCGGTGAGCTCGCCACGCGACTCGGCGTCGGTGAGCTGGGTGAACGCCTCAGCCCACCGCTTCTCGGCGTACGCCGCGTTTGCACTGTCCAGTGCCCCCATGCGGCGCATTGTCTACCCCGCAGCCGCGAGGTCGGGGCGAGGCATGACGCCCTGTATGCCCTTCTTGACGCTCTGCTAGGTGACTAGTCCACTTTTATGCAACAAATGGCTCGAATTGCGTCTAGGCGCCATTTGTCCGAACTGCGAATCTCCTGTGTACCGGCGGATCCGCCGGAATCCAGGGCTCGCGCATGGTCGGATCGACCGCGCACAGATTTACGGAGCAAGTCATGCCAGCTAAGACGACGTCTGCCTCGACCAAGCCGACGCCCACCGCCACCCGCGCTCGGCGAACGGCCGCAACATCCAGCAAGTCGGCGCCCGCCAAGAAGAAAGCAGTCTCTTCTTCACCGACGATCCCAGCTCAGCGTCGGTCCGCGGCCAAGTCCCCAACGCGTGCGGGATCTGGCAGTGCGGCAAAGGCGAGAGCAACGCAAACGTCGAAGCCACGCGCCCCACGCGCGCCCGCTCGCGAGACCGTTCAGACAAGCGCGCCAGCACCTGAATCAACCGATGCTCTGACTCCGACTGTGGCGACGATGGTGCCCGCACCGTTTGCCGAGACGTTGCCTGCACCGACATGGGGCCCGCCCTCGCCGCCGACGCCCGGCACGGGCTCGGGGCACCCCTTCTACAAGAAGAAGAAGGTGTGGATTCCTGCTCTGGTCGTATCGGTGCTTTTCGGTATCGGTGTGGCGTCAGGGGGATCTGACAGCAAGGCGAGCTCGTCGTCGCCAACCAAGGCGTCGGTGACAGCGCCAGCGAAGACGCCGGCCGAGATCGCGTCCGAAAAGGCTGCGGCCAAGAAGGCTGCCGCAAAGAAGGCCGCTGAAGAGAAGGCGGCCGCCAAGCAGGCCGCGGAGGAAAAGGCTGCAGCTGAGAAGGCTGCCGCGGATAAGGCGGCTGCTGACAAGACCGCCGCGGAGAAGGCGGCCGCGGAGAAGGCGGCCGCGGAGACAGCCGCCCAGGCGAATGCGCGCGAGTCAGCTGAGAACTACCTCAGCTTTGCGCCCTTTTCGCGGACGGGACTGATCAAGCAACTGAAGTTTGAGGGCTACTCGACCAAGGACGCCACCTACGGCGTTGACAGTGTGCACGCAAACTGGAATACGCAAGCAGCTCGCTCCGCTCAGAGTTACCTGGACATGACCTCGTTCTCGCACTCTGGGCTGGTCAACCAGTTGATGTTCGAGGGCTACACACGCTCGCAGGCCGAGTACGGCGTGAAGAAGGCAGGCCTCTGATCGGAGCCCCGCCGGAAGACCCCCCGGCCGCCGTACCTGTTCTGGCGCGGCGCCGGAGGGCGGTGACGGTGCAGATGGAATCGCCCACCTCAAACGAGCCCTCTACCAATATGACCGCACGCTGCGCGAGGAGAACGCAATGACCACCACAACGTCCGCCCCAGCCGGCTGGTACCCAGACCAAGCACAGCAGGGAAACGAGCGCTATTGGAACGGGCAACAGTGGACTGACCAGGTCCGCCAAGCGCAACTGCCCACGCAACGAACCGGACGAAGCCGGAAGACCTCGGAGGCGAAGGCCGCAGTCCTACAAGCCAAGGCCGACGCAAAGGCCGCGCGGGACGCCGCGAACGCTCAAGCGAAGGCAGAACGGGACGCTGCGAACGCTACGGCGCGGTCGGCACGTGAAGCGGCTCAGAAGGAAACGGCCTTCCGAGCGTCACCGGTCGGCCAGGCGGTCACCGCGAGGGAACAGGCACAGGGCTTCTTCGAAATCCAGCTCGTGGTGGGTGAGTCGCAGCGGGACTCCACCCTCTTCGGTGGCAACAACACCAACTGGTCGAAGAACAAGAAGGTGACCCACGCTGGCCTCCTTTCGGCTATTGAAGCCGTTGGTTGGAGGCTTGAGCACGTCGGCTACATATACCAAGTGACGAGCGAGAGTAGCCGCGACAAGTTTCTTGCAAGCGGTCAACAGATCGCGGTCAGCGGCAGGACGATCGGGATCTATCTCTTCCGGGCTGCCTGATTCAGCAGAGCGAGTGGCACCGGCGATCTCAGGGTGGGGTGATGTTGTGCAGCACTGTCAGCAGCGCCTTGGGGCGGCGGCCCCAGGCGAGGACCTTGCCGCGGGCGAGCGCATGCCAGTGGGACTGCCGGCCGAGCATGACGAGCAACAGCGCGGCGGGATCCGCAGATAGATAGGCGTCTGCGCGCTTGTTCGCCGGTGGGTACTCGACGTGCAGGCCGTTGTCGAACTCGAGCACGAATCGATCGAAGCCGCGGAGGCGCGTCTCGAGCCGCGCCTTGAGCTGCGGGTTGGCGCCGCGGCGGACCCACGATGCTGGACTTCCACCGATGATCGGTACGGCGGCACCGGTGATGGCGAGCGCGGCGTGCGCCGGTTCGATCGACCACCGTGTCTGCGCCGCCTGCGCGACGTCGTGCCCGTGCACGAGCAGTTCTTCGAGCAGGTGACAGGCGACCGCGTGCGGCGGTAGTTGGGTGCCGCCGATCCAAGTGACCGGCTCGGTCGGCGGGTTCGCTTTCAGCGCGAGGAACCGCGCGCCGAGCGCGATGATCCGGTCGGCGAGCACTTTGACGTCACGTTCGGTGTCCTCGGCGAGCATCTGGTTGGTCATCACACCGACGGCGGCCGGCGACAGCTCGACGTACGGGAGCGGCGTGCGGAGGAGCGCGTCGGTGTCCTTCTCGATGACATGCGACACGTGGCAGGCAACCTGGGAGAGATCCCAGCTTCCGATGGCTTTCGCGGTGACGCCGGGGTTGCGGCGTACGACGTCGGCGAAGTGAGGCAGCACCTCTTCAATCGCGGCGCACGCGGCGCCGAACGTGGCGCTGTTGTTCTGCAGGAGTGCGGTGTCGTTCATCAGGCGTGCGCGCTCAGCGTCGGGTCGTCGCTGAGTTGCTGCCAGTCGCGCCCGATGGAGCGCGTCAGCTGCGGATAGACGATCAGGTGCCGGAACGGCGCGATGCCGGCCATGTACGCCGAGCCGAGCAGACCGTTGCGCTTCACCAGGATGGCCATCTGGCCGTGGTAACCGTCCCCGTCGTCGTCGCGGACCCAGCCGAGGTGCAGTACGCCGTGCATGGTGCGGTTGGCCGCTTCGGCGGCGAACTCGTTGTCGGTCAGGTAGAGGGATTTGAACGGCAGAGTGTCGAACTCCGGGCGCGGCGCATCGCGCAGGTCCGCAGGCAACCGGTCGAGGAGCGTCGGCACGCGCGAGCCGACGCCGGTCTTCTCGTCGTCCCATCCGAAGAGCGCACCGAGCTTCAACCGGATCGCGAACAGGCTGCGGACTGCGAAGGACGGGTGCCGCGTCGGATCTTGCACGGCCCAGCCGTGGACGAGCCGGCCGAAGTCATCGGGGCCGCCGGGCGTCGGCAGCGCCCAGACATCCTCGAGTCGGAACTCGGGCGCGATCTCGTGGATGCGCCAGGGCCGTGACGTGTGTGCGGAGTCGGGGAGTCGCATGCGCGTCGTCTCCATTCATCCATACGGCACCGTATAGTTGGCAGAGTAATAACCACCCCGAAGCCGGGTCAATCCCGGTGTGACGAGAGACACATCACCGATGGCCAACGCCCGTACGCCGCGCAGCGCGTGGGTCGATGCCGGGCTGCGCGTGCTGGCCGACGGCGGGCCAGACGCCGTCCGCATCGAAGCGCTGGCGCGCGACCTCGGGGTGAGCAAGGGCGGCTTCTACTGGTACTTCGATGACCGGCAGGCGTTGCTCGACGAGATGCTCGACACTTGGGAGCACCTATTCATCGACGCGGTCATCGCGCACGTCGACGGCGCCGGTGGGGACGGGAAGGTCAAGCTGCGGCGGTTGTTCGATCTCGCCGCGTCGGCTGGCGAGCCGTTGAAGATCGACCCCGCGGTCCGCGCCTGGGCCAAGCATGACAAGGCGGTCGCCCGCCGCCTGCGCCGCGTCGACAACCGGCGGATGGATTACATGCGGTCGCTATTCGCTGACTTCTGCACCGACGAGGGCGAGGTCGAGGCGCGATGCGTGACGGTGATGTCGCTGTTCATCGGCGGTCACCTGATGGCCGCCGACCACGGCAAGCGCAGCCGGGCCGAAGTGCTGGAGCTGGCACTGCGGCGACTCGAGGTCTAGTGAGTGCCCACCAGCGTGGCGCCACCGGTGCGAGAATCGCGCCATGTCGCCGGTGACGTGGGTCGACCCTGCGGCAGCGCCGGGTCTGGCCGGGGCGGTCGCGCTGTCTCCAGTACGTGAGGCGCTGCAGCGTTACGAAGACGCGATCCACGCCGATCCTGCAACGGATGATCGGTTGTTGGCGTTGTGCCGGTCGCGGTTTGCAACGTTGCTCGGCGGGACCGGCCACGCCGTACCCCCGACGTTGACGGCGCGTGAGGAGATCGCGCTCGAGTTCGCCGAACAGTGGCTGCTTGACCCATCGGCGATGACCGACGAGCAATGTGCTGCCGTGCGGGCGGCGCTTGGTGACGAGGGCGCGGCGGCGTTCACGTTCGGGATCTCCGTCGTCGAAGCGCTGCTACGCACGGAGCTCGCACTCGGAGTGTCCGAGTGAGCCGCTTCCCGCCACCGCCTGGCGGTGTCAGCTTCCTCGACCACCGGCCGGAACTGCAGGCCGCGTTCAACGACTTCTACGGCGCGCTGTGGTCACGCGGCGCGCTCGACCAGCCGACGAAAGAGGTCGCCCGGTTGCGCAACGCTCGGGTGACCGGCTGCGGGATCTGCCGCAACTTGCGCTTCGCCGGGGCGCGTGATGGCGGCCTGACCGAGGACCTAGTCGAGGACATTAACGACGCGTACGACGGCAGCGCACTGCCCGCGCGTTACAAGCTGGCGTTGCGGTACGTCGACGTCGTTCTCTCCGCTCGCCCGGCCGAGGTCGACGACGAGTTGCGTGAGGCGTTGCTGTCCGAGTTCACGCCGGCCGAGATGGTCGAGCTGACCCTGACGACCGCGATCGCGCAGGGCTTCTCCAAGGCTGCGGTCGCCTGGGGGCCGGCGCCGGATATCCCGTTGACCGTGGTGCCCACACCGGGGAGCTGACTACGACCGCGTCGGCACTAGGTTGACCTCTCGGCCTGGGAGGGACGCGCGTGAAGATCGGGATGTTCTTCGAGCACCAGTTGCCGCGTCCGTGGGCGGACGGCGACGAGGAACGCGTCCTGCATGAGGCGCTCGAGCAGTGCGAGCTGGCCGACCGGATCGGCATCGACACCGTCTGGGTGGTGGAGCACCACTTCCTCGAGGAGTACAGTCACTCGTCCGCGCCCGAGGTGTTCCTGGCGGCGGTGTCGCAGCGCACGACGAACCTGCGGCTGGGGCACGGCATCGTGCAGATGCCGCCGGCGTTCAACCATCCGGTGCGCGTCGCCGAGCGCGTCGCCACTCTTGACCTGTTGTCGCGCGGCCGGGTCGAGTTCGGCACTGGTGAGTCGTCGTCGGAGGCGGAGCTCGGTGGGTTCGGGATCGAGCCGGCTGACAAGCGCGCGATGTGGCGCGAAGGCCTGCAGGTCGCGTTGCGAGCGATGACCGAGACGCCGTTCACCGGTCATGCGGGGGACTACGTCACCGTCCCGCCGCGCAACGTCATACCGAAGCCGCACCAGAAACCGCACCCGCCGGTCTGGGTGGCGTGCACACGTCGCGACACCATTCATCTGGCCGCGCAGCTCGGCATCGGCGCGCTGGCGTTCGCGTTCTTCGATCCCGAGGAGGCGCAGCACTGGGTGACCGACTATTACGAGACGTTGGCTGCCGAGGGCGTGCCGATCGGTGATGCGGTCAACGCGAACGTCGCGGCGGTGACCACGTTCATGTGCCACGACGACGAGCAGGAGGCGCTGGCGCGCGGCACGGAGGGCACCAACTTCTTCGGCTACTCGCTGGCGCACTACTACGTGTTCGGCCGGCACCGTCCCGGTGTGACCGACGTGTGGGCGGAGTACCAACGCGACCGGGCTGAGGCTGGTTTCGACCCGTCTGCCGTCGCCGCCGCGGCTGGGGACACCGACCGGCTTGCTGCCAAGGCGGTGAAAGAGGCCGTCGGCGGGTTGCGCGGTGCGGTGGGTACGCCGGAGCAGGTGCGCGACTACCTGCGTCGGTACGAGGAGTACGGCGTGGACCAGGTGATCCTCGCAACGCAGGCGGGCAACAACCGCCACGAGCACGTGATGGAGAGCCTCGAACTGTTTGGCCGGGAGGTGCTACCCGAGTTCATCGAACGCGACGTCGAAGCCAGTCGCGCGAAGGCACAACGACTCGAGCCGGTCATCGAGGCCGTGCTCGCGCGCAAGCCGGCGTCGGATCATCCGCCGCTGCCGGACCCCGACTACGAGTTCCCCGCGATCGCGCGCTCGATCGCCGACCGCGAGAGTTCGGACAGCTTCCACACGTGGCTCGACGAGTACGCGCGGAAGGCGGCGGCGGGTGAGGACGTGAGCCGTCGCCTCGCGACTGCCCGTGACACTGGCGAGCGCCGAGCTCGTAGTTGGCGCCGCCACGCGCGCGGTTGATGTGAACATCCGGCTGTCGCGCGAGGAAGCGTGGGTTGTGCTGGAGGCTGCGCACACTGGCATCCTCACCACGTTGCGCGCCGACGGTGTGCCGATCGCGCTGCCGGTGTGGTTCGTCGCGCTGGACGAGCGCATCTACGTCGGGTCGCCGTCGCATCGCAAGAAGCTCGTGCACATCAGACGAGATCCGCGGGTGTCATTCCTCGTCGAGTCGGGCGAGCGATGGGCCGAGTTGCGCGGCGTACACCTGACCGGTGTGGCGCGGGTCGTCGACGACGAGGCGCTCCGCGAGCGAGTGCGGGCGGCGATGGACACGAAGTACTCCGCGTTCCGCACGTCGCGGTCCGAGATGCCGGAGCGCACCCGCGATGCCTACGAGGTGCCGATCACCGTCGTCGTGATCGTCCCCGACGAGCGCATCCTCAGCTGGGACAACAGCCGGCTGTCGAGTCCCTAGTCCTGCATCAAGTTGTGGCAGGTGTCAGTTGTGGACGGCCTTCCGCCGGCTGAAGAACAGGTACCGCTCGCTCAGCCCTTGAAGGTCGAGCGGCCGCGGTCGCCGTAGGGGTCGTCGCGTTCTGCGACGGCCTGCCGGAAGCCGACCTCGGCCGCGCGCCGCTGAAACGCATAGCCCTCGCGGGTGTGCCGCGCGATGCCGTCGAAGACGGTGCTGATCATGGTGCTGGTCGCGACGCCTTGCGCGAGCAGCACCGAGTTGAGGGCGAGCTTGGCCATCATCAGCTGGTTGAGCGGCATGCGGGCGATGCGTTCGAGCAGGATCTCGGTGCGTTCGTCGAGCTGCCCGGGTGGTGGCGCTTCGACCGCGAGGCCCCACTCCGCGGCTTCGGCGCCGGAGATCGAGTCGCCGGTGAACAGCAGCCGCTTGGCCCGCTGGTCCCCGAGCCGGTGCGCCCACATGCCGGCTGCGGGGATGCCCCAGACGCGCGTCGGCGGGTAGCCGATCTTCGTGTCCGCGGCCGCGATGATCTGGTCGGCGTACAGCGCGATGTCGGTGCCACCCGCGACGCAGAACCCGTGCAGCTTGGCGACCGTGGGCTTGGTCGCGTGCAGCAGGCTCGCGAAGCCGCGATTGAACCGGATCATCAGCGCGTAGTCGAGCATCGGGTCCCAGGTGGTGCTCGGGTCGTGATTCTTTGCATGGACGGCGGGGTCGAGCATGGTGCCGGCGTACGACGAGGCGCTGTCGGTGGCGTCGTCGAAGCCGCGTTCGGCGAAGACGCCCAGGTCGTAGCCGCCGCAGAACCCGGGGCCGTGCCCCGAGACGACGATGACGTGCACCGCCGGGTCGAGGTCCGCGCGCTCGACCGCCGCGGCCAGCTCGACCGGAGTGTCGAGGGTGATCGCGTTGCCATGCTCCGGCCGGTTGAACGTGATCCGCGCGATCCGCCCGGACCGCTCGTAGGTGAGAGTGCGGTACGCCGTCGCGTCCTCGCCCGTCCTGGGCCGGCCCGCGAACGGGGCGTCGGCACCCTCTGTCCACCCGTCGTACCAAGGTGCTGTTCCTTCGTCCGGGTCGCTCGGCACGTCGCTCATCAGGTCGTCCTTTCGTATCGCTGCTCGGCAAAGCCGATCGGACCAGGTGGACCTTCGGATCGACACGCCGAAGCGCGCAGACCCTTACGCTCGCCGCAGGCGGCTGCATGCGAGGAGCGATCATGTCGACTGTGCTTGGAACCCGCGCGAGGTGGCCACGGCCAACGGCGCTGCACCTTGACCTTGGTGTGCGAGTCAGCAACCGCTTTGATACCGAGGCATCAGCGTTCGGATGGGAAGTTTGGGGCGGACGGATCACAGCGGAATGGGACTTGGACGAAACCGACCCGGACACTCTGCCGTCGCTGGGCACCATCACTGGGTGGCGTGGCACCGTGCCGGACTTCGAGGAGACTGCGCTCACCTTGCAGGTGGGGCAGCTTGAGAGGTGGTTGCTTCGTCTCGATGGCGAGGACGTCGGCAACCCCGCTGGCGCCACCGTCGACTCGCCGATGACCTTGTGGGAGGCAGCCGACGCTATGAGCAGCGATCTCACGGAACTCGTGGAGGCGCTTATGGGCGACGACGAGCGCCTGTTCTGCGAGGACTGTTACCACATCACCGGCTATCAGGAGTTCGACTTTGACCGCCTGCTGATCCTGCGCGAGATTGAGCTCTTACCGCAACTGCGAGGGCACGGCATCGGCGCGTGGGCGTCCGCCAGATCCATCGGTCTGCTCGCACGCGACATCGGCACGCTTCTCACGACGATGGCTGCGCCGCTCCACCGCGAAGAGTTCCTCATCGGACCCGACCCAGAAGAACGCCGCGACTTCACGCCCGCGGAAGACGCGGCGTGGCACGCAGCGCAGGCGAGGATTACGGATCACTGGAAGAGGACGATCGGGCTTGGGCCGCTGCGAAGTCATCCGAATGTCCTTGTTGGCACTGTCGAGACCGCTCGCGAAGCGCTGCAGGCTTCACTCGACGCTTGGTTGGATCAGTCGTAGTCGTGGGCTGCATACGTGGACGTCGAGAGCCGCGGTCTTCGTGAAGTAGCGGCCTGGCCAGCATGCCCGACTCAATTGGAATCGTTGCGAGCTGCACGCCACGGACCTGCGGCGCCGCCTGGGATCGTTATGTGCCGCTCCACCCATTGCCGCCGCTGAAGTGGTGAACTTCTGCCAAGCGCAACAGAGAGCGGTCGAACCATGCAGGTGACCAAATGTGCACTCGGCGTGATCCAAGGTCGAGGCAGCCACACCATCGATCCTCAGGTGGTGGCTCTTGGGGAGGCGGAGGCTGACTACCTCCTGCGACACATCGACAAAGTTCGCGGTTACAACGATGCGACGGCGCGAGCGCAGTTTGCCCAGGGCTCCGGTATACCCGCCCAACTGGAGACTCTGCGGACGGTAAGGAGAGACACTCATTTCGAGCGAGCATCCTCGACGCTCCAAGCATACTTAGCCGCGGAGATGCGCGGCGCGACCAATGCGAAGGACTGTGTGTTCGCGGCCATCAGAACAACGGACAACACCGGGACGTCGCCGCAGGTCACGCTGCTGAAACTGGACGCAGTCATCGAGGCGGCGCGCCTCAACATGCTCGAAGGAAACAGGGTGTCGTTTGAGGTGCTACAAGACCTCCTCCCCGAGCCCGGCGACCTTCAGAAAGGGATCTCGTGGCCGGACCCTCGGCCGCATAGCGAGGTCATGACCGTTGACCGGAACCGCGCTCCGGCCGCCTACTTCGAGAACGCCTACCAGGTGCTCGTGAGCGTCCGTTCCCCCGAGGCAGAAGCCAGCCTTGTAAATGCGATCACCGAGCGCGTGGAACCCGAGCATCTCCCACGTGCCCTCGAAAGGGCGTCAGAAGCGAGCGGACCACTCGACGACGTGCTGGACGATCTCGCGCAGGAGTTCCCGCAGCTGACTGATTTCGCACGCGACGAACGCGCCGCTGATCGTCCCACCGGCATCGTCCGGCCGCGGCAGGTGACGACACGGCAACTCGTATGGCGTGCGGGGGGCATCGATGTCGTGGTGCCACAACATTTGCTGGGCAACGTTGAGGTCCGAGAGTCTGGGGATCAATGGCAGGTCGTCGTTACGACGAGCACCCGTCCGCGACTTCAGTCGCACTAGAATTGTCTTAGCTGATCTCTATTCTCCTGACGTGAATACACAGCAGCACGAAGACCGAGGGGGTTCACGGCTGGCGATCGTTGCCGACCGACTGGCGGGTCTGCGCGGTCTGGGTTGGACCCTGACCGACGGCCTCGGCGGGATGCAGCTGGTTAGCGTCACCACGAGCGACGGGCGCTCGCTGATCGAACAGCTTCGTCCTCTGTCAGCCGTCACGGTGGACGCACGCTTGATCGGGCGTCGCGGGTCAGATCAAGTTCGGCTCAGGCTCACCTCCGATCTTGAGCTGAGTCTGATCGAGCTTCCGACCGCTAGCCCACGAGACCTGTTTGACGACCGACAGGAACAGAACCTGGCGGAAGAGGCTTGGCGAGGCGAGGTCTCGAAATTCTTGGACCTCCCATGGAGCTGGAGTCTAGAAGCCGAACTTGCACTGCATCGACTCGTCGGCGGCCTGCCAGAAGGGCACGACGCGCGGGTCACCCTTGCCGCGAGCACAATTCACAGCGCGTTGACTTCAGTGCCCGCGTGGGAACTGGGAACGCTGCTGCCCGACGAACCATCGCGGCGTGTGTTCATCGCGCTCGATGCACAGTTCGACTTCGCGCATCTCGGTCGACTGACGCTGACGGGACCTCTCGGAGAATTCGGACCTGGAACGTCGCCGTCGGCCGTGGCGGGTGAGCATCAACCGGACTTGCCAAACCTCCCGCATCCGGGCGATCTCATCGGAGCGGAGCCAGAGGCGCCGACAGCCACGATCTGGCGATCGACCGTCGAGCATCTTCGAGTTGCTGCCGGGATCGCAGCCTGGTGCGAACTTGCCTCTGAGGCTAGGCCTCGGACGGACCACGTGCGGGTCATATTTCGCGGCCTTCGTCGTCTCAGCATCACAATCGAAGCACCGATACCAGACCCCGACGCCGTGTTGGCACTTCACTCGTGGACGTTCGCAGAACGCAGTCCCGACCGAGTGCTTGCAGTGCAGCAGGTTGCCAGCCTCCAGAACCCACATGAGCTCCTGGGCAGCGCTTCCGATCTTCGTGACAGCGCTGACATCGTGTACGCGGGTCTTAGATCCGACGCAGTAGCCGAGGCCGTCAAGGGCTACCGCGACGCACACGCATCAACGCTCAACACAATGAGCCAGGCGTCGAAGACGGTTCAAGAAATGACCAAATCAGCCACGGATCGCGCATTCGCAGCCTTGGTGGCAATCGGTGGCGTGCTTATCGCGAACGCAAGCAAAGCCCTGACTGACGAAGTCGGCCGACATCTGTTACTTCTCGTGGCGGGGTTCCTTGTACTGCTAGCGGGCTGGTCCCTTGCCGTCGAGGGTCCGCTAATAGGTAGCACCTTCAAGCACTTGAAGTCAGATCTGAGCCGTGGGTCACCGTTGATGACTACTGAACAGATCGACCGGCTAGTCGCCATGGACTCGGTCACCGCGACAGGTGGCCGGGCCAAGCTCGTACGCGTTGCCATCCCAACCATGTACCTCACGTTCGCGGTACTAATTCTGGCCCTCGGGCACCCGAGCCACTACAAATGACAAGCACCTCTTGACCACTCCGAAGGAGTAGCCCACGCCGAGCGCCCTGACTCCCCTGCGCCGATAGCCGCGATGGCAGGCGGCGGCGATGATCTGGTCGGCGTGTAGCGCGATGTCGGTGCCACCCGCGACGCAGAACCGTGTAGTGACTGCTTTGCGCTTAGGCCACGGCGGCGGCAAAGGCCGTGTACAGATCCGCAGGAAGCGGGTGGTCGAGTTTCCACACGAAGGAGATCGGACGGTCGCCCTCATGACTTTGATACTGCGCTGTACCGAGGCACCAGAAGGCTCTTTCGTCGGTTCGGAGTCGCGCAAAGAGGACGATGTTCGTTCCTTCTGCCCGGTGGTTGATGTAGCGCTCCCCAGCGTCGCTATCCACCGATGTGGCGGATTGGCTCTCCCAGTGAATGAGATCTCGGCTGATGGCGTAATCCCGGTAGCGCGTGGTTGGGGAGAACCCGCCGACGCTCTTGTCCAGCGTGAAGGCGAACAGGTCGGTATGCGCTTCCGTTACGTTCCACACTCCGGTCTGCCATGTCGCGGGGCGGGCGCCCACTCCGACGCCAAAGGCAGCAAGGATTTCTCGGCGCGTGTAGCGGGCGTGAGCGCGGAGGGGAACATCTACATTCGTCCCGAGGTCTAAGCGCGGATGGAGATGATCGACACGACCTGGCAGCAGATCCAGCAATTCAGCCAGTTCGGCACGTACCTGAGGGTGCGCCCAGAATTGGTCGAGTGCCTGCTTGAAGGTTGCTGAGGTTCCAAGAGTCGTGAGCGAGCCAACGAGCATTCGGGTGAGCCGGCGCTCCGGCTCGGATAGGGCGCCAGCGTCCGGCGGTGCGCCGGCACGAGCAAGAGCTTGGTAGGTGAATATGCGGTCTTCGTCATCCACGTGACTGAGTCGTCCGATTGCACGCAGAAGAGGTGTCTCGTCCGGACCTTGGGGGGCTGTGGGAAGCCCAACTGTGCGGCGCATCTCGGTCCAGCTGTGACCGCTCGAATAGATGTCTTCGAGTTCAAGGCCCGTGTGCTCCAAGTATTCCGACAACGCCACGTCGCCCAGTGATCGCAGTTCGTTGCACTTGTCGCGCCAAACACTGGGTATGGCGTTGCGAATGCTGCGCAGCACGACATCCTGCGCGACGGGATCGAGCTCGAGTGTGCAGCCAGCAGGCAAGAACGGGAAGCCCTGTTCGACCTGGCGCTCAACGTCCTTGCGCGATCCACCCAGCAGGGCGCGGAATCGTCGGTCGTAGCGGAACTCCGATCGATGTAGACCCACAAAATCGAGAACTGTGCACAGCGTCTTGCCGTGGGTCTTCCGCAAGCCTCGTCCGAGTTGCTGGAGGAACAGCGTCGGGCTCTCCGTCGGACGCAGCATCAGCAAACTGTCGATCGTGGGCACATCGACGCCCTCGTTGAACAAGTCGACTGTGAACACGACTTGTACCTTGCCGTCAGCGAGATCACGCAGCGCCTGGCGACGCTCGTCCGGTGGGCTATCGCCCCAGATCGCTGTCGCGCCGAGCCCAGCTTGTCGAAACCGCTCTGCCATGAACCGGGCATGTTCAACGCTGACGCAGAACCCAAGGGCGCGCATGCGGTGCGGGTCAGCGATCTTTTGGCGGACTTGCTCGAGCACTCGATGCGCCCAGGCATGATCGGCAGTTAGCACGTTGGTCAGCGCGTCGACGTCGTACCCACGGCCGCGCTTCCAGGGGATGTCCCGGAGATCCAGTCCGTCATGGGCACCGAAGTAGTTGAACGGCGCGAGATACTGCTGATCGATGGCTTCCCACAGGCGCAGCTCGGCAGCGATCCGACCCTCGAAGTGACCTAGTACATCGAGTCCGTCCGCCCGCTCGGGTGTTGCAGTCAAGCCGAGTAGTTCGCTGGGCTGCATGCGCTGCAACAGGGCGTCGTACGACGGCGCGGCCGCGTGATGGAACTCGTCGACGATGACCACGTCGAAGTGCGCGGGATCAATGCCACCGATGCCAGATGCGTTCAAGCTCTGAATCGAGGCAAAGACATGCTCGAACCGGGTGGGCCGATCTCGGCCGACCCACTTCTCGCCAAACGAAGCATCGCGGAGTGCATAGCGGAATGTGTTTCGGCTCTGATCGAGGATCTCCTCTCGATGTGCCACGAACAACAAACGGTCGCGATGCAATGTCTCTTTGAGGCGCGCGTAATCCACGGCAGCCATGACGGTCTTTCCGGTCCCTGTCGCAGCGACCAGAAGGTTGCGATGGTGCCCTTGTGACCGGGCCAGCTCGAGCCGCTCGAGCAGTTCATCCTGGAATGGACGCAACACGATTTCGACTGGGCTGAGGATCAGTTGAGGTCCCATGTCGGCAAGCGCCGTGCGCCGCTGGAACTCGTCTGCGTCATATGGAACGAAGTCGCGGCTCGCCCAATAGCTCGTGAAGACCGCGGCCATCTTGGCGATCGCGTCAGGATTCCTCGCCCCGGAGAGCCGGATGTTCCACTCAAGGCCGGTCACCTGCGCGGAGTGAGTCAGGTTCGATGACCCGATGTACGCAGTCGAGTAGCCGCTGTCTCGATGGAACAACCATGCTTTCGCGTGAAGGCGGGTCATCGATGTGTCATACGAAACCCGAACGTCGGCGCCTAGCGCCGTCAGCTCATCAAGCGCACGTTGTTCAGTGCTGTTCGTGTACGTGGTCGTAAGGATGCGTAGCGGCTTGCCAGCCTGACAGTGGCGACGAAGCACGTCGACCAGCGTGCGGACACCGCTCCACCGGACGAAGGCCATCAGGACATCGATGCCGTCCGCGGAAGGTACCTCCGCGCGCACCTCGTGAGCGACGGCTGGCTCACCAGGGGCGTTTGTGAGCACTGTCGTATCGAGTAGAGGCGTCAGAGGCCGATCGATCGCCTCGGCGTTCCCATCCGGGAGCCGCCGCAGGATCTCCTGCAAGACGTGGCCTGGCGCAATCGGTGTTTCGGCGGCCAGATCGACGGTCGCGACCGTCAACGTTTGCAGATGGTCCAGCACTTGTTCGGCGAGCTGGACAGCTCCCGCCGCGCGATGTTGCTCCGGCATCGACTCGATAACTTGGCTCAAGAGGCGTGCCAAATGCCGAGAAACACGGTCTGCAGACTCTGCGTTGACAAGGCCGGTGATTCCAGGGACGGCCTGTTCCCCCGAGAGCCGATCGACCAGGCTTTTCAGCCGGGCGGTCATCAACGCTTCGTATAGGCCAGGGTTGAGCGACTCCTCCACAGCGCGCAGTTTGCCGGAGTTAGATTCCCAGGGCAGAGCCCGGTTCGCTCAGGAGCCTTGGGTTACTCCTTTAGCAGCCGTCGGAGCAGGTCGGGTGCCCTCAGGCCACGCCCTCACTCGACGTTGTCGTCTGCCTTTGGCAAGGTGTGACCTGCGGCCCGACGGGCGATCCGCTGCGGACACGCCCCCACCCGCACGGTCATCAACCGTGCCCCCGGGGGTCTGGCTTGCCGCTGTTCCGGTCGTCTGCCTCCGGCGTTGGCGCCGAGGCGCTGGCCTCGACATTGGTACTCCGGATCACGGAGCAGTTCAGAGTGCGACACGGATACACCCCTGGCGTTGCTGAGCAACGGGCGTGGGAACGGAGCCTGCCGGTCCTGGCCCGGGACTTGGTGGACGCGGGGCTTGGTGACGTCGAGATGCTCATTGAGTACCAGCTCCCGCTGTCGAGCAAGCGCATCGATGCCGTGCTCGCAGGCATCCACCCGAAGACCGGACGGCCGTCGTACGTCCTGATCGAACTGAAGCAGTGGAGCTCTGCGACAGCGTCAGTCGAGAGCCCGACACTGTGCACCATCGAGGGTTACGGGCATCACGAGGTTCTGCACCCTGGTGAGCAGGTGCGTAGATACTGCTTGTTCCTTCTGGATTTCACCCAGACGCTGGTAGACGAGCCGGACAGCGTCGCGGGCGCGGCCTACCTCCACAACGCAACCGACTTCGGCGTTTCCACGTTGTATGACCTGCCTGAGGATGAACACGGGCGCGTCTTCACTGGTGAGAAGCGAGCAGGCTTCCACGAGTTTCTCCGTTCGCGACTGGCGCCTCAGTCGGGGGCGGAAGCTGCCGACTTGCTGCAGGGCAGCCGAATCGCCCCGAGCAAGCAGCTCCTCGCCCTGGCCGCCGAGGAGATCCAGAGCCGTGAGCAGTTCACGCTGCTCGATGAGCAGCAGGTTGCTTACGTGACGGTGCTGCGGGCGGTTGAGCGAGCTCGACGTGCTGACAACAAGGAAGTGGTCGTCGTGACCGGAGGGCCGGGCAGCGGCAAGAGCGTGATCGCCTTATCTCTGCTTGGCGAGTTGTCGCGGCAGAAGCGTGCCGTGGCTCATGCGACGGGCTCACGCTCCTTCACTCTGACGTTGAGGAAGGTGGCGGGTAGACGCGCCCCGCGTGTCCAAGCCCTGTTCCGTTACTTCAACAACTTCGTCGCTGCGGAACCGAACGACCTTGACGTTCTCATCTGCGACGAGGCGCACCGGATTCGGGAGACGTCGGCCAATCGGTTCACGAAAGCCCAGCACCGGACCGGCCGGAGCCAGGTCGAGGAGCTCATCTCGGCCGCCCGTGTACCGGTCTTCCTGCTGGATGAGCACCAAGTTGTTCGTCCAGGCGAAATCGGCACGGTTGCGGATATCAAGGCTGCAGCGGCTGATCTTGGCGTACCTGTGCGCACTATCGACCTAGATGGTCAGTTCCGTTGCGGAGGTAGTGAGGCCTATCTGCAATGGGTGCTCAGGCTACTCGGGCTGGCTCCGGGTGGTCCAGTCGCGTGGGAGGGCGACGAGCACTTCACGCTGCTCCTTGCCGAGTCACCAGATGAGATGGAAGCGATGCTCGCTGCGCAGTCATCCGATGAGTACGCCGCCCGGATGTCCGCCGGATTCTGCTGGCCTTGGAGCGATCCTCGACCCGACGGCACGCTCGTGGACGACGTTGTGATCGGGTCGTGGCATCGCCCGTGGAACGTCAAGGGTGACAAGGCTGTCGGCGGCGCTCCGCCTTCGGCGCTGTGGTCGACCGATCCTGCTGGGTTCGGCCAGGTCGGATGTATCTACACCGCGCAGGGCTTCGAGTACGACTGGTCTGGGGTCATCCTGGGGCCCGACCTAGTGTGGCGGAGTGGTGCGTGGGTTGCGGACCGATCCGCGACTCAGGACCCAGCCTTCAAACGCGGGAAAGCGGACACGGATTTCGATTACTTCGTTCGCAACGTTTACAAGGTCTTGCTGACACGAGGCATGATCGGCTCGGTTGTCCACTCGACGGACACCGAGACACAGGATTTCCTGAGATCGTTGGTGCTGGCGCCCCAGCCCATCGGTCGGCTCATCGTCGATCAGGTTGGGACCTGATGAGTGCGAACCTTTACTACTGAGGCTTACAACCGTCGCGGGCGCGATCAGATTTGTCGACGTTCCGAAACTGTCGGTGCTGCTGCTTACGCTGCGCTGATTATGAGCTTCAGGCTTGACGCGAGGCTTCGAGCCAGCCGATGGAAATCTACGACAGCAAACCTTCCTTTGTTTCCGCCAGAGTTCGCCGATCACAACCCGCTGTCTGGTGTGCGATCGCGATAGGGACTGAGGTTGAACCGTGACGACCGTGTACCACCGCGCCGATCTCCTCGGTGCGCTCCTTGCCAGCCGGCGATACCACGACGCGGTACCGGAGTTACGCGACTACCACGTTCCCAGGTACGCAGCGATGGCTATTGCATTCGGGTTGCTAGGCGACGAGTGCCCTGACCCTTTGCTGCCCCCTACCGCCCGCGACCGGTTCCCCCTTGCTGAGACCGCTTACACGGACCGTGCCATGTACGGGCTCTTCGAGAATGCTGTGGAGGCGTACGAGCGACTGCATTCTCCGTTCTCCGGCTACCTCGCGGCGCCACAAGAGATCCGTGCAATGTACAAAGAGCATGGCGTCAACATCGAGGCTGCGTATGACGTCACGCGCACGCGGATACGAGCGCTGCTCGATGAGGTCTTGGGAATCGTGTGGCGAATCGACGCTGATCGGACCGTCACCGACGACGACCTTCGCAGATGCGGCTTTGACCCGACCACACCTGTTCCGGATCCGCATGCGTTTTGGTGAAGCTAGCCAGTTGCGCGGAATTGGCCGTAGCGCTCATCAAGGCGTCTGGGGAACACCGTCCACAAGTGCACGTCGCAGCTCTGAAATCCGTCGGACGTCGCAATGAGCATCGGTCCATCCGTCCAAGGAGGCCCGATGCGACCCGAACCCATCCGGGAGCGGAACGACTATCTGAACCATCTGCTCGACCACATCGCTGAGTCGGGGGTGACGGTCCAGCACGTCATTGGCAACCACACTCACCCGTCGTACTCGCACACCGTCGGCTTGGCGGCTATCCGACATCCCGAGCTGGTTGTCACCGGTCTCGAGATCGAGGATGCAGGTGCCCTGCTGAACGCGCTGGGCCACGACATCGTCATGCACGGAGTCCGCCCGCAGCTCGGATTGCAGCAGTTGGGCGACTGGCCGACGTTCTGGTTCATGCCGATCTATCGCCAACGCCGCCGGCTGTGGACCGCCGTGGACCTCTACGGACCAAGCGTGACTGGCTGGCAAGCAGTCTGGCCGGAGGAAGGCGGGCTGTGGCCGTGGGAGGCCGCGGACTTTTTGCAGCAGCAGCCCGTCTTCGGTCGTCCTCCGAGCGGTCGAGGCGCTTGCTTCAACGGCAGATCGTGACCAAGTCCAGGTAGGCCGCAATCGGGTTGACCGTTGCGCCCGCAGCCACGATCCGCTGCTCCTGCACGAAACGACCGGCGACGTTGTGGAGAACCGTCAGCGAGGGTCCGTCGGGGTCGACTACCCAGTACCAGGGGCAGCCGTGACTCGCGTACGCGTCTCGCTTGTAGCCGAGGTCGAGGCTGCGCGTCGACGGCGAGAGAACTTCGATGACCAGCGGGGGCGGGTCGAGAAGCCACGCGCCGGTGGCCGTTGCGGATGCGACTGTCAAGTCGGGAACGAAGTCGGCGTCAGCGGTGCGTACGCCGAGTTCGACGTAGAGCTCGAAATCGATGGGAACGGCAGGCCCGAGTGCCTGTATGAGGCGGGCGATGATGCGTCCGTGCCGAGGAACAGGTGGATTCACAACACACTCGCCCTCGAGCCACTCGGCGAAACGTGCGTCGGACAAGCCCTCGAATTCCGACCGCGACATCGGCACGCGAAGCGTCGTGCCGGGATCAGTGCGCAACTCCACGGAGACAACGTTACGTGGTTCCCGGCTCGCCCGTGCGCCCACCGCTTCACTCGACCGCGCGTAGCCGGGGTGGCGTTTCGCCCGGATTCGAGACCCAGGAGTCGAACGGCTCCATGTCCTCGGCGAACGGCGTGCGCCAGGCGAGATGGCCGAGCACGGCGATTACGAACTGGTCGAACGACATGCCGTAATGCCGTGCCCGCCCTTGTAACTCCATGTGCAACGCCTCAGGCATGCCAGTGACAGAGAACGAGACCGTGTTGTCCTGCCGCCACGCCATGAGCTCACGCCAGATTTCCGGGGTGCGTTCGTCAGTCGGCTCATGAAGCAGTTCGTCCAGCGGCCGCATCGGCTCGCTGAGCAGGTGTGGGTTTTCGAGTCTGCCTGCTGCCAGCGTAAGAGTCAGGTCGATACGCCGCGGCCCGTCGTCGTCGTACCCAATCTTGCGCGCGAGGTTCTCCCGTACGCGTCGTTCGCACTCGACGTCATCGTGGAGGCGTTCCACCGTGGATACGTCGAGGACGCCGGCTTTGAGACGGAATGCCAGAAGGTGGCCGGGAGCGACAACGGGCAGCCACCCGGGTGGACCTAGCAAGACGTCCGCGTACGCCGGGCTGCACTCGCAGCGGCCGCCGCCGGCGAGAGCCAAGGGTGCCTCGCGTGCCAAATCGACGATCGGTCGAAGCGAAGGCCCGGCCCAGAAATCTGTGCGGCCGGCCGTCGGTGCGGTGGCTGCCTGCGTGAGAACTAGCTCGTCAAACACGTGGATGACATGTGTGAGTCGGCCATCAGCGAGCGGCAGCACGAGGTGGAGGTCGCCGAGCTCCCGACTCATGAAGATTGCGTCGAGCACGTCGTAGGTGGAGCTCGGTGACGGAGTCGCGATACCAAAGCGCAGGGCGATGCTTTCTGGTGTCGCCGGGCCGCGCAGGCGCAGATACCAGCTGAGCGAGCTGCTTGTGTCCTCGGTCATGGCAATCTCCGTCGGCGAGATGGTGGCATCGAGAATGCAGGCTTCTTGATGGATGAACTGGCCCTCGCGTGACAGCTGTGGACAACCGCCAGCCAACGTTGTTGGCCTCCTCTGGAAGGTCACAACGTCGGTGTCATCTGACTTCGATCGGTTACCCCAGGATCAAGGTGCGACCATGGGACTGTGTCTGGGGGAGGCGAGCCGACCGGGGCCCCGACGCCGCCCGCGCTTCCGTCCGGGGACGTCACGTTCCTGATGACGGACATCGAAGGCAGCACGGCCCTGTTGAAGGGCATCGGCGAGGACCGATATTCGCTCGTCCTCGACGAGCTCCGTGCCGTTCAGCAGTCCGCTGCCCAACGGAACGGCGGCGCTCTGGCGCGGTTCGACGCGGACGCGTGTTTCTTTGCATTCACGTCGTCGTCAGCGGCGATCGCGGCGTGCGAAGAAATGCAGACCGAACTACACGAGCGTGCCCTGACATCGGAGCACCCGGTGCACGTGCGGATGGGCCTGCATCGCGGGCACAACGTGCGACCGGTCGACGATGACTACGCGACGCTGTCAGCGCACCAGACGGCCCGGGTCACTACCGCGGCACATGGCGGACAGGTCCTACTCACCGCGGATGTCGCTTCAGCAGCAACCGACCGATGCACGAACCTCGGCTTGTTCAACCTCCGCGACTTCGACGGACCTACACCTGTATATGGGCTGAACATTCACACCGGCGAGCGCGGCTCCCGCCGGCCGCGGGCGCCGGCCACTGGTGAGGCGTCATTCCCGCGCTATCGGACCAGGTTCGTGGGGCGCACCGATGACCTGACCCGGCTCCGCAAAGCTGTGCGTGACTCCCGCCTCGTCACGCTCGTCGGTCCGGGCGGCGCCGGCAAGACCCGGCTCGTCGTTGAGACGAGCACCAACCTGACCGGCGTCTTTGCGGCTGTCTGGTTCGTGGACCTCCTGCTCGCGCAGCGGGACGGAGGCATCGAGGAGGCGTTCCGCACGGCCATCGCGGACGTCAGCGGTGCAACCGTCGAGACCGATCCGATCCGCAGCGTCGCCGGATTGCTGGGCGACCAACGGGCACTGTTCGTCTTCGACAATTGCGAGCACGTGCTCGACGCGGCTGCTGACTACATCGACGAGTTGCTCACCGCATGCCCGGCAGTGCACGTCCTCGCCACGTCGCGTGAGCCGCTCGACCTTCCCGACGAGCGGCTGCTCATCCTCGATGGACTCTCGCTCCCGGCTGAGGCAACGCCGGCAGGAGTGCTGTCGAGCAGTGCGGGCCAACTGTTCGTTGACCGCGCCGAGCAGGTCACCACCGTGGATCTGGACGACAAATCGGCGGCGACGATCGCCTCGCTGATCCAGTCCTTGGACGGGTTGCCGCTCGCTCTCGAACTCGTCGCCGCGATGACGTTGACCCACTCCTTGGACGAGCTGTCTGGCGCCGTTCACGACGAGCTGGCCTCCGGCGAGGACGTGACGCCACAACGCAAGCGCGGGCGTCCGGAACGCCACCTGTCGCTGCGCGCGGTGATCGACTGGAGTGCGCGACAGCTGGACGCCGACAGCCGGCGAGCGCTCGCCGCCCTTGCACTGACCGTCCCGCCGACGGCTCCGCGCACGGCGTACGCCGCACTCCGGCCCCTCGATCTGGAGGGCCGACGGGCAAGCAATGTCATTGCGGATCTGATCCGCCGGTCCCTCGTCGTCCGGGAGCATGACAGCGCTGAGTCCGTGCGGCTGCTCGAGACCGTTCGTGCGTTCGCCGTTGAGCTAGACGACCTCAACGAGCATCGCGTCGGCGTACTGGTCAGCCTGGCCGAGGACTGCATCGAGGCCGCTGGCGAGCAGCTGCTCACCTACAGCACTGTCTCCGACGAGTTCGACCTCGTGGCACCCACCGCACTCGCGCTGCTCGATCACAACGATCTGCCGGCCACGGTGCGGCAGCGGCTGGCGTGGTCCTTCGCTCCGTGGTTCGCGCGGATCAGCCCGCGCCGGCTAGCCGAGCACCTGGACCGGGCGATTGAGCTCGATGACAGCGACACCGCCCTGTTGGCCCGGCTGTATCAGAGCCGCGCATTCACAGCCTCGAACTCCGGCGACGCCGACGCGGCGGAGCGTTATCTCGAATCATCGGCACGATTGCTCGACGTCGTCGCGGACGAGTCGGTGCGGGAAACGCATGACTACATCCGCACCGCGTTGCACGTCCGCGGCGAGCGCACCGAGGCTGCCCTCGACCTCGTCGACCGTTACGTCGACCGGCCGGACAGCCGGGTTCCTCGGCAATGGCAGTACGCGCGTGCACTCGCGCATGCAACCGAGGGGCACTACGCCGAAGCCGAACCGATGCTCCGGCAGCTAGCGGAGAAGTCAACGCGGGATGACCTCTACGAGTCCACGCTCTTCAATCTTGCCAACGCCCAAGCGCAGCTGCAGCTGGTTCGACCCGCCATCGAGAACGTGCTGGCATTCATCGAGCTCACGCGCAGTGTCTTCATGAAGACCCTTGCGGTCGACATCATCGCCGCGGCTCTCGCCGCGCAGCCGCTCACGCCTGAGGTCTACGGCTTGGAGCTGTGGCACTACGCGGAGCTGGAAGCGGCCGACTACGCCATCTACGAAGACGAGATGCGCATCCGCGAGCGCATGCACGCGCGGGCACTGGCCGAGTTGTCAGAGGAGGAACGCGCCGCCGCGGCTGACCTAGCGGGTCGCCTCGATCCGCCATCCGCCTTCGAGTACGCCGTACGCCTCGCGCGTGAATTCCTCGATTCCAACTGAGTACGAATCAGTCTTGCTGCGAGGCGCGCACCCGCTTGGCTAGCGCTTGCAACAATTTCCAGCTGATCGATGCGTTGGACTGCACGAGCGGCTTGAAGTCCCACGCCGTCAATCCCTGGCAGACGAGGTCGGTGTCGGCGGTGACCGTCGCGGTCCGCGCGCCTTCGTCTATCAGCGCGATCTCGCCGAAGTAGTCGCCTTCTTTCAACGTCGCCCGATGCTGCCCGCCAACCGTGACAGTCGCTTCGCCCGACTCGATGACGAAGAACGCGGCCGCACCGGCGCCTTCCTTCGCGATCGTCTCGCCCGCCGCGAACCGGCGCTCCTTGAACAGTCGTGCGACCTTCTCCGCGTCGCGACGATCGAGGTCGGCGAACAAG
This sequence comes from Frankiales bacterium, assembly GCA_033851265.1. GTDB lineage: Bacteria > Actinomycetota > Actinomycetes > JAWWOW01 > JAWWOW01 > JAWWOW01. The sequence continues at coordinate 220,952 of JAWWOW010000003.1, forward strand.
GGCAGACGTTCGACAACCTTCAACGGACCGACCGCGGGCACCGGCATCGCCGCGGCCGTTGCGCCAGCGCGGGTCACTGCCCGGCACTGCAACAGGTAGAGGTCCCCGTCGGCGAACGCAAACTCGATGTCGCGGCCGGCGCCGTACACCTCTTCACATCGCGTGGCCAACTCATTGAGCTGCGCGAGTTGCTTGTCGTCGAGGCATGGACTTTCGACGAGCTCGGACGCGACCGGTTCATCGACTGTCCCGCCGGTCGGGAGTGACCGGATCGCAATCTTCTTCACGCCGGGAGTCCGCGACAGCACGGCGCCGTCACGCGCAAGCCGAAAACTGTCCGGGATCACGCGACCCGCGACGACGGCTTCGCCTAAGCCCCAGCTTGCTTCGATCATCCGCTCGTCGGCACCAGTGATCGGGTTCTGCGTGAACATCACACCCGCGGCGTCGGGGTTCAACAACGTCTGTACGACGACGCCGACACTCGGCTTGCTCATGACACCGACGCGCTGGCGATAGGTGATCGCGGAGTCGGAGTTGGCCGACCACCAGATCTCGCGCACGGCGTCGGCAACGAGATCGGTCGACGGCACGTTGAGCAACGTCAGATGTTGCCCGGCGAAGCTGGCTTGGGCGCCGTCCTCATCGACGCAGGACGAGCGCACCGCGACCGGCATGCTGAGCGAGCTAGCTGCTTGGAGCACCTTGCTGATCGCGCGGTCATCACCGGATGCGACTTCCTCAACGATCGGTCCGGCGAGCGCGACTCCCGGCGGCACCGGCAAGCCGGCACGCATAGCCTCCCCGAGACCGACCGCCTTCGCGCCGAAGACGGACTCCTCACGCGCTTTCACGAGCGGTACGACCGTCTTCATCCGTGGATGGTCACTTCGCCCGCGTCACCGTCCACGCGCACGATCGCGCCGTCCGGGATCCGCTGCGTCGCGTCCCGCGTGCCCACAACACCCGGTATCCCGTACTCCCGCGACACGATCGCTGCATGCGACAGCAGACCACCGCTGTCGGTCACGACTGCTCCGAGCAGCGGCAACAAGATGTTGAACGCCTCCGTCGTCGACTCGGTCACCAGCACGTCGCCTTGCTGGATGCGATCGAAGTCGGCGGGGCCGGAGACTCGGCGTACCGGACCCTCGTAGACACCACCACTGGCCGCGAGCCCGTTGATGACGGTGTCGGTGTGCTCGACTTCCGAGTCGGTGAACATCGCGCCGATCGAGATGCCGACCGCGCGCATCATCCGTGCCTGCATCGGTGGCAGGCCGGACGGGTCCGGCGGCGGCTGCGGCGGGTCGCCGAGGAACACCGGCGCCTCTTTGGCGGTGTGCGTCGTCTGGTACTCGTAGCGCGCGGCGAGCTCGTCCGCGGTCGGGGAGTCTGCGCCGGTCAGCAGACCGCACATCTCATCGAAGCCGGCATGCACGAAGTGCTCCGCATCGTGGATCCGTCCTTGGCTCGCAAGCCGACGGCCGGCCGCCATCGCGGCGCGGCGCATGATGCCCGACGCCCACACATCGCTGTAGACACCGCGCTCGTCACGGATCCGGAACGTCGACCGCACCTCGTCGAGCAACTCGTCGAACTGCGCGCGGTGTTCGTCGGGCACCTGGCCGCGTATCTCGGCGATCAGGTCGTCGACGTCGGAACTCTCCGCACCCGTGCCCGCAACCGTCGACCGGATCGCCCGCAACAGGGCGTCCGGCATTTCGAGTGCATAGCGACCGGAGATGTCGAAACCATCGAGCAGCCGGTAGCCAGCGAGGTCGAGGTAGTCCGCAACCGCGCGACCGGCATCGGTGTCGAGGTCGCGCAGCTCGTCGAGCACCTTGCCGGGGTCGCCATCCGACTCGAGCAGCGCGCGCGCTGACGCATCCGACCGCAGTGTCGAGATCAACCGCTCGAGCTGATCAGATGCACCGCTGGATACGGGCGCTGAACCGCGCAGCATGCCGAGCAGCTTGGCCGGCGGCAGACCGGTCCACTCCATGACGTGCACGAGGAGGTCTCCGACGGGGACGGTCGCGGCTCCCGTGTAGCGCATGTGTTGCGTGATCATGGCCGAGTGGTGATCACGACACTTGCCCAGATAGGCAATCAACTCGTCGTCGGAGAGCGTCTCCGGATCGATTTCCTGTAACTCGCGGTGCTTCGCAATCGCCGTGGGCTTGCTGGTCTCATCCCACTCGCGCAGCTGCTCGCGCCACAGCTTGTTCGCGAACACCTCTTCCATCCGCGCGAACCGTTGCGGGATCTCCTCGCCAGCCGCCATCACCATCGACCCGTACATGAAGCCGTTGGGGTAGGCGACCTGCATGTGGTCGATCGGCAGCCCGTAGAAGCTCATGAAGTCCTGGTAGCCACGCTTGAAAGGCTCGGGATGCATCTCCGCCCAATAGCGGGTCGCCGGCCGTGGGAAGTGCACCGGGTCTAACTTCCAGGAGCCGGGACCCGGTGGTTCGAAGCGCAGGTCGCCAGCAGCGTGATCAGTCGTCATCGGAGCCCCCAGCCCTAGCCCGACACGCGGACTTCGTCGCGATTCTCAACCCTGCGCTTGAAGGGTGCAATGGGTGGGCGGACTTAGCGGGAGGAAAGGGTCTGAGTCGAGTTCGTGGCGGTGGAGTTGTCACCAGCCGGGCGTGGTGTCGGCAGCGCCCGAAGTGGAGCGCGGCGGCTTGCCGTCGGTCGGCCCTTGATCCAGGTCGCGAAGTCGAGCGGCTTCATGGGTCGTGCCAGGTGATAACCCTGCAGACCGTCGCAGCCGAGCTCTTGGAGAAGTCGCTGTGCGTTCTCGTCCTCGACGCCTTCGGCAATGACCTCGAGGCGCAACGCACGAGCCAGTTGCACGATCGCGCGGATGATTGCGGCGTCATCGTTGCCTTCAGAAAGGTCACGCACGAAAGACTTGTCGACCTTGACCTCGGTGACGGGCAACTCCTTCAAGTAGGCGAGTGAGGAGTAGCCGGTGCCAAAGTCGTCGATCGAAATCCGGATGCCGAGCCGCGCCAGGGCATGCAGCACCTGGGTCGTGCGGGCAGGGTCGGCCATGATGTGCGACTCGGTGATTTCCAATGTCAGGTGACTACCGGGCACACCGTGCCGCTCGAGCAACTCGGCCACCGTGTCGGCTAGGTCGAGCTCCAGCAGATTGCGCACGGAAATGTTGACGGACACGCTCATCGGTGTGCCTGCGGCCGCCCACGATGCGCATGCCTGCAGAGCGTCGTCGAGCACGACACGGGTCAGCTCACGGATTTGCCCAGTCTGCTCGGCGATTGCGATGAAGTCGTCGGGCGGGACCTCGCCGTACGTCGGATGCTCCCAGCGCACCAGTGCCTCCGCGCCGAGGATCACGCCGTCCTTGATCCGGGCCTGCGGCTGGTAGCGCAGTGACAACTGCCGGTCCTCGATGGCACTGCGGAGATTGCCGGCCAGCGTCAGTCGACGCGGTGAGTATTCGTCATGAGCTGCTTCATAGACCTGTACGCCGGTGTACTGATGCTTCGCCGTGTACATCGCGACATCCGCACGCTGCATCAGTGTCGGTGCGTCAGTGCCGTGGTCGGGAGCGAGCACGACGCCGATGCTCGCCGTGATCTCCATCGAGACACCTTGCAGCATCATGGGCTGAGCGAGCGCACCGCGCACGCGCTCGGCAGTTGCGACGACGTCGTCTTGTTCGACACCGGTCATCAGTACGGCGAACTCGTCACCGCCCAGCCGAGCGAGCAGGTCGCCGCCGCGAACCTGCGTAGCCAAGCGCCGCGCGACCTCTTTGATCAACAGGTCACCATGGTGATGGCCCAGGGTGTCGTTGACCTCCTTGAAACGGTCGAGGTCCATGAGGAGCACGGCGCTGCGTACCGGCCCGTGCTCGAGTACCTGTTCCAGCCGTTGGTGGAAGTAAGCGCGGTTCGCGAGTCCGGTCAATGAGTCGTGCAGCGACTCGTGGTTGAGACGGTCCACCAGCCGGGCGTTGGACAACGCTGCACCCGCGTGACTAGCAAGCGTCTGCAGCAACAGCCCGTCGTCGGCACTGAACGTGCTGACATCTCCCTGGCGGTCGGACACGACGAGCACACCTCGAAGCTCCTGCTCGCCCTTCAGCGGTGCGATGAGAGCGTCTCTGGCGCCGTACTTGGTGAGGAAAAGCCGGTGCGCGACGTTGCGGTCGGTCTCCCGGACGATGACGGGTCGTGCGCTGTCGAGGGCATCCAAAACCAGCGCGGGAACCTCGCTCCGGTGCACCGCCCAGGTCATTGGCGCATCATCCGAGTCGAGCCGAGTCGTCGTGAGCTGGTCTTCCTTGGGCGTCACCATGTAGAGCACGACATCCTCGGCGCGCAGGAGATCCGCCACCCGGACGAGCAACGCCCGCACGACCGCCAAGCCGTGTGGGTCACGGTTGAGCTCATGGATGAAGTCGTAGAGGACGTTCACGTTGGTGTGTTGTTTGCGCAACCGGTTGTACAGGTTGAAGCCCACCATCACCAGTGCCGTGCTGATAAAGACCGGAGCGATCAGGCCCGGGCTCCAGGCGACCGCGCCGACGCAGACGAGCGCCAGAGTCGAGCAGGCCAGACCCTCGATGAGGCAGGTGCGAAGGAAGCCCAGTGTCCGCCGGAAGCGCACCTCGTGGCTGGTGGCCGCGATCACTGCGTTGACGGCGAGACTGTCGACCGTCGCAGCCGCCAGTGCAGCCGCCAGCGCCGGCACGACCAGATGCGCCGGGCCGTTGTCGAGCGACCCGTGCAGCGATTGAAAGACAACGGTGGCGATCGCGACGTCGCACACCCAGACGCACGCGTTGAACATCAGTTTCAGCGGTCGTTGCCGGCGTACGATGAACAGCACGATGCAGCCACCGACGAGCCGGACCGGTGCCAGTATCGCGAGCGGGAGGAAGAACAGTGCGACCGTCAACGTGAGCTCACTCATCGACACGGAGTGCGCATTCTTGCCGAGCTCGACATGGAGGACGACAGCCTCGGTGACGGCGAAGGCTCCCAACAGCAGCCACACGTTGGGATGCATCAGCATCTCGGTGGTCGGATGGAGGCGGAGGACGAAACTGTCGATCGCGAGGCCGCCCATCAACAGGACGGCCATGATGAGGAACACGGGCAGACGCGGTGTACCTGCTGACTCGCTCGTTCGTGAGCTCGTCAGGTCTGACTTGCGACGGGCGAAGGAGCTCAGCTCCACGTAGCTCCCATCCACGTGGCTCCCATCCACGCGTCACTCGACCAGGCCGAGCCGGACCAGGTTGACCCGGACCACGTGCTGCCGGACCAGGTGGAGCCAGACCAGGTCGAGCCGGACCACGTGCTGCCCGACCAGGTGGACCCAGACCAGGTTGACCCCGACCAAGTGCTGCCGGACCACGTGGAACCCGACCAGTTGGTGCCGGACCAGTTGGTGCCGTTGAAGACTCCGCCGTTCCACGCGCTGAGGTTCTCCTCGGCGGCAGCGATCTGGGCAGACGGCCATGCCTGACCGAAGATGTCTCGCTCACCCGTCAGCGAAATTCCGTCCATCGCCACGTGACTGTTGCCGCGTGCCTGCTCGAGCGAGCCCGTGCCGTTCGCTACGGGGAAGGATTGCGTCGACGTGGGTGTGGGTGCCTGCAGTGCCGCCCCGAGTTGCACCAATCCGGAGCCGATGAAGTTCGGGTTCGGCGTTCCGATCTTCACTGCCGTCGACATGAGCAACGCCTTGACCTGGTCGGGGGTCAGGTTCGGGCGGAGGCTGAGCAGGTCCGCGACCGCACCGGAGACAACGGCGGCGGCCTGCGACGTGCCGCTGCCGCGGAGGAACCGCCCACCGAAGACAGCGTTCGGGTACTGCCTCGCCAGCGTCGAGTTCGGTGCGAGCAGACCCATCACGTGGGCACCTGGTGCGACGACGTCTGGACGCCGCTGACCGGTGCCCTTCTGGGAGAAGCTCGCGATGACGTCGTCCTGCGGGCTGACCGTGCCCAGGGGGTCCTCTGCGGCTATCGCCAGCAGACGGGGGTTGGAGGCTGGGTTCGCGACAGTGCCCGTGCTTGTGCCGTCGTTGCCAACCGAGACGACGACGACGATGCCGTGCCGCCATGCCACGTCGGCGGCATGTGCGAGCGGGTCCAGCTGATAGGGCTGGACGCTGTTCGTGCCGAGCGACAGGTTGAGGACGCGGATGTTCATGCCGGGGTCGTGCGCATGCTGCACGATCCAATCAATGCCGGCGATCATCTGCGAGACGTCGGCCGCGCCGGACGTGGCTCCTACCTTCACGCTGACGATGCGTGCGTCGGGTGCGACTCCGGTGTAACCGCCGGGCGTGCCGTCGTTGCCGGCGATGATGCCCGCCATCGCGGTGCCGTGCCCGTAGCCGTCGACATGCATGAGGGAGGGGTTCTGCGAGTCGAACGACAAGTCCGGTCCGTAGATCAGCTTGTCTGATCCGGTCAGACCTTCGACGGGGGTGACCCCGGTGTCGAGAAGCGCAACGTCAATACCCTGTCCTGTGCCCCCAGCTCGCCACAGCGTCGGAGCGCCGACGACCTGCGCGACCGAGGCCATGTCCGGGAGCGGCGCCGCGGCGTGGGCCGGCGCGATGGCCACCCCGATTCCCATCACCAAGCCGGCCGCGAGGGCGGCTCGTATCGTCCAGATCGAGCCTTGTCGACGCGCGGATGGGGAACGGTCGAGACGCATTAGCCCTCGCTCACAGCCGTGGTCAGTAGTGGCACCGTCAGAAACATCGCCCCAACTGCAGACCGTCTGCATAGTTATTACCGGTAGTTAGCGGCTTGGCGTTCGGCTCAACTGCTGCACATGGCCTAGCGATGCGCGCGCATCGTTACGCCGGATGCAGCAGCGTTCCCGCCTTGCCTGACCCTGACGCGGCTGTCAGGCTGCGCGCACGCGCACACACGGAGGCGACACGCGATGACGACGATCTACCGGGACAGCGACGCCGACCTTGGCGTACTCGACGGCAAAGTGGTCGCTGTCGTCGGCTACGGCAACCAGGGTCGTTCGTGGGCGTTGAACGTGCGCGACTCCGGGCTCGACGTGCACGTCTTCGCGCGGGCGGACGCGTCGCGCGAGCTGGCACAGAAGGACGGCTTCGAGGTTGGCGACATCGACGAGGCGGGACGCGCTGACGTCCTCTGCTTGATCGTGCCGGACGATGCGATTCCATTGCTCCCGATTTCACCAAAGCCAGAAGCGCTCGTCATCGTCGCGAGTGGCTACGCGCCGGCGTTCGAGAAATTCGACCCGGGCTGCGACGTCGCGATGATCGCGCCGCGGATGCTCGGCCCGGAGGTGCGCAGCTGCTACGAGCAAGGCGTCGGGTTCATCACGGCCATCGGCGTACATGTCGATCGGAGCGGTACGGCGCTCGCGCGCACCCTCGCTGTCGCACGTGCCCTCGGCGGCTTGAAGCAGGGCGGCATCGAGCTCACTCCGCACCAGGAAGCAGTGCTCGACCTTGCCGTCGAGCAAGGGCTGTCGCCGGCGCTGCGCCACGTCAACGGGACCTTCGTGCAGGTGATGCTCGAGCACGGCATCCCGCTGGAGGCGGTCCTTACCGAGCTGTTCTTATCCGGTGAGATCGAGCGGACCTACCGGCTGCTGCGCCTCGACGGGTACGCCGCGCAGATGGCACACCACTCACCGGTGAGCCAGTACGGGCAGCTCTCCCGGGCGAACTACTACGACCACCTCGACATCGCGACCAAGATGCGCGAGATCGTCGCGAACATCGCCGACGGTGGTTTCGCCAAGGAGTGGGACGCCGAACGCGAAGGTGACCACCCGACGCTGCACAAGCTCCGTGCCGAGGCATTGCCCAAGGAACTCCTCGACTGGGAACGCGAACTCCGCCAAACCCTCGGCGAAGGAGCGGTCAGCCACACCCGCGCGGCTGAACAGCAATAGTCCTTCTTGGTCAGCCACATCCAGGGCACCGGCAGAGGCACCAGGCATGGCTAGTCACTTATGAGCAATTCATTCCAAAAGTGACACATGGGCTCTCGTGTCCCGCTTTTATCCCCATACGTCCTAGCCAGGAACTCGAAGAACAATGGGGAAGCCGTGACCGCACCACGACGTACAGAAATCAAAGAACCCTCCGCTCGCCTACTCGGAGCTGCACTAATCCTGATGCTGGGGATCGGCATCGGCACCGCTTCAGCGAGTGGCGGCGGGTCACAGCAATCGACGGGCCCTGGTGAATCAACGTTGCCAACCACTGTCGAGCCGGTGGTGCCCAACCAGAGCGACGTCTTAGGCCTTCCGGCCGAGCCCACGCCGGCGCCGACCACGGCCAAGCCTGCCCCCAAGCCGAAGGCGGCCCCGACTGCTCCGAAGCCCACCCAGCAGCCGGCCAAGATTGCGACTGTCACGCCGTCTGCCCGGCCGAAGCCGACGACGAAGCCATCGCCCCCGCCCGCGCCGAAAGCTAATTGCGACCCGTCCTATCCGGATGTGTGTATCCCGCCCGGACCACCGGACCTGAACTGTCCCGATGTTTCGTACACCGACTTTCGTGTCGTCGGTGACGACCCGCACGGCTTCGACCGTGATGGCGACGGCATCGGCTGCGAGAGCTGAACTGGTGTCGGCGTTCGTCTAGATCCGCCGAATCGTTAGCCCAAAACTGTGCTCCACCCAGACGGCTAAGCGAGCCAATTGGAGAATTGTGATGACCGCCCCACAGAAGACAACGAGGCCAAAGGTGCCGGCGAAGCGCGCGAGCGCGGGAGCAAAAGCATCGAAGCCGCGAGCGACGGCCCCACGCGCAACTGCGAAGAAATATGTCGCCTCGAAACAGAAACCACAGGTAGTCGTCCCAGCGCAGCGGCGTCCAGACGAAGCGCAGTCGGACACAGCAGCCTTCTGCTCCGGCTGTGGGGCTGCGAGCTCGACCGGCCGCTTCTGCGCACAATGCGGAGTGTCGCTCGAGACGCCGGTCGCGGGTGCCTCACTTCCGCTGTCTGAGCCATCTGAGTCCAACGAAGAACAATTGAAAACAGCGCCATTGCCCTCCGGCGCTCCGCCCATACCGCCAACGCCCTGGGCTTCGCCGCAAGGTCAACCGAGCTGGCCCTCGCGCCACAAGGGTCTGAGCATTGCGGGTGGGATCGTGGCCCTAGTCCTGCTCGTGTCGATCATCGCGAGTGCCGCGAGTGGGTCCGGTACCAAGACCGAGCCGGCAGCGTCCACCGGCACTCAAGCCGCGAGTAGTGCGCCGGCTCAGCCCAAGGCGGCTGCGCCGGTTCAACCCAAGGCTGCAGCCCCGAAGGTGAGTAAGCCGAGTGCTGCGCCGAAGGCTGCGACTGGAACCGTTGCCGGCCCTTCGTGGGTCATGCCAGACCTGCGTGGCAAGGACCTACAGACAGCACAGGACACGATTCAATCGATTACGCACGACGGCATCTGGTTCACCGACTCACATGACGTCAGCGGTCAGAACCGCATGCAGCTACTGGATCGCAACTGGAACGTCTGCAGCCAGAATGTTCCGCCAGGAGCGAAGATCACGCCGGATAGCAACATCGACTTTGGCGTCGTTAAGCTCGGCGAATCGTGCCCCTGACCGCACCCAGGATTTGAAGGCGTCCCGTGGAATTGATCGACGCACTCGACCGCACGTACCAACACGCCAACAGGGTCATGGCCGGCGTACGTCCTGATCAGTTCGACGCGATGACTCCGTGCAGCGAGTGGAAGGTGCGCGACCTGATCGAGCACATGTACGGCACAGTGGTCATCATCGGCGCGGCAGCCGGTGGACGGCCGCCGGATGAGATCCAGATCGGTCCGGACACCGCGCAACAGTTCGAGAAGGCCACTGCAGAAAACCTCTCCGTGTGGCGGGCACCCGGCGCCCTCGACCAGACCATCACTGGCGGCGCCGGCACGATGCCGGGGCGTGCCTTCGCCGGCATCAACCTGCTCGACATCGCGACGCACAGCTGGGATCTCGCTAATGCGACAGGGCAGCCAGCTGAGCTGCCCGTCGATGTCGCGACCGCGGCTTGGGAAGCGTCGCAGCAGGTCGTCACACCGGAACTCCGCATCGGCCGATTCGCCGAGGCGATTCCCGCGGACAACGAGGCGACCGTCACGCAGCAGCTGGTTGCATTCCTCGGACGTACGCCGTAATGCGCAGCCGCGACACACACCCGTAACACGCGCGTGCGAGGGTCCGCGCACCACGGTGGATCGGAGGCGGGTCGGGTTGCACGAGGTCATGCTCGTCGCCGCGCAGCGTCTCCCAGAGATTACGTATGAGGACGGCGTCGACGTACTCGCCGAAGGAGTGCGCGACGGTCGACTGCTCGTATTGACCAGCGGCACCGTCGAGGTCAGCCGGGACGGCGTACGGGTGTCGGTCATTGACCAAGCCGGTGCCATCTTCGGTGAGGTTGCCGCGCTACTCGACTCGGCGTCGACGGCAACGGTCCGGGCGCGGGGCACCTGCACCTTCCGCGTGACAGATGACCCGCAGGCCTTCTTCCGCGAGAGTCCTGCCGTTGCGATAGAAGTCGCCACCACGCTCGCGCGTCGACTCGACGCACTCACGAAGTACCTCGCGGATGTCAAACAGCAGTACGCCGGCGGCGACGGCCATCTCGGGCTCGTTGATGTCGTTCTCGAGTCCCTGGTTGTCCATCAAGGCGCGGTGGCAGATCCCGGGTCTGACCGTGAGCGCGAAGCGCCGTACTGACCAGCATGAAAATCCTGCTGGTATCGGATCTGCACTACCGGCTACGTCAGTTCGACTGGATCGCGACAGCGGCTGATGATGTCGACGTCGTCGTCATTGCCGGCGACATGCTCGACATTCGATCCGCCGTACCCCTCGAGGCGCAGGCACTCGCGGTGTCCGCGCAGCTTCGAGATCTGGCTCTGCTCAAGCCGCTACTGACGTCGTCGGGCAACCATGACCTGGACGGCCGAAACGCGGCGGGCGAGAAGGCAGCCGGCTGGTTAGCCGTCCTCAGCGGCGGCGGTGTCCACGTCGACGGGGACGCGCTGCTCGTTGACGACACGTTGTTCTCCGTTTGCCCGTGGTGGGACGGCCCCATCGGACGCGCGGAGCTGGAGCAAAAGATCAGCGCCGACGCCGCGCTGCCAAAGAAGCGATGGGTGTGGGTGCATCACGCTCCGCCATCGGGATCGCCGCTGTCGTGGGACGGACGGCGGGAGTACGGCGATGAGGCGCTCGCGGAGTGGATCCCGCGGTTTCATCCCGACCTCGTGTTGACGGGGCACATCCACCAGGCTCCATTCGCCGAGGGTGGTGGCTGGGCGCAGCGGCTCGGCACGACGTGGTTGTTCAACGCGGGGCAGGAGCATGGGGCCGTGCCCACTCATATCGTGATTGACCTCGAGCGTGGCGAAGCGGTGTGGATCTCAGCGACCGAGCGACGTCGGGTGCTGCTCGACAACGACGTGTGGCCAAACTAACGCCGCCGTACAAGCCTGCGGACGCCGTGGGGCCTCGACTCCTCCGGTTCGATGAGTCACAGTGGCTTCGTGCTGCTGGAGCGGGAGGGGCTCCTCGAGTCCCTGACGGAGTACGCCGAGGCCGCACGAGGGGGAGATAGCCGTCTCGTGCTGGTCGCCGGCGAGGCCGGCGTGGGCAAAACCTCACTCGTCGAAGCGCTGCGCGATCAGCTCACGGATGCGCGCTGGCTGTGGGGCTCGTGCGACGGCGCCTTCACCCCGCGCGCACTTGGACCGCTCTTCGACATCGCCGCCGACGCCGGTGGCGAGCTGGCCGACGCGTGCGAGAACGACGCTCCGCGCGAACGACTCTTCCGACTTGTGCTCGACGAGCTGGCCGACAGCGAGCAGCTGACGATTCTGGTCATCGAAGACATTCACTGGGCCGATGAGTCGACCCTCGACCTGCTCCGCTTCCTCGGCACGCGACTCCGCGCAGCGCGAGCCCTGATCCTCGTCACCTACCGGGACGACGGTCTGGCCGCCAACCACCGCTTGCGCATGACCATCGGCGAGCTCGCGACGCAGCGATCGACCCGGCGGGCGGGTCTGCCCCCGTTGTCGCAGGACGCCGTACGCCGACTCGCGACGGGAACGTCGGTCGAAGCCGAGCAGCTGTTCGCGTTGACGGGCGGCAACCCGTTCCTCGTCACCGAGGTGCTGGCAGCCGGCCCGGGGGAGATTCCCTTGTCGGCGCGCGACGCCGTACTCGCGCGCGTCGCGCATTTGTCCGACGGCGCGCGCCATGCTCTCGAGGCGGCCGCCGTCATCGGAATGAAGGTCGACGTCGACACCCTCGTCGATGTCGCCGACGTGCTCGGCAGTGCGATCGACGAATGCTTCACGTCGGGCGCGCTCGTTTCCGACGGCTCGGAATTGCGTTTCCGGCACGAGATCGCGCGGATGGCTGTCGAGGAAGCGCTGCCGGCACATCGGCGTACCGAACTGCACCGGCGCATCCTCGAGGTGTTACTGAAAGCGGAGATCACCGACGACGCGCGCCTCGCCCACCACGCCGAGGGCGCCGGTGACGGCGACGCCGTGCTGCGACACGCGCCGCGCGCGGGACAGCGCGCCTCTGAGTTGGCAGCGCACCGGGAGGCGGCGGCGCAGTTCGAGCGAGCGATTCGCTTCGCGGACACGGCCGAGCCGGAGATACGCGCGCGCCTCCTTCTTGCGTTGGCTGCTGAAGGCGCGCTGATCGACCGCTGGGAAATGACCGCTGACGCGCTCCAGGCAGCGCTCGAGCTCTGGCGTGAGGTCGGCGACCTCGTCCGCGTCGGCGAGGTGCATTACCTGCTTGCCAAAGCGATGTGGCGACTCTGCCGTGGCGAGGAGTCAGCGGCGCACGGCCGCGCAGCCCTCGAGGTCCTCGAAGCACTCCCGCCGACCGAAGAGCTTGCCTGGGCCTACGCCATGGCCGGCGCGGTCACGATGCACGTCGACGAGACCGAGTCCATCGAGTTCTCGCGCAAGGCGGTCGCACTGGCGGAGAAGCTCGGTTCAACCACGGTCCTCAGCTATGCACTGAACACTGAGGGTTCTGCGCAGTTCAAGTACGGAACGGGACACGAGCTAGTCGAGCGAGCGCTCGACATTGCCCTTGCTGGTGAGCACAGCAACGAGGCCGGTCGCGCCTACGTCAACCTGCACTCGGCAGCAGCCGAAGAGCATCGATTCGTTGCTGCACAGCGCTGGTTCGACGAGGGCCTTGCTTACGTGCTCGAACACGACATGCCGACCTACAGCTGGTGCTTGCGGGGGGCCCAGTCCTACATCTACGAGAAGCTCGGCCAGTGGGACCAAGTGGAGACGTTGGATCAGCAAGTGCTGTCGCGTGGCGACGTCTCTCCGGTCAACCGCATCGCGACCCTCACCAGCCTGGCACGTTTGCGTGCGCGCCGCGGCAAGTCCGACGTCGGGACGTATTCCGATGAGGCGCTCGAGAACGCGGTCGCGGGTGGGGAAGCGCCGTACATCGCTGAGGCCCATGTCACCCGCGCCGAGCTTGCCTGGCTAACCGGTGACACGGAGGCGGCCAAGCAGGCAGTGCTGGCAGGCATCGAGCCGGCGTCGAAGTGCGATGCGTGGATGCAGGGGTGGATGGCGTCCTGGGCGAGGCGACTCGGGGTCGACACCGTCGAACTTTCGCGCCTCGCGCCGCCGTACGCGTTGCTGATCAGCGGCGACTGGCGCGGCGCGGCCGACGCGTGGCTGAGCCTCGGTTGCAAGTACGACGCTGCGCTCGCGCTGCTCGATTCACCCGACGAAGACGCGCTGCGTGAGGCTCTTGTGTTGCTGGATGGACTCGGCGCAACCGCGGCCCTCGCGCAGGCGCAAGCGATCATGCGGGAGCGGGGCATCCGGGCGATCCCTCGCGGCGCCCGGCCAGCGACCCGCGCGGACAAATTCGGGCTTACCGCACGTGAGCGGGAGGTCCTCGCGCACCTCTGCACCGGGATGACGAACGCTGAGATCGCAGGCCAGCTCTTCATCGCGGAGAGGACCGTCGACAACCACGTGTCCTCGGTCCTCAGCAAGCTGAACGTCAGCTCGCGACGTGAGGCCGCGCGCAAGGCCGCCGACGCGGGCCTGCTCGAGGCAGCGGGGCTCGAAGCCCCCGCAATCTAGGTACCAATCGTCGCAAGATGGGTGATATTTCCCATCGATTTTGCCCGATTCCGCCCCTAACGTTCGAGCTCCACTCGATCAAGGGAGAGCCACATGTTGGGGGAATCCAAGACTGCCGTGCGCGGAGTCGCGACCATCGCGGCGCTGCTGAGCGTGGCCGGGGTCACGCTCGCAGGGCAAGCACTGGCGAGTTCCAAGGACGACGGCACGGTCATCCGCACCTGGACCGGACTGGCGATGACCGCGGTGCGCGACACCACACCGATGACCGACGCGAAAGCCGCGCGCACCTACGCGATGGTCGACGCCGCGATGTACGACGCGGTGAACGGGCTGGCGGGCAAGGGTCATTCACATTCGTCCGCGATCGTTCCGCCGAAGGGCAACAGCTCGGGTGACGCGGAGGTTGCCGCTGCGGCGGCGGCTCACGACGTACTCGTTGCGCTGTACCCGGACCACACATCGTCGTATGACGCGCAGCTGGCGACTGACATCAGCAATGCCGATTCAGCACGGCAGGCCGAGAAGGGGCGCGCCTGGGGTCAGCAGGTGGCATCCGGAGTTCTTGCCGCGCGTAGCAACGACGGGATCTCTGGCAGCGAGACGCAGACGCTGCCGTACGCCGTCGGCCAGTGGGAGGGCACGTGGGGCTCGCAACCGCGGCACCTGGCGCCGTTCGCTGTCGCCGATCCATATTCCTACGTCGACGGTGGTCCGCCGACTCTCGACAGCGCCGAGTATGCCGCCGGGTATGACGCCGTGAAGTACTACGGCGACCTGAACAACCCGATTGCCGGCGCGACCGAGACGTACAACTTCTGGGCGCTCGGGGGCAAGACCGACCAGCCGGCCGGTGCATGGCTGCAGATCGCGCAGACGGTCTCGGCCGACCGCGGGCTCTCCCTGGCTGACACTGCGCGGCTGTTCGCGTTGGAGTCGATGGCGATGGCCGACACCGTGCCGGCGACGTACCAGACGAAGTGGGTCTACACGCACTGGCGGCCGCAGGTCGCGATTCAGCACGGTGATGATGACCCGAACGGCGCAACGCAGGGTGTCCCGACGTGGACCGCGCGCGCCAAGCAGGTCGGCAGCTCGCCGCAGCACTACTCCGGACACAGCACGTTCAGCGCCGCGGGTGCGACGGTGTTGGCGGGTTTCTTCTGCACCGACAACCTGACGTTCTCGTTGGACACCGACGATGTCGGCACGGGCCCGCGGACCTACGGCAGCTTCTCGCAGGCTGCGACCGAAGCCGGCTGGTCACGGGTGCTGGGCGGACAGCACTTCCCGTTCAGCAACGAGGCTGGGCTTAGCGCAGGTCGTGCGATCGGCAACGAGGTCCTGTCGACGGCCTTGCTGTCTGCGCACCATTCCGAAGAACGCCGGGGCTGCCGGCGCTGACACACGGGGGACGACGAGCCGCGTCTGCAGGGGGAGCAGGCGCGGCTTGTCGGCACGTCTGGAGCGATTCCGGTGTTACTGCAATCTAGGTACCTAGCCCGTCCAAGTTAGGTGGCTTTTACCCTCAAATTCGCCGTTCTGCGCTCCTAGCGTTCGAGCTCCACCGAACGACTAGACGAGGAGTAGCAGCCATGCCGCTGTACATGGACGTACACACGATCGACGGGGGCGTCAGCGTCGACGACGTCGCCAAAGCACACCTCGCCGACCTGCAGACGCAGGCTTCGTACGACGTGAAGTACTTGCGCTACTGGGTCAACGAGGGCGACGGAAAGATCTTCTGCCTCGTCGAGGCACCATCCGCCACTGCCGCGAACACCGTGCACCGCGAGGCGCACGGCCTGGTCGCGGACGCCGTCTACCAGGTGCAGGAGGGGTCATGAACATCAGGAACAAGCGCGGCGCACTCCTTGCCGGCGGCGTCGCCGTCGCCATCGCTGCAGCCGTGAGCGTGACCATCGCGGTGACGTCGTCGTCAGCGTCAACTGCGGAAAAGGACACCAAAGAGGTCAAGAAAGCAAACGCCCAGTACAAGGATGTCGCCGTCGCGAAGCGTGACGGTTTCGGCGAGCTTAAAGACACTAAGGGCATCGCGTGCATCGATGACCCGGCCGGCGGTATGGGCATCCACTACGTCAATGGTGACCGGGTCAAGGACGCCACCGAGAACGCGACGGCACCAGAGCTCGTCATCTACGAGCCGCAGAAAAACGGCACGCTCAAGCTGGTCGCCGTTGAGTACGTCGTTGTGAAGGCCGACTGGACGAAGGCCGGTCACAGCGCACCGCCATCGTTGTTCGGGCGGCAGTTCTCACTGGTCCACGAGGGGAACCGCTACGGGCTGCCGGACTTCTACGAACTGCACGCGTGGATCTTCGAGAAGAACTCGCGCGGCATGTTCGACGACTGGAACCCCAAGGTGAGTTGCGCTAATGCCTAACCGAGGGATCGATCGCTGATCCGCGTTTGCGCAACGCGGTGGGCCGCGCCCGGGTGGGGGACCGGGCGCGGCTCGCTATTGCTCGGAGTCAGTTGGTTGGCGCTTGCGCGAGGGAGAGAATGTTGCCGTCCGGGTCGGCGAAGTAGGCGACCTTCGCACCCCCGTCGAAACTCGCGATCCCCTTCGCGTCCGTCTTGATGGGGCCCTCGTCGTACTGCTCGAACGTCACCCCGCGCGCGGCGAGCTCGTCGACGACTGCCTCGAGGTCGGAGATGCCCCAGCCGGCCTGGGTCGACTTCGCTGTTCCGGCGTACGGCGAAACGAACACCATGATCGTGGTGTTGCCGCCGCACCGATAACGAACGTGGTCACCGGAGTCGATGTCGACGGGTAGCCCGAGCGTGTCCTCGTAGAACCGGCGCGCGCGGGCGATGTCGGTCACCGCGACAGCAGCGCCCACCTCAAAGTCAGCCAACGGCATGGTCGTCCTCTCAGTCGGTGTAACCGAACCAACGTGCCCGCCGCGTTGTGGCGAACTCACGCTTTTCTTGCGCCGCCGCGGTCGACGGTGGTTGGAAGATCGCGGTTGGCGCGGATCCCGCGAGGAAGTTCACGTCGACGCGCGCGACCTCACCGCCCCCGGTCTCGATGTAGCAGACCGCGGCGCCCTCGAACGCTGCCGGCGCTGGCCCACCGGTGAGCTGCGAGATCAACGTGTCCGCGAGCGTCGTCGCCTCACCCTCCGCCATCACGCCGGCGCGCGGGACCGGCGCATTCGTGACGTCGCCGACGGCATACACGTCCGGGAACTTCGTCGCGAACGTAGCCGTGTCCACCGCGATCCAGCCGTCGTCCTCGGTCAGTCCCGACTCCACGACGACCTGCGGCGCGACATGCACGGGGATCCCCAAGAACAGGTCGTAGTCAATGGGGTCGCCCTCGCGCAGGTGGACGACCTTTGCGGCCGGGTCGAGATGCGACACCCACGTCTTCGGCCGGTAATGGACGTTGGCGTCGGACAGCAGCGACACGATCGACGTGGACGTCTCCTCGGAGATGGGGATCGGCATCGGCATCGGCGTGATCAGGTGGATGTCGACGGCGTCGCGCACACCGCGGCCTACCAGGTAGTCGTGCAGCATCAGCGCCGCTTCGTTGGGCGCTGGCGGGCACTTGAAGAACGGGCCTAGCACGGCGATCACGGCGACACCGGATTTGAACGTCGGCAGCACGTCGCGCACTTTCGCGGCACCGGCGAAGGAGTAGAACTCGAGACCACCCTCATCGAGACCCGGTGTCGCGGCGGTGTCGTAGTCAGCACCGAGCGCGATGGCGAGGATGTCCGCGTCGTACGCCGCAGCGTCCGTCACCACGCGTCGTGTGTGCGGGTCGATCGAGGTCACCGTCTCCTGCTTGAACTCCACCCCGCGCTTGACGATGTCGCGGTAGTAGGCGCGCACCTCGTCCAGACGGCGATGGCCGAACATCACGTCGAACTTGGAGAACCCGAACGCGAACGAGTCGCTCTTGTCGATCAGCGTGACGTGCACGCGGTCGCCAACGGCCTCGGACAGCCGGGTCGACAGCTCCAAGCCGCCGAACCCTGCGCCGAGGACTACTACCTCAGTCGCCACGCCATCATCATTCCGGCTTCGGCATCTCGCTGACGACCGGCCGTGGTGACGTGTCGACGTAGAGCCGGAACACGTCCGGCCGGCTGTAGTGACCGATCGGGTCCATCAAGCGGCGCGCGGCCAGCACATCGCCCAGGTCGAGGTCGGCGACGAGCGTTTCTTCCTGCTCACGCACCGGACCAGCGATCAGGTTGCCGTCGGGCCCGACGATGGCGGTGTTGCCCGGCTCCACCCAGTCGCCGTTCTCCTCGCGGAACGCCGCGGGCACCAACCGGTCCCGGTCCGGGAAGTCGCTGGGGATCTGGTCGACGTGCAGCGCCGGGTTGACGCCGATGACGAACATCCGGTTCTCCCGCGCGATGTGTCGCAGTGTCGCGATCCAGCCGTCACCGGTGGCGAGTGTGGGTGCGAGCCACACATCGACGCCTTGCGCATACATGTGGAACCGCGCGAGCGGCATGTAGTTCTCCCAGCAGATCAGCCCGCCGATCCGCCCGAACGGTGTGTCGACAGCGCGTAGCGTCGACCCGTCCCCCATACCCCACACGGTGCGTTCGGCCCCCGTCGGCATGAGCTTGCGATGACGCTCGACGAGCGTGCCCTCGGCGGAGAAGTAGAGGACTGTGTTGTAGATCGTCCCGCCGTGCTGCTCGCGTTCCTCGACGCCGACGACGAGCCACACCCCATGCGTGCGGGCAATCTCGCCCAGCCGATCGGTCGCGGCGCTGGGGATGACGATCGCGTTCTCCGCGAGCAGCCGGAACCACGCGTCGTCGCCTGCCCAGATCGGCTGGGTGTCCATCCAGATTGGCGTGCCGGGCACGAACACCTCAGGGAAGACGACCAGTTGCGCTCCCTGCGCAGCCGCTTTTGCGGTCAGCTCGCCGACGCGGTCGATCGTCGCGTCGCGGTCCATGAGCACGTACGCCGCCTGCACAGCGGCGACCCGCAGTGTGGCCATCGTTATCCCCCTCCGCTCCCGCTCACTGTATTGGCTGGCCTGGCCCGCCGACCGCGATGAGTTTCGGCCCGCCCGAACGTCCTAGTTGGTGACAGTCTTTGGAGCTCTGCGAACGAGGAGACCACCATGCCGGCACGAGAGACCGCACCCGTTGGAGCGCCGTGTTGGGTCGAACTGATGACGTCCGACACCGAACGCAGCCGAGCGTTTTACACGGCGCTGTTCGGCTGGGAGGCCGAGGACCCGAATGAAGAGTTCGGCGGATACATCAACTACTCCAAGGACGGCGTACGGATAGCCGGGTGCATGGCCAAGGGATCCGACCAGGCGAGCCTGCCCGACCTATGGTCGATCTACCTCGCGAGCGATGACGCGGCGAAGACGCTCGAAGCCGTGGAAACGCACGGCGGGCAGATCCACGTCCCGGCGATGCCGGTGGGCGACCTCGGCACGATGGCCTTCGTGACCGACGCAAGTGGCGCGGCCGTCGGTGTCTGGCAGCCCGGTCTGCACAAGGGATTTGGTTTGCACGGCGAGGCGGGTACGCCGAGCTGGTTCGAGCTGCACACCCGCGACTATCAGGCCGCAATGGACTTCTACCGCGACGTGTTCGGGTGGGAGACCGATGTCGTCAGTGACACCCCGGAGTTCCGTTACTCGACCGTGAAGAAAGCCGACGGCGAGGGATGGCTGGCCGGAGTGATGGATGCCTCCGCATTCTTGCCCGAGGGCATTCCCGCGCACTGGTCGGTTTACTTCGGTGTCGACGACACCGATGCCGCACTCGCGAAGACCGTGGAGCTCGGCGGTTCGATCGTGGTGCCGGCCGAGGACACGCCGTACGGTCGGCTCGCAACGGCAACCGACTCGACTGGCGCGCAGTTCAAGCTGGTCGCTCCCAACGAGGCCATGCCGGCGAGGTAGCTCACGCTTCACGCCAGATCGAGGTGCAGTCCCGTGTGCCGAGCCAGCACGACGAAGTTTGACGGGTTAGTGGGTGCGGACCCATTCGGCAGTTCCACTGAGGAACTGCTGTGGGTCGGCCACTTTGTTGGTGACGAGGTCCTTGAACCACCCGGGGACGTAGACCTCGAGTGCGTCGCGGTCAAGCGCGTCGATGATGCCGTCGACCATCTCGTCAACCGTGATCTTCGGGATCGCGTCCGGCAGCGGGTCGTTGTCGGGGATCGTGAACAACTCGGTGTCGACGACACCCGGATAGACGATGAGCATCTTGATGATGCTGCTGTCCCAGAGGTCGACCGCCATCGCTTCGGAGAACACCGCCAGGGCAGCCTTCGATGCGCTGTACGCCGTCTCGCCTGGTGACGACAGCGTCGCCGCGACCGACGAGACGTTGATGATGCGCGCGTTGTCGCGGGCTAGCAGATGGGGAAGCAACGCCAACGTGAGTTGCACCGGCGCGAGGTAGTTGACCCGCATCACGTGTTCGACGGTCGCTTGGTCGAGCTTCGTGACGTGTCGGCGTTTGGGGATGCCGGCGTTGTTGACGAGCATGTCGACGCCACCGAAGTCATCGACCGCCCACCCCGCGAGCGCATTTACCTGTGCCGGGTCGACCATGTCGCAGACGAAGGACTGCGAATCGGGGCTGTGTTTGCGGCAGCGTTCGAGCACTTCAGCGAGCCGGTCCTCGCGCCGCGCCGTCAGTGCGACGGTCGCGCCGGCGGCAGCCAGCCGCTCAGCCAAGGCGGCTCCGATGCCGGAGGATCCACCCGTCACGAGCACGCGCTTGCCGTTGGCGTCGTACGTCACGGCGCAACTATGTCAGCGGGGGGGCAGGCCGAGGGGCGACTCCTCTGCTCTGGTTCTCCCAGCGAAGCAGGGCAGAGGGCGGCGGAGGGCCTAGGTCAGCTGGGCTGGATATCGACGTCGCGCGCAGCGTCAGCGGCTGAAGTCCTGCGCGAGCCGTTGCAGTGTCGTCGCCAGCGCGGTCAACTCGTCATCCGGCCAGCCGCTCAGAACCTCGGCAAGCAGTACGTCGGCCGCGCGTCGGTAGCGCTCGAATGCCCGCCGTCCGGCCGCGCTGACCGTGAGCAGGGTCGCGCGCGCGTCCTCGGGATCGACGCGGGCGTTCACCAGACCGAGCCGGCGCAGCTCATTGACCTCTTTGCTCACGCGTGACGGCTGGGTATCGACCGCTGCTGCGATCGCGCGCAGGTTGACCGGACCACGCCTATATATAGAGGCCAACACGGTCACGCTGAGCGGGGAAAGCGACAAACCGGCTCGTTCCGCCCGCAACTGCGCCGACCGTCGGCTCGAAGCGACCCGACCGATCCGGGTGAGCGCCGCATCGACCTGGGCCAGCGACTCGGCCCTCCGGACCCCGCGGTCCACCTGCGTTGACATAGGTTCATCATGAACCTAAATTCTCGAACGTGCCACTCACCACCGATGAGTTGCTCACCACGACTCGTTCGGTACGCCGACGTCTCGACTTCGACCGGCCGGTCGAGCGGAGCATCGTCGAGGAGTGTCTGCGCATCGGGTTCCAGGCACCGAACGGCTCGAACCTCCAGGCCTACAACTGGGTGATCGTCGACGATCCCGGCGTACGCAAGGAGATGGCCGAGATCTACCGCGGCGGCCTCGAGGATCAGCTCGCGACATCCGCGGCCAGCACGGAGCCATCGCCGTACCCGGATACACCGGGTCAGGCGCGTATCGGCGCGAGCGTCTACTACCTCGTCGAGCACCTGCAGGACGTGCCCGTCCTCGTCGTACCGACCGTCGCCGGCCGCATGGACCAGCTGGCAACCACGTTCGACCAAGCCAGCCGGTGGGGTTCGGTGCTCCCCGCGGTGTGGAACTTCATGCTCGCCTTACGCTCGCGCGGTCTCGGCAGCGCGTGGACAACGCTGCACCTGCGTCGCGAGAAGGACATGGCCGAGCTGCTCGGCATTCCCTATGACAGCGTCACGCAGGCCGGGCTGTTCCCGGTTGCGTACACAATCGGCACCAACTTCTCACCGGCCGATCGCAGCAAGTCCGAGGAATCCATCCACTGGAACCACTGGTAGCGAGGACACAACGATGCCCGACTACACACCGACCGAGAAACGCAACATCGACAGCGTCAACGCGATGTTCGAAGCCGGACCGGAGCTCGACCGCGCGTCACTGTTCGCCGCCGACGCGGTGTGGTGGAACGGCTTGCCGCTCATCCCCGGCAATGTCGGCGAGACCGAGCACAAGGGCATCGAGGCGATCAAGCGCATCCTCTACGGCTCGGGCCAGGCGCATCCCGGCACCGGCATCGACTCCTATGACCTGATGACCAACCGCTTCTCCGACGTAGTCGTCCTCGCCGACGGCGACTACGTCATGCGCCAACACACGCAGACGTCCAAGACGCTCGGCGGTCAGGACTACCGCAACGTCTACTGCTTCGTGTTCCGCTTCAACGACGACGGCAAGATCGCCTACCTCACCGAGCACTGGAACACGTGGTACGCCGAACGCGTGCTCTTCAACAACTTCGCTGTCGAGCCCGCGCACCCGGTCAGCTGACATGCGCGGACTCAACGGCAAGACCGTCGTCATCGCCGGTGGCGCGGGCGGTATCGGTACGGCGACGTCGCTTCGCTTGGCCAGCGAAGGCGCGAACGTCGTCGTCGGTGACCTCGACGGCGACGCCGCAGCAGCCGTCGTCAAGGAGATCGAGAGCAACAGCGGTACGGCGGTCGCAACGCCGGTCGACATCTCCGACCAGACTTCGGTGCAGGCGCTCGTCGAGCTTGCGCTGTCGACGTACGGCGGGATCGACGGCTTCCATGCCAACGCCGCGGACCTGTCGATCATCGGTCAGGACAGTGATGTGCTCGACGTCGACCTCGAGATCTTCGACCGCACGATCGCGGTCAACCTGCGCGGTCACGTGCTCTGCACGCGGGCGGCCTTGCCGCACCTGCTCGAGCGCAAGGGCGCGATGGTCTACACGACGTCGGCTGCGGCTTACATCGGTGAGCCGGAGCGCCCGTCGTACGCCATAGCGAAGGCCGGCATCACCGCGCTGACGCGCCACGTGGCGTCGAAGTGGGGCAAGAAGGGGATCCGCGCCAACGCGATCGCGCCCGGTCTCGTGCTCAGCCCGAACGTCTACGACACGATCGGCACCGAGTTCCAGGAGTTCGCACTCGCGGGCACACGCAGCGAGCGGCTCGGCTATCCGGAGGACATCGCCGGAATGGTGGCGTTCCTGATGTCCGATGACGGGGCGTGGATCAACGGGCAGATCATCAGTGTCGATGGAGGAGCCACCCTCCGATGACTGACAACGATGTCACGAAGTTCCCGACCGTCGAGGGGCCGAGTCTCGACATCGACCCGGCGCTCGACCGGTTGCGCCATGAGGAGCCCGTTGCGCGGGTGCGGCTGCCGTTCGGCGAAGAGGCGTGGGTCGTCACCAAGCACGACGACGTCAAGACGGTCTACGACCACCCGGCGTTCTGCCGCCGCGGCACCACCGACGAGCGCGCACCACGTGTGACTTCGGTCGTGCTCGTACAGCCCGGCACGCTCAACTCGATGGACGACGAGGAGCACAAGCGGCTGCGGTCCTTTGTGGGCAAGGTGTTCACGCCGCGTCGCGTCGAAGCACTGCGCCCCCGTGCCCTCGAGATCACGGCCGAGCTCCTCGACGCGATCGAGGTCGCCGGCGGCACCGCAGACCTGATCGAGTCGCTCGCTCTCCCGCTGCCGATCGGCATGATCTGCGAGCTGCTCGGCGTGCCGTATGAGGACCGCGACACGTTCCGCGGGTGGAGTGACGCCTTCATGTCCGAAGGGTTGACCAGCGGGCGCAGCATCGATGAGGTCATCGGCGCGTTCACGAACCTCTCGGCGTACCTCGGCAACCTCATCAACGAGCGCCGCGCCCTCCCGCAGGAGGACCTGCTTTCGGCGCTCGCGACGTTCGATGACGGCAACGACCGGCTCGAGCACGACGAGGTCGTCGCGTTGTCGATCGGCTTGCTTGTCGGCGGATTCGAGACGACCGCACACATGATCGGCAAGTCGGTCTACAAGCTGCTGCTCGAACCCGGCGGGTGGAAGCAGCTGCACGAACAGCCCGAGCTCGTCGACACCGCGGTCGAGGAGATGCTGCGCACAATCTCACTCGCCAGCGGCACATCGCTGCCCTGGTGTGCGCAACAGGCGATCACGCTGTCGGGCGTGGACATCAAGCCGGGCGACTTCGTCGTACCAGGTATCGGGTCCGCCAACCGCGACGAGTCCGTGTACGCCGACCCGGACTCACTCGACCTCGCGCGGTCACCGAACCCACATCTGGCGTTCGGTCACGGTGCGCACTTCTGTATTGGTGCCGGTCTTGCGCGGATGGAGATGCAGGTCGCAATCGGCTCGCTCACCGCGCGCTTCCCGAATCTCACGCTTGCCGGCGATCCACCATGGCGCATCGGCTCAGCCGTCTGGGGACTCCAAGCTCTGCCAGTGGCGTTCTAGGCGCCGGCGGCCGCCAGTCGATCGCCGAGGGCTCGGATCTCCGCGCGCAGACCAGCATCGACTGCGCGGATCTCGTCGCGGATGCTGGCATCGCCAGCGTGCATCTCGCTGCGCAGCTCAACCCTCAACTGATGCATCTCGCCGCGGAGTTGGAACAGTGCTGTCGCAAGCAGCCCGAGCGCGCTGAAGACGGCCGTGCTCAGCACGCCGACCAGCACCCAGGCGATGACCATGAAGCAACGGTACGACGGTTCATGCCGCGTCGCCATGCCTGAGTCGCAGGCTGTGGATCAGGACACGTGCTCGTCGAGGTCCTGTCCTAGTTGGCTTGCCCATTCAGCGTTGGCAGCGGCGAACTGCCGCCGCACCTCGTCCAGATCCCACGGCTGCTCGATCAACGTGTCGGGGTCCCACTGGCTGCGTGGTTCGTTGATGAAGTCGCCGCCGTAGACATGGATCGCGCCGGTGAACCGTGACAGCGGGTTCTCCACCGAGTGGATGGCGTCTTTGCCGAGCATGAGCACGCCGCCGTCGTTGAGCTCGCGTCCGCCGGCAGCCGCGATGGACTCCGGGCCGCGACGGTAGAGCGTGTTGTCTTCCCTGCCCTGGTAGATGCCGATTGCCGCCCACATCCGATGGTCGTGCGGGAAGAGAAACATGCCAGGCGCCCAGATGACATTGAGGACCGTGAGGTCGGGTGACGAGTGAATGACGTTGAGACCGCCGACCTCTGCTCCCAGCGCAGCGGCGACACTGCTGCGGTCCTCCATCGTGCGGATCATCAGCTCGCGGGTCGCTCCGCGCGGGTCGGCATCGTCCAGCGCGAGACGGCAGTCAGCGACAAAGTTGTCGATGTCGAACGTAGACATGTGCGCCTCCCCGCGTCAGAGAATAGGCGACCGTTTGGCCCACGCGTCAATCTGCAGGATCGACCGCATGCCGACCGATTCATAGAGCGCGAGCGCGTTCGTGACGTTTGCCACATCGACGTGCAGCAGCACGGCTTCCCGGCCGGCTTCCTGGGACGCCGCGAAGTACGTGTACAGCAGCTGCTTGGCGACACCCCGGCCGCGACCTGCGGACAGTACGCCGATCGTGCGTACGTAGCCGGCGTTGTCGTCTTCGACGAACTGCGCGTTGCCGATGAGTGCACCGGCCGGCACGCCGTCGACGTCCGCCAGCCACAGCTCCGACCAGTTGTCACCGTGCTCGTCCCACTTCTTGCGCCACTCCTCGAACGTCTCCGGCAGGTGCCCGTAATGCTCGGAGAATGCGTCCTGCAGCAACGCGTGCGCAATCCGCAGGTCGGCCTCCTGGCCCGACGTTCGTCGTACGACGACACCCGGCGGCGGATCTGGCACGACTACCGGATCCGGCACGTCGATGCGCATCCGAGTGAACGTCGTACCGATGGTGAAGCCGCGATCGCGTAACCAACCCTGTGTGCGCTCGTCCTGCCGGTAGACACCGATGTCAATCAGCGCGTGATCATGTCCCCGCTCCGCCACGAGACCGAGCCCGATCTCCTCGAGTCGTTGCAGCAGCTGCACACCGACGGCGGGATCTGTGACGTCCGGATGCACGTAGGCATCGAGGTGAACCTTGCTGCTCTGCCCACCTTCACCCGCCCAGCCATATGCGACGAGGTCGCGGTCGTCGTACCACCCGATGTGGTGCTGGTCGTCATTGCGCAGGTCGGCCTCGAGCTCGACCATCGTGAAGTCCCACCGGCCCAGGACGGCGATGTCGCACGCCTTCAAGAGCTCGGCGACTGCTGGTGCATCTGCCGAGGTGACTGCGCGCTCGTCCATGGGGCCAGCGTTGCAGGGCGCCAACATCGAGTTCAACCGGATTCCGGCCCTCGCGTAGCCTCCCGGCCATGAGCGACGACGTCGAGACTGTCGAACGAGTGATCCCAGCACCGCCTGAGCGCATCTTCGCGTTGATCGCCGATCCCCGGCGGCACAAGGAGATCGATGGCTCCGGCACTGTGCGGGACGCAAAGAACCTGCCCGACCATCTCGAGCTGGGTGCGAAGTTCGGGATGAACATGAAGGTCGGCATTGGCTACTCGATGGTCAGCACCGTCATCGAGTACGAGAAGGACCGGCGACTCGCGTGGCAGTCGCGTCCCGACTATCCGTTCGTTGGCTCGTTCAGCGGCGGCAGGATCTGGCGCTACGAACTCGAGCCTGTCGACGGCGGCACCCGCGTGTGCGAGAGCTGGGACATCTCGCAAGAAAAGATCAAGGCACTCGTGCGCCCAGCGCGCGCGAAGACCCGCGAAGCGATGGCAGCCACTCTCGAACGCATCGAGAAGCTCGTCACGGCCGGCGGTGCCTGATGCCGCGATTCGTGGACACCGTCGAGCGAGTCATCGCCGCGCCGCCCGAGCAGATCTTCGCGCTCGTCGCCGATCCCCGACGGCACAAAGACATCGACGGCTCGGGCACGGTTCGGGACGCGAGGGATCTGCCGGAGGTCAGTCTCCCCGAGACCATCGGGCTCGGGTCGAAGTTCGGCATGCACATGGAGTTCGGCGGCGAGTACGACATGGTCAACACCGTCATCGAGTTCGAGCCGAATCGCCGGATCGCGTGGCAGGCGCGTCCCGGCAGTGGTCGAAAGTGGCGCGGCATGTTCTTCGGCGGGCGCATCTGGCGATACGAGCTCGAGCCAGCCGAGAGCGGGACGCGCGTGCGGGAGTCGTGGGACATCACCCAGGAGAAGAACAAGCGGCTGGTCTGGGGCTACCGGAGCAAGACGCACAAGAACATGGAACGCACGCTCGAACGCATCGAGCAGATCGTCACGAGCGGCTAGCGGCACTGTCGTGTTCTGGACCGAGTCAATCGTGCAGAAGCGCGGCGGTAGCAAAGCGCTCGACACCTCGGTGAGCGAGGTGCCTGCAGAGATCGACTTCGACGGTCTCCTCGACTTCTACCGCGAAGAGCTCGGTGAGCCGGTCGATGCGGCGTACACCGACGTGCCCGACGTCGGACGCATCGACATCGGGTGGGTGTTCGACGTACCCAAGGGTTGGAAGCTGCCCGGTCCGCGCAAGAACTACGAGATGGTCGTGATCCCGCTCGTGCAGGATCCGGACGACGCCGACGAGCTGATCAGCCTCGGCGTCCTGCTCACGCAGTTCACGCTCACCGAATCCGACTAGTCGAGTCCCCAGAACGGTCCGCTGAGACCGACTTCTCGTAAGTATTCGCGTGCTGACGTCGGCTCCCGACGCACATAGCCGCGTGCGAGGCGACCGTCGTACCAATGCTGTGCCAACCGCCACAACGTCGTGAGATCCATGACGTAACCACGCGTGTTGCCCGTGCGGTCCAACCAGTCCTGCACGCACTGTTCACCGCAGAACAGGCGCTGGTTTCCACACGTGTGCACGACGTCATCCCACATGTGCGCAACCGGGACGAGAAAGTGCGCGACCTCGTTGCCGGTCGGTGGTGCATCGCGACCAACGACCCACGCGAGTGCGGCGTCGCAACCGGGACAGCGTGTGGCAACGAGCACCTCAGGCTCGTCGGGCAGCAGGTGCGGTAACGCGAACGAGTCCCAGGCGCACCCGCCCCACCACAGAGTGCGCGTGCCCATGACCGCGAAACCCAACGGGATAGCAGCGAACGGATGGGCCATCACGATCTCGTCGTCCACCCCGAGCACGACGTGTCGCTCCTCGGCGAGTCGGCGCAGGCTCTCCGTGATCTCCGCCGGCAGCAAGTCGAGCTCGGCTGCGAGCTTGTCGGTCGCGGGTGCCCGGCCGGTTGTCGCAAACGCCGTGTAGACGGCCAAGCGGACGGTTTCGTCGTCGACTGCCACGCGGACAAGTCTTCACCCGGCGCTCCAGCCAGCCGCCGGGTGCGCCGAATAAGTAGGACGAAACCCACCGCCAGGGGGAGTGGATGAGCGCGCCGAGCGTCGAACGCCGCCATCGTTCCGGCATGCCCCCAGAAGACCGGTCCTGGGTGGGGGAGGCCGCTGCCGGCGAGCGCATCGACGACCAGCTCGCCGCGCTGCCATCCGGTTGGGTCGTGGTGAGCAGCGTCGACCTCGCCGACCGTCGCCCGCCCGTCGAATGTGTGGTCATTGGTCCCGGTGGTGTCTTCACCGTGCTCACCGCCGACCACAGCGATGACCGCGTGTGGATCCGCGGCGACGGGTTCGTTGTGAACGGCGAGTGGATGAGCTACTTGCGGGAGATCCGCCGCGAAGCGAACCGCGTCGATCGCGTGCTCTCGACCGCGCTCGGCTTACCGGTGTTGGCTCGCGGCGTCGTTGCCCTCGTCGCCGATCCGGACCGGGTTGCGATCAAGCGACAGCCCGACGACGTGCACGTGGCCGCGCCCGGCACACTGCGTCACTGGCTGACGAGTTTGCCGCCCATGCTCGACGTGGACACGGTCGAGCGGATCCAGCAACTCGTACGCCGATCCGCCGCGTGGTCCGAACGCCGCGCCGGCTGACCAACCCCGTCGTCGAAGAGGGGGAGCGGCGAACGGGCTAGGCGACGGCGCCGCGTTGGTCGTCTTGCTGGGCGGACCAGAACGAGTCGGCTCCGATGATGAGCAGGTCGCGCAGCTCGGTCGGCTCGCAGACCATGAGCACCCGAAGCCGCCGCAGGAACTCGCGGTCGGCCGGCGTTGGCTGACCGTCGCGGCGGGGTACGGCGACGACAACACCGTGGGCTCCCGCGTTGCCCAGCAGGTAGGCGACCTCCGTCAGCCGCTCGGCCCCGCTGTGTGAGCGTCCGGCCGCGTCCACCTGCGTCGCCAGCAGCGACCGGTCATGGGCATCGACGTACAGCGCCCAGATCGTGCCCTCGTCGGTCGGACCGAGCCGCCCGCGGATCTCCTCCACGAACGTGCGGAGCAGGGCGTCATCCATGGCCGGGAAGCATGCCGCGCCCCGGCCTGGCTGCCTAGCCCATCGGGACAATCTGTGGATAACGATTTCCGGAACGGCAGGAGACCAGCGCGTCCGCGTCGAAGGCCTCCCGATGCGCCCACGTATCCCCCTCCTCCTTTGTGTTGCCCTCATCGCGACAGCCGTGCCCTACGGCGCGATCGCCTCGCAGGCCGCACCACCGACGTACGACGTGACGATCACGCGCACGGAGTACGGCATCCCGCACATCGTCGGCAAGGACTACGCGAGTGCTGGCTACGGCTTCGGCTACGCGTTCGCGCAGGACAACATCTGCACGATGGCCGAGGGCTACATCACGGTCAGAGCACAGCGGTCGAAGTACTTCGGTCCGGACAACACCTACTTCCAAGCCGGCAATGGCGTCACGACCAACAACCTGAAGTCCGACATCTTCTGGCAGCACGTGAAGGACGACCACATCGTCGACGAGCTCATCTCACGTCCGGTGCCGAAGGGCCCGGCTCCGGAGGTCAAGCAAGCAGTCAAGGGGTACGTCGCGGGCTACAACCGCTATCTGACAGACGTCGGCGGCACGAACGGACTCAGTGATCCCACCTGCAAGGGCAAGCCATGGGTCTTGCCGATCACAACCGACGTCGCGTATCTGCGCTTCTACCAACTGATCCTGCTCGCGAGCCAGGACGTCATCATCGATGGCATTGCCGATGCCGCGCCCCCGCCCGGCGGGCTCGCCACGACTGGTGCCCCGATGCAGCCCGCCGACATGGGGAAGCTGCTCGCGACGAACTGGCACAAGACGATGGGTGGTCTGGGGAGCAACGCCGTCGGCATCGGTAAGGGCGGCTCGCGCGACAAGCAGCATGGCGTGCTGCTCGGCAACCCACACTTCCCCTACAGCGGCACCGAACGCTTCTATCAGGCCCAGATCACGATCCCGGGTGTCCTCAACGTGGCTGGCGCGGCACTGTTCGGCGTACCGATCATTCTCATCGGTTACAACTCGACGATGGCGTGGAGCCACACGGTGTCTACGGCGTTTCGCTTCACGCCGTATCAGTTGACGTTGGTGCCGGGCTTGCCGACGACGTACCTCCAGGACGGCGTACCGACCAAGATGGTGAAGAAGACGGTCACCGTCCAGGGGCAGCAGCACGACATTTGGTGGACACGGTATGGACCGGTGTTCACGTCGTTGATCGGCGTACCGCTGCCGTGGACACCGACCACGGCGTTCGCGATGCGTGACGCCAACGTCGACAACTTCCGGGTGTTCAACCACTTCCTCGAGACCGCGAAGGCGAAGACCGCGCAGGACATGCTTGGCGTGCTCAAGAAGTACCAGGGCATCCCATGGGTCAACACGATCGTCGCCGACAAGAACGGCTCGGCGTTGTACGCCGACATCGGAGCGATCCCGAACGTCACGGATGACAAGGCGCATCGGTGCAACACCGCCGTTGGTCAGGCGACGTTCGCGGCGTTGGGTCTGCCCATTCTTGATGGTTCCCGGGTGGCGTGTGACTGGGGGACGGATCCGGATGCCATCGAACCGGGATTGTTCGGCCCGAGCCACCTGCCCTACATGTTCCGCAACGACTACGTCACCAACTCCAACGACAGCTACTGGCTGGCCAACCCGAAGGCACCGCTCGAAGGGTTCTCGCGCATCATCGGGACGGAACGCACCGAGCGGTCGTTGCGGACCCGGATCGGCCTGACGATGACACAAGGCCGCGTTGACGGCACGGACGGCAACGGTCCAGCTGGGTTCACGGTCGCCGACATGCAGAACATGGTGTTCAACGACGCAACGTTCTCCGGCGTGCTGTTGCGCGACGACCTTGTCAAGCTGTGCCGGAAATATGTCGGCGGCACGATCCCGACGTCGGACGGCTCGGCGGTGGCTGTCGGCAACGCGTGCACGGTGCTGGCCAACTGGGACCTGAAGGAGAACGTCGACTCGAAGGGCGCGATCCTCTTCCGCCGGTGGTACGACCGCGCAGGCGCTGCTGCGGGTGGCGTCGGACCGACGACCGTGTGGCGGAACCCCTTCGATGCGAACAACCCAGTGAATACCCCGAACCACTTGCGGATGGCCAACCCGCAGGCGACGGCCTATCTGGGTGATGCCATCAAGGACCTGCGCGACGCGAACCTGCCCCTCGATGTCAGCGTCGGGAGTCAGCAGTACGTCGAGAAGAACGGCGTGAAGTACCCATTCCACGGCGGGGTCGGCGACCCCAACGGCAACTTCAACGCGATCTGGACGAGTTGGGACTCCGGAACCGGCGTGACCCGACCGGAGGGCGGGTCGTCGTACGTGCAAGCTGTCACCTGGGACAGCAGTGCGTGCCCGATAGCGCGATCCATCCTGACGTACTCGCTCTCGACCGACTCGACGTCGGCGCACTACGCCGACCAGACCGCGTTGTTCTCCAACAAGGGCTGGGTGACCAACCGTTTCTGCGCGGCCGACATCGCTGCCTCACCCGTGAAGCAGGTCGTGCACCTGACGGCTTAAGTAGTGCGGACGCCGATGTTGATGCGGCCGGCGTACCCGGAGCCCGACTTGGTCACCGGCACGATCGCGGTTGCCCCGCCGGCCTGGCCGTAGATGCTGTCACCCGCATTCGTGTCGCTGGCTTGCCCACGCGAGGCGTAGGCACCTTGGGCGAACACGGCCGCGTTCGTCGCGTCCTCGAAGAACAGCTGCCCCGTGTGCACGGTCGACCCGCCGACGTGCACCATCACGTGGACGTGGGTCGTGCGGCCTTGGTACCAGCCTGGGTAGATCGTTGCGAACGTCACCAATCCATTCGCGTCGGCGATCTGGTGGCCACGCAGCCAGTCTGATCCGGTCTGGTTCTGTACTCCGGAGTACTCGCCGCTCGCGTTCGCGTGCCAGATCTCCACGTCAGCACTCTTGATCGGCTGACATGTCGTTGCGTCGAGGACCACGATGGACAGCGCGAGCGGCGTGCCGGCCTGGCCCTCGGTGACGTTCCGTCGCGTCGGCGCACCAGCGACGTAGAACGGGCCTTCGGTCGCCTCGGGTGTGAGGATGCACGACACCCGCTGCGGCGATGCCGTCGCCGTACCGCTGGACGTGGCGGACGTGCTCGTCGTCGCGGCAGGTGTGGCGTTCGTCGTTGATCGCTTGCCGCCGCAGGCGACGAGGACGCCCAGTCCGCCGAGCGCCAACAGTGCGGTACGCCGGGTCACGTGCTCTGTCATGCGCGGCAGCATGCCCGATGATGCTGGGAACTGCCTGTGTGTTCGCTACACCATTTCGCGTGGCATGATCGCGCCGTGGCGCACGACATGACGGTGATCCTCACCGACCGGCCCGGTGAGCTGGCCCGACTCGGTGAGGTTGCGGGTGACGCGGGGGTGAACCTCCAGGGTCTGGCGGCGTTCACCGGTGAGGGCAAGGGCGTCGTCCATGTGCTTGTCGAGGACGGCGAGACTGGACGCTGCCAGGAGGCGTTCGAGCAGGCGGGCATTGGCGTTGCCGACACCCGCGAGGTGCTGGTCGTCGATGTCGAGGACAAACCTGGGACGCTCGGTGAGCTCACCCGCCGGCTCGCCGACGCGAACGTCAACATCGAGCTGGCCTACACGACGTTCGGCGGCGTCAAGCTCGTCGTCGCCACCGAAGACCTGCAGAGCGCGCGCGCCGCGCTCGCCTAGCCCCGCTCGGGCAGCAGCAAACAGCTGTCGCCGAACTCGTGCCACAGGTAGCGCTCCGCGAGTGCGGCGTCGTACGCGTCCTGCACAAGCTCTGCTCCCGCGACAGCTTCGAGGAGCAACAAGTGCGAAGCGCCAGGCTCATGCCAACCCGTGACGAGTCCGTCGACGACCCGAGCGGGCCGGTCAGGACCGAGAATGAGATCGGTCCAGCCGGTGCCCGCGCTGACGACGCCGGTTGGGGCGGCGACGGACTCGAGTGCGCGCGTGACGGTCGTGCCGACCGCGATGACGCGGCCACCGTCGCGACGCGTGGCGTTGACGAGTCGCGCGGTCGGCGCGGGGACTGTGAAGCGCTCGGCAATCGGCACCTCGTCGTACTCCAGTGACGACACACCAGCGTGCAGCGTGATCGGAGCGACGGTGACACCGCGCGTCACAAGGTCAGTGATGAGCTCGGCAGTGAACGGTCGGCCCGCACTCGGCATCTCCGCGCTGCCGGGGTCGCGGGCGAAGATGGTTTGGTACGCCGACAACGGCCACCGACCTGACACATAGCCGTAGGTGATGGGCCGACCGTGCCGCGCCAGGTAGGAATCGATAGGTCCTTCGACGAGCAGCCGCGCCTCGGATAGCCGGTCGCCGGCGCAGACGATGACGAGCTCGACGCCGGCAGGCAAGGTGAGCGTCTCGCCATTGCGTGCGTCGCGGACGCGGTGCGCACCGTCGGGGGAACGCAGCTCGACATGCCAGCGCCCGCGTGTCGCCGGGTGCGAGAAATGCACTGCGACGGCGGTGCCGTCGCTTCGACGTGCGTCGACGGCGGCGGCGAGAGTCGCGGAGGTGTTAACGACGAGCAGGTCGCCGGGCGCGAGATGGTCACCGATGTCACGAAACCGGGTGTGCCACGGAGCGCCTCGCACGGCGGCGACGAGCAGCCGAATGTCGTCGCGGGCGAGTCCGCGCGCCTCCGGTGGTTCTTGCGCAGACAGATCGGTGGGCAACGCGAAGGTGAGTGCGGTCACGAAGCCACCGCCTGCGGTGCAGCAAGGTTGGCTGCGCGGTAGCGCCCACTCGCCGGGAGCTCGTCGAGCAGCCGCAGGAATGCGGGTACGACGGTCTCCGGCTCCGGTCGGTCGGAGATGTCCTCGCCGGGGAACGCCGCCTGGTGCATCGCGGTGCGCATGTCACCCGGGTCGAACGCGTACACATGCAGCGTCGGTTGCTCCGCCGCCAGGATGTTCGTGACCTGGTCGAGCGCTGCCTTCGACGAGCCGTAGCCGCCCCACCCGTCGTACGGCTCGATCGCCGCGTCGGACGTGACGTTGACGATCGTGCCTTTGCTGTTCTGCAGGTGCGGGAGCAGCAGTTGGGTGATCGCGAGCGGTGCGATGACGTTGACGTCGTACACCTTCTGCAGCTCATCGAGCGGGTAGGCGTCGAGCGTTGGGAGCGGGCTCGGACCGAGCGTGCTCGCGTTGTTGACGAGCAGGTCCAGTCGGCCCTTTTGCTCGACCGCAGCGGCGAGTCGCGCGCGGTGGCGGCGGTCCTTGACGTTGCCCGGGATGGTGACGACGTCGGGGAGCTCGTTGGCGAGGTCGCTCAGGTCGGCTTCGCTGCGGGCGTCGACGATGAGTGTCCATCCCCGCGTGACCAGGGCGTGGGCGAGAGCTCGGCCGAGACCGCGCGATGCGCCGGTGATGAGGGCGACAGACATGGGTTCCTCCGTGAGTGCTTGTTCGTGGCACCCATGTTGCAAGTTGAAGTAAACTTCAAGTCAAGTCATGGACACGAAAGATTTGCTGACGGTGGGCGATGTCGCGGCGCGCAGCGGCTTCGCTACCTCCGCGTTGCGCTACTACGAACGCGAGGGGCTGATCCATGCGTCGCGTAGTGCGGGTGGTCAGCGGCGCTATCCCCGGTCGGTGTTGCGCCGGTTGGCGTTCATCCGGGCTGCGCGCAACATCGGGCTCCCGCTTGACGAGGTTCGCGACGTGTTGGCTGAGCTGCCGGAGTCGCGTACGCCGACGCGAGCCGACTGGGCGCGCATCTCCAGGGTGTGGCGGGCCCGGCTCGACGACCAGATTGATGCCCTCGTCGCGCTGCGCGACGGGCTCGACTCCTGCATCGGCTGCGGTTGCCTGTCATTGCAGAAGTGCCGGATGTCCAACCCCCAGGACGTCGCGGCGTATGGCGGGCCGGGAGCTGCCTATCTGCCGAAGCCGCTCCGCGAGCCGGTGGCGCAGCCGTAGTCCTGTGCCGCATGAGGTCGGTCCCCGGCACTATCCGGAGCCGGTTGGCGACGTGGCGTAGTAAAACCGGCGATCACCTGACAGATCGGACAAGCGGTGCCAGACTTCGCGCACTCTGCCCCGCTAGAGGGAGTCGTTCATGCGCATCCGTCTGCTCAGTCGCAAATCCTTCGTTGTCGTCGGCTCGATGGCCGTTGCTGTCGGCATCTTTGTCCCGCTGGGAAGCGCGCGAGCCGCGACCACGATCATGACGTGCGACGACCCGACCCTGCGCGCTGCTGTCGCAGTCGGTGGAGTCATCACCTTCGGGGTGGACTGCCCCGACCTGGTCCTCGCGAGCCAGTTGGTCGTCAACGGCAAGACCGTCGACATCGAGAGCAACGGTCACAACGTCGTCATCGACGGCGCCGAATCCACGCGGCTGTTCCTCGTGACCGCTGGCAAGCTGACGCTCGGCGCGCTGAAGCTCAACAACGGCTCTGTTACCGGGGGCAGCGGCGTCCCCGGATCCGCTGGTGTGGCCAGCACCGATGGCACGCCAGGAACAGCAGGTGCTAACGCTACGAGCGCGGGCGGGGCCGGTTCCGCGGGGACCGCGGGGACCGACGGGACAGCGGGTGGCGACGGCGGCGCTGGCTTTGTCGGCGCCAACGCCGGTGGTGGCGCCATTGCGATCGGACCTAACGGCACGGTCATCCTGAAGAACGACGCTTTGACCGGCAACACCGCCACGGGCGGCAAGGGTGGCGCCGGTGGGCCCGGTGCAGTCGGCGGAAGCGGGGGGTCCGGAGGCGCAGGCGGCAACGGCAGCGCTGGTGCAGCCGGCTCGACCAATACGGCCGGCGGCGCTGGTGGCGCGGGCGGGGCCGGCGCGAAGGGCGGCAACGCCGCTGCCGGGGGCAGTGGTGGCGCTGGGGGTAACGGTGGTGCTGGAGTTGGCGGCGCGATCTACAACGCCGGCCAGCTGCTCATCACGACCACGACCTTCACCAACAATTCAGCGACGGCCGGGGCCGGCGGAGCGGGCGGAGCCGCGGGCGACGGTGGGAACGCAGGCGCCGGTGGAGCCGCGGGGAACGGCGCAGCAGGCGGCGCCGGAGCACTCGGTGCGCCGGGCACCAACGGCGGTGCCGGAGGAAACGCGGGTGCCACTGGAGCCGCAGGTCTCGCCGCAGCGGGCGGCGCTGGCGGTAGGGGTGGTGCCGGAGGCTCGGGCGCGGGCGGCACTCTGTTCAACACCGGTGCGGTGCAGGTCGCGAACTCGACGTTCACCGGAAGCACTGCGACTGGGGGCGAGGGCGGACTCGGTGGCGACGGACATCAAGGCGGGCTCGGCGCAGCTGGTGCGGCGGGCGGATCCGGCGGCAACGGCGGCGATGGAGGCGCCGGGCTGCTCTCCGGCGGCAACGGCGGGGCGTCCGGGACAAGCACACCTGGGGGCCCGGCTGGCGCAGCGGGCGCGGGTGGCAACGGCGGTGGGGGCGGGGTCGGCGGCGTAGCCGCGGGTGGCGCGGTATTCAACTCACGCAGTGGGGCGGCTGTCGACGCGACGACACTGAGCAACAACAAGGCGAAGGGTGGTCTCGGTGGTGACGGTGGCGCCGGTGGCGCCGGGGCGGGCGGTGGTCTCGGAGGCGCCTCGGCCACGGGATCCAACGGCGGCACTGGGGGCGCTGGCCAGGACATCGGGATCGTGACGGCGAGCGGCGGTAAAGGTGGCAACTCGGCCGCGGGCTCTAACGGCGGTGCGGGTGGTACCGGTGGCAGCGCGGGCGCCGGTGGCAGCGCGGGCGTCGGTGGCAGCGGCTACGGCGGCGGCGTGTTCACCAGCACAAACATCTTCCTGCGCAACGACACGTTCACGAGCAACAGTGCGAACGGCGCCGACGGCGGCTCGGGCGGCACCGGTGGTGCCGGTGGCACGGGCGGCGGCGGTGCGGACGGCGCGACTGGCGGCACCGGCGGCAACGGTGGCGCCGGGACCCCAGTTGGGTCCGGCGGCAACGGTGGTGCGGGTGGCGACGGCGGCAATGGTGCCAACGGTGCCAATGGCTCGGGCGGCGGTGCGACCGGCAAGGGTGGCAACGCGGCTGGCGGTGCTTGGCTCAAGACCGCAGGAGTGACGACGCAAACCGGCAGCACGTATGGCTCCAACTCCGTCAGCAACGGAAGTGGCAGCGCCGGGGACGCCGGCGCTGGTGGCGCGGGCGGCAGTCTCGGAGACGGTGGCACTCTCGGCGACGGCGGCAGCGGCGGCACCGGTACTCCGGCCGGGTCGACGGGTGCTGATGGCTCCAACGGCTCGGACGGGACAGCTAGTTCTAGCGGCGCTACCGGCACCGTCAGCGCTGCCGGTACCACCGCGTTCCCGGACCACAACTAGGGCTGGTCGCCCGGCGCATTGGCTAGCGTGCGTCGGGTGACTAGCGAGTTCGCGGGTCGGGTAGCGGTTGTCACGGGCGGTGCGGCCGGCATCGGGGGTGGCATCACCCAGCGCCTTGCGGCCATGGGTGCGTCCGTCGTTTACGTGGACCTCAACGAGGGTCCAACCAGTGAACACGTCGTCGGTGTCGTCGGGGATGTCCGCGACGTAGACGTTGTCGAGCGCGTCGTCGACATCGCGAAGTCGAAGACCGGACGGATCGACGTACTCGTCAACAACGTCGGCGACTTCCGACCGCCTGGTCGTTTCGTGCGTACGACGGAGTCCGACTGGGATCACCACTACGACATCAACTTGAAGCATGTGTTCCGGATGACACACGCAGTGCTGCCGGTCATGCAGGAGCACGGCGGCGGCGCGATCGTGAACGTGTCGACGGTCGAGGCGTACCGCGGGATCCCGGGAAACGTTGTCTACTCGGCGTTCAAAGCAGGTGTCGTTGCGTTCACGCGCAGCCTGGCAATCGAAGTTGCGCCGGACGGCGTGCGCGTCAACTGCATAGCGCCCGACCTTGCCGACACGCCGCAGACACCGGCCGAGATGATGCTGCGCGGTCGCGACCCGGCGCTGATCCCGTCATGGGTGCCACTCGGTCGCTTCGGCGAGCCGGATGACTATGCCGAGGTGGTCGCGTTCCTGGCGAGCGACCGCGCTCGGTTCGTGACCGGTCAGACCATCGCCGTCGACGGAGGAACGCTCGCGGCGAGTGGGTGGTACCGCCGCGCCGACGGCCGCGGGTGGACCAACCTGCCCGACCAGCCTTGAAACGCTCGTCCCTGACTGGTTTGTTTCATTCCTCGGTCGGATCGATGCCCGTCCGTTTCATGAGCTTGCGCATTTCGGCGACGTCCTCTTCGGTCGGCCCGTGGGCCAATGCCTCGAGATCGACTTCTGGCGAGGAGCCACCCCACGGGCCGTAGCCGATCACGTGAATGGCCAACTCGCGCACACCCGCCTCAGCCAAGGGGTAGTTGCGAGTGACGACTTCCGCGACCGACGCAGTCGTCGCCGTGTAACTCCACATCGCTTCGAGGCCCCAATCGACGATCACCTGGCAAAGCCAGGGCAATTGCTTGGTGTAGTCGGGGGGAACAATGTCCGGGTACGTCGACTGAGCGACCGGCTCGTTGATGATGACCGACCACGGATGACCTGTCAGAGACGCGCCATCGACGCGTGCGAGATCGCTGTCGAGCACATGTCCAACCATGACCGGAGTCTGCAGCGCGTCGGACAGCGTCTGCGCAAGCGTGTCCTCCCCGATTGGACCGCCGAGGTGCGTGGACATGACGTATCTCGAGGGCCCTTCTTCTTGTTGGAACGGCTCGCCTAGGGCCGCAACAGCCGTTTGCGGTGACGTTGATGCGCAGACAACGATGAGTCCCGTGAACCCCACGTCAACTCCTGAGGTCAGCCCTCGACTTCGCCGGGAACGACGAATGGCGAGTCCACCGCCGCGGCCGAGCGACGGCGCGAGGCCGGCAGCCGGTCGACGAAGCGACCGAGGCGTTCGGCAGTTCCCTGCAACGGCGTGATCGAGTTGTTGAGTGATGCGACCACGCGGTTGAGCTCGGCCACGGCGTCGGCGAGTGGCTGCATCGAGCGGGTCAGCTGACCGAGCGATGCCAATGCCTCCGGCAGCGCCCTCAACTCTTCGGACTTCGATGCGTCCTCGATGAGCCGCTCGAGGAGCGGCAACGACTCCGCGATCCGCGTCACGGCGGCGGTGCCGGAAGCCAGCCGGGTGATCGGGTCGATCCCGTCCGCGAGCCGTTCGAGCGCGTCGATGCCGCTCGCGATGCGGTCGAGCACGGACGCGCGCTGATTCAGCTCCTCGAGGGTGGCGACCAGCTGAGGGAGCGAAGCCAAGCCCGTGGCGGCCCCGCGGGCGGCCTCCGTCGTGGCGACTGCAAGGCCGAGTGCCCTGGCGCCGAAACCGATGGCGGTGTCCGTCAGACCCACGCCGTCACCTTAGTGCTGGGAGGGTTGGCGGCGTGACCAAGCAGCGGGTGGAGTTGGTGCGCGACGCCGACCGCAAGAACGCCTATCTGCTGTCCGTCGAGGGAGTCGCGCAGTCCTACATCGACCTGGACGATCCAACGAACCTCGAGCTCGAGTACGTCGCACTGTTTGCCGACGTGATCGACGCGTTCTTCGACGCCGGGCGACGGCTCGACGTCGTACACCTCGGGGGAGGTGCCTGCACGCTGGCCCGCTATGTCGCCGCGACGCGACCGGGATCCAGGCAGCGGGCCTACGACACCGACATCGAGGTGGTCACCGTCGTCCGCGAGCACTTGGGTATCGACGACGTGAAAGGACTCAGCCTCATCGTCGGCGATGCGCGCGAGGCCGTCCGGGCCGCTCGTGATGCGTCGCTGCACTGCCTCGTCAGCGATGTCTACGTCGGTCCGCGCGCAGCGGTGGACGTGCTCAGCCTGGAAGCGATGACGGATGTACGCCGAGTCCTGCGCCAGCGTGGGCTATCCCTCATCAACCTCGCCGATCGGGCACCGTTCGCGTTCGCCAAGCCAGTGCTGGCGGCGGCCCAAGCGGTCTACAAGCACGTCGCGCTGCTGGCCGATCCCGGCGCACTGCGCGGCCGGCGCTACGGCAACATCGTCGTCGCTGCTGCAGACACAGCGCTGCCGATCGACGAGCTCACTCGCCGCGCTGCGCGCGCCGTACCCCCGGTTCGCCTTGTTGCGGGCGAGCGGCTCGACCAGCTGATCGACGACACGCAACCCATGACGGACGCATCGCCAATGGAGCCACCAGTGCTGCGGTCGTGGATCTACGACCGTTCAGAAGAAACGCCGTAAGGGTCGCGGGGCGGGGGTGGGTGGGTCGGCCGGGCCGCCCCCCCGCGCTTCAGCGGTCCGACGGGTCGCCGAGGAGTGCGGCAGCTACGTCGGCCACGTGTTGGAGGATTTGCAGTTCGGTGTCACGGAACGGCGGGCCCTCAGCGCGGGCAACCCCCAACGCATGTTGTGACCCGAACGGCACGATGGCGACTTCGAGCACGGATGATCCGGCCGTGGACCACAGCACACCGGCGGTCGTCGAGACCGGTCCGCGAATCGCGTCGAGCCCGACGGGCGGCACGGTCGGCGCGCCGTCGCTCGCCACCGTCGGCGGCTCGCTGCCATCCGAAGGCCAGATCGCCGCCCAGGCAGCACCAAGTACGCCGGGCAGCTCGTCGACCAAAACTCTCCACTCGGCCGCCGGTTGCGCTCCCGCGACATGCGCCAGCAACGCGGTCGCCCCCGTCAACCCTGAAGCTCGAACCTCCTTGTGCAGAGATTCGACCCAGATGCCGGCGACCGAGCAGAGAGTTTCGTACACGTCGTCCATCGTCGACGTGTCCGCCAGGGAAAAAACGATGTCATCGACGGCGTCGAAACTGTCCCGCTCGATGATGCTGACGCTCTGGATGTCCGCGCCGGCTTTGCCGAGGGCGGCGGCCAACGATCCCAGTGCGCCAGGCCGGTCGGGCAGCGTCACCCGCAGGTGATAGCTGCCGGGGGACGGCTCAGCACGCTCAGGGCTTTCGGTGACGGGTACCAAGCGCAGCAGCGACTCAGTTGTCATGCCCCACAGGGTGAGGGGGCCACGTATCGGGACTGTGTTCCAACGTTTACATCTGTGTGAACTCAGCGGGGACGTCGTGCGCAGATGATCCACCCAGCCGCCTGGAGGAGCACCCCCGCGGGTGTCGCATGCGCGGCCAGCACGCTCCGCAAATCGGCCAGCGCACGCTCCTGATCCTGCTCATCCTTGTCGTGGAGCAGGCCATGCACGATGCCGAGCCCTGAGATGAACGCGTAGGCGTCGTCGGCATCACGCCCCGCGTAGAACGGAGCATCGACGGCCTCGAAAGCGATGTCCTCGTACCCCGCTTCAGTGAGCATCGCGCGCGTGTGGTCCGGATCCGCCAGGCTGAACGGGCTGGGCACGCCGGGGGGCGGCGACGGCAGGTCTCGACCTGGCGCCAACGTCGTGAAGATCGTCCGCACCCATTCATTGGCGTCGAGACCACGCCAGACCGCCAACACGAGCCGACCACCCGGTCGCAGTGCCCCATGCAGATTGCGGTACGCCGCCACAGGGTCGCTGAAGAACATGCCACCCATCTCGCTGAGGACGACGTCGTAGGTGTCCGCGTCGAACGCGTGAACCTGTGCATCGGCCTGCTCGAAGCGCACATTGTCGAGTCCCTCGGCGGCAGCGAGCTCGCGCGCCTTGCCGAGCATCGCTGACGACAGGTCCACCCCCAGCACGGCTCCTGTCTGCGAGGCACGTGCCGCGTCGCGTGTTGCCTTGCCGGTGCCACAACCCACATCGAGCACGCGCTCACCCGGTGCGATCGCGACAGCCG
The DNA here is from genome assembly GCA_033851265.1 of Frankiales bacterium. Classification (GTDB taxonomy): domain Bacteria; phylum Actinomycetota; class Actinomycetes; order JAWWOW01; family JAWWOW01; genus JAWWOW01. Next base: position 263,256 of record JAWWOW010000003.1, read on the forward strand.
TGTTCAGTCGTTCGTGGAACTCCGGCGCGGCCGACTCGTAGCGTTGCCAGTTCTGAGTCCACCGCGCGCCTTCCTCGCCGTCCCAGGCCGCAGCCATGTCGGTGTTGGCAATGCGAATGTTGGCAATCGCCGCACTCATGACGGTCTCCTAAGTAAGCTGGGTAAGGGGTTGGGCGGCCGCAGCGAAGTAGCGGCCGATGTTCTCCGGGTCGAAGAACTCCTGCACTGGCATCGTCCCGGCCTGCACACTGACGAAGTCCTCCGAGGCCTGCGGGTTGCTGGCGACGACGCCGATCATTTGTTGCATCTCATCGGGTGGCGGCTCGAACGAAGCGAAGTCAGCGGTGAGCCCGTACATCGGCGCGGTGGTCTCGTCGCGCGTCTGCCGGTACGCCGAGAGCGCGGCGTCGTACGACTGTCCGCCGGAGAGAGCTGTGTCGAGGGCTTCGGTCAGCAGCTCCGAATGACGGAACGCGTCGGTGATGCCCTGTGCCGTACATGCGTCCTTGTGGTAGCCGGCGTCGCCGACGAGTGCCCAACCGGGCCCATAGGGCTTGCGGTAGAAGGCGTCCATCGTCGTGCCGATGAACTTCGACTCGCGAGTGGCGGACTTCATCCGCGCGGCGAACGTCGGTTCGACCTCGAACGCCTTGAGGTAGTTGCCCTCGACATCGGTCTTGTTGGCCTCGAACTCGTCGATGGACCAGCCGACGACCACGCAGGTGAGGTCGTCGTGCGTCGGGATGGCGACGAGAGCGCGAGTCGGCCGGATGTAGACCTGGAACTCGTTGTCCGTTGGCAGGCCGCGCCAATAGCTGTAGTACATGGCCTCGCGCGCCGGGACCTCGTTGTACTTCTCGGCGCCGACCGACTTGGCGACCACCGAGTGGACGCCGTCCGCGCCCACGACCACGCGTGCGCGTTCTTCGATGGAGGGGCCGCCCTTGACGTGACCGCGGACACCACGGACGACGCCGTCCTCGACGATGAGACCCTCGACCGAGAAGCCCTCCCGCACCTCGACACCTGCCTCGACCGCTGCGTCGAGCAGCAGCTTGTCCAGCACGAACCGGCGCGGGGCGTAGGCGCGCGTTGTGCCATCGGCCGGCCGCGGCGTCGCGGCGATCGTGACCGGACCGAAGTCGAACCGGTAGGTCTCGATCGGCGGGCAGCCGGTGGCAATGAGCCGGTCGGCGATACCCCACCGCTGCAGCGCTGCAATCCCTGGGTGGTGCACGATGTGCGTCGACATCGTGTCGCTCGGGAAAGTCGCCCGGTCGACCAGCAGCACCCGGTAGCCCTTGCGAGCCAGCAGCATTGCCGTCGGTGACCCCGCAGCGCGTGCCCCCACCACGATCACGTCGTAGTTCTCGGTCATGTTCGCCCCTCCCCGGTAATGAACACAGCGAGAGTCGCAGTCGTGTGCGCTCAGAGCATCGGGGGGAACCCCTATTTATCCACCTATTCGTTGTTCGGGGGTGCGCACTGCATGCGTGGCCGCCTCGGTTCGGCTGCGGAGGCCGAGCTTGGCCAGGACCTTGCCGACGTGGTGCTCAACGGTCTTCGGGCTGATGAACAGCCGGTCGCCGATCTCGGCGTTGGTCAGCCCGTGTCCGAGTAGGTCGAGCACTTCGGCTTCTCGCTTCGTCAGTCCTTCCCTGCCCTTCGGGCCCGTACGGGCGGGAGCGCCCAACGACCGCAGCCAGGCGGCGGCTGCGTCGGCGTCGCGCGCTGCCGTCAGCCGCTCGAAGGACTCGAAGGCGGCGGTGGCCTCGGCGATCGCCACTTCGGGTCGATCAGCGACGAGCGCCTTGGCCAACTCGAACCGCGTCTGCGCGAGGTCATGCGGCAGCTGCGCTTGCGCGAACGTTGCCAGTGCTTGGTTCAGACATGCGCGGGCATCGCCGGTGCCGGATGCCACGCAGATCTTGCCGCGGGCCAGCGCCGCAAGCGCCTTGAGATAGACACCCGACTGGTTGTTCGCGAGCTCGGTCAACCGCTCGGAAGACTTTGCAGCCGCCTCGACGTCGCCGGTTGCGATGTGTACGTCGATGAGCAGCGCCTGTAACGGTCCCTCGAATGCGTCTTCCATGTCCGCTTGTAACGCGCGTTCAACCACATCCTGCGCGAGTGCGGTGTCACCGCGGGCAAGGTGCAACGCAGCCATCGGACGGGTTGCGTCAAAGTGTTGGTCGAGACCGTGCAGGAGCTGCGCGGCATCTTCGAACCGACCTTGCCGGACCCGCAAGTCTGCAAGCCGGCAGAGCGCGGCCGGGCGCGCAGCGAGATAGCCACCTTCGAAGATGCGAGCTGCGGTCGTCAGTTCAGTTTCTGCCTCAGCCCATCGACCGGCTGCCGTGAGGATGCCGCCATAATGCACACGACAGAACGCCGCGATCGCGGAGTTGGGTCGTTGCCGAGCGAGACTGTCTGCGGCGCGCAGCCACTGCTCGGCGCGGACGATGTCGTAGGTCCGCTCGCAGGTCGCGAAGAGCCCACAGAACACACCCTCGACGGTCGCGAGCTCTTCAACGTCACCGGCGCAGACGACCGCGAGCGCCTCGTCGATGTAGACCATGCCTTCCTCGGGATGACCCGAGAGCACCAGCATGACCCCGAGGAAACTGATCGCCTCGACCTCGAGGTCGCTGTCGCCAGTGCGCCGGGCAATTGCGCCTGCCTCGAGCAGCATTCGTCGCTGCTCCTCGAGCCCCTGGCCACCACGAGCCCGCGCGACGAGGACCCAGCCCCACTCTTGGCTGCCTTCGACCGCTTGCGCGAGCACAGTGAGGGCGCGCTGCATCCAGCCGTTGGCAACGGCCCAGTCGCCGTAGATGTTTGCGCGAAGCCACCACACGGTGCGCGCCGATCGGGCAGCGCCGAGGACGTTTTCTTCTTTGCGGTACGCCGAGAAGGCCTGCTCGTAGAGCTCGATCGCGTCGTTGTACTGCGCGTCGAAGTAGCGGGCTTGCGCCCGCTCCTCGAGTCTTACGCCGGTTTCGTCCCCCACAACGGCGATGATCTCACCGGGTAGCGGATTCGTCGCCTCGGCCGGAACAGCTGCGCCTACAGGGGAACATCGCCCGGGATGCCCCACGCAATGGAGGCGCCTCCGCCCTTGACGTACCACCTGCCGTTGGACGGCCGGTACACCGCAACGTCGGCGAATCCGTTACCGACGAAGTTCCCCTGCATTGGCATGTCATTGAAGGCGCCGTAGTGGATCGGCGATTGGCCTTTGACGTACCAAGTGCCTTCCGATGGTCGGTACACGGTGAGCTCGGCGCGCCCGTCACCGAAGAAGTTTGCGGGAGCGGGGAGGTCGCCGGGGATTCCCCAGCCTGCACTGGGCTGACCCTTGATGTACCACGTGCCGTGCGACGGCCGGAAGACGGCGAAGTCGGCGCGGCCATCACCGGTGAAGTCCCTGGCCATCGGCAGATCACCCGGTACGCCGTTGTGCTTCATCGCTAGACCCTTGACATACCAGTTGCCCTCGGAGGGCCGGTAGACCGCAATGTCGGCTCGCCCGTCGCCGGTGAAGTCAGCTGGCACGGGGATGTCGCCGAGCACGCCCCAGCGCACGGCTGGTTGTCCCTTGACGTACCACGTGCCGGAGCTGGGTCGGAAAATGGTCAGGTCAGCGCGGTGGTCACCCGTGTAATCGGCCGGCACCGGGATATCACGAGGTACTCCCCAACGTGTGCTGGCTTGCCCCTTCACATACCAGGTGCCGCTGTCGGGCCGGTACACCGCAATGTCTGCGCGGCCATCGCCGGTGAAGTCAGCCGCGGGTGTCGACGTCGTCGGCAGCAAGATCGGAGCGAACTTGTCCCAGTTCACAACGCCGAGCCCGGTGACTACGTCGTAACCCGGCCCGGTGCCATAGCTGCCGTTGAGATACGTCTGATCCAGATCGGTGATAGCGATGCGCGCCAGACCGTTCTTGTCGGTGCCAGCCGGTGCGCTGTATAGCGCCTGATGGATGTCGCCAACGCCCCACGGATAGTTGTGCAGGACCAGCTCATCGGCCAGCAGTCCCGCCGATAGGGGTGACGACAGGCTGGTCCCGCCAGTGAGATACACGTCCCGGGGCGCGCCGGGCGGTGCAGCGAAGATGCCGTAGCCGTGGTTCGGGGCAGCCGGAGCCGAGATGTCTGGGACGTCTCGAAATGGGCTATGGATCCGCCCGGACTGCCAATGCGGCTTGCCGAACAACGCGGATTCGCCCCCGCCCGAGCAGCCGCTCGTCTGCTGACACCATGTTGCCGCGTCCACGCAGCCGGGCCCAGGGCCTTCGTTGGAGCAGGCCCAGATGGACTCCCGGGTCGTTCCATCGAGCGACAGATCGCTGCCACCAACGCCGACGACGTACGGCGAGGACGCGGGATAGCTAACGGTGTCGTCCGCGAACGCGGTGTCCGACACCTGGCACCACGACCCGGAGTCACCGGACGACGCGAACAGCGTCACACCGCTCGCAACGACGTATGACATCGCATCTTCGTAGGCGGCGAACACGTCGGCATAAGCAGGATCCGGGTCCTCGCAGAACCCCCACGACGTTGTCGCTGCGACAAGGCGAGGACCGATCGCCGGGTCGGCTGCGTCGTCACCGATGGCATAAAACGCGTCGAGGAACCCATCGAACGTGTCGAGTGAAATTGGCCCGAAGTAGGCCCGCTGCCTGATCGTGGGCGCTACGCCCAGCAACGCTTCCTGGTCGAGTGCGACCTCGACGAAGGCGTCGCTGTTGTCGGGACCACCGTCGACGTTGACGGCCGTGTACTGACCGTTCGTCAGCGGATTTCCGATGCCTACCTCGGCTGCATAGTCCGACAACGACGCTGGGTTCCAGTTGGACAGCTGGACGCTGGCGACGATCAACCCGAATGGGTTGGAACTTGGCGCGGTCGTTCCGTACGCCGAACGCACCGTGGTGCCGTTGTGCCCTGGGTTGGGCGGCGAACTGCTGCCTGTCCAATCGTGTGTGCGCGCGGGTGACGGCCGGGTCTCATCGCCGCCGACGGCCATTGTCACGAGCCCGCGCAACGAGGACGGCATCGTCGGCAATGGGTGCGCGACGCGCGAGCGCGCCGCAACGTTGCGGGCGCTGCCGAACAATCCGCGCAGGGATGTCGCAGGTGCGCTGGCGGTCACTGACCAACTGCGCTGGGCTGTCACCTTCAGCCCGAGCGCGCGAAGGACGCGAGCCACCCGATCCTGATCCGCGACAGTTGGGCGGAGGCCTGCTAGTTGCCGCTGGCGTTCCTGCCAGGTCAGACCCGGCGTACGGGCCAGCGCTTGCAGCGCGGCGCGGTTGTGCGGCTTCAGATACACCGTGACGTGCTGGGTCGAACTACCGGCCGCGCGAGCTTGGCTCACGTACCCGAGCGGCAGCACAGTCGTGACGGCAACAGCGATGGCAAATACGCGACCTGGGAATCGCACGAAAGTCCCCCCTGGGACAGCAGCCATTCGATTCTGGGCGAACGGTCGCCCATACGTTAGAGGACGATGTGACCCGCAGTAAGGGACATCGCAACGGCCCGGGAGCGTGTGTGTTAACGCAAATGGAGTAACCAATGACGCCGAGGCCGACCCGGGCTGGCTAGCAGCTCCGGTCGGCCTCGGGCCTTGGATCAGCGGGTCGTGGCGGCGTACTCCGCTTGCGGTGCGAGCGTCACGGCGGCCTCGTCGAGCGGCTCGTCGCGAGCAATCTCGCGAGCCAGCAGCACCATCACGACGATCAACGGGAGACCCATGACCGCGCCGGCAATTCCCTGCGGTGCAAACACAGTCGAGAAGACGACCGCCGGCGCGAAAGCAACTGCGACCCACCGTGACACGCGGCCCGAGCGAAACAGACCGACGGCGAGCAGCACACTGCCGATAACAATGCCGCCGAAGAAGGGCGCCCCTACCGTGTTACCGAGATTGGTGTCGTGCAGCAAGGTGACGATGTATCCCGCCTTCGCGTCATCGGCGAGGTTGGATTGGCTGGCGGCGTACACCGACAGTCCGAGCCAGGCGATGACGAGCACTGCACCTGTGGTCCCGATGACGCCCAACGCCGCACCGACGGTTGCCGCGGCGCCACCGCGACGTCGGACCAACGAGGCGACCCCGGAAAAGGCCGCGGCCAGCAGCACCATGCCGACAATGCAGATCAGGCTGGCCGCCAGAACCCGGTGCGGCGCGGCGGCCGTTGCCGCGAGAGCTTTCAGTGCCTTGTCGGTCGTGCCGGCGTACTGAAACGAGCCCTTCGGAAAAAGCGCGTTGCCAGTTGCGAGTAGGACTGGCGCCGCGACGGTGGCGCCGGCCAGCATCTTGCGGCGGGTTCGAATAGTCGTGTCCATGGATTTGCCTCCGAGGTTGATTGCGTGTGCTTGAACGCTAGGGACGCAGAGACACGTCCCGCCTCGTTGCAGGCACCCCTTTTCGCTCCGTGCTGGCACGGAGGCGGTCGGCCCCAAGTCGTGACACGCTCGGGCCGTGACCGTCATCACGACAACCGAGGACATCCCGCTTCCGCACGTACGGGTGGCCGCAGTCGTGGGATTTGTGTGGGCACTCGTCAACGTCGCTCTGCTGGGCGTCGTGCTCTGGTTTTTCGCCATACTCAGCAGTGAGGGCATTGGTAGCGAAACGTGGCCGTCGCTCGGAGCGGCCGTCGTCGCCGCGGGGATCGGCTCCGCCGTCGGGGCGACGATCGTTGCCCGCTTCCCGCGAAACCCCGTCGGATGGCTCGTCCTCGGCGCGTTGTCGCTGTACGTCCTCAGTGGCCTTTTCATGTACTACGCACGGGTGGCACTGCTCACTGATCGCGACTGGCCGGGTGCTGCTTTCGCGGGTGCGCTTGATGTTGCCCTGTGGGTGCTTGTCTTCGGCACGATCGCCGCCATGCTGCTGCTCTTCCCCGATGGCCGGCCGCCTGCCGGCGCGCGCTGGCGGACCATTACGAGGGCGCTTCCCGCACTCTTCGCGGTCACGTTCGGGCTGGTGCTGGTTTCGCACGGGACGCTCGATCCGCCACTGGACGCCACCACCGATCCGCTCTACATCAGCGCGTTCGATACACCGGCAGCCGATCTGGTCAAGCTCGTCCTCCTCTTCTGCTGCTTCGCACTTCTCGTCGCCGCCCTTGTCTCGGTGTTCGTCCGGTACCGATCAGCCGAACCCGCGCAGCGCTTCCAACTCAAATGGCTGCTGGTGGCCGCCACTACGTTGCCGCTGACATTGCTCGCCTGCCTGACGCTCGCCTTGTTCGACCCCGGTATCGGGGAGGCGGCTGGGTCGTACGGTTTCGCGGTCCTGCTGCTTGTCATCCCGGTGACGATTGCCCTCGCGATCAGCAAGTACAAGCTGTACTCGGTTGACCGGTTCGTCGACTCAGCGTTGGTACATCTAGCCCTCACGGCTCTGCTCGTCGGCGTCTATGGAGCAATCGTTCTCGGGTCGAGCAGCATTGCCGGAGACGGCGGGCGACGATCCCCGGTAGCGGTTGCGGTCGCCACCTTGCTCGTCGCGGCAGTGGTGGCTCCGCTGCGCCGACGACTGCAGGTCGGCGTCAATCGACGGTTCCACCGGCGCAGGTTCGACGCCGTGCACGTCGTCGAGGACTACGTACGCCGCCTGCGCGACGACAAGGCGTCGTTGTCGGAGCTGGAAACGACGATGGCTCGCGCACTCAGCGACCCGACGCTCGAGTTGGGTCTCTGGCAGGCCGAGTCGGGGTCGTACACCCGTATGGACGGCACCGCGCTCCCCGCTGTCGACCCGTCGCGATCGCTTTTCCACGTCAGGCGCGGCGACGCGCACGTGGCTGTCTTGGTCCACGACCCGTCTCTCGATGTCGAACCCTTGCTCTTGGATTCGATCACCCGAGCGGCATCGTTGCCGATCGACAATGCCCGCTTGCAGGCCGAGGTGCTCGCCCGGCTGGAGGAGGTGCGCGCGTCGCGCCAGCGCATCGTGACCGCGACGTACGAAGAACGTCGCCGCATCGAACGCGACCTGCACGACGGCGCCCAGCAGCGGCTTGTCTCCTTGGCGTTGTCGCTGCGACGGGCGCGGGACCAGGTGGGACAGCAGTCCGCCGAAATGCTTGATCGTGTCGCGGAGGAACTCTCCGATGCCGTGCGCGAGCTTCGCGAACTAGCCAGAGGGATTCACCCGGCCAGCTTGACCGAGGAGGGGCTGGCGGCGGCGATCGAGTCATTGGCCGACCGGACACCACTGCAGGTGATCGTCGACGTACCGGATGATGCGATGTCGGACGACGTGGCCGCCGCGGCGTACTTCACGGCCTGCGAGGCGATCACCAACGCCGTCAAGCACGGCCAGGCCGCGCACCTCGCTATCAGAGGCGAGATCCGTGACGGCGTTTTCTACCTGGAGGTTTCCGACGACGGTATTGGCGGAGCGTCGACCAGCACCGGAGGTGGGCTGCAAGGTCTCGTGGACCGGCTCGAAGCACTCGGTGGTCGGCTCGACGTGAACAGTGCGCCCGGTGCCGGCACCGTCCTCCGTGCGGAGCTGCCGTGCGTGCAGTAGTCGCCGAGGACGACGTCCTGCTGCGCGCCGGTCTCGTCCGAGTCCTGAGTGAGGCGGACATCGAGGTTGTCGCCGACGTCGGCGATGCCGACAAGCTGCTCATCGCCGTCGACGAACACACGCCGGACGTCGTCGTTACCGACGTACGCATGCCACCAACGCATCGCGATGAAGGGACTCGCGCTGCGCTTGCGATCCGGGCGAAGCAGCCGGGCGTCGGCATCCTCGTCCTGTCACAACACGTTGAACCGAGGTATGCCGAACGCCTGCTGCGTGAGCACTCGCACGGGATCGGCTACCTGCTCAAGGACCGCATTGCCGTGATCAGCGACTTCGTCGACGCCGTGCGCCGGGTCGCGGCAGGCGGCAGCGTCATCGACAGTGACGTCGTGTCGGTGCTGCTGTCGCGGTCAGCCGCGCAGAGCACCCTGGCCATCCTGTCGCCCCGGGAACGTGAGGTGCTCGCTCTCGTGGCCGAAGGGCGGTCCAACACCGCCATCGCCGAGGAGCTCGTCTTGACTTCCCGGACCGTCGAGACGCATGTGGCCAACGTCTTCACCAAGCTCGGTCTCGCCGAGGTTCCGAGCGACAACCGGCGGGTTCTCGCCGTGCTCGCCCACCTGCGTGCCGGCGGGACCTGACGCGCGCGTCAGTCAACGCTACGGTCACGTCGTGGCACTGGAGGGGATAGGCGCACTCCTCGACCGTTGGGAGACCGAGCGGCCGGAAGCTACGGCCGTCGTCACCGCCGAGCGCACATGGTCGTTTGCCGACCTGGCTGCTGCGGTTCGCTCGCTCGCCTCGGCGCTCCACGAGGCAGGCGTACGCCGCGACGACGTCGTCCCGCTCGTTGACGTCGCCGGTGCCTTTGCCCTGGCGACGGTGCTCGCCGCAGCGCGAGTGGGTGCGACAGCCGCACCGATGAACCCGCGGTACACCGCGGACGAGTTGCGCACACTTCGGGAGATCGGCGGAGCGTGCGCAATTGCCGCCGCGGGAGATGCGTTCCGCGACAACCTCGACGGCGTGGTCCTCGGTCCGGAAGCGATGGACAGTGGTGGGGACCACGTCGATGACGCCGGACAGAACGCCGTCATGTTGTTCACCAGCGGCACGACCGGCCTGCCAAAACCAGTGCCCGTCCCGACCGCGACATTGCTCGCGCGCCTCACGCCGTACGCCGATCCGCCGCAGCGCCAGATCCGGATGCTCTGCGTGCCGATCCATCACGTCGGTGGGTTGATCGGCGCACTCGTGAGCCTCGTCGGCGGGCACTCGCTCGTCGTACAGCCGCGCTTCGAGCCGGCGGAGTGGTTGCAGCTCGTCGAGCAGCATCGGGTGCAGCTGACCTTCGTCGTACCGACCATGCTCGCGCGCATCGCCGAGCACCCCGACATGGCGAAGCGGGACCTGTCGAGCTTGCAGACCGTGACGTACGGCGCAAGCCCGATGCCGGAAGATCTCGTCGTCCGGCTGACGCGGGCAATGCCGAACGTCGGCTTCGTCAACACGTTCGGGCAGACCGAGACGCTCGGCGGCATCACGCTCTCGACACCGGCGGACCATCACCACCCACTGCATCGCACGTCCGTCGGCAAGCTCGTGCCCGGTGTGCAGATCCGCGTCGTCGATCCCGACAGTGGCGATGACGTCATCGCTGGTGACGTCGGCGAGCTCCTGGTCGCGTCGACGCAAAATGTCACCGATGGCTGGCAACGCACCGGTGACCTCGTGCGCGTCGACAGCGACGGCTACCTCTACGTCGCCGGTCGGCTGTCGGACACCATCAACCGTGGCGGGGAGAAGTTCGGACCGATCGAGGTGGAGACGGTGCTGCGCGAACACCCCGCGGTGCGGGACGTCGCCGTCGTCGGCGTACCCGACCCCGAGATGAACGAGCGGGTCGGTGCCGTCATCGTCACCGCCACGAACGTCACGGTCGATGAGCTGCAAGAGTTCTGCGCCGGGAAGCTCGCGCGGTACAAGACACCGGAGCGGGTGCTGTTCGTCGACGAGGTACCGCTGACCGACCTAGGCAAGACCGACCGTCGCGCCATCGTGCGGCTACTCACAGGGGAGGACTGACGTGTTGTTCGTCCATGAGACGCACGAGGTCATCGGGCGCAAGGAGGAGGAGTTCGAGGCGGCGATCCGCGACGAGTGGATGCCGACCCTCGCCAAGACCGACAACGCGCGACTGCTCTGGTACGCCGTGCACATCCACGGCACCGGGCCGGCGTACAACATCATCACGATCACCGCGGTCCGTGACGGCGCGGCGTGGGAAGAGCTCGGGCGGCGGCTCTATGACGGTGATCTCGCCAGCTGGCAGACCGGTCTCGACGCACTGCGTCACCGGGTGACGTCCTCGACGATGCTCCCCGTCCCGTGGTCGCCGATGCAAGAGATCGACCTCGACGCGGTACCGGTCGGCGGCGAGGAGCACGAGCCCTCCATATATATGGAGGACACCGGCTGGCCGCACGCGGCGTTGCAGGACTACGTGAGCTTCTGGGGCAGCGGCTACCACCAGCCGATGCAGGCCCGTCCGCCCGGCGAGCGGTTGCTCGACATCCAGGCGTGCTTCCAGCCGGCGTACGGCGCGGGTCGGCGCAAGGAAGCGGTGCTCTGGCAGAAGGTTCTCGACCACGACCGTCTGCTCCACCTGCTGACGGACGAGACGCCCCCCGAGCGGAAGCTGCCCGGGACGTTCATGCACGAGGCGCTGGCCTACCGCGACCAGTGGCGGTCCCGGCTGCTGCGGACGAGCCGCTGGTCGCCGCTCTACTAGCCAACCTGGTGGTGTGCGGCCCGCTCCGTCGAGGGGATCATGGGGGCGTGCAGACGTTCCTGCCCTACCCCGACTTCGCGATGACCGCCGTCGTCCTCGACGAGCGCCGCCTCGGTCGCCAACGCGTCGAAGCGCTGCAGGTCCTCCGGGCGCTGACCCGCGACACCTACGGATGGAAGAACCACCCCGCCGTTCTCATGTGGTGGGGGTACGCCGAGGCCGTCGCGTCGTACGGCATCGTCATGTGCGCGGAGTGGTCGCGGCGGGGCCACCCCGACACCTGCGCGGCGAGCATCAGCATGGATCTCGGCGAGGTGCCGCGAACCCAGGAGGAGCTCGACGCCGCCGAGGCATTGCCGCCCTGGCTGGGGGACGAGGCCTTTCACCGCAGCCACCAGGCGGCGCTGGTCCGGAAGGACCCCGAGCACTACCGGCCGCTGTTCCCCGACGTGGACCCGAAAGAGCCCTATTACTGGCCGGTGCCCCGGCGTACCAAGCACTACCTGTGATCCTCCTCACCCCGCTCGCGCTGGGAATCTTCGGCGCTCGATCGACGTTGAGCCAGTCGGATGAAAATGAAAACAGACACCAAGATCAACTCAGATACGTCGCCCACCTCCGTCAAGCCGGAGGTCGACGACGCCCTCGTCACGCCCACCGAGGCTGACGACGCATTTGTTACTGCCGCCGAAATCGACGAGCTCGATGTCGAAGCTTCCGCGCAGGACCCGGTCCGGCTCTACCTCAACGCGATCGGCAAGGTCGCACTGCTCACCGCCGAGCAAGAGGTGGAGATCGCCCAGCGGATCGAGACCGGGCTCTACGCCAAGCACCGGCTGGAGAACCGTCGTAAGGGTGAGCGGATGACCGCTCGGCTGCGCGCCGACCTCACCTGGCTTGCGGCCGATGGTGAGCGGGCCAAGGACGAGCTCATCAACGCGAACCTTCGCCTCGTCGTCTCTGTCGCGAAGAAGTACGCGCGGCCGTCGATGCCGCTGCTCGACCTGATCCAGGAGGGCAACCTCGGGCTGGTCCGTGCCGTGGAGAAGTTCGACTACCGGCGCGGCTTCAAGTTCTCGACGTACGCCGTGTGGTGGATCCGTCAGGCGATGACCCGCGGCATGGCCGAGCAGTCGCGAACCGTGCGGCTGCCCGTGCACCTCTTCGAAGAGGTCAACAAGCTCGGTCGCGCTCGTCGTCATCTGCGCAACGACCTGAACCGCGAGCCGACCGTGGATGAGCTCGCCGAGGCTGCCGGGCTGACCCCCGAGCGAGTCGACGAGATCACCCGGATCGCGCGCGACCCGGTCTCGCTCGACCGTGCCATCGGCGACGACGGCACGACCGAGTTCGGCGACCTCGTCGCTGACGACGAGGCCGTCGCCCCGGACGAGGTGCTCGCCCGTCGGTCACTGCGCGGTGAGCTGGAGAATGCGCTGGACGTGCTCGACGAGCGCGAGCAGCGCGTGCTTGCCTACCGGTTCGGACTTGTCGACGGCCGCGAGTACACCTTGCAGCAGGTCGGCCAGCTGATCGGTCTCACCCGCGAGCGGATTCGTCAGATCGAGCGTGATGCGTTGGCGAAGCTGCGCGACGCCGAAGAGACCGAAGCGCTGCGCGACTACGCCGTCTGACCGTCGACCTTCCGGCGACCGACACAGGTGCTGCCGGCCATCACGACGATGCCCAGCCCCAGTAACGCGAGCCCGACAGTCAATGCGCTGTCGATGTTGCGCGGACCGGTCACCGGCAAGGTCGGCGGTTGTGCTGTCACCGGCGGACGACCGAGCACCTCTGTCTTGGGGATCGTCACGGTCACCTTCGCGGTATCGCAGGCACCCTGGCCGTCGGTCACGGTGTAGGTGAACGAGTCCGTCCCGGTGAACCCGGCGTCGGGGATGTAGAGCACCTGCTTGCCCGAGACCACCGTCTGCCCGTGCTGCGGTTGGGTGATGGCCCACAGCCGGACTGTGTCGCCGGCCGGTGCAGTTGCGTACTTCAACGGGTCGAAGCCGACGGGCGTGTTGACCTTGGTCTTGAGGGTGACGTCGCGCGCCGTCGGTCCGACGTTGGAGACATGAACCTTGACCAGCCCTCCGGTCACCGCCGCTCCCGCACCGGTGCGAGCCGAGTAGGTGAACGAGTCTTTACCGACGAAGCCCACCGCCGGCTTGTAGGTCACCGTGCCGTCGGGCGCGGTCGTGACCGAGCCGTGCTGTGGGGTGCCCACCGAGGCCACCTGCAGTGCTCCGCCGGCCCCGTCGTCATTGGCCAGGACGTTGATGTGAGTCGACGTGTTCTGCAGCGTCGTGACTCTGTCGGTCTTCAGCTTGGGTGCCTTGGGTGCCGCGGGCGGCTTGGGTGCCTTGACCGGCTTCGGCTGGAGGTTGAGCAGCAGCCAGAAGGTCGCCGACGCCTGCGCCTTCGATGTGACGTCCGGCACCGCGAAGCTATGGACAGCGGCGTCCGCGAGGTAGCCACCCGGCGAGTGGGCCGAAACCACGGCGTACTGCCCGCCCGGGACCTTGCTCGCAAACGTGATCACGCCGGACGCGTTCGACCGGGATCCACCGAGGTCGGTTGTGCCCGCCGGACAGACCGCACCCTGCGGTCCAGCTCCGTGCCCGCAGAGGTGGTAGCCCGCCCCGGACACCCGTGCCCCGGTCACCGGGTTCGTGATCTGCAGGCCGACCGGCCGAGCCAGCGGTGCCTGCTGAGTCTGCGGATTGGCCGTGGCATCTGCGGCGCTCGCGGCCGGCGCCACCGCTAATGACAGTGCGCCGAGAGTCGTCACCGATGCGAGCACCGTCAGGGGCAGCGACCAGAGCAGACGACGCGAGGGCTTACGCGGACGATGACGTCCCATTGTGTTTTCACCCGTATGCGGACACGTCGAGGCCGAGCGCACGAGGCGGGCGCACCGCAAGGTGCTGCCGCCGGCACTACGAGGCTTTCGACTGGAGTAGTTGAGGGGGACTTACTCGCTCCGCTGGGCCGTACCTTGTCAGCCGAGTCACCGCTTCGTCTAGTCCGGCGACACGTTTCTCGACGGCTGGCCCGAACATCGGCCGCATCAGTCACAGCGTTGTCAGTGAAAACCAATTTGGACCGCAGCTTCGCAGTTATCCACAGGCCAACGTTGTGGTCCGACTAGTTGTCAGAGTCAGGTTCCAACAGCCGACTCGGTACGCCGACAGCTTCGCTGGCTGGTGTCATCGGCGGTAGCGACGAGGTCCGTGGAATCCGCCGGCCATGGAACGACTCCGGTGAACGGGCGGCGTAGGCCTCACCCAGGTCGGTGCGTTCGCCCCCACCCCACAGCGGCCCCCAGCCGTGCGCGGCGCGGACACCGGCCGCCGCCAGGATCAGCTTGGTGGCCAGCCCGCGTCGTCGCCACGTCGGCGCGACGTAGATCTGATGAAGCTGCCCGGTCTGGTACCACCACCGAATCGCAGCCACCTGCTGGTCGCTGCTGACCGGCATGCCGGTGAACGTGTCGGCGTCGACGACGATCCCGTCAGGCCGGTCGTCTGTCGCGAACGCGACGAGGGACATCGCCGGCGGTTGAGCATCGTGCTCGGGGAAGCCGACGTACCAGAGCGGCGGAGCTTTCGTCGCGAGCACCTTCGTGACAAGTACGCCGAGCATCCGCCCGGTGGCCGCGTCGATCCGGACGACAGCCACCGCCTCCGCGGGGTCACCCTCGACCGTGTCGACGATCGCCGCATCGGGCTGGCGGTCGTCGGCATAAGCGATGAGCTCCAGCACCGGTGGGTGCGAGTCCGGAATCGGATGGCGAGCCCACCAGACCCCGCTCATGGGGTCAGTCCCGGAGCCGGTGTTTTCCCGGCTGCGACGTCGCCGTCATGAGCACGACTCCCAGGCGGGCCAGGCCGAGGCGACGACGTAGTCCCGGCACCGCGCCGCCGGCCATCAGGATGATGCCAGCGCCGAGCAGTCCGACGCCCGCCTGCACCATGCGGTCGACCTCGCCGGCGCCGGTGAAGGGCAGCGCCGAGCCATTTGCCGCCGCAACGGCGTTGACCGTCACAGTGACCGTGGCCGTAGCGACGCCACCCAGGACGTTGGTGGCTGTGTAGGTGAAGGTGTCCGTACCGTCGAAGCCGGCGTCTGGTGCGTAGGTCACGGAACCGTTGGCGTTCTTGGTGACCGTGCCGTGAGCCGGGGTGCCCAGGCTGGTCAGCGTCAAGGGAGCGCTGACCGCTGTGTCGTTGGCAAGCACCGCGATGTTCTTCGTGGTGTTTGCGTCCATCGCCACGGCGTCGTCGACCAAGACCGGTGGCTTTGGCTTCAGCTTGACGTTCTTCTGGAACAGCACGCCGGACTGCGCCGCGTCCGTCACCACCGGCATCGTGAACCCATGCGATGTGTCGGCCTGGTAGCCACTAGGGACGCCGGTAGCGCGGACGGAGAAGTTGCCGCCCTGATAGAGACCGGGGAACGTCACCACACCTCCGGAGTTCGATGTCGCCGTGGCAACGTCGGTGGCGCCCTGGAAGAGGTGGTAGGTCGCGTTGGCGACCGGGTTGCTCGTCTTCGAGTTCGTGACCTTCACGCCGATCGGGCGCCACGTGCCGGGCACCTCAACGGTGAGGGTCCCCGGGCAGAACGGCGGTGAGCCGCACTCAGGCACTGTCTGGATCAAGGGTGCGAGGTTGAGGAACCCCGCCGGTAGCGCGGACGGGTCGTGCAGAGTCACGGTGAGTGGGATGCCGGTCGGCAGGAAGGTTGAGCAGGTGGCGGGGGAGCCCGAGACCGTGCACACCGACGCGGGTGATGTGATCGCCGGCGGCGCGAGGACATCGATCACCAGTCCGCTGAACGACGGTGCAGGACTGGCGGGGAAGGTTCCTGGCTTGCCGATCACTCTGATCGTGGGCTTGCCGACGCCGAACTGCGGCGTGATGGTTTGGCCAACGCCGGCCTTCGCTGAGGTCGTGGTGAATGGGCGCAGCCACTTGGCTTGAGCTGGGTGCGCGGCGAGGTACGCCGAGATCTGCTCCGGGGTCGGAGCCGGCTTCGCGGAGGTGTTCCCTGTCGTCGTGCTGTCGGCGGCCGCAGCCGTGCCGGTCGCGAGGAACGACATCGCGCCGAGTGTCGTCAGGGAGGCAACGGCGGTGACCGGAACCCGGCGTACCAACCGCTGTGAACGCGTGCATGCACGTTGTTGACGAGCCATGAAGACCGCTCCGCTGGTTGTGCAATAGGCCCCGTCGCCTACGCGAACTCACCGTAAGCCTGCGCGACCCTCTGTGACCAGTGTTACGGGTGGGTTTTTCGGCTACAACGCGTCCCACGCCGCGTGCGGCCGCTCACGGGCTTTGCCGCAGGGCGTACTTGGTCAACCGGGCAACTGCTTCGTCGAGCACGTCGTCGCGTTTGCAGAACGCGAAGCGAACGTACGGTGCCCCCGCTGCGGGGTCGTCGTAGAAAAACGCGGTGGGGATCGCGACCACGCCGGCCTCGTGGGGAAGCGCGCGTGTCCACGCGACCGTGTCCTGTACGCCGAGCGGGCGCACGTCGGCCTGGATGAAGTAGGTGCCCGCCGGACGATGCACGTCGAGGCCGACCTTTTCCAACCCGACGGCGAGTCGGTCGCGGCGGTCCTGCAGCGACAACCGCAAGCCCTCGACCCAACCCATCTCGTGACCGAGCGCATAGGCAACGGCGAGTTGAAACGGTCCACTGTGCGTGAACGTCGTGAACTGCTTGACCGTCTGGGCGGCGCGCACCAACTGCGCTGGTGCGCAGATCCAGCCGATCTTCCAGCCCGTGACGGAGAAGGTCTTGCCCGCGCTGCTGATCGAGATAGTGCGCTCGCGCATGCCGGGAAGCGCAGCGATCGGGATGTGCTCCGCGTCGTCGTACGTGAGGTGTTCGTAGACCTCGTCGGTCACCACGAGGATGTCGCGGTCGATGGCGACCTCGGCGATGGACTCGAGCTCGGTCTTGGTGAAGACCGTCCCGGTGGGGTTGTGCGGGCTGTTGAGCAGCAACAACTTGGTCTTGCGCGTGACGGCACTGCGGAGCTCGTCGATGTCGAAGGTGAATCGCGTGCCCGGGCTATCGGGCCGCAAGGTCACGGGCCGCCGGATGGCGCCCGCAAGGGCGATGGTGGCGGCATAGGAGTCGTAGTAGGGCTCGAAGAGCGCAACCTCGTCACCGGTCTCGCACAGCGCGAGGACCGTCGCCGCGATCGCCTCCGTCGCACCGACGGTGACGAGCACCTCGCCGTCGGGGTCGTAGCCAAGGTCGTAGCGCGCCTGCCGGTGGCCGGCGATGGCTTGCCGGAGTGGCGGCAGGCCGGGACCAGGTGGGTACTGGTTGACGCCTTCGCCGATGGCTTGCTGCGCGCGTTCGAGCATTCCGGATGGTCCGTCGGTGTCCGGGAATCCTTGCCCGAGGTTCACGGCACCCGTCTGCAGAGCGAGGGCGGTCATCTCCGCGAAGATCGTCGTACCGAACGCGCTCATGCGTTGGACAAGCCGACCCGTCACATCGCCGAGCGTACGGGCAAGATGGGCTTATGCAGGTGGGAGTTGTGCAGTTCGCCTCGGGCGCGGACAAGGCGGCGAACCTCGCGCGTGTCGCTGAGCTCGTGGGTCAGGCAGCCGACCGCGGTGCCCAACTGATCGTTGCGCCGGAGGCGTCCATGCACGCCTTCGGTCAACCCGGTGACGAGGTGGCGCCGGCCGCCGAAGCCCTCGACGGGGCGTTCGTGACGGGGCTGTCCGAGACGGCAAGGAAGTACTCGGTGACGGTGGTGGCGGGCATGTTCGAGACGGTCGAGGGCGACACGACACGCGCCTACAACACCGTCGTGGCGGTCGGACCGGACGGCGAGCTCATCGGTCGCTACCGCAAGGTGCATCTGTTCGACGCACTCGGCCACATGGAGTCCGACCAGCTCGCGAAGGCGCCGATCGAACTGCTGACGTTTCCGTGCGGTGAGTTCACCGTCGGCGTCATGACCTGTTACGACCTGCGCTTTCCCGAGCTGGCTCGCTCCCTCGTCGAGCACGGCGTGACCTGCCTCGCGGTGCCGTCCGCGTGGGTGGCCGGCCCGATGAAGGAAGAGCAGTGGTCGGTGCTCGTCCGTGCCCGCGCAATCGAGAACACGACGTACGTCGTCGCAGCTGACCAGGCGGCGCCGGAGTACTCCGGTCACAGCATGGTCGCCGACCCCTATGGGGTGTCGCTCGCGCAGCTCGGCGAAGGCGAGGGGGTCGCCGTGGCGCAGGTGTCGGGCGAGCGGTTGTCCGACGTACGACGGCGGATGCCGTCACTGGAGCACCGCCGGCTCTGACGGTGAGATTCATCACGGTCGTCGTTGCGTACTCGCTATGCGCGCGATACCTGCACGTAACGATGGTTTGCGAGTGTGGCCGACATGAACGACGACCACATCGAACGCCGGCCGATCTACCTGCCTGGCATCGACCTGACCCTGTGGGTGCTCATCGTTTTCCTACTGCTCGCCGGTGCCGCGATCGTGACGGGTTCGCTGATCTTGATCATCAGGTGACTAAGTAGAGTCCCAGAGGTGAAGACACGCACCCTCGGTAAGAACCTCGTTGTGTCCGCGCAAGGCCTCGGCTGCATGGGCATGAGTGAGTTCTACGGCTCTCGCGACGAGGACGAGTCGATCGCGACGATCCAGCGCGCGCTCGATCTCGGGGTCACGCTGCTCGACACCGCCGATATGTATGGGCCGTTCACCAACGAGCAGCTCGTCGGTCAGGCCATCAAGGGCCGCCGCGACGAAGTCGTGCTGGCCACGAAGTTCGGCAACGTGCGCGGACCCAACGGTGAGCGACTCGGTATCAATGGCCGGCCGGATTACGTCCGCGAGGCTTGCGATGCGTCCTTGCAGCGACTCGGTGTCGACACCATCGACCTCTACTACCAGCATCGCGTCGACCCGGACACCCCGATCGAGGACACCGTCGGGGCGATGGGCGAGTTGGTCGCAGCAGGCAAGGTCAGACATCTGGGCCTGTCCGAAGCTGCGCCCGAGACGATCCGACGTGCCTATGCGGTGCACCCGATCACGGCGCTGCAGACAGAGTGGTCGATGTGGACTCGCGACCCGGAGATCGATGGAGTGCTCGCGACGGTTCGCGAACTAGGTATCGGCTTCGTGGCGTACTCACCGCTTGGTCGCGGTTTTCTCTCCGGTCAGATCCGCAAGCCGTCGGATCTCGAGGAGGGCGACTTCCGTCGCAGCAACCCGCGTTTCCAAGGGGAGAACTTCGATCGCAACCTCGACCTGGTTGACCGCGTGCGAGAAGTCGCTCGGACGAAGGGCATCACGCCCGGTCAGCTCGCGCTCGCCTGGGTGCTCGCGCGTGGTGATGACGTCGTACCGATCCCTGGCACGAAGCGGCGTACCTATCTCGAGGAGAACGCCGCGGCTGACGACGTCAAACTCACTGACGAGGAGCTCAAGCGACTCGATGAGGTGTTCCCGCCCGGAGTCACCGCGGGCGAGCGTTACCCAGATATGACACCCATCGGGCGATAACGCAGCAGACAGGGCACAATAGGCCTGAATCCGCCGCCCCCACCCCCTGCGGCCCGTAATGCAAAGAGGCCCCACCCATGCGCCCTCGTCGTGTCGTTGTGTCGCTCGCTGTCATCGCAGCGGTTGGAGCGCTAGTCGCTGGAGCACCCGGATCCCGGGCCGCTAGCAGACCGCACATGGAGTTCGGACCGGCGACGGTGTCCGACCCGATCATCTTCGGTGCTGAGCCGGCGTTCCACTTCGACTCCACGAACGACGAACGCAGTTTCGTCGACTTCCCGATCGGCTCGTCGAGCAACACCGGCATCTTGCTGCGGTCGACGGACGGCAGCAAGACGTTCATCAAGCGCTACGCGTCGATCATGGACGCGAGCACCGGTGGTCCCGGGTGCGCGTTCCGACAGGTGCCCTACTGCCAGACCGGTGGGGGCGGCGACACGGATCTGAACGTCAACCCGACCACGGGCTCGGTGAGCTTCTCCAGCCAAGAGGCCGTCGTGCAGCAGGCCGTCGGTGTCTCACTCGACCACGGGGTCAGCTTCCCCAACGCGCGCGTTTCCGCACTGCCCGGCAAGGTCATCGGTGTCGACCGGCAGTGGCAGGCGTCCTGGAAGGGGACCCAGACCCGCTTCATCGAGTACCACGTGCCCGCGGCCGGAATTTTCGTCAACCGCAGCGACGACGAGGGTCTGACTTGGGCTGGCGGCATCATCCCGGCGGTCACCGACGTCGCGCAGACCGGCGCGATGGCCACCGACAACACTGGTGGTCCGCACAACCACACGCTCTATGTCTCCTACCTGTCTTACGTCCTCGACAACTTCAAGCCGGGTGTCGTGGTGAGCACGGATGGCGGCGCCACGTGGACCAAACACCTCCTCGAACAAGCAACTGATGCTGGGACGCCGCGCAACTTCGTGACGATGGCGCTCGACACCGCGGGCAACGCCTACGTCACCTGGGTGGACGGTGACTCGCAGCACACCTATCTATCGGTGAGCAAGGCCGACGTCGGCACCAATGTTGCCAACCCCGGCTCGCAGTGGACGAAACCGGTGCGCATCGACAGCGGTCTCAACGTGACGATCTTCCCGTACATCGTGGCGGGCAGCGCGGGTCGGATCGCGGTCGGCTTCTACGGCACGACGGCAGCGGGGCCGACGCCCGATGACGTCGCCCCCGGCCAGGCCGGGTGGTACCCCTACGTCGTCTACAGCGACAACGCTCTCTGCGGCGCCGGCACCAACCCGTGCGCCGCCCCGACGTTCCATCAGTCGAAGATCGCGCACCGCATCAACCAGGACGACCAGATCTGTACGGCGGGCACTGCATGCGCTGCCGACCCCACCTCGAACCGAAACCTGGCCGACTACTTCGGGCTATCGCTCGACAACGATGGCCACATCGGCGTGGTGTGGGACGACACCAACAACGAGACGAAGATGCCGTTTGCGAAGGTCGCGCGTCAGGTGAGTGGACCGAGCCTGTACGCCGGCAAGCCGAATGCAACGGGATCTGTCACTGGCACCAACGGGCAATCCGATCTCAGCAACGACGCGAAGTATCCGATCGCAGGCACCAAGCTGCTGACGTCGAAGAGTCAGAACGGGCTCGACCTGCTCGGTAGCCGGGTCTTCATGCGCAACAAGGACTTCTTCGAGGTCCGCATGAAGGTCAAGGACCTCGGGTCGCTCTCGACCGTCGTTCCCGGTGGCGGCAGCGCATTCGATGACAGCGGCACACACCTCGCGCAGGCTCGCTACATCACCAGGTGGGACTTCGGCGGCCAGAGCTATTACGTCGCGGGGACCGTTCCTGGCGGCAGCAACACGATGACGTTCGGCGCGGGCACGGTCTCGTTGGCCGAAGCCATCGCTAACGGTGTGTCGGTCAACAGCACCGACGGCAACAACTACAAGCCGCTCACCTCTGCCCATGGTGAGGTACAGGGTGACGAGATCGTCGTCGACGTACCGGTCGCCTCGGTCGGTTCGGTCACGAAGGGTTCGTCGCTGATCAGCGTGCAGTCCTTCTCGATGCTCGGCGGCGTGGACACCATCACGTCCTTGCAGCAGGCCGCGATCGTGGTCGACGGCACGCCGGCCTTCGACACCTCGGTGCCCAACGTCCCCGCGGGTGTTGGTCCACCGGCTGCCGGCACGCCGGGAACCGGCGGCGGTGGCAGCGGTGGCGGACTGGCGACCACCGGCGCGCCGTACGCCGTTGGCGTCGTTGCGCTGGCGCTGCTGGTGGCGGCCGGCGTCGTCCGGCGACGGGTCACCCGCTAACGGGCAGGAATCTCCGACGGAATGTCGAACCCGTGGGCAATCACTGCTCACGGGAGACCGCAATGGCGCGTGCCCGCTCCGCTCGTCTGGTGGTCATCCTCACTGCGGTCTCCGCGATCGCGGGGTTCCTGCCCTCGTCGACGGCTGGTCCACCCGACCCGACGATCGGGTCGGCGTCGGCGTACGGCCTGACGAAGAACTTCCAGCTGATCGGGCACAACAACATCGGCAAGCGCGGAATGAACTCCCCGATCGCTGTCGCCGGCCGGTGCGTGTACGTCGGGGATCGCACGTATGACGAGCCACGGGTCAACGGCGGCATCGCGATCATCGATGCGTTCAACCCGGCACACCCCGTGCAGGTGGGAAGCATTGCCCCCGTCGCGCTGTCGACCCAACGCGAAATGCGGGCGGACACCGCGCTGGGGATCCTCGTGGTCGAGAGCTACTCGCCCTACATCGACGGCGCACTGGCCAACCCGGGTAGCACGACCTCGGTGAACAACCTGAAGATCTATGACATCCACTCCGATTGCCGGAAACCGCGGCTGGTCGGCACATATGACTTCGGCCCGCGCGCTCCGCACGAGTTCTTTTTGTGGAAGGACCCGAAGCGGCCCGGCCGCGCCCTCGCCTACGTCACCTTCACGATCTACTCACCGGACCTACTGGTCATAGCGTTGACGAACCCCGCGAAGCCCGTCCTCGTTGGTGCGTACGACCTCGGCGCGGACCAGGCAAAGAAGACGCATGACTTCGTCGACCAGAGCGGGTCCGGGTACATGCACTCGGTCTCGGTCAGTGATGACGGCAACCGTGCTTACGTGTCCGGCTGGGACTACGGGTTCTATGTGCTCAACACGTCGGCGCTCGCCGATCCGGTCGTCGGTCGCTTTGGCATCGCGCGCCCGGTGAGCATCGGCACCGTCGACTACGGGCACGACGTACACAGTGTGGTGCGAGTGCCGGGGCGGCCGTACGCCGTCATGGGGCAGGAGGACTACGCGAACGCCGGCCACGGCTGCCCGTTCGGGATCATGCGCATCGCCGACATCCGGAACCCGGGGCAGCCGACGATGGCCGGGCAGTTCGCCATCCCGGAGAACGACCCGAAGAAGTGCGGGACCAAGAACGGCACCTTCAGCGCGCACAACCAGACCGTCTTCCGCAATGTTGCGTTGATGAGCTGGTACGCCGGCGGCTTGCGCGCAATCGACATCAGCAACCAGTCGAGGCCCGTCGAGGGGGGCGTGTTCATCCCGAACCCGAGTTTCACACCGGAGTTGCGTGACGAGCGGTTGTTCTTCCCGGAGACGTGTCCGACGGGCCCGGTGGACCCGAACCGGCCGCTGCCGACGGACACCAAGGTGGGCTGCTCGTCGCAGCCGCGGTGGACTGGAGCGATGTGGTCCTATCCCGTCGTCCAGAACGGCTTGATCTATGTCGTGGACATCGACCTGGGGCTGTTCATCCTGCGCTACACCGGGCCGCACGCAGACGAGGTCGCCCGAGCGAGGTTCGTTGAAGGCAACTCGTCGCCCTCGGCATACACCGCGGCAGCGACCACTCCGACCCGGCCGGCATCACAGTGGCGGGCGATCAACGCCGCTGCCGCCAACGGACCCGTGACGGTGCGCTCGCCGTACCGGACAGCGGATGTCCGCACCCTGGCGCAGCACGGGTTCATCTGCCTCTAGCGCGACCGGCGGATATGCAACCGCCAACCGGGTTACACGATCGTGACACGACGGTCACCCGGGGGGCGTGGTGGGCCGTTCGGCCCATCGGGAATGAGTTGTGGTGGATCCAGGTTCAATCGTGTGGTGCCGAAAGGTACTGTGTTGGTTGCAACATCGTTGGCTCGTCTTCATGGCCCCCGGTCCCAATATTTGTCGCCAAGAGCGACCGTCTGCCGAGAGGCGACCTGGGCGAGTCGACAACGAGAGCCCCGGGCGAACCTGCCCGGGGCTTTCGTATTGCCCGACCGAGCACAACCGGCGTTCCCGAACGTCAGGTGTGGTCGCTGGATTGACCCGGCTCAGAGGTACGCCGCCGGCGTCGGTCGAATCGGGCGAACAGCTCGGGCTCGTTGAGTTCTGCATCACCGAGGGCACCGCGCAACCGCTGCAACGCCGACCGGGCCAGAGCCTCGGCATCCTCTTCGTCGAGGTCGAGCTCGACGGCCACGCCGGTCGAGCCTTCGGCCAGCCCGAAGCACACCATCGCGGCCAAACGTTCATCGGGCGGCAGCTCGGCAAGCGCGGCGTACAACCGCTCCACCAGCTCGCCTTCGGTCTCGGTCGACGGGACGTTGGCGAAGCTGTCTGGGGGCAGGCGCACGGGGCGCTTCGGGCGAGTGGGCACGTCCACAGGCTAGGTGGTTGATCGCGCGTCGAGGCGAATCGTCATCCACAGGCGCTCCGCGAGCGCTCTCCTGTGTCTCGCCGGGACGTCATCGTCACCGATATGTCCGTGCCTCTTGCTGATGGTCCTGCCCGTGTCCGGTTGCGTTCTCCGGCCGAGATGGCCGCAGCCATCCCGCATCTCGTCGGCTTCCGGCCGGAGGAGAGCCTCGTCGTCATCTCGTTGCGAGGTCCGCGCAAACGCATCGGACTGACGATGCGGTTCGACCTGCCAGCGGTGAGCTGTGACGAGGACTTTGCGGGCGTGGTCGCCGTTCGCCTGGCCGCAGATGGAGCGACGCATGCTCTGGTCGC
Organism: Frankiales bacterium; assembly: GCA_033851265.1. Classification (GTDB taxonomy): domain Bacteria; phylum Actinomycetota; class Actinomycetes; order JAWWOW01; family JAWWOW01; genus JAWWOW01. The sequence goes on from JAWWOW010000003.1 coordinate 288,153, forward strand.
CTGCTGTACGGCCTTGGAAGGTGACGCGGCCGAGCTGCCACGTGCCGCGTTGATCGAGTGCATCGGGCATGCCGTTAGGGGTCAGGGCATTGCGGTGATGGACGCATTGCTGATCCGCGACGGTCGCTGGTGGTCCTACCTCTGCGAGGACGTCACGTGTTGTCCCGTCGACGGCACTCCCGTCGAGGAGGCCACCGACGTTGCTGCAGCGCACGCGCTGATCGGACGCTCGATGTTGCCGACGCGCAAGGCACTGATCGAGAGCATCCGCCCGGTGGAGTTCCTCGCCCGCGCCACGATGCAACAAGCACTGGACCGTGCCGGCGATGACGTTGCCGAGCGGGTTGTTCGTGGTGAGCTCGAGAGCGTGCGCGCGGAGACCGTTGCACTGGTGGCGACTCTGGCCAACCGGTACGCCGAACCGGCAACAGCTCAGCTCAGCGATGATGAAGCCGCGCGTGTCATCGTCGGGTTGTTTGACCTGCTGGCGCGCGACGAGGTGCTGATGGGCTCAGTCGGACGCGGTCTCGACGTCATGCGAGCGCTGTTCACCGACATCTGTCGTCGTGCAATCCCTCCTGATGACGCGCCGGCATGCACGGTCCTTGCCGGCCTGGCGTACGCCGACGGGAATGGCAGCCTCGCCAACGTTGCGCTGGAGCGGGCGTATGCCAGCGACCCGGACTACTCGTTGGCGGAGATCCTGCGCGAGGCGCTGCACCGACAGGTACCACCCTCGGTGCTGCGCGAGACGTGGCTGCTGGCATCTGCTCGACCAACGACGCCCGACGGCTAGCCCGAATTTGGGATGAGTCATGTCGGACCGGTGACGTACGGTCGAGGCATGACGGATGCGATCGTGGCCGAAGGCTTGACCAAATCTTTCGGCAAGGTGCAAGCGCTGTGCGGGATCGACCTCGCAGTGCCCGCCGGGACAGTGCTCGGCCTGCTCGGCCCGAACGGTGCCGGCAAGACGACCACGGTGCGGATCCTCAGCACGTTGCTCAAGCCCGACTCGGGTCGCGCGACGGTGGCGGGCTTCGACGTGGTGCGCGAAGCAGCGCCGCTGCGTCGCGTCATCGGATTGTCGGGTCAGTACGCCGCGGTCGACGAGCGCCTCACCGGGCGCGAGAACCTCGAGATCTTCGGCCGCCTCTATCGCCTGGACAAACGCGCGTCCGTGCGTCGCGCCAACGAGCTCCTCGAGCGCTTCGGATTGACCGACGCCGCGGACCGCGTCGTCAGTACCTATTCCGGCGGCATGCGCCGTCGGCTCGACCTCGCGGCGAGTCTCATCTCGAACCCGCAGGTGCTGTTCCTTGACGAGCCGACGACGGGGCTCGACCCGCGCGGCCGTATCGGCATGTGGGACGTCATCGCCGATCTGGTCGAAGGCGGGGTGACGCTGCTCCTCACGACGCAATACCTGGAGGAGGCGGACCGTCTCGCCGACCGGATCGCGGTCGTCGACCAAGGCCGGATCATCGCGCAAGGTACGTCGGACGAGCTGAAGGCCCAGGTCGGCGGGCAGCGACTCGAGATCGTCGTACACGACCGGGACAAAGTGGATGACGCAGTGGCCGTCATCAAGCGAGTGGCCACGTCGGACCCGGTCGTCGAGCCGCAGCTTCGAAGGATCAGTGCAGCCGTCTCTGGCGGACCACGCCTGCTCCTGGAGATCGCCCGCGACCTCGAGGACGGCGGCATCGATCTCGATGACATCGCACTGCACCGGCCAACACTCGACGATGTCTTCCTCACGCTCACCGGCCATGCCGCCGAGGAGTCTCCGGAGGCCGACGACAACGCGTCGTCTCGCAACCCAGTCTCCGTTGGGACGGAGTCCTGATGGCGACATTGGAAGCAACGCCGGCCATCGCTCCCGGCAATCGTCTCCGGGAAGGCCTCACGGATGCGCTGGTCATGACCAAGCGCAACATGTTGCACATTCCGCGGGTGCCGGAGCTGTTGGTCTTTTCAACCATCCAGCCGATCCTGTTCGTGCTCCTGTTCGCCTACGTCTTCGGCGGCGCGTTGAACACCGGGGGCTTCAACGCCCGCGAATACCTGCTCGCAGGCATCTTCGTGCAGACCATTGCCTTCTCCACCGGCTCGACCGCGGTCGGTCTGGCCGAGGACATGACGCGCGGGCTCATCGACCGGTTCAAGTCCTTGCCGATGGCCCGCTCGGCCGTCCTCATCGGACGCACGATCGCCGACTTGGCGCGCAACGTGTTCATCGGCGTGATCATCATGATCTGCGGCTTCGCTGTCGGCTGGCGCATCCGTGACGGTGCGCTCAAGGCGATCGCTGCCCTCGCCGTCATCTACTTGTTTTGTTACGCGATGACGTGGATCGGCGCGATGATCGGCATGGTGGTGAGCAATCCGGAGACGGCCAACACCGCTGGGTTCATCTGGCTGTTCCCGGTGACGTTCCTGTCCAACGCTTTCGTGCCGGTAGGCACCCTGCCCAGCTGGCTCAAGCCGGTCGCGATCTGGAATCCCTTCTCGTCGACGGTGCAGGCAGCGCGTGAGCTCTTCGGCAACCCGGTGCTCGCGACCGGTCACTCGTTCCCGGTCGAGCACCCGATCGTTGTCTCGGTCGGCTGGTCGTTGTTGTTGTTGGCGGTCTTCATCCCGTGGTCGGTGCGCAAGTACGCCCGCGTCACCGGCGGTTAGGCCAGCTGGTCGATCAGCTCGCGCAACAGCGTGCGGGTGCGCTTCTGTTCTTCCTCGTCGCCGAAGACGCCGGCAACAAAGTCGGTAACGCCCGCGTCCTTCACGGTTCGCAGTCCCGCAGCCACCGCGTCCTCGTCGCCCACGATCGCAACATCGGCTGGACCCGCGGCGCCTTCGCGATCGAGCATCGCGCGGTAGGACGGCAAATAGCCGTAGTGCTCGAACTGTTTCGCCGCAAGTTCACGGGCGGCGTCACCATTGTTGGTCACGCAGACCGGCAACGCCGACGCTATGCGGGGAGCGGGTCGACCGGCCGCAGCCGCAGCTGTGGCGAGGGCAGGCACCGTGTGCTCGGCCAAGGTCCGCGGGCCGGTCATCCACGTTGCGGTTCCGTCGGCAAGTGAGCCGGCAATCTCCAGCATCTTCGGGCCGAGCGCGGCGATGAGAACCGTTGGCCTGCCGTCACGGGGCCTGTCCTGCGAGATGTTGACGGTGAAGAACTCGCCACTGAACGACACCTTCCCCTCGTCCAGGAGCGGCATCAGGACGGAGAGGTACTCGCGAGCGTAGGTCGCTGTCTTCGTGTACGACATGCCGAGCATGTCCTCGATGACGAGCTTGTGGGACAAGCCGATGCCGAGGATGAACCGACCGTCGCACGCGTCGTACGCCGTGACCGCCTGCTGCGCCATCGCCTGCGGATGGCGCGGCTGCATGGGGGTGACCAGGCTGCCGACGTGAATCGGTATCTCCGCGCCGGTGACCGCGCACGCGGTGATCGCATCAAGTCCGAAGATGTTGTTGAACCACGCTGCATGGAAGCCCTCGTCGTGCGCCGCCTGCACGTAGCCCCGTGCCCGCTCGATCGTCTTGCCGCCAACCCCGAGTCCGATGCGCATGCGCGGATCCTATGACCGGTCGTGAAAGGCCTGGACGGCGCCGAGCGTGTCAGCGTCCTCCGCCAGCTTGTCCTCGCGGTACCGCAGCACGCGCGCGAAGCGCAGGGTCACGCCTCCCGGATAGCGCGTCGAGGTCTGTACGCCGTCGAAGGCGATCTCGACGACGAGCTCGGGGCGCACCGTGACCTGCCAGTCGTTGCGGTCGACAGCCAGCTCGAGCAGGCGTTCGGTCTGCCAACGCAACATCTCGTCCGTCATGCCTTTGAAGGTCTTGCCGAGCATCACGAACTCGCCACTGTCCGGGTCGCGAGCACCGAGATGCAGGTTGGACAACCAGCCTTGGCGTCGACCGTGACCCCACTCAGCCGCCAGCACGACGAGGTCGAGGGTGTGCACCGGCTTGACCTTGAGCCAGCCCGCACCTCGGCGTCCGGCTTCATAGATCTGATCGAGCGCTTTCACCACAACGCCCTCGTGCCCGGCGGCAATCGTGTCGTCGAAGAATGCCTGCGCCTCATCCGGATCGGCGGTGACGATGCGCGGAACGCGCAGCTCTTCAGGGAGTACGGCGGCACCCGCGGCGTACCGCTCTTCGCCGGTCTGTCCGATGAGGTCAATGCCGTCGAGATGCATCACGTCGAACACATACGGAGTCAGGCCTGCGGTCGATGCACCAGTGGTTGCGCCCCGGCTTGCGGTGACTTGAAACCGGTGCGGTCGGTGGTCGTCGCGTAGTGCGATCGCTTCGCCGTCCAGGATCGCGGTCTGCACAGGGAGCGCAAGGGCTGCCGCGACAACGTCCGGAACCCGAGCCGTAACGTCGTTGAGCGTCCGACTGAACACCGAGACATCGTCGCCATCACGATGGATCTGGACGCGAACCCCGTCGATCTTCCACTCGACGGCGGCGCGGCCCAACTTGGCGAGTGCAGCAGTAGTCGACTCGGCGGTCTGTGCCAACATCGGCAGCACGGGCTGACCGACGACGAGGGTGAACCGAGCGACGCCAGCCGCACCGTCCGCGAGCGCTGCCTCGGCAACCGGTGCGATCCAGCCGGCGAGCATGACGGCCCGGCGCACATCGGCAAGCGGGACGTTGGCTGCCTTCGCGACCGCGTCGATCATCACACCCTCTTGGGCGCCGGCGCGGATCTCGCCGGAGACGAGACCGGCGATGAACTCCATCTCGTCGGCCGTCGCTCGCCCGAGCAGGTCGTGCAACACGCGGCGGCGCGCGGCGACCGATCCGGTGCCGGAGAGCGCGGCCGCACGAGCGAACGCCGCATCGACGTCGGTGACCGTCAGCGTCGGCCTGGTAGCGCCGACCGCGGGTGCGTCTCGGAACGCCGCCCACCCGATGCCGGTCTTGCGTTGCCGCAGCTCACCGGACAAGTAGCCGACGACGATCGAGACCTCTTCGGGCGGCGTACGCCGGAGCACCTCCGCGATCAGCGCGACCTTGGCCGACCGCGCTGATGTCGCGGCGACGGCACGCCACGCAGCGGTCAACTCGGCGAACAGCACAGGGCCATTCTCCGGTCCATCCCCGACAGATGTCGCCACGCTGGTGAACTGAGCCGTCGGTCAGCTCACAATCGCTGCCTACGCCAGCGGTTCAGTTCACCAGAGGCGCGGGTTGGGAGGGGATGAGGGCGGCCCGGTCGCGGAGCCATTCGCTCATCGCGGCGGCCGGCATGGGTCGGGCGAACAGGAAGCCTTGAGCGACGTCGCAACCCGCCGCACAGAGCCAGGCGAAGGTCTCGGTCGTTTCCACGCCTTCGGCGACGACCTGCAAACCGAGGTTGTGCCCGAGCTGGATGACCGAGGAGATGATCGCGGCGTTGGTGGGATCCTCACGATCGAGCACGAAGCTCTTGTCGATTTTCAGCTCGTACAACGCCAGCTGCGACAGGTATCCGAGCGACGTCTGCCCCTTGCCGAAGTCATCGATGCTGACACGCACACCTTCGCGGTAAAGGCGAGCAAGGATCCGAGCGGCACGTTGGGGATCGGCGACGAGCGCGGTCTCCGTAATCTCCAGCAACAAGCGCTCGGGAGCGACATCAGCCTCACGGAGCGCGGTGAGCACCTCGTCCGCGAAGTCGTTGCGGATCAGACTGCGCGCCGAGATGTTGACTGCCATCGCAAGCCCGGCCGCGTCGTCGCCCCACGTGCGCAGCTGGTGAAGTGCGGCATTGAGTACCCATGTAGTGAGCGGGTCGATGAGGTCGGTCTGTTCCGCAACAGGCAGGAACGCGTCCGGCGGCATGAGGCCTGCGACGGGATGCTGCCACCGTACGAGCGCTTCGACGGCTATCACCCCGCCGCTGTCGGTTGCGATCTTCGGTTGGAAATGCAGCACGAGCTGGTCCTGCTCGATGGCCTGGCGCAGCTCAGTAACGAGAGCAAGTTTTGCTGCGTCGTACCGGTCTTGACTGCGGTCGTAGCGAGCGACTCCGAGATGGTTCTTCTTCGCGTGGTACATCGCGACATCGGCGTACTGGATCAGCTCGTCCGCATCGTCGCCGTCTTCCTGCGCGATCGCGAAGCCGATGCTCGCCTGCACACTGAGTGGCAGGCCGCTGACCTGAACGTCCTGTTCAAGCACGCGCCGCAGCTCCCAGAGCTCGTCGCCAGCGGCGGCGTCATCGATATCCGGGATGATGACACCGAACTCATCGCCGCCCAACCGAGCCACAAAGAATCTGTCCGCTGCGTGCTCCTTGACCCGAAGCGCAAGCTCAACGAGCAGCGCATCACCGTTGACGTGACCGAGAGTGTCGTTGACCTCCTTGAATCGGTCCAGATCGATGACCGCCACCGCGCAGCGCCGGTTGTCTTTGACTGCGGCGGCTACTGCTTCCTCGGCACTTTGACGGAACAGCACGCGATTCGGCAGGCTAGTGAGCGGATCGTGTCGCGCCAGGAAATGATTGTGCCGACCTTCACGACGGAGCCGGCGGGTCAGCGAGAATGAGACCAGTGTGAGTACGACGTATAGGACGCCCAGGCCGATGCTCAATTGCAACGCCAAGCGGTTCAGGCCGGCACTGATGTCTGCAGCGATCGGCTCGTATGGAACGTAGACCTCGAGAACCCCAAGGATCTGCTTGTTGGCGGCATACATCGGCATGTACACCTCGACAGCGCGCACACCCTTGGGTCCGTTGTCTCCGACATCACTGTTGACGCGGGTGAGGAGGCTGACTACTTCGCCGCGGGCAGCATCGAGCACCTCATCCTCGATCTCGCCGCCGAAGCCGCTGCCGTCTTCGGAGAAGACGACCTCCCCCCGCGTGTTCCTCAGTCGGAATCGCAGCAGCCTGCCTTCGTCGATGATGCGGTGCGAGATCGCCGTCATTTCAGCGACGTCGGCTTCCGGCAAGCCCTTGTCGAGCGATACGCCGCCGAGCTGCGGCGCCACGGCTGTCGTCGCGAGCAGGCTGGCTTCGGTGCGTGCCCGCGCGAGACCATGGTTGTTGGCCTCGGTGCGGTAGCCAGCGAACAGAACTAAGCCGAGCAGAACCACAGGCACGAGGCTGGCCGCGGCATACACGCCAAGCAGCCGCCACGCCGACGTCGGCCGCGACGGCACACTCCGTAGCCCCACCACCTTGTGCTTATCGGCTGCCACTTGGCTCTTCAGGAGGGACCTTTTGGGCCGAATTTCGCCAGCTGGGCAGGCATCGGTACCTTTCCCCGCTCGATCGGATCGCGACCAGCCCTCGTGGCACCCTGTGCTGCGTGAGTGAGGCACACGAGGCGATTCGCAACCTGCTCGGCCGCTACTGCGAGCTGATGGATGACGGTGACTGGGACGGGTTGGCCGAGCTTTTCGCCGACGCCGTGCTGCTCGACGATCAGTCCGGCGCCGAGGCCGCGCGGGGTCGAGACGGCGTACGCCGCCTTTATGAGTCGACGCAGACGTACGACGGCTCTCCACGCACGCGACATCTGACGACGAACTCCATCATCGAGGTGGACGAGTCAGCTGCCGGTGCGCGTGCTCGGTCGGCGTTCGTTGTGTTCCAGGCAGCTGAAGGCTTGCCGTTACAACCGATTGCCGCTGGTCGCTACCGCGACACCTTCGCGCGCGGAGGAGAACGGTGGCGGTTCACCGAGCGACGTTTCGCACTCGATTTCACCGGCGACCTGTCGCACCACTTGTCGTGGACGCCGTCGTGATCGCGATCTCGCACTTCGGCGTCTGCGTCGTCGACCTCGACCGCTCGTTGCACTTCTACTGCGATGGGCTCGGTTTCGAGCAATATCAGTCGCACGCGGTCGGGTCAGAGTTCGACAATCTCCTGGAGCTCGACGAGGTCGCACTCGAGGCGCGTCTCCTCCGACTCGGTGGCACCAGCATCGAGCTGCTGAAGTACTCGACACCGCCCACTCTCGGCAATGGCGAACGGCGCCCGATGAATCAACTCGGTCTCACGCACCTGTGCCTGCGGGTGGACGACGTCGATGCGGTCGCCACGCGCGTTCGCGAGTTCGGCGGGACGGTCCTCGACGAGACGCGGACGACGTTCGGTCCGGAGCTGGACTTCGTCTACTGCATGGACCCGGACGGCGTACGCATCGAGCTCATGCGCATCCCCTCCACCTAACCCCCGATGGGTGACGAGGCGAGCGGCTTAGGACTGCGTACCGCCGTCGATCATGATGGCGGCGCCGGTAACGAAGCCGGCAGCGTCCGACGCGAGATAGGCGGCGAGCTCGGCGATCTCGGCCGGAGACGCGAACCGCGGTAGCAAGCTGTAAAGGCGCGCCATCAACTTGCGATCGGCGTCCGACGGAATGGCATCTGCGGCGCGGTGGAGGAGTGGTGTGTCAACGCTTCCGGGACAGATGCAGTTGACCCGAACGCTCTGCTTCGACAACTCCACGGCGAGTGCCTTCATGAACAGCAGCACGCCGCCCTTGGAGGCGCAGTAGGCCGAGTTGTAGGCCTGCCCAGACACGGCCGCGTTCGAGGCGACGGTGACGATGTTGCCCTTGCGCTCGATCAGGTGGGGGATCGCTGCCTGTGACAGCAGGAACGGACCGGTGAGGTTGACGTCGATGTGACGATTCCACTCCTCGAGGCTGACGTCCGCGATGTGGTTGAACCGCTGGATGCCGGCCACGTTGAGGAGCACGTCGAGGCCGCCGTAGCGCTCGACCGTGGTGGCGACGACATCGTGCACTTGTTCGGGTGACGACACGTCGATGCGGAGCACCTCCTCGCCATCACCCGCGATGTCGAGGCCGACGACGTGCGCTCCCTCGGACGCGAACTTCGCGGCGACGGCGGCACCGATACCGGACGCTGCGCCGGTGACCAGCGCGACCTTGTCGGCAAATCTCACAGTCACTCCTCGTTCCGATGGCTGACGGGGGGTAACTGTGGCAGAACCCGCCCACCCGGAATCGCACGTATGACCCGATTCGACCTAGTCACCAACCATCCCCGAGAAATGACCACATTGGGTCATTCCTACAGGCCGTCGTCGTCCCTAATTTGACGAGCGCCGGACCCACCGGGGTCGGCATGTCGCCGGGAGGCTTCATGTTCGCCTACGCGCGTCGGTCGTCGGTCCGCTCCTCCGCGGCACGGTGGGTGATCGCGTTCGTTGTCGGCGCTGCATCCGTCGCGGTCGGCCTGATGCAGTCCCCGGCCAGGGCTGACGTCCCAACGTTGTACGGCGTACAGCTCAGCCTTGCCGACAATCCGATCTTCGAACAGGTCTACGGCCCGGATAGTCCGACGGCATGTGGCCTGGACTCATCCTCACAACCGTCGTTCCTTGGGCAAGGTACGGCGACCGGAGGTGCCTATCCCGGCACCATGACGTTCTCCGGGTCGGTCGGTGTGCTCGCACAGACGCAGGACGTGGACTACGGCTTCCCGGCCAAAGCAGGGCAGCTCTTTTCGTTCAACGGCAACTTCGCCATCACCAGTGGCTCGACGACGGTGAACGGTTCCTTCACCGGACTTGCTCCCGCCGGCGAATCTGTCGGGACGAATGTCGGTTCGTGTTATGGCGTCGGCCCCGGTGACAACTTCGGGTACACAGCGCTGCAGAGCGGCGCGTTGATCGCCGCGGATGCCCACGTCAATTACATCGCGAACATCAGCGGTGAGTACGTCGTGGGCACGGCGTACTTCAAGGAGCGGCAGACCTGCGTGATCCAGCCGTCGAGCGGTTACCAAGGTTGTGGTTACGGCACGCAGATCTTCTTCGCCAACGACTCCGCGGTGGCACCCGCCAATCTCAAAGCGGAGCAGGTCGATCCCAACGCGGCCGTCTTCCCAAACCCCGGGGGGACCGCCAACCCCACGGATTGCAGCCTGGCGGGGACGTCCACGCTGGCGCTCAGCGGCACGGGCACCGCAGTCAACGTCTCGCCGTACCCAGGCACAGTGAGCGTCAACGCGTCGATCGGACTGGGCGCTCAAAGCCAGCACGTCAATGATCTGCCTCACGATCCGATCTACGGGTGGAACGCCGCGCTCGGCCCGGTATCGGACGTTGCCGGAGGGTTCACCATCTCCGGTGCTTCCGTGCCGACGATCACGGGCACGTTCGAGGGACTTGAGTCACCGCTCGGGTCGGTCGGGCAGAACGTCGGTTCGTGCTACGGGTCGGACACGGGCGAGAACGTCGACGGTTCCAACGGCGCCGGGACGCTCCTCGCTGTCGACGCCTACGTCAAATACCACGCGACCATTCAGGGTCAGCAGTACAAGGGCCACGTGTTGATCCGGCAACGGCAAACCTGCAGCGCCGGCGGTTCCTGCGGCTACACGAACCTCCTGCTGAACTTCACCGACGACTCGGTGCCGCTCGACATCACGCCCCCAGCGCTTGCGCCAACCGTGGCCCCGAACCCGGTCGTCCAGAACCAAAGCGCCGCTGCGTCCGCCAACGCCACTGATGCCGAGTCTGGTGTTGCGTCGTCGTCCTGCGACCCCGTCGACACCTCCCAGCTTGGCGATTTCACCGTCACCTGCACGGCGACCAACGGCGACGGGTTCTCAGACACGGCCGACGCGTCGTACACCGTGATCCCCGCTACCAAGACGCTCACGGTCACAGTGGATGGCAACGCGGGCGGATCGGTGGCCAGCCAGCCGGCTGGCATCGACTGTGGCGCTACGTGCTCGTACGCATTCGACTACAACGGCTCCGTCACGATGACAGCTACGCCGACGGCCGGTGCGACGTTCGACGGCTGGGCGGGCGACTGCACAGGGACGGCGGACTGCGTCCTGACCATGAGCGACGACCGATCCGTGACCGCGACGTTCAGTGATTCCACGGCCCCCAATACGTCGATTACTACGAAACCACCGCCGGCGACAAAGGTGAAGAACTCAACGTTCCGGTTCACCTCGACCGAGTCTGGCTCAACGTTCCAGTGCAAGCTCGACGCCGGCGACTACGCCACGTGCTCATCCCCGTTGGTGTTGCCGCCCCAGAGCGACGGTCAACACACGTTCTCGGTTGTTGCGACTGACCCGGTCGGCAACGCGGATACCTCGGCTGCCACGTGGACATGGATCATCGACAACGTCAAGCCAACGACTGCGCTGACATTGCCAACCGCGTCGCCCGTCGGCCGCGGTGACTGGGATGTCTACAACCCCTGTACGTCGTTGTGTGGTACGGCCGCCGACGATGGCAGTGGTGTGCGTGTTGTGAAGGTCGAAATCATCCGGCGCACGAGCAATGGCTTGCTCTACTGGGATGGCACGGCATTCAAGAAGTCTTCGGATCTCACCAAGGGTCCGCAGCAAACGGCGGTCGGCACAACGGATTGGGTCTACGCATTCCCCTTCGCCAACTTCCCGGCGGACGGCGACTACCGGGTCTGTGCGCAGGGCATCGACAAAGCCGGCAATGTGTCGTCGAACATCTGCGTGACCTTCACCGTCAAGCGCAACAAGGGCGGCTACTTCCTTCCGAGCACGGCGACGTGGACCGGCCGAATCGGGCACGCGGCTACCAGACTCGCTGACGGTCGGGTTCTGTTCGCCGGTGGTTTCACGAACAATGTCGCAACGGCCACTGCTGACATCTATGACCCGACGAGCGGGTCGGTGACGCCTACCGCCGATATGCCTCAAGCATCTGGTTACAACCAGGCTGTCCTCTTGAGCAACGGCAACGTGCTTGTCGTCACGTCGTTCGGGCCGACATTCCTCTACACACCGTCATCAGGAATCTGGGCCGTTACTGGATCGCCTGCGGTGGTTCACAGCAACGGAATTCTGGCTCTTCTGCCGTCGGGCAAGGTGCTGCTGGCCGGCGGTGGCTACAACACGAAGACGAGCGAGGTCTATAACCCGGCGACCGGGACCTGGTCAGCCGGAGGCTTGATGAAGGCGGCGCGCCGATGGGCCGCCGGCGCGGTCACCGGTGGCAAGGTCCTCGTCGCCGGCGGTGTTGATGCGACCAACACCGTCACCAGCTCCGTCGAGGTCTACACCCCGTCAAGCAACAGCTGGGCCTGGGCCGCTCCGATGCCCATCGCCCGAGACTTCGCAACAGCAACCACTTTGTCGACCGGCAAGGTGCTCGTCGCGGGTGGGAGCAATGTCGTCGGCGGCGTGTCGAACCCGGTGCTGACAGTGGAGGTTTTCAGCCCGAGCACGAACAGCTGGTCGGCCGCCGGGAGTGTGCAGGTAGGCCGCAACTATCACACGGCGACGTTGTTGCCGAGCGGCAAGGTCTTGGTGGCCGGCGGATTCGGGAGCGCAGGAGCCGGCACATCTGCTGAGCTCTACGACCCGACCGCGAACACGTGGACCAACACGGGAGCACTGTCAGTCTCGCGCTCGCTGGCGACGGCGACGCTTCTACCCGGGGGCCGCGTTCTCGTGCGGGGTGGCAGCGACGCTAGTCCGGGTGCCGAGACGTATATCCCCTAGAGCGTGACGGCGTCGCCCACGTGGGGGTGGGTGATGAGTTCGTCGCCGAGGCGCGCCAGGGTCGCCGAGGCGCCGCCGATGAGCAGCTCGATCTGCTTGCCCCACAAGAAATAGCGGTGGATCGGGTAGGTGACGTCGGCGCCGATGCCGCCGTGGATGTGCTGGGTGCTGTGCACAGTGCGTTGACCACCGTCGGCGGCCCACCACGCTGCTGAGAGCACGTGCACGCGAGCGTCATCGTGTCCCTCGTCGAGGTGCCAGGCGGCCTGCAGCGTCGTGGCGCGGATCGCCGAGTTGTCGATGTATCCGTCGGCCGCTCTGAAGGAGACGCCCTGGAAACTGGATAGCGGCTTCTCGAACTGCTTGCGGTTCGACGTGTAGTCGGCAGCGATACGCAGTGCCCCGCCGGTGACGCCGGCCTGCAGCGCCGCGAGTGCCACGAGGACACGGTCGGACAGCCACGCAGCGACACCGTCGCCGCCGAGCGCCTCGGCGGGCGTGCTGTCCAGCGTGACCTCGGCGTACACCTCGTTGCTGCTCGCCCGACCGGCCTCCACCTGCTCCGGGCGGATGACAAAGACTCGCTCGCCGACGGGGACGAGCACCGCGTCGGCGACGTGGGCGTACGGGACACCGACGATGGTGCCGGTCAGCGTGTCGCCATCGACGTGAACGCCAGCGGATGCGTGCGGCAATGCCGAGGTCAGTACGACGTCACCGCTAACAACCCCCGGCAGCCAGCGCGCCTTCTGCTCGTCGGTGCCGTGAGCGGCGATGACCATCGCCGCTGTCGATGTCCACACCAGTGGCACGGGTGCAACAACACGGCCCAGCTCTTCGCAGACCAGCGCAACGTCGACGAGACCGAAGCCGAGTCCACCAACATCCTCGGGCAGTGCCACACCGAGCAAGCCGGCCTTCGCAAGCTCGGACCACAGGGTGCGGTCGAAACACTCGGGCTCGGCCTCGACCTGCTCGATTCGTGTCGCCGGTGCCAGCTTCTCGAACAGCGTCGACGCGAGGCCGCGGAGTTCTTCCTGCTCGTCGGTGACCGTGAAGTCCATGTCCGCTCCTACCGCGCCAGCCGAGCCATGCCGAGGCCGGCGGCCGCTGCGATCTCCCGCTGCACGTCGTTCACGCCACCGCCGAACGTGTTGATCTGCGCAGAGCGGCCGTAGCGTTCGACGTCGCCCTCGAGCACGGAGCCGGGGGAGCCGCCGCGCATCATTCCCGCCGCACCGAGGACATTGAGCAGCAGTCGGTAGACCTCAACGTGTGTCTCGGTCCCGTAGACCTTGGCCGCCGATGCGTCGGCCGGACCCAACCGATCCGCCGCGATGTCGGCGGCGAGCCGCCAGTTGAGCAGTTTCATCGCATCCAGGCGCGCGTAGCACTTCGCCAAGTCACTGCGCACCCACGGCCGGTCGATGATGCGACCACCTTCCGGTGCTGCCGTCTCCCGGGCCCAGTCGCGTACGCCGCCCCAGAGCCGCCACGCTGCACCACCGAGTGCGGCGAGGCCGACCCGTTCGTGGTTGAGCTGGGTCGTGATCATGCCCCAGCCCCCGCCACGCGCACCGATCAAGTTCTCCGCGGGTGCGTGCACGTCGTCGTAGTAGGTCGCGGTCGTCACGTTGTCGCCAACGGTCACGATCGGTGTCCAGCGAAAGCCGCTCGCTGATGTCGGTACGGCGATGATCGAGATGCCCTTGTGCTTGGGCAGCTCCGGGTCGGTGCGGCAGGCCAGCCAGACGAAGTCGGCGAGGTTCGCACCGGACGTGAACACCTTGCTGCCGTTGATGACCCACTTGTCACCGTCGAGTCGCGCGGACGTGCGCAATGAGGCGAGGTCGGTACCGGCCTCGGGCTCCGTGTAGCCGATCGCGAAGTTGATCTCACCCGCGATGATTCCTGGCAGGTATCGCTGCTTCTGCTCCTCCGACCCGAAACGCATGATGGCCGGGCCGATCGTGTTGACGGTGACGAACGGGAACGGCACGCCGGCGCGCCAGATCTCGTCGAACATGATGTATTGCTCGATCGCCGATCGGCCCTGACCGCCGTACTCCTTGGGCCAGCCAATGCCGAGCCAGCCGTCCTTGCCCAACTGCCGGACGATCGGGCGGAACATCGGGTTGTCCTCGCCCGCCGCGCCAAGCTTTGCTCTGTCGTCCGCAGGGATCAGCTCGGCAAAGTAGCGGCGCAGCTCCTTGCGCAGCGCGATCTGCTCTGGGGTGTAGTCGAGGAACACGCGATCAGCCCTCGTCGACGAGCGACTGCAACCGCTCGGTCGTCGCGATCCACTCCTCCACGAGCTCCATCATCACTTCCTGGGTCGGGCGTATGCGGTCCATGCGCCCGACGATCTGGCCGACCGGGAAACCCGCCAGCTCACGGTTGTGCACGCGACTGATCCGCCGTGCAGCGTCACCGAACAACATGCCTTGCAACGGCATCGGCAGGGTCGGGGGCGCGTCCTCGCGCTCCCAGGCCTCGGTCCACGCGGTGCGCAACTGGCGAGCCGGCTTGCCGGTCATCGAGCGCGATCGAACGGTGTCGCGGGATGACGCCTCGAGCAGGTTTTGCATGGAGTCCTGCGGGGTGTCGGCCTCCGCCACGGTCAGCCAGATCGACCCGGTCCAGGCGCCCTGCGCGCCGAGCGCCAGCGCTGCGGTCATCTGTCGACCCGTGCCGATGCCGCCAGCAGCCAGGACCGGTACGTCGGGGCCGACCGCGTCAACAACCTCCGGCACCAGCACCATCGTCGAGATCTCGCCGGTGTGACCGCCAGCCTCGGTGCCTTGCGCGACGATGATGTCGACACCGATGTCGACCTGCTTCTGTGCGTGCACTTTGCTGCCGCACAAGGCGGCAACAAGCACGCCCTGGTCATGTGCCCGGTCCACGACCTCTTTAGGCGGCGGACCGAGTGCGTTGACGAGCAACTTCGTCGGGTGGTTGAGCGCAATGTCGACGGAGCCGGTGGCCTGGTCGTCGACGCCAAGACCCGCTGCGATCGCGCGACGGTCCGGGTCTGGCGGCAGGGGAGGAATGTTGTGCTCGCTGAGCACCTTTTCCACGAACTCGCGGTGGGCGTCGGGGATCATCGCGGCCAGCTCGTCGGCAGAGGGCTGCTTACCACCGGCCCCGACGTACTTCGCCGGCATGACGAGATCGACGCCGTAGGGCTTGCCGTCGATGTGGTCGTCGATCCACTTCAGCTCGATCTCCAGCTCGTCGGGTGTGAACGCGAGCGCGCCGAGCACGCCGAGTCCGCCGGCCCGACTGACCGCAGCGACGACGTCGCGGCAGTGGGAGAAAGCAAAGATGGGGAACTCAATTCCGAATGTCTCGCAGATCGGCGTGCGCACGATCCCCCTTCCAGAAAAATCTGACTACCTGTCAGAGTATGGCCCATGGTGGAGCAGGCCGACCGGCTGGTCGTCGATCTCTGCGACGGTCGGTTCTACGCCGGGCAACTCGGCGATCGCCACGCGGCGTACTCGTGGATGCGTAAGAACGAGCCGGTCTATCGAAATGTGTCCCACGGTGTGTGGGGGGTCTCGACGTTCGAAGCTGTGTGGGAAGCCGAACGCGATCCGTCCCGCTTCTCCAACGCGGGCGGCATCCGGCCGGACTATCCGCCGCTGCCGATGATGATCGACATGGACGACCCGGCGCATCACATGCGCCGCAAGCTCGTCAGCCGCGGCTTCACCCCGCGACGTGTCGCGGCGCACGAAGTGGGCTTGCGGCGCATGTGTGACGAGATCATCGATCGGGTCTGCGAGCGGGGGACGGCTGACTTCGTCCGTGACATTGCCGCGCCGCTGCCGATGATGCTCATCGGTGACCTGCTCGGGGTCGCACCCGACGACCGCGACCGGTTGCTGAAGTGGTCCGACGACATGGTGAGCAGTCAGGGTGGGAACGCAACGCAGGAGATGCACATGGCTGCTGCGCAGGCTTCGGTGGAGTACCGGGACTATGCGACAACGGTGATGGCGCGGCGTCGCGCTGAGCCAACCGACGATCTGATGAGTGTTCTCGTGCACGCCGAGGTCGACGGTGATCGGCTGGACGAGGAAGAAATCATCTTCGAGTCGATGTTGCTCCTCGTCGGCGGCGACGAGACCACGCGGCATGTGCTGTCCGGGGGCGTGTACGAGTTGTTGCGTGACCGATCGCAATGGGAGCAGCTGGTTGTGGACCGCTCGCTGATCCCGAGTGCGATCGAAGAGATGCTGCGCTGGGTCTCGCCGATCAAGAACATGTGTCGCACGATCGTCGAGGACATGGAGTGGTACGGCGCTTCGCTGACCGCCGGCGAGAAAGTCATGCTGCTTTACGAATCCGCGAACTTCGACGAGACGAGGTTCGACGCACCCGACGTCTTCAACATCCATCGGGCACCGAACGAGCATCTGGCGTTCGGCTCGGGCACGCACTTCTGTCTGGGAGCGTCGCTGGCTCGTCTCGAGTTGAAGGTGATGCTCGAGCACCTTCTCGACCGGGTCCCGGACCTCGCGCTTGCGTCGGAGGCGCCACCTCCGCTGCGGCCTGCGACATTCATCAGCGGGCCGGAGAGCATGCCGGTCCAATTCACGCCGACTGCGAGGGCTCATGTCTGACGAGATCCGATCAACGATCGAGCAGTACGTCGCGCGCTTCAACAGCGGTGACTACGACGGTCTCGTCGCGCTGTTCGCTGACGATGCGACGCAGGAGGATCCCGTGGGCACGCCCCCCAACGTGGGTCACGAAGCGATCCGGCAGTTCTTCGCCAACCTCGAAGGCGTTGGCAAGCCACAGCTCAACGTCTTGCACGATCCGATCATCGTTGGCAGCGAGGCGATCCTCACGTTCAGTGTCGTCACGCAGGTGGGCGACCAGAAGGTCACGGTGCCATTCGTGGTCGATCACATGACGTTGGCTGACGATGGACGGATCGCGCAGCTGCGGGCGTTCTTCGATCCGACGTCAGTGACTGTCGAGTAACGATGTCCCCGTCTGATGGGATGTCGCAGCGACGTGTTCATGAACGGCTGAGCGATCGCGTCGACCCGCGCCTTGCGCAGTGGATTACCGCGCTCGGACCGGACCGGTGGGCCGCCATGGTCCTTGACGCGCGCAACCAACTGGCCTGGGTCTCCGATGAGCTAGCCGGCTTTCTCGGTGAACGCGATGCGGGGAAGCTCGGGATCGGCCGGCACGTGGTCGAGGCGCTGCTGTCGCCGACCTGGCGCAACACGATGACCGAAGAGAGCCAGATCGAAATTTTCTCCGACGCCATGCCCTTCCTCATGGACGACCTGTCGCCGGAAATGATTGCCACACTGCCGGAACCGTTCGACTCCCTGATCGCCACCGTGGTGCCGCGACCGCAGCCACCCGTGTGGGCGAGCAGCTTCCTCTATGTCAAGGACGATCTGCCGCCCTACCGCGTCCAGATCATCATCTTCCTGATGCGCGACGAGAACGGTGCACGCATCGGAACAGTCGGAGTCACCAACCAGGGCATCCGGCCAACGTTGCTTGCGATGCTCGCGCGCGGTGACGAGGAGATGTACGAGCGCATGTCACGCCTAGTGACGCCGGGGCGGCACGCAGCAGCCATCCTCTTCGCCGACCTGGAGAGCTCAGGGGAGTTGTCGCGTCAGTTGCCTACGAGCAAGTATTTCGAGGTCGTGCGTGATCTCACGACCGCGTTCGACGACGTAGTTGCAGAGGAGTGCGGCATCGTCGGCAAGCACGTTGGTGATGGCATGACAGCGTTTTTCTTGACCGAGGATGTCGGTTCACCTTCGGGTGCAGCGGCCGCTGCGATCCGCACCGCGCGTGGGCTCCAACAGGCGGCGGCGCAGGCCGGGGAGCAACTATTGGCGGACGGCCTGACGCCCACGGCGTTGCCGAGCTTCAACGTCGGCTTGCACTGGGGACCGAGCCTCTACCTCGGTCAGCTTGTGCCTGGTGGTCGCCTCGACGTAACAGCGCTCGGCGACGAGGTCAACGAGTGTGCGCGGATCGAAGAGTCCGCCAAGTGCGGGAAGCTGTTCGCCTCCAAGCAGCTCGTTGAACTTCTCGACTCAACGGACGCGAAGGCGCTCGAGCTCGATCCCGGCCTGTTGTCCTATCGGCCGCTGGCCAGCATCAGCGAGGCCTCAGCCAAGGCTTTGCGCGACGCAGCAACGCTGGCCATTACCGAAGTCGGCTGACTTCCAAGGGAACTCACAGGTCTTCCCGAGTTTTCCTTCAGGCGTGGCACCGACCTTTGCGGTGTATTCGCGAATGTCTGGAGGACGTCGATGAACGACACAACGACACCGGTCTCTGATGACACACCCAACGACTGGGTGACCAAACCGGACGAGGCCGTGCACGACACGGTCGACGATGGATCCGGGCAGCAGAAGCACAAGTGGGGACGGCAGTTCGGCTTGGTGGCGGCGGGTGTGCTTGTTGGCGGCATTGCGGTCGCGGGGTTGCAGAACCATTCGGCTGCACAGGCGACACCGCAAGGGCCGCCGACCGGTCAGCAAGGGGTTCCCGGCCAGCAGGGTCCAGGACCCGGGCTGCGGGGCGGACCGCCCGGACAGCAAGGCCCCCCGGCGGGACAACAGCAGCCTCAACAACCAGGGACAACGACCACGACGTAGCGCCCGCAACCCGACAGCGCCCGAGCCAACCCGATGGTTTCGGGCGCTGTCGCTGTTCTCAGCCGGATCACAGGAGCGGTTCAGGACCGCTTCACCTACGGGCCCGAATCTCGACAGCACGAGATCCACCTATCGGCAGGAGCCTGACGATGACGACCACACTCAACCGTCGTGTGGGCTTACGGCCCGACGCGGCGTCAGTTGATGTGTTGGTGCTCGAGATCGTCGTACCGGTCTACAACGAGGAACGCGATCTCGGCGAGTGCATTCGACGCTTGCACGACTACCTGACTACGGAGTTCCCGTTCTCGTTCCGCATCACGATTGCTGACAACGCGAGTACGGACGCCACTTGGCCGCGCGCGGAGGTGCTTGCTGCCGAGCTACTGAATGTCCATGCGCTTCATGTCGACGCGAAGGGGCGTGGTCGTGCACTACGCGAGGCGTGGACTCAGAGCGACGCGACGATCCTGGCGTACACCGACCTCGACCTGTCGACCGATCTGAATGCTCTGCTGCCGCTTGTGGCGCCGTTGCTGTCGGGACATAGCGATGTCGCCATCGGCAGCCGGCTGACGCGTAACGCGCGTGTCGTTCGCGGCCCGAAGCGTGAGCTGATCTCCCGCGCCTACAACACACTGCTGCACGCGACACTGTCGACGCGGTTCTCCGATGCGCAGTGCGGATTCAAGGCGATCCGAGCCGACCGCGCCCGCCTCTTGCTCCCGCACATCGAGGACTCGGGCTGGTTCTTCGACACGGAGCTCCTCGTGCTCGCCGAGCGCTCGGGCATGCGCATCCACGAGGTGCCGGTCGACTGGGTCGACGACCTCGACTCTCGTGTCGACATCGTGCGCACCGCGATCGGCGATCTCAAAGGCGTGGCCCGGATGTCCCGTGGCCTGGCGACCGGGCGGATCCCGATCACCGAGGTGCGCGAACAGCTCCACCCGGGAGGGACGGCCAAGAACCGCTTGCTGGCCCAAGGGCTTCGTTTCGCGGCGATCGGAGTTCTGAGCACGATCGCCTATCTCGTGCTCTACCTGCTCCTGCGCGCGGCGCTTCCCGCGCAGGTGTCCAACGCCATCGCGCTGCTCACCACGGCCGTTGGCAACACCGCCGCGAATCGTTGCTACACCTTTGGCGTGCGCGGGAGCGGGCGGCTCGTGCGTCACCAGGCTCAGGGGCTGGCGGTCTTCGCAGCCGCATTGTTGCTCACGTCCGGATCGCTCGCAGCCGTGCATGCACTCGTCAACAACCCGGGCCGGCTCGTCGAGGTCGGTGCACTCCTTGCGGCAAACCTCATCGCGACATTGATGCGTTTCGTCCTGCTCCGCAACTGGGTCTTCCGCGCAACGTCTGGAGGCACACGATGACCACGACCGTGCCCGCACCGACGGTTGCGCCCGGGGCTCCGCCCGCACCAGAAGCGCGACGCCCGCGCATCCAACGCCTTGTTCGCGGCAACGAACGGGACCCGATATGGGTTCGGCCGAGTCTGCTCGGCTTGTTGGTTGCGACCGCCGCCCTCTACCTCTGGGGGCTCGGCGCATCCGGCTACGCCAACAGCTTCTATTCAGCCGCTGTCCAAGCCGGCTCGCACAGCTGGAAGGCGTTCTTCTTCGGGTCATCTGACTCGTCCAACTTCATTACCGTCGACAAGACACCTGCCTCGCTGTGGGTCATGGACATCTCGGCCCGCATCTTCGGCGTCCACGCGTGGAGCATCCTCGTCCCACAAGCCCTGGAAGGCGTGGCCACGGTTGGCGTTCTCTATGCAGCGGTACGGCGGCGCTCAACACCTGCGGCGGGCCTGCTAGCCGGCGCCGTCCTCGCGTTGACGCCGGTCGCTGCGCTGATGTTCCGTTTCAACAACCCCGACGCGCTGCTGACACTGCTCCTGGTCATTGCGGCGTACGCCGTCCTGCGTGCGCTCGAGGCCGGGCGGACGTCGTGGCTCGTGCTGGCAGGGTCTGCGGTCGGCTTTGCGTTCCTCAGCAAGATGCTGCAGGCACTGGTCGTCGTACCGGTGTTCGGGCTCGTTTATCTGATGTGCGCGCCGACACCGATCCGCAAGCGGATCGGACAACTGCTCCTTGCCGGCGGCGCACTGGTTGCGTCAGCTGGCTGGTGGGTGGCGATCGTTGCGCTCATCCCCGCGAGTTCGCGTCCGTACATCGGTGGTTCGCAGCACAACAGCATTCTCGAACTGACTCTTGGCTACAACGGGTTCGGTCGACTGACGGGCAACGAGACGGGGAGCGTCGGCGGCGGCACCGCCGGTCAAAGTGGTCGATGGGGCCCTACCGGTCTCTTCCGGATGTTCAATGACTCGTGGGGTGGCCAGGTTTCATGGCTCATCCCGGCCGCCCTCGCCTTTCTGGTTGCGGGTCTCTGGTTCACCCGCAACGCTGCGCGCACCGACCTTCGTCGCGCTGCGCTGTTGCTCTGGGGCGGTTGGCTATTGCTCACCGGCATCGTGTTGAGCCTCGCGAAGGGCATCATCCACGAGTACTACGCCGTCGCATTGGCACCGGCCATCGGTGCGCTCGTTGGCACCGGTGCCGTCATGTTGTGGCGTGCTCGGCGTACCTTGCTGGCGCGAGCTGTCCTTGCCGTGGCCATGGCACTGACGGCGATTTGGGCGTCGGTGCTGTTGAACCGGACCCCGACGTGGCACCCGGGTGTGCGCACGTTCATCCTCGTGTTCGGGTTGATGGCAGCGGTCGCCATTCTTGTGTGCGACCGACTCGACCGGCTTCACAAGCTGCTGGCAATTGTCGTCGCTGGCGTCGCGGTCGTCACCGGCCTCGCCGGTCCGGCGGCGTACACACTTGCCACGGTCAACACGGCTTACGGCGGCGCGATCCCCACTGCGGGTCCGACCGTTCCCGGTGCGCGCGGCGGCCCGGGCGGGCGACCGGGCGGGCAGCTCGCCGGCGGTCCAGGTGGGCAAGGCCGGCCGGGCAACACCGCGGGTGGGCCTCCCGGCGGTGGTCAGCGCGGCGGCATCGGTGGACTGCTCGACGCGGGCACGCCGAGCGCAGAGCTGGTGGCGCTGCTCACGACCAACGCACGTTCCTACACGTGGGTCGCTGCCGCGGTGGGGTCCAACAGCGCGGCTGGTGTGCAACTCGCGGCCGACGAGCCGGTCATGGCCATCGGTGGTTTCAACGGCAGCGATCCCACACCGACCCTCGCGCAGTTCCAGCAGTACGTCGCCCAAGGCAAGATCCACTACTTCATCGGTGGTGGCGGCATGCTCGGTGGACGCGGTGGTGCCGGCGGCGGTTCGAGCACCAGCAGTGCCATCAGTAGTTGGGTACAGGCCAATTTCACGGCCACGACAGTCGGCGGCGTAACCGTCTACGACCTCACACCATCGACATCGTCGACCTGAAGAACGGGGTGCACCGACCGCTAGAGTCCGCCGCACCAGGACGGGAGACTCTGCATGGGCGCGCTCACGATCGGCATCATCGTGCTGGTCGTCGTACTCGTGCTGTTGGCGCTCATCTACAACAGCCTCGTTCGCAAGCGCAACCGCAATCAGGCTGCGTGGGCGCAAATCGACGTCCAGCTCAAGCGCCGACACGACTTGATCCCGAACCTGGTCGAGACCGTCAAGGGGTATGCAGCCCACGAGCGTGGCACGTTCGAAGCGGTGACAAAGGCGCGCGCGGCAGCGGTGAGCGTTGGATCGACCGGCGATCCAGACCAGATCGCGCCAGTGGAGAACGCGGTCACGCAATCGTTGCGTTCGTTGATGGCGGTGGCCGAGAACTATCCGCAGCTGCAAGCCGTAGAGACATTCCTCCAGCTGCAAGAAGAGTTGACGTCAACGGAGGACAGGATCGCGTTCGCTCGGCGCTACTACAACGGCAGCGTGCGCGACTACAACACAGCAATTCAGACCTTCCCACTCAACCTGGTGGCGTCGGCGTTCGGCTTCCGCGTCTTCCAGTACTTCCAAGCGGACGACGACGATCGCGCCGCACCTCAGGTCGGGCAGTTGCCCTAGAGGTCTTTCACATCCGCGATCCGCTGGAGTTCGGCGATGCGTTCTTCCATCGGCGGGTGCGTGCTGAACAGCTGGTGCAACCACGATCCGTGATGAGTCAGCGGGTTGTCGATACACATCGCCGCGGTCGCGTGGTTGAACTTCGCAAAAGGCTGATCATTGGTGTCCAGCTTCTGCAGTGCGTGAATGAGCCCGACCGGATTGCCGGTGAGTGCGACCCCGCTGGCGTCGGCCAATGACTCGCGTCGCCGCGACAACGCCAGTTTGATCAACGGTCCGACGAGAAACGCAACCAGGCTCAACAGTGCTCCGGCGGCAGCAACGACCACCAGGATCTGGGCGCCGCCCTTCCCGCGCAGCCGCATCTGGAACACGCCGCGCCAGATCAGGCTCGCGACGAGTCCCGCCATGCCGATCAGCGTGCTGACGAGCAGGATCAAGCGCACGTCATAGTTCTTGATGTGGCTGATCTCGTGCCCGATCACTCCCTCGAGCTCGTCGCGATCCATCATGTCCAGCAGGCCCGTGGTCGCCGTGATCGACGCGGCTCTGGGCTGATACCCGTGGCGAAGGCGTTCGGATGCGGGTCATCGATGACGTAGACCTGCGGCTTCGGCAGGCCGTCGCCGATCGCGAGTGCCTCCACGATGTTGTGCAGCTGCTGGTACTGAGCAGGGTCAGCCGGTCGTGCGCCGGATACGCGAAGCACGAGGCGGGCTCCCGCCGTTAGGGCGTAGAGGATGCCCGCGACCGCGAACAGGGCGGCGATGACCATCCCCGTGACGATGGCTGCGGTGTGGCTGGTCCCGGTCTCGTAGGACGGAGTGGAGACGACACTGGCGATCCACCCAATCAGCGCCCCGATCCCAACCCAGATGACGAAGAACAGGGTCACGTAGAGAACGGCGCGGCGCTTGTTGCGGGCGATCTGCTCGTACACGAACGTCGAGGTTACGCGGGCGCGTCTTCCGCCGTCGGTGTCCCGTCATCACCAGCAAGCGGATCGATGACGTCATGGCGGCGTATGTAGGTGCCGGCGAATGCCTGCACGATCGCGGTGAACGGAAGCGCAAGCAGGGCGCCCACGGGACCGAGAATCGCGGTGCCGGCGATGACGGACCCGAAGCCCACGGCCGGGTGGATGTTCATCGTGCGCAAGCTGAGTCGCGGCGCGACCACGTAATTCTCGATCTGCTGGTAGACCACGATGATGATCAAGACGATGAGCACGGTGTGCAATCCATCGCCGACGGCCACCAGCAGGGGCAACAGTCCAGCGACGTACGTGCCGACGGTCGGGATGAACTGCGAGATCAGTCCTACCCAGATGCCGAGCGCCACCGCGTTGGGCAGGCCGAGGCTGATGAACGCAATTGTGTGGAAGATGCCAGAGATGATCGCGAGCGCGATGCGGTAGTAGAAGTACGCGGCCGTTCGATCAACTGCGATGTCCGACAGGCGCAACAGCTCATGCTGCCGGTGCTCGGGAAGGAAACTGGCGAGCCAACGGCGTAGGCGGGGCCCGTCGACCACGAAGTAGTAGGTGAACAAGATGAGCGACAACAGTTGGAACAACAAGCCGATGACCGAGGCGCCGATCCCGACGACGTTGCCGGCGAGTTGACCACCGAGTGAGGACAGCGGCCCCCCCGAGCTTGTCAGCTTCGCTACGACGTCACTACTCGACAGATCGGTATTGAAGTGCTGGTCGACAAGACGCGACGCCTCCCGCGCGAAGCCGGGCAGAGCGTCGATCAGCGAACGAACCTGGTCGACAAGGAGCCGCCCCATCAGCCAGACGAACACGCCGATGACGATCCCTACCAGCAGGAAGATCAGGCCGGCGGCACGACTGCGGCGCCACCCGCGACGCGCGAGTCGGTTGACCGCCGGCTCCATCGCGCATGAGATGAAGAAGCTGACAACAAGCAGGATCAGCAGGCTTCGGAGCTTCGACAGGAGCACGACGGCGAAGAGAACGCCGAGGATGATCAGGACCGTCGTCAGTACCGCGCGCGGTAACCATCGTGGTGGCGCGGCCGCCCACCGAGATTCCGGCTCGACCCTCACGGCGGCCGCCGCGCCCGCACTCGAGTCCATGAGCAGAAGGCTGGCAGGTGCGGCACATGTCAGACCGGATTAGCGGCCTCAACACGCGGGGTGATGGCGTGCCCCGGCAGGATTCGGGCGGCTGACGGCGAATCGGAAACCTATCGAGGACGCCGATGGAAGTGGGCCCAGCATGCGTCTGTCCCGTCCGCGCACGGTCGGTTACGTGGCCACTCTCGCCGCGCTCGTCGCAGCCACAGGGGTCAGCAGCGCGGCGGGAACCGACACGTCCACCTCGATCACGGAGGTGGTGTTCAAGCCGGCCGCAACGATCAGCGTGGATGGGTCGAAAGACCTAGACGGCGACGGACGAGCCGACAGCGTCGAGGTCGCTTACCACTACACGACCGGAACGTCTCGGTTCGATCACTTGACGATCCGCGTCCGGCGCGGCACCGATGGGCATGTCGTCTGGACCAGGACGGTTGCGGACTCACCAACATTGAATGCTTACGTCGTCGCGCGCATAGGGTCGCCTCCACGTCCCGGCCTGATCGTGACCAACAACACGGTGAGGGCATATGACGGCCGTACCGGGACGCAGCTCTGGTTGAAGAACTCGCTAGCAAACGGCATCGTCTTACCGGTCTCCCACGGACGTGCAGCGAATGTTCTGATCCGCGACACACTCGGCCGCTCGGTGGTGGTAGCTGGCGCGGATGGAAGCGAGCATGTCGTCACCGCTCCGCAGAGCTTGTTCTCAACGCAGGTTGCACTCGGCGATGTCGACCGCGACGGTAACGCAGATTTCGCGATCTTCACGAGCCCGTGGAACTGCGACGCCTGCAGCCGAAGCAAGCTGGACGCTTACTCGACCGCGACCGGGCGCACATTGTGGTCGCGGGTCTGGCGCGGGCCCGGCCTCGACAGTGTCACGCCCATCGTGGATGCAACCGGTGACGGTAGCGCCGATCTGATCGTGCGGTTCACAGAACCGTCGTACTTCGAACACAGCGACGTTCTCGTCAACGGTGCAACAGGCGCCAGCCCGTTCACGGTCCCGTGGCGCACCTACTTGTTTGCGGTCGGGGACGTGAACGGCGACCGTCACACGGATCTCGTCTGGTCGTACCACGACGGCCGTCGTTACCCCTTCGAGGCACGAAGCGGGGTGACCGGTGCGGTCCTGTGGCGAGCGCCGTTCATCCCGTCGTCGGATCCAGAGAGTGACGTCCTGGGCCCTATCGGCGATGTGAATGCCGATGGTGTGCAGGAGGTTGGCCATGGCACGGCTTACGGCTGGGTCGAACCGGTCGAGGCGTTCCTCGACGGCAGAACGGGTGCGGCGACATCGGAATATCGCGGCACGCCGCTGCGCGCGTCGATCGACGCAACCGGTGATGACTTCGCCGACGTGGTCGCGACCGGACAGCAGTCGTGGTCCGTTGTTGCAACCGAGGGCCGGACTGGCAGCAGGTTGTACGCCGTCCCCACTCCGGGATTCGACTACGCGCCATTGACCGCATCGGACGTCACCGGTGACGGAAAAGCTGAAGTGTTCGGTTACTTCATTCCGGCGCACCGGACCGGCCCGGACGGGACCCTGCTCGTCATCGATGGCGCGACACACCAAGTGCGTTGGTCAGCCAAGCCCTAGCGGGCACTGCCCACGCGCACGGTTGTGAGCAGCGCCGAGCCCTTTGTGCATAAGGAAAATTACAGTGCCCCCGGCAGGATTCGAACCTGCGACACACGGTTTAGGAAACCGTTGCTCTATCCCCTGAGCTACGGGGGCCTAGCGTCGTCAGCGTACGGGCCTGTGGATAACCGCGCCGATTCGCCGGATCGCACATTCGTGGTTAGTCTCTGCGGGCCGTCGCGGTGAAACCGCGATGGCATGTTGTTTGCTACCCAGACGCCCGGGGGTTGTTCAGTGATCCCGCTTACCCGCCGTGGGCAGAGCCTTGCCGTTTTCTGCAACGACCTGTGGGGTGCGCGGCAGCAACTCGGTGACCGAACCATCGAGGCCGTTGGCGGTTGCAACGCGCCGAGTTCGGACGACGCCCCCATCGACATCAAGGACTCCGTCGCGCAACGCGCTCAGGCGCAAAACGCTCACGGTGGTCGGCCTGTAGCCGGTGATTTACGCGCGAGCTGACTAACCGTCCTTCTCACGGGGGGCGAAATCTGATATTTGTCTCCTTCGCCCGAAATGGGCGGTGGGGTGTTAAGAGAAGGTATTTAAGTCCCGTTTTGGGGGGGTTTTCTGACGATGCTGCACCCGCCGCAGCACCGGTCCAACCGGTCTTCTGTCCGCATTCGAATCATCGCGCTCTGCCTGATCGCCGGCACCCTCGGCGCCTCGGCACTGACGGCCAGCACGACGGCCAGCACGACGGCCACCGCTAGCAAGATTCTCATCAACACTGGGGGCAGCGCCCTCACCGACACTGACGGCAACGCGTGGAAGGCCGACAGCTACTTCACCGGCGGCACGGCCGGGTCGACCACCGCGACGATCTCGGGCACCAACTACCAGGGTGTGTTCCGCAACGGTCGCGGCGGCATGTCCGCCTACCGCATCCCCGTCGCCAACGGCACCTACACCGTGAAGCTGCTCGAGGCCGAGTACTACTTCTCCGCCGCCGGCAAGCGCATCTTTGATGTGAAGTCCGAGGGTGCGCTCGTTGTCGACAACCTGGACATCTTCGCGCGGGCCGGGAAGAACGCCTCGCTGTACGTCGTCTTCAAGTCCACTGTTTCCGACGGCATCCTCGATCTCGTGTTCACCGCGAGCGTGGACAGGGCGAAGGTCGACGGCATCGTGATCGAACCAACCGCCGCCGCACCTCCGCCTCCGCCGTCGTCGGTGATGTGGGGCATGGACGACAGCGGCACCTTTGACACCACGGAAGCCAACCTCGGAAGAAAGTTCGCGATGGTCCGCCAGTACCGTCGCATCACTGACGCCTACGCCACGGCCCGCCAGAAGGCGCTCACGAGCAGCGGACACTCGCTGTTACTCAGCATCCGCGCAGAAACAGCGAACGCTCCGATCAAGTACTCCGCCATCACGGCGGGCACCTACGACGCGACGCTGATCGCGGGTCTTGCGAAGTTGAACGCGTTGCCGACCATCACCTACGCAATCTTCCATCACGAACCAGATGCAGACATCTCGAAGGACTCGTGTGGCAGCAGCTGGGCGGACAGCGTCTGTGGGCCGGAGTTCGTCAAAGCCTGGAAGCACGTCTACAACCTGAGCAAGTCGCACGGATACACCAACCTGCGGTGGGTGTGGACTGTCTCCAGCTATGGCTTCTCGCCGCAGACGAAGGTGCGCGCCAACTACTACTGGGTCGGCACGTCGTACACCGACTGGATCGGTAGCGACGCGTACAACGGTGGCTGCGCCGGCAACTGGTACGGCACGTTCGAGGAGATGCTGGCCAAGACCATCGAATGGGCCCAGGCAAATGCGCCGACCAAGTCGATCGCCCTGCCCGAGTGGGGGGCGACCGAGGGCTCCTCGGCGTCGGACAAGGCGAATTTCTTCAACGCCATCCCGTCGGTGCTGACCAAGGCCGGTTACAAGAACGTCAAGGCCTTGACCTACTGGAACGACAAGCCGCCGACGTGCGACTTCCGCATCAACACCAGCACCGCGTCGTACAACGCCTACAAGTCGTTGGGGCTCAATTCGGTGATGGCAGCGAAGGCGCCGGCCTCGGCGCTGCCGTGAGCGAACAGGACGAGCGCCCCGTCCTCCCGGACACGACGGACGACGAGTCCGAAACGGGGTGGGGCGACCGCCCCGCTGAGGACGACCCGGATGACGTCAACCGGTTCCTCGACGAGCGCCCGCCCCATCACGAGGAGAGCTGAGCCGCGGTTCAGGCGGCGGCCGGCTGCTCCACCGTGCAGAACGCGCACCGCGTGGCCGACGCCGGGATGTTGGACAGGCACTCGGGGCAGTCCTTGGTAGGCGCATCGACATCTGGCTCGGTCTTGTAGCGCGCCATCAACGCGTTGATCGGCAGCACGACGAGGAAGTAGATCGCTGCTGCGACGATCAGGAAGTTGATGATGGCGGTGAGGACCGCGCCATAGCCAAACACCGCGTGGTTGACCGTGAAGTGCAGGCTCTCGAAGCTCGGCTTGCCCCCGATCGCTGCGATGACCGGCGTGATGATGTTCGTCACCAACGACGTGACCACCAACGTGAACGCTGCACCGATGACGATGCCCACTGCGAGGTCGACAACGTTGCCGCGCAGGATGAACTTCTTGAACCCATCCAACAACTCGCTCATGTGCGTGCCTCCCAGCCGGTCCGAATGACGGGCCGATCCTGCCGCGATCAGCCGGAAAGCAACACACCTGGGTTCAACACCGCCCGCGGATCGAGGGCCTGCTTGGCCGCTGTCATGGCGGCCGCGAATGGGTCAGGACGTTGCCGGTCGTACCATGGTCGGTGATCACGCCCGACCGCATGGTGGTGGGTGATCGTGCCGCCCGCGGCCAGGATCGCGTCACTCGCTGCCGCCTTGATCGTGTCCCACTGGGCTAGCTCCGAGCCGCGGCGAGCCGGTGCGAAGACGGTGAAGTACGGCGCGATGCCGTCGACGTAGGCATGCGTGGTGCGACAGGTGACGACGCCTCCACCGCATACGTCGCGCACGGCCGCCTCGGTTGCTGCCGTAACGCTGCCGACCAGCGACTCGAAACGGTCCCAAGTAGCCGCCGTCTCGAACGTCTCGACGAGGACTCCGAGCAGCACTAGTGACTCGCGGAGGTACGGCGCAGCGACGAACGTCGAGCGCCACGACTCACCTGCGCCGCCGCTTTCGCGCGTGCCGGTCTCGATGCACCGAAGGCCGAGGTCAGTGAGGAGCTCGGTTGCTCGCGCTGCATCTGCGTCGACCGGGCCACCGACGGACTCGAATCCGAGTACCAGCGTTGCTTCGCCGGAGGTGAGCGTGCCGGTGATCGCTGACTCGCGGGCGTCTACGACACGGCACGCCGCAGGCTGCATCCCGTCGTGGAGCAGCGCACGTACGGCGCGGGCACCGGTGAGGAGATCTGGTGCGGCGTACGTCGCCGACCAGCGATGAGCGGGACGCGGCTGCACACGAAGCCATGCCTCGGTGACGACACCGAGAGTTCCTTCGCTGCCGAGCAGCATCCGGTCGGGGCTCGGTCCCGCGCCGGACGCGGGCAGCCGTCGGGACTCCCACCTGCCTTGCGGCGTCACTGCGGTCACCGACTCGACGATGTCGTCGATGTGCGTGCTGCGCGTCGAGAAGTGGCCGGCTGCTCTCGTCGCGATCCAGCCGCCGACGGTGGACCGCTCGAAGGACTGCGGGTAGAAACGCGCGGTCAGACCATGCGAGTGCAACTCGCCCTCTAGTTGCGGTCCGGGAGTGCCCGCGCGGACACGTGCGGCCCGTGATGTTAGGTCGACTTCGACTACGCCACGCAGCTGCGTCAGGTCGAGTGACACCGAACCGGCGTAGTCGTCTCCGACCGCGGGGGTGACACCCCCGACAACCGACGTGCCACCACCGAACGGCACGACAGCGACCCGGGTATCGCTCGCCCAGTCGAGGACCGCGCTGATCTCTGTTTCGGATCCGGGTCGCACCACGAGGTCGGGAACGTGATCGGGTCGCCCGCGGATGCCGCGGATCAGGTCACGGTAGGACCGGCCCAGCCCGTGTCGGGCGCGGTCGGGCGGGTCGTTACTCGCAAGCGACGCCAGCGCGCTCGGCATGACGACACGCGGTGCTGGCAGCGTCGCGAGTGGGGCCGGCACCTCGGGTTCCTGGCCTGGGAAGCCGAGCAACCGTTCGATCTCCGGCGCGGACGCCGCGAGGTCGGCGGGCTTCGGCTCCTTGTCGGCCGTCCCCCACCCCCAGATCGAGTACGTCGTCATCGTCAGTCACCCGCTCCGGATGATCACCGAGAGCCGCGACGACACGGCTGCACGAGCAAGTACCGCGGCGGTGGCTGACGTCGTCGCCAACACAACGAGCGCGCCATCGTCCAAACCTGTAACGCTGCCGTCTGGCACGGGCACCGCTACGACACGGACCCTCGATGCGACAACCGGCGCAGTCGCACCTGGATCGCGATCCGATGAGGCCAACACGTCGACCACGTTTCCGGGTTGGAGCAGCCGCGCGACGCCCGGGTCAGCGATGCGCACCGGAGTGGCGACCAAGCCGCTCGCACCCAACGCGTCGATAAGCGCCGGACCGACGACCCGCACGTCGGTGAGTGGTTCGCCGCGACGCATCGCCGTCGCCAGGACGAAGCCGGAGGTAGCTGACCCGGCGCGCAGCGCGCCGGCCGGCACCAACGACGGCGCGAACCCGGCAACACGCAGGTCGGATGCACCCAGTGTCGATCCAGCGGGTAGGTCGTGCGCTGCGACGAGCAGGCGGATGACGGGCGGCGGAGTGGGCGCGATGGCCGACAACCCGAAGGCAACAGCAGCCGCAGCACACCCAGCGGCCAAGAGTCGG
The DNA here is from genome assembly GCA_033851265.1 of Frankiales bacterium. Lineage (GTDB taxonomy): Bacteria > Actinomycetota > Actinomycetes > JAWWOW01 > JAWWOW01 > JAWWOW01. The sequence goes on from JAWWOW010000003.1 coordinate 319,907, forward strand.
CGGTGCCAGCCGGCCGCGCGAATGAATGACCGCAGCGGCTCGGGAAGACGCAGCGTCGATGCGCTCATGGCAACGTGAGTCTGACGTCGATGCCGTCGAGCGCCGCTCCGCACGGGCAGTCTCGCTCCGCGGGCAGGGCCCCGACGATGGCCATGATCGTGGCGCGGAGTCGCGGGATGCTCTCACCGAAGACGCGGAACACTTCTTCCTGCGTGACGGCGTCGTCGCTGGCGACGCCTGCATCGAGATCCGTGACAACGGCGACGGCGGTGTAGCAGAGAGCAAGCTCGCGGGCCAGCACCGCTTCGGGGTGCCCGGTCATGTTGACGATCGTCGCGCCCTGCGCGGCGTACCACTGCGACTCTGCCCGGGTCGAGAAACGCGGACCTTCGACGACGACCATCGTGCCGCCGTCAGTCACCGGCCAGCCGTCGTCGTGTGCTACCCGCACCGCGGCAGCGCGCCCACGCGGGCAGTAGGGATCGGCGAACGAGATGTGCACAGCACCGTCGTCGTAGAACGTCTGCACGCGTCCACTCGTGCGGTCGACCAGCTGGTCGGGAACGACCAGCGAACCCGGACCCAGCTCAGCACGAAGGCCGCCGACCGCGCAGGGTGCGAGCACCTCCCGCACGCCGAGGCTGCGCAACGCCCAGAGGTTCGCGCGATAGGGGATGCGGTGTGGAGGGAAGCGGTGGTCGGCGCCGTGGCGAGGGAGGAACGCGACCCGCCGGCCGGCGACCACGCCGATGACAGGGGTGTCCGCGGGGGGGCCGTACGGCGTTTCGACGGGTGCGGGGACGGCGTCGTCGAGGAACGCGTAAAACCCCGAACCACCCAGGACGCCGATCTCGGCGGATGCCGTTTTCATGACGCCCGGACCCTAGCCAGGCGAGTACCGGGTGCGGCAGGTCAGCCGCGGTAGGTGGGGACGGTCAGGCGGCGGAGGACGTGTCGGAGGACTTGGATGTGGACGCTGAGGGCTTGCTTGTGCCGTCGGACTTCGACCCGGACGAGTCTGCCTTGGCGTCGGACTTGCTCTCCGACTTCTCGGCCTTGGTCTCTGCCTTCTCCGACTTGCGCTTCGGCTCGCGGTCGGCGCTGTCCGGCTTGTCGCGGCTGTCGGTCCGGTAGAACCCGGAGCCTTTGAAGACGACGCCGACCGAGGAGAAGATCTTGCGCAGCGGCCCACCGCAGGCCGGGCAGTCCGTCAACGCCGGCTCCGCGAAGCTCTGAACCGCCTCAAGGGACTCGTGACAGTCCTTGCAGCGGTACTGGTACGTCGGCACGTGTACAACCCCTCCTGGCACTCGGCGCCTATGAGTGCTAATGATGCCCAATGACGTGCTATTCCGTCCAGCGTGCCGCGCCGGAATGTTGCGGACGCAACTAGTGTTTGGACCGACATGCCTGCCGTGACCGTTGATGACGTCCTGACCCTTCCCCGCATCGCGCGACCCGACCCGGTCGCCACCAAGGACCGCCCCGTCGTGTCCGTGACGAACGCGCCGAGCGGTTTCGAAGGCGAGGGTTTCCCCGTACGCCGGGCCTTCGCCGGTGTGGATCCGCGCCTGCTCGATCCGTTCGTGCACATGGACCAGATGGGCGAGGTCGAATACGCGCCGGGTGAGCCGAAGGGCACCGCGTGGCACCCGCACCGAGGCTTCGAGACCGTCACCTACATGATCGATGGCCAGATGGCGCACCGGGACTCCAATGGTGGCGGCGGCCTGATCACGAATGGCGACACCCAGTGGATGACAGCCGGCGCGGGCATCCTGCACATCGAGACGCCACCGGAGCAGCTGGTCATGACTGGCGGTCTGTTCCACGGTTTCCAGCTGTGGGTCAACCTGCCGAGTGCCGACAAGTTCATCGCCCCGCGCTATCAGGACATCCGCGGTGGTGACGTCGCCCTGCTGTCCTCCGATGACGGCGGCGCACTCGTCCGCGTCATTGCCGGAGATGTCGCGGGGTACGCCGGCCCGGGATCGACACACACCCCGATCGCATTGGTCCATGCGACGATCACGCCCGGCGCGGCACTGACGCTGCCATGGCGGCCCGACTTCAACTCCCTCGTCTACGTCCTCGGCGGTCGGGGCACGGCCGGCACCGAGCGCGTTCCGGTGAAGCTCGGACAACTTGTTGTCTTCGGTGTCGGCGACACCATCACGATTGCCGCTGATGCCAACCAGGACACCCGCGACAAGGGTCTCGACGTGCTCATCCTCGGCGGTCAGCCGATCCGTGAGCCGGTCGTGCAGTACGGCCCGTTTGTCATGAACACCAAGGCCGAGATCGTCCAGGCATTCGAGGACTTCCAAGCAGGGCGGTTAGGCACTGTCCCCGCCGAGCAGTGAGACAGCGTGACGAGCGCTCCTGACATCCGGGTGACGGACAACCCCGCATCCAGTCGTTTCGAGGTCTTCTCCGACGGCGAGCTCGCGGGCTTCGCGGAGTACCGCGTCAGTGATGGACGCATCGTCTTCACACACACCGAGATCGATGACGCGTTCGAGGGTCATGGCATAGGAAGTCGGCTCATCCGCTACGCGCTCGACGATGCGCGCCGGCGGGGGCTGCTCGTGGTACCCAAATGTCCGTTCGTGCGCCGGTTCATCGAGGAGCATGAGGACTACGCCGACCTCACGAAGGCGCGGCCCAACGGTCCGACCAGTGGCATCGCGTGAGGCGAACTCCTATCTGCTTCACAGGTTGTCCCAAGGTTCGTCTGTGACGGTCTGCTCATGAACATTGACAAGACATCAGCAGCTATCGGTGCCGCAGCAGCCGTTCTTGTCGGCGCAGCGGGACTCACCTACGCGGCAGTCGCCAATGCGGCGGACCCGACGCCGTCCCCGTCGTCCAGCGGCAGTAGTGCGCCGCGGAACCCGGACGCAGGCAAGCATCAGGCGGCCGAGGCCGAGTTGACTGGTGCCACTGCGGCCAGCGTCAAGGCTGCGATCCTGAAGAAGTATCCGGGCGCCACCATCCAGCGGATGTCGGCCGAGGATGCGGCCGAGGGCACCGGTGCGGCGTACGAAGCGCATGTCGCGACCGCGGACGGTAAGCGGCTCGAGGTGTTGCTCGACAAGAGCTTCGCCATCACCAAGGCGAGCGAGGACACGCATGGTCCGGGCGGTCGTGGCGGCCCCGGCGGGCACAACGAGGCCGAGTTGACGGGTGCCACTGCGGCCAGCGTCAAGGCTGCGATCCTGAAGAAGTATCCGGGCGCCACCATCGAGCGGATGTCGGCCGAGGATGCGGCCGAGGGCACCGGTGCGGCGTACGAAGCGCATGTCGCGACCGCGGACGGTAAGCGGCTCGCGGTGTTGCTCGACAAGAGCTTCGCCATCACCAAGGCGAGCGAGGACACGCACGGCCCAGGCCATGGCGGACCTGGCGATCACCGCGGCGGGCCGCCGCCGAGCAGCTCCTCGAGCAGCTCGTTCTCGACGACCAGCGCCTGACAGTGAACGCCCAGTCATGGCACTGGGCGTTCACAGCAATCTGACAGGAAACATTCAGGGCTGGCTCAGCCAACCGTCCGAGACTGGCAGCATGACAACCGTGAGCCCTGAGGCACGCTTACTCGTCGCCGACGACGACCCGAACATCGTTGAACTTTTGTCCGCGAGCCTGCGCTTCGCGGGTTTCGAGGTCGCGACGGCCAGTGATGGTGGCCAAGCGCTGAAGGTGGCCAAGGAGTTCCGGCCCGACCTCATCGTGCTCGACGTGATGATGCCCGGCGTCGACGGGTTCGACGTCGTCAAGCGATTGCGGGAGGGCGGGCAGCGCACGCCTGTGCTGTTCCTCACCGCACGCGACGCGACGGAGGACAAGGTCACCGGGCTCACACTCGGAGGCGATGACTACGTCACCAAGCCGTTCAGCTTGGAAGAGGCCATCGCCCGGATTCGCGCGATCCTGCGTCGGTTCGGCGCGGACTCGGTCGCTGCGTCGGCCCGGCTGAGCTTTGCCGATCTCGAGATGGACGACGACACGCACGAGGTGTGGAAGGCCGGCGCGGAGGTTGCCCTCTCGCCGACGGAGTTCAAATTGCTCCGCTACTTCCTGCAGAACCCTGGCCGCGTGCTGTCGAAGGCGCAGATTCTCGACCACGTGTGGAACTACGACTTCGGCGGCGAGGCCAACGTGGTCGAGTCGTACGTGTCGTATCTGCGCCGCAAGATCGACACGACCGAACCACGTCTGCTGCACACGTTGCGCGGCGTCGGCTACGTCCTACGGCAGCCGCGCGGCTGACCTTCGATGCCCTCACTCCGGTCGTTGTCGGGACGGATGCCGCTGCGCGTCAAGCTCGTCGTCGCGATGATGAGTCTGGTCGCCGTCGGCCTCGCCGTTGCTGGATTCGCAGCGACCACGGTGTTGCACGGGTACCTGATCGATCGCGTGGACGATCGACTGCGGACGGCGCAGGCAGGCGACCGGTTCGTCGGGGATGGGCATGGAGGTCCACGGCCTCCGGGTGACGATCACGCGTCGGGGCGGCTGCCGAGCGAGTTCTACGTGCAGACAAGCAGCGCTACGGGCGCGGTCATCGACGTTCAATCGAACCCGTTGCACGCCGACGATGCAGCGCCGAAGATCCCAGTGCTCACTACCAGCGCTGCGGCCGCGCGTGCCGGCAAGCCGTTCACAGTCGGCAGCCTGGACAGCGGAGACGGTGAGTGGCGAGTCTTGGTGCGCACCACGTCAAGCGGTGAATCGGTTGCAGTGGCCACCCGCCTGGCAGAAGAGTCGAACACCTTGACCCGGTTGATCTGGATCGAGGTCGTCGTTGGCGGTTTGGTGATCGCCGTCCTTGCAGGCCTCGGTTATTTCGTCATACGCCGCAGCCTCAGGCCACTGGTCGAGGTCGAGGGCACCGCCGAGGCCATCGCTGCCGGTGACCTCACTCAACGCGTGCCAGAGCGCGATCCGCGCACTGAGGTCGGCCGGTTGTCGCGTGCGCTCAACGGCATGCTCGCGCAGATCGAGTCGGCATTCCATGCTCGCGAGGCATCCGAAACGGCGGCGCGAGACTCGGAAGAGCGGATGCGGCGATTTGTTGCCGACGCGAGCCACGAACTGCGCACGCCGTTGACCTCGATCCGCGGGTTCGCCGAGCTGTATCGGCAAGGCGCCGTTGGTGACAAGAAGGCCGTCGAGCGCGTGATGAGGCGCATCGAAGATGAGGCGGCGCGCATGGGTCTGCTCGTCGAAGACCTGTTGATGCTTGCTCGTCTCGATGAGCAACGCCCGCTTGTCTACTTGCCTGTCGATCTGCTCGGTCTCGCCGCAGACGCTGTGCATGATGCGACCGCTATCGGTCCGGACCACCCGACGACGCTCGATGTCCTCCCCGGCGAAGTAGCACCCATCGTCGCCGGTGATGAGGCGCGGTTGCGCCAGGTCGTGTCGAACCTCGTCACGAATGCGGTGGTCCACACACCGCCGGGCACCCTCATCGCCGTTCGCGTGGGCACCGAGGACGGGCACGCCGTCTTGCACGTGGTCGACCACGGTCCTGGGCTGGCACAAGCCGAAGCCGATCGGGTCTTCGAGCGCTTCTATCGCGCCGATCCCTCGCGCACGCGCACGAGCGGCGGGAGCGGGCTCGGCCTGTCGATCGTTGCGGCCTTGGTTGCTGCGCACGGTGGATCGGTGCGTGTCAGCGAGACACCGGGCGGTGGCGCGACGTTCGTCGTGCGCCTGCCGTTGTACGCCGCGGCAGCGGAGCTCAGCCCAGCAGACCCAGTCGTCGCCAAATAAGGGCACTTGGCCCGGCGATCAGCCCGACCTCACGGCAGAAAGCCGTCGCTCGGGCGGCCGCCCAGACCTGGGTGGCCCGCCAATGCGGATTGCGCCGTGCGACGCGTGCTGCTTCGCGCGGGTCGAGCCCGACTGCGGCGTAGACATCGGGATGGATCAGCCGCCGCGTGGCGATAGCGACGACGACGGCGAACACCAGCCGGGTGTGCGCCTTGTCGAGCGTTGACAGCTCGTCGAACTTGCGCGCGACCTCATCGCGCGCGTAGCGCATGTGACGTGCTTCTTCGACGACGTGGATGCGCGACACCTCACGTGCAAGCGGTTGCAACGACTCATCGCGCATCACTTCGCGTTGCCGAACGTCGAGGATCTCTTCGACGTACAACGCGGATGCGAACGACAGCGGGCCGCGGCTCGATGCCTTGAAGTAGCGCCCGAGCAGATGCGCGAGCCGGCCGGGACCGTATGCCGGGCAGCCCATCTTCTCGATGGCGCGACCGAACATCACCGAGTGGCGACACTCGTCAGCGATCTCGGTCAGGCCGTACTGCACGTGCGCAGTACGCGGGTCCCGGTTGTAGAGGTCGCGGACCAGCATCTGCATCAGGATCAACTCGAACCACACGCCCACGCTCGCGATGCTGGCCATCTCGTGCTTGGTCAGTTCGACGCGTTGCTCTTCGGTCAGCCGGTCCCAGAGCTCGGTGCCGTAGAGCGAGCTGCGCTCCGGTGGCTGCCAGTAGGCACCGGGCACGATCGGGGCGTCCCAGTCGATCTCGGTGAGTGGGTCGTAGGAGTGTTCCGCGGAACCGCGCAGCAGGCGCGTCGCGGTCTCCTCGCGGGTCGGTGCTGCCAGGGTTGGTGTCGTCATCGGGGTCCTCCCGTTGCGATCATTCGGCAACGGTACAACGGTCATTGTCACAGTTACTAGTGCTAGCGTTGTGGCGGTCGTCACAGGCGGGAGGGTCGGTGCCCGACTACCGGATCGACGAGCTCGCCCAGGCGGCGGGCATGACCGTCCGCAACGTCCGCGTGTACCAGGACCGGGGCCTGCTGCCGCCGCCGCGGCGGGAGGGACGCGTCGGCTTCTACAGCGAAGCGCACCTCGCCCGGCTGCGGTTGATCGGGGGCCTCCTCGAGCGCGGTTATGGCTTCGCGCACATCGCCGAGCTGGTCCATGCCTGGGAGCGCGGCCACGAGATCGCCGACGTCCTGGGTCTGGAAGCGGCGCTCACCGGGCCCTGGTCGGACGAGATCCCGGCGTACCTCACCCGAGCCGAGATCGACGAGATGTACGGCGCCGACTCCTCGGACGAGACCGTCGCCCGGGCGGTGTCACTCGGCCTGGTCGAGCCGGAGGGGGACCGCTACCGGGTGCCCAGCCCGCGGCTCCTGCATGCAGGAGCAGAGCTGGTCGTGTCCGGTCTGCCGCTGGCCACCGTGCTCGAGATCGCGGCGCTGCTCAAGGCCAGCATCGACGAGATCGCGGAGCGATTCGTTGCGGCCGTTGCCGCACACATCACCGCCGGCCACGAAACCGACTGGGCGCCGAGCCATGACGAGCTGCCGCAGATCGTGGCGTTGATCCAACGATTGCGACCGCTCGCCCAGACGGCCGTGGACGCGCAGTTGGCGCGATCGATGGAGGCGCAGGTGACGGCGGTTCTCGGCGAGCGCTTCCCGCAGATTGCCGGCGACACCGGCTCCGAGCAGGAGACCGCCAGCTAGCCGTCGTGCTACGACGGGGTCGCGCGCCGATCAGTTGCGCGCGCGACGGGGTCGCGCGCCGATCAGTTGCGCGTGCGACGGGGTCGCGCGCCGAGGGCGTCGCGGAGCAGTTCCAGTGCGTTGGGCACTGCGGCGTACCAGATGTTGACGCCGCGACGCTCGGCGGTGACCAGGCCGGCCTCGCGCAGGACCTTGAGGTGATGGCTGACCGTCGGCTGGCTCTTGCCCACCGGCTCGACGAGATCGCAGGCGCACACCGTGCCGTTCGTGGCGAGCAGCGAGAGCAACTGCAGGCGCACCGGGTCAGCCAGCGCCGAGAACTGGCGGGCGAGCGTCGTGGCGGCCTCGGTGGCAATGGTCTCGAACCGGATCGGCGCGCAGCAGGCCTCGGCGCTGACTGGTTCGATCGTCAAGGAACCCTTGCGTACAGCCATTTCCGTGACCTCCACCACATCGACTGCCATCGATATTGACAACCATCGATGGATGCGGAATGCTTCCCACATATCGACGGTTATCAATAGTAGAGCAGGAGGGGCAAGTGTCGAGGGTGCAGCTTGCGATCAACGTTGAGGACATTGACGCCGCGGTTGAGTTCTACACGCGGCTGTTCGCCACGGAGCCGGCCAAGCGCCAGCCCGGATACGCGAACTTCGCCATCGCCAACCCGCCACTGAAGCTTGTGCTGTTCGAGAACAAGGGCTCGGGCGGCACGTTGAACCACCTGGGCGTCGAAGTGGAGACCACCGCGGAGGTCACCGACGCGACGCGCCGGCTGGCCGATGAGGGTCTCTCGACCGACGTCGAGATGGGGACCACCTGTTGCTACGCAGAGCAGGACAAGGTCTGGGTCACCGGGCCGAGCGGGGAGCCGTGGGAGGTCTACACGGTGCTGGCTGACGCGGACTCGATGAATTGCTCAACAAATTCTTCAACAACCCACTGCTGCTGAGAGGAGGGGACATGCACATCACATCTGTACTTAATGCTGCGGTAGCCGCGGAACACCGCCGCGAGCTTCGCGAGGACGGGTGCCTGGCCCGACTCGCCAACCGCGCCGCTCTTTCGCGCAAGGCGGCTCGTGCTCGCGCTCGCGCGTAAGGCACTCGCAGAACTACTCGGGACCGGTCTGCTCGTCACGGCGGTCGTCGGGTCCGGCATCGCCGCGACTCGGCTATCGCCAGGGCAGGCCGGTCTTCAGTTGCTCGAGAACGCTCTCGCTACCGGTGCAGCTCTCGTCGCTCTGATCCTGGCGCTCGGCCCCGTTTCCGCGGCCTTCAACCCGTTGGTCACTCTCGCTGAGATGGCGCTGGGCGCTATTTCTGCCCTAGAAGCGACCGTGTTCGCGGCCGCGCAGTTCACTGGTGCCGTGATCGGTGTGGTCATCGCCCAGTTGATGTACGACCTACCTGCTGTTGACTTCTCAGACCACGACCGCATGAGTGGCGGCGCGTTTCTCAGTGAAGCAGTGGCGACTTTCGGCCTGCTCCTCGTTGTGTTCGGCGTCGTGCGCGCAGGCGGTCGGCAAACGGTGGCTATTGCGGTCGGCGCTTACATCACTGCGGCCTACTGGTTCACGAGCTCGACGAGCTTCGCTAACCCGGCAGTCACGGTCGGCCGAATGTTCACCGACTCCTTCGCCGGGATCGCACCAGGATCGGTTGGACCGTTCGTCGCCGCGCAGGCGGTGGGAGCGGCGCTGGCCGTTGTCGTCGTACGAATCCTCTATCCGCGCGCGGCAGAGCTCGCCGCCGACCTCGGCGACGCCAGGTGAGTGACCGTCCGGTCCTGTTGTTTGCGTGCATCCACAACAGCGGTCGCTCCGTCGCGGCCAAGGTGTTGGCCGAGCATTACGGCGGGGATCGAGTCGAGGTGAGGTCGGCGGGCTCGCAACCAGGGGAAGGCGTCAACCCCGTCGTCGCCGCGGTCCTGGCCGAACGCGGGTTGTCGACGGGCGACGAGCATCCGACGCTGCTTGATCGCGACGTGGTGCAGGCGGCCGATGTGGTCGTGACGATGGGTTGCGGCGAAACGTGTCCGGTCTTTCCCGGCAAGCGTTATGAGGACTGGGTCGTCGATGATCCCGCTGGCCAGGACATCGATGCAGTACGCCGAATCGTCGACGACGTCGATGCGCGTGTCCGCCGATTGCTCGACGAATTGCGCTAGTCGAGCGAGCCGGTCCATGCAGCAGGCGCGGCGCCGTTGATCTGGGTGACGATCTGGCCGAGGTACCACCGGCGTACGGCAAGCCCCTCCGATGGCGCCGCGAGGGTCAGCAAGTTCTCCGCTCGGCAGTAGGCGTCAGCCTCGTCGAGCAATTGGTCGAGGTGGTTGCACGCGGGTCCGATGGCGGGCGGCAATCGGTAGAACAAATCCATCGTGCGGTCGCCGCGTTCGATCGCCGCGTCGCGCGCCGCATCCATCGCGGCGCCCACGCCGCGATAGTTCTCTAGCTCTGCCGCCAGTGCGGTGAGCGCTACTGGCACCCGATGACGCCCCCGGCCGGCCATCGCGACCAGTGCCATCTCACGCATGAGCTCGCGCTGTCGTGCAAGTTCGCGGGCGAGCGGGCGAAGCGGTGTGTTCAACAGCTGCACATCAACGAGCACGTCACTCGGGAGCTGAGCTGTTGCATGGAGTTCGACCGCGGTCGGGTCATAGGTCAGCAGGTGCTCGGTTCGCTCCATCAGGTGGCGCGCGGCGCCGATCTCGAACCAGACCTCCTTGCCGGGCCCGTGAATGGTCGAGCTGTCTGTGTGCGCGGCGCCGAACGCGTCCGTCACCTGGGTGACGAGAAACAGCCCCCGGCCGACCGTGGCGTTGGGCGGGTTGGTCTGCAGCACTGGCAGGACCTTCGACGCGTCATAGACCGAGATGCGGACGGTGCCGCCGGGCAGTGGTGTGACCCGCACCGTGAACTCGCTGCGCGCATGCAGCACGGCGTTCGTGGCGAGTTCGCTGGCGGCAAGGGCGGCGAGCTCGGCAAGGTCGTCGAGACCCAGCCGCTCGAGCTCGTCGCAGATGAAGGCGCGAGTCTTACCAACCGAACGAGGTTCCGGCGGAAGCGTGATCGCCCCTTCGGCAGACCACCTTCGACCGACCATTGCCATCCGTTCTGGAGCAATCCGACCGGACCTCATACCCAGATCGGCGGGGCTTACTGCCGCCGGAAGGCAAGTCCTTGCGGGGTGGCGGCGGCCAGGACGGGACGGTCCCAAGGATCGGCCGGGATCACGTCGAGGATTTCGTCGTCGTGAACCAGCGCCAGCACCAACGCCGTCGGTGCGACCCGCACGAGCGCACGGTCGTAGGCACCGCCGCCCTGGCCCAATCGGTTTCCGTCCCGGTCGACCGCGAGGGCGGGGACCACGATCACGTCCGCCACGCCGATCTCGCCGCGTCCCAGCGGCGGACCCGTCGGTTCGAGCAACAGATGCGGCGCCTGGACCAGGTCGTGCGCTCCGGCGTACTCCGCCCAGTCGAGGTCCCCGTCTGCGCACAGCAACGGCAGCAGCACCCGCGCGCCGCATGCCACCAGCGCGTCGAGCAGCGGCAACGTCTGTGGCTCCGAGGCGACACCGACGTACGCCGCGACTGTCCGCGCTGTCGCCACCTCGGGGATGCTCAGGGCGACGTCCCGTAGTTGCGACGCCACCGTCGCGCGGTCCGCTGCCGACCGTGCCGAGCGGGTCGCCCGGATGCGCGCGCGCAGCTCGGTTTTGGTGCCGTCGCTCACGCGAGGAGCATCGCACCTGCTGATCTATAGGGTTTCTCGTTATGGCAACCCGCGTCACCAAGGCGGTCATCCCCGCCGCCGGGCTTGGCACGCGGTTCCTCCCCGCGACCAAAGCGGTTCCGAAGGAGCTGCTCCCGGTCGTGGATGTGCCCGCGATCGAGTACGTCGTGGCCGAAGCCGCAGCGGCCGGCCTCGACGACATCGTCATGGTCAGCAACCGCGGCAAGACGTTGCTCGAGGACCACTTCGACCGCGCACCGGAGATCGAGGCGGTGCTGGAGAAGAAGGGCGACAAGGAGCGGCTGGCCCGGGTGCAACGGTCGAGCGAGCTTGCCACCGTGCATTTCGTCCGGCAGGGCGAAGCCCGTGGCCTCGGTCATGCCGTGCTCTGCGGTGCGCACCACGTCGGCGACCAGCGCTTTGCGGTGCTGCTCGGTGACGATCTCATCGACGAACGCGACCCGGTGCTGCCGAGGATGCTCGAGCTGCAGGAGAAGTACGGCGGCAGCGTCATGCTGCTGATGGAAGTACCGAAGGAGCAGACGCATCTCTACGGCTGCGCCGCGGTGGAGCCGGGTGACGGCGACGTCCTCAGGATCACTGACCTCATCGAGAAACCGGATCCGGCTGAAGCACCGAGCAACCTTGCTGTGATCGGTCGTTACGTCCTCGACCCCGCGGTGTTCGACGTCCTGCGCGAGACACCGCCCGGTCGCGGTGGCGAGATCCAGCTCACCGATGCGTTGCGCACTCTCGCGACACGATCACGCGACGACGGGGGACCGGTTCATGGACTGATCTTCCGTGGGCGGCGCTATGACACCGGCGACCGCGCCGATTACTTGAAGGCCGTTGTGCGATTGGCGTGTGAGCGCGACGATCTCGGCCCGGAGTTCCGCGCATGGCTGGCCGAGTTCGTGCAGAGCCCCGAAGGTCGCGTGTGAGGACGGTCGAGGAACACCTCGCAGCCGTGCTGGAAGTGGTCCGGCCGCTGACCGAGCTCGACCTCACGCTGCTCGACGCGCAGGGATGCGTGCTCGCCGAAGACGTTGTCGCGCAGATTGCGGTCCCCCCGCAGGACAACGCGGTCATCGACGGCTACGCCGTACGGATGGACGATGTGGCCGCGGCCGGGCCGGGGACACCGGTCACCTTGCCCGTGGTCGGTGACGTCGGATCAGGTTCGACGTCGGCGTACTCCGTGCAAAGTGGCTTCACCGTTCGGCTGGCGGCTGGTGCCCCGGTGCCCGCAGGTGCGGAAGCCGTCATCCCGGTGGGCTGGACCGACGGTGGATTGGCGCACGTGCGCATCGACCGGGCGCCGCGCCCGGGTGAGTCGATCCGCCGGACCGGTGAAGACATCGCTGCTGGTGAAGTTGTGTTGGCTGCCGGCGCCCATCTCGGTTCGCAGCAGATGGCCGTGCTCGCAACGGTCGGGCGCTCACGTGTTCGGGCGCGGCCACGACCGCGCGTCGTCATTCTCGCGGTGGGCGGCGATCCCGAACACGACACGAGTACCGCTGCGCTGACGGCGGCCGCGTTGGAAGCCGGTGCGATGGCTTACCGCGTTGGCGTCGTACCCGACGATCAGCAGGCGCTGATCACGTTGATCGAAGACCAGCTGATTCGCGCCGACGTCGTCGTCATCTGTGGTGGTGGGGCCGACATCGCGCAGGGTTCGCTGCGGCAGGCGCTGGGTCGGCTGGGCAGCGTCGTGGTCGACCGCGTTGCCATGCAGCCGGGCGGTGTGCAGGGCTTCGGCACCGTCGGTCCGGACTCGACGCCGATCTTCACGCTGCCCGGTGATCCGGTGTCGGCGTACGTCTCCTTCGAAGTGTTCGTGCGCCCGGCGATACGGCGAATGATCGGGGTGGAGACGATCCATCGCCCGGTCGTTCGCGCGGCGACGCAGGCGGCGTTGCGCGGCGTGGCAGGTGAGCGCTGGTACGTGCCGTCACGCCTCGACGTCCGCCAGGGTGCCTATGTGCTGACCCCGCTGGGCACCGTCGGTCGTGACCATGTCTCGGCGCTCGCCAAGGCGAACAGCCTGGCCGTGGTCCCGGAGGACAGCGGCGAGGTGGCCCGGGGCGGCGCGGTGACCGTCGTCGTGCTCGAACGCCGTCACGGCTGAGTTTCGGTGCGCACGCCTGGCTGGCCGGCGGAGCTCCTCGACGGAGGTATCCGCGTCCGGCCGCTGCGCCGCCGGGACGCGCGAGCCTGGTCGGAGATCCGTGCCCGCAACGTCGAGTGGCTGACCCCCTGGGAGTCGACCCTCCCGTACACCGTCGGGGATGGCGGGGCGGCCGGGCCCGCCGCCTACCGGGCCATGGTCGGCGCCTTGCGACGCCAGGCGCGCGCGGGGACCGCGCTGCCCTTCGCAGTCGATCTTGACGGGCACTTCGTCGGCCAGGTCACCGTGTCGACGATCATCCGCGGGTCGTTGCAGAGCGCGAGCGTCGGTTACTGGGTGGATCAGCGGGTCGCCGGTCGAGGCATCATTCCGGTCGCGGTCGCGCTCGTTGTCGATCATTGCTTTCATGAAGTCGGGCTGCATCGCATAGAGCTCAACATTCGTCCAGAAAACACGCGCAGCCGTCGCGTTGCTGAAAAGCTCGGCTTTCGCGACGAAGGCATCCGGGCGAAGTATCTGCACATCGACCGCGCCTGGCGTGATCACGTTTGCTACGCATTGACGGTCGAGGATGTCCCGCGCGGGCTCCTCCAGGGGTACCGCGCGTCCCAGCCGGCGCCGCAGTAACCTTGCGACACACCGTCTCGCTTCCCCACAGATCATCGGGCCGGTCGTTAGCGTCGTAGCCCGTGGGGAGCAGCCTCATCTATGTCGCGATCGTTGCCATGTGGGGCGGTCTATTGATCCCGATGTGGCTGCGCCGCCATGAGTCAGAAACCGAGGTGAGAAGCGTGGACCGGTTCTCGACGGCCATGCGGATCCTAAGCCGACGGACCCCGCCGCCGCCGGATCGTCGCTACCTCGTGATGCCGCAGCGCCCAGCGGAGGCGACGCTTCCGGTCGCGGATGTGCCCCGGTCCGGGGTACGCCGGTCCGCGCCCCCCACGCGCAAGCCGTCGCAACGGCCAGCGCGTGGTCGGGGGAGTGTGGTCGCCCGGCGCCGACAGGTCCTCATCGGCCTGGCTGTGATCGGCTTCTTCACCTTCGCGATGGCCCTCGCTGGGTTCGTCTCCTGGTGGTGGCAGTTCGTCGCCGACCTTGCCCTGGTCGCATTTCTGACCCACCTGCGCGCCGAGGCCAAGCGGGTCGCGCTGATGGCCCAACGTCGCCAGCAACTCCGCGCACGACGCGCCGCTCCGGTTGCACCGATGCGCCCGGCGGGTCCCGTCCATGAGGCCGTCGACGTACCGATGCCAGCAGTGGTCGCATCAACGGTGGCTGTCGGCTCCGGTCCGCTGATCGTGGACGCCGACACGTGGGAGCCGGTGCCGGTGCCGCTGCCGACGTACGTCACGGCTCCCGTTGCGGAGCGACCAGAACCGAACACGATTGACCTGACCTATCCGGGTGAATGGACGGCAGCGCAAGAGCGCGAGCCGTTGTTCGACCAGGAAGAGTTCGACGACGACTTCTCGAACTATGGTGATGACGAAGACGAGCTCGCCGAGATCGTGCAGCGTCGTCGCGCCGTAAACGACTAGAACCGACTGCTAACCTCGAAACAGTTTTTGGGGCTGTAGCGCAGTCCGGTAGCGCACCTCGTTCGCATCGAGGGGGTCAGGGGTTCGAATCCCCTCAGCTCCACCAGGTAAGGAAGCCAGAACAAGCCGTCAGGGTCGAAAAGCGCTCAACGTCACCCAATAACGTTGGTACCGCGGTGACCCTGTGTCAGTTATCGGCCCGATCGCGCTATTGCTGCACATGTAGTAGTCAGCGTCCCTAGCGTCGTCCTCCTACGCATTGTCGATGTTCGGGGGACGCGATGACCGCCCAGCCGATCCATGCCCGCGTCCTCCGTAACTGGCGTCTGTTGATCGGCTGCTTCCTTCTTCTTGGGCTTGGGGCGCTGCTCGGGCGCGCTGAGCCGGCCCATGCCTCCGGCGCGGAGTACACCGTCAACTCAACCGCTGACACCGGCGGCACTTGCCCAGCCGGGTGCACGCTGCGACAAGCAATCAATAGCGTGAACGCTGGTAGTGGCGGAGACACCATCGCCTTCAAGCTGCCCCCTGGTACGAGCATCTTCCCGTTCAGCCCGTTGCCGGCCGTAACAGTCCAGGTGACGATCGATGGGACGACGATGCCCGAGTACGACGGCTCGCCGACTGTTGCAATCCGTGGCGAGACTGCCGGAGCAGGCGCCAACGGCCTTGTCCTGAACGGAGCGAACTCCGTGTTGAAGGCCGTGGTGGTCAGCGAGTTCGGCGGCAGCGGGCTGGTCTTGGGTGGCGGCGGCACCGTGGTCACCAACTCTCGTTTCGGCACGAGCATGGACGGCACGTCCGCGATCGCTAACGGCACCGGGATCACGGTGACGTCGGCGGGCAATGTCATCGGTGGAACGACCGCGGGTGACGGCAACCTCATTTCCGGTAACACCGGAGCCGGCGTGCTAATCAGTGGCTTGAACACCGGGGGGAACCAGCTGCTCGGGAATCGCATCGGCACCGACGCGTCCGGTGGCGGGGCATTAGGCAACAGTGGAAATGGTGTTAGTTCTTCGGACAGCTCCGCCAACCTGATAGTCGGTGGGAGTGCCACGGGTGCGGGGAACCTCATTTCCGCAAATGGTGGTACAGGGCTTTACCTCCCATACGCTGCTGGCGCTCTCATCCGAGGCAATCTCATCGGTACTGATGCGCACGGTGGCGACGCTCTTGGCAACGCACTGGACGGCATTTGGCTGGGCGACGGTGCTTCCACCGTCGGTGGTTCCAGCCCCACATCCGGAAACCTGATCTCCGGAAATCTCGGGAATGGAATTCGTGCCCAGGTCAGTCAGAACTCGCCCACCAAGTCGAGTTCCCCGCTAATTATTGGCAACCGTATTGGCACGAATGGTGCAGGTACAGACGCACTCGGAAATGGCCAATCCGGGATCCTGATAGGGAACTTGTCGTATGACTTACCAGCGTCGCCAGGAGCCAGCATCGGGGGAGTGAACCCGGGTGAAGGCAACGTGATCTCGGGCAATGGCGCACATGGAGTTGACGTAGCCCCGTCCAACTGTGGTTCTTCCGGATGCTTCGTTAAGCACTACGCCGTAAGGATCCGTGGCAATCAGATTGGTACAGACCAAGCGGGGTCTGCAGCGCTTGGCAACGGCGCGGCGGGAGTCCATTTCTTCGTCGGGGGCGACGGCCTCGTGGCGGTCGGTGATCACACCGCCGGCAACGTCATCTCAGGAAACGCTGGCCCCGGCGTCCAGGTGGACGTCGGCTCGCACGTCCTATCAGGAACAACCCTGTCCATTTCCGGCAATCTCATCGGCACCGACACCACGGGTGTGTCCGATCTGGGCAACGGTGGTGACGGTGTTCTCCTAGCGCAGAACGGTTGGACTGCCTCGGTCGGGGAGGGAAGTCCTTCCGCGCGCAATCTCATCTCCGGCAACGGCGGCAACGGTGTTCGTGTGACTGGAGTAGCGCACGCCACGGTGCTCGGCAACCTGATCGGTACCGACGCCGATGGCACCTCAGCGTTGGGCAATGGCCTCGATGGTGTGCTCCTCGAATCGGCGAACAACACGGTGGGTGCGGGGAATGTCATCTCCGGCAACACGGGCAATGGTGTGTCAATTGATGGTGCATCAGCGACGGGCAACCACGTCCTAGGAAACATGATCGGGACGGATGCCACCGGGGCCGCTGCGATGAGTAATGGCACCGGTGTGGCGGTTCATGCTCCGAACAACACAATCGGCGGCACGGCGTCAAGCTCGCGAAACGTGATCGCGGGCAACACGGGGGCCGGGATTTACCTGCACGGCGACTATCCCGGGACCCCAACCGGCAACCAGATTCAAGGAAACTACATCGGCACTGAGAAAACAGGCGCCACCGCACTGGCCAATGGCGGCGACGGCATCACTATCGGGACCTACAGTCCCGGCAACACCGTGGGAGGAACCGACGCAGGCGCCGGCAACGTCATCTCGGGCAACACCGGGAATGGTGTTGGGATAGCGCCCTCAAGCTCCCCGGACAACGTGATCCTGGGGAACAAGATCGGCACCAATGTCGATGGAACGACGGGGGTGGGGAACGGTAGCGACGGGGTGTCGAGCAAGTCGTCGAACACCACCATCGGTGGTACGACTTCGGACTCCCGCAACCTGATCTCAGGGAACGCCGGCGACGGAGTCTCCCTGGTCCTTTACCAGGGTAGCCATGTTGAGGGGAACTTCATCGGCACCGACGTCAACGGCACCGCAGCGATCCCCAACAGCATTGGCGTCGAAACTGGCCCCGGGTTCAACAACACCATTGGCGGCACTGGCGGAGCAGGCAACCTGATCTCTGGCAACACGAACGAGGGCGTGCTTATCGACGGGTCTCACAGTGTCCCCGGATCAACAAGGGACAACGTTGTGCTCGGCAACAAGATCGGAACCGACGTCACGGGCACGCTGGCGCTGGGAAACAGCGTCGGTGTCAACCTCAACGACACAAATACCGCGACCGTGGGTGGGACCGACCCGGGGGCGGGCAACCTCATAAGTGGCAACACATCCAATGGTTTGCAGATCGAGTCCTGTGACTGCAACTACGGCCACCAGGGAGTCAATGATCAGGTCCTGGGCAACCTGATCGGCACAGATGTGTCAGGAACCGTCGGACTTGGCAACCAGGGTCACGGCGTGTTCCTGATGTCGTTGTTGGCGACAATCGGCGGCACGGCGTCCGGCGCCGGCAACGTGATCTCCGGTAACGGTGGAGATGGCGTCAGCATCGCGGCGGTCGGTTCTCTGCCCGGCGACAACAACGTCCTCGGAAACCGGATCGGCACCGACGCCGCCGGTACGGCCGCAATCGGTAACAGCGGTGACGGCGTGGTTCTCTACAGTGACAAGAACATCATCGGCGGCAGTGCCGCGGGTGCTGGGAACGCGATAGCAAACAACGCCCATCGCGGCGTCAACGTGTACTTCGGTATGGGCAATCTCATCTCACGCAACTCCGTCCATGACAACGGCGACCTCGGCATCGACGTGAGTTCCGACGGCGTCACGCCGAACGACCCGATCGACGCGGACGGTGGCCCGAACAACGGACAGAACTACCCAGCGCTCGCTCAGGTGGGATCAGAAGGTCCGACGACCGAGGTGGACGGGGTGCTCAACAGCTCGCCCAACTCGACGTACACCCTCGAGTTCTTCACGAACGACGCCTGTGACAGCTCGGGCTTTGGAGAAGGACAGACGTTCCTCGGCAGCTCGACGGCGACGACCGACCAGAACGGTCACGTGGATTACACCAGGTACTTCTCGGCGACACTGAGCTCTCCGACGGTTGTTACCGCAACGGCGACCGACCAGGCGACCGGCGACACGTCGGAGTTCTCACCATGCGAGGAGGTCACACGCACGTCGGCTGACCTTCGGGTTACCACGACGGCGTCACCAACACGGACGACCGCGGGAAGTGCAGTCACCTTCAAGGTCAAGGTGTTCAACAACGGTCCGTTCACATCACACAACGTCTCATTCACGGACCCTGTGCCGGTCGGACTGACGGTTCAGACCGTCTCGACCACGCAGGGCTCGTGCGTCAAGGCTCAGACCGTGCGGTGTGATCTCAACAACCTTGCTCTCGATCACACGGCGACGGTGACCATCGTGGTCAACGCCACTTCCGTTGGCACGTATCGCAACACCGCCGAGGCGTTCGGCGACGAGAACGATTCGCCAACGACGAACAACTATGGCGGCGCGACCGAGGCAGTGAGTCCAAACGCCAATGGGTGCACGATGGTCGGCACGTCGGGACCAGACACCCTCAGCGGCAGTCCCCAGCGTGACGTCATCTGCGGCTTGGGCGGCAACGACACGATCAGCGGCAACGGCGGCAACGACACGCTCTACGGCGGAGCCGGCAACGACAAGCTGGCTGGCAACGGCGGCAACGATGCGGTTTACGGCGGAGACGGCAATGACAGTCTCGTCGGCGGCATCGGCAATGATTCATTGTTTGGACTGGCCGGCGCGGACACCCTCAATATCCAAGATGGCGTGTCTGCAAATGACAGTGCCGACGGTGGCACCGAGAACGACACCTGCACCGCAGACTCGGGAGACACGGTCACGAACTGTCCGTAGACCCTGCCGCTTCGGCGGCGATCGTGCGGAGGAACCGGCGCATGAGGACGGCGTGGCCGCTGCTGCCGATCACGGCCGCGCGATAGATGGTGCCGATGATGCCCGGGAAGGCAGCGTGCGTCGTGGCACGGCACTCGCACGCACGGTCGCCCGTGTCCGTGAGCTCGAACGTCAGCGTGTAACGCGAAAAGCGATGACGACCGGCTAGGAGCAGAAGGTGCGGCGGCCGCATCTCGGCCACCCGGAATCCGACCAAGTTGGTTCCCGCGGTCAATTCGTCGCCGACATCTGCACGAGCCGGTTCGCATCCGAGAACATGCCCACCAACCGAGCGTGACGTACCACTCAAAGCGTCGTGGACGACGTCGAGCACGGCTGGCCATGTCTGTGAAGCAGTTGCCGGGATAGATATGGCGTGCACGTCGATCAGCGGCAGTACATCAGCAGCGGACGCAGTCATGACGTGCGCAGTTCTTGGAACCCCTCGCGCCACGAGCTGTACGTCGGTTTCCAGTCGGTGGTCGCCTTGATGCGTGCATTCGACGCGCCTGGCAACGTCGTCGCGAAATGCACGAGCAGCTTCCCTGCCGTCAGCCGACCCAGCCACACAGGCACGTGTCGGGGCGGCTTGGCGCCGAGGGCTTCGGCGTACACCGGTAGCCACTCGTGCATTGGTGCGGGGTCGTCGTCGACCACGTTGTAAATGCCGCCCATTCCCGTTTCGAGGGCGGCGACGGTCGCCGACGCCGCATCCTCGACGTGGATGAACGACGAGATGCCCGTGCCCTTGCCCATGATCGGGAACATCCGTTTGCGCACCAGTTGCGCGACGGCGCCCTCAGTTGCGTAGTGCGTACCGGGTCCATAGAAGTAGCCGTACCGCAGCTCGATGCCGGCGAACTCCGTTGCGGACATTAAAGCGAGATGCGCGTCGGCGAACGGTTTCATCGCGGTGTCCCACGGCGCGGGTGCGTCGAGGTACGGCGCGGCGTCTTCGTCCTTGACCGGGTCTCCGCCAGGTGCATAGAGGAACGCGATGCTCTGCATGATGTGCACGCGGGCACCGACGGCCTTCGACGCCTCGATGAGCGCGGGCGCCGCGGTCGCCTTGAGTGGAGTCTGCTTGTCGTAGAAGTGCTTCATCCCGAAAGCGCTGAACTTCTGGGGCAGATCGGTCAGCTCGTCGATGACCGCCTCGGGCTGTGCGTCGAACACGGCGGCTTTGAGCGCGACGGGGTCGAGGGCGTCGACGACGGCAGGACGGGCGCCCGCCTGTCGCAACCAGTCGGCCTTAGCCGGCGTGCGCGTCGCGGCGACGACGTCATGCCCGAGAGCGACGAGTTGTTGCACGAGAGGGCGACCGATGGCTCCGGACGCTCCCGCGACGAAAACCTTCATGGGTCATTGCTACCCGCTCGCGATGCGCCCGCGCTATGACATACGCAACAGCGGCCCACCGCCTCCACGTGGGAGGCGATGAGCCGCTGCTCATTGCGCTGAGTCGGTCAGCCCGCGGGGCGGACCTGCTCGGCCTGTGGTCCCTTCGGGCCTTGGGTGATCTCGAACTCGACCTTCTGGTTCTCGTCGAGGGAGCGGTATCCATCGCCCTGGATAGCGGAGAAGTGGACGAATACGTCCGCGCCGCCGTCATCCTGGGAAATGAAGCCGTAGCCCTTTTCCGCGTTGAACCACTTGACCGTGCCTGTTGCCATTGCTCCTCCTGCGAAGCTCGGGGTCGCACACCGTGTGCGACTCCGGTTGCTCCGGCTTTCGCCGGCTGCGGGAGCCTGAAATGAGAAGCGCCCGCGGTGAGAATCCGCGGGCGTAATGAACGTTCGAGGACCTACCTGCTGCAACCAGAAACGAGCCTAACACCTGGTCACCCAGGGTGGAAGATGCGCAATCCTCCCCATGTGGACATCGTGCGTACGCCTGAGGAGCGCTTCAGCCGCTTGCCAGAGTTCCCATTCGAGCCGCGGTTCGTCGACGTGCCCGACAAGCGGTACGGCGTTCTGCGCGTCCACTACGTCGATGAGGGCCCACCTGAGGCGTCACCTGTGCTGCTCATGCACGGCCAGCCGACGTGGTCCTTCCTCTATCGCCGGGTCATCGATGGACTCGTCAAGCGCGGTCACCGCGCCATCGCGCCGGACCTGATCGGCTACGGCCGTTCGGACAAGCCGACCGATCGCACGGCGTACTCCTTGACTCGACACATCGTGTGGATGCGCGCCTTCGTCGGTGCGCTTGACATGCATGACGTCACGCTGGTGTGTCAGGACTGGGGTGGACCGATCGGGCTCGGCGTACTCGTCGCTGAACCCGATCGGTTTGCACGGGTTATTGCGACGAACACAATCCTGCACACCGCAGACCCTTTGCTCGCTGGTCGGCTCGACTGGGCGGTGCACGGGGTGGACGGCGAACCCCGCGTCGTCGTCGAGGAGCTGCTGCTCGACTACATGCTTGCCTCGCAGCGCTACCCGCTCGTACCCAGCGTGCTCGTCAACGCGGCGACGGTGAGCGATGTCGCCGATGACGTTCTCGAGGCGTACGACGCGCCGTTCGCGGACGAGTCCGCGAAGGCGGGGCTTCGGCAGATGTCTGTGCTGATCCCGGTGACGCGGTCAGACCCGGGGGCGGTCATCAACCGCGCGACCACCGACGCCTTGCGTGGATGGCACAAGCCGTTCCTCACGGCGTACTCCGACTCCGATCCCGCGACACGCGGCTGGGCCGAGGTGTTCCAGGAACTGGTGCCCGGTGCGCAGGGCCAGCCGCACACGACAATCCAGAACGCCGGTCACTTCGTCCAGGAAGACGCTGGGCTGGAGTTGGCGCGAATCATTGCTGATGTCATCGACGCCGCGTGATCGTGTGCGACCTCGGTATCCCCGGCCAACGATATTGACCTACCGTGATCGACGTGGGGGATGAGGACGATCCATTAGCTGAACCATCGACGCCGTCGGCAAGTGCACCATCGCAGACTGCGCCCTCGGCGTGGGAACCGCCGGTGAGCTCGTGGTTAGCGGTTGGCGCCTACGACGGGTATTCCGTTGAGCCACCTCCGCGGCGTAGTCGACGGCGCCTCCTTCTCACGATCGCGGTTGCCGCCGCGGTCGTTGCTGCCGGCATCCCCGCACTGTTGTTTGTTGGAGGCGACAAGCCCGGCGCTGCGGCCACCCACCTCGCGACCACGAACCTCTCGATCCGGTTGGCTGGCGGTTACTACCCGGCGACGAAGTCGGAGAAAGCCGAGGTACAGGCCTACACCGACAGTCGGGATCGCGCGATCCAGGCGGTACTCGACCGGCAGTCGCGCGGGGTGGTCCGGCACCGCCTGGCCGACTTCGTCAGTGGCGTCGACCGACGCAGCGCCAGTTTCTTACGACGCCAGCGCGAGATCTATGCGCGGTTGACGCTCTTGGATCTGGCCCGTTGGACTTACAAGGCCGACCCGACAGGTGCGTACGGCCAGTCCAGCGTCAACTGGCGTGGCTACGGGGCCGAGGACGTCGCTGTGCTCCCGGTGGTTCTGAGCTATCAGATCCGTGGGTTCGACGCTGGTGCGGTCGCACGCGGCAAGGTGTTCACGTTTGTACGCCGCGGTACGACCTGGTCCCTTGCGAGCGACGCGGACGTGAAGGCACTAGCCGTTCCAGCAGTGCTCTCGGACCCCTGGGATGTCGGGCCGATCAGCGTCGCGCGCGGGCGCTGGTCGTTGATCATCGGTGGCCCGGCCGACAAGAAACTTCTCGCCCGTGTCGCTCGGCTCGAGGACCAAGCCATCTCAACGGTCGCGCGCCGGTGGCCGGACAAGTGGAGTCACCGTGTCGTTGTGGTGGTCTCGCGAAACAAGAAATTGCTCGCGGAGCTCTTCAGCGAAGATCCGGACTCGGTCAAGAAGGTGGCTGCGGTTGCCGTGCCGCAGTTCCAAGTGGCCGATATCAACGCTTGGGACTCCACTGTGCCTCGACCAGTCAGTGCGCGAGTCATCATCAACCCCAGCGACCTCGATGCCGCCACGAACCTCGAGGTACTGACCCACGAGACTGTCCACGTCGCGACGTTCCCGATCTTTCACCTCGGGTCCCCCCTGTGGATGGTCGAGGGCTACGCCGAGTACGTCTCGCGGCGGCCGGACGTCATCAGTGAACAGTTCTTCCAGCTGGCCACCAAGAACAAGCTGCCCAGCCACCTGCCGTCGAACACGGCCTGGCGGAGCACGGCCGTCGGTCCGGCGTTCTACGACGAGGCCTGGTTGGCGTGCCGGTTCATCACCCGCGACTGGAGCGAGCACAAGCTCATCGAGCTGTACAGGAAGCTTTCTGCGATCGACAGTACGGACTCTCTGGCAGATGACGCGGAACAGCGGATCATTCGGTCTGTGCTCGGCATTAGCGCTGCGACCTTCGCCAAGAGATGGAAGCGGTACATGCACGACTTCGTCGCGGGCTCGAACTGGCGTAGTGGCGCGACGTAGCCGATGGTGATGGATTGGGATGAGTGGGCGCGTCGAGCTGAGCAGGCAATTGACATGCGTGCAGCGGCGCAACGACGGGCCGATGGTGCTACCAATCGCGGTGTCTGGCGGGAGATGTTTGCGCCGGGGGCGACGTTCACTGATCCGAACACACCGCTGACAGACGACATCCGCACCATCGCGCGCGACACCGCCGCGATCTTCCCCGACTGGCGACAGGAGATCACTCGCATCCGTGGGGGCGACGACTGGGCGGTGTTCGAGTGGGTCGGTCGTGCGACGTACCAACCTCCCGATGGTGGTCCGGGCGCAGGTGCACAGATCGAGATGCACGGCGCAACCGTCGTCGAGGTGAACGCCGAGGGTCTCGTCACGTCGTGGCGCGACTACCTCGACCGCAAGGAGCCGGAGACTCAAATCCGCCAATTCCTACGCGCCTCTGGTGGCTTGACCGACCGGTAGAGCCACACTCGCTGCCTGGCGAGACGGTTCTACTCACCAGCGACGCGTTGTGGAGGGTTAGGACTTGCCGGCGGCGACGCCGATGAGGTCGGTGCCTTTCGTCAGCTTGCGCTCCTTGGCCCGTGGCGATGGTTTCGGTGTCACATCGACGTCGGTCGCCTGTGCGCGCAGCGCGGCAACCGTGCACTCCTCCGGCGGACGTACGGAGAACGGGTCGAAGCGGAAGTGCCGCAGTGCGTTGAGGTGCGTTATTGCGTCGATCTCGTGGTCGGGTACTGAGTCGAGCGACTTCATCAACGTCTCCGGAGCAGTCGGCCACGTCGAGTCGGAGTGCGGGTAGTCGCCCTCCCAGCAGATGGAGTCGAGACCCACCCGGTGGCGTACGTCGATCCCGACCGGATCGTCGATGAAGCACGTGACGACGCGCTGCTTGAACAGCTCGCTGGGCAGCAGATCGCCGAAGTCCTGTCCCGTCCACTGGCGGTGGCGGGTGTAGATCCAGTCGACGCGGTCGTGGAAGTACGGGATCCAGCCGATACCGCCCTCGCTCATCGCAAAGCGAAGGTCGGGGAACTTGCGCAGCACCGGAGACCAGAGCAGGTCGGCAGCCGCCTGCACGATGTTGATTGGCTGCAGCGTGATGAGGACGTCGACTGGGGCGTCCTGCGCAGTGATGACGAGCGACGACGACGAGCCGATGTGCATGCAGACAATGACGCCTTCGTCTGAGCACGCCTGCCAGAACGGGTCCCAGGTGTCGCTGTGCAGCGACGGGAGCCGCAGCTTCTCCGGGTTTTCCGAGAAGGAGACCGCGTGACAGCCCTTGGCTGCGACGCGGTGCACTTCTGCCGCCATGGCCTCGGGATCCCAGATCGGGGGGAGCGCTAGCGGGATGAAGCGCCCGGGGTAGGTGCCGCACCACTCGTCGATGTGCCAGTCGTTGTAGGCCTGCAGTAAGGCAAGCCCGAGTTCTTTGTCTTTCGCACGCGCGAACAGCTGGCCGCAGAGTTGTGGGAACGACGGGAAGCACATCGACCCGAGCACGCCGTTCGCATTCATGTCACGGATGCGCTCGTGGATGTCGTAGCACCCACTGCGGATCTCGTCGAAGGACGTCGGCTCCATGCCGTACTCCTCCGGCGGCCGGCCGGCGACGGCATTCAACCCGATGTTCGGGATCTCGCGACCTTCGAAGAGCCAGACATCCGTGCCGTCGTCCTTCTGTACGACGACCGGAGCGCCGTCCTTCCACTTGGCGGGCAAGTGGCGGTCGAACATGTCCGGCGGCTCGACGACGTGGTCGTCGACACTCACCATGATCATGTCGTCGATGCGCATGGGCGTTCTCCTAACCTGACGCGAATGTCAGAGTAGTCTCCGCGTCGTGTCGAGCACAGCGCCTGCTGCCCTCAGCGGCATCCGTGTGCTCGACTTCACCCGGCTCGGGTTCGGATCGCAGGCGACGCTGATCCTCGGCTGCCTCGGCGCCGAGGTCATCCGCGTCGAGTCATCCCGTCACCCCGACCCGATCCGGGTCATGCCGCCGTACGTCCCGCGTCCGGGCGAGACATCGGAGCGCTTCGGCAACGCGACGATGGCGGCCAAGGAGTCGGCGGTCTCCATGGATCGCGGCGCGATCTTCTTCAAGTACAACACCGGCGGGAAGAAGAGCATCGCGGTCAACGCCCGGGATCCGCGAGGTCTCGACATCCTGAAGCAACTTGTCGCAGTCAGCGACGTGGTCACCGAGTCGTTCGCGCTCGGGACCATGGATCGCTGGGGTCTGACGTACGACGTGATGCGCGAGCAGCGCGACGACGTCATCTACGTATCGATGTCTGGGTACGGGCACGAGGGGCCGGACGCGTCGTACATCACGATGGGCCCGACGGCGCAGGCACTCACTGGTCTCACCCACCTCGTCGGACTGCCTGGACGTGAGGCGGCCGGCTGGTCGTTCTCCTACCTCGATCATGTCGGCGGCTATCTGGGTGCTGTCGCCGTGCTGTCCGCGCTGCTGCACCGGCAGCAGACGGGTGACGGCCAGTACGTCGATGTCGCGCAACTCGAGCCGGCGACCGCGCTGTCCGGTCCGCTCCTGCTCGACAAACTCGTCAACGGTCGCTCGTCGCGCCGACCCGACTTCCCGCCGGGCAATCGGCGGTTGCACCCAGCCGGTGCACCGCAGGGTGCCTACCGCACGGCGGGCAAGGACCAGTGGCTCGTCATCTCCTGCACGACCGAGCCGCACTGGCGCGGCCTCAGCGCCGCCCTCGGTGCGCCGGCCTGGGCGGACGACGCGCGGTTCGCCACGATCGAGGCTCGGGTGGCCAACGCGGACGAGCTCGACAAGCACGTCGAGGCGTGGACCTCCACCAAAGACAAATACGACGCGATGACCTTGCTGCAGTCGCACGGCGTACCCGCCGGCGCTGTCCAGGACTCGCGCGACCGTCTTGAACACGACCCGCAACTGCGTGCGCGCGAGCACTTCACCTCGTGGCCACATCGGGAAGAGGGCGCAGAGACGCTCCCGCTCGAAGGCGTGCCCTTCCGGATGTCCGCGACGCCGCCGTCGACCGGGGGCGCGATCCACCGCGGGCCACCGTGTCTCGGTGAGGACACCGAAGCCGTCCTCACGTCACTCCTGGGCATGACGTCGGAGGACGTGGCCGCACTGCAAGGCGACGGAGTGCTGGCATGAGCGCCTTGGGTGGACTGCGTGTGGTCGAGCTCGTCGACGAGTCGGCGGAGTACTGCGGACGGTTGCTCGCTGGGCTAGGGGCCGACGTCATCAAGGTCGAGCCAGCCGACGGCGCACCCTCACGGCACATCGGACCGTTCGCTGGCGACGAAGACGGACTCGAACGCAGCCTGCACTTCTGGCACTACAACGTTGGAAAGCGCTCGGCCGTGTTGAGCGACGTGCAGCTCAGCGATGTGCTGGGCACGGCTGATGTCGTCGTACACACACTTCGCGCGGACGACGCACGGGCGCGGGGCCTCGACTACGAGGTTTTGTCCGCCACAAACCCGCGGCTTGTCGTGTGCGCGGTCACGCCGTTCGGACAGGACGGCCCGTGGGCCGACTACCTCGCCGATGACCTCGTGCTGATGGCGCTCGGTGGGTCGATGGCGGCATGTGGGTACTCGCCCTTGCCCGATCGCACCTACGACACGCCCCCATTGGCTTGCTATGGCGACCAGGCCTGGCAGACGGCTGCGACGTACGCCGCTATCGCCGTCCTCGGCGCGCTGGTCTGGCGCGCGGACAGCGACCGGGGGCAGTTCATCGACGTCTCCGCGCACGAATGCTCAGCGAGCATGACCGAGTGGCATCTCATGAACTATCTGTGCACGGGTAAGCCCGCCCGCCGTGGTGCGACCGCAATGGCTGTCGAGGCAGCAGATGGCCGGCAAGTCACTGCGCTGATCCCGGACTTCCTCGGCCCGCACATCTTCACCAACTTGCTCGCCATGCTCGAAGCGGATGGTGTCGCGGGACCGCTCTCTGACGCGGACTACGCCGACCCGATGTATCGCATGCACCACTACAACGAGATCGGCAACGCGTTGGCGCGGTTGGCTACCAAGCACGACGCCGACGAGTTGTTCCGCATGGGCCAGCAAGCTGGTTTGCCCTGGGGGGTGATTCGGGCTGCTGACGAAGCGGTCGAGGATCGGCATCTCGTTGCCCGCGGTCACTTTGTCGAGTTGGAGCGACCGGATGGCGGTGGCCCGGTTACCCATTCCGGCGCGCCGTTCATCGCACACGGGTCGCCGTTCCGCTTTGCCCGCCGATCGCCGCGGCTCGGTGAGCACACCGACGACGTACTCGCGGAGCTCTCGCGTTGAGCGGTCGGGCTTGCATCGCCGGCGTCGGCGAAACCCGCTATGCCAAATGGGGCGGCATCACCGACACCAGTGAATACGCCCTGGCCGTGGAGGCGATCACGCGCGCGTGCGCGGATGCCGGTGTCGATATCCACGACGTCGACGGGCTCTGCTCCTTTGGTGACGACCGCAACGCGGCGACGTTCCTTGCCGCCGATCTCGGCCTCCGCGAGCTGCGGTGGGCCACCATGTCGTGGTTGCCGGGCGGTGGGGGGTCGTGCGCAGCCGTTGCCTCAGCGGCGCTCGCGGTCGAGTCGGGCCAGGCGGACACCGTCGTCGTGTTCCGGTCGCTGTGCCAAGGGCAGTTTGGCCGCTTCGGCCAAGGCCCTGGCGGGCGGCGGTCAACCGAGCGAGAACCCCACCTTCGCCGCGCGCGTTCGCTGATCGAGGCGCACGCGGCGTACACGATGCCGTTCGGAATGGTGAACCCACCGACGGCGTACGCCATGGTTATGCAACGGCACATGCACCTCTATGGCACGACGAGCGAACAGATGGGCGAGGTGGCGGTGCGCTTTCGCGATCACGCACAGCGCAATCCCCGCGCAGTCATGGGGGACAAGCCGATGACGCTCGTCGACCACCAACAGTCGCGGATGGTCGCGGAGCCGCTGCACCTTTTCGACTGCTGCCTGGAGAACGACGGCGCATGCGCAATCGTGGTGACCAGCGAGGCGCGGGCGCGTGACCTTCGTCGTACGCCGGTCGCTGTGCTGGCCTCGGCACAGGGAACACCGACCGGGTTCGGCCACGGCCAGTACCTCAACGTCAACCTGCCCGATCAGATCTATGCCAGTGCCGGCGCGGCGGGTGTCGCCCAGCGATTGTGGGCGAGCGCTGGCGTGCGCCCGGATGACGTTGATGTCGCAATGGTCTATGACCACTTCACTGGGCTGGTGCTGCTGACGCTCGAAGACTTCGGTTTCTGCGGGCGCGGCGAGGGTGGACCGTACTTCGCCGAAGCATCGCTGCCGATGAACACTCACGGCGGGTCGTTGTCGGAGGCATATATCCACGGTCTGAACCATGTTGCGGAAGGCGTCCGTCAACTGCGGGGCGAGTCGACAACGCACGTTGACGGGGCGGAGACGTGCCTCGTCACGGGCGCGGCCGGTGTGCCTACATCTGCACTGGTGTTGGGCCGGCTATGAGCGAACGCTGGTATCCCGACACGATGCCGCTGCCGGCAGCGAACGCAGAGACGCTGGCCTGGTGGGAAGCCGCGCGTGAGCATCGCCTTGTCGCACAACGGTGCACGGCCTGCGGCGCGTTGCGACACCCACCGGGGCCGGTGTGTCCGTCGTGCAGCTCGGTGGACGCGGACTGGCAGGAGCTGTCAGGGCGCGGTGTCGTCTACACGTACACCGTGGTGCACCAGCAGTTCGTCCCGGCTGATCTGCCGTACGTCGTGGTGGCGGTCGAGCTCGACGAGGGCGTGCGCATGGTGTCCAACCTCGTGGATGTGCGGCCGGGTGAGGTGCGCATCGGACAGCGCGTCCACGTGGAATGGGAGGACATGGGTCCGACTCTCGCGGTACCCCGCTTTCGGCCCGTCTCAGCTAACGAGTGAAGGCGTGGTCTGAGCCACTAGTCGGCGCGGCTCGTCGCCCATCCATTCCACGAGGAGGGTGGTTGCGTCGTCCTGCAGCTCACCGCCTTGGTGGTTCAGGATTGCAAGCATCAGCCGGCGCAATGTCTCGGGAGCCGGGCGTTCCCCGGCGGCCTCACGGGTGACGAAGTCGACGAGCCGCTGCGTGCCGAAGAACTCTCCGTCGGCGTTCCTTGCCTCGATGACGCCGTCGCTGTGCAAGAGCAGGCGGTCTCCCGGTTGTAGTCGTTCCTGACCGACCTCCGGCACCTCTCCGAGCAGGCCCAGTGGGGGGTTCACCTCGGCATCCAAGGACTTGACCACCCGGCCTTCGCGCACGATCAACGCCGGGGGATGTCCCGCATTGACCCAGCGCCAGACGCCGGTGCGAGTGTCAAGCTCGCCCACGATGCCCGTGACGAACTTGTCCTCTCCGAACTCCGCAGCAATGTGCTTGTCGATCGACCGCACACTGTCGACCAGGCTGAGACCGGAACGTCGAGCGTTGCGCATCGCGGCGATGGCGACGGCCGACAGAAGTGTCGCCTCGAGACCGTGGCCTAACGCGTCGACGATGGCAATGTGGGCTACGTCGCCGTTCACCGCATAGTCAAAACTGTCACCCGCCACCTCATGCGTGGGTACCAGTGCGCCGGCAATCGCCACTCGCGGCGTCGCGAACGTCAGCGGTGGTAGCTGCGTCCATTGCAGCTCGGCCGGCACCGAGTGCGGCCAGCGCCGTCGAGCACGTTCGAGCGAGTCGCCGTAAACCGTGCGCGAAATCAACAGCTCCGCGACGAGGCTGCCCAGGGCAAAGCACTCGTCTCGCAGCGTGTCGTCTACGCCGCGGGACGGGGGAAAGCACATCTCCATCACGCCGAGTCGTTCGGTCGCGTCGAGGATGGGGACCCAGAGCGTGGTGGCGTCGTCCGCAGCTGTCTCGTACGCCGTCACCTCGGTGAACGCACGACCGGCAAGCGTTCCGTCTACGGCGATGGGTTGGCGCACGATCGGTTGGTCGGCAGTCAACGGCATGAGGACCACTTGGTCGTAGTCGATTACATAGACGATGGTTTCTCGCGCGCCGTGTCCTGCACCCGCAGCAGCAATAAGCCCGGGCAGATCGTCAGGGCCCGCTAGATGCGCGCCGACGAGCAGATCCTGGAGCGCAGTGCCGGTGCTTGTTGCCACCGTCGACCCCCTCGACCGAATGCCCTGCGGACGGCGGCGGCGGCCGAACGCCCGGAGCCCTCGGATTCTAGGTGGGTGAGTGTGCAGGAGCCCGACCCGAGCCGAGAATCATGGCCGCGCGGGCGAGCGCACCCCTTGATCCGGTCACCGTGGCCCGCTTGCGGCTGACCGCTTCGGCGGTCGTCAGCCGCCCCAGCCCCATCTCGTAGAGCGTCGGCAGGTCGGTAGTCAGGACGACGTCGGCGGCGCCCGGTGCAGGTCCTCGTTGCACGTCGACCTCACCGTCGCGTACGCGGACGTGGAACGGTTCGCCGTCCACCACGAATTCATAGGTGTCATGCACACCGACGGCGTGTTCGGGGCGAAATCGCGAGCGCAATGACAAGAGCAACCAGTCGGGACGCCGGTACGAATCGTCGTCGAAGTCCATCCGGCGAGCGCCCCAGACCGCGATCGGCAGCAGCGCCTCGCGTAGCTCACGGCCGCTCTCGGTCAGCTCGTAAGCCGTAATCGCCGCGGGTGGTGGCAGCTGGGTACGGCGAACAATCCCGTTGTCTTCGAGTTGGCGCAGCCGATCGGCGAGCAGGTTCGTGCCGATGCCGGGAAGTCCGGCGAGCAGGTCGGTGTAGCGCTGGGGACCGAGCGCGAGGTCACGGACGATGAGTAGCGTCCAACGCTCGCCGACGATGTCGAGCGCGGTAGCGAGCCCGCAGAACTGCTCGTAGCTGCGCTTGCCCATCCCTGGTGTGACCTCCCCCACGCGATACCGGCCTTGTGGGTGCCTTCGATCAGCACTATCGTTTTCTCAAGTTGATGCTATCAGGAGGTATAGCGATGAGGTTACGCCGCGCGGAGGTTGTCGAGGGCTATCCGGCCGAGCTGCAACGGTTCGAGGACCTACTTCGGTCCTTGAGCGACGCGGAATGGCAAGCCGGTACGCGGTGCGACGGCTGGGTCGTTGCCGACGTCGCAGCGCATGTCACGGGCACTCTCGCCGCGATCACCGAGGGTCGGATCGAGGACCTCGCCGATCCCGCCAAGGTCGACGCGCTCGTCACCGATCGTCGTGGCCGCTCCCGCGACGAGGGCATCGACGAATTCGCGAAGGTCGCGGCCAGCGTGCCGCCACTCCTCGATGTATTCGACGACGAGTCCTGGTCGGCTGCAGCGCCCGGCGGTGTTGCGGCGTCGATCGGTGAGGGCGTTGAAGCGCTTTGGTACGACACGTTCGTTCACAGTGAGGACATCCGCGCGGCTCTCGGCCGTCCATCCGAGCGCCCGCAGGACAGTGTCCGGGTGTCGATCGGGCATTTGGCCGATGTGTTGCAAGGTCAGGAATGGGGCCCCGCGACGCTGGCGTTCGACGGTCTCGAGGAGTTTGCAGTCGGCGATGGCAGTGGGCGCAAGGTCACCGGCGACCCCTATGAGTTCATCAACATCGCAACCGGCCGCGCCGACCCCGCGACGCTCGGTCTTGACGAGACGGTGAACGTCTACCGCTGAGCGCCGAGCAACCGCTCGAGGCGCTCGCCGTAGAATCGCAACGCGTTGTCCGCGAGCAGTTTGCGTTCCAGAGTGGGGTCAAGCCCGCGCTCGCGCACCGTCTTCACCGCACCGGGGAACACCGCGTCGTAGTGCGGGTAGTCGCTCGCGAAGCACAAGTTGTCGGCCCAGCCGAGGTCGCACACCATCGGTAGCGATCGCTCCTCCACCTCGAACGTCAGCCAGGTCCGAGCGGGCAACACGCCGGTCGGATCCCCACCGACGAAGTCAGTCGGCGCGAGTTCGTAATGCTCCTCGATCCGCTCGGTCCAGTACGGCGCCCACCCACAGCCCGCCTCGAAGAATCCCAAGCGCAGCAACGGATGTCGCTGTAGCACGCCGGACAGCGTCAACACCAACATGGCGGTCATCTGCTCGAACGCGTGGCTGATCACATGTCCGCCGGCGTACGACGAGATTCGATCCTCGCCGACGGTGTCGATGCCGCCGCCGAGATACGCCTCGTGCATGACGATCGGGACGTCGAGCGCGGACGCCGCCTGCCAGAGCACGTCGTACGACGGGTCGTCGACGGTGCGGCCCCCGACGCGGTTGGGGCGCATGACCCCGCCGACGAAGCTATGGCGTGAGACGCATCGGTCCAGCTCAGCCGCGGCAAGCTCGGCATCTTGCTGGGGCAACAACGCAACACCGACCAGGCGTGCTGGATCGGTTTCGCAGTACGTCGCGAGCCAGTCGTTGCTCGCCGCGCAGAGACCGGCGGCGACGACCGGGTCTTCATACAGACCAAACATCAGCCCCAGACTCGGATAGAGCACGGCAGCATCAATGCCTTCGGCATCGAGCACTCGGACGCGTTCGACCGGATCGCGACCCCCCAGCCGCACCTCGCCACCCGCTGAGACATGTGTCTTCGACCCCCGCGGCTGCTTGTAGGTCGGCCGCCATGGCTTGCCTTCGATGAGGTTGACGAGATGTCCGTCTGCGTCGCGCTCGAAGCGAGGGGCCAAGTCGCGCACCGAACCAGGCAATGCGGCGACGATGGCTGCGAGGTCCTCTTCGATGTGGCCGTCTGCGTCGATGACCCGGTCGGTCACGACGGGCTCCGCTGGATGAAGATCTCGATGCGCGCGATGCGCTCGTCCTCGAGCGTCAGCAGCAACACCTCGTTGGTGATGGTCGGCGCCCCGTCGACCTCGACCGTTTCGGACAACTCAGCGAACGCGCGGTTGCCGTCGTACGTCACGCGGGTCACGTCCATCGCATATCCCGGCAGGCTCGGTAGCAGTTCACTGATGAACGCGATGTAGTCGGCCCGGCCCGTGTAGGTGTCGCCATACGGGCCGATGCGCACAAGGTCGTCGGTCACGCAGTCGCTCAAGCGAGCCCAGTCGTGTGCGCGGATCGCGTCGAGATAAGCCTCGACAATGCCAGCTTTCGGCGGTTCGGCCATTAGTCGAGGATCGACGGGTCGTCGCGCAACTCACGACGGGCCATCGCCTCGAACAGGCCAGGGAAATTGACCTGGTCGAAGATCCGGCCGAACCGTTCGTGCACCTCTGCAGGCAGCGGCACCCCACCGCCGACCGCCTCGACGTGCCAGGCCTGGCGGCAGCGCCACTCCAGGGTCACCGAGCGCAGGTGTGCCTGCTCGATGTCTTTAGCCACGATGAGGACACCGTGGTTCTGGAGCAACGCCATCGACGCAGCACCGAGCGCCTCGACCGCGGCGCGAGCATTCTCGGTCTGATCGACAGCGCCCTCGTAGTCCGCGTACACCGCGACCTCGCCGGCGACCATCGCCGACGTCTGGTCATAGACGCCGGGCGCGCGACCCAGATCGGCGTAGACCGTGCCCCAGTGCGGGTGGTTGTGAACGGCAACCGTCACGTCGTGCCGCGCGCGGTGCAGCTCGAGGTGCAACGTGATTGCAGGTGTCACCGTCCACGGACCGTCGAGCACCTTGCCGTCGAGGTCGATGCGCATCACGTCGCGCGCGCACACCTCATCCCACGTCAATCCCCACGGGTTGACGAGAAACGTGCCGTCCGCCTGCTTGTACGTGATGTGACCGGCGAGATGATCGTCGTACCCCTCGCGGTGCAGCATCCGGCACAACAATGCGAGCTCACCCGCGGGCGTGAGTGCCGGGAGCGCGGGCGCCATCGGATTGGATCGGCGTACTTCTGTGGTGGTCACGACGGCCTCCGAGTTCCCTGACGCTCGCGTCAGGATAGTCTCCGGCGCCGTGGGGCGCGAGGGCAGCCGAGGAGTTGCCGCCGGCAGGCAAGCAGTCATTGTCGGCGTTGCGACGAGTGACTACCCGCTGCTCCCGCACCTGTCCGAGCACCAGGTGCACGCGCAGGCGGCGGACCGCGCGCTGGCCGATGCCGGGCTCACCTACGACGATGTCGACGGCTATGCGACGGCCGGATTCTTGCCGATGTACGCCGTGCAACTCTGCGAGTACCTCGGCCTTCGGCCGAACCACCTCGACGAGACGAACGTCGGCGGCGCGTCGTACGAAGTGCTCGTCGAGCACGCCGCACAGGCGATCGAAACAGGTGCCTGCGAGACCGTGCTCGTCACGTACGGAAGTGTGCAGCTGTCCGCAATGGGCCGCCGGCTCGGCACCGGCACACCGGGCGGGGGTGGCATGGCCGGCCCCGCGGTGTACGACCAACTGTGGGGCAACACATTGGTCGGCAACTACGCGCTAGCCGCGATGCGGCACATGCACGAGTTCGGTACTACGCCCGAACAGCTTGCCGAGATCGCGGTGACGATGCGGGCGCATGCGGCGTACAACCCACAGGCGCAGTACCGCGACCCGCTGACAGTGGGGGAGGTCGTCGCCTCGCGGTTGATCGCCGACCCACTGCACATGCTCGATTGCTGCGTCATCTCCGACGGCGGAGCGGCATGCGTCGTGACCACGGCGGAGCGAGCACGCAACCTTCCGAGCAAACCTGTCCGCATCCTGGGTGCGTCGCACGCGATGACGCATGCGACGAACATCTCCGCGATGCCCGACGTGACGGTCACGTCAGCCGCGCAGAGCGGGCCAGAGGCGTTCCGGCGCGCCGGGCTTACCCCGAGCGACGTCGATGTCGTGCAAATCTACGACTCGTTCACCATCACCGCGTTGCTGTCGCTGGAGGACTTGGGCTTCTGTCGCAAGGGCGAGGGCGGCTCCTTCGTCGAGAACGGGCGATTGCGCTTTGACGGATCGCTGCCGATGAACACCGATGGCGGCGGGCTCTCGGCCTGCCATCCCGGGATGCGCGGCATGTTCCTGATCGTCGAGGCTGTGCGTCAGCTTCGCGGTGATGGCGGTGAGACTCAGGTCGCGGGTGCGGAGGTAGCACTCGTGCACGGCACGGGCGGGATGCTCTCGACTGGGGCGACGATGTTGCTGGGGCTGGACCGATGAGCGAGCCGAAGCCCCGCCCTGCGCCACGTCTAGAACCCGAGTCAGAGACGTACTGGGCTGCGGCAAAGGACGGCCGCCTCGTCGTGCAGCGGTGTGAGTCGTGTGGTCACCATCAGTTCTACCCACGTGCGCACTGCCTCCAGTGCCGGGGTCCGGTGGCCTGGGTAGAGGTGTCTGGACGAGGCACGGTCTACAGCTACACGGTCATCAGGCAGAACTTCTCCCGCTCGTTCAAGCACCTCATTCCCTACGTGGTCGCGCTGGTCGACCTCGCGGAAGGGCCACGGCTGATGACCAACGTGGTCGGGTGTGATCCGCGCGACGTCCGAATTGGGGCGCCTGTCCAGGTCCGGTTCGAGCCGGTCTCGGATGAGGTGGCCCTTCCGCTCTTCGAGCTGCTGCCCCATTCTTAGCCGGTGCCGTCGGTGGAACCAGGTGACGCCCGCGAGCGGGACGTATTTGCGGCACGTCGGCTTGCTGAGCAATATCGAGCGTTGGTTGAGGACGGCCCACTTGCCATCCTCGTGCACGACGAGGGCATCGTGAGTTACGTCAACGCCGCTGCCGTCGAGATGTACGGCGCGAGGTCGGTGGAAGAGATGCTCGGCCGGCACATCCTCGAGTTCAACACGTTGACAACCAAGCAGGCATTTGAAGAGCGAATGGAGCGCATGCGTCGAGGTGAGGTCATCTCCGACGAGCGACTCAGGATTCAACGCCGTGACGGCACCGAACGCATCGTTGTCTGGTCGGCACGGACGGCGGTCGATAGCAACGGATCGACCATTCTGTTGTACCTCCAAGACGTCACCGAGCGTGCGGAGGCTGAAGCTGCGCTCGAGGTGTCAGAACGCCGGTTCCGGATGATGTTGGAGAACTCCCCGATCGGTCTCGCATTGATCGATACCGAAGGCCGCAATCTGCAGGTCAATCAAGCGCTCGCCGACATTGTGGGACGCACGGTCGACGAGCTGCTCACCATGGGGTTCGCACAGATCAGGCACCCTGACAACGCGGCCGAGGAAGCCGCCGCCTTGGAAACGCTCCTGGCGGGCGAGGTTGACCGCTACAGCAGGGAGAAGCGCTTTCTGCATGCTTCGGGGGAGGCGGTATGGGTCAGTGTCGATGCAGGACTGGTCCGTGATCGTGAGGGCAAGCCTGCGTACGCCGTGCTACAAGTCCGTGACCTCTCCGAGGCGCATGCCGCGCAAGTCGCCCGGGACGAACACGTGCAACAACTGTCGGAGCTCAACGAGGAGCTACGTCACGCGAACGAGATCAAGGATCATTTCGTTGCCGTGACAAGCCACGAGATCCGTTCACCGTTGACGGCCATCCTGGGCTATGCCGCCACCTTGCGGCGGATGGGGGACCGGCTGACGCCAGAGCGTCGCGAGCAAGCGTTGGCGACGATCGAGCGTCAAGGGCGTCGGCTCGGCCAGCTGGTCGAGGACCTGCTCACCCTTGCGACAGCTGACGCCGGCCGACTCACTGTTGTGCCGCAAGACGTCCTGCTCTTACCGTCCTTGCAGTTGGCAGCGGAGGACCTCGCGATCGACGGGGAAAGCGTGCAGATCGAATGCCCTGAGGACCTCGCGCTGCGCGTTGACCCGATGCGACTGACGCAGATGATCGTCAACTATTTGAGCAACGCGGTGAAGTACGGCGCGCCTCCGATCACGATCCGCTGTGTCGCCGATGGCGCCAGCGCCGAGGTTCGCGTCTGCGACTCCGGCGAAGGCATTCCCGACGAGCTGGCGGGCCGGCTCTTCGAACGCTTCGCCCGCGCAGAGGGTGAGACAAAGTTGGGCACCGGCCTCGGCCTGGCAATCGTTCGCACGCTGGCCGAAGCGCACGGCGGCCAGGCGTGGTACGAGCCGGCTAACCCGAAGGGCGCCTGCTTCGCACTGCGGCTCCCGCGCGTGACCTGATCAGTCCACGAGAGGTAGCGACCGGCGCACTCGCTCGCCAGGGATGTGCGGCGTGCCATCGCGCATCGGGGGGAAGTCGAATCGCGCGGCTGTCGTCGATCGGGTGAGCTTGGTGATGTCGGCCTCGGGCAATGTCTTGGTGTCGTCGTCGATGACAACTTCCCACCGGCAGTGCGGGTTTCGCCCGGCGGGAGCGCGCGGCGGCCGATGCACATGCCGGACGCGTGCCTTCGGGTTGACCGCCTGCGCGGTGACGTCGAAGGTCGCGTCCTCGATCGTGTGACACATCATCGTCACCATCTGGTCGCCAAACGGCTCGACATCGAGCAACGCACCGCACGAGCGCAACTCGAAGAAGCCGTGCTTGTCGTCCACGACCTCGTACTCCACGTCGAGGTAGTGATGTGGGAAGCCTGGGTCGAGTTGAAGCACCTTGAAGATGGCTTCTATGCCATCGCCCTCGATGCCGAACGCCTTACGCAACCGCTCGCCGTACACCGGGCTCGCGCCGCGCCACTCGTCGATCGCGACCGCCTCCATCGCGTCCTGCCCGTACCGCATGGCGACGGCGGCCAGGCCGGAACGATCGAGGAGATGCACGATCAGTGCGTACTCGCGCACCAACCGGACGAGAGCCTCCTTGGATAAGTCCTCGTACCGGAAATCTGCGGCGAAGGGCCCGGAGTAGTCGGCGAGATCGCTCATGCTGCGCAACCTACCCTTGCCTCGGCTAACTGACCAGACTACTGTCCAGACATATGTCCAGTCCGGCCGTTGCGCCGATGCGTCGCCACCTCACCGATCGCCAGGC
This sequence comes from Frankiales bacterium, assembly GCA_033851265.1. GTDB lineage: Bacteria > Actinomycetota > Actinomycetes > JAWWOW01 > JAWWOW01 > JAWWOW01. The sequence goes on from JAWWOW010000003.1 coordinate 358,739, forward strand.
AGACACGATCGGGCGTCTCGTCGAGGCCGCGATCGACGAGGTCGGCGAGTCGGGCTACGACGGCTTCACCGTCCGCAACGTGGCCAAGCGCGCCGGCGTTGCGCCAGCGACGGCGTACACCTATTTCGCCAGCAAGGACCACCTGCTGGCCGAGGTGTTCTGGCGTCGGCTACAGGCGCTGCCCGCACTCCGAGTCGACCGGCGTCGGAGCGCCGCTGACCGGGTTGCCGAGACCGTGCGCGACATGGCGCTGCTCGTGGCAGATGAACCCGAGTTGGCGGCGGCCGTGACCACGGCGATGCTCGCGCACGACCCGGACGTAAAGCGATTGCGCGACGACATCGGCGCGGTGTTCGCCGAACGCATCGCAACCGCGCTGGGACCCGACGAGGACCCGGCGGTGCTGCGTGCGCTTGTCATCGCCTTCGCCGGGGCGATGCTCACCGCGGGCATGGGAAACGTCCGCTATGAAGAGCTCCCCGATCGGATGGCGGAGATCACGGGCCTCATGACGCGTCCGCTGCGCTCATCCCGGAGGTCGTCATGACCGCAACGGCGTCCGGTATCGAGCCCTTCCTCGATCCATACGACTACCGCTTTCACGAGGACCCGTACCCGTTCTATGCCGTGCTCCGCGAGCAGGCGCCGGTGTACCGCAACGACGAACGCGGATTCTGGGCGCTGTCCCGTCATGCCGATGTGATGGCGGCGTTTCGCGACGCTGACCGGTTCTCCAGTGGTGATGGAGTTTCGCTCGATCCTGCGGCGTCGGGTCCGCATGCGTCCCGCATGATGTCGTTCCTTGCGATGGATCAGCCGCGCCACGGCCGCATGCGTGCCCTGGTGTCGCGCGGATTCACCCCCCGCCGGGTCGCCATGCTCGAGGACCGCATCCGGGAGATGACTCGGGCCCATCTCACGCCGGCGTTGGAAAAAGGATCGTTCGACTTCATCGACGACCTCGCCGGCAAGGTTCCGATGGACGTCATCTCCGAGCTGCTCGGCGTACCAGAAGCCGACCGTGCCGAGCTGCGACGCCTGGCCGACATCGTCGTGCACCGGGAAGAAGGAGTGCTCGACGTACCGCAGGCCGCAGCCGAAGCATCGTTGGAGCTGGTCACCTACTACGTCGACCTCGTTGCCTCCCGCCGGAAATCACCGCGCGATGACCTGACGTCCGCCTTGCTCGAGGTGGAGATCGACGGTGAGCGCCTCACCGAGGAGGAGCTCGTCGGGTTCCTCTTCCTGATGGTCGTCGCTGGAAACGAGACGACCACGAAGCTGCTCGGGCACGCCTGGTACTGGGCGTGGAAGTTCCCCGAACAGCGCGTTAAGCCATTCGGCGACCCGACCCGGGTCAACGACTGGGTCGAGGAGACCTTGCGGTACGACGCGTCGACGCAAATCCTCGCTCGCACCGTGAGCGTCGACGTCGAGCTGCACGACGTGACCATGCATCCTGGCGACCGACTGCTGCTGCTACTCGGGTCGGCCAACCGCGACCCGCGAGTCTTTCCCGAGCCAGACACCTTCGACCTCGACCGTGACACGAGTGAGCTGGCGAGCTTTGGTAGCGGTCGGCACTTCTGTCTCGGGGCCTCGCTCGCCCGACTCGAGACCCGAATCGTGCTCGACGAGCTCGTTGCTCGCGTCGCGGACTACAACATCGACGAATCAGGTGCGCGCCGCGTGCATTCGGTCAACGTTCGCGGGTTCGCGACGCTGCCCACCGAGGTGACGCTGCGATGACGGGATTGACCCCGAAAGACCGTCCAGCTGTGGTTACCGGCGCATCCTCCGGGATCGGTGCAGCGACGGCGCGCGCATTGGGCGCAATCGGCCATCCGGTCGTGCTGGGCGCGCGACGTGTGGACCGGTGCGAACAGGTCGCCGACGAGATTCGCGAGGCCGGCGGGGCAGCCCACAGCGTCGCACTGGACCTCACGGACGCGGTCTCGGTGAAGGCGTTTGCCGCCGAGGCAGCGCGGCTAGTCGGGCCCGTCGAAGTGGTCGTTTCGAACGCCGGTGAGACGCGACCGGGCACCGCCCTTGGTGCAGACACCGCGTTGTTCGAACGTCATCTGCAGGTCAACGTCCTCGGCGCGCAGGCACTCGTCTCGCTGCTCGGCACCGACATGGTTGCGCGACGTCGCGGCGACATCGTCTTCGTCACCTCCGAAGTCGTCACGTCACCCCGCCCTGGCGTCGCGGCCTATGTCACGTCGAAATGGGCCATCGAGGGCCTTGCGCAAGCAATGCGCATGGAGCTCGAAGGCACCGGTGTGCGGGTTTCCGTCGTGCGGCCCGGCCCGACACTCACCGAGATGGGCTGGGACTGGGATCCGGCAGTCACCGGCGAGTTGCTGAACGAGTGGCAGCGATGGGGACTCGTGCGGCACATGTCTTTCCTTGCGCCGGAAGGCGTGGCGAGCGCGGTCGCTGCCGTCGTGTCCGCGCCGCCAGGAGTGCATTTCACGTTGGTCGAAGTCGAGCCCGAGGCGCCCGTCGAAGGGAAGTCGGAATGACAACTCCATCGATGGTGTCCGGTGGCGGCGGGGAGCACGGACACCTCGAAGAGCTGCGTACCGATCCGATTGGTCTCATGCAGCGGGTGCATGACGAGTGTGGCGAGGTCGGCTCGTTCACCCTCGCCGGTCGCACTGTTGTCATGCTGTCGGGCGCCGAGGTCAACGAGTGGTACTTCCGGATGCCGGATGAGGTGCTCGACCAGGCGGCGGCGTACCCCTTCATGACGCCGATCTTCGGCAAGGGGGTCATCTTCGACGCACCGCCCGAGCGGCGGAAGGAGATGCTGCAAACCCAGGCGTTGCGCGGACCGCAGATGCGCGGCCACGCGGAGACGATTGCGAGCGAAGTGGAACGTGCGGTCGCCGGATGGGACGCACAGGACGGACCGACGGAGATCGATCTCCTGGACTGGTTCGCCGAGCTCACCATCTACACGTCGTCGGCCTGCCTCATCGGCAAGAAGTTCCGTGCGGAGCTGGACGAGCGCTTTGCGCATCTGTACCACGACCTCGAGCGTGGGACGGATGCAATTGCCTACGTCGACCCCTATGCACCGATCGAGAGTTTCCGTCGGCGCGATGCCGCCCGCATCGGCCTGGTCGAGCTGGTCGAAGGCATCATGGCCAACCGCGCCAACCAGGCGGACGCCGGAGCGGCCGATTTGCTCGACGTGCTGATGTCACTCCGGGACGAGAGCGGCAACGCGCGATTCACTGCAGACGAGATCACCGGCATGTTCATCGGGATGATGTTCGCCGGGCACCACACGACGTCAGGCACGGCAGCGTGGACGTTGATCGAGCTGCTGCGTCATCCCGACGAGATGGCTGCGGTGGTCAGCGAGCTCGACGAGTTGTACGCGGACGGATCGTCAGTTTCTCACCAGGCGCTGCGCGAGATCCCACGGCTGGAATCAGTCGTCAAGGAGGCCTTGCGCCTGCACCCGCCGCTGATTCTGCTGCTCCGAGTGGCAACCGAGGACCTCGAGGTTGGCGGCTTCGCAATCCGCAAGGGTGATCTCGTCGCCGCGACACCGGCGGTGTCCAACCGGCTGCCAAGCGACTTTCCCGATGCAAGCGCGTTCGTGCCGGAGCGCTACCTCGCTCCGCGCCGCGAGGACGACGTCAACCCGTGGACCTGGATCCCCTTTGGTGGCGGGCGGCACCGGTGCGTTGGTGCGGCGTTCGCGATGATGCAGCTGAAGGCGATTTTTTCCGTGCTGCTGCGGCGCTACACGTTCGAGTTGGCGCAACCGCCGGACACCTACCGCAACGACCACTCCAAAATGGTCGTGCAGTTGCAGCAACCGTGCCGTGCCCGAGTGCGCCCTCGCGAGCCAAGCGCATGAGAGTCGTCGCGGATCTCGAGCTCTGCCAGGGGCATGCGGAATGCACCGTTGAGGCGCCGGCAGTGTTCGCCCTTTCCAACGACAACCACGTAACCATCCTCATCGACACTCCGCCGGGGGAGATGGTGGACGCCGTCACCAACGCAGTCCGGTACTGCCCCACTCACGCCCTACGCATGGAGCACACCGAACGCATCGAGGAGGACTGACGTGCCGGCATACCCGCGGGCAGAGATCGACGAGGTCTGGCGGCGTTGGCTGGACACGAACGCGAAGTGCGAGGAGTCGCGCGACTGGTCGCCGTTGGCCGAGTTCTATGCACCGGACGCGACGTACGGCTGGAACTCCGGTCCGGACGATGAGTTCATGGCGGTCGGCCGTGACGAGATCCGCGAGCTCGCGTTCGGGCTGGAGATGCGCGGGCTCGAGGGCTGGACCTATCCCTACCAAGCGACGTTGATCGATGCGCAGCAAGGCATGGTGCTCGGTCTCTGGAGGCAAGTCGCGAGCGCAACGCGTGCTGACGGCACCAACTACGAGGTGCCTGGCCTGGGGGGCAGCTGGTTCGGCTACGCGGGTGACGGACTGTGGGAGTGGCAGCGCGACTTCTATGACGTGACCAACGCCGGTGTGACGTTCCTCGCGATGATGGAGGCGGGCGTGCTCTCGGACGGGATGCGCGAGCGCATTGAAGGCGGCATGCGCGGTGAGCGGGCACCGGGCCACTACCGGCGAAGCAAACTGCCGGCACCGCTGTGGCCGGTCCTGGACTGAGGGGGAGTAGTGGGCAGATTCGACGGCAAGGTCGCCATTGTGACGGGGGCGGCACGTGGCATCGGTGAGGCGTATGCGCGTTCGTTAGCTGCTGCCGGCGCGGCGACCGTCATTGCCGATCTCGAGGCCGATCTCGGTGAGCAGGTCGCGAAGTCCATCGAGGCCGATGGGGGTACGGCGTCCTTCGTCCGGGTCGACGTCTCAGATCCGGAGTCCACCATGGCGATGGCCGCCGCTGCTGTCGAGCAGCACGGCGGCATCGACTACCTCGTCAACAACGCCGCGATCTACGGCGGGATGAAGCTCGACGTCCTCATCGGCGTCGACTGGGACTACTACCGCCGGTTCATGAGCGTGAACATGGACGGCGCCTTGCTGTGCAGCCGCGCATGTTTCAAGCACATGCAGGAACGCGGTGGCGGAGCGATCGTCAACCAGTCCTCGACCGCTGCGTGGACCTATGCGGGTTACTACGGTCTTGCGAAGGCAGCGATCAACAGCCTCACCCAGCAGTTAGCGCACGAACTCGGTGGCATGAACATCCGGGTGAACGCGATCGCGCCGGGTCCGATCGACACCGAAGCAACGCGTTCAACGGTCGGCAGCATGGTCGATCCGATCGTCGCGAGCCTGGCAATCAAACGTCTCGGAACACCCGACGACCTGGTTGGCATGTGTTTGTTCTTGCTGTCCGACGAGGCGCGGTGGATCACGGGGCAGATCTTCAACGTGGACGCCGGCATGACGTTCCGGAGCTGAGGCATGGGCAGGGTTGGCTTCATCGGTCTTGGCAACATCGGCGCACCCATCGCCAAGCATCTGCTGACGTGGCCCGACGGGCTCGTCGTCCAGGACCTTCGCGCGGAGGCAACGCAACCCTTCGCCAACGAGGGCGCGACCGTCGCTGCGTCCGCAGCGGAACTCGCCGGGGACTGCGAGGTCATCTCGGTAATGGTGCTCGACGACCAACAAGTTCGTGACGTCGTCAGCTCGTTGTTGCGGAAGGCGCGACCCGGCACCGTCATCGCGATCCACTCGACGATCTCTGTGCAGACAGCGGTCGACGTCGCGGAGCAGGCCAAGGCGTTTGACGTGGATGTGGTGGATGCCCCGGTCTCGGGCGGGCCGATGGGAGCCGCCGAGGGCCGCCTCGCCGTCATGGTCGGCGGTGAGCGTTCGGCGTACGAGCGATGCAAACCGGTGTTCGCGAACTGGGCTGAACTCATCCTGCACATGGGGCCGGTCGGCTCCGGCACCCGCACCAAGATCGCCCGCAACCTGCTGACGTTCGTCGGGTATGCCGCCGCGGCCGAGTCGCAGCGGCTCGCCGAAGCTGCGGGCATCGACCTGCGCAAACTGTCGGCCGTGGTGCGGCAGAGCGACAGCCTCACCGGCGGTGTCTCCGCGATCATGTTCCGGGAGACGGCTGCCCCGCTCGGTGCGGACGAGGGCTCACTGCGCGACATTCTCGAGCACACCAACACGTTGGGTGCCAAGGATCTCGCCCTGGCGATCGAGCTGGCGCAACAGCTCGGTGTCGACGCGCCGTTCACCCAGCTCGCCGCAGACCGGCTGTCAGTTGCGCTTGGTCTTTCCTAACTCGTCCTCGACGAGCGAGTTGAGCTTGGCGCCTGCTGGCCAGCCGGCGTAGTGGGCGAGGAACACGACGAGTTCGCGCGCAGATTCTTCGTCGAGCTCACCGTTGGTGAGCGCGGCTTGTAGCTGGATCGGCACGACGTCGTACAAACCACTGCCGACGAGTAAGCCGAGCAGCAGCAGCCGGCGGTCGCGCATGGTGAGGCCGGGGCGCTGCCAGATATCGGCGAACAGATGCTCGACGGTGTAGCCGTAGAAGTCGCCGGGCCCGTCCTTGAACTCCCAGCCGTAGACCTCGCTCATCATCTCGAGGCCGCGCTTGCGCTTCTGCGGGTCGCTCTCCACGCCGAGCATCGTAGGGCGTCAGTCGTCGCTGCCTGTTCCGCTCAGATGTGGTTCGCCGACGGGCTTGGACTGCGACGAGCCGCGCTGGCGGAGGTAAACGGTGAACAGCGAGATGCTCGCAACCGCCAGGAACTCGGATTGCCAGTTCTGCAAGCTTCTGTTCCAGAACCCTGGGGTGCCTAGGTAGCTGCTGTAACTGACCGACGCCTCCTTGTGCGTCTGCTGGTCGTCGTTGTAGGTCCGCCATCCGGTCACCGATTGGGTTGCCCAACTGCCGAGCCAGAAGAAGAGCATCACAGCGAGCAGGGAGTTGCTGTAAACAGCGGTGCGCCATCCGCCTGCCCTCGCCCACGGAGGTGTGTGTGGGCCCGCGTGCCCGCCGATCTTGTCCTTCGCATCGCTCGGGATCGACGGCTCGTTCATCGCCTTGGACTCTGTCGAGCCGCGCTGACGGAGCCAGATGGCGAGGGCGATGAAGCTTGCGAACTGCAGGAACTCGCTCTGCCAGTTCTCCATCACGTCCACACCGAACTGGCTCGACACCAGGTAACGCCCAAACGTGTAGGCGGCTTGGTGATGCTCCGTTTGTTGAGCGTTGAAATCGAAGTAGCCAGCGAGCGCCTCTCCGACCAGACTCACCACGAAAAGCGCAATGAACACCAGCGTCATGGAGTTCTCACGCACAAATGCGCGGGTCTTACTCACCGAGGATCCCGATCACCATGTAGAAGATCAGCAGCGTGACCATGAACAGTGTCCAGCCGATGAATAGCGGCCAGGTGCCGGTGCCGACGTGATCGCTGCCTTGCTTGCTCACGTTCGAGGGGTTGCCCGTAAGTGCGCGTCACTACACTCGCGCGGGTGTCCGAGGCGTCCGTTGGCGTGGGGGTTCTCTACGACTTCCCCCAGCACGATGGCGGCGAGTTCTTCGAAACCGCACTGCGCCTCGGTATCGCCTCCTCCCCGGTAGAGCTGAAGGCCACGGTCCACCTGCAACCACTGCAGGTTGCCGGATTACCGGCGGGGACCGAGCGCGACGTCATCGACGGCTTCAAACAACTCGATGACTCCGATGTCGTCGCAATTGTCGGGCCGTCCATCAGTGACAACGGAGTCATCGTTCGTGACCTTGCCGATTCAGCGCAGTTGCCGTGCATCAACTACACCGGCGGCGAGGTCACCCGCAGCCAATGGATGTTCCACTACCAAGTGGGTTCGCTCGAAGAAGAGCCCGTCGTCCTTGCCCAGCATCTAGCTGAGCGCGGGCTAGCGACGGTCGCCGTGTTGTACGACGACTCGGTGGTCGGCTCGCGGTATTCGGCCGCGTTTTCCAGAGCCGCTGCAGAGAACGGCTTAGCAGTCCTCGCGAGCGCGAGTGTCTCGCCGCTGGCCGAGGATCTGTCCGAAGCAATCAAGGATGTGCGAGAGCACGAGCCGGCAGCCGTGTGTTACCTCGGCCTCGGTATGGCAGCCCGACCGGTAGCGGTCGCCATCAAAGAGCATGGCTGGTCGGTCCCCGTTGTCGCCAACTCCGCGCTGATGTTCGGCTATCTCCGCAAGGACTGGCGTGCGGACTGGGAGGGCTGGGTCTACGTCGACACCCTCGCCGACGACAACCCGGTCCGCGTCGAGCTGAAGGAGCGCGATCGGCGTACTGCCGCCGGCTCGGTGGGTGTCGCGGGCTACGACATCGGACGGTTGCTGGGACTGGCGATCGGCCGGTTGGGCAGCCCGACTCGTGCTGAGCTCCGGGATGGGCTCGAGCAGATCAAACGGCTTCCCGCTGCGAGTGGGCATGCCGGCACGGTCATGGGTTTCGGGTGGTGGGACCACGCCGCTCTGAAGGGTCCCTATCTCGTGCTCCGGGAATGGCGCGACGGGCGATCGGTGCAACTGACCGCATAGGTCAGGCGGTGTCCTCGAGTGTGGTGTCGCAGATCTCGGCGAGGCGGTTCATCGCCGCCGTCACGGTTTCCAGCTCCTCGCGACCGAGCCGGTCGACGACATGCTCGCGAACGCCACGCAAGTGGGTGAGGTAAGCCTCTTCGAGTCGAGTGAGGCCCTGGTCGGTCAGCACGGTGTAGACGACCCGGGCGTCGCCCGTGCAGCGCTCGCGGCGTACGAACCCGTCGCCCGCCAACTTGTCCACCAGCCGGGTGACCCCGCTGGGGGTGAGGAAGACGAGCGAGGTCAGCTCGCTCATCCGGGCCCGTCGATCCGGCATCTCTGACAGGGCGGCGAGGAGCTCGTACGCCGCCAAGGAGAGACCCTCCTCGGTGACCAGCTCCGCCTCGAGCTTGCGCATGACCCGGGCGTGGGCGGTCAGGAAGGCACGCCAGGCCGCCATCTCGCGACGGTTCAACGGGCGGTGGGCGGCCATACCGAGAGATTACCAGGAATGTACTTGCGTCCTCAAGCATTTAGCTCTAAGGTTGCGTTAGCAACTATTGCCGAAGCAAGGAAAGGACAGCGGCTATGACCGTCACCGCCGAAACCAGCACCCCCACCGTCACGGGCGACTACACGATCGACCCCGCACACAGCCGAATCGGCTTCGCCGCCCGGCACGCCATGGTGGCGACCGTTCGTGGACAGTTCGACGAGTTTGACGCCGTCGTCCACCTGGACGAGGAGCAGCCAGAGAAGAGCACCGCCGAGATCACCATCAAGACGGCGAGCCTCTCGAGCGGCAACTCCGACCGCGACGCCCATCTCTCGTCACCTGACTTCTTCGACGTCGAGAAGTACCCAACGATCACGTTCCACAGCACCAGTGCAGAGCGCAAGGACGAGGACACCTACGTCCTCCACGGCGACCTCACGATCCGCGACGTCACCAGGCCCGTCTCGGTCGAGTTCGAACAGTCCGGCACAGCCATCGACCCCTGGGGCAACTACCGCGTCGGGTTCGAAGGCAAGACCACGGTCAGCCGCAAGGACTGGGGACTGACCTGGAACATGGCACTCGAGGCTGGCGGCGTCGTCGTCGGTGACAAGGTCAAGCTCGAGTTCGACATCGCCGCCGTACGACCACTGGGCTGAACAACTAGATCCAGCTGTTGAACCACATGATGTCGCGCCATCGGCTGTACGGAATGACTTGTGCGGCCAGCACCGGGTACAGGTAGACGAAGTTGGCGAGCACCAGGATCAGGTAAGCCCCCGCTCCGGCGGACCCAAAGGTCCGCCGGAGCGCTGATCCGTCCGGGGGGCCGATTGCCCAGCCGAGGCAGTAGGTCAGCGCTATCGCCATGAATGGCACGGCGGGCAGGGCGTAGAACAAGAACATCGTCCGTCCACCGAAGTCGTAGTAGATCCACGGCACGATCGCGGCAAGGATGCCGAGCAACGCCAAGCCTGCGCGCCAGTCACGCCGCCCGACCCACGCGCCGACCATCAGAGCCAGCGCCGGGAAGGTCGCCCACCAGATCGCCGGCGTACCGATGCCCAACACCTCTTGCGAGCAGGCGGAAGCCGAACATCCTGGGTCACCGTGCTTCGGCGAGCTGTAGAAGTAGGACACCGGTCGTGCCAGCGCCAGCCAACCCCACGGATGCGATTGATACGGGTGATGGGCATCTTTGGAGTCATGCGGATTCAAGCGATCGTGGAACTGATAGATGTCGTGGTGGTAGTGCACCCAGCTGCGGACGACGTCCGGCATGCGGCTGCCGATGCCCGGCAGATCCATCGGTCCCAGGTGCCATTCCGATTGGTTGTGCTGGGCCCAGTCCCGGTCATAGCCGCCGCTCGTCGCGAACCAGCCCGCCCACGAGGCGGTGTACAGCACCGGGATGAGCAGCGCCGCCGCCACGAGCGGGCCAAGGTCGTAGCGCAGTGCTGGTCGTAGTGCGCGCCAGAACGAGACCCGTCGCGTGGGCGACGTCAGGCCGGCCGACTTTCGGGCTCCCACGGCCCACGCGAACGCCAGCCCGATGAGCACGACAACGTAAAAGAGGCCGGCCCACTTCGTGGCAACCGCTGCACCCATGCACGCCATCGCGCCCACGAGCCAGGGTCGGAAGCCGATCGTTGGTCCTCGGATGAATGGCGTGCCGGCGCGTTCAAGGCGTTCGGCGAGTCGTCGACGTCCCCAGTCCCGGTCTGCGACGAGGCAGGCAAAGCCAGCCAGCACCCAGAACATCAGGAAGATGTCGAGGGTCGCGATGCGGCTTTGCACGAACGCGAGACCGTCGAGGGTCAGCAGCAGGCCGGCAACACAGCCGAGCAACGTGCTGCGCATCATTCGCCGAACGGTTCGCGCGAGAATCAGCACCGACAGCGTGCCGACGACAGCGGCCGAGAACCGCCACGAGTACGGATCGCTCGGGTAGATGACCCCGTTGATGGTCTTGTCGCCGCCACCGAAGAGCCACTCACCGACCGCGATCATCCACTTGCCGAGCGGCGGATGGACGATGAACGCCGGGTCGCTGAACGTCGGCCCGCGCTCGACCCCGTGCTTCAGCAAACTTTGGGCGTCGTGGGCGTAATAGACCTCGTCGAAGACCAGTGCCTTGGGCTGGTCCAGCCGCCGGAAGCGCAGGTAACCGGCCAGCACCGTGATGAGCAACGGCCACAGCCAGCCGGTCAGTCGATCGGTGGGCATCGGTTGGTAAAGCCGGTCCCGTAACCCCGGCCGCAATCCCCGCCACCGCGGCCCTACCCGGGCCGGAGCGGCCAGCGTCGTCACGCGCGCCATCGTAGGTGTGACCGGCAGGATGGTCGTGTGACTGGTGTGTTGGTGCTCGCGGCTACGCCGATCGGCACACTCGCCGACGCGTCACCGCGGCTGGCGGCTGAGTTGTCTGGGGCCGATGTCGTCGCCGCCGAAGACACCCGTCGCCTGGCCCGCCTCCGCGCTGGTCTCGGCATCGAGATAAACGCTCGCGTGCTGTCCTACTTCGAGGGCAATGAAGCGCGGCGTACGCCGGAACTGCTCGCCGCCCTTCGCGAGGGTGCACGAGTCGTGCTGGTGACGGACGCGGGGACACCGTCAGTGTCTGACCCTGGGTACCGGCTTGTGGCTGCGGCTGTCGAGGCGGGGATCACCGTGACAGCGGTGCCCGGGCCGTCCGCTGTGACGACAGCGCTGGCGGTATCCGGACTGCCGGTCGACAGGTTCTGCTTCGAAGGGTTTCTGCCGCGCAAGGCGGGTGATCGGAGCCGCCGGTTAGCCGAGCTCGCAACCGAACAACGAACGCTCGTCTTCTTCGAGGCGCCGCATCGGTTGGCTGCCACGTTGGCTGCGATGGCACCCGCCTTCGGCCCGGACCGACGCGGCGCGGTCTGCCGGGAGCTGACAAAGATGCATGAGGAGATACGCCGCGGGTCGCTCCACGAGCTGTCCTCCTGGGCCGAGGGAGGCGTTCGTGGCGAGATCACCCTCGTTGTGGAGGGTGCCGGGCCGGAGCAGCCAGCCACGCTCTCGAGTGATGAGTTGGCCGCGGCTGTCGCCGAGCGAGTGCAGTCGGGAGAGTTCCGGCGTACGGCGGTGGACGCCGTCGCGGCGGAGCATGGCCTTCCCCGCCGCACGGTCTATGCCGCGGCGAACCCTAAATCGAATGGCCCCGCTCACTAGGCTGATTGGTATGGAAGACAAGGCGTTCTACCTGACGACGCCGATCTACTACGTCAATGACGCACCGCACATCGGTCACGCGTACACGACCGTCGCCGGTGATGTGTTGACGCGGTGGCATCGGCAGCGGGGCGAACGCGTCCACTTCCTGACCGGCACGGACGAGCACGGCGAAAAGGTGCTCCAGGCTGCGCAGGAGCGCGGGGTCTCACCGCAGGAGTGGACCGACACGATGATCGAGACGGCGTGGAAGCCGATGCTCGAGTCGATCGACGCTGCGAACGACGACTTCATCCGAACCACGGAACCTCGTCACATGGAGCGGGTGCAGGAGTTCTGGCAGCGCGTCTACGACGCAGGCGAGGTCTACAAGGGGTCGTACACCGGTCCGTACTGCGTTTCCTGCGAGGAGTTCAAGCTGCCGGCTGAACTGCTGCAGCCGGGCGATCGTTGCCCTATTCACGACCGGCCGGTGCGGCAACTGTCCGAGGACAACTACTTCTTCAAGCTTTCGGAGTACGCCGATCGACTCCTTGCGCACTATCGGGAACATCCGGAGTTTGTCCAGCCGGAGTCGGCATGCAATGAAGTGGTGCGTTTCGTTGAAGGCGGCTTGCAGGACCTCTCGATTACCCGGTCGACGTTCGACTGGGGCATTCCGGTGCCCTGGGACACCTCTCATGTGCTGTATGTCTGGATCGATGCGTTGCTCAACTACGTGACTGCCGTTGGCTACGGCGTCGACGAGGAGAAGTTCCTGTCGATCTGGCCGGCCGACGTGCATCTCGTCGGTAAGGACATCCTGAGATTCCATGCCGTCATCTGGCCGGCAATGTTGATGGCTGCAGGTTTGCCGTTGCCGAAGACGGTGTTCGCGCACGGGTGGCTGCTCGTCGGTGGCGAGAAGATGAGCAAGACGAAGCTGACCGGCATCCCACCGCAGCAGATCACTGACCACTTTGGCTCCGACGCCTACCGCTATTACTTCCTGCGCGAGATCTCGTTCGGAAGCGACGGGTCATTTTCCTGGGAGTCGATGGCCGCGCGCTATCAATCCGAACTCGCGGATCAGTTCGGCAACCTGGCGTCGCGGCTGACGTCGATGGTCGAGCGATACCGCGAGGGCGCGCTGCCCGCGCCCGTGGACGAGCCGGAACTGTCCGGCGCGCTGACGACGATGGTCGAGACAGCGGACGCGGCGATGCTCAAGCTCGACTTCCAAGCCGGACTCGAGGCCATCTTCGGCTTCATCCGCCGCGTCAACGGCTACGTGACCGAGACCAAGCCCTGGGAGCTGGCTAAAGACGAGGCTCGGGCGGCCGATCTCAACCGCGTCCTCTATGCCACCGCCGAATCGCTGCGTGCCTGTGCCGTCCTGCTCAACCCGGTCATGCCCAGGGCGAGCGGTCGGCTCTGGGAGATGCTCGGAGCCGACTCGGCACTGGGACCCCTTGCCCAGCAACGGATTCCGGACGCCTCACGCTGGGGCGTGTTGCCTGCCGGCGCGACCCTCCGCAAGGGCGATCCGCTGTTTCCGCGGTTGGAAGAGCCCGCGCAGTGACGCAGCCGCCCCCGCCGGAACCCCTGACCGTGCCGGCGTTCGACAGCCACTGTCATCTCGACTTGATGGAGTCCTCGATCGAGGAGACGCTCGCGGCCGCGCGCGCCGTTGGCATCACCCGCATCGTGACCGTTGGCATCGACGTTCCGTCGTCGGAGTGGTGCGCTGACGCGGCCTCGGCTCATGACGATGTGTACGCGACTGTTGCAATTCATCCGAACGAAGCACACAACGCCGATGAGGACACGTGGGATGCGATTGCGCGGTTCGCTGCGCAACCAAGTGTTCGTGCGGTCGGTGAGACCGGACTCGATCACTACCGAACAACAACTGACGGTTGGGGCGCACAAGAAGAGTCATTCCGGCGACACATCGCAATCGCAAAAGAGCACAACAAGGCACTGGTTATTCACGACCGTGATGCGCACGACGATGTGCTGCGGGTGCTTGCCGAGGAAGGTGCACCAGAGCGGACTGTCTTTCACTGTTTCTCCGGTGACGAAGCGATGGCACGCATCTGCGCAGACCGCGGTTACGTGATGTCGTTCGCCGGCAATGTGACGTTCAAGAACGCCGAAGACTTGCGCGCAGCTGCTCGCGTTGCACCGTTGGACTTAGTGCTGGTCGAGACCGATGCGCCGTTCCTCACGCCCGTGCCGTACCGCGGCAGACCGAATGCGCCGTACCTCATTCCGTTGACACTGCGTGCTCTTGCGGAGACACGCGGCGACGACATCGACGTACTTTGTGAAGCTGTGAGCAAAACGGGCGCTCGAATTTTCGAAATCTGAGCGTGTGCCCCGATTTTTCGCAAACAAACCTGTCTACCCCAGTTGTACTGACATGCGTGTCACCGTTATGGTCCGGGTTCCGTCAGCCGGGGTGGGGAAGCCCCGGGCGATGACGACCGGTTGGGCGGCGGGAAAGCCGCGATTTCCAACGCCCTCGGGTGGCGACCGGTGAGTCGTGCCCGCTGTACGACGTTCCCCTGCTCGGGTCCTCCGAAGTTCGGAGCGTTGTGCCAGGTCAACACGAAAAGGTTCGTGCTGCACGTCCATCCTTGATGGGTCGGCTTCCCACTCTCTTGCTCTATGCCGTAGTCATCGCCGCCTTCACTGGTGGCGCCTTTGCATATGCCAGTTTTGACAAGACCGTTCAGATATCCGTCGACGGTAAGACGCACACCGTGCATACGTTTGCCCGCACTGTTGGCGGCGTGCTCGAACATGCAGACGTCCGTACCGGCGAGCATGACCTCGTCAAGCCCGCTCCATCCGCGCATCTGAGTGAGGGTGACCAGATTCAGGTCGTGCATGGTCGGCCGTTGCGATTGATGCTCGATGGTCAGCCAACTGTTGTCTGGGTAACTGCGGCAACTGTCGAAGAAGCCCTGTACCAACTTGGGCTAACTGCGAGCGGCACGTACGTCTCTGCGTCAATGTCGCGACCGGTTCCGCTGACCGGGCTCGGACTCGTGGTGCGGGTTCCGCATCAGATCACCGTTCTGCACGACGCCAAGGCCACCCGGCTGACCACGAATGCAGCGACGGTGCAACTGGCCCTGGCGGCAGCCAAGGTGCGCCTCGCCCGGACCGACAGGGTCTCCGCTCCGCTGCAGTCGATGCCGACTGAGGGTCAGGTCATCTCCGTCACACGGATCAGCAAGTCGAGCCTCGTCATGACGAAGGCGATTCCGTTCCGCACAACGCATGTGTCGGACAGCAGCATGTACAAGGGCACCACCAAGGTGGTGAGCTCCGGTCGGGTCGGCGTGCTCGTGAAGCGCTACGCCCAAGTCACGGTGAACGGCGCGGTGCACAATCGCCGCCTGATATCCCTCCGGGTGATTCGCAAGCCAGAAACCCGCGTGGTTCACGTCGGGACAAAGCCGCGTCCGTCATCGAGCGGCGATGTGGGCGATCCCAAGGTCGACAACCTCAACTGGTACGCGCTGGCTGGTTGTGAGTCGGGCCACAACCCGGATGCCTACTCGCCACGAGGTCCGTACTACGGCCTTTACCAGTTCAGTCAGGGGTCGTGGGAGCTCGTCGGTGGCAAGGGCGACCCGCGGGATGCCTCGTCGAACGAGCAGACGTATCGAGCGAAGAAGTTGTACATGCGCTCCGGCGACGGCAACTGGCCGACCTGTGGTCACTACTTGTACGAGTAGGACCACCACCAAAGTTGTAAGACCATGGTCAGGTGTCGATGGATGCCAGCCTGCTCGGTCCTGCTGATATCCGCCGACGTGCATCCGAGTTGGGTGTGCGGCCGACCAAGACACTCGGCCAGAACTTCGTGCACGACGCGAACACTGTGCGTCGCATCGTGCGAGCAGCCGACCTCGCTGCGGACGACGTCGTGCTCGAGGTGGGACCAGGACTTGGCTCGCTGACCCTTGGGTTGTTGCCCGTCGTCGCGAGAGTCGTCACAGTCGAGGTCGATCCGGTCCTCGCAGCCGCGCTGCCGGAGACGGTCAGCGAACGAGCTGCGGCGTACGTCGATCGTTTGCATGTCATCAACGCCGATGCGTTGCATCTCGATGAGGTCCCTGGTCCGCCACCCAATGTGCTCGTTGCCAACCTGCCCTATAACGTCGCCGTGACGGTGCTCCTGCGTCTGGTTGAGCTATTGCCGTCGCTGCGGCGCGGGCTAGTCATGGTGCAGGCGGAGGTCGCCGACCGACTGGCCGCACCGCCCGGCTCTCGGGTGTACGGCGTGCCGTCGGTCAAGCTCGCGTGGTACGGCGCTGCCCGCCGCGCAGGTGCCGTTTCACGCAGCGTCTTCTGGCCTGCACCCAACGTCGACTCGGCGCTCGTCGCTTGGACTCGCGGCGCTCCGCCACCGACCGACGCCGATCGGCATGAGGTGTTCGAGGTCATCGACGCGGCGTTCGGCCAACGACGCAAGACGATGCGGTCCGCGCTCGCCACCTGGGCCGGCTCTCCGGATCGCGCCGAGGCCGTGTTGGTCGCGGCTGGCGTCGATCCGCGGGTTCGGGGGGAGCAGCTGACCGTGGCCGACTTCGCGCGCATTGCGGCGGCGGGCCTCGTTCACCGCATCGACCCCGGTCACCAAGATCCGTAGCATCGAGCGAACGCTTGCCCTGGACCGATTCGAGGAGCGCCCGACCGCCGTGCCGCCCGTCACCGTCCGCGTGCCGGCGAAGGTCAACCTCTATCTCGGTGTGGGCAAGCGTCGCCGCGACGGCTACCACGAACTCGCCAACGTCTTCCAGGCCGTCTCGCTCTATGACGAGGTCACCGCGGCGCCGGGCCCGGGCCTGTCGGTGCGCGTGCGCGGTGATCAGGCGAAGCTGGTCCCAACCGACTCCTCCAACCTGGCCTTGCGTGCCGCCGCGTTGCTCGCAGAGACCACGGGCGTCGATGCGGCGGTCCGGTTGACCATCAACAAGGCAATCCCGATCGAAGGCGGAATGGCTGGCGGGAGTGCAGACGCGGCTGGCGCATTGCTCGCGTGCGACGAACTGTGGGGCACCGGCGTCGGTAGAGACACCTTGCTGCGGCTCGGTGCATCGCTGGGCGCGGATGTGCCGTTCGCGCTGACCGGCGGAACCGCGCTGGGTACTGAGCGCGGCGATCGGCTCACGCCGGTGCTCGCACGCGGCACGTATGACTGGGTTTTGGCGCTGGCTGATGGCGGGCTGTCGACCGCGGCGGTCTATGCAGAGCTGGACCGGCAGCGTGCCGATCGTGTGTTCCCCGAACCCGGGGTCAGTGAGGCATTGATGTCCGCGTTGCGTGCAGGAGACCCGGCCGCGCTCGGGCGAGCGTTGACGAACGACTTGGGTCCGGCGGCGTTGCAGCTGCGCCCGGCTTTGGCACGCACCATCGAGGCGGGACTCGATCTCGGCGTACTCGGTGCTGTCATCTCCGGGTCGGGTGCGACGTGCGCATTCCTGTGCCCGTCGGAGGAAGAAGCGATTCGTGTTGCGGCGGCGCTCGCCGGTGCCGGAGTTTGCCGGTCGACGCGCCGCGTGCACGGACCCGTGCCAGGGGCCCGCATCGTCGACGAGGCGGACCGACCATGACGTCCGTGGAGTTGGCCTGGGGGATCGACGGTGCGCAGTCACTCGCGGCCGACTGCGATGTTGTTGTCGTCATCGACGTGTTGTCGTTCACCACGTGTGTGTCAGTCGCGACATCGTGCGGCGCAGAAGTGCGACCGGCGTCGTACGACGAAGCCGTTCGCGTCTCGCCCGGAGAGTTGTTAGCCGGCCCTCGCGACGGCGGCGGCGTGTCGCTGTCCCCGGGCTCGCTGTTGTCACTGCAGCCGGGGCAGCGGTTGATCCTCCCGTCGCCGAATGGTGCCGCGATCTCCGCACGGCTCAACGGCACGCCAGCTGTCGCGGCGGCGTTGCGTAACGCGGGAGCCGCCGCTCGTTGGCTTGGTGAGCACGGCGGCCGGATCGGAGTCGTCGCTGCGGGGGAGTACGACGTCGACGGGGGTTGGCGTCCGTCGTACGAGGATCTGGCCGGTGCCGGTGCCGTCATTGCGCGGATCGAGGGCACGCTGACACCGCAGGCGCAAGCCGCTGTCGTTGCATTCCGCACTGCGGGTGACGGGCTGGCCGCTCGGCTGCTGGACAGCCGCTCGGGCAAGGAGCTCGTTGAGCGCGGTTTCACCGGCGACGTCGAGATGGCTGCCGAGCTCGACGCCGACAACGTGGTGCCCGTATTGCGTGATGGTGTCTTTGTCGCCGATGGGTGACGTCGGTCAGGCCGTGTTGTAGATCGTGCGCGGTCGTTCAGGTGGAACGCGCGTCGTCGTACGACCGAGGCGTTGCAACTCACGAGCGAACGTCACTGCGTTGTCCACGGCGGCGCAGTGCGGGTCGTTGTTGAAGTAGGCGAAGACGTCTTCGCCGTCGTCGTATGTCGACGCGATGCGTTCACCCCAGGTGACGAGCGACCGTCGGCCGTAGAACGGCCAGATGTGCGCCGCACCTTCGTGCAGACGCAGATAGCCCCAGCTAGCTGTGCGCCACAGTGGGGACACAGGTCGCCCCTTGCGGTCAGCCCACACGAGCGCAGCGTCGCGCTCGGTGAGGACGCGACGGACGTCCTCGGTCCACCACGACGGATGCCGTGGTTCGACGGCGATCCTCGTGCGTTTCGGAAACGCTGCCATCGTGTCGGCCAGCGCAGCGGGGTCTGCCCGCAAGTCAGGGGGAAGCTGTACGAGGATCGGGCCGAGCTTTCGACCGAGGGGCTCCACGCGTTCCATCAGCATCTGCACCGACCGCGTCGGGTCGCGCAGGCGTTTGATGTGAGTGAGATAACGGCTTGCCTTGACGGTGATGACGGCGTCGTCCGGGCTGCGGTTGTACCAGCCCTCGAAGACCTCACGCTTCGGCAGCCGGTAGAACGTGACGTTGAGCTCGACGGTCTGGAAGTTGTCGAGGACGTACTCAAACCAACGGCGCTGTGGGATGTCTTGGTAGAACGGCTCCCGCCAGTCGGCGTACTGCCATCCCGAAGTTCCGATGAGAACGGGCACGGCGCTAGTTCTACCCAGGCAGGGCTCAGCCGCCCTTGGTGCGCAGGACCGGCTTCTCCTCGAGATGGGCCAGGCCATTCCAGGCGAGGTTGACGAGGTGCTTGGCCACGTCATCGCGCTTGGGCTTGCGCGCGTCGAGCCACCACTGTCCCGTCAGCGCAACCATGCCCACCAACGCCTGCGAGTACATCGGCGCGAGCTTCGCGTCGTACCCCCGCGTCTTGAACTCCCGGCCGAGGATGTGCTCGACCTGGCTGGCGATGTCGCTGATGAGGCTGGCGAACGTTCCCGACGACGACGCGACCGGCGAGTCACGGACGAGGATGCGGAAACCGTCGGGCTGCTCCTCGATATAGACCAGGAACGCGAGTGCTGCCTGCTCGAGCAGTTCGCGAGCGTCTCCGGCGGTGAGTGCATCGGCAACGCCCGAGAGGAGTCGCTCCATCTCGCGGTCGACGACGACGGCGTACAAGCCTTCCTTGCCGCCAAAGTGTTCGTAGACGACGGGCTTGGTCACGCCAGCGCGCGACGCGATTTCCTCGATCGAGGTGGCGTCGAAGCCCTTCTCCGCGAAAATCGTCCGGCCGACGTCGAGGAGCTGGGTGCGGCGTTCCTTGCCGGTCATGCGGACGCGCGGAGGAGCGGACGCGTTGTCGTTTTCTACCGCGCGCAGGCGGCGCGGCGCGTCGTCGCTCACGTGAGGCGTTTAGCGGCGATGCGTTCCTTGGAGGGCCAGCGAACGTTCGAGGCCCATCCCAGTTGCTCGAACCAACGGATGATGCGCGCGGTCGAGTCGAGTTGGCCCGGCAGTACGCCGTGCCGTGCTGCTGTTGGGTCGGAGTGGTGCAGGTTGTGCCACGACTCGCCCATCGAGGGGATCGCGAGCCACCAGACGTTGCGCGAACGATCGCGGGTGCGGAACGGCGTCGTGCCGAAGGCGTGGCAGATCGAGTTGATGGACCACGTCACGTGGTGCAGAAGGGCGACGCGGACCAAGCTGCCCCAGAAGAATGCGGACAGCGCTGACTGCCAGGACCAGCCCCAGAGGCCGCCAACGAGCGGCGGGATCAACAGCGACACAGCAGTGATCCAGGGGAAGAGGCGAGAGATGAGGACGATGTCCTTGTCAGCGACGAGGTCGGGCGCGTAGCGGTCTGGCCGGGCCTGCTCGACATCGAAGAGCCAGCCGACGTGTGCGTAGTACAAGCCCTTCGCTAGCGAGCGGGGGTTGTCGCCGTACCGCCACGGCGAGTGCGGGTCGCCGTCGTTGTCGCTGAAGGCATGGTGCTTGCGGTGGTCAGTGACCCAGCGGATGACAGAGCCTTGGATCGCCAGCGTGCCGGCGATGGCGAGAGCGATGCGCAGCGGCCGCTTGGCCTTGAACGAGCCGTGGGTGAAGTAGCGGTGGAACCCGACGGTGATGCCATGGCCGGAGATCGCATACATGACGAGCGCGATGATGATGTCGCGGTAACTCAGTCCCCAGCCCCATGCGACTACGCCGGTCGCAAGGACGGCAGCGAGGGGTACGACGATGAAGATGAAGAGCGCCACCTGCTCCCACGTCTTCTTGTCGTCATCCCCGTGGAACGGGTTGCCGATCTCAGGCGCGTCGACGGTGGGCGCTTGCGCCGGCCTGGCAAGCGTGGCGGGTGCGGTCATGTGGGGGCTCCGGGGGTCAGCGAAACTGGTTACGCCACCGTAACCTACGCGACCGTAACCTGACTAGGTCTGAAGCGTGAATGTTTCGTTAATCACAGCCGCGACGGTCGTCGGCTGGGGTGTGGATAACGGTCCCATTGCCCCGAGATTTGTCGCACCCCAGCGCGAAAATTGCGCATGCCTACCGACCAGCAGCTCGAGCTGCTTGCTAGTGACAACCGCGACTTGCTGCGGGAACGCGCCCGCGCGATGCGCCGGGCCGGCGCAACCCCGACGCAGATGAAGAAAGCCCTTGGCATCACGAGCACCTATCGCATCCAGTCGTGGGTGAAAGACATCCCGCCCGCTAACCCGCGACGCCGTGTGCGCGCCAAGGATGAGGTGCGTGCGCAGGCGCGTGAGCTTCGACGACTGGGGCGCACCTACACCGAGATCGCGGCCGAGCTCGGTGTCTCGAAGTCGTCGTGCTCGCTCTGGTGCGACGACATGCCCCGCCCCGCGCCACGCCCGGGCAAACGACGGGCATCAACATGGCTTCCGTACTTGAGGAGACGAGCCGCGGCCCGGGCCAATGCAAAACTGCAAGCCGCCTATGCGATTGGCCGACTTAGCGAGCGCGAGTTGTTTCTCATTGGTGTGACGCTCTACATCTGCGAAGGGAGTAAGGCAAAGCCGTGGCGTCGTGACGAGGTGGTCGCCTTCGTAAACAGCGATCCCCGGGTGATCCAAACGTTCCTCGCGTGGCTTGATCTCTTGGGCGTGGATCGGAAGAACCTCCGCTACACGGTTCAGATACACGAGTCGGCCGATGTTCAGAGCGCTGAACAGTTCTGGATGGAACTGGTTCAAGCAAGCCCGGATGAGATGTACAAGACGGGTCTTAAGCGCCACAACCCGCGCACCGTGCGCGGTAACACCGGCGAGAACTACCGCGGCTGCCTGCGAATCAACGTCCTCAAGGGGGCTGAGCTCTACTGGCGCATCGAGGGGTGGTGGTTCGGCATCGCCGAAGCCGTTGATGGGATCAGGCGGGTGAGTGCGTGGAAAGATGATTCGATCGATCCCGGGTCGTTCAAGGGCAGGACGAGGAGTTTTGGTCTCCTTCATCGAGGTTCGAATCCTCGCCCGGGAGCTCAGGGCGTAGAGCCGAATCCAGTCAACTTCAGTCCGTGGCTGCGGACCCCAAAGCCCGACCAACAGCGGTTATCCCTGCCAGAACCGCTGAGATTGCACAGAGAACGCATTCAGTGCGGCCAGACGCCCTATCCTCGAGGTGCCGCCGCTTCCCCACCCCGGCGCCCGGTCGAGCCAGGAGCCCCACCGCCGTGAGCTACCCGCGTCCGGCTGCGGTTGTCATCCTCGCGGCAGGCGAGGGCACCCGGATGCGTTCGGCTACCCCCAAGGTCCTGCACGGCCTGCTCGGCCGCACGCTTCTCGGCCACGCCGTCAGCACTGCCCGCCAACTCGATCCCGAGCGCATCATCGTCGTGGTCGGCCACGGCCGTGACCTCGTTACTGAACACCTCGCCGAGATCGACGCGGATGCGATCCCCGTCTGGCAGGCCGAACAGAACGGCACCGGCCACGCCATGCGCACGGTGCTCGGCGAAGTCCCGGACCTCGACGGCACAATCCTCGTCGTTCCCGGGGACGCGCCGCTCCTGACCAAGGACAGCCTCGCCACCCTCCTGACGACGCACGACGAGTCCAAGGCGGCGACCACTCTGCTCACCGCCAACGTCGATGACCCGACTGGCTACGGCCGCGTCGTACGCGACAACGTCGGGCGCGTCACCGGCATCGTCGAGGAGCGCGACGCGTCCGACGACGAGCGGCTGATCAACGAGATCGCCGCGTCGGTCTACGCATTCGACGCCGATCCCCTGCGCGGAGCGCTCGAACGCATCACCACTGACAACGCGCAGGGCGAGGAGTACCTCACCGACGTTGTCGCGATGCACGTCGCGGAGGGTCTCACCGTGTCAGCTGTCGCCACTTCGGACTGGCGTGAGGCGGTTGGCGTCAACGACCGCGTTCAGCTCGCCGCGTCTGCGGCGTACCTGCGCAACCGCATCAACCGCGTCCATATGCGCGCCGGCGTGACGATCGAGGATCCGTCCACCACGTGGATCGGCACCGACGTCCAGATCGAGCCAGACGTCACGCTGCGACCCAACACGCGGTTGTACGGCGCAACGCGTGTTGCGGGCGGCGCTGAGATCGGCCCCGACACCACTCTTCTCGACACCCGCGTCGGTGCCGGCGCGCGCGTTCGCAGCTCGACCGCCGAAGGCGCCGAGATAGGGCCCCAGGCGGACGTCGGGCCCTACACCTACCTGCGACCCGGCACCAAGCTCGGGCCACGGACCAAAGCTGGGGCCTACGTCGAGATCAAGGGCAGCGAAGTCGGCGCGGATTCGAAGATCCCGCACCTCTCTTATGTCGGGGACGCGACGATCGGCGAACGATCCAACATCGGCGCGGCGACCGTCTTCGTCAATTACGACGGGATCGAAAAGCACCACACCGAGGTGGGCGACGACGTCCGCATCGGCAGTGACACGATGTTGGTGGCTCCGGTCGACGTGGGTGATGGCGCCTACACCGCCGCGGGGTCGGTCGTCACCGAGGATGTGCCGCCGGGTGCGATGGCAGTCGGCCGGGCGCGACAGCGCAACGTCGAGGGTTGGGTCGAGCGCAAACGGGCGGGTACGCCGTCGGCGGAGGCAGCGGCCAAGGCGCGTGGACAACAAGACAGCGACAGCGATCAACCCAGCGACACCGAGCCAGATCGCCAGGCGGGGACCGAGGGAGCAAGCGAGTGAGCGGCATCAAGAAGACCGGCCAGAAGAACCTCATGCTCTTCTCCGGCCGCGCGTACCCCGAGCTGGCCGAGGAGATCGCCAAGCATCTCGGCATCGAGCCGACTCCAACCGAGCTGCGTGACTTCGCCAACGGTGAGATCTACGTGCGTTTCGAAGAGTCGGTGCGCGGCTGCGACGCGTTCGTCATCGAGAGCCACGCGGCGCCGATCAACCAATGGATCATGGAGCAACTCGTCATGGTCGATGCGTTGAAGCGCGCGTCAGCCAAACGCATCACCGTGGTCGCGCCGTTCTATCCCTATGCGCGTCAGGACAAGAAGCACCGCGGTCGCGAGCCGATCTCCGCACGGCTCATCGCCGACCTGTTCAAAACAGCCGGGGCGGACCGCCTCATGTCCGTCGACCTGCACACGTCGCAGACCCAGGGTTTCTTCGACGGACCGGTCGACCATTTGTTTGCACTTCCGCTACTCGCCCAGCACGTCGAAGAGCGGTACGACGTTTCCCGCATGACCGTGGTCTCCCCTGACGCCGGCCGCGTGCGCGTTGCCGAACGCTGGACCGACCGTCTCGGCTCCCCCTTAGCGATCATCCACAAGCGTCGTGACCCGAACACGCCCAACGAGGTCAAGATGTTCGAGGTCGTCGGTGAGGTCAAAGGTCGCACGTGCGTGATCGTCGACGACATGATCGACACTGCGGGCACCATCACCAAGGCAGCCGAGACACTCATCGAGAACGGCGCGGTCGACGTCATCGCAACGGCGACGCACCCCGTTTTGTCCGGTCCCGCCATCGACCGGCTGAAGAACTCCCAGATCAGCGAGGTCGTGGTCACGAACACGCTCCCGGTCCACTCCGAAGCGCAGTTCGACAAGCTAACGGTGCTCTCGATCGCCCCCCTCATCGCGCGGGCGATCGGCGAGGTGTTCGACGACGGCTCGGTGACGAGCCTGTTCGACGGGAACGCCTGACCGCGGCGGATAGACTTTCCGCAATTCCATTCGAAGGAGCAGTTGGCCGTGGCCCAGGTCCGTATCGCCTCCGAACCGCGCACCGAGTTCGGCAAGGGCGCTGCTCGGCGCATCCGCCGGTCCGACCGGGTGCCCGCCGTCCTCTACGGCCACGGCACCGACACGCGTCATCTGACTTTGCCGGGTCACGACCTGATGCTGGCGCTCAAGGGCGGAGCGAACACGCTCCTCGAGATCGAGATCGACGGGGAGACCGAGCTGGCGCTGCCCAAGCAGGTAGTCCGCGACCCGATCAAGGGCTTCTTCGAACACCTCGATCTGCTGCTCGTGAAGCGCGGCGAGAAGGTCACGGTCGACGTTCCGATCACTGTTGTCGGCGATGCTGCGCCCGAAACCATCGTTGACCTGCAGCAGACGACGCTCGCGGTCGAGGCCGAGGCGACGAACATCCCCGGCGGCTTCGAGGTTTCGGTCGATGGCCTCCAGGTCGGTGCGTCCATCCACGCCAGCGAAGTTTCGCTCCCGTCGGGTGTCACGCTCGTGGCCGATCCCGACCTCGTTGTTGTCCACGTGATGGCGCAGGTCAGCGCCGAGGCGCTCGAAGCGGAACTCGCCGAGGCGGAGGCCGAGGCGGGCGCCGGAGCTGCGGCTGCGGCTGCCGCCGAAGGCGAAGCTGCCGCCGAGCCGGCCGCCGAGGGCGAAGACGCCCCCGCTGCCGAGGGTGGCGAGGGTGCCTCCGGCGATGCCGAGGGCAAGGCGAGCGAGTAACCCCCGGTGTCGCTCCTCCACCCCCGACGCCAACGCTCACGAAGTCGGGAGGATCCGGCGGCCGATACCGATGCACAGACACATGCCGCGGCCGACGCCGATTCCGACGGCAGCCCGTGGCTCGTCGTCGGGCTCGGCAACCCCGGCCCGACCTATGCCAACAACCGGCACAACGTTGGCGCGATGGTCCTCGACCTGCTGGCCGAGCGCATGGGCGCGCGGCTGAAGTCGCACAAGGGTCGCGCGGACGTCGCCGAAGGCCGCCTCGACGGCCATCGGGTGGTGCTCGCCCGGCCCCGGTCGTACATGAATGAATCGGGGGGACCGGTCGCGGGCCTCAGCTCGTTCTTCCGCATTTCTCCGCAGCGCCTGGTCGTCATTCATGACGAGCTCGATATCCCATTCGGGACTGTGCGCTTGAAGTACGGCGGCGGGGATGGCGGTCACAACGGGTTACGGTCTGTTCGCGCTTCGCTGGGCACCGGCGACTACGTCCGCGTGCGGGTCGGGGTGGGGCGTCCCCCCGGGCGGGTGGACCCGGCGGAGTTCGTGCTCCGCGACTTTTCCCCGCCTGAACGCAAGGAAGTTCCGGAGATCCTGGGGCGGGCCGCCGACGCCGTACAGACCCTGATCGACGACGGGTTAGCGGCTACGCAAAATCGTTACCACGCAGATGGGTGAGTGTCCGTTCCGCCATTTGATCACACAGAGTGTCCTAGAAGTGGCGTTTCGTTAACGCACCGAATTGGGTCGATTACAGAGAGTAGCCAATATCCCTTTTCTCCCAAACGTACCTTTACAGAGCGTGACATTTCTCGTATACATTCATCGCGGTAACGGCACGTGAACAGCACATAACGGGGGACCGGGGATGGTCGCGGCCACAGTCGCGGTCATCTGTTCAGGTTCCGTTCGGCAGCAGCGGAATGGGGGGCGATTGCGTGACTACTGTCAGCGAAGCTCTCCGCGCTGATCTCGGCGAGGACGTCTATGTCGCCGAAGCCACCATTCATCGCCTGGGCTGGCGTCGCGTCTATCGCGCATCGCTGCTCGCCGCCGACGCTGCCGCCGGCCTTCTTGCCGCCGGGATCGTGGTGGCGGTCAGCTCGCCGGACGCGCTGGCGACGCGTATTGCGCTCGCGACAACGATCACGCTCGGCTGGCTGCTCGCGTGTTCCGCGGGTCGCACACACGACCTGCGCAGCATGCCCGGAGCAACCGATGACATCCGCGCACTTGCTCGTGTTGCCGTCATCCTCATGGCGTTGTCCGGATTCATCGTGCTTGCGTTCAACGCGCACGGGTGGCGGGAGGCCGTTGTCGTCGGAATCCCCGCGGCGTTCGGCGTGTCTGCGCTGACACGTATCGGTGGCCAAGGCATGTTGCGCGCCGCTCGCAACCGTGGCCGTTGTTTCAATCGGGTTGTCGTCGTTGGCGGTGAAGAGGAAGTACTCGACCTCGTCGGTCGCATGAGGCGCGACCCACACCTCGGACTCGACCCGGTCGCTGCATGTGTTCCCGGTGGCGGTAACCGGCTTTCCCTCGTGCGTTACCAGGTGCCCGTCGTCGGCGACATGTGGGACGCCGCTGCGACCGCGCGTCGGTTCCGGGCCGCTGGCGTGGTTGTCGGATCGGGTCCCGGCATCGACGCGACGGTCGTTCGCCGCATCGGCTGGCAGCTCGAGGACGAGGCCGTTGAGCTGGTTGTGGCGCCCCCGCTCACCGAGGTTGCTGCCTCCCGCGTATCGGTGCGAACCCTCGGCTCGGCGCCCATCGTGCACGTTGCGAGCCGGCCGATCGGCGGAGTCGCGATGTTCGTGAAGGGTGCCATTGAACGCACGTTCGCGGGCGTGGCTTTGGTGATCCTTGCTCCGATGCTGTTGACGATCGGTATGGCCATCCGGTTGACCGGTCGCGGGCCCGCCTTCTTCCGGCAGGTACGCGTTGGCAAAGACGGTCGCGAGTTCACGTTGCTGAAGTTCCGCACGATGGTCCCGAATGCCGACGACATGCTGGCCGACCTCAGCCACCTCAACATTTGCGACGCCGGGCCACTGTTCAAGATCCAGCGGGACCCGCGCGTGACGTCGATCGGCGCGTTCCTCCGCCGCACGTCGCTCGATGAGTTGCCGCAGCTGTTCAACGTCCTCCGCGGACGCATGGCACTTGTCGGGCCGCGACCACCGTTGCCTGGCGAGGTTTCGCGCTACTCCGACGATGTTCACCGTCGTCTGCTCGTGAAGCCAGGGCTGACCGGACTCTGGCAAGTAAGTGGACGCTCGGATCTGTCGTGGGAAGAGTCGGTCCGTCTCGACCTTCGGTACGTCGAGAACTGGTCGCTCGCGCTTGATCTGCAAATCCTCTGTCGTACGTGGTCCGCTGTCGTGAGGGGCCGAGGGGCGTACTAGCTGCACGACCGGCCTGCACTAACAGCAGGGCCGGTGAACAACGAACGAAAATGACCATCTGCCTGTCGGGGGGCAGCGAGACCGGCCAGTGGGCCGGAGGCAGAAACGGAGATTTTCCAATGGCGTCCAGCCTCAATGGACAGGGCAGCCGTCGGCGGGTGGTGCTTCGCCGCTGGCGCTCGAGCGTTGCTGTGTCGGTGCTCGCGCTCATCGCAACGGGCGTCGGATTGCCCACGCAAAGTGCGTCGGCTTTCGACATCACGCAGCCCACGGTCGTGAGCGACGACCCTGTCACCTGGACCCCGCAGGTGATGGATGGGTCCGTGCACGCGTTGGCAATGGCTGGCAACACGCTGGTCGCCGGCGGCACGTTCACGGCGGTGCAGGACTCCCACCGGATCCAGCCACCGGTGAGCCGGGCGAACCTGTTCGCGGCCGACGCCACGACTGGCGACATCAACACGACCTTCACACCCACCACCAATGGTCAGGTGGAGGTGATCGTCGCTGCACCTGATGGTCAGTCGGTCTACATCGGGGGCGCGTTCAACCAGGTCAACGGCATTGCGACCTACAACCTCGCCAAGATCCGTCTCTCTGACGGCAGCCTCGACCCGACGTTCAAGCCGAAGCGGCTCGACGGTCGTGTGTTCACGATGCAGCTCGCGAACAACAAGCTCTACATCGGCGGATCGTTCACCAAAGTCGGCGCAGTCAGCATCGGTCGCCTCGCCGCGCTGAACCCGATTACGGGTGTCACCGATACGGCGTTCAACGTGCCATTTGCCGGGACCCACCGTCAGGGCACGACGTCCGTGCAGAAGTTCGACATCACCCCTGACGGCACGCGAATGATCGTCATCGGCAACTTCGTGACAGTGGGCGGCCTGGACCGTGACCAGGCGGCGATGCTCGACCTGACCGGCGTCCCGAGCGTGGCCAACTGGGAGACCGACCGTTACAAGTCGGCGTGCTCCTCGTCGTTCAACTCCTACATGCATGACGTGCAGTTCTCACCCGACGGTGCCTACTTCGTGATCGGCACGACAGGCGCGTACTTCGCCAACACGTTGTGCGATGGCTCTGCGCGCTGGGAGACGGGCGCGACCGGTAGCGGCCTCCAGCCGACCTGGATCAACCTCACTGGCGGGGACACGATCTGGAGCGTCGCCATCACCGGTACCGCCGTGTATCTCGGCGGGCACTTCCGTTGGCAGAACAACCCGATTGCTGCCAACCGGCCCGGGCCTGGTGCCATTTCGCGGCGCGGCCTCGCCGCCCTCGACCCGAACACCGGCCTGCCCCTCGACTGGGACCCGACCCGCGAGCTCGGCCAAGGCGTGTTCGACATGCTGCCCACCCCGCAAGGCCTGTGGATCGGGCACGACACCGATCTCGTTGCCAACGAGGTGCACTCCAAGCTGGCGTTCTTCCCGCTGGCCGGCGGTCACTCCGTGCCGAACCCCGGCGCTGGTTCGCTGCCGTCGACCGTCTACCAGATCGGCCAGACCGGAAACCAGGTCGGCACGCGGATCATCCATCGCATCAACGTCGGTGGACCGAGCGTCAAGGCGACCGAGCAAGGCAATTCCGGGGCCCCGGACTGGGCCGCGGACGATCAGAACAACCCATCGCCGTACCACAACGCCGGGAGTACGACGCAGTCGACGAGCAGCTCGATCACGATGACGGGCGTCCCAACGACGACGCCACAAAACGTCATGAAGGACAACCGAATCGACCCAGCCGGTGACCCGGAGATGACGTGGAGCTTGCCGGTTGCGGCTGGGACTCCTGTCGAGGTGCGCCTTTACTTCGCCAGCATTGACAATGTTGCATCCGGGGCGCGGATCTTCGACGTCAGCATCGACGGCTCGTGGTTCCAGACGGATTACGACATCCGCAGCCGCGAGGGCAACCGTGTCGCTGCGATGAAGCAGTGGGAGACGAGCAGCGACGGCAGTATCGACATCGCCTTCCGGCACAAGGTCGGCGATCCGACCCTGGCCGCTATCGAGGTCGTCAAGACGTGCGGTGCGCAAGATGTGCTGACCCCCGCTGACTCGATCACCCGTCGGAGCTTCGACGGGACCGTCGTCGGTGCACCGACACCGGTCGTCACCACGGGCCAGGCCTGGAGCCAGTCGCGCGGCGCGTTCATGCTGGCCGGCACGCTCTACACCGCCTGGAACGACGGGAAGATCTGCTCGCAGAGCTTCGACGGCACCACCATGGGTGGCGCGTCACCGATCAACTACATGGCCAACAACTTCGGTAACGACCTGCGCAACCTGGGTGGCATGTTCTACAACAGCAACCGGATCTTCTACACGGTTCCTGGTCAAACCTCGCTGTTCTGGCGCTGGTTCACCCCACAGAGCAACGTCATCGGCGCGACGGCGTTCATCGCGACTCCGAACATCACAGGGATCGACTTCTCGATCGTCGGCGGCATGTTGCTGAGCGGCAACAAGCTGTACTTCACGCAATGGAATAACGGTTTGCTCCGGCGCATCGACTGGAACCCCAACACGCTGACACCCATCGCTGGCACTCAGGTCACTCTGAGTGGGCCGGGGATCGACGGCATCGACTGGCGGCAGCAGAGCCTCACGATGTTGTCCGTGGCGGGTACCGTCGCCGACAACCGCGCGCCACACGCGACGTGGGCGTCGAACTGCAACCAGCTGGCGTGTGCCTTCACGAGCGCCGGCTCCGGCGACCCGGATGGCACGGTCGCGTCGTACCTCTGGGACTTCGGCGACGGATCGACGTCGGGATTGCAGACACCGAGTCACACCTACGCCGTCAAGGGCACCTACAACGTGACGCTGACGGTGACGGACAACGGTGCGCTGACTGGATCGCAGGCAAGGCCGCTGACCGTGACCGTTCCACCGCAGCCACCGGTGGCGTCGTTCACGACCTCGTGCGTCCAGTTGACGTGCAGCGTCGATGCCAGCGCATCGACGGACGCGGACGGGACGATCTCGTCGTACGCCTGGAACTTCGGTGATAGCGCGACGACGTCGGGCAACCCGGCTTCGCACACCTACAGCGCGGCAAACACCTACACGATCACGCTCACGGTGACGGACAACAGCGGCATGACCGGGTCGACGACCAGACAGGTCACCGTCGTCGCGCCTGCCGCCGCGATCAGCTTCCTTGGTGGCAATCAGGTCAACGGTTCGGGCGCATCGCCGTCGGTTGTGGTGCCGGCAACGGTGGCTGGCGGTGACGGTCTGCTGCTGATGATGGTCGGCAACAACAGCACTCTGCCACCGACCACTCCGAGCGGCTGGACCCAGTTGTCCTCTGCAGTCAAGGGCAGCAACCTCACGACCGTCTGGCGCAAGGTCGCGTCGTCCAGCGATGCAGGCACTGCGGTAACGGTGCCGGTGTCGGGAGCCGGTACAGGCTTCCGCTCGGCGCTTACGGTGCTGGCCTACCGGGGCACGTCGATCGTCGATCCGATCAGCACGTTCGCGTCCGCGATAGAGGGGACGACCGGGACCACGACACACGTAACGCCGACCGTCACCGTGCCTGCGAACAACAGCTGGGTCGTGTCGTTGTGGACGGACAAGACATCGAGCACGACATCGATCACGCCACCGGGTACCGAGACTCAGCGGTCCGCAACATGCGGTAGCGACGGTGGTCGCGTCTGCTTGCTCGCCACGGACGGCAACGCGCCTGTCGCGGCGGGAACCGTCGCTGGTGGCCTGACGGCTACCGCTAGTGCGGCGGGCACAGCCGACACGATGTGGACGATCGTGCTGGCGCCTGGCTCCTGACAGACCTGCACAACCGGCTCGTGCCCGGTCCCGATCACTCGGGGTCGGGCACGTCCGTTTCCGGGGTTCGCTTGGGAGCCGCCACGGTCAGCATGGGGGGGATCTCGGGCCAGCCCAGGCCGGCTGGCTCTCCGTCATTGCGCCGCGACCGACCGTTGGGGCGGGGCGTGCTCGGCCATCCCAGCGGCACGGATACCGGGTCGGCCTCCCCGGCGGCTGCCGCCGGCCCCGGGGTGGGTGCGGGGGGAGTCGGCGCAGGTGTCGGTTGCGGCGGCACCGGCGTGGGTCTGGGCGGTGGTGGAGCGATCGGCTCACCACTCGGCTGGTAGGCGGCCGGTCGGCTGACGCGGAAGGACTCCTGGTCGGGGCCAATGACCCCGGCATCGGTGACCGTGCCACTGATCGGGCCCATGTCGATCGTCGCCGCTGCTCCGGTGGGCGTGAAGCCACCCGGCAACGCCGGCCGTTCGGGCGGCGACAAGGCCGGCTGGGGGGTCGGCACGGGGCCGCGTCGGCCGGGCCTGCCCACCGGCCCACGTTGCCGCGTTTCGGTGTCCCGCAAGGCCGTGCCGACAAGGCGTGAGCCGGCACGGCGAATGCGCTGCTTGGCGTTCTGCACGTCACGGCGACGGGTGCGGCGCTTGGTCACGACCAACAGGACGCCGTCGGCGGTGGCGAGCACGGCCTGCCCCGCACTCGTCAACGCGGGCGGCGCGTCGATGAGGACGACCTCGGCGTCTTCGCGGGTCGCGTCGACGAGCTGCTTGAACAGCGGCGAGGCCAGCATGTCGCCGAGCTTGGCCTGACCGATGCCTTCGCGCTGGGTGACGACGGCGATGCCCGGCTCGACCATCCGGCCGTCGGGTCCGGGGTGGACGAGACCGACGCGGTCGACACCCTGGAGCAGGGTCTCGAGACGCTGCCCGGGGCCGGTGTCCGTGTCGATGACACAAACGCGCCGTCCGGACCGAGCGAGCAGCACCGCGAGGTTGGCCGTGACGTCACCGGTGCTGGTCGTGGCGTCGACGCGCGTCACCGCGAGCACCTCGGGCGGGTTCGGGCCGAGAAAGATCTCGTTGCGCAACGACCGGTAGGCGTCCGCCGCAGCGCCGTCGGGATCGAGTACGCCGCCGTCCGACGTCGGGGGCGGCAGCTCAGCGAGCAGCGGTACGCCGAGGTCGTCCTGAAGGTCTCCCGGCTCTAACAAGCGTTGGTCGGTGCGTTCGCGCAGTGTGGCGAGAGCCAAACCCACGATGAGGCCGAGCAACAGCGCGATCCCGAGGACGGACGGTGCCGTGGGTCCAGTGAGCTGCGCATCCGACGGCGATTGGATGATCTGGCCGGGCTGGATCGGGCTGTTGGTGATCGTGACCAGCGCGATCTGCGCGGCATCCAGGTCGGTGTTCAGCGCCTTGAGCCGGATATTGAGCGATTGCCGTTCGCTCGAGCCCTCGGCAGCGGCATTGCGCTGGGCGGTGACCGTGGTGATCTGTTTCTCCAGCGACGCGATCTGGCCAGCCAGCCGCTTGGTCTGACCCGCCACGTAAGTGGTTGCTGCCGTCGTCCGGTTGTCGAGGTAGCCCTGTGCGTACGCCGCCGCGGCTGCCGTCGCCGACGCCTTCTTGCGGGCGGTGATTGCGAAGCGCAGGACACGCGTGTCCGCGACCACGGTGATGACGCCCTGGTTGATGACGCCGGGCCGAATACCCGGCGGCAGCCGCTTCACGGCGGCGGCACGGACGATGCTCGACCGTGCCACCGTGGCCTCGGTCGACATCTGAACGAGGCCGATCGTCTTGGGCTTGGTCGGGTCGCTGGCGTCCGACGGAACCGAGTTGACGAGAACCTGCGCGACGGCGGTGTACTTGTGAGGCAGCTGGGTCGACAACCCGAGGCCCAGGCCCATGGTGATCACTACGGCAACCACGACGATCGGCCACCGTCGACGGGCAGCCCGCAGGACGAGATGCTGAACGGCGCCCCCAGCGCCGTCGGCGTCCATCGTCACGAGAAGCCCTATTCGTTGCCGGGACCGGCGCCGGTCAGCGCCCGGGAAAGTGCCTCAAGAGTAACGATCGTCACGTCCGACGGACGCGTATCGACGGGGCGGCGTACCGGACAATCCTCCGATGCGAGCGCGCTTAGCCCCGGATGTGCTCGTCCAAACGGTCAAGCACCGCCGGAGCCGCCGCGCTGAACTTGCGCGCGAAAAACGCGTCGCTCGCAACGATCTCGTCGATGTCGGCCTCGGTCAGGGTCGCCGGGTGCGGCTCGCCACGGGCGAAGCGCAAGTAGCGTCGGCGATCGCTCACGACGTCGAGGTGCTGCTGCCCGTTGAGCAGGAGACTGGGAAGTGCGAGCTCGTCGGCGTTCGGGGCAGCGCGCATGAAAGCGAACAGTTGACGCATCCACGCGTCGTCGTCGAGGACCTGGTGCACCGCTTCGGCGCCCAGGTTGACCCACACGTCGCCGACGTAGGCATGACGCCCGTTGACGAACGGATGGCGGCGTGGCCACGGATACGAGCGGGCTGAACGCGGGAACCGGCGGCGGTTGAAGTAGCGCCGGCGGGTGAGTGCCTGCCAGTGATGCACATCGAGGGCGGGGTCGTCATCGATGCGGAAGTGGCGAACAAACGCGTCGTGGGGGGACGTTCGCAGCTCGTGCTCCATCTGTCGGACCGGCATGGCCGGATAGTCCTGTCCCGAGATGAGCAGCACCCACGACAGCTCGGGAACGGTGGCTACGGCCCACCGCAACGAGTGCACCATGGCGACGGTGACCTCGTAGCCACCCCATGGGCAATGCAACGGGTCGGGCACCAAGGCGACATCGGACATCGCCGGGAACACCAGTGGTTCGCCGACCGGATCGTGATGGATGCCGACGAATACGTCGTTGCCCTCCCGCAACCGGTCGACGAGCCGGCGCACCTGCGGGGGATCCCGATGCGAGAAGACGAGGACGACCACCGGTCCGGGGCGTCGAACCTCAGACGTCATCGAGGCGCGGTCCGGACACAGGCGAACAGATGGCGACCGTAGTTGTTCTCGTACGGCGGGATCGCGTCGACATCGGGTCCGAGGTCGACGATCTCGTCGAAGGTGCCGTGCTCGCGCAGGAAGCCCGCGATGTAGCCGGCGTCCCACTCGGCGAGGCTGTCGCGGAACCACGCCTCGTGTCCTTCACCCGTGTCGAAGAACAGCACGCGCCCGGTCACCTTGTCGAGCAGCCGCAACAACTCTGGTGCTCCGACAGTTGCGCGACCCAGCGCGAAGTGGTGGAGCAGGCTGAAACAGGACACGACATCGGTGACGGGGGTGTCGAGCAGGAGTCGCTCGGCATCGCCAACGCGGATCAGCTCTTCTGGGAGGTCGTAGATAGTGCGCCCCAGCTGCGGCCCAAGCGGGTCGCGTTCGATGCCGTTCGCGGCGTACCCGGCCGTGCGCATCTCGTTGACGAACCATCCGTAGCAGCTCGCTACATCGAGGTAGCTCGTGGTCTGCGGCGTTAGCAGGCCTCGCTCACCGAGGAACGCGAGCATCTTGTCGCGTCGATCCGTGCAGCGGCGCACGGTGGCCCACGACTGACGCAGCTCCGGCGCATCCACCGGCTGGTAGAGCTCCCGGTTGCCTTCGAGCCAGCTCATCTGGTTGAGCAGGTCCTGCAACGGGGTGGTGACCGAGAACCTCTTGGTGGTGACGTCGATGTACTGCTCGCCCCGTGCAATGGCGAGGGCAAGGCGATGGTGGCCGTCAAGCACTTGATAGCACTCCGACCAGCGCACCGGCGCGACCAGGACCGGGTCGCTGCGGGTGCTGCGGTATGCCGTAGCAGCGTCCCGCGGCGCCTCCCCGCGGTAGCGCGCGATGAGGTCGCGCCCGAGCGCAACGACGCCGGCCGCATCGGTGGCCCCGAAGTACGACCCACGTGCGTCAGCGAATCGCAGCGCCATCTGCCCGTAGGCGCTGGTCAGGATCTCGTCGTCGCTGAGCGCATCACCGTTGGTGTCGGCGAGTCGCAGCAAACTCACGTGCGGACCGTCGACGACACGGGTGCTCGGCCACAGGGGGTCGCCGAGGAGATCGGAAACGCGTGCGGCGTCGAGGCCCACCTGAGAACCCAGCAGCAGACTGTCGACCGGCACCCTGATCGGCCGGGGGCGCCGCAGCACCGCCTTGGAAACGCCGACGCGGACGCGCACGGGCACCGGGACGGCACGCGCGCCCGCCACCAGGCGTGACCCTGCCGACGAGGCGGCCGGCCGGGCGTGTTTCAGCGCGCGTCGTGACGCCGCTCGTGCTCTGCGTCGCGCCCCACCCAATGTTGCCTTCACGGATCTCCCCCTGGTCACGTCGTCGCCCCTTCCGGCGTCGGCCCAGCAACGCGCCGGCGGAGCAGCCCACCGAACGCAGACAGTGCAATGCGGCTCCGGCCCACCCACAGCAGGGCGGCGTACGCGATCGTGCAGACGGCAAGCCCGGGCAGCATCGTCGCCAAACCGAGCCCGGCGGTGACCCTCAACACGGACGGAAGCACACCGAAACAGCCGATGGCGCTGACCGCGACCCAGACCGCGCCCGCGCTGATCGGGCTCATCTGCAGCATCGAACGCACCTGGCTGAGTGGCAGCAGGTTGCGCACGACCAAGGCCACCGACCACGCGATCGCCGCACCAGTGATGCCGTACCGAGGGATGAGGATCAGGTTCAGCACGACGTCGACAGCGAGTGCAGCGAAGTTGTTGGCCAAGCTGAGGCCGCTGCGACCGGCCATCAGCAACACGACATCGGTTGGCCCGCACGCGGTTGCGAGCAACATCGTCAGCGACAAGATGACCAGCGTCGCCTCACCCGACTCGTAGCCCTTGCCGAAGACGGAGAGCATCAGCGGGGCAACTGCCGCGCTGACGAGGTAGGCCGGCCACGCGAACGCCATCAGCCACGACGTCGCCGTCTGGAACACGCTCGTCGCACCGCCCAGATCGTCGCGAGCCAGCATGCGTGACAGATACGGCTGCATCACCTGTTGAACAGCGAGCACCCCCAGCTGCCCGAACACCAGCAAGCGGCTGGCGGCGGCGTACACCGCTGCTTCACGGGGGGATCGCAGCGCCGCGACGAGAACGATGTCGGCGCGTTGCAGCGCAACCTGACAGATGCGCGCGACCGCGCGCGGGATGGTGTAGCTCCAGAACTCCTGTTGCACTTCAGCCACCGGCCGCGCCGGGACG
The DNA here is from genome assembly GCA_033851265.1 of Frankiales bacterium. Taxonomy (GTDB): domain Bacteria; phylum Actinomycetota; class Actinomycetes; order JAWWOW01; family JAWWOW01; genus JAWWOW01. Next base: position 395,663 of record JAWWOW010000003.1, read on the forward strand.
CTTGGCGCATCGTGCGGGATGAAGCGGCGCGAGACGCTGCGGTTCCACGCGAGGGCCAGGAAGAGGCAGGGCAGGTACGGCGCGACCCAGGCCACCGCGACCCAGGCGATGGACCCGCCCAGCGCCGCGACGATGAGGATGCCCACCGGTTGTGCGACGACGCGCACGAACTTGTCGGTCAGCACGGTCGCGCGCATCGTGCCGTGAACTCGCGTCTGAGCGAGAACGAGGTCGTATGCGGCGGCGATCGGCAACCCCGCGGCCAGCACGCGCAGCATCGCGGTGAACTGATCGTGCTGGCCGGCGCCGACGATCGCTGACGCGATGTACGGCGCGGTCACCTCGATCAGGATCGTGACCACGACGCTCGCGACATAGACGGGACGCATCGCGATCCGGACAGCCGTTCGCAGATCGTCCCGACGGTTCTCCACCAGGTAACGCGGCAACCACCGCAACAGGCCCGTGTCGACACCGAGCTCGGAAACTGCGGTCAGGATGATGAACAGCGCGGTGGCTGCGAAGAACGCACCGGCGTCAGCTTTCGGATAGTGGCGCGCCACGATGACGTACACGACTGCCGACAGCAGACCGCTGACGAGTGCACCGACAAGGTTGAGCGTGCCGCCCCGCGCCAGTCGGGTCAGCGTCGGATCGACGGAGTTAGCAGCAGCGGTCGGTGCTTTTGCGTCGGTGGAGCCGTCCGTCACGATGTGATCCGGGTCGCGGGTGCCGGTGGTCGCTCGTCACGCACCACGACATTGTGAGTAGTGGCAAGTGGGGGAGCGGGGACCGTCCGGCGGGAGCGCCCGGGATAGGCAGCGACGACACCGACCAAGGTGGCGTGCACGCGACGCGCTTCTGCGGTCGCCTCCTCGAGCTGCCGCACTGTCGCGGAGCCGAGGGGTACGACGAGAACCACGCCGTCGGCGAGGCTGGCCAAGGCCTGGCCGTCGGGGTTGGACAGCGATGGGACGGCAATGACGAGCAGGTCGCACCCGCGGCGTAGCCCTTCGACGATGCCTCGCATCCGAGGGCCGGCGTAGGCCTCGGCTGCGCGTTGGACGTTCGCGCCTGACGGGAGATAGGTCAACCGTGACGCGACATGGAGGCGCGCAGAAATCGGGTCGCGACCTTCGAGCACGACTTCCGACAGGCCGATCGCTCCGGGGGGCGCCGTCAGCCCCAGCAGGCGGGGAGCAGCGGCAGGCGGCAGTGCGTCGACGAACGTCGTCGACTTCCCGGCCTCGGCCGCCGCCAGCGCCAGGTTGATGGCGACGGGCGGCGCGGGGTCGGTCATCGATGCGACAACGACGATCCGGCTACGGCGTTCGGAGTCGGGTGGCAGCGCCGCATCAACGGCGAGGTGCAGCATGCGATAGGCCTCGGCCGTTGGATTGTCGGGTTGGGTCAGCAGCACCGGTTGCGCCACGTGCGCGGGATGGACGACGGCAAGCACCTCGAGGTCACTCGGAATCGCGTCCGGTCGGCGGATCCGCCCCGATGCGCGTTCGAGGCCGACGGCAACGACGAAGCCGAACCCGAACCCGAGCACCAGGCCGATCAGCGCCATCAGCAGCTTGCTCACGCCGTGCGGTGCCTGCGGCAGTGCAGCTGGGCTGAGCACGACACCCGGCACGACCGTGCGCTTGAGGAGGTCGGCCTCGCTCACCGCGAGATCGTTGAGTGTCTGATTGATCGTTTTGATCTGTGCCTGCAACCGGGAGGCCGTGGTCGAGGCCGGATCCTCTTGCGCGAGCGACTTGCTGAAGCTCGCCAGCGTCCGGAGCGCACCCGCTCGATCGCTCCTGAGCTGGACGAGAGTTGAGGTGTTCTTGGCCTTCGCGAGCGACGCACGGTAGGTGAGGAACGCCTTGGCGAAAGCGTCGGCGCCATCACGGGCTCGGGTCGCCGATCGCGCAGACGAGGTGATGCGCAATACCTGCGTGTTGGTCTCCAGAGCTGCGCGCGTGTGCCCGAGCAGCCCGCCGACGGTGACGTTGTCGTACCCCTGGGCGGTCAACAGCGGTAGCGCGAGGCGGGCTACCGCGTCCGACCGGACAACCTGAGCCTCGGTGGACATGTCGACGAGCAAATTGTTCTGTGACTGCTTGTTGAACGGGTTGCCCGGGATCGGGTTGACGAGGACGGTGGTCTGCCCGTCGTACGTCGTCGTCTTGAGCACCTTGTAGCCAACGCCGATGAGGAGTCCGATGATTGCGGCCACGACAACGACCATCCACCGCCGACGAAACGCGTCGGCGAGCAGACGAGGACGGCGGTCCATGTCGTAGTTGGGCACGGTGACGTATCAAGCGCCTTTGTCGTCCGCAGGGGTACTCTGAAAAGGATAACCGCCGAATGGGCCCGGTGGTTCTCTCCGACCGAGTTCGCCGCGCGCTCGGTTCATCGAAGGGGACGTTTCTTGACCGACGCCGACGTGAATTCGGCTCCGGCCGCCTGGCCCGGTCGGGTGTTGCTGGTCGCATCAAGTGGTGGACATCTCGCTCAATTGATGTCACTCGCGCCCTGGTGGTCGCAGCGCGAACGCACTTGGGTGACGTTCGCTACTCCAGATGCGCGATCGCAGTTGACCCAAGAGGACGTGGTCTGGGGTTACTTCCCGACGACACGCAACTTGCGCAACTTGCTCCGGAATCTCTGGCTCGCGATTCGCGTCGTGCCACGGGTTCGGCCCGACGTCATCGTCTCGACGGGTGCCGGTCTCGCCGTGCCGTTCTTCCTCATCGCCCGGCTCCGCCGGATCCCCACTGTCTACGTCGAGGTCTATGACCGCATCGACTCCAAGACGCTCACCGGGCGCCTGTGCCGTCCGCTCTCTTCGCTATTCTGCGTGCAGTGGGAAGAGCAGCAACGGCTCTACCCCGGAGCCCAGCTCATCGGCGGGTTGCTGTGACAGGGCGGGACGAGCCGTCGCCGGAGCGGCCGCTGATTGTTGTTGCTGTCGGCACTGACCATCACCCGTTCGGCCGAGTCATCGACTGGGTCGACCGCTGGCTCGCGCGCGGAGGCGCTGATCGCGTCGAGTGCGTGATGCAACACGGCAGTGCCCCGGCGCCGCGGTGGGGGGAGCCGCGTGCCTTCCTCGAACATGCCGAATTCACCGATCTCGTCGCGCGAGCGAGGGTTGTGGTCTGCCACGGCGGTCCGGCCACCATTGCGGAGTGCCGGCGGCTCGGTCGCCTTCCTCTCGTCGTGCCCCGCCGGCCGGAGTACGGCGAACACGTGGACAACCATCAGGTGCTGTTCACCGCACGGCTTGCCGATAAGAAGCTCGTGCAACTTGCCTCCTCCGAAGACGAGCTCGCCGCCCTGCTCGATGACGCTCTCGCCGACCGTGATCGCTTCACCGTCGATCTCGATTCGGCGTTGCCGGTCGCCGCTGCGGTACGCCGTTTCGAAGAGCTCGTCGCGTCGTTGGCGCCCACCCCCGCGCGACCATGACCCGAGTCGCCTACGTCGGTGGTGTCATCCGCAGCGGATCGACGCTGCTTGACCGGATGCTCGGCGAGTTGCCCGGTCACGTCGCGGTGGGCGAGCTTTGCTACATCTGGGAACACAGTGTCCTGCTCAACCACAACTGCGGGTGCGGCGAGGCATTCTCCGACTGCCCGTTCTGGACGGCCGTCGGCGAGCAGGCGTTCGGCGGATGGGGTGCAATCGATGCCGAGCAGATCGTTGCGCTACAGGCGTCCGTCGACACGACGCGCGACATCCCCCGCCTGCTGACAAGTCGCGGACCCAGTGATTTCGCGCAACGTGTCCAGCACTACCTCGAGGTGCTCACCAACCTCTACCGGGGAATCGCCGAGACCGCAGGGGCGAGGGTCGTGGTGGACTCCAGCAAGCACGCGGGCCCGGCGTACCTCCTGCGCCGTGCTCCCGACGTCGACTTGCGCGTGGTGCACATCGTGCGCGACCCGCGTGGCGTCGCCAACTCGCTTCGAAAGAAGGTCAAGCGGCCGGAACGAGACGGTTTCGAGGATTACATGTCCACCTGGCCGGCACGCACCGTCGCCCGGCGGTGGCTCACGACCAACTCATTGATCTCGTCGATGACTCGGCTCGGCGTTTCGGTCACGCGCGTTCGCTACGAAGACCTCGTCAGCAATCCTCATGCCGAACTGTCGCGGATTGCGGCTGCCGTCGATGAGCCGCTCCAGCCAGGTGCGCTCGACTTCATCGCCGATGGCGCTGTGAAGCTGCCGTCAGCACACACGCTCGACGGCAACCCGATGCGGTTCACGACTGGGCCGATGCAGCTGCGTCCCGACGAGGGGTGGCGGACGGCCTTGCCGGAGAGCGATCGCCGTCTTGTCGAAGTCAGCACGTGGCCGCTGCGGCGCGCGTACGGCTACCGGAACTGACGTGAGCTAGATGCCGCGGCCTGCGGCATTAGCCATGCTCATGACGCGCTCGGCACTAACGACGCCCCGTGCGACGGCGAGCGCAACGTAGGCGCGGCGTTCGCTCCGCGACTGGCGTAGCGCTTCGCGCGCCCACCGTCTCGCTTCCTTGCGTTCACCGAGGGCTGCGTAGGCGAATGCCTTCTGCCCGTAGATGCGGGCAAGCGCCTGCGGATCTTCCTTGAACGACGGGTGCTTGTCGACCAAGTAGTCCAGAGCCTCGATGATCGTCATCCAGCGACGGCTGAACAACGATCCGCCCTTGTGCCAGAGGACTCGGATCAGCGGTCGAGGTACGACCACCAGCTGTGTCGTCTGCGCGGCTCGAAGCAGCCAGTCCCAGTCCTCGCCGTAGCTGCCCGGGATGTTCTCATCAACGGGGCCGATCGTGTTCGTGAATGCGGACCGGGTCACGACGTACGTCGACGGGTGAGCAGCCATGACCCGGTCACGCGTGAGGCCAGCCACGGTCAGCTCCTGAAGCTCTGGGATGCGCACCGTTACGCGGTCGCCGTAGTAGACGTAGATGCCGGTCAGCGCGACATCAGCACCGTCGCGCTGCATGGCCGCTGCCTGCAGGGCGAGCTTGTCCGGCAGCCACGTGTCGTCGTCATCGCAGAACGCAAGGAGCTCGCCGCTCGAGCCGAGCACCCCACTGTTTCGCGCGCCAGCAAGACCTGGTGTTCGCGTGTTGGTCGTGACTGTGATCCGGCGGTCACCGTTGTCGAATGCGAGTGAGGTGTCTGGCGTTGTCTGGTCATAGACGACAACCGCCTCGACGTTGCCGGCGTACTCCTGGCCGAGAATCGAGTCGAGAGCGGCGCGCAACAACGCTGGTCGGTCCCGCGTCGCGATGATGACCGACACGGATGGTGAGGTCATCGGTTGGTCCCAAGAACAGCCAGCCCACGATTGGCGCCGACGAGCAGGCTGCCGGTGATGCGTGCGCGGACCAGCCGTAGCTGATGCACCGATGCGAGGAGATCCTGGACGCGTGTACGCCGCCGCTCCGCGCACACCAACACGCGTTCGGCGGTTCGGGCGATCGCGCAGATGTGTGAGTTCGCCATCCCCGGCGAGATGACGATGATGTGTCCAAAGGTTTTTCGTAGCTCGGCGAGGCGAGCAGCACTGTCAGCACCGCGCGGCATGCGATACATCATCACTCCTGCGAACACATCGGCAGTGACATCGACCGAACGATCCTTCCTTGACACATCTCGCAAGGTGGCAGCCGGTGTGCGTAGGGCGCGCAGGACACGTTCGTCACTGTCATCGGCAACCAACGCCACGGGGACACCAAGGCGTGACAGCGACCGGGCCACCGCCGCAGCAAGACCGGCAATCGCACCGCTGCGCATCGGCCCGGTGAGCACAGTGAGCCCCGCGCCGTCAGCAACGAGGTGGTTTCTGAGTCGGCGCACCGCGACCGACGTTCGGGTCGGGTGGTCGGCATCTCGCCCTCGCGCGTGCCGCGTCTGGTCGCGTCCGACCTGACCCGGTCGGGGCAGCGGATAAACGTCGAGCCGGCCCGCTTCGAGGGCAAGCGAGCGCTCGATGTCGTTGGCGACCGTGATGCGTGCCGGCCGGAGCCGCGCGATCACCAACCCGACGAGAAGGCCGATCAGGAGCCCGCTGGTGAGCGGAATCTCGCTGCTCGTGCGCGGTCGCACCTTGCTCTCAGCTGCTGGTCGCAGCACGAGCCCCGGGACGACTTGCGTGGTGCGCATCGTTGTTGCTTCGCGCTCTAACGATCGGATCTTGTCGGATACGGCCGAAACGGCGATCTCCGCGACAACACGGTCCGTGCGTCCACCGGTGTTGACCTTGGCGGCTGCGTCGTTCAAATCCAGCTTCAGGGCGGCGATCTGGTCCTCGATTGCCGCCATGTCAACTGCACGTCGCTGCTCGATGAGCCGCGCGCGCAGCGCGAGGTAAGCCTCCGCTGCCGCCTCCGCGCCGATCCGCGCTTTGTTCTTGTGCCGAGCAGTGAACGACAACGTCAGCACGCGCGTGTTGGGCGGCGCGTCGATGGTGAGGCGCTTGATCAGCGTGGCGACCGGTGCGTTGAGATTCGTGGCCTTCTGGACGGCGGTCAGCACGATCGTTGATCGGACCAGCTGCGCTTCGGTGTCGGGCGTGATCGAGTCCTTGTCCGACTGCCGCCGGACCTCACCAGGTAATGCCTGGGGTTCCAAACTGGTCGGTGGGACGACAACAGATGCCGAGCCGACGTAGGCAGTGAGCCGCTGGCCCATGAATATGCCGAAAATCGAGCCGACAAGCATGCAGATGATGAGAAGGCCGGCGTGCCGGCGTACGAAGGCGGGGTACGCGGACAACGACACATCCGCGCGCGCGGCTCGAAGGTTGCTCATTGGCGCCAGCTCGGAATCGCGCCGAGATAGCTGGTCAACGCTTCGTCGTACTCCTCGAAATGCTTGCCGAGTCGGGTGCGCAGCGAATCCGGCATCGGTGAGCGCGGCCGGGCGTTTGTACGCCGGATCGTCGTCGGCTGGTGCGGCAGTCCGAGGAAGGCCAGGATCCGCGCGTACATCTCATCGGGATCGGCAAAGAACGCGTCGGCGTCGACGACCAGCAGGTTGTCACGGGCGCAATGTTTCGCGAGCACGTCGAGTTGTTCGATGTATCGCCCACGGCTGAGGTACGCGTGGTGGCGATGGCTCAAGCTTTCGTACGACGGGTCGGCGATCATGCGCTCGACCTCGCCGGCCAGCCGCTCTTCCTCGAGCTCGATTGCCCGCTCGAACGGCTCGGTGTCGAACCCGCGTGCGTGCTCATGCTTGTGTGCTGAGTACGCGCGCTCGACCGGGTCGCGCACGAGCGCGATGAGCTTCGCGTCGGGAAGATCACGGCCGATGCGCTCGGGGGCGAGTGGATGGAACATGTAATAACCACTGGACTCACCCGTGATGGGGCTGCCGTCGCTCCACGTCGTCCGCGCGCGGGCGTAGGCGCGCAGTGGGAAGTGGCCGCGGTACCACTGCGGACCACGGTCATAGCGCAGGTCGAAATAGTTGACGCCCTTGTGCAGACGGTTCATGACCACGAGGGGGTGGGTCTTCAGCGCCAGGTGCAGTGTCGTCGTGCCGCTCCGTTGTGCGCCGACGAGCAAGAAGTCCGGTGTCATCCGAGCGCTGGCCGTCGCCTGCCCCGCACGGCGAGCGGCGCTCTTCACCATCTCCTTGAGCGCACTTTGACGAGACGGTTCCGCCGAGCCCCCCATCAGAGCCTCGCCGCGCATGTCTCGAGCAGCGGCAGGATCCACGCCGAGCGACGAGCGAGCGGTGCGCCGCCGGGTTGTTCGAGCAGTGTGAGGTAGCGCGCGGCGATCTCGGCGACGTACAACGCAGTCACGATGCGCGTCATGTCGGCTGTTGCGCCGCCGCTCCGCGCCGTGGTGTCGGCGTCATCAAGGAATGTGCGCTCGGTCGTCGGGGTCGTGCCGTGCAGCTGTAGCAGCGCCTGGAGCCGGTAGTGCAGAGCGTCGAATCCGATTGGTACGGCGGTGTCGAAGCGTTCCCAGTCCCACAACGCGACACGAGTCGCGCCCGCGGGCGGGAGGTTGGTCATGTTCCAGGGGGTCCAGTCGCCGTGCCACGCACCGAAAGCGATTGGCGCTTGCGCGCTGGCGTTGTCGACGTGGTCGAGGGAATTGGCAAAGCGCTGCGCGGCGCTGCTGTCGAGGATCGGCGCCATCGATGACCGGAGCCGAGCCATGAATACATGGCCGCTGACCGGCGCCTCGGTGATGCCGTCAACGGCGGCCAGCTCGCGCATCGCCGCGAACGGCGCCTCGGCGAAGTCGACACGGCGGCGTCCGTTGCCGACCTGGCTCAGCACTAGCAACTGGAGGTCGTGCCACGGGCCGATGTGCAGCACCCGCGGAACGTCAATCAACGGCAGCGACTGATCGGCCAAGCGGCTGAGCGTGACTGCCTCGGCCGACACGAGCTCGCGCGCCGAGGGTGTGTGCCCGACTTTCACGAAAGCGAGAGTGTGTCCACTGTGATCGAGCACGTGCAGGATCGGCTTGCGGTTGACGCGGAGAGATCCAACGGAAAGGCCAACGACAACGGGGCGTCCCAGGATCTTGGACAACTCGGCCTCGACGTCGTCGCGCTCCGCATCGACGGGAGCGATGACGCGCAGCCGGTCACGCGACCCCACGTCGGCCAGGCCGGTGCGTACGACCCAGCCGGCCGCAACCGGCCGCAGCCGGGCACCGCGGCCCAGGTCACCGCGGCGGCGGGCGATGGCGGCTCCGGCCCGGCGTTCCCGAGCGGGTACGACGAGCCGCGGTCGGCTCGCGTCCGGAATCAGCAGATGCTCGCGCACAACTCGTTGTCCCCTCGGCACTGGCGCGCCTCGACGGACGACCTCGACCGTCGCCGGCGCGGGCCACAGCATCGCCATGGCTTCCTGCAGCGCTGACGTGCCGGATTCGGTGGGCGGTGGTGGCAGCGCATCTGCGGCGGCAGCCATCGCCGGGAGACCGGCGCCGCGCGTCATCGCGACATCCGGGGGGCGGCAGCCGATTGGACGCGCACGGCTGGGAGTTGCTCGCGGATCACCGGGCGCGACGTACGCGCGGCCTCGCTGCGCCAGAGGAGGCCCACCGCGATCATCACCGTGAACATCGGTGGCCCGAGCAGGTCATAGAACGGTATCTCGACAGCGAGCGCGATGAGCGCAGCGCACCCAGCGACGGCATACGGCGAAGTGTCTCGCCAACTTCGCAAGAACCTGCGGAAGAAGAACGTCACGAACAACGCGGCACCGATAACGCCTTGTGAGATGAAGAGCATCCACAAGTGACCCTGCGTTCCCAGGGGTGGAGCGGCGCAGCTCGGACACTCGGGTCGGGCGCCGCCGGCGATCGACGCGAAACTGCCCTGGACCCGGCGCGTGCCGCCGAAGCCGACGACGGGGGACCCGTTCAGAGTCGTCTCGACCGTGGTGCCGGCGAGGTCCCCTCGACGGGCGTTGCTGTGCCCGGTGTCCAACCGTTTGCTGACCACCGAATGCAGGGGGGTGGAGAAGAACACCAAAGTCCCGACAGCGAGCGCGCCGACGACAGCGCGAAGAACCCAGACCTTGCCCAGGAGCGTGTAGCGCAGCGCGACGAATCCGGTCATCGCGATCAGCGCAAACCACAGCGCGCGGTTGAGCGAGTAGACGATCGGCATCAAGGCGATCAGCAACACAATCGGCGCCGCGTTCCGCCGCCACCCCGCGGCCTTGTCACGCCAGGCCAGCAGGAAGAACGGCAGGAACAGCGAGAGGTTCGCGCCCCAGGAGTTCGTGTAATAGAAGGGCGCAGTGGGACGGGCCACGGCGAAGCCGAGGAATCGCTGCACCTCGGCAACACGGGGATTGACGATTTGTTTGACGAACGACGTGCCCGTCAATGCGTGCGGGAGAACGATCTGGGCGACGGACTTGATGTGGAGGTTTGGTACGGCGACGCCGAGCACCCCGCCGGCCACCACGACACAGAACATGAAGCCGAGCATGCGAGTGAGCTCACGGCTGGGGAGCTCGTCCTCACGCAAGTTGCCGACGTAGAGCAGCACGACCGTGATTGCGAGGTACCACAGCACGCGGTAGGCGTAGGTGAACGCCTTGCCGCTTCCGCTGACCGGCACCGTGCCCGGTGCGTCGGCGAAGACGACCAGTGCCGAGGCCATCACCCATACAAGGAACAGCAGCCACACCGCGAACCCCCGGGGGGCGCGTAACCGCCGGTGCAGCAGTGCGACAGCCATCGGAATCGACGCGGCGATGAACGACATCTCGCCGAAGCCGAGCACCCACCAGAGCGGGTAACCGTAGAAAAGCAATCGGAGCGGCCAACCCGGCCGCATGAACCGGTGGCGCCATGCCACCCCGGTCGCGTCGGTGTCCGGCTCGTCGGGACCGCTCGCGCCGTGGGCGTCAGACGCGGGCGCTCCGAGCGTCGTACTCGCCACTCACGCTCCCACGACCCTCCGCTGACCTGAGTCATCAGGATAAACGCGAACTGTCTGCAATGGAGCGCTCAGGGATCGGCCGAAAGGAGTAGGTGTCGTACGCCCGGCGCGACCAGGCGGATATTGCGAGGCGGTAGCCCTCGGTAGGTCAGTGGGCCGGGGAGCGACCGGGCGCGTAGCGAACCGGTACCGAGCTGACCGGCCGCCCCGGCACCCCAGGTCAAAGCCGTGCCGTCCTCGAGCACAGCGACCCCGTAGGCCTCGCCGGCGTGAATCTGCGCGACCCCCGTGAGCGGATGCTCGCCACGGGCGTCGAGCACGAGGCTAGGCACGCGCATGTTGGTCGTCGCGTTGTTGCCCAGCTGGCCAGCGTTGCCGGAGCCCCAGCCGGCGACCCGCCCGTCGCTGAGCCGGGCAAACCCGTGTTTTTCCGCGGCTGACACCTCCACAACGCCGGTGAGAAAACCGGCCCCGTCGATGCCGCGAACCGGAGCCGGGAATCGGTGTGGCTCGTCGGTCCCGTCCCCGAGCTGCCCGCGGTCGTTGCCGCCCCAGGACAACACCGAGCCGTCCGCGCGGACGGCGAGCGCGTATTGGCCGCCCAATGCGAACGCAACAACGCCAGTGAGGTACCCGCGCCCGCCGACACCGCGGACCCGTACCGGTAGCGAGTGGTCCGTTGTGGTGCCGTCGCCGAGCTGGCCGTGGTTGTTCGCCCCCCAACCGACCAGCGTGCCGTTGTGCAGCAACACCATCTCGGTCGAACCGTCTGCGGCGAGGGCGCTCACGTCGGTGAGTGGGCCGTCGCCGGTGGCGTCTCGCACCGTCGTCGGTGTCAGCGGCGCGGAGATACTGCCGACACCGCGTTGACCGAGGTTGCCGGACCCAAAGGTGACGACGTGACCGTTGCTGAGGAGCGCCAACGAGAGGTTGCTGTCGGAGGCCAACGCAGTGACGCCGCGGAGTAGGCCCGGCGTTCCGTCGGCTGCGTGCACCGGAGTCGGGTAGGGCGAGTTACGCCGGTCACCGGTGCCGAGTTGGCCGAAGTCGTTGGCCCCCCAGGCCACGACCGTGCCATCGGCTCGTACGGCGAGGGAGTGCCGTCCGCCCGCGGCGATCGCACGCACTCCGGTCAAGGTGTTGCGCCCGCCCATGCCACTGACTGGCTGCAGGCTGGTGACGATGCCCGCGACGGCACTGCCCAATTGGCCCGCGTTGTTGTCACCCGTTGCAAGCACGGTGCCGACAGCAGAAACATGGGAGCGAGCCGTCGCGCTCGGCTGCCCGCCACCGGACGAGCATGCGGCCGCTCCCAGTGCGACAACGACGACTGCCGTCGGCACCGAGCGGATGGCCATGGTCCGGCGCATGATGGCACCCCACGTCGTCATTTGGGTCCAGGACCTACCCTGGGGATCTCCCCATGACGCTCTCCGGTCTCCTCGCCGCCGTCGGCGCTGATCCCGCGCTCGCCGCCACCCGCGACGCGGTCGGTCAGCCGTCACTCGAGCTTGCCGCACCAGCCTCGCTGCGCCCGTTGATCGCGGCTGTGATCGCGGCGGAAGCGCCACAGGGTGGGGGCCGACCCGTGCTGGCCGTGACCGCGACCGGTCGCGAAGCCGAAGACCTCGTCGTACAACTCCGGTCGTTCCTGAGACCGGATTCCGTCGCCGAGTATCCGGCGTGGGAGACGTTGCCGCACGAGCGACTGTCTCCGCGCGCGGACACTGTTGGCCGCCGATTGTCCGTGTTGCGTCGGCTGCGCCACCCCGACCCGGATGATCCGGCGAGCACGCCGTTATCGGTGGTCGTCGCACCGATCCGCTCGTTGCTGCAGCCACAAGTGCGTGGGCTCGGCGACCTCGAGCCGATCCGTATTCGCGCGGGAGACGAGATCGTCCTCGACGACATCGTGGCGCGACTCGTCGAGATCGCCTACACGCGCGTCGAGCTCGTGGAACGCCGGGGTGAGTTCGCCGTCCGTGGCGGAATCCTCGACGTCTTCCCGCCCGACGACGAGCATCCTGTGCGCCTCGACCTGTGGGGCGACACCGTCGAGGAGATCCGGCAGTTCGCCGTTTCGGATCAGCGCAGCCTTGGGCCGGCGCCGCACGGTCTGTGGGCTCCTCCGTGTCGTGAGTTGCTCCTCACCGCCGAGGTTCGTGACCGCGCGAAGCGGCTCGCTGGTGAGTACCCGGGGCTCGTCGACATCCTCGACCGCATCGCCGACGGGACTCCCGTCGAAGGGATGGAAGCGCTGGCGCCGGTCCTCACCGACGACATGGAGCTGCTCGTCGACTTGCTGCCGGCGGGTTCGCACATCCTGATCTGCGATCCGGAACGCGTCCGTGCGCGCGCGCACGAGCTCATGCGCACAAGCCAGGAGTTCTTGGAAGCCGCATGGGGCGCGGCAGCCACCGGGGCGGCGGCGCCGCTCGACCTCGGCGCAGCGGCGTACAAGTCTCTGGGCGAGGTACGTGAGCACGCGCTGGGGCTTGGCATTCCCTGGTGGGGGCTTTCGCCGTTCACGGCTGACGAGGAGACCTCCACCGACGATGTGCTGACCGTTGCGGCGCGACCAGCCACCTCCTATCGCGGTGATGTGGCGCGCGCATTCGCCGATGTCCGCGAATGGCTGAGCAACAAATGGCGGGTCGTCCTCATCACCGAGGGACATGGCCCGGCCGAACGCCTGACAGAGGCGCTCACCGGCGACGACGTGGCCGCGCGCCTTGTCGCTGACCTGGACACTCCGCCGGAGCCAGCGGTCGCACACGTCGTGACCGGGCTGCTCGACCACGGGTTTGTTCACGATGCGCTGCGCCTCGCCGTGCTGACAGAGACCGACCTGGCCGGTGCGCGTACGTCGACAAAAGACATGCGACGCATGCCGAGTCGTCGACGTGGCGGTCTTGACCTGCTCGCGCTCGAGGCCGACGACTTCGTTGTACACGAGCAGCATGGTGTGGGTCGCTACGTCGAGATGGTGCAGCGCACCGTGGCCGGCGCGACCCGCGACTACCTCGTGTTGGAGTACGCGCGGGGTGACCGGCTCTATGTGCCAACCGATGCCCTCGAGCAGGTCACTCGCTACTCCGGCGGCGAGTCACCGTCACTCGACCGGCTCGGCGGAGCGGACTGGGCCAAACGCAAGGGTCGGGCGCGGAAGGCGGTGCGCGAGATCGCAGCCGGGCTCATCCGCCTGTACTCCGCGCGGATGGCGAGTCCTGGCCACGCATTCGGCCCGGACACGCCTTGGCAGCGCGAGCTCGAGGATGCGTTCCCGTACGTCGAGACGCCCGACCAGCTGCAGTCCATCGAGGAAGTCAAAGCCGACATGGAAGCGCCCGTGCCGATGGACCGGGTCATCTGCGGCGATGTCGGCTACGGCAAGACCGAGATCGCGGTTCGAGCTGCCTTCAAAGCGGTGATGGACGGCAAGCAGGTGGCTGTCCTCGTGCCGACAACGTTGCTCGCACAGCAGCATCTCGCGACGTTCACAGAGCGCTTCGCGGCGTTCCCTGTCACGGTGCGCGTCGACAGCCGGTTCAACACGACGAAAGAGCACGCAGAGGTGCTGGCCGGGATCTCTGACGGCTCGGTCGATGTGGTGATCGGCACGCATCGCCTGCTCTCACCAGAGGTGCAGTTCAAAGACCTTGGCCTCGTGATCGTCGACGAGGAGCAGCGCTTCGGGGTCGAGCACAAGGAATACCTGAAGGCTGTGCGCGCCAACGTTGACGTCCTCACGATGAGTGCGACGCCCATCCCGCGCACGCTCGAGATGGCCATCACGGGCATCCGGCAGATGTCGACGATCCAGACACCCCCCGAAGAACGTCACCCCGTGCTCACGTTCGTCGGTGCGTACGAGGAGCGGCAGATCGCTGCAGCGATTCGTCGTGAGCTGCTCCGCGAAGGCCAGGTCTTCTTCGTGCACAACCGCGTTGAGTCGATCGATAAGGCTGCTGCGCACATCCGCAACCTTGTTCCCGAAGCACGGGTCGGCGTTGCGCATGGCCAGCTGAACGAAGACCTGCTCGAACGCATGATGGTCGACTTCTGGGAGCGCGAGTACGACGTACTCGTCTGCACGACCATCGTCGAGAGTGGCCTCGACATTTCCAATGCCAACACGCTCATCGTCGAGCGCGCCGACATGATGGGGCTCTCGCAGCTGCACCAGTTGCGCGGCCGGGTCGGTCGGGGACGCGAACGCGGCTATGCCTACTTCCTTTATCCGCCGGAGAAGCCACTCACCGAGCTGGCTCACGACCGGCTCGCGACGGTTGCCCAGCACACCGAGTTCGGCGCTGGCATGGCAGTCGCGATGAAGGATCTCGAGATCCGTGGGGCGGGCAACCTGCTCGGTGGGGAGCAGTCCGGTCACATCGCGGCGGTCGGTTTCGATCTCTATCTGCGCCTGGTCGGCGAGGCCGTCGCGGACTTCAAGGGCGAGCCCGCCGAGGAACTCGCAGACGTCAAGATCGATCTGCCGATCGATGCGCATCTGCCGCATGACTACGCGCCGGGCGAACGGCTGCGGTTGGAGGCGTACCGCCGTATTGCGGGTGCCGCTGAAGATGCAGAGGTCGATGCCGTCCGTGCCGAGCTCATCGATCGGTTCGGACCGCCGCCGCCGCCCGTCGACAACCTGCTGGCCGTTGCCCGCCTGCGGGTCGCGGCGCGCCGCGCCGGCTTGACCGAGATCGGACTGGCCGGACAACACGTGCGGTTCGGCTCGGTGCAGCTTCCCGAGTCACGGCAAGTACGCCTGCAGCGGGTGTACCCACGCAGCATCATCAAGGCGGCGACGTCGGCGATACTCGTGCCGCGGCCGGCCACCGCTCGGATCGGCGGTACGCCGGTGCGAGACCTCGACCTGCTCACCTGGGTATACGAGGTCATCGACACAGTGATCCTCGACGGGACCTCCGGCGGGGTCGGTTCCGCCTCCGAGACAGGGACATAGCAAACTTGCCTCCCGTGACACCCCCACGCAGCCGCCGCGCCGGCGCCGTTCTCGCCGCGACCGGTTGCGCACTCGCAGCGATCGCGTTGTCGGCGTGCCGGCCCGCGCACACCGGCGCGGCAGCCGTTGTTGGCTCCGATTCGATCGCGGTTGCCACCGTCCAGCGTCAGGCGACGCAAGTCCTGAACGCAGCCGACGACCAGACCTCCTCGGCGCTCAACGGCCAAGAAGCCGCGTTGCAGCGGCAGGTTCTCACCCGGTTGATCGATGGGCTCATTCTCGAAGCCGCCGCCCGCGCGAAGGGCGTCACGGTGACCGACGGGGAAATCGACGTACAGCAGTCGGCTCTGTTGAAGCAGACAGGCGGCGAGGACCAGCTCCGGCAGCAGGCGATCCAGAGCGGGATCGCTCCCGGCAACATCCGCTCGGTTGTCCGCCAGTTGACGCTCAACACGAAACTCGCGGCGGCCGTCGTCTCGAACGTCACCGTGACGCAGGCTCAGCTGCAGGCCGAGTACCAGAAGAACCTCGCCGAGTTGGACCAGGTACGCGCGGCGCACATCTTGGTGCGTGACCAGGCCAAGGCCGAGTCACTGCTCGCGCAGGTGCGGGCCGACATCAGCCGATTCCCGGCCCTGGCTCGGGCCAACTCTCTCGACACGAACTCAAAGGACAACGGCGGTGATCTCGGGGCTCACGGTCAGTCGGCGTTCGACCCGGCATTCGGCAAAGTCCTCTTTGCGGCGAAGCCTGGGTCGCTCTTCGTCTTCCATTCGCGCTTCGGCTGGCACGTCGTCCATCTGATCGCACATCCGCGGACAACACTGGAACAGGCAACTCCTCAACTGCGTCTGGCGATCCTCAAGACCGAGTCCGACAAGCGGCTGAATGACCTGCTCAACACCGTGATGCGCCAACTACGCATCAGCGTGAATCCGCGCTACGGCTACTGGAATGCGCAGGACCGCTCCGTAGCGGCGCCCCGTGACAACGATCGGCTGTCCCGTCCCGAGCCCACACCAGCACCGACGCCGACCGGTCAACTCGTTCCCGGTCAGCAGCCGCAGGCACCACCGAGTGGCTGACGCCCGTGACGAACGTCGAGGAGCCAGCCTCCTCGACCTCGTCGCGGTTCAGGACAGGCTGCGTTCGCCGGGTGGTTGTCCATGGGATGCCGAGCAAACGCACGCGTCGCTCGTCCCTTATCTGATCGAAGAGGCCTACGAGGCACTCGAGGCGATCGAGACCGGCGACAGCGCACACTTGCGCGAGGAGCTGGGCGATCTGTTGTTGCAGATCGTCTTCCATGCGCGAATTGCTGAAGAGGATGCGACGGACCCGTGGTCGATCGACGATGTCGCCGCGGGCATAACGGAAAAGTTGGTACGCCGTCACCCACACGTCTTCGGTGATGCGACGGCCGAGACGGCTGCCGAGGTCGAGGCGAACTGGGAGCAGATCAAGATCGCGGAAAAGGGGCGGACGTCACTGACGGACGGCGTACCCATCGCGCAGCCGGCGCTCGCCCTCGCGGATGCGTTGTGGAGACGGGCTACCCGGGCCGGCGTACCGGCCTCGATGCGGCCGGACGGCGACGACGTCGGTTCACGGCTGTTCCGACTTGTTGCCGAAGCACGTGCCAGCGGCGTCGATCCTGAGGCGGCGTTGCGTGCGACTGCACGCGAATTCCGTGACAGCGTGGCCGACTGGGAACGGGACACCGCCAGCGGGTCGTGAGCGACGTTGCCCGGTTACCGAGCGTGCGGCGGCTAGGCTCGGCGCGTGGCATCTATCGAAGCTGTTGGCGCGCGCGAGATTCTCGACTCGCGTGGCAACCCGACCATTGAGGTCGAGGTCGCACTGGACGACAGCACGTTTGCTCGCGCGGCTGTGCCGAGTGGCGCGTCGACGGGTGCATTCGAAGCCGTCGAGCTGCGCGATGGTGGCGAGCGATACGGCGGCAAGGGTGTCGAGCGAGCGGTGCGCGCCGTACTCGAAGAGATCGGACCTGCGCTGGCAGGCCGCGAGGCCAGTGAGCAGCGGCTGATCGACCAGGTGCTCTGCGACCTCGACGGGACACCCGACAAGTCGCGCCTTGGTGCCAACGCCGTCCTCGGTGCTTCCCTCGCTGTCGCCCGCGCATCCGCGGAGTCGGCGGACCTGCCGTTGTTCCGCTATGTCGGCGGGGCGACAGCTCATCTGCTGCCGGTTCCGATGATGAACATCCTCAATGGCGGTGCGCACGCCGACACCGACGTCGACATCCAAGAGTTCATGATCGCGCCGATCGGCGCGGCGACCTTTGCGGAGGCCCTGCGCTGGGGGGCCGAGACCTACCACGCGTTGAAGGCCGTGCTGAAGGCACGCGGCCTCGCGACGGGCCTCGGCGACGAGGGCGGCTTCGCGCCGAACCTCCCGACCAACCGCGAGGCGCTCGACCTCATCATCGAAGGCATCAGCAAGGCCGGGTTCCGGGCCGGGGAAGACATCGCGTTGGCTCTCGACGTTGCCGCGACCGAGTTCTACGACGACGGCGCTTACCTGTTCGAAGGCACGCGCAAAACCGCCGACGAGATGATCGCCTACTACGCGGATCTGGTTTCGGCCTACCCATTGGTGTCGATCGAAGATCCGATGAGCGAGGAGGACTGGGCCGGCTGGGTCAGCATCACGACTCGGCTCGGCGACCTCGTGCAGCTGGTCGGCGACGACCTGTTCGTCACCAACCCCGAGCGGCTTTCACGTGGCATCCGCGATGGCGCAGCTAACGCTTTGCTCGTGAAGGTCAACCAGATCGGCACGCTGTCCGAAACGCTCGACGCGGTCAGCCTCGCGCACCGCAACGGCTACGCGTGCATGATGAGCCACCGCTCTGGCGAGACTGAAGACACGACGATCGCTGATCTCGCAGTCGCAACGGACTGCGGCCAGATCAAGACTGGCGCGCCCGCACGTAGCGAGCGGGTGGCGAAGTACAACCAGCTGCTGCGGATAGAAGAGGAGCTCGACGACGCGGCGAGGTACGCCGGCGCGTTGGCGTTCCCACTCTCAGCCGCTGCTGGGACGCCGGCATCTCCTGCGACGTCAGATCCGAGCGGATAGCGGCACACCTCATGCGACTTCCCCGCCGCCGCCCAACCACTCGCCGACCCCCAACATCTTCGCGGTCTAATCGTGCTCGCCGTCCTGCCGTGCACCGTCGTACGTCCGGTGTGGCCACAGCTCCACCCGACGGGCGACGGCGGACCGGGCTCACTTCACGCGCTGGCATCCTGGCTGTTGCGTTTTGCGCGGTGTTGCTGACGCTGGCCGTTCCACTGCAGCAGTACCTCGCGCAGCGCGGCCAACTCGCAGAGCTCGCTGGCCAGGAGCGAGCCGCCAAGAAGCGTGTTGCCGCGTTGGAGCAGGCGCGGGCGCAGTGGCAGGATCCGGCGTTCATCAGGCAGCAAGCCCGTCAGCGGCTGCATTTCGTGAAGCCTGGTGAGACGGCCTACGTCATCGTTGACCCGACACCGTCCACGACTGCGCCGTCCGTCGCTCCGGTGCCGCAACAGTCCGCGGCGCCGAAGGGCGCGTGGTACGGCACCTTGTGGTCGACGGTCGAGACGGCAGGGCGTGCGGAGCCAAAGCCCGCGCCATCCACGCGGCCGCAGCAGCCGACGCCGCGACCGATCGGTCCATCACCCCGCGCGCACTGAGCGTTACCGTGCAGCCCGAAGACGTCGCGGTCGTCGCCGCCCAGTTGGGTCGGCAACCGCGCGCGATGCGTGCCGTGGCGCACCGCTGTGCGTGCGGACTGCCTGATGTCGTCGAGACATCACCGCGGCTCGCAGACGGCTCGCCTTTTCCGACCGTGTACTACCTGACGTGTCCGCGCGTGTGCTCGGCAGTTGGTCGGCTGGAAGCGTCCGGCGTGATGCGAGAGATGAACGAACGCTTGGCAACCGACCCTGTTCTCTTAGCGAAGTACGAGGCGGCGACGCGCGACTACCTCGCCCGTCGTGATGCTATGGAGCGCCTGCCCGGCGATCCGACCGCAGGCGGGATGCCAAATCGGGTGAAGTGCTTGCACGTGCACGTCGCGCACTCGCTCGCGGTTGGGCCGGGCATCAACCCCATTGGGGACGAGGCGCTCGACGCGCTCACCGCATGGTGGGAGCAGGGACCATGCGTGTAGCCGCGATTGACTGCGGCACGAACTCGATTCGTCTCCTCATCGCCGACATTGAGGGGTCCTCGCTGGTCGATGTGTCGCGGCAGATGCAGATTGTGCGTCTCGGGCAAGGTGTCGACCGGACGGGTCGCCTTGATCCGGCGGCTCTGGACCGCACCCTGGCGGTGCTCCGTGAGTACGCGAGTGACATCTCTGCGGCAAGCGCATCGCGCGTGCGGATGGTCGCGACCTCGGCGACCCGCGACGCGTCGAACCGCGACGACTTTGTGCGCGGCGTTCGTGAGGTGCTCGGCGTCGATCCCGAAGTGGTCACGGGTGACGAAGAAGCCGCATTGTCGTTCGCCGGGGCGACGCGCGAACTGTCGTCGGGGGCGCCATACCTCGTCGTCGACATCGGTGGCGGGTCGACTGAGTTCGTGCTCGGCACTACAACGGTCGACGCGGCGTTGTCCGTCGACGTCGGTTGCGTGCGAATGACCGAACGTCATTTGCAGGCCGACCCGCCAACCGCCGACCAGGTCAGCGCAGCCACGGCGGACATCGACGCCGTGCTGTCCGACGTCCGCGAAGCAGTGCCGGTCGAGCGCGCCGAGACACTCGTGGGGCTGGCCGGCTCGGTCACGACCGTCGCGGCGATCGCGTTGGGCTTGCCCGAGTACGACGCAGAGCGCATCCACCACTCCCGCATCTCGGCCGCCGACGTACGCCGCGTCACCGATCAACTGCTGGCCATGTCACATGACGACCGTGCCGCGCTCCCAGTCATTCATCCGGGTCGCGTCGACGTCATTGGCGCCGGTGCATTGATCCTGGCGACGTTGATGGATCGATTCGGCTTCTCCGAAGTCGTCGTCAGTGAGCACGACATCCTCGACGGGATCGCCTGGTCGTTGGTGTGACGGGCGCAGTCATCGCTTCACTCACTGGCGACAAGGGCCTCGGGTCCGCTGAGGTCTGGTGCGAATGGCCTCAGCAATGGAGCGGATGTCGGTAGTGCGATAGCCGATCTGGTCCCCATGGATCTCGCTGCCATCGGGTCGGAGGGCGAGCCAGTGACACTCGTGGAGACGCAAGGCCCATTGGCCTTCGTGGAGAAGTCGATGGTGGTAGCCACACACGAGCGCGAGGTTAACCAGTAGTCGCTAGTATCACCCCATGCCTTCTCAGGTTCGCTCCGCTGCGATCTACGCCCGCATCTCCAGCGACCAGGAGGGCGGCGGCCTGGGGGTAGCTCGTCAAGTCGAGGACTGCCAGCGGCTCGCCGCTGACCTCGGGTGGCCGGTGACCGACACCTACGTCGACAACGACATTTCGGCGTACTCGGGGAAGGCACGGCCGGAGTATCGGCGGATGCTGGCCGACATAACCGACCGGGCGGTTGATGCGGTGATCGTCTACCACGTTGACCGACTGACCCGCCGTCCTATCGAGTTGGAGGAGTTCGTCGAAGCGCTGGACGAGGCGCAGATCCGCAATATGCGGTTCGTCGTGGGTGATGTCGATATCGGCACGGGCGACGGGTTGCTGGTGGCGCGGATCCTCTCGGCGATGGCGGCGAATGAGTCCGCGACGAAGAGCCGACGGATACGGCGGAAGTTGGATCAGGTCGCGGCACAAGGCCGTCCGCACGGCGGTTCGCATCGACCGTTCGGCTACGAGGACGACCGGGTGACGGTGCGCGCCGATGAGGCAGCGGTGATCCGCGCGGTGGCTGCACGATTCCTCGCGGGTGAGTCGATCCGATCCCTGACAACGTGGCTTGACGACAACAGCGTGCGCACCGTCGAGGGTGGACCGTGGCGCACACCGACCGTGTCGGCAATGCTGCGATCTCCACGCATCGCGGGTATGCGCCAGCACCGGGGGCAGGTCATCGGCCAGGCTGTCTGGGACGGGATCATCAGCGAGCACGACCGCGCCCGCATCCTCGCCCGTTTCGACCAGCAAGCCCGCTCGGGGACACGCAGCCCCCGCCGCTATCTGCTCTCCGGTCTGCTCCGGTGTGGCAAGTGCGGGAACGCGCTGTTCAGCAGCCCACGGGCCAACACGCGCCGGTACGTGTGCCTGTCCGGTCCCGACCATCGCGGCTGCGGACGCCTGACCGTGGTCGCACCGCCGCTGGAGCAGTTCGTCGCGGACATGGTCATCTATCGGCTCGACACTTCCGAGTTCGCTAACCAGCTGGCCGGACGTGCCGCCGCTGACGCGCAGAGCGCCGCACTGTCCGAGGCCCTGGCCAGCGAACAGCAAGGCCTGGACGAGTTGGCTGAACTGTTCGGCACCAAACAGATCACCGCCCGCGAATGGATGACCGCCAAGCGACCGATGGAAGAGCGCCAGCGCGACCTCGAGCGGCGTCTGGCCCGCGCCTCTAACGCCAGCACCCTCGATGGGTTCGTGGGGCATGGTGATCGGCTACGCGCTCAGTGGGCGGATCTCAACCTCACTCGGCAGCACGCCATCATCCGCACCGTGCTCGACCATGCCGTCATCGGTCCCGGTGTCTCTGGTGCTCGCTCCCTCGATCCCGACCGGGTCAGTCCCATGTGGCGGATGTGAGGGGCGGACCCGCGACCACCCCTCGCTGCGCAGCGGGGCCCCGCGCGGGTCCGCTCCGGTCAGCAACGC
Organism: Frankiales bacterium; assembly: GCA_033851265.1. Classification (GTDB taxonomy): domain Bacteria; phylum Actinomycetota; class Actinomycetes; order JAWWOW01; family JAWWOW01; genus JAWWOW01. The sequence goes on from JAWWOW010000003.1 coordinate 417,857, forward strand.
CTCCACGCGTCGGAGCAGCACCGGATCAGCAACCTTGATCGGCAATCCCTGAGCCGCGCAGGACTTTTCGACGGCGGCACGCACCGCATCGGCGTCTATCCCGGCCACGACGCCCACACCGCCGGTGGCCCCTGCCACCCCTCGGTGTCAGATGACAGCCACAACCGATCCGGCTGCCCACCGAAGATGTCCGACGCCTGCCCGAGCACGTCATCCGCGCTGATGCCACGCAAATGCACTTTGCGCGGGGTGAATCCTTGCGCCCGTTCATACCGGTGCGAACCCGGAACCCGCACATGCTCGTGGTTGAAGGTCTTGCCGACGTACTTACTCAGGTAGCGGCCGGCACGCCGCGCTTCCTCCAACCGGCCTGAACCGACCGGTAGATCACCGAGCAGCTTGATGTGTACGAAGCCGTGACCCCACGCGGCCTCGATCTTTCGACGGGGCAGGTATTGACCGACAGCGAAGTGCAGGTGCAGCCCGTGCCCGCTGGCGTGCCACTCGGTCACCCACAAGTACGGGAACGCACCGCCGCCGCGCAACTCCCGGATCCGCCGGAAGAACCGACCCGCGTGAGCCTTCGTTTCACGCGGGTCATGGCAACCGGATCCCCGGTAAGTCAGCGTTCCGAAGCGGTTCAGCCGATTGGCCGCGCAATACCGGCGCACCGCCGCACGGGCACGACGCGCGGCCTCAGCACGTGCACGTTCCGGATCAGCAGCAGGGCCCGTGTAGCCGACCCGCGGTGGCCGGCGCGACGACACGAAACACCCGCCGGCCTCCCCGGCATCGGGGAACACCGACAGCAACCAACCCGCGTCCTGATTACGCGGCACACGAAGCACGACCGCTCCCGAAAGCGAGAACCGACAGGGGACTGTCAGCCCCACCCAACGAACCGGTGTGCCGCCTCAGAAAAACCTGAGCGCCTAGACCAAATACGCGAGGTGGGGCCTAGCCACCTGCGGGTTCCGTGAGGCCGCGTCCTCGCGCTTTACCGGCTGGACCCTCCCACTGCCACGGGGGTTCCTATACGCCCGGTGCCAGGCGTTCATTTGCCGATGGGGTGGCCCACCGGTGCCGGTTTCCACGAACAGAGTTACACGACGACGACGATGGAGTCCTGCATTACGCCGAAAGTTGGCGTGTCCCCGTCGGCGGAGTCTCCGGCCCGTCCCCCACCGGTCAAGGGTGCGCCACGCCGCTTCCAGCGCCCTTGACCGGCTCCTCCCGGACCTACACCAGCGCCTATGGGGACGACGCCCCCACATGGAACTCCGCGCGATAACGGCCCTTCTAGTGCGATCTGGAACACCGCTTCTCGCGCGTCTAATGGAATGCGCCGAACCCCATGCCAGCCGTCAACGGATGCACGGGTAACTCCCCGAAACAGGGGCTGAACTGATAACCCGAAGGGAGGCGTATACGTGACGACCCAGCAACCTGATCCAAGTGGACAAGCAGACCGAACGCCACCGGTGAGCCAGCGCACCCAACGCTCGCACCGGTCGAGAAGAAGCCGAGCTGGGCGTAGGCGTACCCCCTGACCTCTAGTCGCAGATGCTCCACAGGCCTGGATGAAGTGTCGTCTCGATACGGGTACGTCCGTAACAGTTCGCCACTCGGACCCAGCAAGACAATGTCGAGGTAGGTGGACAGGTAGCACGCGCGTTCTCCGATGTTCTGCAACTGGACGAAGACCGCTTCGTGCCCTCCCGCCGCGAAGTCATTCCCAGTGGCCTTGACGGCGAGCATTTGGAGTCGGCATCTGGACTGAGGATCGATGCGGAACGCCTCATCGTCCGGCGATTCCGTGTGCCGGGAGGGTGCCGTCGTCGAGAGCACACTCCCCGCCGGAGCCTGCGACGCCTTCCGCCCCGTGGTATCCGCGTCCGAGCAGGCCGCGAAAACCAAGCCAGCGACAAGGACGCTAGCGAGACGCACGCCTGTTACGCACCGGACACGACCAACTGGGACCTGCACCGAACGCACGATAACGACGGCCCCGCACGCTCGCGAACGGCCCTTATCGACTGGGCCCGCCAGCCCGGCTAACGACGAGAATCACGAGACCGAGCACGAGCAGGCTGACGACGCCCACGATGAGGATTCCGATCGCGGCTGCCAACCATCCTGTGATCAGCCCCACTACGAGGGCTAGGCCACCTATCCCAAGGCTTAACGCGATTGCGATATGCAGGGCCAGCCGCCGTGCTTCCGGTGTACCTCTGTCATCCACGAGCGCACGATAACGCCGGTTATCCGTCGGACGAGTTTCGTTGCTAATTCAAGTTAAGAGGTGGCCCATCGACTCATGACGTCGAGCACGGAAACGGAACCTAGCGGCATCACGTCACGCAGGATGTTCGACGCGCTACTGGCAGATGCCTCGCTTACGAAACGCTCGAGCTCCGGACGCAGATTACCGATGCCTTCGACGTATACCGGCGCGGCGCCCTCTGACTCCTCGGGGTAGCCATACCTGGCCCGTCGCTCGCCGGTAGCAGCGCGAGCACGTTCAAAGTGATCTCGCACGTCGTTGCCCACCGTATCCGTGGTAACGATCACCGATTCATCCGGTCGAATGATCCCAATCTTTGCGCCAAACGAGTAGGCGCTCCCGAGATTGAACGGCTTGTCCTTGAGCTCGAAGAGAAACACCTTCCCGAATATGAGCACGATGGCATCCATTTCATCGCCACCGGCTTGTTGTTCAACCAGGATCGAATTGAGCGGGACACCGAGCTGCAATAACTCTTGAACGAGAGCGACAGTGAACCAGCGGTTACCGTCAAGCAGACTCCTGCCGCGCTCCGTGATCCCGAGCGCTTCCTCGCATCTTTCGTCGGAGAGCTTGCGACCGCACGAACAGCGGACTCCGCTTTTGTCCAACTCCTCGATCAAGGATGCGTCCGGGAGACGGTTCACCTGCGAGTTTGTCTTCTTGCAGACGACTACGGCCTCCGTCGCCACCAAGCCGACCTTCTGCAGGGTCTCGATTATCGAGTCCATCCGCTCCCGCTCATCAGGGGCCACCTGACGCGGCGCGTCACCCAGTAGCAGGCCGCTTGATGACTTGATAGCCGTTGCCAGTGTGCGGATGCCTCGATCGCGCAGCGCTTCACTTGCCGCGATGTCCTCAGCCGAGGGTTGTTCGGCGGCCTCACGAGTCTCAGCAAGCAACTCATCGAAACGCTGTGACGCGTAGTGGAATGGTTCCAGTGGTCGATCGAACACATCGGCGCAGGTCGCCTCGAAAGCGGCGAGGGCCGGTGGGTCCAATTCGGGACCGATCGCATAGAGAGTGACGACCGAGGCCTCGTCCTCTTGCTCGGCGCGCACCCCGCCCGTGGCTGGGTCCATGAATCGGCGTACACCGCTCGAGCGAAGTCGGTGCATCAGCGCGTACAGCGTGTCACCCTCGACGTATAGCTCTGCGCGTCGGACGACCATCGAACGCTGTGCATAGGAATCGCGCGGGTCCGCCTGACGCACAGGGTTCGATGGCAAAGCGAGTCCCAGCGCCCGCGCCTGGGCCTCCAGGCTCGGAGCAAGCACGGACTGATGATCTTGCGAGAGCCGAGCGATGGTTTCGTTGACGGCATCAGTCGCATCGCCATCCACCACCAAACGCCGCATCACAGTATGAAGCACGCATCGATCTTGCCATCGGATGAGCGGTGACGTCCCGGCTTTCCGGAGATGCGTCGGCGGGGTGTCTTACGAACGCGTGAGATTGTCGAGGTCAGTCGGCCCGCCATGCGTCCAGTGCTCGCCGTAGTGGTGGGCCTGGCACCACGTCGGAGGCCGGTCGCAACCCGGGAACACGCAGCCGCCGTCGCGGACGACGAGTGCTTTCCATTGCGCGGCGCTGACGACTCGGGTGGTGCGGCCGAGGTCGAGAATCTGCCCCTCTGGACTAAGGAGTACGCGAGTGATCGTGGCGTCGCAGGCGACGCGTTGGGTGCCGGTCGCTGACAGCCGGCCGCCATAACCCAGCTGGGCGAGTGCGGCTTTCTCGGCGGCGAGCAACTCATCCAGTCCGCACAGGACGAACAGGTGAGGCCGGGCCCCATGGTTGGTCGGCAGGCCTGCGTTGTCGGGTGTATCGGCGGTGCAGCGAAACACCTCGACGAAGGCATCGGCGTTGCGTTGGGCGACGGTGCGGGGATCCGCGGGAAGCGGCGCAGCGAGCGAGTCCAACACGGACTTGACCAGCGAGCCGGCTTCGTCGGGTAGCCAGCCCCGGACGTTGAAGCCGTCCAGCACCGGAGTGACCGACACCTCGCGGCGAGCGAACGCGGCCTCCTCGTCGCGCGCCTTGCGGTCGTTGTCGCGGCACAGCGAATCGCGGATCTCCCGAAGTTCGCCGCCGAACCGGGCGGGGTCGGTCAGCCGACCAACCTCCACTAGCTGCCGCTGAACCGTGCGAGTGTCGGCGATGTCGGTCTCGTGAGCGAGTAGTGCCACTGCTCGGGCGTGGTCGAAGGAGATCTCCCCTTCGCTCAGCGCGGTCGCGACCATTGGCAACTCGCGCAGCACCCGCGCCGTCCGAACCCTCGCTGATGCTTCAGCGGGTGCCAGTCGGCACCGGCCGCGCAACCAGGATGCGGTCGAGGGACACCCGTCGATCTCGCCCATGCCCTGCGCGTCGAAGGCGCCGATCGCTCGCTCGATCACGCCGTCCAGCCGGTTGCGGGCGTCGAACAGGTCGTGAATGTGATCGCCGAGCGCCCCCGCCGGCAGCGCGGCAACATCGACGGTCGCAAGACCATCGAGTGCTGAACGCAACTCCGACACGGCAGACCTCCGGCACGACGATGAGATGTCCGATGCGTTGTCGTGTCCGAAAGCTCTGTCAGAGGCTGCTCCGCAGCCCCCGTGCACAAGTTCCCGCTGAGCGGGCCGGCTCATGCACCGATGTTCTTGGTGGTCTCGCATCGAACGTATGTTCGAAGCCAACAGTACGACCTGCGACCGACAAACGCAAGCACTGGATGAAGATTTCGTTGCTGAATTTCGCTATGCAACCGGCGATCCCGTGCGCTTCGTGGATGTCGGCGGGGGCCGTGTAGGAATGGGTTCATGGCGATCGCGACGTACAAGGACCTCTGCATCGACGCTGTCGACGCGGCGGCGCTGGGACGGTTTTGGGCCGGTGCCCTGCAGCTCGACCTGCAGCTGGACGACGACGGCGACGCGAGACTCGTTGGGCCCACGCCCCGGCACACGGTGTGGATCAACACGGTCCCGGAGCCGGTCACCGTCAAGCAGAGAATGCACCTCGACGTGCGCGCGGGCAGCGTCGACGACGTGGTCGCCCTCGGTGGCCTGGTCGTGGACGCCGAGTCGTTCCCGTGGACGGTGATGAAGGACGTCGAGGGCGGTGAGCTGTGCGTGTTCGGCACCCGTGCCGACCGGCCCGCAGGGCTGATGGAGATCGTCGTCGACACCGCCGACGCGGTGCGCATCTCCACCTGGTGGGCCGACGTGCTCGGTGCCGGGCGCAAGGACCACGAGCACGGGTACTCCTACCTCGAGCCGGTGCCCGAAGCGCCGTTCGAGTCACTGGTCTTCGTCCCTGGTCCCGACGCCAAGACCGTGAAGAACCGCATCCACATCGACGTCACCACCCCCGACGTCCAGCTGCTCGTGGACGCGGGCGCCCGGCTGCTGCGTGCGCAGGACGAGGAGATCTCCTGGAGCGTCCTCGCCGACCCCGACGGCAACGAGTTCTGCGCCTTCGTCGACTGACCGCGCCCGCTGACCCTGCACCACGCGACCAGCACCGCACGTGCGGAACCGCGAATAGGCACCGACCGCGCGCACGGATATATGCCGTTCGCGAAGGGCCGTTCCGGAACGCGTCGGCTACTCGGACTCGCGAAGACCGACCGCGTCGTGGTCCCAGAAGCCGTGCCTGTAGATCAGAGTCCCGGTCATCCACTGCTGATACGCCGGAAGTAGCTGAACCTGGAATGCCGCTGCCGGGATTCGCAGGGACGGGCGCCGGAAGCTGTGACCTTCGCCAGCGGAGAACCCGAAGCGCGAGTAGTAGGCGGGTGACCCCTCGAGAAAGACAAGCGGCACACCGCGCTGCGCCAGCACCTCAAGACCGCGCCGGATCAAGGCGGCTCCGACACCCTGCCGCTGCCGATCTGGACGCACGCCCACAGGACTGAGTACCTGAACATCAACCAGTCGCCGAGGAGCGTCCAGGAGGTTCCGCGTGTAGAGCGCGTGTCCGACGACGCGACCGCCGTTGTCGGCGACGAGCGAGAGTCCCGGCTCCCGTTTCAAGGACGCTCGGAGATCCGCAACGAGCGGAACTACGACGGAGCCGTGGGAGCCAAATGCCAGCTGGTGAACCTCCGCGACCGACTCGTAGTCCTCGGGCCGCTCCTCCCGTATCAACACGGGCCGACGGTAAAGCCGATCCCAGTGACAAGCGAGCCATTTGTCGATACGAACGGCGCGCCGGAGCGGAGGCGGAGGGCCGACCTCCAACATTCGAACGACGTTATGGAGCGGTTCGGTGCGGCATCATCTGGGCGTGGGCGAAGGTCGAACCGAAGGTCCGAATGCATTGCGTGCCCTAGATGACAAAATGCTGGGAAGGGTCAACACCTTCCTCGGGGCTCACTTGCGTTGGCAGATCGCCCTCGTACTCACCCTCGCCGCTATTCCTGTGCTCGCGGTTGGCTTGATCACTGGCAATTGGAAGGTCGCCGGTGCCGCATCAGTCGCCGTCGCTGTGCAACTGTCGGCGATGGGCCTCGTACGCGTCGTACGGCGAAGCCCGGAGTCCACGAGGTGGCCACGGGCGCTACGGGGTATCTGGTTGGCGTTCGGGTCTATCGCGATTCCATGGATCATTCTGCGGTTGTCATGGGAAGGCCCACGCACTCTCCGCGTTGTGCTGGGTATCGGAACCGCAGCCCTGCTGTACATCGGGGCAACGTCCACGATCGCGGCGCGCTGGCTGAACCACAGCGGCCACGAGGGTGAATGGTAAGAGCCGCTATGAGTCAGTCAGCCGATGTCTTTGAAGCGGTCCCACAACACGGACCAATCCGCGTTCGGACCTGTGCAGGTGAACACCAGCTCGCCGCGCTCGTCATTGTCGATGTCGTAGCGGTTGTCGAGGCGAGCACCTAACTGCACGTCGTCGAAGAACCGTTCCAGGAACGCTTGGCCGAATCCCACGGCGACGACGGTGCGTGTGTTCGCGACCGGCGGCCCCCAGTACCAGTAGCCGTTGTGGCCGCTGTAGGCATGCGGCAAGCCAAGACGGCCGCCGTACCGATCGACCGCCCCCGCCTCTCCGTAGTTGCTGGTCACGATCGCGGTGGTGGCACGTTGCTCCGCTGTCAATCGGCGGTAGACGGTTGCGATCTGCTCCACGTAGGCAGGCCATCCGACGGTTTCGCCGGCGTCGTAGTTCACGTCGGCGATCGGGATGGTGTCCAACTGGCTCAGCGGCAGGATCGGCAATGTGACGGCAAATGCCGGAGCGCTTAGCACGAATGCAGCGGCAAGCGCGCTTCGTCGCAACCGTTGCGATCCACGACGAACCCAATCAACAGTCGGCTGGGCACCGGCCGCAAGCAAGAGCGGGAACATGCCGCCGAGGTAGTAGGGCTTGCCGCCCGTCACGGTGAACATCAGCACGAGGAGGACGTAAGCCCAACCGAATGCACGCAACCATGCATCCCGAAACAACCGCACGAGGCCTGCGATCCAAACCGGGGCAAGCCAGGGACTCACCAAACCGAATTGTTCCGGCATCATCAGCCATCGCGGTGCCGACGATCCGGAGCCGCCATGGGCGATGTTGTTGGCGACCGTCAGCTGCGGCCAACCGTGACGGGCCTGCCAGACGACGTACGGCGCCCACAGTGCGGCGGCGATGAGCCCACCGACCCAGGGCCACGGCGACGCGAAGGTACGCCGCGGACCACTGATCACGATCCCGCCGAGGAACGCGGCGACGAGAAACGCCATGAGCGAATTCGCAAGCAGGGTGACACCGGCGAGCACACCGGCAAGGACCCAGAGGCTCAGACGGCCCGTCTGCAAGATGCGCACGAACACCCACGTGACCACCGCCCAGCCGAGCAGGTCGAATGTCGTCGTACTCAGCAGGTGACTGGCACCAAACAGAAGCGATGCGATTCCCATTGATCCTGCCGCGAGCACTTGCGCCGCTCGTTCTGAACCGAGCTCACGTGCAATGAGTCCCGTGACCACAACGATGGCGCCGGCGACCAGGGCCGACGGCAACCGGAAGAGGACCAGCGAGTCCGGGTTGATCTCCGTCAGGATCCGAGCGAGAAATGGCACCAATGGCGGCTGGTCCGGGTAACCCCACGCGAGGTGCCGGCCTGCAGTCCGGAAGTACAGCTCGTCGCGGTGATAGCCGTACCGCCCGGCGAAGGCCAGCAGTATCGCCACAACTGCCACTGCCAAACCCAGCACCGGCCCGCGAGCAAATCGGGGAAGTTGCGCGGGGCTGGTGTTCACGCGGGCAGCGTAGGGGTGACAGCCAGCCGCTCATAGGAGTAGAACGGGCCACATCCGCACAACAACCTGGGGGTAGCCGTGTTCGTTCAAATCATCGAGTTCCGCACGGACAAGATTGACGAAGGACAAAAGCACGTCGACGAGTACCGCGCCAAGACCGAGGGCAAGCGCACCGCTCGCCGCGGCATCCTTGCGAAGGACCGCGACCAGGACGACCGCTACTTCAACTTGGTGTTCTTCGACTCGTACGAGGATGCAATGCAGAACTCCAAGTTGCCCGAGACACAGGAGCTGTCGGAGAAGCTGATGTCGATTGGCAAGGGCGAGCCGACGTTCTACAACCTGGACATCGTCAACGATCAGGAGTAGGCGGCGGTCAGCTCGACGAGTTTGCTGACGGTGTTCCAGTTGCGCGCCGTCGCCGACACAGCCAGCCGCTTGGCAAAGAAGTCCTTCGGTAACTTCGCGCGGCCCACGCCGTTCGGGCACCACATGTAGACCTCTCGCCCGTCCACCCAGAACTTGTCCGGGGCGAAGGACTCTGACTCGACGGCCGTCACGAGTTTTGCGTGAGGCTTGCTTGCGAGGAATGAGACCAGGAACTTCGCCGGGTCCTTGAGTCCTTGCTTGAACGGGTTGCGCTTGACCACGGCCGTGAGTTCGGCATGCGTCCGCACCGTCACGTCGACGTCAAGGCCGAGGCTCTCGGCGATCTGAGCTGAGACCTTGCGCGCGACCGCATCGGCCTTCGCCGCGGTGGTGACTACGGCGTTGCCGCCCTGCAGGTGCGTTTTCACATCTGCATATCCGAGGCCTTCCAAGAGCTCGCGCAAGTCGGCCATGGCTATGCGCCGGTGGCCGGCCAGGTTGACCCCGCGCAGCAGCATGGCGTACCTCGTCATCGATCAAGCACTGCGACCCAGTCGCTCGTCATCGGTGATGCCGAGCCGGATGTAGTCGACGGCCATGCAGTGATCCTCGACGTACAAGAGGCCAGCCTCCTCGGCGATGCGTCGAGCCTCCGCTGATTGGATGCCGCTCTGCAGCCACAGGGCAGCAGCGCCGACTTCGACCGCGGCGCGCGCGTGCTCTGCCGCCTCAGCCGATGGGCGGAACAGTTGTACGACGTCGATGGGCTGCGGCGCGGCGTACAACGTGCGGTAAGCGCGTTCTCCCAGCAGCTCGTCCGCAGTGGGGTTGATCGGCGTGATCCGGTATCCGTGCTGTTGCATCCGAGCCGGAATCGCCTGCGCTGACTTGTCCGGGTCCCGGCTGCACCCGACAACGGTGATGTGGTCGAACTCGGTCAGTATGCGCCGGATCACATTGTCGCCGTCCACACCATCATCCTGTCCCTCAATCCCGACGTTTACGCTTTCCGCCGTGGTCGCCGCACCAGGAACCGGCTGGCCGGGTGACCTCGCGACTCACGTGACCCCGGTCGCGCAGAACGCTGCCGACGTGCGCCGACTCGCGGAGACTGCTCCCAGCATCGACCACCTCACCGCTCGTTCGACGGTCTGCCGCGCCTGCCCCCGGCTGGTCAACTGGCGCGAGCGGGTCGCCGAGGACAAGCGGCGAGCATTCGCCAACGAGCCGTACTGGGGACGTCCCGTCGGCGGCTTCGGCGCTCCACGACCACGGTTGCTCGTGATGGGACTCGCACCAGCAGCGCATGGTGGCAACCGCACGGGACGCGTCTTCACCGGTGATCGCAGCGGTGACTGGTTGTACGCCGCAATGCATCGCGCCGGCCTCGCATCGCAGCCAACGAGCAATCGCGCCGACGACGGTCAGCGGCTCGAGCAGACGCGGATCATCGCCGCGGTCCGCTGCGCGCCGCCGGCCAACAAGCCGACGCCGGAGGAGCGAGATACCTGCGCGCATTGGTCGGCTCGTGAGGTCGACCTGGTGGCTAGCACGGTTCGCGCTGTCGTCGCGCTCGGTGCCTTCGGCTGGAACGCGACGCTCGACACATTGGGTGGACTCGGTTACGGGATGCCGCCACGAAAGCCCCGATTCGGCCACGCCGTCGAGGTCGAGATCACGCCGCCGAAGCGGCATCGCTATGCACCGGAAACGATCACCTTGCTCGGCTGCTATCACCCCAGCCAGCAAAACACCTTCACCGGCAAGCTGACCGAGCCCATGATTGACGCGGTGTTCACTCGGGCTGCCGAGCTCATTCGCTGAGAGCGTGACAGCGTGGGTACCGTCACGGTATGGACACACGTCACGGCCAGCCGCGGATCCTCATCGTTGGTGGGGGGTACGTCGGCATGTACACCGCGCTTCGCCTGCAGCGTCTGCTGCGCCGCGGTGAAGCAAGGATCACGGTCGTCGACCCGCTGTCCTACATGACGTACCAACCGTTCCTGCCCGAAGCCGCAGCCGGAAACCTGGAGCCGCGGCACGTCGTCGTACCGCTCCGTCGTGTGCTCAGCAAGGCGGAGGTCCTCACTGGCCGCATCACCCGCATCTCCCACGCGACCAAGACCGCGTGGGTCATGCCGTTGGAGGGGGCCGAGTTCGCGATCTCGTACGACGTGCTCGTCATGGCACCGGGATCGGTCGCTCGCACGTTGCCCATCCCGGGACTCGCCGAGGTCGCAGTCGGTTTCAAGACCGTGGCCGAGGCGATCTTCCTACGCAACCACGTGATCAGCCGGCTCGATGTCGCTGCCACGACCAACGATCCCGACATCAAGCGGCGGGCGCTCGCGTTCTGCGTTGTGGGCGGCGGTTACGCGGGCATTGAGTGCCTCGCCGAGCTCGAGGACATGGCGCGCGATGCGTTGCGGTTCTACCCGAACCTCACACCGCGCGACATGCGGTGGGTGCTCGTCGAGGCGACGCACCGGATCCTGCCCGAGGTGAGCGAGCCGCTCGGTGTTTACACCGTCGAGCAGTTGCGTGCACGCAACATCGAAGTCCGGCTCGCTACGCGGGTGGAGTCGATGATCGGTGGTCACGTGGTTCTCGACGATGGCACCGAGTTCGACTCCGACACGGTCATCTGGACTGCGGGCGTCAAACCGCACCCAATGCTCCGCGAGACCGACCTGCCGATCGATGACCACGGCCGGCTGAAGGCGACCGAGTTCCTCACCGTCGTCGGCGTTGCGGATGCGTGGGCTGCCGGCGACAGCGCGGCGGTGCCCGACCTGACGCGACCGGGGGAGTACACCGGGCCGAGCGCGCAGCACGCGGTGCGACAAGCCCGCCGAGTCGGCGACAACCTTGTCGCGTCGCTGCGGGGGCAACCGTTGAAGGCGTACAAACATGCGTACGCCGGCTCGGTCGCGAGTCTCGGTCTGCACAAGGGCGTCGCTGAGATCTACGGCGTCAAGCTTCGCGGCATGCCCGCCTGGTGGATGCACCGGACCTACCACCTCAGCCGGGTGCCCACGCTGAACCGCAAAGTCCGTGTTGTCACCGACTGGACGATCGCGCTGTTCTTCCGTCGCGAGGTGGTGTCGCTCGGCCAGTTCACGCGACCGCGCGAGGAATGGGAGCGCATCGTGGAGCCCCACTCCGAATCACGCGCGGGCTGAGTCATATGGCACTCGTTGCGGTCACCGTCCTCGGTCATGACGGACCAGGCATCATTGCGAGCGTCACACGCGTACTCGCCGATCTCGGCGGCAATCTCGAGGACTCGTCGATGACGCTGCTGCGTGGGCACTTTGCCATGACACTCATCGTCGATGCGGATGTGTCACCGACCGACGTCGAGGCGGCGTTGCTGCCCGTCACCGAACCGCGGGGGCTCGTCGTGTCGGCGCGCCTGCTGCCTGCAGAGGGCACAGACGTTCCGCGCGGAACACATCACTTGTTGACTGTTCACGGAAGCGATCGCCCGGGCATCGTGTCCGCGATCACCGAGCTGCTCGCGACGCGCGGTGGCAACGTCACGGACCTGACGACCCGGTTGGCCGGTCACTTTTACGTTCTCGTCGCCGAGGTCGACCTGCCCGAGGGCACCGAGGCCGACGTGCTGGCGCGCGAGCTCGCGGAGATCGCCAGTCAGCTCGGAGTCGAAGCCTCGTTGCGCGCGGCGGAAGCGGACTTGCTCTGAGCGCGTCGGGCGACGTACGGCCGGTTCTGCAGGCGCCGGATACTTCGCTCGCGACGTCTGCACTCAACGCGGATCCCACCGATCCGGGGATAGTGCAACTGTGTGCGGACCTGGTTGCAACCATGCGCGCCTCGCCCGGATGTGTCGGACTCGCGGCCCCACAAGTCGGTGTTGGTGTTCGCGCGTTCTGCCTCGACATCACAGGCCACCGCAAGGCGAAGACTTGCCATGGACTTGTCGTCATGGTCAACCCGGAGCTGACGGCCGGCGCGGACTTGCGTGTCGCCCGGGAAGGCTGCCTGTCGGTTCCCGACCTCACCGGTGATGTCGCTCGACCGCACTCGGTGACCGTGCGCGGTCAGCTGCCTGGCTCCGGAACGGCGCTGACCGTGGACGCGGACGCCTTCGAGGCGCGCGCGTTCTGCCACGAGCTGGATCACCTCGACGGCATGCTGTTTCTGGATCGGGTTGCGGGCGCGCACGCGCTCTTCGCGCGCAAGCGATACCAGTAAGGGGACAATCGGTCTGCCCCCGTAGCCCAATGGCAGAGGCAGCCGCCTTAAACGCGGTCCAGTGTGGGTTCGAGTCCCACCGGGGGCACATAGTGCACGCCAGTACGCTCCAGGCCATGGCACGGCTCGACGTTCCGGACGGTCCTGGCGGCGAGGCCGCGATGATCTGGACGTTGCGTCCGGAGCTCGGCGGCATGGTTGAGCGAATGATTCGCGGCGCGTATCAGCAAAGTGTCCTGCCCGCGGCAGAGCGCGAAGTTGCCCGGATGCGCATCGCGCAGATCAACGACTGCGTCGCCTGCTCCGACTTCCGGGCGCCGTCCGTGCAGCAGGCTGACATCGCTCCAGAGCTCTACGACCACGTCGCCGAATACAAGACCTATCCGGGATACAGCGACCGGCAACGTCTCGCGATCGAGTACGCCGAACGCTTCGCAACCGACCATGACACGATCGACGACGCGTTCTTCGCGAGTCTGCGTGCCAGCTTCACCGACGAGGAGATCCTCGATCTCACCTTGTGCGTCGCGGTGTACCTCGGCCTCGGTAGGACCCTCGCCGTCCTCGGCGTCGATCAGTCCTGCGCCATAGACATCTAGACAAGACGGAACTGCGGGAGCGTCAACTCGTCGTCGACGTCCACGAACGTGACTTCCACCGGTGCGTCAACGGACGGATCAGCACCCATCAGGTTCGAGATGATGAACGGTCCCTCGGCCAGCTCGACCACGATCACGTTGTACGGCACTCGGTCGGCGTACGCCGGCAGCACCGGTGGATGGCAGATCGTGTACGACGCGATGCGTCCCTGGCCGCTGACTTGCTTCCACGCGAATTCGTCGCTGCGACACGATGGACACCGTGGCCGCGGTGGGAACCGCCACGCGGCACAGTTGGCGCAGTTTTGGAGCAGCAGCTCGTGGCGCCGGCACCCTTCCCAGAACGGCGCGGTCTCGGCGTCGGGAGCAGGATGCGGGAACGGCGCGGTCATCGGCGCAACACCACCGCACCACTCGGGTCGGTGATCGCACCGCAGACAAACACGCTGCTGCAGCTCGTGACCTGGTTGACCGCGGTCCCGCGCAGTTGTCGCACGGCTTCGGGCCAGTGGTTGAAGCCGTGGATGGACGCTTCGCTGGTCGAGCCACCGTGCGTGTTCACCGGGAGTGCGCCGTCCGGCCATTGCGTCTCACCATCGGCCACGAACAGCCCGCCGACGCCCGGGGGGAGGAAACCCCATGCTTCCAGCGACAGGACGACGGCGGGTGTGAAGTGATCGAACACCATCGCCGCGCTGATGTCCTTCGGCACAATCTCCGACTGCGCCCACAGCCGAGTTGCCATGCCGAGCGCCGACTCCTTGTACAGCTCGGGCGCGTGCGCGAAGTAGTCGAGTAGTTGGTAGTGGCCGGGATGCCCACCTTGCACCGCCGCGTGAACGAGCACGGGCGGTTGTCGCAGGTCTGTGGCGCGTTCGGCACTCGTCACGACCACCGCCACAGCGCCGTCGCACTCCAGAGAGCAGTCGAGGAGGCGCAGCGGCTCAGCGATCGGGCGCGACTCGGCCCAGTCATCGAGCGTGATCGGATCGCGCATCAACGCCTTGGGGTTCGTCGACGCGTGTGCACGTTGCGCTACGGCCTGCATGCCGAAGGCTTCCGCGCTGGTGCCGAAAACCGCCATGTGCCGGCGCGCGATGAGCGCCATCTCCTGCGCCGGTGATGCCAGTCCGAACGGATGGTGGAACTGCGCATGACCCGTGAGTCGCGCGCCCGCCTTCTCCCACGGCCGACCGCCGTGCATCGGGTCGGCGCCGTACGACGACCGCTTCGACCGCTTCCGGCTGCGGTACGTCAGTACGACGTCCGCGGCGCCACTCGCAACCGCTAGGGCGGCCACCGCCACGGTGCTCGCCAGCGCTCCGCCGCCAGACGCCACCCCCACAAAGAACCGCAGTTCCGGTACGCCGAGGCCGTAGAGCAGATCGAGCTCGCGAACGTTCTCCACGTCATAGCGCACGACGCCGTCGATATCGGTGACGTCGATGCCCGCATCCGCACAGGCGGCGAGCACCGCCTCAGCCGCCAGATCGACTTCCGTGCGCGGCAGATCGAAGCCGTACTCCGTCTGTCCAATCCCAACGATCGCTGCCCGGTCGGCAACGGGAAAACTCACAGGCGCAGCCTGCCAGGGATCAGCCGCTGACGTTGGGCCCGACGCGGGTCGGTGTGATCCGCAGCAACACACGCTGCTCGCGCTCCATCGCTGCGCGGTAGTCGTCCCAATCCGGGTGCTCGCCGGAGATGCCGCGGTAGTACTCGATCAGCCCATCCATCGCTTCCGGCAGCTCGATGATCTCGACCGGGCCTTCGGCCTGCATGAAGTCCCCGAAGAAGCCGTCGTTCAGCAGGCACAACCAGGCGCGCGGGTCGCGACGGAGGTTCTTCACTTTCATCGCTGTCTCACGAGAGCTGATGACGAGTTTGTCGTCGGAGTCGAGGCCGATCGTGACGGGTGTCAGCTGGGGGGAGCCGTCCTTGCGGAGGGTGGCGAGGACGACGCGGTGGTTGCGGCGTACCCAATCAAGAACGTCAGGGACGTCCATGCGTCACGAACGTCCGGCGTGGCGGCGCTTGTCGTGTTCGTGCACGATCGCCTGCGCGAAACCGTGCGGGATCTCGTGCTCGTCGCGCAGCCAGGTCACGCGCTCCTCGAAGCGCAGCAACGCGGGACCGTTCTCGATGGCTTCGAACCACTGGGGGAGAGGTCGCCCAGTCACGTCCGGGACCCGCTTGAGCAGACTCTGATGGGTCTCTTCGGAGTGCTGATGCGACATGAACCCCTCCTTGGATCGACGACGGCGTGCCTTCAGGGTGCCTGACCGAATCCAGCGGAACAACCCCTGGTCCGGCTGGGCTCACCGGCCGGGCAGAGCTCCGACCCGGCGCAAGATAGACAACGCGGCAGGTAGTGACGCAAGTGCCCTGGCCAGGTCGGTCGGACGGGCGACGCGGTGGGCGTTGGCGTTCACGTAGCACCGGATAGCCCGGTCGAACGTCGCGGAGCCCACCGCGGACCGGGCCCGGAGCAGGGCCGATGCTCCCTGCAAGTACACCGACCGGAAGTAGGTACGAGAGCCCTTGTTCTCCCAGAACGTCATGGGTCGTCCCACCCGGTTGCGGCCACTCGCGGGGACAGCGGCGCTCTGGTACCGCTGGGACTGGCCATTGTCGAGCGCCTCGACGTACGTCGCGAACGCCTCGTCGAGCCACGGGTCGCGGGCCTGGTTGTCGCCGACCAGCCCGTAGAACCATTCGTGCGCGACCTCGTGCGACGCGGTTGCGTCGAGCTGGTTGTGTCCGAGCAAGATCGCACCCGGGAACTCGATGCCGCCACTGACGTCCGGGATGACCGTCACCGACAAGTGTTCGAACGGAAACCGGCCCAGCCGCGTGACGTGGTCTCTCATTGCCGCCGTGATTGCGCGCAACACGGTGGCCGCGTCGTCGGACATCGATGCCGTCACACCGACCACGACGGGCACCCCGCTGACGGTTGAGCTGGCCCGTCGCATGTGCCCGCTCGTGACGGCAACATCGCGCACACTTGTCGCGGTGAAGCGCCAGGTGCGTCGACCGTCGGCCGTCGCGGTTGGCGCACCTGCTTGTACGCCGGTGGCGAGCACCGTGTCGCCGGCTGGAGCGACAACCGTGAGATCGGCCAGCCGGAACACTTCACTGGTCGCAGCCTCGGCGAACAACGCTGTCGGCGGTTCCGTGGCCCACCCGACCCCGCGTTCGTAGGCCAGCAAGGGGAAGCCCGTTCCCCACCACGCACTGTCCGCGCGAGTGCCCCATCTCTCATTCGCGCCAACCGGCAGCGTGAGAGTGAAGCGCACGTTGACCGTGATCTTGGTGTTCGCCGGAACCGGTGTGGTCAGCGGGACGCGGAGCAACGTATTGGAACGTTCGAGGGTAACTGTCGTCTTGTCGGCGACGTCGACGCTGTTGATTGCCAGCGAGCCGCCGGATCGCCGCGAGGTGGCGTTGTTCGGCCACAGTCTGAATACGACGTCGTCGACGCGGCGGTCGGGCCGGAAGGTGACGCGCTCGGTTCCGGTGATCACGCGGCGATCCTTCGGGACCACGAAGCTCAGCTCGACAATCGGTCGGTTGGGATCAGGCGGGTTGTACGACGACGGGCAGGGGTTCGGACTGGGACTTGGCGTCGGTGTCGGTGTTGCGCTCGGTGTGACGACGGGTTGCGGTGTCGGTGTCGGCGCCGACGTGTTGCTCCCTGACGAGCACGCCGTGACCGCGGTCACAACCAGAAGAAGCAGGGCTAACCGTCGGTGCACGTCTCGACGGTAACGTCATCGGCATGTCTGATCTCGCGACGTCGCTCGATCGTGAGGTCACGGTGTTAGCCGAGCGCCTGCGGCATTGGCACCCGAAGCGATGGCGCGGGGCCGCGCCGCCGTACGCGCACCGGTCCGAAGCCGCGTTCGACCTCGCCAAGACACTCGCCGAGTTGGCGCACGCGCCGGCCGCGCTTCCCTGGATCGGCGAGCACGTCGTCGCGGACCAGATCGCGGTGACCGGACATGACCTGGCCACGTCGAGTGGTGACGAACAGGTGCTCGAAGCGGCCCTCGAAAAACTACGGCGTACCCGCGAACTCCTGGGGATCTAGTTCAGGCGTTCGAAGATTGCTGCCATGCCCTGGCCACCGCCGACGCACATCGTTTCGAGGCCGAAGGTCTTGTCCTCGAACTGCAGACCGTTGATCAGCGTGCCGGTGATGCGAGCACCGGTCATGCCGAATGGGTGACCGACGGCGATAGCCCCGCCGTGCACGTTGAGGCGCTCGATGTCGATGCCCAGTTGCCGGTACGACGGGATGACCTGCGCGGCGAACGCCTCGTTGATCTCCACGAGGTCGATGTCACCAATCGACATATTGGCCCGCGCGAGCGCCTGCCTCGACGCCTCGATCGGGCCGAGGCCCATGATCTCCGGCGACAGCCCGGACACACCGGTCGACACGATGCGCGCGAGGGGTGTGATCCCGAGCTGCTTGGCCTTGGTGTCGCTCATGATGATGACCGCTGCGGCGCCGTCGTTGAGCGGGCACGCGTTGCCCGCGGTGATGCGGCCGTCAGGGCGGAACACCGGCTGGAGAGCAGCCATGGCTTCGACGGTGACGCCGGCACGCGGGCCGTCGTCCTTCTCGATGACCCGACCGTCGGGCAGTGTCACCGGAGTGATCTCGCGCTCCCAGAAGCCGTTGGCGATCGCCTTTTCGGCAAGATTTTGTGACCGCGCACCAAACTCGTCCATCTCCTCACGAGAGATGTTCTCGATGACGGCGACGTTCTCGGCTGTCTCGCCCATCGCGATGTAGACGTCGGGCACGTCGCCGTCCTGGCGCGGGTCGTGCCACTCGCCACCGCCGCTCTCGGCACGCTTGGCGGTGCGTGCCTCGGCGTTGGCGAAGAACGGGTTCTTCGTGTCTGGCAGTGAGTCGCTGTTGCCCTTGACGAAGCGGCTGACCATCTCGACGCCGGCGGAGATGAAGATGTCGCCCTCACCGGCCTTGATCGCGTGCATCGCCATCCGTGTCGTCTGCAACGACGAGGAGCAGTAGCGCGTGACCGTTGTACCCGGTACGTCGTCGAGACCGAGCTTCACTGCGACGATCCGCGCCTGGTTGAACCCTTGCTCGCCACCGGGCAGTCCGCAGCCGAGCATCAGGTCCTCGACGTCATGCGGGTCGAGCTGAGGCACCTTGTCGAGCGCGGCCTGAATGATGGTTGCGACGAGGTCATCGGGTCGCAGGTCGATCAGCGAACCCTTGAACGCGCGCCCGATGGGGGAGCGGGCGGTAGCGACGACAACGGCCTCAGGCATGTCAATTACTCCTCAGCAGCAACGGATAACGCCACGGTACCCGGCGGTTCCAACACGGTGATGCGGGGCGTACGCCGCAACCGCAGTCGGGCCCACCGTCCGCGTGGTCCGCGGTCCTGACCGGCTACCTGGACCCCAGTCACTTCCGACCCCGGGTTCTCGGCGGCTTCGGCAGCAGCGTCTGCGACCGGCAGCACCGGTTCGGCCAGGTCGGCGAGCTCTGCCATCTCGAGCGGTCCACGCACGCCCGCCGGCTCGGGCCAGAGACCCAACGCCTCGCACGCCGCTGGCATCAACGCGTACGTACACGTCGCATAACCCGCTGCCGACGGATGGAACCGGTCCGGCCCGAACAACAGGTGAGGCGCCGCCGCGAACTCTGGCCCGAGAAGGTCGCCGAGCGACACCACACGAGCACCTGCCTCTACACAGACGATCGTCTGCGCGGCCGCAAGCATGCGAGAGAGCCGGCGAGCGATCAGGCGCAATGGTTGTGCCATCGGACGCACGGTCCCCAAGTCGGGGCAGGTGCCGACGACCACCTCGACGGATGCGGCGCGCAGCTGCCGGACGGCCTGGTCGAGGTGGCGCACCGCGACGGTTGCCCGGACCCGATGGGTGACGTCATTGGTGCCGATCATGATGACCGCCACATGTGGCGTCAGCGGTGTGTCGAGCACCCGGCGTACTTGGTCTTTGAGATCCGCCGACACAGCGCCTGACTTGGCCACGTTGCTCAGGCGCACGGGACGCTCCGCAACTTCTGACAGCGCATGCGCAAGTAACGCGCCGGGTGTCTCCAGCGGATCGTGCACCCCGAGTCCGGCTGCAGACGAGTCGCCGAGCAGTGCGAGCTGGAGCGCGGGCCGGCCGTTGCGATCTCCGTAGGTGCCGTCGGCGACGGGCGGCTCACCGGTCGGCTCACCGATCGAGCGGCGGGCCAGCTTGGTCTCGGTGAACACCACGCCGGCGGTGGCCGCGCCGAGGAGCCCGAGACCGCCGCCGCCGTACGCCGCAGCGACGGCGATGCGTCGCGCCCGCGATGCCCTGCTCACGACAACCGACCCCCTTGCTCGGCGCCTTTGCCGACGGTCAATGTCGAGAATAACCCGCGCTCTGCACTTAGGCTGCCGACGTGGATGTCCACGACTCGCTCGTCGATCTCGTCGGAAACACACCACTAGTGCGCCTCCACCACGTGACCGATGGCGTCGCACCAGACGTGCTCGCGAAGGTCGAGTACTTCAATCCGGGCGGCTCGGTCAAAGACCGGATCGCGCTGCGGATGATCGAGGCCGCCGAGAAGTCCGGTGAGCTGCAGCCAGGCGGCACCATCGTCGAGCCAACATCGGGCAACACCGGTGTCGGGCTGGCGATCGTCGCGCAGCAGAAGGGATATCGCTGCGTGTTCGTCGTCCCCGACAAGGTGAGCGGCGACAAGATCTCAGTGCTTCGGGCGTACGGCGCGGACGTCGAGGTGTGCCCGACAGCCGTTCCTCCGGAGCACCCGGACTCGTACTACAGCGTTTCTGACCGGCTGGTCTCTGAGATCGACGGTGCGTGGAAGCCGAACCAGTACGCGAACGAGAACAACCCGTTGTCGCACTACGAATCGACCGGGCCCGAGATCTGGACCCAGACCGAAGGGCGAATCACGCACTTCGTCGCCGGCGTCGGCACCGGCGGCACCATCACCGGCGTTGGTCGCTATCTCAAGGAGCAGTCCGGTGGCCGGGTGCAGATCATCGGCGCCGACCCGGAGGGGTCGGTCTACTCCGGCGGCACGGGGCGGCCCTACCTCGTCGAAGGTGTCGGTGAGGACTTCTGGCCGACGACGTATGACCCGTCCATCTGCGATCGCATCGTCGCGGTCTCGGACAAGGACTCATTCGTCACGACGCGACGCCTTGCCCGCGAGGAAGGCTTGCTCGTCGGTGGGTCGTGCGGCATGGCGGTCGCGGCCGCGGTGACCGTTGCACGGGAGGGCTCAGCCGACGATGTGATCGTCGTACTGCTGCCCGACAGCGGACGCGGCTATCTGTCGAAGATATTCAGCGACGAGTGGATGGCGGACTACGGGTTCCTCAGCACGCCGGGCGCCGTCACTGTTGGGGACGTGCTCGATCGCAAGCAGGGTCGGCTGCCGGAGTTCGTGCACGTGCATCCGAACGAAACGGTGCGCGACGCCATCGACATCTTGCGCGAGTACGGCGTCTCGCAGATGCCCGTCGTCAAGCAAGAGCCACCCGTGATGGCGGCAGAGATCGTCGGCTCAGTCGCCGAACGCGACCTGCTCGATGCGTTGTACGCCGGGACCGCGGCCCTTGCGGATCAGCTGGAACGTCACCTGTCGCCGCCACTGCCGATGGTCGGTGCGGGGGAGTCGGTCGCCGCCGCGTTGTCGGCGCTGGAGCAGGCGGATGCCGTGGTCGTCAACGACGATGGCAAACCGCGTGGCATCCTGACGCGGACCGACCTGCTCGGCTTCCTCGCCGCCCGCTGACCGCCGCGCCGCCGGCTGGGAATTTGTGTGCTGATTCGAAGTGCAACAGCACACAAACTCACTAGGGGACCCGAACCTTCACGCTCACCAAGATCGCCAACGCCCGCGTTTGTGTGCTACTTAGACGTGCACCAGCACACAAACGTCCGCCGTAGCGGAATAACGCCTCTTCCAGCGTGGTCTACGTGCTTCTCCAGAAAGATGGTTGCGGCGGTGGACCCGGATATCCGGGCCTAGCGCCACAACCACGAGCCCGAGCGAGAACGCTCGATGCGCGGACGGGGTTGGCCAGGGCCGTGCGCTGGTCGTTCAGTCCGACGTGGTGGTTGTGAGGCCCACCGGACAGGAGACGCCTGTGCCGCCGATGCCGCAGTAGCCCTGTGGATTCTTGTACAGGTACTGCTGGTGGTAGTCCTCGGCGAAGTAGAACGGACCCGCTGACGCAATCTCAGTGGTGATCTCGCCGTACCCGGCCTTCTTCAGCTCCTGCTCGTAGGCGGCGCGGGACTCTTCGGCCACAGCCTTCTGCTCGTCGTTCGTGTAATAGATCGCTGACCGGTACTGCGTGCCGACGTCGTTGCCCTGACGCATGCCCTGTGTCGGGTCGTGGTTCTCCCAGAACACCTTGAGCAGGTCGGCGTAGCTCACCTTCGCCGGGTCGAACACCACGAGCACCGCCTCGGTATGACCGGTGCGCGCGGAACAGACCTCTTCATACGTCGGGTTCTCGGTGAACCCGCCCTGGTAGCCGACCGCTGTCGTGTAGACACCATCGGTCTGCCAGAACTTCTGCTCGGCACCCCAGAAGCAGCCGAGTGCGAAGTACGCGGTCTCCAGGCCATCCGGGTACGGCGGCTTGAGCGATGTGCCCAGGACGGCGTGCTGCACCGGGACACCGGGCATCTCCTGCCCGCGCCCGGGGAGCGCCTCGTCGGTGGTGACCATCGTCGTCTTCTTGGAACCGAACAACATGGGAGACATCCTTCCTGTGCTTCCGGATAGTGCAACCACGTCGCCCCGTCCGACGTTCCCACGCACCGCCGCTGGTGAACTGAGCCGTCGGCGCACGCAGCGAATGTGAAGCTACCGGCCAATGAATTCACATTCAGCGCTTGGGATGGCGGGCGTCTCGGCGGGGATACGCGGGCGGCTAGCGTCACCTCTGTGACCGGATTCGAGACGATCGCCATCCACGCGGGCCAGGAGCCAGATCCGCTGACCGGGGCCGTGGTGCCGCCGATCTACCAGGTGTCGACCTACAAGCAGGACGGCGTCGGCGGTCTGCGCGGTGGCTGGGAGTACTCCCGCAGCGGCAACCCGACCCGTGCGGCGCTCGAGACCTGCCTCGCGGCAATGGAGGCGGGCACGCACGGGTTCGCCTTCGCGAGCGGCATGGCCGCCGAGGACACCGTGCTCCGCGCCGTTTGCTCACCGGGAGACCACGTCATCATCCCGAGCGATGCCTACGGCGGGACGTATCGGCTCGTCGCGCGCGTCCTCGAGCGCTGGGGGCTGCGGTGGACCGCCGTCGACCAGACGGACCAGAGTGCGGTGTTGGCCGCTTTGCAGAAGACAACCAAGGCCATCTGGTGTGAGACCCCGACCAATCCGCTCCTCAAGGTGACCGACATCGAGGCGCTCGCGCAGATCGCCCACGACAGTGGCGCGCTGATGGTCGTCGACAACACCTTCGCAACGCCGTACCTCCAGCAGCCACTGACGATGGGGGCGGACGTCGTCGTGCACTCCACGACGAAGTACCTCGGTGGGCATTCCGACGTTGTCGGTGGGGCGCTCGTCGTCAATGACGACGCGCTTGCGGAGAACGTCGCGTTCCATCACAACGCGATGGGCGGCGTGGCCGGGCCGTTCGACGCCTGGCTCGTGTTGCGCGGCGCCAAGACGCTTGCCGTGCGCATGGACCGGCACTGCGACAACGCCGAACGCATCGTTGACATGCTGCGCACCCACAAGCGCGTCACCGCCGTGCACTACCCAGAAGGCGACGTTGCCACGAAGCAGATGCGCCGGCTCGGCGGGATGGTGTCCTTCCGGGTGGAGGGCGGGGCGGACGCGGCGCTGGCTGTCGTCGGCGCGACCAAACTCTTCACTCTCGCCGAGTCACTCGGTGGGGTGGAGTCGCTGATCGAGCATCCCGGTCGCATGACCCACGCAAGCGTCGCCGGCTCGGAGCTCGAGGTGCCGTCAGACCTGGTCCGGCTTTCGGTCGGTTTGGAGAACATCGACGACCTGCTCGCCGACCTCACCGTCGCGCTGGGCTGAGCCCCGGAACGTTTCCGGCGCGAGAGCGACCAGCATCGCGGCCGCGGCAAGCACTCCGCCCGTAGTAGCGAAGGCCGCCTTGTACGACGTCGCGTCCACGATGTGTCCGGTGATAACCGGGCCGAAGACGGTGCCCGTGTCACCGGCCATCTGGTACGCCGCCACCGGCCGCCCGCCGCCACCGCCGATGACGTCGCCAACCACGGCGGCCGGTGCGACGTCGAGCATTCCCGAGCCGATACCGAGCACCAGCATCGCCAGGAGGTAGCCAGGCAACGACTGTTCGAAGGCGAGGATCACCATGGCGGCCGCACTGATGACGCAGCCGCCGATCATCACTGGCTTGCGACCATGACGGTCCGCGAAGCGGCCAGAAGGCAGCAACATGAGTGCGTTGACGCCCGCGACGATCGCGAATCCGATGCCGATCCAGATGGCACCGCGGTCCAACTGCTCGACCACATAGAGCGGCACGAGCACGAACCGCACACCGAGCACAGCCCACTGGTCGGCGAAGTTCGTGATCATCGCCGCGCGGAACGCCGGATTCTTGAGCGCCTGACCGAGACTGACCCTTTCCGGGCGGTCGAGCACTGAAGCTTTGGACCGGGACGGCTCACGGGGCAGCATCGTCAGGCCGATCGTTCCGGCGACGGCGAGCGTCCCGGCGTACAGGAAAAATGGCAACCGGATCGAGACGTCGACGATGAAGCCGCCCAGCACGGGACCGGCGATCCCGCCGAGCAGGAAGCCGCCGGTGAACATTCCACTTGCCTTGCCGCGTTGGTCCGGTCGTACGGAGCGTAGGAGGAGCGACAACGCACTGACCGTGAACATCGCCGAGCCGACCCCACCGACACCGCGGAGGACGATGAGCTGGGTGTAGTTCTGCGCAAGGCCGGCGAGCGCGCTGCTCACCGCCACGATGCCGATCCCGAGCGCGAGGATGTCGCGCTCACCGAACCGGTCGACCAGCCGCCCGCCGAACAGCGCTGAGGCGAGCCGGGCGAACGCGAACGCGCTGATGACAGCCCCGGCAGCCGCGCGGCCCACGCCGAAGTTGCGGGCGAAGCCGGGGATGGCCGGCGCCACGATCCCGAACCCGATTGCCACCGCAAAGGCCACCGCGACAAGGGCGCCCACCTCACGGGGCAGCTCCCGCAGGTCACGGGGGATCGGCAGGCGCACCTTTCGATCCTGACAGGCCGCTGGCAGGCTAGCGGCAGGAGTCAGGCGGTTACCCGTCGAAGGTCAGGCGCAAATGCGGAGGTCGGCGCAGTTCCTGATAGGCGCGTTGTTGCTCGGCGGTCTCACCGCCGGCTTCGGGGCAGCGATGCCGATGACGCACGCCTCGAGCGCGACGCTGCCTGCGGTCACTGGGGTGCAGAAGGTCGTCCAGTCGGGGTGGTACTGGTACAAACAGGCGGACGCGGCAGCCGGCACCGGCGTCGAAACTGCGCCCGAGCCGTCCGGCGTACCGAAGGACGACATGGCCGTCGCCTACACGGGCGGTACGCAGGATGACAGGGATCAACCGAGCAAGGAGACCTACCTCGCTTTCGACCTGTCCGGCGTCCCGGCCGGCGCCTCGATCTCCGCGTTCTCGTTCACCATCGCGCTCGACAAGAAGACGGCACAACTGCAGCGCAGTGCACCGTCGCTCATCGCCTGCCTCCCCGAGCGAACCTGGAGCAACGGACCGAGCCAGCCGTGGGTCGAGAAACCATCCGAGGACTGTTCGAGCACGATCGCCGCTGTGGGCACGGCCAACACCAAGGCCGGCACGTACACCTTCAGCATTCCGGCCATCGCGCAGCGCTGGATATCTGACGTCAACACCGGTGTGGCCATCCGGCACAAGCCTGGTACTGGCAGCGCTTCCACCCCGCCGTTCCAGCTGAACTTCGCGGCTCCCACTTCGGTGACGGCAGCGCTGGTCTACGAGCCGCCGGTCGTCTCCACGCCCACGGATCCATCGACGGTGGCGCCCAACCCCACGGAACAAGTGCCACCAATCGACACGAGTGGAACAGGTTCGCTTACTGGAGGGGTGGGCGGCGCACCATCCGTCGACACCGGTGGCGTCGCTGCGCCCTCGCTCGCGCCGTCACCACAGCTCGCCCCGACACCTCTCGCGTCGGGTCGCCACGTTGCGCCGGCCGCATCGCTGCCACCGGTCGGCTTCTGGCTCATCGGCGTTCTTGTTTTGGCCGCGCTCGTCCTCGTTTCGCTTGTTGTGGGCGACGCCGGGGGCGTCGACCTCGCCGGCGCGCCGACCGGACAGGGACGAGGCAGCCGCCTCGATCGGGTGCTCCGCGCCCGTCGTACCGCTCTGACTCTGGAGACTCGATGACCCCGATGTCACCACGCCGCGCGCTTGCCGCCGGTGTCGCCGTGTTGCTGCTTGCCGCCGGCTGCGGTCTCAAGACGGGAGCCACGGACAGCCTTGCGGTGAGCGGCACGGTCGGAGGCAACGGCGCCGCTAATGGTGCAGGCGCTGGAGGTGTCGGCGGTACGTCGGGAAACAACGGCGCAGGCGGAGTCACGTCGGGCCCAGGCGGCTCGGTCGGTGGTGGCGGCGTGGGCGGTTCCGGCAGCGGTAGCAACGGCTCGGGCGGCAACAACAACCCCGGTGGCGGTAACAACCTGCCTGGCGGCTGCGCAGTGCCGTCCGGAGGTAACACAACCGGGATCACCTCCTCCACGATCAACATTGGCTTGCATGCACCGCTGACTGGCACCGGCCTGCCGTTCCCCAACACGTCGTTCCGCATCGGTGCGCAGAAGTTCTGGGACCAACCCGGCCACACCGTCTGCGGGCGGAAGGTGCACGTGGACTTCCAGGACGACACCTACAAGCCCGACCAGGCCAATGTCGTCTGCAAGGAGATGACCTCGCACGACTTTCTCGTGATCGGCGGCGCTGGCACCGACCAGATCCAGGCGTGCGCCACGAACCCGACGATCCAGCGCACGGGTACGCCGTACCTGTCGGCCGGCGTGACATCGAACGGCCTGACCAACCTCAAGAATTATTTTGCGCTCAGTTTGACGTATGCGCAGCAAGGCGACCTCGTCGTTCGCAACGCCAAGGACCACGGTTTCCTCAACCCGAAGGCGGCGAAGACCGGCAAGAAGTGGGCGATCATCACCGGTAACTCGGGTAATTTCGATGACGCGACCGCCGGCATCACCGCCGCACTCGACGCGGCGAACATCACCTACGACGTGCAGCGGATCAACCAGAACGGTAACTATCAGTCCGAAGCTGATGCGCGTGGCCGCCAACTCGCCGCCGATGGTTACAAGACGATTTTCGTGGACGCGGCGCCCGGTTACTTCATCTTCTTGGCCGGCGGCTATTACAAGCAGTCCGGCCTCCCCAGTGTCAACTGGACCGGTCCCGGCGTGACGTTCACCGAGATGACGGTCGCGCAGGTCATCTGCGGCAACACCGGACGGCTCATCGACAGGCATGCGTGGTTCCTGTCACCGGCACCGGGCTATGACCGCGTCACGTCGGACTTCGTGAAGGCCTACGGCGGGAAGTACGACGACATCGAGTGGGGTCTCTGGGGTCTGTCGGCCATCCTTTGGGACCTGCTGAAGAACGCATCGGGCAACCTCACGCGGGAGAACTTCATCTCGCGCACGCTGCAAGCAACCGTCCCGGGTTCGGTCTATCCGCCACTGGTCTACGGCGGCAAGACCCACTTCGGCGGGACGGGGGCGTGGAGTCAGCTGATCAACTGCCGTAAAGCGGAGTCGAACCAGAATGGCAAGCCGGGCTCGTGGGACACCGTCGGCAGCACGTACCTGAAGCGCTGATGGATGTCCTTGCCCTCGACGCGCAGTCGAGTCTGGTTGCGCCGTTGTTCGGTGGTGTATTTCAAGGTGCTGCGTACGGTCTTCTCGGTCTGGGCCTCGTTCTTGTCTACAAGTCCAACCGCATTTTCAACTTCGCGCAGGGGGAGTTCGCAACCGTCGGCGGACTAGTGGCTTTCTGGTTTGCCAGCGGCGCGACCGTGTTCGGCCTCAACCTGCCGAACGTGCCGTACCTCGTGGCACTGATCCTCGGTGTTCTCGCCTCCGTCGGCGTTGCCCTTGCAACGGAACGGGTTGTCATCCGGCCGATGTTCGACCGGCCGCGGGTCGTCCTCGTCGTCGGCACCGTCGGCGTCGCCTTGCTGCTGATCGCCCTCGAAGGGCTGGCCTATCCGGCGACCGCGAACCTGGAATCGATCAGCGATGTGCTTGGCATCTCACCGCGACTCGGCACCGTCGATGGGGTCGCGATCCTCTATGAGGACATCATCAAGCTGATCGCACTAGCAGTGCTCGCCGTCGGGTCGTTCCTGTTCTTCCGCTACACGGCGACCGGCACTGCCATCCTTGCGGTGAGCCAGGACGCCACCGCGGCCCGCGTCGTCGGCATCTCGGTCGAGCGCATCTCGATGATCACCTGGGGCTTCGCGGGCTTGCTCGGCGGCGTTGCCGGCGTGGTCCTGTCCCTGCCAGGCTCATCACTGTTCCCTGGCGTCTTTACGGGCACCGCCTTGACGACCGCCTTCGCGGCCGCGGTCCTCGGTGGGATGACGAGCCTGCCGGGCGCCTTCGTTGGCGGGTTGGGGATGGGTCTCATCGAGGCCTTTGCCAACGCCGACGTCAAGTACATCCCGGGTCTGGACACGCTCCACGGTTCGGGCGAGGTGACGGTCGCAGTCTTCCTGCTGCTCGTGCTGCTGGTCCGGCCGCGCGGGCTGCTCGGTAAGGCAGCGTGACGGGCTGATGGCGGCTGGGTCTGAGACATTGCCGACTCCCCGGCTGGCGACAGTCACGGTCGCCGGCATGCTCGCCCGAGCAGTCGTTATCGCGGCCGTCGTAGCGGTGGTCCTCGGCGTGCCGTTCGGGTTGGGGTCCAAGGTGCTGAGCGACTGCAGCCTGGCCGCGATTTATGCCGTCATCGGGATCTCCATGAACATCCTGGTCGGCTATGCCGGCCAGATCTCCCTCGGGCAGCAGGCCTTCGTCGGAGTCGGCGCGCTCGTGGCCTCCAACATCGTCCACACGAACACCGTGACGGCGACAGATCCGTTCTTGTTCGCGCTTTCCATTGCCGCCGCCGTTGGCATCGGTGCAGCGACCGCGTTGGTCCTCGGTGCAGTTGCACTGCGGATCAGTGGGCTCTACCTGGCGCTCGTCACGCTCGTGTTCGGCGCGGTCGCGGCCGACGTCGTCTTCACGATCGAGTCGCTCAACGGCCACAGCGCTGGTGTCACCGCCGTACGTCCTGCTGCACTCGCCGGTGATGGCGCCTTCTATCTGTTCTGCCTGGCCGCTGTCGCTGTAGTGCTCTACGTCGACTGGTCGTTCACGAGGACCAAGGCGGGCCGAGCCGTGAACGCCCTTCGTGAGAGCGAACTGGTCGCGCAAGCCTTTGCGGTCGACGTTGTGCGCTACAAGCTGCTGGCCTTCTCGCTGTCGGGAGCCATAGCCGGCCTGGCCGGAGGCATATTCGCGTTCTACACCGAGTCGTTCTCCGACAAGACCTACACATATCCCGCGGGCTTCACGCTGGCGCTCATCTTCCTGGTGATGGTCGTCATCGGCGGGCTCGGTTCGCGATCGGGCGTCGTCATCGCGTCGGCCTTCTTTGGACTGCTCAACCCGATCCTCGACTGGTTCTTCAATACCATTGGTCGCGCTGACTGGTACGTCGACCACAAGAACTACGTGCCGGGGCTGATCGGTGCCACGTTGCTGCTGCAGACGATCATCATGAATCCTGGTGGACTCGGTCAGGTCGTGCGACCGATCGGCCGGTGGCTCGCCGGCGGACGCTTCACCTTCCACGACGAATCCGAGTCGGCGGACGTGGGCGGTCGACATGTCCGTGCTTGAGCTCGACGGGGTCTCGATTCGCTTCGGCGGCTTGCAGGCGTTGGACCACGTCTCGCTCAAGGTCGACGAGTGGGAGATCGTCGGACTGATCGGGCCGAACGGCGCCGGCAAGACCACGCTGTTCAACTGCGTTACCGGGTTCTACAAGCCCAACCGCGGTCGGGTGCGGTACCGCGATCAGGATGTGACCAACGTGCCGCCGCACAAGAAGGCCGCGATGGGCTTTGGGCGGACGTTCCAGAACGTCGGCATGGTCAAGGGTGCGACGGCGCTGGAGAACCTCAAGACCGCGCAGCATGCACATGCTGGGTACGACGCGCTCACCGGCATCGTGGGCACGCCGACCGTGCTCGCACGGGAGCGTGAGCTCACGGCCAAGGCCGACGCGATCCTGGAGCTCCTCGGGTTGGAGGACGTCCGCGACCTTCGCGTGGGTGGCCTGTCCTACGGCACGTTGAAGCTGCTCGAGCTCGGCTGCGCGCTCGCAACCGATCCCGACATCCTGTTGCTCGACGAACCGTCCTCCGGCATGGGCCCGGACGAGTCGCACGAACTCGGCGATCGGTTGCTGGCACTGCGCAGAGAACTCGGCCTGACGATGCTGCTCATCGAGCACCACGTGCCGTTGGTCACCCGTGTGTGCGACTACGTCTACGTGCTGAACTTCGGGCAACTGCTCGCGGAAGGCGCACCCGAGGCGATTCGCAACCACCCGGACGTCGTTGCGGCCTACCTCGGTGGCGAGGCACCTGAAGCGCTGGAAGAGGCAGCAGAATGAGCCTGCTCGAGGTCAATGACATTCAAGCTGGCTACGGCCCGATGAACGTGCTGCACGACGTGTCGTTCTCGGTGGGTGAAGGTCAGACAGCCGTGATGTTCGGTCTCAACGGCGCTGGCAAAACGACCACGGTGAACACGATCGCTGGGCTGTTGCCAACGACACGCGGTCAGGTCATCTTCGACGGTGAGCCGTTGACCGGACGCAGCACCTCGCACATCGTCGAACGCGGCGTCGCACTCGTACCCGAGGGACGCCGCGTCTTCCCCGACCTCTCGGTGCGCAAGAACCTCGAGCTGGGCGCATGGACACGACGGTCCGCGATGTCCGAGCAGATGGCCCGCGTCTTCGAATACTTCCCGCGATTGGAGGAACGTGCAGACCAGCTCGCTGGCACGTTGTCGGGCGGCGAGCAACAGATGCTCGCCGTCGGCCGCGCGCTCATGAGCCGGCCACGGTTGCTGCTCGTCGACGAAGCTTCTCTCGGTTTGTCGCCCAAACTCGCGGAAACCGTGTTCCAGATCGTCAAGCAGATCAACACCGACGGCACCACTGTCGTCATGGTCGAGCAGAACGTCGGCGTGCTGCCTTATGCCGATCGTGCGCTCGTCATGGAGAAGGGCGTCATCACGTTCGACGGGACCGGTAAAGAGCTCGAGAAATCGGGCAACCTGCGCAAGACCTATCTGGGCTGAATCTCCACGGCGTCCGGTGCGCAGATGCGGCACGCGGACAGGCCGCGTTCGGCCGCCTCGGCAGGAGTCAGGAGCTGGGTCTCGTCGCGACCATCAACCAGTCGGCAGTCCGGCCGGTGGTAGGACGTCGACCCGGCCGCGACAAGTCCCGACACGTCACTCGGAGCGACGGCTCGCCGGGCCGGCATGCTGACCGCGTCGACGAGCTCGTCGAGCTTCGCCTCCAAGCGGGCGCGATCGGCACGATGTGAGTGGCTGACGAGAAGCGCGGATCCGACGACGATGAGGCCCAGCCCGAGAAACCCACCCGAGAGGAGCCAGGGGAACTGCGCACGTGAATCCGTGATGTGGGTCTTGGTGCCGTCCGACAGCGTCACCTCGATCTGGCTCCCTCGACCGGCGGCGCCGTTCCAGCCGATCCCGATGACGAGCAGGCCGATCGCGACGATGAGCAGCGCGAGCTTGCCGCCGAAAGCGCCAAGTCGACCGCTCACCCGGGAGAGTTCAGGCAGCTGAGGCATCCGATCCCTTTCGCCACTTGTTCGCGGACTCCTGCCTAGGCAGTACGACGCCGTCCCTTACGCGCCCGGATGTAGTCGCTGACGACGTAGTCACCGAGTTGGTCTACCGACGGCGAGAAGACCCGCCCCCCGTTGCGCCGGGCCACCGCCTCCACAAATCGAAGGAGTGGCGGCTCGTCGTCAAGCATGAACACGTTGATGGTCGCCCCGCGGCGCGTGATCTTCTCCACCTCGGCGAGCGTCAGCTCGAGCGTCTCGGCAAGGGGCGGCCAGCAGAACTCCGATCGACCGTTGGGCAGCAGGTGTGCGGTCGGCTCGCCGTCGGTGACCACCATGACGATGTGCTCTGAGTCGGGATGCTTGGCGAGGTGACGTCCCGCGAGGATGAGGGCGTGCTGCAGGTTCGTGCCCTGCACCATGTCCCACGACAGGCCAGCCAAGTCGGTCGCCTTGAGCCGGCGTGCGTAGTTCGAGAACCCGATGACCTCGATGGCGTCCTGCGGGTATTTCGTCGAGACGAGTGAGTGCAGAGCGAGCGCGGTTGCCTTGGCCGGACCCCACGTTCCGCGCAGCGCCATCGAATACGACAAGTCGACGAGGAGCGCGACGGCTGCGCTTGCGCGACGCTCGGTCTCGTGCACTTCGAAGTCCTCGACCGCGAGACGCACCGGACCGCCAGTCGGACCTTGGCGCATGATCGCGTTGCGCACGGTTCGTACGACGTCGAGCGGCTGCTCGTCACCGAACCGCCACTCCCGGCTTGCGCCGGTCAACTCGCCGGCAGCGCCTGCGTCCGGTGTCTCGTGATCGCCGCGTCCGCGTGACTCGATCGAGTCGAACACCCGACGCAGCGCGGTTGCGCCGATTCGGCGTACTGCGCGCGGTGTCAGCTCGAGCCGGCCGCCATCGCGAGTGAGATAGCCCTGGCGTTCCAACTCGCGCTCGATGCGACGGAGCTGAGCAACGTCGTCGACTGCCTGGCGACCGAGCGCACGTTCGACGGCTTCGTCGTCGACGTCATCGAGGGACGCACCGGGGTAATCCTGACCGAGCGTCGACTCGAGCTCGTCGAGATCGGCGAGCTCCTCCAGCGCGGTCGTGGCATCGCCAAGACCGAGCGGGTCCTCACCACGCATTCGTTCGCGCCGGCTCCAGTCGAGATCCGGACGGCGCGCCCGCAGCGCATCGCCGAGACGGCTCATCTCGTGCGCGAGGCCCATGTCCTCCATCGCTGCTGCCATGAGGTTGGACAGCTCGTCGCGTTGTTCCGGGGACAGCGATGCGAGCATTCGTTGCGCGGCCGCTGCGCGACGCGCGAGCGCGTCGACGAGTTCTTCGAGTGTCTGTGGGTTCTCCGGGAAGAAGTCGCCGTAGTTGTCCATGAACTGCCCGAACGTCTCGGTCGTGTCCTCGCCGCGCCCATCCGCATCCAGCATCGCGTTGAGGTCGGCCAGCATGTCCTTGACACGTTGCATGTCTTGCGGACTC
Source organism: Frankiales bacterium (assembly GCA_033851265.1). GTDB lineage: Bacteria > Actinomycetota > Actinomycetes > JAWWOW01 > JAWWOW01 > JAWWOW01. The sequence continues at coordinate 451,051 of JAWWOW010000003.1, forward strand.
GCGCCTTCCAGCGCTTGCTTCATGCCACGGAACTGGCTGTCGAGGACCTCGCGCCGCAGCAGATCCCTGATCTGTTCGTACGTCGCAGCCGCCTCGGGCGACTTCCACTCGTAGTCGGCGAGCGCTCGCACGGCACGCGCAGTGTCGTTGGGAAGCGTGTCGAGCTCGGCTTCGCGCAGGCGTGCGTCGTCGGACGGATCCGGGAACAGCGTGGCGCGTTCTTGTTCGAGCGCCTGGTCGAGCAGGTTGCGTACCTCTTCGAGGGTGCCGTCGAGCCGGCCGCGGTTGCGGGCTTCGCGCTGCTGCTGGCGGACGCGCCGCATGAGGTCGTCGAGACCGCGCAGGCCGTCGGCGCCGCGACGCAGCAAGGAGGAAAGGGCGTCGCGCGGACTGGCACCCGCGAGCACGTCGTCGCCGAGTGCGTCGAGTGCTTGGGCTACGTCGTAGGGCGGAGCCAGCGGATCCGCGCCGCCCTGCCAGGCGCCGTAGCGGTAGCGGTCGCGGTCAACCGCCATACACAGTCCGGCCGGGTAGGTCGTCCTTCGACAGTCGGCGGCCGAGGTGCAACCCCTCGAGCGCGAACTCGATGGCCGCCGCAGCAAGCCCTGGTGTCTCGGCGCCCTCGTCCATCCCGAGCCGTTCGAGCAGCTTCGCCAGCCCGGGCATTGGTCCGACTCGCTGCAGCAAGACACCGGCCGGGACGAGCGGTCCGCTTTCGACCGTTCCTTCTTCGTCGAACTTCGCGAGTAGGCCGGAGAGGTCCGCACCGGCGAGCCGGGCGCGGAAGGTGTCATTGATGGCGCGTTTGAGCAGGTGCGCGAGCACCTCTGCTTCGCGGCCCTCCTCGCTGGCTTCGAACTCCACCTTGCCGCGCAATGTCTCGACGACGGCGGGCAGGTCGCACACTCGGGCAACGGCTGGTTCCTCGCCGGTGAGTGCGGCGCGGCGTACGGCGGAAGCGGCAACCGTCTCGGCGGCCGCGACGGCAAACCGCGCGGAGACACCAGAGCGCGCATCGATCGCCGGCGACTCGCGTACATGCCTGGTGAAACGCGCGAGCACCTCGATCAGGTGGTCGGGCAGCATCGCGGACACCGCGTCCGGTCCCCAGTGCAGGAACGCCTCTTGCCGGATCAGGGAGATCTCGTCGTCGAGCCTCAGCGGGTAATGCGTGTGGATCTCTGCGCCGAACCGGTCCTTCAGTGGCGTGATGATGCGACCGCGGTTGGTGTAGTCCTCGGGGTTAGCGCTCGCAATGAGCATCAGGTCGAGTGGCAGGCGCAGCGCGTAGCCGCGCACCTGGATGTCGCGTTCTTCCAACACGTTCAGCAGCGCGACCTGGATGCGCTCGGCCAGGTCGGGGAGCTCGTTGACCGAGAAGATGCCGCGGTTGGTCCGCGGCACGAGTCCGTAGTGGATCGTCTCCGGGTCGCCCAGAGTCCGGCCCTCGGCAACCTTCACCGGATCCACGTCGCCGATCAGGTCACCGACTGAGGTGTCGGGAGTCGCAAGCTTCTCGCCGTACCGCTCGCTGCGGTGCTTCCACGCGATTGGCAGGTCGTCACCGAGCTCGTCGGCGCGGCGACGGCAGCCGACGCAGACGGGCGCGTAGGGGTGGTCGTTGATCTCGCAGCCGGCGATGACGGGCGTCCACTCGTCGAGCAGGCCGATGAGCGTGCGGATGAGCCGAGTCTTGCCCTGACCACGCTCGCCGAGCAGCACCATGTCGTGGCCGGCCAGCAGGGCATGCTCGAGTTGTGGCAGCACGGTGTCGTCGAACCCGATGATGCCCGGGAAGCGCTCCGCACCCTCCCGAAGGCCGATGAGGAGGTTGTCCCGCAGCTCTGCCTTGACGGTCTTGTGCTCATGAGCGGACGTGCGCAGCTCGGACAGTGTTCGCGGTGTCGGGGCCTGTGCTGATGGCGGCGGTGAGGTCACCGCTTCACGGTAGTCCCCGGGATCAAGGAGACTGTGTCCGTGGCGCGATTCGGAGATGGACTGGCGAGTGACCCTGATCTCGTCCGGGCCGCCGAGTCGGCCACCCGTCAAGCGCTCGAACCGTTGGCCGGTCGCCAACCTGATCTGGCGTGCGTGTTCATCTGCAGCGACGACGCCGACGCCGCCGGCGCGGCCGCGGCTCGCGCCGCTGAGATCTCGGGGGCGGCGGCGACGCTCGGGTGCACGGCCGGTGGTGTCATCGGCGGTGCGCGCGGGGTCGAGGCGACCAACGCCGTCAGCGTGTGGACTGCCGTCATGCCCGGTGCCTCGGTCCGCACATTCCATCTCGAAGTGATGCGCACCGACGGTGGTCTCGCCGTCGTCGGGCTTCCGGAGCGCTTAGACGACGACGCCGTCGTGGTGTTGCTCGCGGACCCGTGGTCGTTTCCCGCTGACGGCTTCGTCGAGCGGTCGAACGAAGCGCTCGCCGATCTGCCGATTGTCGGCGGGCTCGCAACTGGTCCGCGCGGAGCAGGATCCACGCGGCTGCTCGTTGACGGGCGAGTAGTCGAGCGGGGTGCGGTCGGCGTCGTTCTCGGCGGTCCCGTCGCCGCGCAGGCACTGGTCAGTCAGGGATGCCGACCGGTCGGACCAGCGATGACCGTGACTGCTGTCGACGGCAACATCATTTTGGGCCTTGCCGGCACTCGTGCCTTCGACAAGCTTGAAGCCGTCGTCAACGCATTGGAGCCCAGCGAACAAGCGCTCGTGTCCGCCGGAATGCACATCGGCATCGCGATGGATGAGTACGCCGAAGAGCACGAACGCGGTGACTTCTTGATCCGCGGCGTTCTCGGCGCTGACCGCGAGACCGGTGGCGTCGTGATCGGGGACGTCGTCGACGTCGGTTGCACTGTTCGATTCCAGGTGCGGGACGCCGAGGCCGCCGACGAGGACTTGCGCATCCTGCTCGACCGGTTCAACGAACGCTCCGGCTTCGACACGGTCGAAGGTGCCTTGCTCTTCTCCTGCAACGGACGCGGCGGAAACCTGTTCGCATCAGCTGACCACGACGTTCTCGCCGTACGTCGTGGACTCGCTACCGCGGGCGTGGCCGGATTCTTTGCAGCAGGTGAGATCGGTCCGGTCGGTGGACGCAACCACCTTCATGGCTTCACGGCGTCGGTTCTCGCGTTCGGTTCCGGACCGTCGGCCGCGCGCGGGACGTCTCGTGCCTGACAGCGTTCTGGCCCTCGACCTCGGCGGGACAAAGTTGGCTGCGGCCATCGTCGATCGCACGGGACGCATCGACGTCTCCGATCGCGTGCCGACACCGCCGGCAGGAACGGTCGACGCCGAACAGCTCTGGGCGACGCTCACCTCGCTGATCGACCGCGTCACCAAAGACGGACGCACTCCAGTCGGTGTCGGCGTCGGCTGCGGCGGCCCAATGACATGGCCCGTCGGCGACGTGTCACCACTGAACATTCCTGCGTGGCGCGACTTCCCGTTACGTGCCCGGCTGGCCGAGCTCTATCCGAACGTGCCAGTGCGCGTACACAACGATGCAGTGTGCGTCGCTGTCGGCGAGCACTGGCGCGGGGCGGGCCGCGATCGCGAACACGTGCTTGGCATCGTCGTGTCGACCGGGGTTGGCGGCGGCTTGGTGCTCGGTGACCGGCTCATCGACGGGGCGAGTGGCAACGCCGGCCACATCGGTCACGTCGTCGTGGAACCGGATGGTCCACCGTGCGTATGCGGCGGTTATGGCTGCCTCGAAGCCATTGCCCGCGGTCCTGCCATCGTGCAGTGGGCGACGGACCAAGGGTGGCGGCCCGGCACGACCGGGCTGACCGGTCGCGACCTTGCCGACGATGCGGGCAGGGGGGACCCCGTCGCGCGGGCCGCGCTCGCGAGAGCAGGACGAGCCGTGGGAATCGCGATCGCGTCGGCGACGCTGCTCTGCGACCTCGACGTGGTAGCCATCGGCGGCGGGCTGGCACAAGCGGGGCCACTGCTCTTTGACCCGTTGGAAGAGGCGTTCCGTCGGCACGCGCGGCTCGAGTTCGCGAGTGGCGTACGCGTGGTGCCAGCAGATCTAGGCCAGGATGCCGGCCTCGTTGGCGCCGCCGCACTCGTGCTTGCCGGTGACCGTTACTGGCACGCCGACTGATCAGTCGATAGTGGCGCCGACCGCAGCGGCCTGCGCCTCGCCGCCGGGAACTGCCGCGGCGACGTCTTGGCCCATGGCAGGGGTGTCACGCAGCCGTACTTCCTTCAGCATCAACGCCAGAAAGAACGAGACTGCAGCCACCGGTGTACCGACCAGGAAAAGTGTGTGCAGTGCATGGACGAACCCTTGGAGGACGCCGTCCAGGATGGGCGGTGGGAGCCGGTGCACCGCTTCCGGGCTGGCGGTCAGGTTGCCCGTGCTGATGGCCTTGCCTGCTGCAGCTGGGACGAGTTTTCCGAGCCAGTGATTCAGCTGGCTGTTGAAAATCGCCCCGAAGATGGCGACCCCGAAGGCGCCACCCATCGCGCGGAAGAAGGTCACCGACGCTGTGGCGACGCCGAGGTCACGGATGTCCATCGAGTTCTGCACGGCGAGGATGACGTTCTGCATGATCAGGCCCATGCCGAAACCCAGCACGGCGATGTAGATCCCGAATGTCGTGTACGACGTCGTCAGCGTCAGGTGTGACAGCAGGTACATGCCGAACGTCATCAGCGCCGTACCGATGACCGGAAAGATCTTGTACCGCCCGAGCCGGCTGACCAGGCGGCCGCTTCCGATGGACGCGACCAAGACACCGACCATCATCGGGATCAGCAACAGTCCAGAAGCTGTGGCGGAGGCACCATGCACCAGTTGCAAGTACACGGGCAGGAAGATCATCGCGCCGAACATCGAAACGCCGAGTACGAACATCAGCGTTGATGCGACGTTGAAGATGCCGTTGTGGAACAGCCGCGGCGGCAGGATCGGCTCGGCGACCCGCTGCTCCCACCAGAAGAAGACGGCAAGGAGTACGACGCCTGCGATCCCGAGCGCGATGATGATTGGCGACGTCCATGCGAACTGCGAGCCGCCCCACACCGTCACGAGGAGCAGCGCGCTGACGCCGGCAACGAGCACGCCAGCGCCGAGGTAGTCGATGTCGTGCTCCTGTCGCCGGAACGGCAGGTTGAGCACCGCGCTCGTCACCACAAGCGCGAGGATGCCGAGCGGCACATTGATGTAGAACACCCATCGCCAGGACAGGTTGTCGACGAAGAACCCGCCGGCTAACGGACCGCCGACACTCGCGAGCGCGAAGACCGCACCGAAGTAGCCCTGGTATCGACCGCGTTCTCGCGGGCTCACCACGTCGGCGACGATCACCAACGCAAGAGTGAGCAGACCGCCGGCACCAAGGCCCTGTATCGCGCGGAACGCGATCAGCTCGCCCATGTTCTGCGCAAGACCGGACAGCACTGACCCGATCAGGAAGATGATGATCGCTGCCTGGAAGACCTGCTTGCGTCCGTAGAGGTCGGAGATCTTTCCGTACAACGGTGTCGAGGCGGTTGACGTCAGCAAGTACGCCGTGACCACCCACGACAAGTGGTCGAGACCGCCGAGGTCACCGACGATCGTCGGCAACGCCGTCGCGACGATCGTCTGGTCGAGCGCAGCGAGCAACATCCCGAGACCGAGACCGCTGAACACGAGCACGATCTGGCGGTGCGTCATCTGAACGGGCGGCCGAGCGGCCGCCGCAGTGGTGGCCATCACTTCTCCGCGTTGGTCAGGACACTGGCTACCAGCTGCGATGCCCGGTCTGGTTGCAGATCACCCGCGAGCCGGGTCAGCAGCGACGTCAACGAGCGCCGGTCGCGCTCGGACCAGTCGGCCAATGCGGCTTCGATCAGCTCGCCGAATGCCGACTTCACGTCGTCGACAAGCGCGCGACCGGCATCGGTCGGCTCGAGCAGGCTGGCGCGGCGGTCGTCCGGGTCGGGAGTGCGCCCGAGTAGCCCGAGATCTTCCAGCGCCTTGACCTGGCGGCTGACCGTGGACAGATCAAGCCCGAGCACGCCGGCGAGGTCCGACATGCGGGCCGTGCCGAGGTCGGTGGCGCGGGCGAGGGTGACGTAGGCCGCGCGGTCGACCCGCCGGTCGATACCGAAGGTCTGCGGGCTGACCCGCAGTGCGAACAGTGCTCGGGCCAGGGTCATGAGTGCCTCGCCGAGGGCATGGTCGGCGCGCACGTTGGCGGTGGTGGTAGTCACGGGGCTCCCAAGGAGATGCTTGCTACAAGCAAGTATGTATCCACTCCGATGGTTGCGTCAAACAAGTTTCCCTGCCGCGCTGCTGGGTGAGCCGCCGGTCGGTAGGTCCACACCCAGACGGCGCGCCGCTGGGCCAGTCACCCAGTGGCGGAGTTCAGCCGGCGGCGGCGGTGGCGGGGAGGTCGGCCAGGAAGCCGCTGATCTCCTCAGCCACGCGTTCCGGGCGCTCCGTCGGCACCAGGTGCCCGGCGCCGGCGACGGGCACCCACACGGCGCCGGGGATCGCTCGGGCGATGCCCTCGCCGTACGCCGGCGCCAGCCGGGAGTCCTCCTCGCCCCACAGGACGAGCGTCGGTGGTGGCTCCGCCGCGACCACACCCAACGCGGCGGTCGCCGCTGCCGCGTCGACAGCGCACACGACGTCACGTAACCCACGCGGACCATCGGGCGAGGTCAGTGCAGCGGTGTAGGCCGAGAGCTCGGCGTCGGGCGGCGGCTCGCCAACGCCGGTGGGACCCGCGAGTGCCGCGACGAATCCCGCGACGAGTCGGGGCGCGATGGTCCCGCCGAGGTGCAGTGCCTGGCTGTAGGCCCGTCCTGCCAACGGGATCGTCAACGGCACAGCGGCCGAGGGTGGCCAGACCTCGTCATGCAATGGGGTCGCTACCAGTACGAGAGCGTGCACGCGTCCCGGCGCGAGCGTGGCCAGGTGCACCGCAACCATGCCGCCGATGTCGTGGCCGACGACGACAGCTCGCTCGTGGCCCAGCTCGTCGAGCAGGCTGATGAGCAGCTGAGCCTGAGCAGTCGGCGAGCAATTCCGACGCCGCGGGCGTTCAGAGCGCCCGCATCCGGCGAGGTCGGGAACGACACTGCGGTGCTCGTGCTCGAGGTCACGCACCACATCGGCCCAGAGCCGGCTCGTCGTACCCAGGCCGTGAACGAACAGCAGCACCGGCTCACCCGGGTGACCGTCACGCCCGTGCTTGATGACGCGCAGCCGAACGCCGTCGACGACCACGTCGGTCCCGGGCAGCGGGTGGTTGTCATGCACGCCCTCATCAACCCACAGGCTCGGCTGTTTTCAAAGCGAGCCATACTCCAAGCCATGACGACGACGTCACGCCTCGTGCAGTACGCCGACGTAGTGGCCGCCCGGGATCTGCTCGGCGACGTCATCCGGATCACTCCGATAGAAGGCTCCCGCCCGTTGGAGCTCGCGGTCGGCGGCGCGGTGCACCTCAAGTGCGAGAACCTGCAACGCACCGGGTCGTTCAAGATTCGCGGTGCTTACGTCCGAATCGCCCGCCTGACCGACGAGGAGCGCGCCCGCGGTGTCGTTGCGGCCAGCGCCGGCAACCATGCGCAGGGCGTCGCTCTCGCGGCCAGCCTCCTGCACACCCGCGCCCTCATCTTCATGCCCGAGGGTGCGCCGTTGCCCAAAGTCGAAGCGACGAGGGCGTACGGCGCCGAGGTGCGTTTTGTGCCGGGCACGGTCGATGACTGCTTGACGGCCGCCAAGGACTATGCCGATCGCGAAGGCGCCGTCATCGTGCACCCGTTCGACCATCCCGATGTCATCGCCGGCCAAGGCACCGTGGGCCTCGAGATTCTCGAGCAGGTGCCGGATGCGGCGACCGTTGTCGTGCCGGTCGGTGGCGGTGGTCTCATCTCCGGGATCGCCGCGGCCATCAAGGGCGCTCGCCCGGACGTGCACATCGTCGGCGTCCAAGCCGAAGGCTCGGCGTCATGCCCGCCGTCCCTGGCTGCCGGACATCCGGTTCAGCTCGAGACGCAGGCGACGATCGCGGACGGCATTGCGGTCGGGCGACCGGGCGACCTGACGTTGCCGCACATCGCGGGACTCGTGGACGACGTCCTCACTGTTTCCGATGAGGACATCTCACGCGCGCTGCTGCTCTGTCTCGAGCGCGGCAAGCTCGTCGTTGAACCCGCAGGGGTGGCAGGGGTAGCCGCCGTCATGGCGCATGCGCACCGGTTCACACCGCCGGTCGTTGTCGTTCTCTCCGGTGGCAACGTCGATCCGTTGCTGCTCCTTCGAGTGCTGCGCCACGGTCTCGCGGCTGCCGGTCGTTTCCTGGCGTTCCGGCTGCGCATTCCGGACCGACCCGGTGAGTTGGCGCGTTTGCTCGACGTGTTGGCCGAAACCCAGGCCAACGTTCTCGACGTGGAGCACCTACGGACCGGTCCCAAGCTGCACCTCGACGAAGTAGAAGTCGCCGTACAACTAGAAACCCGCGGACCGGATCATTGCGACGAGGTACTCGAACGGCTGCGGGAAGCGGGCTACCCGCTGATCCTCGACTGAGCGCTACAGGTTGCCGCGCCGGTCCTGCTCGCGCTCGATCGCTTCGAACAACGCCTTGAAGTTGCCCTTGCCGAAGCCCATCGACCCGTGCCGCTCGATCAGTTCGAAGAACACCGTCGGCCGGTCCTGCACGGGCTTCGTGAAGATCTGCAACAAGTAACCGTCCTCGTCGCGATCCGCGAGGATGTTGTTGTCGCGCAGGACGTCGATGGGCACCCGCGTCGCACCGACCCACGAGCCGAGTTCGTCGTAGTAGGTGGGCGGCGTTTCGAGGAATGCCACGCCAGCTGCCTTCATCGCCTCGACGGACCCCACGATGTCGCCGGTCGCGAGCGCGATGTGCTGCACCCCGGGTCCCCCGTAGAACTGGAGGTACTCATCGATCTGGGACTTGCGTTTGCCGACCGCAGGCTCGTTCAGCGGGAACTTCACCTTACGGCTGCCGTCTGCAACCACCTTCGACATCAGTGCGGAGTACTCCGTGGCGATGTCATCGCCGACGAATTCCTTCATGTTCGTGAAGCCCATCACCCGGTGGTAATAGTCGACCCACTCGTCCATGTGACCGAGCTCGACGTTGCCGACGACGTGATCGATGGCTTGGAACCTGCGTTTGGCCGGCGGTGCGACTAGCGGCTCGCGGGGGACATACCCCGGGAAGAACACACCGGAGTACGCCGATCTCTCAACGAGAGAGTGCCGCACCTCGCCGTACGTCGCGATCGCCGCGACAACGAGCTTTCCGGTCTCGTCCTCGAGGATCTGTGGCTCGGCAACCCCACGCGCTCCGGCGCCGACCGCATGCTCGTATGCACGCGCCGCATCAGGCACCCGCAACGCAATGTCAACCACACCGTCGCCGTGACGCGCCACCGACTCGCCCACCCAGGTGCCGCTGTGCACCTCTCCCGTCATGACGAACCGCGCGCCGCCTGACTCGAGCACATAGGACGCGGTGTCGCGCTCACCATTCTCCGGACCGGAGTACGCCGTTACGCGCATCCCGAACGCGGTCGAATAGAAGTGCGCTGCCTGCCGCGCATTACCCACGGCGAAGCGAACATGGTCGATACCGTCAATGGGAAATTGCCGGTCGTCGGGACGCCCGGCGGCGGGAAACGGGTCCTGCGCCATTGCAGGAACTCCTCTCCTCTAGCCGGAGAACGGCTCGATGGACAGCAACTCGACGGACATGTCACCGCCGCGCGGGCGGGAGTACGTGGCGGTCTCACCGACGCGCTTCCCGGTCAACGCCTTACCCAACGGCGAACCAGACGAATAGATCTCCAGGTCATCGCCGGCACTGTCTTCGCGCGAGCCGATGAGGAAGCGCTCGGTGTCACCGTCGGAGTAGCGGACACTGACGACCATGCCCGGACCCGCGATGCCGGCTTCGGTTGGTGCCTCACCGACCTTGGCGTCGCGCAGCAACTGGTCCAACTGGCGAATGCGCGCCTCCGCTTTGCCCTGCTCTTCCTTGGCCGCGTGATAGCCGCCGTTCTCCTTGAGGTCGCCTTCCTCGCGTGCAGCTTCGATCTTCTTGGACAGATCTAGCCGACCCGGCCCAGTGAGGTACTCGTACTCGTTCTTGAGCCGGTCGTAAGCCTCTTGGGTCAGCCAGGTAACAGTGCTCTCGCCGGTCTGAACCACGGGAATGCTCCTCGAGCGAACTTCGCTGAACGGGTTAGATCCCCAGGCTAACAGCGGGGACAATGGTTGGAACCCTCACGAGGAGAGCTTGTGACCCTGCGCCTCATGGCTGTTCACGCGCACCCCGACGATGAGTCGAGCAAAGGTGCGGCGACGATGGCCCGCTATGTCCGCGAAGGCGTCGATGTCGTCGTCGTCACCTGCACCGGTGGTGAGCGCGGTTCGATCTTGAACCCCGCGATGGACCGTCCCGACGTGATTGCAAATCTGCCCGAGGTACGCCGCCAGGAGATGGAGCGCGCCCGCCAAATTCTCGGAGTGCGTCAGGACTGGCTCGGTTTCATGGACTCCGGCTTCCCGGAAGGTGATCCGCCGCCACCACTGCCGGACGACTGCTTTGCCGTGCAGCCGTTGGAGGTCGCTGCGGAACCACTGGTGCGGTTCATTCGTCTCGAGCGACCGCACGTGATCCTGACGTACGACGAGCAGGGCGGCTATCCGCATCCCGACCATGTGATGACACACAAGATCTCGATGGAGGCCTTCGAAGCGGCCGGCGACCCGGAGCGTTACCCGGGCACCGGTGAGCCGTGGCAGCCGCTGAAGCTCTACTACCAAGAGACCTTTCACAAGGAGCGCGTGCAAGCACTGCACGACGCGGTTGTCATGCTCGGTCTGGAGTCACCGTTCAGCGAATGGTTGGCTTCCTGGGTCGACAAGCCAGACGACGTGGGGCGCATCACGACCAGGATCGAGTGCTCGGACTTTTTCCATTTGCGCGACGAGGCGCTCATTGCTCACGCGACTCAGGTCGACCCGACGGGGCGATGGTTCGCCGTACCCCTCGATGTGCAGCGCCGGGCCTGGCCGACAGAGGACTACCAACTTGCTCGTTCGCTTGTGGACACAGCGCTGCCGGAGGACGACTTGTTCGCCGGCGTTCGCGAGCTGTCCTCTGGGCTACGGTCATGAACGTGTATCTCGCCGATGGATGGGACGGTGTGGCCCCAGCGCAGGCTGGCTGGCTCGGACTCGTTGTGATTGTCGCGATGGCGATTGCGATGGTCTTTCTGTTCCGCTCGATGAACAAGCATTTGCGCAAGGTGCCAGCAAGTTTTGAACGGCCCGCTCCCCCCGCCGTCTCCGAGGAGCTGGAACCGCGGGACAGTTGAGTTAGTCCTCCCGGTCGGGACGCCGCAGCGCCTTGATGCGCGAGCGACGCTTCTTGGCGGCGATCCGCGCGTCCTGGGACGACTTCGACGGCTTGGTCTTGCGCCGCGGCGCCGGTGGTGGCGCGATTGCCGTGTGCAGCAGGTCAGCCAACCGGTCCTCGGCCGCTTGTCGGTTGCGCAACTGCGAACGTTGCGCCGACGCGGTCACCGTGATCACCCCATTAACCAGCCGGCCCGCCAGCCGGTCGAGTGCCCGCGCCTTCAGTACCGGACCGAGTGCGGTCGTCCGCGCGACATCGAAGGACAGCTCGACCCTGCTGTCGGTGGTGTTGACCCCCTGGCCGCCAGGTCCACGCGAACGTGAAAACCGCCACGACAACTCGTTCTCCGGTACGACGACGCGCGCGCTCACACGCAGCGGACCGGGCATGGTTCGATCCTGCCCCCCGGCTCCGCCTCCATATCGGAACGCGCCGCTGATCTGTCAGGCTTTTGATGTGGACGCGGTGGTGCCGGCGCAGTCGGAGGGCGAGGTATTCCCGCGCTCGGCCATCGCCGAAGGACTCCTACGCAACCTCGACATGGCCGTCATCGTCTGCGATACCGGGCTCGTCGTCCGTGAGTTCAATCCCGCGGCGGAACGGTTGTTCGGCTGGCGGCGCGATCAGGTCGTCGGGATGCCGTCCGTCGACTTCCCCACCACGGCGGAAGGGGACGCTGAAAGCCGGCAACGCGTCACCGACATTCTGGCCGGTGACACCTGGACGGGCGATCTGCCGGTCACGCGACCCGACGGACAAACGGTCAACTACCGGTTCCGTGCGGCTCGACTGACGGACGAGCGGGGCACTCCGGTCGGCATCGTGTCGATGGCGATCGAGGCCGCCGAGCACGCGGCTGCCGAGCAAGCCCGGGCGATCTTCGATGCGCTGTTCGGTGACAGTCCCGTCGGCATCGGCATCTTCACCACCGACTTGCGCTACGTGCGGCTAAATGCGGCGATGGAGTCGATGTCGGGTATTCGTTCCGACGACGTCGTCGGCTTGCGCCTGCAAGATGTCTTTCCCGATTACGTCCCGGTGCACGAGATGCTCACGACGGTCGCAACGACAGGCGAGCCGGTGCTGGGCATGGAAGTCACGGGGACAACACCGGCTACGGGCGAGATCGAGAATTCGTGGTTGTTGTCGGCCTACCGCACCGCCACGCTGGACGGCGACCACCAGGTCGTGTTCGTCAGTCTTGATGTCACCGAACGCAGACGGGCTGAGTCCATGGCGGCCGATGCCAGCCGCCGACTTCAGCTGCTTGCCGAAGTCGGCGCGCTCTTCTCCCGCGACCTTGACCTGGACGAACGATTGGACGCGTTGAGCGACTTGCTTGTCCCGAGCGTCGCCGACCACCTCATCATCGACGTCTTCGACGACGACGGCGGGCTTCGCCGCGCGATGGCGCGGCACCCGGCCGAAGTAGTGAATGCCGCGAGCTATCAGGCTTTCGCACCGCACCAGCTGGTCGAGTACGGCCCGTCGCATCCGGCCGGGATCGCGCTGGCGGAAGGGCACACCGTGCATATCGCCGACGTGTCAGACGACATCGTCGCCCATGCGCTGCTCGATGCCCGCGCCGTCGCGCAGGCGCAACGCTTGGGAATGCGCAGCGCGGTCAGCGTTCCGATGGCGGTGCGTGGCGAGGTGTTCGGCGTACTGACCGCACTCACAAGCGTCTCCGGCCGTGCGTACACCGAGGCAGATGCTTCGTTCATCGAAGACGTCGCAGCGCGCGCCGCGGCCGCGTTGGAAAACTCCCGACGCTTTGCCCGCGAACGCGAAGTCGCGGTGCACCTGCAGCGCTCGTTGTTGCCGTCCGTCCTGCCGGACCTGCCCGGACTCGAGATCGCGTGGTCGTACGAACCCGGCGCCATGGGGTTGACGGTTGGCGGCGACTGGGTCGACGCCTTCCCGTTGCCGGGCGGACGCATCGGGTTGGCCGTGGGTGACGTGATGGGGCGGGGTCTTGTCGCGGCAGGTGTGATGGGCCAGATTCGAAGCAGCCTGCGCGCGTACGCCGCACTCGACTGGACGCCGTCAGGTGTTCTCACAGCGGTCGACACCTTGGTTGCTGCCAGCGGCGAAGGCAGTCCCGATGTGCGGATCGCAACGTGCATCTACGCCGTGTTAGATCCCACGACCGATGAGCTCGAACTCGCGTGCGCAGGCCATGTCCCGCCGCTTGTCATCGACCCGGCTGGTTTCCGCACACTCGAGTTGCCCACCGGTCCACCTCTCGGCCTCGGCGCAGGTGGGTACACCGAGGCCCTCGCCGCGCTCCCCGCCGGCACGATGCTGGGGTTGTGCAGCGACGGTCTGGTCGAGTCGCGCGATACCGAGCTCCCGGACGGACTGGCAGCACTCGGTCGGCTGCTCAGCGGTGGAGGGTTACCGCTATCGGAGTTGTGCGCCGCAGCGATGCAACTCGCGCCGGGCGGCGGTGCCGACAACGACGATGCCGTGTTGCTGCTCGCCCGCGTCACGACGCCAATGCCACGGTTCATCGAGTCGGTGCCATTCACCCACCGGGCTGCCGAGCACGCCAGGCACCGGCTTGCGGCCGCGCTGGAGAGCTGGGATGCGGCCGACTTGGTCGAACGCGCGGAGTTGTGTGCCTCCGAGGTGATGACCAACGCATTCGAGCACGGGCGCGGGCCACTGGAGCTCCGGGCCCGGCTCGCCGCTGATGCACTGCACGTGGAGGTGCACGACCGCGGTCGACGTCCGCCGCAGCCACGCGACGCCCTGCCCGATGACGAGAGTGGGCGCGGCCTCGCGATTTTGGATGCCACCGCCGACCGGTGGGGTTCGCGGCAACGCAGTATCGGTAAGGCCGTGTGGTTCACCTTGCGACGTGTCACCGATGGCGGCAGGGGGCACGCCGCCAGTTATGGCTAACCGCCTCGCGAACGCCACCTCGCCGTATCTGTTGCAACACAAGGACAACCCGGTCGACTGGTGGCCCTGGGGTGACGAGGCGTTCGCTGAAGCCCGCCGCCGTGACGTGCCGGTGCTGCTGTCCGTCGGCTACGCCGCCTGCCACTGGTGCCACGTGATGGCGCACGAGTCCTTTGAGGATGAAGCCGTTGCGGCGGAGTTGAACCCGCGTTTCGTCGCCATCAAGGTCGACCGCGAGGAACGCCCGGATGTGGACGCGGTCTACATGGAGGCCACCCAAGCGATGACCGGCCAGGGCGGCTGGCCCATGACGTGCTTCCTCACCCCTGACGGTGCGCCGTTCTTCTGCGGCACCTACTTCCCCAGGCCCCACTTCGTCGAACTGATGCGTCGCGTCACCTCCGCGTGGCAAGACCACCGCGAGGAACTCGTCGCGCAAGCGCAGCAAATGGTCGCGGCACTGTCCGAGGCCGCTCCGCTGCCAGCGGGCGGTGCGGTTACCGAGGCCGACCTGGTGACTGCACTGTCCGGGCTCGTTACGTCTTTCGACGCCACGAACGCTGGCTTCGGGGGTGCACCGAAGTTCCCACCGTCGATGGCGCTCGAGTTCTTGCTGCGCCATCACGCCCGCACCGGAGACCAGGCCGCGCTGCAGATGGTTGAGCACACCGCGGAAACCATGGCTCGAGGCGGGATGTACGACCAGCTCGCTGGCGGGTTCGCGCGCTACTCCGTCGACGCGGAGTGGGTGGTGCCGCACTTCGAAAAGATGCTGTACGACAACGCGTTGCTGCTTCGCGTGTACACGCATCTGTGGCGTGCCACCGCGTCTGCGTTGGCGCAGCGCATCGCGGTCGAGACCGCGGACTGGATGTTGCGCGATCTCCGCACTCCCGAAGGCGGCTTTGCCTCCTCCCTTGACGCCGACACCGAAGGTGAAGAGGGCAAGTACTACGTGTGGAGCCCAGAACAGATCGGCCCGGATGCCGCGCAGCTGTTCACGGTCACGCCGGAGGGAACGTTCGAGCACGGTCGCTCGGTGTTGCAGCTGCGGAGCGACCCGGCTGACCATCTGATGTACGCCGCGGAACGGCGTCGACTGCTTGCTCTCCGAGAAGAGCGAGTCGCACCCACGCGCGACGACAAGGTCGTTGCTGCCTGGAACGGTCTGGCGATTGCTGCACTTGCCGAAGCCGGCGCGCTGTTCGACCGACCCGACCTCGTGGCTGCTGCCGTGGACGCTGCCGACTTGGTGCTGCGCGTGCACATGGTCGCCGGGCGATTGCACCGCACGTCTCGGGACGGTCGGGTCGGGGACAGTCTTGGAGTCCTCGAAGACCACGGTGACCTGGCGGAAGGCTTGCTCGCGCTCTTCGCGGTGACCGGCGAGCGCCGGTGGGCTGATGCCGCGGGTCAGCTGCTCGACACGGTTCTCGACCACTTCGGTGACGATGCGGGCGGGTTCTACGACACCCGCGACGACGCCGAGCAACTCGTTCGACGCCCGCGTGACCCCACCGACAACGCGACACCGTCCGGTTCGAGCGCGGCTGCCGGTGCGTTGTTGTCCTGGGGAGCCCTCACCGGATCGGCGCGCTACCGCGATGCCGCACTCGTCGCACTTGGTCAGGTCGTCGAGTACGTCCGCCGGTTCCCCCGGCACATGGGCTGGGCCGCGGCCGTCGCCGAGGCCGCCTTGAGTGGCCCGGTTGAGATCGCCGTGGTCGGCGACCGGGACGAGAAGGCAACGACCGAGTTGCACCGGACCGCGTTGATGTCGACCTCACCCGGCGCGGTCGTTGCGATCGGATCGCCCGCAACCGAGGGCGTGGAACCCGCCGTACCCCTGCTCGCGGACCGGCCGCTCGTCGACGGAGCGCCAGCGGCCTACGTCTGTCGCCACTTCGTCTGCACCCGTCCGGTGACCGGGCCCGACGAGCTGCGTTCGCTGGTGGAGAACGCTCATTGACCTGGGCTGTAACAGTGTAATCATCAGAGCATGACACGAGCCGAGCACGAAGAAGCCATCCGCGGTTGGTTGTCCGGGCGGCTGCCGGCCGACTGGTACGACGGCGCACCCTCCGTTGTCCTCGACCGCGAAGAGGTCACCGTCGTGGGCGCCCTGAAGCCGCCAACCGTTGCTGAGGGCGCGACCGACGCCGAGCGCGCGGCGGCGGCTGCCGGGCGGATCAAGGCCTTCCGCGAGGACACCCGCGACGCGCGCATCGCCATCGCCCGCGAGGCCGAGCACCGGTTCGGCCCCAAGGTGGCCTGGGGCGCCACGTGTGGTGACCGCCACGAGGTGTTCACGACGCTGTCGGTCCCAGTGATGACCCGGTTGCGGCAACCGGATCGCCGGGTGCTCGACACGCTCGTCGACGCTGGGGTGGCCCGTTCCCGCAGCGACGCGCTGGCCTGGTGCGTCCGGCTTGTCGGGCGCAACGCCGATGCCTGGCTCGCCGACCTGCGCGAAGCACTGCAGTCCGTCGACAAGGTCCGCGCCGCGGGCCCCGATGCCGCCGGCTCCTAGATGCGGTAGATCACCAGCGACACCGCGATGTACTGCGTGATGAACGCCGCGATCGTCAGCGAGTGGAACACCTCGTGGAAGCCGAAGTACGCCGGCGACGGGTTCGGCCGCTTGAGGCCATAGACGATTCCCCCAGCGGTGTAGAGCCCACCGCCCACCGCCACCAACACGAACGCCGCAACCCCCGCACCGTGGAGCAGCTGCGGCAGGAAGATGACCGCCGCCCAACCGAGGAGCAGGTAGAACGCGGTGAACAGCCACCGCGGCGCGCTCAACCACGTTGTCCGGAAGATGACCCCGGCCAACGCTCCGCCCCACACCGTGGCGAGCGCAGCGACCCGCACATGACCATCGAGTGTTAACACCCCGAATGGGGTGTAGCTACCTGCTATGAGCAGATAGATGTTGGCGTGATCAAAGCGGCGCAAGAAACTTTCGACCTTCGGGGACCAGCTGCCGCGGTGGTAGATCCCGCTGACAGCGAATAGGAGTAACGCCGTACCTGCGTAGATCGCCGCCGAGACACGTGCCGGTGTCGTTTCCGCGAGCGCGATGAGCACGATGCCCGCGGCGAGCGCGGTCGGCACCATCCCGACGTGCAACCAGCCGCGAAGCCGTGGCTTCAGGTCGGGAATGAACTCCGGGAAGGTCACTCACGAAGCGTAGACGGGCGGCTACCCCCGTCGGCAGAGTGCGCTTCGCAAAGTACGATCAAGGCTTTCCGGACGCTTTCCAGGAGGCGGCAGCCGTCATGACCGATGTGGCCATTCCCGGGCTGGATGCCGCCCCCACCGCGCATACCGGCCTGATCAGCTGGGTCCGCGAGATCGCCGAGCTGACCAAGCCCGACCGCATCTACTGGTGCGACGGCTCCGAGGAGGAGTGGGAGCGGCTGACCGGCGAGCTGGTCGCCTCCGGCACCTTCCTGCAGCTCAACCCCGAAAAGCGCCCCAACAGCTTCTACGCGCGCTCGGACCCGTCCGACGTTGCCCGTGTCGAGAGCCGCACCTATATCTGCTCGGAGAAGGAGATCGACGCTGGTCCGACCAACAACTGGATGGACCCGGCGGAGATGCGCGGCACCTTGACGCCGTTGTTCGACGGTTGCATGCAGGGCCGCACGCTGTATGTCGTCCCGTTCTCGATGGGTCCGCTCGGGTCGCCGATCTCCGCCCTAGGCGTCGAGCTCACCGACTCGGCGTACGTCGCGGTCTCGATGCGCATCATGACGCGAATGGGCAAGGCTGCCCTGGACGCGCTCGGCACGGACGGCTTCTTCGTCCCGGCGGTGCACTCCGTCGGCGCTCCACTCGCTCCGGGTCAGCCGGACGTTCCGTGGCCGTGCAACGACACCAAATACATCGTGCACTTCCCGGAAACGCGCGAGATCTGGTCCTTCGGTTCCGGGTACGGCGGCAACGCACTGCTCGGCAAGAAGTGTTACGCGCTGCGCATCGCGTCGGTAATGGCGCGTGATGAGGGATGGCTCGCCGAGCACATGTTGATTCTCAAGCTGACCTCACCCGATGGCGACGTGCGTTACCTCACCGGCGCGTTCCCGAGTGCGTGCGGCAAGACCAACCTCGCGATGATCCAGCCGACGATCGCCGGTTGGAAAGCCGAGACCGTCGGTGACGACATCTGTTGGATGCGCTTCGGTGATGACGGTCGGCTCCGCGCGATCAACCCCGAGGCTGGGTTCTTCGGCGTTGCGCCTGGCACCGGTCTGTCGACGAACAAGAACGCCATCGACACGCTGTATGCCAACTGCATCTTTACCAATGTCGCGCTGACGGATGACGGCGACGTGTGGTGGGAGGGGCTGACCGACACACCCCCCGCGCACCTCATCGACTGGAAGGGTCGCGACTGGACGCCCGACTCCGACGAGCCGGCCGCGCATCCCAACTCGCGCTTCACTGCACCGGCGTCGCAGTGCCCGACCATCGCACCAGAGTGGGAAGACCCGCAGGGCGTGCCGATCGACGCGATCCTCTTCGGTGGCCGTCGTGCGTCGAACGTTCCGCTAGCGACCGAGTCGTTCGACTGGGAGCACGGTGTCTTCCTCGCCTCCAATGTCTCGTCGGAGGGCACCGCTGCAGCGGAGAACGCAATCGGTGAGCTCCGGCGCGACCCGTTCGCGATGTTGCCGTTCTGCGGATACAACATGGCTGACTACTTCAAGCACTGGCTGGAGACCGGCAAGAAGACCGACACCAGCACGTTGCCGCGCATGTACTACGTCAACTGGTTCCGCAAGGACGCCAACGGCACGTTCGTCTGGCCCGGCTTCGGTGAGAACAGCCGCGTGCTGAAGTGGATCGTCCAGCGGCTGGCCGGCGCGGCCGATGCCACCGAGACGCCGATCGGTCGGGTGCCGACCAAGGACGCGCTCGACACCAATGGCCTCGACCTCACCGACGAGCAGCTCGACCTCTTGCTCACCGTCGATCCGAAGGCCTGGCGCGAGGAAGCGGCTTTGATCCCGGAGCACTACGAGCGCTTCGGCGACCGGCTGCCGCCGGAGCTCTGGGCCCAGCACAAGGCGCTCGTCGAGCGACTGGAAAAGGCCTAGTCCTTCTGGATCCCCCTGGACGCCGCCGACGGGGTTACCGTGCGTGAGAGCGGCAGAACAGGAGGTGAGGTAACGCGATGCGGCGCCGGCTGACCGTTCCTGGTGCAGTGCGCGGCCCCGGACGCGATCTCGCCTACTCCCTCTATGAGCGCCGGCTACGCCGACGCCTGCACGGCGCCCCAGCGCCCCGGCACGTCGGGGTGATCCTGGATGGGAACCGACGGTGGGCCCGCGCGGCCGGCGCAGATGACGTGAGCGCCGGACATCAGCGCGGCGCCGACAAGATCCTCGAGTTCCTCGGCTGGTGCGAGGACGCGGGCGTCGAGCTGGTCACGTTGTGGCTGCTGTCGACGGACAATCTGTCGCGCCCCGACGAGGAATTGCGGCCGCTGCTCCGCATCATCGAGGAGACGATGCGGTCGCTCGCCGCACCGGACCGGCATTGGCGGGTGAACCCGGTGGGCTCGCTCGACTTGCTGCCTGACCCGATGGGTCGATTGATGAAGGAAGCCGCCGACAGCACGTCAACGCGCACCGGGCTGCTGGTCAACGTCGCGGTCGGCTACGGGGGCCGACGAGAGATCACTGATGCGGTGCGCTCCTTGCTGCAGTCGCACTCGGAACAAGGCACGAGCATCGACGAGCTCGCCCAGTTGCTTGACCCGGAACACATCGCCGAACACCTCTACACCCGCGGTCAGCCCGATCCGGACCTCGTCATCCGTACGTCGGGCGAGCAGCGCCTGTCCGGCTTCCTGCTCTGGCAGAGCGCGCACTCGGAGTTCTACTTCTGCGAGGCCTACTGGCCGGACTTCCGCCGGGTCGACTTTCTGCGTGCTTTGCGGTCCTACGGCGCCCGCTCCCGCCGCTTCGGCTCATAGCCGGCGTTCTGTCGTTCAAAGAAGCAAAGACAAAGCGCAGTTAGGGGAGGCGGCACGGTGGTCTCGTTGCCGGGTTCATGATCATTGTGAATCTGTTTAGGTCAGGACATGCACAGATTCACTTCCATGACCCAAAACGTGGCCGTCCGCAGTCACGCGACCGCCCTCTCGCTGCCCGGTTCTGAGCTTCGAAACAGAAGTGGCGTGCAGGTGTGTAACGGGACGTTCCTGGCCGGCGCCCGCGAGGTCGGGCGTGTCGCCCGGAAGTGGTCATGATCGCGGCGTACCGTCGATCGGGATGAGCCGCCCCGCACCCCGACCCGGGTCGCATCGCGTTTACGTTCTCGACACCAGCGTGCTGCTCGCTGATCCTGGGGCGCTCGCACGGTTTGATGAGCACGAAGTCGTGCTCCCCGTCGTGGTCGTCGGTGAGCTCGAGGCCAAGCGGGCGCATCCGGAGCTGGGCTACTTCGCGCGACAAGCACTGCACATGCTCGACGACCTACGCATGCGTCACGGTCGCCTCGACGAGCCGGTGCCGATCGGTGATCTCGGCGGGAGTGTCCGCGTCGAGCTGAACCATGCCGACCTCTCCGTGCTTCCCCCAGGATTCCGTCCGCATGACGGTCATGCGCCCGACAACGATGCGCGCATCCTCGCGGTCGCCCGCAATCTTGCTGCCGAAGGCAACGACGTCATCCTCGTGACCAAGGACCTGCCGCTGCGCGTGAAAGCTGCCAGCGTCGGTCTGACCGCGGAGGAGTACCTCGCCGAGATCGTCATCACGACCGGCTGGACCGGCATGGTCGAGCTCGAGGTGTCGGCGGCCGCCGTCGACGCGTTGTACGCCGACGAATCGGTGGACCTCGAGGCAGCCCGCGAACTGCCCTGTCACACCGGCCTCGTGCTGCTCTCCGAGCGCGGCAAGGCACTCGGTCGCGTCGCACCGGACAAGACGGTGCAGCTCGTCCGGGGTGACCGGGAGGCGTTCGGCCTGCACGGTCGCAGTGCAGAGCAGCGGATCGCTCTCGACCTGCTGCTGGATCCCGACGTCGGCATCATTTCGCTCGGCGGCCGCGCCGGCACCGGCAAGTCGGCGCTCGCGCTCTGCGCCGGTCTCGAGGCCGTGCTCGAACGCCGACAGCACCGCAAGGTCGTCGTCTTCCGCCCGCTCTATGCCGTCGGTGGCCAGGAGCTCGGTTATCTCCCCGGATCTGAGACGGAGAAGATGACGCCCTGGGCGCAGGCGGTCTTCGACACCCTGGGCGCGCTGGCGAGCCCCGACGTGATGGACGAGATCATCGACCGCGACGTGCTCGAGGTGCTGCCGCTGACGCATATCCGCGGCCGCACCCTGCATGACGCCTTCGTGATCGTTGACGAGGCACAGTCGTTGGAGCGCGGCGTGCTCCTCACGGTCCTGTCCCGTATGGGTAGCGGGTCGCGGGTCGTGCTGACCCACGACGTCGCGCAGCGTGACAACTTGCGCGTCGGTCGCCACGATGGCGTCGTCGCGGTTATCGAGGCGTTGAAGGGGCATCCGCTCTTTGCGCACGTGACCTTGACCCGGTCGGAGCGCAGCCCGATTGCCGCCTTGGTCACCGAGATGCTCGAGGACCTCAAGCTCTGAGTTGAGGCGCACGTGGTCATCCCCGTCCACGATGACAACCCGGTTCGCCGTACGCCGTGGGTGACCTATGTGCTTATCGCGTTGAACATCGCAGTCTTTTTCGTGGAACCGATTCAAACGATTCCGACCACCACCTCCAGCGTTTCGTCGCTGTGCGAGCAAGACCGCTTCTTCAGTCAGTACGCCGCAGTTCCCAAGGAGCTGACGGAAAACAAGACGTTGCCGCCACACCGCACGGTCATCAAGACCGACCGCGGCGATGTGACATGTCCTGTCGTCAAGGAGACCAACAAGTCACCGGCTTTCTCCGTGCTGACAGCGATGTTTCTGCACGGTGGGTTGTTGCATCTGCTCGGCAACATGCTCTTCTTGTGGGTGTTCGGTAACAACGTCGAGGACCGACTCGGTCGCATCCGTTACTTGTTGTTCTATCTGATCTGTGGCTATGCGGCGGCCTACGGCTTCGCCATTGCGAACGCCAACTCGACGGTGCCGCTCATCGGTGCGTCCGGAGCGATCGCCGGCGTACTCGGCGCGTACTTCGTGCTCTTCCCGAATGCCAAGGTGACGAGCCTGGTGCCGTTCTTGCTGTTCCTGCCGCTGCGGTTGCCCGCGTGGTTCGTACTCGGCTTCTGGTTCGTCTTGCAATGGATCTACTCAAGTGGCTCGGCGGTCGCCAGCGGCGCCGGTGTGGCCTACCTCGCGCACGTGGTCGGGTTCGTCCTCGGCGCGGCGATCACCCTGGTGCTGGGCTTGCGGCGCCGCGATCCGCCGCGACGCTCACGCGGGGGCCTGCGGAGGGCATGAAGGAGGGGCCGCATCCTCCCGCCCAGCCGGGAGGAAACGGCCCCATCCCCCTCTACAACGGGGGCAGGCGTGGTTCCTCGCGCCCATATGGCCGCCAGTTATTGAGCCTGTGAGAAAGGCCACAGCGCGGAAGTGGATATCTGGCCGTCACCCGGCAATGCTTGCTGCAGTTAGCACTACGAGGCGTCTCATGTCGGCTTTCTCCCCGGCCGCTCGCTCAGGGACGCGCACGTGCCCCAGCAGGCACGCGACGGAAGGAACCTCCTTTGCGCCGGATCCCAATCCGGATGATGACGGCTGCCCCGACCCGGACGGGCGCGATCACGACAGCTCTTGCCTCACTTGCCCTCGT
The DNA here is from genome assembly GCA_033851265.1 of Frankiales bacterium. Taxonomy (GTDB): domain Bacteria; phylum Actinomycetota; class Actinomycetes; order JAWWOW01; family JAWWOW01; genus JAWWOW01. Next base: position 474,135 of record JAWWOW010000003.1, read on the forward strand.
TGTTGTGAGCGGCGGCTCGGCACCCGTGCACGCCGGCGACCTGATCTCGCCGGCTGGATTTGTGGTGGCAACCGCCAACACCGGCCAGGCTCGCGAGGTCGCGATCACTCCGCCGAAGGCTCGCCCGGTGCGGGTCAAGCCGGCGGTACGCCGTCAGCACGTCCCGTCCTCCTCCACTGGCAGCCCGCGTGCGATCGGTCGTGCGTTGGCCGCTCGTCGCGGGTGGACCGGCTCGCAGTGGACCTGTCTCAACAACCTGTGGACGCGCGAGAGCGGTTGGCACGTGCATGACGCGAACAGCTCCTCGGGTGCCTACGGCATCCCGCAGGCGCTGCCGGGTCGCAAGATGGCGTCTGCCGGCAGTGACTGGCGCGACAACGCCACCACGCAGATTCGCTGGGGGCTCGGCTACATCGCGGGTCGCTATGGCACGCCCTGCGGCGCCTGGCATCACTTCCAGGCGCACAACTACTACTGATTACTCACTGCCCTGCGCTGAACTCTTCGAGGAAGCCGGCCAGATCGTCGGCGTGCTCCTCCTCCTGCTGGAGTACGCCTTCGAGCAAACGACGGGTTGTCACGTCACCATTGCCGAGCCATCGAATGATTTCGGTGTACGACGCGATCGCGACGCGCTCTGCGACGAGATCCTCGCGGATCATGTCCAGCAGTTCGTGGCTCTCGTCGTACTCCGCATGGGATCGCATGGTCAGTGTGTCGGGGTTGAAGTCCGGTTCGCCGCGTAGCTGCACGATCCGCAGCGCGATCTGGTCGGCGTGCAGCTGCTCTTCGGTGGCGTGCTGCAGGAATTCAGCCGCCACGCCCTCAGCGTGGATGCCGGTCGCCGTGAAGTAGTGCCGCTTGTAGCGCAGGATGCACACGAGCTCGGTGGCCAGCGCTTCATTGAGGACTTGGATGACGCGCGCCCGGTCGGCGCCGTACGCATCGGTGATCGCGCCCTTTTCGATCTCCATCCGGGCCCGCTCGCGCAGAGTCTTCACGTCGGTCAGGAATTCAGCCATCGTCGCGTCCTCTCAGGAAGGCCGGGTCATGGACAGGACATCCAGAGCGCGGTCGAGCTCCTCGAGCGTGAGCTTGCCCTGCTCCACGTACCCACGTTCGAGCACAACCTGCTTGATTGTCTTCCCCTCTTTGAGTGATTGTTTGACGACCTTGGCCGCCTCGTCGTAGCCGATGTAGCGGTTGAGGGGCGTAACGATGGACGGCGAGGACTCGGCGTAGGTCCGGCAGCGCTCGACGTCAGCCTCGATGCCGTCGATGCACCGGTCGGCGAAGAGTCGGGAGATCGAGGACAGCAGGCGGATCGACTCGAGCAGGTTGCGGCCGATGACCGGCAGCATGACGTTGAGCTCGAGGTTGCCGGCGGCACCGCCGAAGGCAACCGCAGTGTCATTGCCGAAGACCTGCGCCACCACCTGGCAGACGGCTTCGGGAATGACCGGGTTGACCTTGCCCGGCATGATCGAGGATCCCGGCTGCAGATCGGGCAGCCGGATCTCGCCCAGCCCTGCGGTCGGACCCGATGACAGCCAACGCAGGTCGTTCGCAATCTTGTTGAGCGAGACGGCGATGGTGCGCAGAACTCCACTGGCCTCCACCAGTGAATCCCGTGCGCCCTGCGCCTCGAAATGGTCGCGTGCCTCGGTGAGCGGCAGGTCAAGCGTGCTCGCGAGTCGTTCGATGACTTTGCCGCCGAGGCCTGCCGGCGCGTTGATGCCGGTGCCGACCGCGGTGCCACCGAGCGGGAGCTCGCCGATGCGGGGGAGTGCGGTCTGCAGACGCTCGACGCCGTGCCTGACCGCGGCGGCGTACCCACCGAACTCCTGACCGAGGGTGACCGGTGTCGCATCCATGAGGTGCGTGCGCCCGCTCTTCACGACATCAGCGAACTCGTCGCGCTTGCGTTCCAGTGACACGGCGAGATGCTCGAGCGCCGGAATGAGGTCGCGCACGATCGACTGCGTTGCGGCGATGTGGATCGCGCTCGGGAACACGTCGTTGGACGAGAACGGGTGATTGATGTCGTCGTTCGGATGCACGGGTACGCCGAGCCGCTCCGCCGCCAGGGTGGCGATGACTTCGTTCGCGTTCATGTTCGACGAGGTGCCGGACCCGGTCTGGTAGACGTCTATCGGGAACTCGTCGTTCCACTGGCCCTCGGACACCTCACGCGCGGCCTCGGCAACGGCCTTGGCCTTGTCGGACTCGAGCATGCCGAGCTCGCCGCGTAATTCCGCGGCCGCACCCTTGATGGCCGCAATGGCTGCGATGAGCGACGGCTCGATGCGCAGCCCCGACACGGGGAAGTTCTCGACAGCGCGTTGGGTCTGCGCCTGCCACTTGGCGTCCTTGGGCACGCGGACGTCGCCCATCGAGTCTTTTTCGATGCGGTATTCGGTCATGCGGCTGAGCCTAATGGTCAGGCGTGGCGCTCGAAATCGATCATCGAGTAGGCGCGGAGCTTGGCGAACTGGTGCTGGCTCATGACGGATCGGATCGTCCCGGACTTCGACCGCATGACGAGTGAGTTGGTGGTCGCGGTGCCACCGCGATAGCGCACGCCTTCGAGGAGCTCGCCGTCGGTGACCCCGGTGGCGACGAAGAAGACGTTGTCGCCGCTCACGAGGTCATCGGTGCTCAGCACGCGGTCGAGATCGTGACCGGCGTCGATGGCGCGGCGGCGTTCTTCGTCGTCCTTGGGCCAGAGTCGACCCTGGATGTCACCCCCGAGACATTTCATCGCGGCGGCGGTGATGATGCCCTCCGGAGTGCCTCCGATGCCGAGCAACAGGTCGACGCCGGTGCCTTCACGCGCGGCCATGATGGCGCCGGCAACGTCGCCATCACTGATGAACTTGATGCGCGCGCCGGCCTCGCGAACCTCGCGGACGAGTTGCTCGTGCCGCGGTCGATCGAGGATGACGACGGTGACGTCCTCGGCGTCCATGCCCTTGGCCTTGGCGACGGCCGCGACGTTCTCCGCGACCGGCGCCGTGATGTCGATCGCGCCCGCGGCCTCGGGCCCCACCGCGATCTTCTCCATGTAGAAGACGGCCGAGGGGTCGAACATCGAGCCGCGTTCAGCGACCGCCATGACCGCGATGGCGTTGTTCATGCCTTTGGCGGCGAGTGTCGTCCCGTCGATGGGATCCACGGCGACATCGCACTCGGGGCCGCTCCCGTCGCCGACCTCTTCGCCGTTGAAGAGCATCGGGGCTTCGTCCTTCTCGCCCTCACCGATGACGACGACACCACGCATGGAGACGGTGCCGATCAGGTGCCGCATGGCGTCGACGGCGGCGGCGTCCGCACCGTTCTTGTCCCCACGGCCGACCCAGCGGCCGGCGGCCATGGCAGCCGCCTCGGTGACGCGCACGAGCTCCATCGCGAGGTTGCGGTCGGGCGCCTCCTGGCGGACCGGAAACACCTCGGGCAGGACATTCGCGTCGCTCATGTCACCCCTCCCTGCCCGCTCGGTCGCCGAATCGTACCTATGCGATGAGCCGGACCATAGGCTCGATCGTGTGCCGAGCGATATGCATCAGGACCTACTCGCACGCCGAGACGACTACCCGATCCTGTCGCGGCGTACGTATCTGGTGACCCACTCACTCGGCGCGATGCATCGGGGGACCCGGGACCGGCTTGCCGAATACGCGGATGTCTGGGCCACTGACGGCGTTGTTGCGTGGGAGCACTGGATAGCCGAGATGGCCAGGATCGCGGACCTCGTCGGCACGATCATCGGCGCGCCGCCCGGCACAACTGTGCTCCGCGCAAACGTCGCGTCGGCGCTCGCTGACCTGGCGAGTGCGATCGACTTCACCGGCCGTCGCAACAAGGTTGTCTATTCAGCGCTCGAATGGCCTGGCAGCCATTACCTCTGGCGCCAGCACCGGAAGTTCGGTGCCCGCGCCGTCGTCGTACCCGCCGACTCGGACGGTGTGGGGTTCGACCTGCAGCGATTCCTGCGCGCGATCGACGCGGACACGGCGATTGTTCCGATCAGTCACGTCTTGTTTCGTACGTCGACCCTCGTCGATGTGCGATCAATCGTCGAGCGGGCACACGCGGTCGGCGCTCTCGTCGTCCTCGATACCTACCAGTCCGCTGGCACAGTGCCGTTCAGTGTGAGCGAGCTCGACGTCGACGCTGCAGTGGGCGGCTCGGTCAAGTATCTGTGTGGCGGGCCCGGCAACGGCTATCTCTACGTTGCACCGCGGCTGGTCGAGCAACTTCGACCGGCGAGCGTCGGATGGTTCGGGCACAAGCGGCCGTTCGACTTCGCGTTCGAGGAGATCGAGTACGCCGAGGGCATCCGCCGGTTCACCGGGGGAACTCCCAACGTCCCGGCGGCCTACGCCGCCGAGCCGGCGTACCAAGCCCTTGTCGACATCGGTATCGACCGTGTTCGCGAACGGTCCGTCTCGCTGACACAGCCGCTGCTCGAAGGAGCCCTCGAGCGCGGGTTCGCGGTCCGGTCACCCGTCGATCCGCGGTGGCGGGGAGGGCATGTCACGATCGACCCTGGTGATGCGCAACGTGTGCACGAAGAGTTGATAGCGCGAAACTTCGTGATCGACCATCGGCCCGGCGTCGGCATCCGCGTCGGCCCACACTTCTACAACACAGCAGAGGAATGCACGGCATTGCTGGATGAGATGGAAAAGATCCGTGGCTGAGGCCTCCGCGCGCCGGACCGGCTACAAGTTGTCGAACATGCTGATCGCCCTCGGCGTGATGTTCGTCGTCATCATGATTGCCGTCCTGATCGTGCCGCGCCGCAGTTACGAAGCGGTGAAGGTCGTGAACACGGCCGACGTCATTCGTGGTGCGCAACGCCTGGCGCCATACCCCGTGCTCGTGCCGCAGCAACTGCCGACGGGATGGCGACCGACGAGTGTGCGGCTGTCTGCTCCCGAACGCGAAGGTGACTCGACCGGCCTGCACATCGGTTACGTCACTCCGCTCGACGACTACGCCGCGCTTGAAGAGTCCAACGAGAAGCCGCGCTCATTTGTCACGCTCATGACGCAGCACGGGAAGCTCGACGGCGTACAGAGCATCAACGGTGTGCTGTGGGACCGGCGCTTTTCGGCGGAACGCAAAGTCCGCTCGCTCGTCCGCTCGATCGGCAACGCAACGATCGTGGTGACTGGCAACGCGTCGTACGACGAGCTCGGCGTACTCGCCTCGTCATTGCGTTGAGGCGTCGCGCGCAGCCTCCAGTTTCGCGCGGGCGCCGTCGAGCCAGGCCTGACAGATCGCGGCAAGCTCCTCGCCGCGTTCCCAGAGCGCGAGCGACTCTTCGAGCGGTACCCCGCCCGACTCGAGACGACGGACCACCTCGACGAGCTCGTCGCGGGCCTGCTCGTAACTGAGGGCATCGTTCCCGTCGGGCACGGGCGAAGCCTAGGGCTCGCGACCGGAAACGGTGACTGACAGCCGGCCATTTGCGAGACGTACGCCGAGGGACTCACCGTCATCGATCGCGGCGGAGTCACGAACAACTGCGCCGTCCGCGCGCTGCACCACTGCATACCCGCGCTCGAGCGTCGCGGCTGGGGACAGCGCGCGAACGCGGGCTGTCGTGTGCGCAAGGTCGGCGATGGCTGCGTCGATGCCGGTGGTCGCGCTCCGACGTGCACGCGCGAGGAGTGCGACCAGCTCCTCGGCTCGGCGATCGATGTCGCGGGTCGGTTCGGCCAGCACCGGCCGCGCGCGCACAGCCGCGAGGCCCTGCGCTTCGGCGTCGAGGCGACCGAGCAGCACCCGTCGGCCGCGGTCCCGAAGCCCGGTGATGAGTGATGTCTGCTCGGCCACGTCGGGCACAACCAGTTTCCCGGCGTCGGTCGGTGTCGATGCGCGCACGTCGGCGACGAGGTCGACGAGTGGCGTGTCCTGCTCATGCCCGATTGCACTCACTACGGGTGTGCGACAGGCCGCGACTGCGCGGCACAGCGCCTCATCGGAGAAGGGCAGCAAGTCCTCGACCGACCCACCACCGCGTGCGAGCACGATCACGTCGGTTGCCGGGTCGAGGTCGAGACGTCGCACGGCGGCGGTCACCTCCGCAACCGCGGCCGGGCCTTGTACGGCGACCGGTTCGATACGGAACTCCACAGCTGGCCAGCGGCGGCGAGCATTTTCATAAACGTCGCGCTCCGCGGCGCTTGCTCGTCCGCACACCAGGCCCACCACGCGGGGGAGGAACGGCAGTCGTTGTTTGCGTTCTGGGGCGAACAAGCCTTCTGCAGCCAGCACTTGCCGGAGCCGCTCCAGTCGTGCGAGCAGTTCGCCCAAGCCAACCGGCCGGACGTCGTACGCCTCGAGGGAGAGGGTGCCGCGCCCGAGATAGAAGGTCGGCTTTGCCCACACGACCACCCGCGCACCATCGGCAAGTGGCGGCACGCAGGCGTCGATGACATCCCCGCGACAGGTGATCTGCAGCGACACTTCGGCAACCGGGTCGCGCAGCGTCAGGAACACCATGGCGGCGCCCGGACGACGGTTGATCTGGGTGACCTGACCTTCGATCCAGATCCGGCCAAGCCGGCCGACCCAGTCACCGATTGCGCGCGCGACGGTGCGAACCGGAAGCGGGTGTTCAGCGGACGACGAGAGGGCCACGCCGCGAGACTAGGTGCTCAGCTAGCCGACAGTTTTGCGATGCGGTTCTCGAGCATGGTTACAACGGGCAGCCGGTTGGCGTGGGCCTTTTCGTAGTCGAGGATCTGCACGAGCGACGCCAGGTCGAGTCGGGCCAGCCGCGCGCGCAACGACGGCAACGTCAGATGGTCGTAGTCAGGAAGTGGTAGCTCGTCGTGGCTCAACGCCGCACCGGGCGGGGTCGTCGCCGAGATTCGGTCCTCGGCAGCCGCCGCGATCGCGCTCGCCGTGCCCGGGGCGCCGACCTCGACCGCCTCCGCGGGTGGCACCTCGGTTGGCGCTGAGGTGAGCGTGCGCACCTCCGGCACGGGTGACTTAACGATGGTCGGACGAGTGGGAGTCATCTCGGGCGGCGGTATGGGAGAGGACATGGGGTCAGGCGCCGGGGGGACGTGACCGTCATCGATCTGGCCACGTCGATGACCCAGCTCGAGCGCCTTCATCGCGACGCCGAGCGCCGGGCCGGCGGCCTTGGCGCCGATCGTCAACGGCAGCTTGATCGCGGTCTTGGCCCCCAGCGACGCCAATGCCTTCAGCGTGCCGACTGGGTCGGCCGCTATCGCGGAAGCGGTCATGGCAACCGTCGCGGTTGCCTTCTCGCGAAAGCTGGTCGGCTCGTCGTCCATCGAATCCCCTCGTGCCTGGTGAATTTGCCGTTGTTCACCGATGCCCGGCGAACAGCAGGCCTAATCGAAGCGCACCTACGATGGGGCAGTGACAGCGGCTCCGAATTCGTCCTCACCAGCGTCTGGCAAGCGAGTCCTCCTCGCCAAACCGCGTGGTTACTGCGCGGGGGTCGACCGGGCCGTTCAGACCGTCGAACGCGCCTTGGAGCAGTACGGCGCGCCCGTCTACGTCCGCAAGCAGATCGTGCATAACACGCACGTGGTCAGCGCGCTCGAGGCGCGTGGTGCCGTGTTCGTCGAAGAAGCCGAGGAGGTGCCCGAGGGCGCGGTCGTCGTCTTCTCCGCCCATGGCGTCGCGCCGACCGTTCATGACGAAGCGAAGCGGCGCAACCTCCGGACCATCGACGCGACCTGCCCCCTCGTCACGAAGGTGCACAACGAGGCGCGGCGGTTTGCCACCGAGGGTTACGAAATCTTGCTCATCGGTCACGACGGACATGAAGAAGTTGTGGGGACGACCGGGGAGGCGCCGGAAGCCATCACTCTTGTCGACAGCCCGGATTCCGCGGAGCGCGTGCACGTTGCGCACACCGAGCGGCTCGTCTGGTTGTCGCAGACCACGCTGTCCGTCGACGAGACGCTAGAGACCGTCAGCCGACTCCGCGACCGGTTCCCTGCCCTCGAGGATCCGCCGAGCGACGACATCTGTTACGCGACGCAAAACCGTCAGACCGCCGTCAAGGCCATCGCACCGCAGGTCGACCTCTTCCTCGTCGTCGGATCGGCCAACTCCTCAAACTCCGTCCGCATGGTCGAAGTTGCGCTCGCTGCCGGCGCGTCTGCCGCTTTCCTCGTCGAGGACGCCAGCGCGATCGATCCCGCGGCTCTTGATGGTGTGCAGGCCGTTGGACTGTCGAGCGGGGCGTCCGTGCCGGAGGTTCTCGTTGCCGACGTTCTGGCATGGCTCGCGGATCGGGGCTACGCCGAGGTCACGGAGGTCGACACTGCCGAGGAGCGACTCGCGTTCGCGCTTCCGCGCGAGCTACGCGTGCGCCCGGCCGGCTAGCCCGCGACGGGACCGCTCCGACCGGCGGTTGGCGATCGCCCGGGCTCCTGCGATGACCGCGGCAGTTGCCGTCGCCATGATGAGCGACGGTGCCGCATTGATCATGGTGATGGCCACCGCTTCCACGAGCTTGAGGAGCGAGCCGAGCCCGGACCCCTCGACGAGCCCAGCAACCGCGGCGACGAGGGCGTACACCAGCGGGACGAGAACGACGGAGGCGAGCAAGTCTTCGCCGTGCACGGTTGCGGCCGCGAGTGCTGCTGCCACCACGAACGCAATCGTGAACACCGTGCGCAAGCCGCTGCCGGTCGCGACATCCACTCCGGCGCCGAGCGCCGCGAGGATCAATACGACGATCGTTGCACCGGCCGCGGTCAGCCCCCGCTGATCACCGAAGGCCGGCCGGCGCCCGGTGTAATGCTGCGGAGCGCGCGACCGCACGCGTGCAGGTGCGGGGACAACGGTGCGTGCCGTGCCACCAGCGGAGTCACGGGACCAGGTCGCCGCTGGGTGTTCGACAGCCGGCGGGGCGTCACCGCGACCAGTCGGCTGGGGCCGCGCCCACCACGCCTCTGGGACGTGTTCCGCAGGATCGCGGTCGGCGGGCATCCAACAACCGTATCCCGCGGATAGTCACCCAGCGCGCAACTCCGGCGCCGAGACGAGCCGGGGCGACTCCTCCACCTGCGCCGGCGTAGTCAGCTCGGCGCCGCCCACCCCCAGCGTTGGGAAACGTCGTGCCGTAACCAGGACACGTGACTCCAGTGACCCCAGAGTCTGGTTGTAGCTCGTGACCGCACCGGTCAACGACCGGCCCAGCTTGTCGAGGTGACCGCCCATCGTGCCCAGTCGCGTGTAGAGCTCACGACCGAGCTCGCAGACCTCGCGTGCGTTGGCAGCGAGCGCCTCCTGCCGCCAGGTGTAGGCGATCGTGCGCAGCAACGCGACGAGCGTGGACGGTGTCGCAAGCACGACGTCGTTGGCGAACGCTGTCTCTTGCAGCGATGGATCCACACGTAGCGCCGCGTCGAGGATCGCATCGCTCGGCACGAACAACACCACGAACTCCGGTGTCGGCTCGAAGCGCGACCAGTACTCCTTTGCCGCGAGCTCCTTCACTCGCTCCCGAACCTGTCGGGCATGTGCCTGCAGCCGTTCCTCCCGGGTGGGTTCGTCGCGCGCCTCCATGGCCTCGAGGTACGCCGAGAACGGCACCTTGGCATCGACCACCACGCGCTTGCCGCCGGCGAGGTGCACAACCACGTCGGGTCGGAGCACTCCGTCATCGCCGCCGACAGTCGGCTGCTCGCTGAAGTCGCAATGCTCGAGCGCTCCCGCTGCCTCGATGACTCGTCGCAGCTGCATCTCACCCCAGCGACCTCGTGTGTGCGGTGCGCGCAACGCGTTGACCAGCGCCGACGTCTCCGTGCGGACCTGGTCTGAGCTGTCACGGACATGACCGAGGGAGGCGAGCACCTCGCCGTAGGCCCGCTCACGCCCCGCCTCGATCGCGTGCAACTGGCTGTCGAGCCGCTCGAGCGCGTGCTCGAGAACTGCGTCACGCGCCGGCGGGACCGCGCTGCGGCGCACGAGCACGAACGCGCCAACGATGCCGAGGCCGAGACCCACCACAAGAGCAAAGGCAATGTCCATGAGGCAACTGTGGCGAGGGGGTCCGACAGAATCACCGTATGAGCCTCACCGTGGGAATCGTCGGCCTGCCCAATGTGGGCAAGTCCACGGTGTTCAACGCGCTCACGAAGAACTCCGTGCTCGCGGCCAACTACCCGTTCGCGACGATCGAGCCGAATGTCGGCGTGGTCGGCGTACCCGACGCTCGACTGCCCGTCCTCGGGGAGCTGTTCTCGGCCGCGCGCATCATGCCGGCCACGGTGAGCTTCGTCGACATCGCCGGGCTGGTTCGCGGGGCGAGCGAAGGGCAGGGGCTCGGCAACCGCTTCCTTGCCAACATTCGCGACAGCGATGCGATCTGCCAGGTCGTACGCGCATTCGAGGACCCGGACGTCACGCACGTGGAAGGCAGGGTCGACCCTGCCGACGACATCGAGACCATCAACACCGAGCTCATCCTGGCCGATTTGCAAACCGTCGACGGGCGCATCGAGAAACTCACCCGGGAAGCGCGCATGCAACCGGCCAAGCGCGCGGAGTTAGCCGCGGTCGAGCATGCGCGAAGCGTCCTGGACGCGGGCCGACCGATATCCGCTGACCGGACGGTCGACATGGAAGCGATCAGCGACCTGCATCTATTGACGGCCAAGCCGTTCATCTATGTCTTCAACGTGGATGACGATGCGCTCGGTGATACCGACCTGCAGGAGCGACTCCGCAAACTCGTTGCACCCGCGGAGACGGTGTTCTTGTCGGCGAAACTGGAATCCGAGCTGGCAGAGCTCGATGACGACGAGGCTGCCGAGCTGTTGCGCGAAGTCGGTCAGGACGAACGCGGTCTCGACCAACTCGCACACGCCGGGTTCGCCGCGCTCGGCCTGCAGACGTTCCTGACCGCCGGTCCCAAGGAGGCGCGGGCCTGGACGATCCGCCGCGGGTCAACCGCGCCCGAGGCCGCCGGCGTCATCCACACCGACTTCCAACGTGGCTTCATCAAGGCGGAGGTCGTTTCCTACGACGACCTGGTCGCTGCCGGCTCCATGAACGACGCGCGCGCCGCCGGCAAGGTGCGCATGGAAGGCAAGGACTACGTGATGGCGGACGGCGACGTCGTGGAGTTCCGCTTCAACGTCTGATCACGCCGGACTATGAGGTCGGAATCTCCGTCGACAGACAGCCGCTGATGAGGCCTGGGGTCCCGGCCATGCAGTACGCCACCTTCTGCACTTCGCCGACGTACTGGTCCGTGTTGGCGGAGCCCGACGGCAGGGGGTACTTGTTCGCGACGCTGAGAGCGCTGGTCGACGTGATCGCGCCGGGGCTAGGGACCGTCCACTGGTTTGTGGTCGTGGCTGATCCCAGGGGAGTGACGCGAAGGATGAACGTGCGGGTCCCGGTGGTGGTGACGCCCTCCATGCAATGCACGACATACGTCGTGCCGTCGACGAGGGCGACCGAGGACTTGCGCGGCCACACTGACGTGGGGGTCTGGGAGCCGGCGACACGGCACTGCGGGTACACCGCGGTCTTGCTGATGCCGCAGTTGGAGAGTTGCAGCTTCACCTGAGCCACGTTGTTACCGAACCGGCCGATCTGGGTGAGGTTCGGGGAGTCGGAGAAGCAGCCGGCCACCGGAGCGGTGTAGGTGAACCTGATGGCGACCCCCACCGACTTGGTCTCGGCCACGTTGATCGTCGAGCCGGTGTTCGGCTTGGCCTTGCCGACCGACCCTTGCGAGGTCTGATCGCCGGTGAAGTACACCCCGGTCGGTGTCGGGCTCCAGGTGCCGATGAGCTGCAGCGGCACCGCGGTGAACGCCGCCGCGCCGTTGGCCACGATCGAGCCGCTGGTCTGCGACAGGTCGTAGCTGTAGAGGCTGTACGCCGTCGCGGCGTCGGCACGCGGAGCCGTCAGCGCGCAGGCAGCCATCGCCAGGGCGACCGCAACCACGGACTTTGCGCGCAATGGACCTCCCCCGTGCTGGGCACGCTGCGTGACCGATCTGCCCCATGATCAGGTCTGCCAAACGGCGTCCGCAACCGAGGGTCATCAAACGGTAGCCTGCTGCGACCCCAGAGGCCTGAGTGACGACCGCCGCCCTTCGAACGCCTGTTTGTGAAGCCGTCTCCTCGGGGCAGGAACAGTCGTTGTGCTCCGAGAAGCGTGCCCGGCCGGCCGCTCCGCCCCCCATCCGAGGAGAACACTCGTGCGCGTCACCCCCCGACTGCCCCTTGCTTGCCTCGCCGTCGCCGGCCTGGTCGCCGTCGCGACCGCCGCGGCTGCCACCCCTGGCGGCGCCGCCGCCCCATCCGCCGCTCGCCACGGCGGCGTGATCCACCCGCTGCAGCAGTCGGCCAACACGAGTACGTCGGGCAACTGGTTCGGTTACAACGTGAGCGGGGTCAAGCGCCGGGCGCTGTTCGGCCAGATCGGCGGCACGTGGCGCGTGCCTACGGTCACCCAGCACACGGCCGGTCAAGCCGAGCATTCGTCGGCGTGGATCGGGATCGGTGGTGGCTGTGTAACCGCCGGCTGCCTGGTCACTGACAACACACTCATCCAGACCGGTACCGCGCACAGCGTCGACGCCAACGGTGTCGCGCAGTACACCGCGTGGTACGAGCTGATCCCTGCGCCATCTATTACAACGCCGCTTGCGGTCAAGCCCGGTGACCTCATCCGGGCGAACATCGACCAGGTTGTCCGCGGCGTCTGGAAGATCACCTTGACCAACCTGACGACGGGACGCGGCTGGTCGACAACGTTGCCGTACTCATCCACTGGGCTGACTGGTGAATGGATTGCCGAGACGCCGCTCACCTTCGGCACCGGGGGAGCTGGCCTCGCGTCGCTGCCCAACCTGACGCCGGTTCACTTCGACAACGCGACGCTGAACCACAAGAACCCGCGGCTCAACGCGAACGATCGAGTGCTACTGGCTGCGAGCAACGGAAGCATCATCGGTACGCCGTCGAACCCACAGAGTGATGGCAACGGTTTCGCAGCCTGCACGTGGACGACGAGCTGCGCCGTACCCGCGAACTACTGAGCCAAGGCGTTGATGCGCTGGGCCAGCTCGAGGTCCAGCGCGGTGACGCCACCTGCGTCATGTGTCGACAACTGGAAGCGCACCGTGCGCCAGCGGATGTCGATGTCCGGGTGATGGTTCATCTCTTCGGCGACATCGGCAACGCGACGGACTAGATCGATCGCGGCCGGGAAGGTCGAGCTCTCCACGGTCCGCTCGATCGCATCCGTGTTTCCGGTCCAGTCGCCGAGCGCACGCAGCCCAGCGTCGACCTCGTCGGCGGAGAGCACAGACGGTCGGACTGCCATGTCCCTATCGTGCTACCGGTGAGCCGCCAGGTTGTCGTCGGGGTCGCGCTGCTGGACGGCACTGGTCGGGTGCTTGCTGCTTGCCGCGCCGAGCCACCCGCGCTGGCTGGTTTTTGGGAGCTGCCAGGCGGCAAGGTCGACCCGGGGGAACGCGACGAGGACGCGCTGGTGCGCGAGTGCCGCGAGGAGCTCGACGTCGACATCTCCCTCGAGGGCCGGCTCGGCAGCGACCTGCCCATCGGAGCTGCCGGCGTGCTTCGCGTGTGGTCCGGTCGCGTCACCCGGGGGACTCCCACCGCCCTCGAACACGCCGAGCTGCGCTGGGTCAGTGCGGACGACCTCGACGCGTTGCCATGGCTGCCCGCGGACCTGCCGTTGCTGCCCGACCTACACGCGTTACTCGCCAACTCGTAATCTTCGCCGGCATGGACATGACGCAACGGTCGGTCAGCACGCCTGCGCTCGAGTTCAGTGTTTTCGAAGCGGGCAGCGGTCCGCTTGCGCTCTGCCTGCATGGGTTCCCGGACTCGGCGTACACCTGGCGCCATCTGTTGCCCGCACTGGCAGACGCCGGTTATCACGCTGTTGCGCCGTTCATGCGTGGCTACGCACCCACTGGGGTGCCGGCCGACGGGCGTTACCAAACGGGTGCACTGGCGGCGGATGCTGTCGCACTGCATGAAGCGCTCGGCGGTGACGGCGATGCGGTGCTGATCGGACACGACTGGGGTGCGGTGGCGGCGTACGGCGCAGCCGCGCACGCTCCGGAGCGATGGAAGCGCGTGGTGACCCTCGCGGTGCCGCCACCCAGCACCATGTTGTCCGCCTTCTTCGACTACCAGCAGCTCAAACGGTCGTTCTACATCTTCTTGTTCCAGACACCGCTGGCCGAAGGTGCTGTTGCTCTTGATGACCTGGCGTTCATCGACGGACTATGGCGTGACTGGTCGCCCGGGTACGACGCAGGCGAAGACCTCGTGCAGGTGAAGAACGCGCTACGTGAACCAGCCAACCTCGCTGCGGCAATCGGCTACTACCGGGCAATGTTGCAACCGGAGTTGCTGGGACCCGAGTACGCCGAAGAGCAGGAAGCAGGCCAACGCGTCAACCCGCAGCCGACGCTCTATCTGCACGGAACGACGGACGGTGCCCTCGGCGTGGACGCTGTCGGTGCCGCCGGGCAGGCGTTGAGCGGGGAGTCGCGAATCGACATCGTCGACGGTGTCGGGCATTTCCTGCACCTCGAGCGCCCCGATGACATCAACCAGCGAATCCTGCAGTGGATCCGGGGCTGAGCGCCGCACGCAAGAACGCGAGCTGCAGCAGCAACAAGTTTTCCGCCACCGCCTCCTGCGGGGTCATGTGCGTGACGCCCGGCAGCGGCAAGACAGAGTGTGGGCGGCCGGCCGCAAGTAAGGCCTCGGAGAAGCGAAGAGTGTGCGCGGCCACGACGTTGTCGTCCGCCAACCCGTGCACGAGCAGCAGCGGACGGCGAAGCTTGTCCGCGTCGGTGATCGGTGAGGCTGCCGCGTAGCGGTCCGGATCGTCCTGCGGGAGACCGAGATAGCGCTCGGTGTACGCCGTGTCGTAGAGCGTCCAGTCGGCGACCGGTGCGCCCGCGATCGCCGCGTGGATGATGTCCGGCCGACGTAACACGGCGAGCGCAGCGAGATAGCCACCGAAAGACCAACCGCGGATTGCGACCCGACTCAGGTCCAGGTCCGGGTTGGTCTCCGCAACGCCATGGAGCGCATCGATCTGGTCGTCGACCACGACGTTGGCCCAGTCATCGCGGATGGCACGTTCCCATGCGGGTCCGCGCGCCGGCATGCCGCGCCCGTCGGCGATGACGACCGCAAAGCCTTGGTCAGCGAACCACTGCGATGCCAGGAACATCGCGCGTGAGCGCAGGACGCGTGGCCCGTGCGGCCCGCCGTACGGGTCGAGCAACACGGGTAGTCGAGTGCCGCGTTCGTGCCCGGACGGCAGCAGCACGGCGGCGCGAATCTCGCGACGTCCGGCAGTCAGGAATGTCGCGCGCGGAAGGACGACCGGCTCTTCGGCGTACGACGCGATCTCGGTGATGACGACGCCGTCGCGCACTATCGATGCGACCGATCCATGGCGGTCCATCGAGGCACTGACGATGACGTACACCCCGCCGCCGCGCGTCGCGTTGTGCACGCCGGGTTGGCGCGTCAGCCGTTCAAGCGCACCATCAGGACTGAGGTGCCAGACGTGACGCTCGGTCGGGTGTTCGGTCGCGATGAACACGACGTCGTCGCTGCCGACGTCTGCCGACATGACCTGCAGGCCGATCGGAGTCACCGCATTTCCGTTGATGGCCAACCGCCGGGTGTCCTCGTCGTCGACCGTTGTGACCAGCCGGCCGTCGTCGAGGTAGTCGGGCACGCCGCCGACGTGTTCGACCCACGCGTCGTCGGTCTGTTCGTGGACAACAGTCGTTGCACCAGTCGCCAGGTCGACCGACAGTGTTCGCATGACGCGCTGGTCACGCGTGAGCACAACGATGATGGTCGCCGTGGCGGTGCTGCGTACGTCGAGGAGGTACGGAAACGTCTCGTTGTCCCAGTCGACGTCGACTCGACTGCCGTCGATCCCGAACACGTGCAGGCTCACCGTGGCGTTCGCAGTGCCCGCCCGGGGATAGCGATGGATGACCGGCGGCTTCGCGGGGTCTGCGGGGTCACCGATGTACCACGTCGTCACGGCCGACTCATCGACGCGCGCAGCCAGCAGCCCACTGCCGTCGGGCAACCACCAGTAGCCGCGGGTACGGCCGAGCTCCTCAGCGGCGATGAAGTCAACAGCACCCCAGCTCACCGCATCGATGTCGTCACCGGCGATCAACGTGTCTGGCCCGTCGCGTTCGACGACGTGCAACGCCCGACCCGTCAGATACGCGACTCGCTGCCCCGTGGGGTCGATGCGCGGGTCGACAACAGGGCCGGCCGTGCCTAACTGGCTGGCCGATCCGGAGTCGACGTCGACAACGATGAGCCGCCCCGACAACGCAAACGATGCGGACGCGTGGGTGTCGTCGAGTGCATAGGCGACGACACCGGCTCCGATCTCACGCATCCGCTCCCGTCGTGCGCGCTCAGCGTCGGGTAGTTCTTCCTTGCCAGGCTCCGCCTGTTGGCGCGGGTCGTAGAGCAGGCGCTCCGCGCCGTCGTCGACGTCGTACGCCCACAAGCACGCGGCGGGGTCGTCGCCCGCACGGGAGCGAAGAAACAGCACCCGCCGTCCCGTTGGGTCGACCCGAAATGCGCGCGGCGCCCCCGATGTGAAGCCACGGGTTCGAGCGCGCTGCCTCGGAAACGAGTCGGCTCTCTCGGTCACGCGCCGATCCTGGCAGGGCCGGCCGTAGGCTGAGCGTGTGACTGCTGATCACCTGCCTGCGCGCCGGTTGCTGCTCGTGCACGCCCACCCCGACGACGAGAGCATCGCGACGGGCGCCACGATGGCGAAGTACGCCGATGAGGGAGCTTTGGTCACCCTCGTCACCTGCACGCTCGGCGAGGAAGGGGAGGTTGTCGCACCCGAGCTCGCGCATCTCGCTCCGGACCAGGAGAACGTGCTCGGCCAGCACCGCATCGACGAGTTGGCTGCATCGATGAAGGCGCTCGGTGTTACCGATCACCGGTTCCTCGGCGCCCCCGGCAAGTACCGCGACAGCGGAATGATGGACACGCCAACCAACGACAATCCGCGGTCGTTCTGGCGGGCCGATATGGATGAGGCAACCAGAGACCTGGTCGCAGTCGTGCGCGAAGTCAAACCACAGGTCGTGGTGACGTACGACGAGAACGGTGCGTACGGCCACCCCGACCACATCCGGGCGCATGACGTCGCGATGGCAGCGTTCAACAAGTCGGGTGACGCGTCATACGCGCCGGACCTCGGCGAGCCGTGGCAGCCGAGCAAGTTGTACTTCACCGCCGTACCGAAGTCGTTGATGCAGGCGGGTCTGGACACGATGAAGGCGCAAGGCAAGACGTTGTTCGACGGTGTTGAGTCGGCTGACGACATCCCGTTCGCCGTCGCTGATGACGTGATCACCACCGAGGTGGATGCCCGCACATTTGTTGGTGCGAAGCGCGAAGCACTGGTCGCTCATGTCTCGCAGATCGGGCCGGAGGACCCGCTGTTCGCACTGTTCGACATGCCCGAAGACGGCATGTCGTTCGCGTGCGAGCACTACGTCCTCGCGGTGGGCGAGCGGGGTTCCGGCACCGGCCAGCACAACTGGGAGCGCGACCTGTTTGCCGGCCTCGACGTCTGAGTGCTCTGTCTGCCGAACTGCCCCCCGCATTGGTTACGCAGGGTGGCCGAATCGACTAGGCCGAACGAGTGAAACCGTGACCCAGAGTAGTCACGCGCGGTTCGCGCTGCGAGACTGCGGGAAGCACGAAAGCGCCCGAAGTAATCCCTCGGGCGTCACGACCACCATCGGCAAACCAGCCGTCTGACTTGAGCCCTCGGGGCGCTCGGTTCTGGCGCACGGTTGCCCTGACTACGGGGGGCACGCGTGGAATCGATCGAAGCAGCGAGTCGGACGGCAGAGCTCGGCGGCAGCAGCCTGCTCGACATCGGCGGCACTTCCGTCATCTCGGCCGAGCGCCATGATGTCGCACGGATTCGCGAGAAGCAGCGCCGGCGGCGGCTCTGGAACCTCGCGGTCCTGATGGGGATTCCGACGGCGTACTTCTGGTACCGCCTCGCTGACGGCCGGCCGTTCGACGTGTTCCAGTTCCCCACGATCAACTGGCTCGTCGTCGTTCCGATGCTGTTCTTTGCATTGCTGTTCGTGTTGCTGTTCGGAGTGCACGTCTTCACCGGCGTCTCGCCACACAACAAGGTCCGGCCGGAAGAGATTGACGTCACGCTCAACGACGTCGTGGGTATCGACCCGGTGAAGGAAGAGGTCGTTCGCTCGCTCAACCTCTTCCTCAGTCATGCGACCTTCGCGAAGACAACCGGCGGTCGGGCACGACGGGGGCTGTTGTTCGAAGGCGCTCCAGGCACCGGCAAGACGCATACAGCCAAAGCGCTCGCTCACGAAGCCGGAGTTCCGTTCCTGTTTGCAACTGCGACGAGCTTCCAGTCCAGCTTCCAGGGCGCGACACAACGCAAGGTGCGCAACTTCTTCAAAGCGCTGCGAACGGCCGCGCGCAAGGAAGGCGGCGCGATCGGGTTCATTGACGAGTTCGACGCTCTCGGGATGGCGCGTTCCGGTGTCGCGATGGCGCCGATGCCGCAGATTGCTGGTTGTTACGGCACGGAAGCATTGCCCGCCGCGTATGCGTCGGTCCCCTCCGGCACCATGACGTCGCCGTTCACCGGTGGCGGGGACCTGCAGATGGCCGTCAACGAGCTGCTCGTCCAGCTGCAGTCGTTCGATCAGCCCGCTGGGATGCAGAAGTTCATCGGTCGAATCATCAACGCCATCAACCTGCTCCTGCCAACCAACCGGCAGCTGTCCAAGCCTGCGGCTGCCGCTCCGAACATCATGCTGATCGCGTCCACCAACCGCGCGGACAGCCTTGACCCGGCGCTGCTACGCCCGGGCCGTTTCGACCGGCGCCTGTCGTTCGAGATGCCCGACCGCCGCGGCCGTCGCGCATTGATCGACCACTTCCTGTCCAAGAAGTCGCACGTGTCGGAACTCGACGCGGACGAGCAGCGCGACATCCTTGCTGGCATCACGCAGGGCTACTCGCCGGCGATGATCGAGCACCTGTGTGACGAGGCGCTCGTGCACGCGGTACGCCGTGGCGAAGCCGCGATGACCTGGACCGACATCGAACACGCGCGTCTCGTTGAAGAAGTCGGCATCGGACAGCCAGTCGGCTACACGACCTACGAACGACGCCTGATCGCAACCCACGAAGCCGGGCATGCAACTGCGGCGTACCTCGTCGCGCCAGAACGCCGCCTCGAAGTGCTCACGATCATCAAGCGGCGCGAGGCCCTGGGGTTGCTTGCGCATGGTGACCGCGAGGACGTCTACACGCGATCACGCACGGAGATGCTTGCCCTGATCGAGATCGCTCTTGCCGGCCAGTGCGCGGAGGAGATCTTCTTCGGCGACATCTCGACCGGGCCGGGCGGTGACCTGCTCTACGCGACGAACGTGGCGGCGCAGATGGTGGGCGGTTGCGGGATGGCTGGCTCACTCGTGTCGTACATGGCTGTGCAGAACAGCGCGTTCTCGGACACCAACATCGTCGGCCGCGTGCTGGCCGACCCCGACGGGCGCGCCAAGGTCGAAGAGCTCTTGCAGGACCAGAAGGTCGCCATCCGCGCACTGCTCGTGGAGAACGCGCACCTCGTCGCCGCCCTGCGCGATGCGCTGCTGGACCGTGAGGAGCTCATCGGCCCCGAGATCACCGACATCCTCGAGGCGGCCCGCGCCAGCGGCCCCGCCGACCGGGTGATCGACCTGCGCGCCGCGGCGGACATTGACGCTGCCGCCCTCGTTGACTGAGGCCCCTACCCTGGCTGAGTGATCGAGGACCCCGGCGCTCCTAGCGAGAGCCGGGTGCTCCTCATCGGAGCGCTCATCGGGGTCGGGCTGTTGGCCGCGGTCCTCGCCGTCATCGGTGCGTTCCTCAGTCCGTGGATGCCCCACCTGATCGGAGTCCCGATCCCGGTCGGGGTGCTGGTCGCCGTGGTCGGCAACGCTGGGCTCGGCGTACTCGGGGCGCGCTGGACCGGCAGCCGCATCGCGCCTGTCCTGTCCGCCCTGGTTTGGGTGGTTATTGCGCTTGTCCTCGGCTCCAGCCGGCCCGAGGGCGACCTGATCGTCACGGGGTACAGCCGGCACGTTCCCGGCTCTTGGGGAGGCACCGCCTTCCTCCTGCTCGGTACCGCGGCCGCCGCCGCAGGGGTCGCGATCGGCTCCGGGCGTCGCCGTGGCGCGCTGGCCGCGCACGCTGCGGGCCCGCCACCCACCCCTTCACCTGACGCGTTGACACGCCGATGACCGGTGTGTGAGCGCCGAGCCCCTTATCGCTGATCTCGTCCCGCAGCGCCTCGGCGAAGCGGCCGACGCGGCCACTGGCGTGGTCGTGCGGCTCAGTGGCGCGCGCTACGCCGTACCCATGTATGCCGTTGCCGAGGTCGGTCGCGTCCCACGGGTGACCCGGGTTCCCGGCGTACCCGACTGGGTTGCCGGCGTGGCCAACTGGCGCGGCCGGATCCTCCCCGTCGTCGACCTGCGCCCGCTGCTCGGCAGCCGCGACCGGGTGATCGGGCCCGATGCCCGCATCGTCGTCGCCGGAGACGACGCCATCAGCGTCGGCCTCGTCGTCGACGCCGTGGACGGCGTCACCGTGCTTCCCGCCGACGACCTCGACGCGGCTCCGGCCACGATCGGCCCCGATGCCGCAGCCCTTCTCGCCGGCCAGTGGAGCGATGAGCAGGGCCCGATTGGCGTGCTCGACGTCGCGGCACTCCTTCGCCTGCGCGCACAGTTGCCGCACCTCATCGGGCGAAAGAGCTGACCATGGACTTCTCCAAGCGCTTGGCCCGAGTGGCCGCCGTTGCTACCTGGGGCTCGGTCATCCTCGCCCTTGCCGGCGCAACTGCTCTCACGCATTTCGGCAACAGCACCCTCGTCGCGGACCTGACTCCGTTCTACGCCTGGGCCGGACTCGGGCTGGTGTCGGCACTGCTGTTGTCGTTCATGCCGATGATGGAGACCAACAGCGCGTTCGTCCGCAAGAACATTGCGATCTACCGGATCGCGCTGCTGAGCACCGACCTCGTCTTCGTCACTGGTGCGGTTGCCGTCGGTGGCGGCATCCGAGGGCCGTTCTGGGTGCTCTACCTTCCCGTCATTCTGTTTGCCGCAGTGGCAATGCCGACCTGGCAGAGCATCGCTCTCGGTTTCGCTGCCAGCGGTGCCCTCGTGGGTGCTTCCGCGATTGCGCACACGATCGAAGCAAGCACGATCGGCTACCTCATCCTTGTTGTCCCGGTGCTACCTGCAGTTGCGTGGTTCAACGGAACCCTGTCGTCTTCGGTCTGGCAGTTGCGGTCACAAGCCCGACAGCAACGCGATGAGTTGCACAAGCGCGTTGCTCATCTTTCCGAGGTGCTGGCCGGCGCAGCCGATGGTGACCTGACCGTCGATGCAGCGAATGAAGAAGGACAACACGAGTCGTTGTCCGGCCTGTCGGAAGCGTTCAACCACACCCTGGACAGCCTGCGGTTACTGGTGACGCAGATTCGGTCGGGTGGGGAGCAGATCGCGGCGTCGGCGGGGGAGTTGTTGGCGACGGCGGAGGAGCATGCGGCTTCGGCGACGCAGCAGTCCTCGGCGGTGTCGGAGACGACGTCGACGATTGAGG
>JAWWOW010000006.1:0-585475 GCA_033851265.1 Frankiales bacterium
TCGGGCAGCACCATCGTGTAGCCCAGCGCGCGCCCACGCGGAAGGATCGTCACCTTGTGCACGGGGTCGGTGCCGGGGAGCGCCGCGGCGACGAGGGCGTGGCCACCCTCGTGGTACGCCGTGATCATCCGCTCCTTCTCGCTCATCAGGCGGGTGCGCTTCTGCGGGCCGGCGATCACCCGGTCGATCGCCTCGTCGAGGGCCGCGTTGTCGACCAGCTTGCCGTCCATCCGCGCAGTCAGCAGGGCGGCCTCGTTGAGCACGTTGGCCAGGTCGGCGCCGGTGAAGCCCGGCGTACGACGTGCCACCGAGAGGAGGTCCACGTCGGGAGCCATCGGCTTGCCCCGGGCGTGCACCTTGAGGATCTGCTCGCGGCCCTTGAGGTCGGGCGCGTCGACGCTGATCTGGCGGTCGAAGCGACCGGGGCGCAGCAGCGCCGGGTCGAGGATGTCGGGACGGTTGGTCGCCGCGATCAGGATGACCCCGCCGCGTACGTCGAAGCCGTCCATCTCCACGAGCAGCTGGTTGAGGGTCTGCTCGCGCTCGTCGTGGCCGCCGCCCATGCCGGCACCACGGTGGCGTCCGACGGCGTCGATCTCGTCGATGAACACGATCGCGGGGGCGTTCTCCTTGGCCTGCTCGAACAGGTCGCGCACCCGGGAGGCACCGACACCGACGAACATCTCGACGAAGTCGGAGCCGGAGATCGAGTAGAACGGCACGCCCGCCTCGCCGGCGACCGCACGCGCGAGCAGGGTCTTGCCGGTGCCCGGCTGGCCGTAGAGCAGGACGCCCTTGGGGATCTTGGCGCCGACCGCCTGGAACTTGGCCGGCTCCTGGAGGAACTCCTTGATCTCGCCGAGCTCCTCGATCGCCTCGTTGACGCCGGCGACGTCGGCGAACGTCGTCTTGGGGGTGTCCTTGCTGACCAGCTTGGCCTTGGCTTTACCGAAGTTCATGACACGGGCGCCGCCACCCTGCATCTGGTTCATGAAGAAGAAGAGCAGGAAAAGGATCAGCACGAACGGCAGCACGCTCAGCAGGAAGCTGACGAGCAGGCTGGTGTGCGTGACCTTGACGTCCCAGGCGGTGGCGGGCAGGAACTGCTTGAGGTCCTGCGACAGGGCGACGCCGTAGTCCCTCGGGAAGTCGGCGTAGACCTTGTCGTGCTTGTCGATCTGCACCCCCTTCTTGAGGGTGAGCTGGATCTGCTGCTCCTTGTCCTTGAGGACGGCCTTCTCGACCTGACCACTCTCGATGGCAGCGACGACTTCACTCGTCTTGACGTGATGGAAGCCACCGTTGCCCTTCACGACCGAGCTCAGGACGAAGACGGCGAGAACGGCCAAGAGCACCCAGACGACGGGCCCGCGGAACAAACGCTTGAGATCCATTGACGCGGAGCGCGAGACGCGCTCCGTCCCTCCTACCAGCTCTACCGGCGCCGCCGGTGTGGGTGTGAGTTGTCCCCGAAGGTCCGCTTCTCAGCGTGCTCTCGGACCTTCGACGGTACACCGAGCCCAGGCGTGCTGCAGCGTCTCCAGCGCACCTGTGCAGACGGCGTACACGATCAACGCGGGACGTGAGGCGGGTGTTCCCCCGATCGGGCTAGCCACGCCGCAGGACTCAGCGGTCGTAGGCCTCGGGCTTCAGGGTCCCCAGGAACGGCAGGTTGCGGTAGCGCTGGCGGTAGTCGAGGCCGAAGCCGACGACGAACTCGTTCGGGATGTTGAACCCGTTGTAGCGGACCGGCACATCGACCTGGGCCGCGTCTGGCTTGCGGAACAGCGCGCAGACCTCCACCGACGCGGGCCCGCGTGAGCGCAAGTTGCGCAACAGCCAGGACAGCGTGAGGCCGGAGTCAATGATGTCCTCGACAAGCAGGACATGGCGGCCGGCGATGTCGCTGTCGAGGTCCTTGAGAATGCGGACGACGCCGGAGGATGACGTCGCCGAGCCGTACGACGACACCGCCATGAAGTCCATCGTCACGATCGGCGAGCTGAGTGCACGGGCCAAGTCGGCCATCACCATGCACGCGCCCTTGAGCACCCCGACGAGCAGGAGTTCGCGACCGGCGTAGTCGGTGTCGATCTCCTTCGCCAGCTGCGCGATCTTGCTCTGGATGTCCTCGCCGGTGACCAACACTTTTTGGATGTCTGTCAGGAGTTCGACCGGCACATCAGCGTTGAGGTCGGCGGACACCGGAACTCCTCAGGAAAGCGTCACGTCGGACTGGACGGCTGCGAGGGGAATGACGGCCAGCCTGCCACACGCCCGGACCCCACACAGCGCACCGGGCAACGCCACCGGACCCTGCCCGTGCCACTCGGTCAGCAATGCGTCCAAAGCGACGACATGTCCGGCGTTGAGGGCGCTGGCGGGTGCACCCGCTCGCAGGGCCATGGCTCGAAGCACCCGCCGACGCACGGCCGCCGGCAACACCAGCAACTGCTCGACCGCGACATCGGGCGTACCGGGGTCGCACTGCGCAGCCCACAGGTCGAGTGCGTCAGCATCGGCCGACAGCAGCTCGGCAGTACGCCCGAGTGCATGGACAACGCCAGGACCCAGCGCTTGCTCCAACATCGGCAGTACGTCGTGACGTACCCGCGTGCGAGCGAACGCCGGATCGTCATTCGCGGGGTCGTGCCACGGTTCGAGGTTCGCGGCCGCGACCGCATCGCGCAGAGTGCGTCGACGCAGACCGAGCAACGGCCGGAGATAGTGATCCCGCCGTACCGCCATGCCAGACAGCGAGCGCGCGCCGGATCCGCGTGCGAGCCCGAGGAGCACCGTCTCTGCTTGGTCGTCGAGGGTATGGCCGAGCAACACACGTGTAGCGCCGAGCCGACTCGCAGTGTCATCCAACGCGGCGTAGCGGGCGCGGCGGGCGGCGTCTTCGGATCGGTCGCAACTGACCGCAACGACCTCGACCGGCTCTGCGCCGAGGCTGCGCGCGAGCTCACCGACGACGGCTGCCTGCGACGCTGAATCCGGCGACCAACCGTGGTTCACGACGACAGCGCCGGCACGGAATCCAGCTCGGGGTGCCTCGAAGGTCGTAGCGGCGAGCAGCGCGAGTGAGTCGGCGCCGCCACTACAAGCGACGAGCACGAGGTCGCCGGCCTCCGGTGCATCCGGGCCGGTCAATGCACGACGCACAGCGACACGCACGGCGGCGACGGGGGCGGGCGGTCCGGACATCGCCGTGCGGTCGGCCTGTACCGCTAGGCGCTGGCAGCGGTGCGGAGACCGAGCACGCGGGCCATCCACTGGTCCGGGTCGGCGATCTCAGCGCGCGTCGGCAGAGTTTCTGGCCCTTCCCACACACGGTTGAACGCGTCCTGACCGGCCTCTGACACGACGGCGTTCACGAAGCGACTGCCATCGGCGTACTGCTTGAGCTTGAGATCGATGCCCAGCAATCGTCGCAGCACTTTGTGTACGACGTTGCCGCCAGCGCGCCGTTGGTTGAACCGTTTGCGGATCGTCGCGACCGAGGGCACGACCTCGGGACCGACGGCGTCCATGACGTGTTCGGCATGACCTTCGAGCAGCGACATCAGCGCCGTGATCCGATCGAGGACGAGGCGTTGCTCCGGCGTCTGAATGGCTTCGATCAGCGACAAGCCACCGTTGCTGCCACGGAGAGATCCGGCGAGACCGCGCATCCGCTGCATCATCGCGGCCGGGTCGAGATCCGTCGTGTCTACCAAGGCACTGACTTCGGTCATCAAGTGGTCGCGCATCCAGGGCACCGCGACGAACTGCGTGCGATGCGTCGACTCATGGAGGCACACCCACAACCGGAAGTCGCGGGCGTTCACATCGAGTGCGCGTTCGGTCGCGAGGATGTTCGGCGCAACGAGCGAGAGCCGCCCTTCCCCCGCCTCGGGAGGCAAGAAAACTTCGTACTGTCCAAGGACACGGCTACCGAGATAGGCGAGGACCGCACCCAACTCGGCTCCGGTGACCCGGGATCCGACGTTGTTCATGAACCAGCCGCCGGTTGACGCCCCGCGCTTGTCCGACAGCTTCGTCAACAACGGACTGAGTACGTACCGGAAGCCCTCGATGTTGTTTGCGATCCAGCCGGGCCGATCGACGACAGCAGGCGGGCCGGGCGCACGGTCGGCTGCGAGACCGGTGTAGCTGCGCACGTGGGTCTCGGCTTCCACGGCGAGCTCGTGCAGCTCGGTCACGATCGCGGTGGCGTCGGCGGATGTCACTCTTGGACCAGGTGGCACGAGGCGCCGCGCAGTGGTCAACGCCAGATCCCAGTCGACGAACTCGGTAGCCATCAGTCCACGGTACGTGGTTCACCTGCAGCCGCAGGCGGCGAGCCGCGCCGCTATGCGGTCGAGCGCCGCCTGCGCTTTGGTCAAGCCGCCGTTCGGGACGCCGGGAGCGAGTACGGCGAAGACAAGCAGCCGCCCATCAGCGTCGACGATTGTGCCTGCCAGGGCGCTGACACCCGTGAGGGTGCCGGTCTTGGCCCGGATCAACCCGGCGCCCGGTCCCGGGGTGATCTTCTTCGCCCCGAGTCGGTACCGCAGTGCCAACGTGCCGCTGAACCCCGCGATCGGCAGCCCTTCGAGCACTGCGCGCAACTCGGGATGACGCGACTCGGTCGCCAACCCCAACAGCTGGGTCAAGACACGCGGCGAGACCCGGTCAGCGAGCGACAGCCCGCTGCCGTCAACAAGATGGACCCCGGTCGCGTCGACACCAAGCCGCGGGAGGACGAGGCGTTCAGCGG
The DNA here is from genome assembly GCA_033851265.1 of Frankiales bacterium. GTDB lineage: Bacteria > Actinomycetota > Actinomycetes > JAWWOW01 > JAWWOW01 > JAWWOW01. The sequence goes on from JAWWOW010000006.1 coordinate 4,763, forward strand.
TCGCACCTCCGACAAAAGTCGCGGGTTGATGCTGGGAGAGCGCGAGATGCCGCAGGAGTGCTTCCGCCAGGTCATTGTCGCTGCGTTGCAGCATGCGCACGACGAGGGTGCTCATCGGTGGTGACGCGACCTGAGCCAGCGACGCCGCCGACGGCGACGCCGCAACGCGGGCGACGCCGCCGCGCACACGCATACCGGCACGAGTCAGCAACGATGCAAACTCCTGGCCTGCCGTCAGCGGTGGATCGGCGGCACGGATGTCCGGGGTGTGTGAGTCCTCGTCGGGTCGCAAGCGACCGGCGTCGACGGAGAGTGCCGTCACCGGCGAAACATCACCGTCGGGCACGTAGTTCGGTTTCCACGCCGGGCCCAGCCGCGGGCCGGTGAACAACCGGTCGTCGATGACGACGCGGATGGTGCCGATCTTGCGTTGGCGCAGTGCGGCTGCCGTCTTGGTGGCCAGGTCCGCGATTCGTGCAACATCGGGATAGCGCGGGCGCGTTCGCGACCCGAGCAAGGTCGGGTCCCCGCCGCCGACAAGAACGACCGTCGAAATCCCACCGGTCGTCCCACCGAGAACCGCGCGCGTCCGCAACATCGCATGCGGACCGAGCGCGGTCAGCGCGGCTACGGCGGTTGCAATCTTCGTCGTCGACGCAGGTACGGCGGTAATGGTCGACTGGCGGTCGAGCAGGACGCGACCCGTTACCGCGTCAACGACATGTGCATGGACGCCGGTGCCGAGCGCTGGGTCCGCGAGGAGACGCGCGAGCGCCGTACCCACTCCGGTCGACGTAGGGACCGCGGCGTTGCTGTCGAGCGCGGCCAAGGCCGCCGTGGGGCCCGCTGCCGAGGGGAGAACAGGCTCCGGCCGCGGCGCAGATCTGTGCTCGTCGACCAGCGCCTTGGCCCCGAGCAGCGTGCCGGTGAGGAGGATGGCCACCACGAAGACAGCAATCGGCAACTGGTACAGGTACCGGCGGCGAGAACGCCGACGCGGTCGCATCCGCACCTACCCACCCCACTCATCCCCTAGATGGCGACTATTCGCCCTCGCCCACGGGGCGAGCTGGCACGACCGTCGCCGAGTGGGCGACACTAACCCGGTGGAGTTCGACGTCACGATCGAGATTCCGGCGGGGCAGCGCAACAAGTACGAGCTGGATCATGAGACGGGACGGTTCCGACTGGACCGGATGCTGTTCACGGCGACGCGCTACCCGGCGGACTACGGCTTCGTCGAGGGCACCCTCGGCGGCGATGGCGACCCGCTGGACGCGCTCGTACTACTCGATGAGCCGACCTTCCCCGGGTGTCTCGTGCGCTGTCGCGCGATCGGCATGTTCCACATGACCGATGAGAAGGGCGACGACGACAAAGTCATCTGCGTTGCTGCCGGTGACGTGCGCAAGGACCTGCTGCAAGACCTCGAGGACCTACCGGAGTACTACCGCTTCGAGATTCAGCACTTCTTCGAGGTCTACAAGACGTTGGAGCCCGGCAAGTCGGTCGACGAGAAGACGATGTGGGTCGGGCGTAAAGAAGCGGAAGCCGAGATCGAACAGTCCTACAAGAGAGCGGCCTCGGAGGGCCACTGACTACGGTCTCGTCGCACCGATGTAGTCGCTGCGGAATGCCGGGTCGTAACGAACATTCGCGCCGGTGTGTGGTGCGTTGATCATCATCCCGTTGCCGGCGTAGATCCCGACATGGTGGATCGTGCTCGCGTCGCTGGTGTCGGTGGCGAAGAACACCAGGTCGCCGGCACGCAGGTCAGCGCGCGACACGTGGTCACCTTCGCCGTACTGCGCGACGCTGTAGTGGTCGATGCTGATGCCGGCCTGCCGCCACGCCATCATCGTCAGGCCGGAACAGTCGAAGGAGCTCGGCCCGTCGGCACCCCACTCATACGGCTTGCCAACTTGCTGCTTCGCGTAGTCGAGTGCGGTGCGCCCCTGGGCCGCAGTTGCCGCCGGCCGCGGCCCACCGGTGACTGCGGTGGGGTTCTCCTCCGAAGCCCCGCCACCGTTGTTCAGCGCGGCACGTTTGGCTGCTGCCTCCGCGGCGGCACGCGCAGCAGCAAGGTTCCGGGCGCGCTCACGGGCGAGCGCAGACGCTTTGCCCTTGAGCGAGGAGGCTTGCGCTTCGAGGTCGGCCTTCTGGCCGGCGATGCTGACGACTTGACTCTGCTGAAGCGAAACGGCGCGCTCGGCACTGGCACGAGCCTTCGCGGCAGCGTCGGCGGACGCCTTAACAGTGGCGAGTGCGCTTGCGGCCGTTTGCTGTGCGAGCTGTTGTACGACCCGAGCTCCGCGCAGTCGGCCGAGTGCACTCGCCTGCCGTGAAGCGATCGTGTTCATCGCACCGGCCGACTCGAGGAAGGCCCGCGGGCTGGCGGCGCGCATCAGCGAGCTGACCATGGCGAGGTTGCCACCACCGCGATAGGCGCCGACAGCGACACGGCTGATCGTCTGTCGCTGCTGGAAGACCTGCGCGTCGGCCGCCTGCAAGGCGATGGTCGCCTTGGCAGCTTCTCGCTGCGCCACGACCAGCTTTGATTGCGCCAACGTGTAGGCCGCGACCGCGGCGTCGGTTCGCTGGCGGAGCTGGGCGAGGCGTTGGTCCGCGAGAGCGAGCTTGGCCTTTGCCTGGCCGGCCTGCTCGGCCTTGGCGCTCGCGGCTGCCTTCGCACGCGCGACGTCGCCGGCCGACGGGCCGCCCGGGTCGGCGTGGGCAGGAGCGGTCAGGGCAGCCGTGAAGGCGAGGGCGGTCAGCCCAGCAACCAGCGGCCCGACTCGGCGCACCTGGGGTCCTCCCGTTTCTGGCCCGATCCCGAACCGGACATATGTCACACAGGCACCATCGCTACCGACTGTACCCACCTGTGCCGGAGCCCACCAGCACCCCTTCGAGGCGAAAAACTGCCACCACGCCACGCCCCATTGCGAGCCGCCTTGGAGAATCGAACTCCAGACCTGCTCATTACGAGTGAGCCGCTCTACCGACTGAGCTAAGGCGGCGCGAACCCTCGCGGGCCGCGTGTCGCAAGACTATCCGCCCGCTCAGCACCGAGTGCCGTCCTTGGGCACCTTCAGGTTGATGAGATACGCGTCGCCGATCCGATTGACGCACCCGCTGCCCTCGCCGTAGACCGTGTGCCCGTCGCCGTTGTAGGTGAGCAGCACGCCGGAGCTCAGTTGGCGCGCCAGCGCAGTGGCCCAGGCGTACGGCGTTGCGGGGTCACGCGTCGTGCCGATCACGAGGATCGGCGGTGCGCCCTTGGCGGTCAGCGGCGCGGGTCGACCCGTCGGCGGCAACGGCCAGTAGGCACAGGCGAGATCGCCGAATGCGAGCAGCGAGCCGAAGTGCGGCGCTTCCTTCTTCCACGCCTGCGCATCGCGCTGGTACGTCGACAGCGACTTGGGCAACGGACGGTCCAGGCAGTTGATCGCCATGTTGGCTTCGTTCAGGTTGCCAAATGTCCCGTCAGTGTGTCGATCCGTCAGGCTGTCAGCGAGTTGCAACAGCACCGAACCATCACCCTGCAGCGCCGCGCCGAGGCCCGATCGCAACGTCGGCCACCAACCGCGTGCATAAAGAGCGGTGGCTACACCGATCACGGCGTACGCCTCATTGACCTTGCGCCCGTCATCGCCCGGCGCGTTGCTCGCCGGCAATGGGTTCTTGTCAACATCGATGAAGAGTTGCTCGAGCCGTTTCTGCGCTGCGGTGTATGAGGCACCGAGCGGACAGCCGTTGGCGACGCAGTCGCGAAGGAAGGCAGCCAGCGCGGTCTCGAAGCCGCCCGCCTGCGTGCGGTCGATCTCGCGCCCGGGCATCGATGGGTCAAGCGCGCCATCGAGAATGAGCGCGCGGATGTGCGTCGGAAATAGCTGCGCGTAAGTCGCGCCGAGGAAGGTGCCGTAGGACTTGCCGATGTAGGTGAACTTGGCATCACCCAACGCGGCGCGCAGGATGTCCATGTCACGAGCGGCGTTCACTGTGCCGACGTATGGCAACAGCCGGCCGCTTCGTTGTTTGCATCCCTGGCCGAAGGCCTTGCTGGAGTTGACGAGGTCGGCGAGCTCGGCCGGAGTGTCGGGGCTCGGGTCCACTGCGATGTAGTGGTCGAGTGCGGACGACGTGAAGCACCGAATCGGGGAGCTGCGCCCTACGCCGCGCGGGTCGAATCCGACGACATCGAATCGTTCCCGCACGGCACCGGTGATGACGCGGTCGGCAGCGAGCGCATAGTCGACGCCAGACCCACCCGGACCGCCAGGGTTGATGACGACGGACCCGATGCGTTTGCCGCTGGCGCGCAGCCGTACGACGGAGATCTTCATGACTGCCTTGGTCGGGTTCACGTAGTCGATCGGTACGAGAAGCGACGCACACTGGAATCCGCTGTTGCACCGCGACCAGGTGAGCTTCTGGTTATAGAACTGCGCCAACGATGGCGCCGTGGGTTTTGCCGACGTGGTTGTCGACGGGGTGGGCGGAGTAGGCGACGCTTGTGGCGTGCTGCTGCTACCGGAGCACGCCGCCAAAACCAACAACGCACCGGTTCCCGCGATCGCCGTAAGCCGGCGAAACCTCATGCGTCCTCCGCGGCATCGGCGGTCGGTCGCATCGAACCGTCGTCGCGAGCACCGTCGTAGTCCTTGCGCGAGCCACACACCGAGGCCTTGGTGCACTTGCAGGTCTGGCCGGATGCCGCCAGCCGAACGACAACCGAATCCGAAGGCACGTTGTGGCCGATGACTGTGCCTTCACCTTCGGGCGTGTCGACCCGCTCGCCGACCTTGGGCGCATCGGCCCGAAACTCTTGATAGAGCGGGTGCTCGTACTTCAGGCAGCACATGAGCCGGCCGCACGCGCCGGAGATCTTCAACGGGTTGAGTGGCAGGTCCTGGTCCTTGGCCATCCGGATCGCTACCGGCTCGAAGTCCTTCAAGAACGTGGCGCAACACAGATCCCGACCGCACGGGCCGATGCCGCCCTGCACCCGCGCCTCGTCCCGTGCACCCAGCTGTCGAAGCTCGACCCTGGCACCGACCGCGCGCGACAAGTCGCGGACAAGTGCGCGGAAGTCGACGCGGTGCGGCGCGGAGAAATACACAACGAAGCGTGGTCGATCGCCGCGGTCGACGTAATCGACGCTGAGCACCTTCATCGGCAGGACGTGCGCGCGAATGAGCCGTTTGGCGGCGACGCGTACCTCGGCTCGCCGACGCCGATTGCGTTCGTCGCGCGTGGTGTCCTCGTCGGTCGCCGAGCCGGCGCAGACCGGTAGCCCACCGATGTCTTCAGTCACCCACTGCGGCGCCCACACACACTCGGCGACCTCGGTGCCGTCATCGGTGGGCACGAGCACCAGTTCACCGACGCGCGGCGAGTGCTCGCCGGGATCGAGGTAGTAGAGGCGGCCGTGCCGCGTGAAGCTGACCGCCATGACCATGCCCACGCGGTCACGGTACGCGAACGAGCGGAGGCCGTGCCCGCCCTAACCAGTGCGGACGGCGAGAGCCATCGCCTCGACCGCCAGGAGTGGATTGACGTTGGCGGCGAGCGCTTCGCGACACGCGAGGATTGCCTCGATTCGTCGCAGTGTCTGTTCGGGGCGCGAACCGTGCGCCAGCCGTTGCACTCGATCGGCGAGATCGTCGTTGACCAACGCCACCCGGCCGCCGAGTTGTACGGCGAGGACATCGCGCTGCAGGGCCGCGAGGTCGAGCAGCGCGCGGTCGAGCACATCGCGCTTACCGCGTGTAGCGCGTGATTTCTGCCGCTTCTCGAGGTCGGTGACTGCCCCAGACGAGCCGCGGGGCAGGCCGCGTCCGATATCACCGAGGGCCTCGCGGAGTGCCTTCGTCTCGTGGACGTCGAGTTCGTCGGTGACGGCGACCGCTTCCTCGGTTGCGGCTTCGACGAGGGCAGCGGCCGCGGCAAGGGCGCTCGGGACGGTCTCGAGGGAGAACGGCAGGTCGAGTACGTCGCGACGTCGGCGGCGGGCTTCTTCGTCGGTCGCCAGCCGGCGGGCACGGCCGACATGTCCCTGGGCTGCTCGGGCGGCAAACGCAGCCATGGCCGGGTCGATGCCATCGCGACGTACGAGCACAGCGGCGACGGCCTCGGCTGACGGGATGCGCAACGTGACGAGCCGGCATCGCGATCGGATGGTGGGCAGCAGGTCGTCCGGTGTCGGCGCACAGAGAATGAACACCGCTCGGCGCGGTGGCTCTTCGATGGCGCGCAACAACGCGTTGGCGGCGTCCTCGGTCAGCCGATCCGCGTCCTCGACGACGACGACACGCCACCGACCACTCATGGGTGAATCGGAAACGCTGCGCACGAGTTGACGAGCCTCCGTGACGCCGTACGACAAACCTTCCGGCGTCACGAGTGTCACGTCGGCGTGCGTGCCGCCGAGCGACGTGCGGCAGGCATCGCAGTCGCCACAACCGCCGAGGGGGCATTCGAGCGCCGCCGCAAATGCACGGGCAGCGACCGACCGTCCGGAGCCGGGAGGCCCGGTGATGAGCCACGCGTGTGTCATGGCTGGGCCCGGTTGGCCGTCGAGGACTTCCGCAGCATCAGCCGATGCACGTGACAGCACGGCAACAGCGTCCGGCTGGCCGATGACTTCGTCGTAGACCGTCATGACCCACCACCCGGATTGCTGCGGACCGACGGCTCGACCATCGGAACCGTGGCTGGGTCGGGATCCCCCGGCAACGTCGCGAGCTCCTCGGTCTCGGCCGCTTTCGTCAGTGCCGGCAACAACTTCTCGATCCGTGCTCTCACCTGTCCCGCGATCACGTCGACAGCCAACGTGGCATCCACGACGAGATACCGGTTCGGGTCGCGCTCAGCAAGCTCGCGAAAGCCGTGCCGAACCCGCTCGTGAAACTCGGTCGACTCCGCTTCGAGACGGTCGGGAGCGTCGCCACTGCGACCGAGTCCCGTCTCGGGTGAAACGTCGAGCAGCACGGTCAAGTCGGGAACCAAGCCATCGGTCGCCCATCTCGAGATGCGTGCCAAGTCGTCAACGGGAAGGTCGCGCCCCGCTCCTTGGTAGGCCAGTGTCGAGTCGATGTAACGATCACTCACCACGACCTCGCCGCGGTCGAGTGCCGGACGGATGATTCGCGCAACGTGGTCGGCACGGTCGGCGGCGTACAGCAAAGCTTCTGACCGCGGCGAGACGCTGGCGGTGGGGTCGAGGAGCAACGCGCGCACACGAGCACCGAGATCCGTCGCGCCCGGCTCTCGGGTGACGACGGTGGACATCCCGCGTTCGCGAAGCCAATCGGTGAGCAGGCGAACCTGAGTCGACTTGCCCGCACCATCACCGCCTTCGAAGACGACAAGTGTTCCTCGTCGCGGCAGGTCAGTGACTGCAGGGAGCCGGCCGAGACTCGCCAGCAGGTCACGCCACAGCGGTACGTCGCGGTCGTCCATCTGCCGGTAGGACACGATGCCGACGACGATGCCGAGGAGCCCCGCGGCAAACAGCGTGACCGAGGCACCGTCGAGGCGCAGGTTGTAGCCGGCGATGTCAACGCGCCGCACACCGATACCGCCGGAGATGAGCGGGGCCGCTGCTATGACGAGCAGCATGTCGACGCGGACGAGCGACTGGACTAGGGCGAATGTGCGACCGCGCAGGTGGTCCTCGACCTCGCCTCCGAGCAGCGTGTAGCCGACGACCCAGGCGATGCCGGCGAAGCCGCCGACGAGGACCGTCCACAGCACCGCGATGACGAGGTTGGGCAACAGCGCGAGGATGGCAAGCGCGATGCCACCACAGACCAGGGCCAGTCCGAACAAGCGCATCCGGCTGAAGTCGCGCAGCAGTCTCGGGCCGACGAACATGCCGAGTGCGAGACCTGTGAACACTGCGCCAAAGAGCAATCCGTAGCCCGCGTCCCCGCCACCGAGCACTTGTGAGAATGGGCGGGCAAGCGCGATGACACACGCGCTTGCTGCGAACCCACCGAGAATTCCGATGACCAGGCCGCGGACGAGCGGTGTGGATGCAACGAAGTGCCAGCCCTCGCCGATCGCCCGGAAGATGTTTGTCTCGGCCGTACCGTCGGCGGATAGGCGACGTCCGGAGATTTCACTGAGGGTGGCGACGGTTAGCGCCGAAACAAGGAACGTCGCCGCGTCGAGATAGAGCGCGAGGTCCGTCGGGTTGGTCGTGAAGAAGTGAATGCCACTCGCGAGGGCGTCATTGAACTTCGCGAGAATCGCGAAGAAGACCGCCGCAACAGGAGCGGAGCCATACGTCGTGATGAGGGAGAGCTGGTTGGCAGCCTCCAGCCGGCGCCGCTCGACGAGGTTGGGGACTGACGCTTCCTTCGACGGAATCCAGAACAGGCTTGCTGTTTCGATGAGGAAAGACGCCGCGAACAGCCACGGCAGCGAGTGAAACGCCGCGATGCTCACCAGCAAGAGACACCGGATGACGTCGCAGGTGACCATGGTCTTGCGACGGTCGAACCGGTCGGCGAAGGCTCCGGCTAGTGGTCCGAAGACGAGCGCGGGCAGGAATCTGACGAAGAACACGCCACCGATGGCGAAGTTCTGCTGCGCGAAACTGCCGGACAGGTGTGCAGCAAGCGCAGTTGTCGCGAGAAGACCGAGCCAGTCCCCGAAACTCGAGAACGACAACGCGATCCAGAGCCGCCGGAATGCGCGGATCTGCAACACACCGCGCAGATCATGAGCCGCGGGCATCGCACCCGAGGCGATGGCGGTGATCTCCTCGGCGGCTGTTTCGTCAGCGATGACTGCTCCTGTTGCTCATCGACGTGCCACCGGAAGCGTAACCAGGGCCGGTGGCCGAAGGCGGTCAACGCTTGGGCGCGGTGGATCGTTTCGATGCGGTCTTCTTTTTTGCCGACGTCTTCTTCGCCGCGGCCTTCTTTGCCGTCGCCTTCTTTGCCCGCTTCGGAGCAGGACCTTTGGCGCGTCGCTCGGCGAGCAGCTCAGCCGCCCGCTCAACAGTGATCCCTGCCGGGTCCTCACCCTTACGAAGGCTCGCGTTGGTCTCCCCGTCCGTTACATACGGACCGAATCGGCCTTCGCGCAACACCATTGGCTGGCCAGTGGCGGGATCCGGTCCGAGCTCGCGCAATGGTGCGGCGGCTGCGCGACCACGGCCACGCGTGCGTGGCTGGGCCAGCACCGCAAGGGCTTCGTCGAGAGCCAGTGTGAACAGCTGCTCCTCGGACTCCAGCGACCGTGACTCGCTGCCCTTCTTGACATAGGGCCCGTAGCGACCGTTCAGCGCGGTGATGTCCTCACCGTCGACGGTGCCGACGACCCGCGGGAGCGTCAGTAGTCGCAGTGCATCGTCGAGAGTCAGCGTTTCGACTGACATCGTCTTGAACAACGACGACGTACGTGGCTTCTCTTTGCCGCCGTCGGGCAGCACTTCGGACACGTACGGCCCGTAGCGTCCGTTGCGCGCGACGATCTCGTATCCGGTGACCGGGTCGATGCCGAGAGGGCGGTCGCCGCTGGGTGCGTCAAGCAGCTCTTCGGCCTTTTCGACGGTGAGCTCGTCGGGCGGAAGTTCCTCCGGAACGCTGGCTCGGTCCTCTCCGCGCTCGACATAGGGCCCGTAACGCCCGACGCGGAGCACGATGTCGTTGCCGACGGGAAAGGTGTTGATCTCCCGCGCATCGATCTCGTCGAGGTGGTCCGAAACCAACGATCGCAGCCCGGCTGCGCCGTTCGCACCGAAGTAGAACCGGTGCAACCACGGCGCCATCTCCGCGTTACCGGCCGCGATGCGGTCGAGGTCGTCTTCCATTCGAGCGGTGAAGTCGTAATCGACGAACTGCGGGAAGTGCTTTTCCAGCAGCCCGACTACAGCGAAGGCAAGGAACGCCGGCACAAGTGCCGTGCCCCGCTTGAACACGTACCCACGGTCAAGAATGGTGCCGATGATCGACGCGTAGGTCGACGGTCGCCCGATCTCGCGTTCTTCCAGCTCTTTGACGAGCGTTGCTTCGGTGTAGCGCGGCGGCGGCTTGGTGCTGTGGCCTTCCGGGTCGATCGCGGTCGGCGTCAACGCGTCACCCTCGGCCACCTGCGGAAGCCGCCGCTCCTTGTCCTCGCGGTCATCGTCAGGGTCGTCAGCGTCTTCGACGTACACACGCAGAAAACCGGGGAAGGTGATGACCTTGCCGGTAGCGGAGAACTCGGCGTCCTCGTTCTGCTCGGTCGTCGCGCCAAGTCGCACCGACACAGATTGGCCGCGCGCATCGGCCATCTGCGATGCGACGGTGCGCTGCCAGACCAGCTCATACAGGCGCAACTCGTCGCGGTGAAGTTCGCCGGCAACCTCGCCCGGCGTACGGAAGGTTTCGCCAGATGGACGAATCGCCTCGTGCGCCTCCTGCGCGTTCTTCACCTTGCTCGTGTAGTGGCGTGGGGTGTCCGGCACGTAGTCCGGACCGAAGAGTTCGCGGGCCTGCATGCGTGCCGCGGTGATCGCGGTCTCGGACAGCTGGATCGAGTCCGTGCGCATGTAGGTGATGTAGCCGCCCTCGTACAGACGCTGCGCCGTGCGCATGGTGCGTTCCGCGCCGTACCCGAGCTTGCGCGAGGCTTCCTGCTGCAACGTCGTCGTGCGGAATGGTGCGTACGGCGACCGGCGGTATGGCTTCTGATCGACCGAGCGAACCGCGAATTGACGGCCCATCAACCGTTCGGCCAGACCGCGGGCAGCGGCTTCATCCAGCCGCGCGAGATCGGGAGTTTTCAGCTGCCCGACGGAGTCGAAGTCGCGACCGGTGGCGAGGCGACGGCCGTCGAGAGTGACCAAACGTGCGTCGAACGACCGCGGCTCATTGCTGTCGGTGGCGCGCTGCGTCTCGAACGTCCCCAAGATGTCCCAGTACTCGGCAGCGCGGAACGCGATGCGCTCACGTTCGCGTTCGACGATGAGACGCGTTGCGACGGACTGCACGCGGCCAGCCGAAAGTTTCGGCATCACCTTCTTCCACAGCACGGGCGAAAGCTCGTAGCCGAACAGCCGATCGAGGATGCGCCGGGTCTCCTGCGCGTCGACGAGTTGGCGGTCGATGTCACGAGGGTGCTCGATCGCCTCACGTATCGCGGCCGGAGTGATCTCGTGGAAGACCATCCGGTGCACAGGCACCTTCGGTTTCAGCACCTCGACGAGATGCCACGCGATTGCCTCCCCCTCGCGGTCCTCATCTGTCGCCAGCAACAACTCCGAAGCCGTGGACAGCGCCTTCTTCAGGCGGGTCACTTGCTGCTTCTTGTCGCGGTTGACGACGTAAACGGGCTCGAAGTCGTTGTCGACGTCGATGGCGAAGGTCTTCCACAGCTCTTTCTTCTCCGGCGGCATCTCCGACGCGCTGCCCGGAAGGTCGCGGATGTGCCCGATGCTCGACTCGACCTGGTAGTCGCGGCCGAGATAGCCGGAGATGGTCTTGGCCTTAGCCGGAGACTCGACGATCACCAGACGCCGACCGCCCTCGGGAGCGGCCGTCTCGGCCTCGAGGTCGTCGTCGTCAGGCGTCGACACGGGTGCGTTTCCTCCTCGGCTGCGGTTGAGGGACTCGGTCAGGGACCGTCGGGTGGCCAGTAGTCGGGGGGAACTCCGGCGCGGGGTTCACCCACGAGCTCGCGTAACCGCGCGAGCCTGCGGCGTCCCACGATGCGGTACGCCGGTCCCTCCCCGCGTGGTCCCACGAAGGTACCGGGTACCCCCGCCGTGGCCAGCGCGGCGCCCACCGCCGGCCACGCCTGCTCGTCCGACGGGCCGAGCGCGAGTGAGTAGCCGCTGTGATCGACCCGGCCGGCCGCCAACGCCCACCAGCGCAAGCGCGGCCCATCGAGCTGTAAGCGTGGCGGAGGCAGTTTCACCGCGCCGGAGGTCCAGCGTCCCGCAAGCGGCACAAGCGCCGGCACGAACGGCGTGCGTACCGCGATCCGGCCTTCTTCGCCGGGCACGGTCTCGCCGAGAAGGTCGATCACGGCGAGCGCTTCGAGCAGCGCAGCCACCCGCCACGGCTCGGTAACAACCACGCTCACCCGAGCGGCATCACCGCGGCGTACAACCTGCCCCGGCCCGCACAGCAGCCCTTCCACGTCGTGCACCGACGGAGGAAGCGCCTCCGCGGAGAAGAACGACAGCTGCTGGCCGGCCACGCCAGGCACCGTAACCCTCCCGCGTGGAAATTCCTGGGCTAAGCGGGGAGCTTCGCTGCGGTCTCGCTCGGCGACGGGTCCTTCATCGACACCTCACGCCGCTTGGAGATCACGACCGCCGCAACGAGGATCGCGACGGCCGCCACCCCGACGATGACACGCACCGACCCGTTGTGGCCGCCGTGTACGCCGTACTTGACCACCGTCGGCGCGATGAGCAGCGAGACCAGGTTCATGACCTTGATGAGCGGGTTGAGCGCGGGACCCGCGGTGTCCTTGAACGGATCGCCGACCGTGTCGCCGATAACCGTGGCGGAATGCGCTTCTGATCCCTTGCCGCCGTACAAGCCTTCCTCGACGAGCTTCTTCGCGTTGTCCCAGGCGCCACCGGAATTCGCGAGCAGGATCGCCATGAGGACGCCGGCCGCGATTGCGCCGGCCAGGTACGCACCAAGTGGTTCGTAACCGAGCCAGAACCCAACCGCGATCGGTGCGAGTACGGCGAGCAGACCCGGCGTCGCAAGCTCGCGCAACGAGTCCTTCGTGCAGATGTCGACGACGCGCGCGTAGTCGGGACGTACCGAGAAGTCCATGATCCCGGGGTTGTCGCGAAACTGGTTTCGCACTTCGACAACGACGCGACCTGCCGCGCGTGCAACGGCGTTGATCGCCAGACCAGAGAACAGGAAGACCACCGCAGCACCAATGATGAGGCCGAACAGCACGTTCGGCTTCGCCACGTTGATCGACAGGACGAACCCGACACCTTGCCCCTTCTCACCGGCAACGGCGGTCGCGAAGGACCCGAACAGCGCGGTCGCGGCCAGCACGGCCGTCGCGATCGCGATGCCCTTGGTGATGGCCTTCGTCGTGTTGCCGACCGCGTCGAGGCTGGTGAGGACCTCGGCGCCGCGCGCGTCCACCTCACCAGACATCTCTGCGATGCCCTGCGCGTTGTCCGAGATCGGGCCGAACGTGTCCATCGCGACGATCACGCCGACCGCGGTCAGCAGACCCGTACCTGCGAGCGCAACGCAGAACAGCGACAGCACGACAACGCCGTGGCCGAGCAGGAACGCGACGTAGACCGAGCCACCGATGAGCAATGCGGAGTAGACCGCGGATTCCAGACCTACCGAGAAGCCGGCGAGGATCACCGTCGCCGCTCCTGTGGTTGACGCCGCGCCGATGTCACGCACCGGCTTGCGGTCGGTCTCGGTGAAGTAGCCGGTCAGCAGTTGGATCGCGCTCGCCAGCACGAGACCGACAAGCACCGCGAGCAAAACAGTGACGCGCGGATCACCCGAAAGTCCCGAGACCGCGCTGCTCTCGCCGGTGAGTTCGGAGAACTTCGACGGGAGATAGGCAAATGCTGCAACCGCTACGCCGATCAACGAGACGACAACGGAAATGAAGAATCCACGGTTGATTGCCGACATCCCAGTGCGGTCCTGCTCACGCGGGATGACGACGAGGATGCCGAGGACAGCGGTGATGACGCCGACCGCGGGAACGATGAGCGGAAAGACCAGCCCCTCCATCCCGAACGCTTCCTTGCCCAGGATCAGCGCGGCGACCAGCGTCACGGCGTACGACTCAAACAGGTCGGCCGCCATACCCGCGCAGTCTCCGACGTTGTCACCAACGTTGTCCGCGATGGTCGCGGCGTTGCGCGGATCGTCTTCGGGGATGCCCTTTTCAACCTTGCCGACGAGGTCGGCGCCGACGTCCGCAGCCTTGGTGAAGATGCCGCCGCCGACACGCATGAACATCGCGAGCAGAGCCGCGCCGAAACCGAACCCTTCGAGTACCTGTGCGGCATTCTCGTTGTACATGAGGAGTACGGCGGATGCGCCGAGCAAGCCAAGACCGACGGTGAGCATGCCGACGACACCGCCAGAACGGAACGCAATGCGCATGGCCGGTCGCGTGCCGACGGATTGAGCTGCAGCAGCAACACGGACGTTGGCACGCGTTGCGAAGCGCATACCGATGAAGCCGACCAGCGCAGAAAAGCCCGCTCCGAGCAAGAAGAAGACAGATCGCCCGATGCGCACGCTTGTGCTGTGCGCCGGGAGGATGAACAGCACGCCGAAGATGAGGACGGCGAACGGCAGCAACGTCGTGAACTGCCGGCGAAGGTAGGCGTCGGCACCTTCCTGCACCGCGCGCGAGATCTCTTGCATCTTCGCGCTGCCCTCGGAGGCTGCGAGCACCTCACGACCGAAGTACACCGCCACAAACAGCGCTAGCGCGGCAATGATCGCGATGATGACTACGACGGTGTAGTCGCCCCCGGCAACGTGCTGGGGTGCATCGGCGGCCACCGAAATTACTGGCAGCGCTGGCATCAAGTTCCTCCTCAGACCCATGGGCAGAACTCATCCACGGTGGAGCGGGTTCGAACGGTGGATGACCGCGAGCGCGAACACACTGGTCCGGTCCTCGCGGCGCCGGAGTCTACGGCAACCCGCGGCTCGTCAGTTCGGAGACTCCTCGGCGGCCCCGGTCGTGCGGGCGGTGGCATCACGCTCTGGCGACTTCCACGACATGCGGACGACGGTGCCGCTGGGACCGCGCACCACGTCAAGGTCGTCCACCAGGCCAGCGATGACCGCGAGGCCGAATCCGCTGGGCAAGACGTCGAGGGCCCCGGACGCGTCGCTGGACGCACCGGTCAGCAGTTCGAAGGGATCCTCGGGCGGTTGGGTCTCGCTGGCTTGTTCATCGCCAGCGGTGTCGATGACGGTCACGACGAGCGAGTCGTTCTCGTCGAGGATGGTCAGCGTGACCGGTTTGGTCGGTGCCTGGCGCTGGTGAACGGCGACCGCGCGCGAGCAGGCCTCCCCGACAGCGAGGCGGATCTCATCGAGCAACGCACCCTCGATGCCGAGTCGCCGCGCCACGGCGGCAGCGATCAGCCGAGCGGTCCGGACGTGTGCCGGCAGGGGGGTGAACGAAACTTCGACGGCAGCCATGGTTGTCAGCTGGCTCGTGGGCAAATCGGCCGGACCGGCCGACTCAACCGCCGCTCGCGATCGCCTCGTCGACCGACGCATGGATTGGGAAGACCTTGGTCAGCCCCGTGATCCGGAAGATCTTCAAGATGCGTTCCTGCGTGCAGACGAGCTCGAGTGAGCCGTCGTGCGCACGCACCCGCTTGAGACCTCCGACGAGTACGCCGAGGCCGGTCGAGTCGAGAAAGTCCACGCTCTCCATGTCGACGACGAGGTGGTAGTTGCCGGCGGACACGAGATCGATCAGCTGCTCGCGAAGCTTCGGCGCCGTGTAGACGTCGATCTCACCCCCGACGCTGACCACGGTGCGATCACCCTCGGTCCGGGTCGCCAGTGACAGGTCCACGCGTTCCTCCTCGATGCCTGCGACGAAATGTACCCATTCACTGGGCGCAGGACAGAGCGCCCCCCATTCGGGTGGGACACTGCCCAATAGTGCCGATGACCACACCTAACCGACCCGAGGTTCACCCGGACGGCCACGAGACCCTTGCGCGTCTGCTGCTGCCCGCGGGCCGCGCCGAGCGTGTCACACATGTCGAGTTCCTGCCCGCCCGCCCCGGCGCGACGGCGGACTGGCCCGACTGGGTTCCCGATCTCGTCGTATCGCGGCTACAAGGCGCCGGTATCGAGTTGCCCTGGACCCACCAGGTGGCCGCAGCCGAGGCCGCGCACCGCGGAGACTCGGTGGTCATCGCGACCGGGACCGCTTCCGGCAAGTCGCTGGCCTATCTCCTCCCGGTCCTAGCGGCGACCCTCGCGGGTGCCGACCACCCGAGCGGTCGCGGTGCAACGGCGCTCTACATCTCGCCGACGAAGGCACTCGGCCACGACCAGCTCCGCAGCGTCCGCTCGCTGCTGCTCAGCCAGGTTCGCGCTGCGGCGTACGACGGTGACACCCCCGCGGACGAGCGTGAGTGGGTGCGCGCACACGGGTCATTCGTCTTCACGAATCCCGACATGCTCCATCGCGGCGTACTTCCCCGCCACGCACAGTGGGCGTCGTTCCTGCGCCGGCTGCGTTACGTGGTTGTCGATGAGTGCCACAACTACCGCGGCGTCTTTGGCTCGCATGTCGCCCACGTGCTCCGGCGGCTGCGGCGGGTCTGCGCAAAGTACGGCGCCGAGCCTGTCTTCATCCTCGCCTCGGCGACCGTTTCCGAGCCCGCCGCATCGGCGGGTCGGCTCACCGGACTCCCGGTGGTCCCGGTCACCGACGACGGGTCACCCCGCCCACCACGGGCGTTCGCACTGTGGGAGCCACCGCTCACCGAGCTGCGTGGCGAGAACGGCGCGCCCGTCCGCCGGTCGACCATGACGGAAACTGCCGACCTACTGGCGGACCTGGTCGCGGACGGCGTTCGCACGCTGGCCTTTGTGCGGTCTCGTCGGGGTGCCGAAACCGTGGCGCTCGGCGCCCGCCGGGCGCTGGCCGAAGCGGCCCCAGAGCTGGCCGCTCGGGTGGCGGCCTACCGCGCCGGCTACCTACCGGAGGAGCGCCGGACTCTCGAGGCCGCGCTCCGCTCGGGGGAACTCCTCGGCGTCGCCACCACGAACGCGCTCGAGCTCGGCGTCGACGTGTCCGGTCTCGACGCGGTGCTGGTCGCCGGCTGGCCCGGGACCCGGGCATCGCTCTGGCAACAGGCGGGGAGAGCAGGGCGGGAAGCCAGTCGCTCCGCGCTGGCGGTGTTGGTGGCCCGCGACGACCCGCTCGACACCTATCTCGTCCACCACCCGGAGGCGGTCTTCGGTCGGCCCGTCGAGGCGACCGTGCTCGACCCCGACAACCCGTATGTCCTCGAACCGCACCTCTGCGCGGCCGCGCAGGAACTCCCCCTCGAGGACTCCGACGTCGAGTTGTTCGGGCCGACAGCGCCCGGCTTGCTCGCCGACCTCGTCCGCCGCGGACTGCTACGACACCGCGCGAACGGGTGGTACTGGACGCGGCGAGAGTCCGCAGCCGACCTGGCCGACATCCGCGGCACCGGCGGCGCGCCGGTCCGGGTCGTCGAGGCATCGACCGGACGGCTGCTCGGAACGGTCGATGCCGGGGCCGCGCACACCACTGTTCATGCCGGAGCGATCTACCTGCATCAGGGCGAGGCCTACCTGGTGCACGCGTTCGACCTCGACGACGGGGTGGCCCTGGTGGAGCCCGACGCCCCGGACTGGACAACGAGCGCTAGGGATCTCACCGAGATCGTCATCGCAGAGACGCTGCGCACCGAGCGCTGGGGCGCGGCCACCGTCAACTTCGGCACGGTTGAGGTGACCCGCCAGGTCGTCGGATTCCAACGCCGCGCCTTCAGCGGTGAGGTGCTCGGAGAAGAACCGCTCGACCTGCCGCCACGCCACCTGCGCACCCGGGCGGTCTGGTGGACGCTCACGCCAGAACAGCTCGAGTCAGCAGCGATTGCGCCGGCTGACGTTCCCGGCTCAGCGCACGCGGCGGAGCATGCAGCCATCGGGTTGTTGCCGCTGTTCGCGACATGCGACCGGTGGGATATCGGCGGTGTCTCGACGGCGCTGCACGCGGACACAGGACTGCCGACGATCTTCGTGTACGACGGCCATCCCGGCGGTGCTGGCTTCGCCGAGCGGGGTTACGCCGCGGCGGAGGAGTGGCTCACGGCGACGCGCGACGCCGTACTCGCCTGCGAATGCTCCCGTGGGTGCCCGTCCTGCGTGCAATCCCCCAAGTGCGGAAACGGCAACGACCCGCTGGACAAGTCCGGGGCGATCCGACTCCTCGACGTCCTGCTCGCCGCCCGCTGACCGGCGTACCCCTCCGGTAGGTGGGTAGGGGAACCGGGACGAGCCCCAGCCGGGCTGGGAAGGAGCCAACCATGATCGTTCTGGGCCTGATCCTGCTCGGCGGAGCCGCAGCAGCCACGATCGGGGTGGTTGCGTGGAGCCAGGACACCGTCGGTGTTCAGGTCTTTGGGCATCTCCTGGATCCCCGCGACGCCGGTGTGGTGTTTGTGGCCGGTGTGATCGTCGGCCTGGTGTTCGCCCTCGGCGTCTCCATGCTCATGTCCGGGATGGCGCGCGGCCGGCATCGCCGCAAGGAGCGCCGGCGCATCGAGAAGCGACGAGTGGCCGAGCAACGCGAACTTCGGGAGCGCAACGCCGAGCTCGAGCAGAAACTCGCGGCTGAACGCTCGGATGGGTCCCGCCCGGTCGACCCCAACGACGCAGCGCGTCGGTACGCCGAGCACTGACCAACAGACTCGCGTCGGCCGCACGGGGGACGGCCGACGCGCTAGTTCACTGCGGCCGGGCTACTCAGGAACGCGGTTGAGCCACATTCGTAGCTGGGCCGCCGCGATGAGCAGCAAGAGGCAGCCAGCGAGGGCGCGAGCCAGCCGGGGGCCGTCGAAGGCCGCGCCGAGCGTCGAGAAGACGCGTTGCCCGGCGGTGCGCTTGGTGATCTTGTCGTAGCCGTTGCGCGATCCGTAGGGAAGCTTCGGGTCGTAGGTGCCGTTCGGGAGAGCGCCGACCACGGGATTCGGGTTCAGGGCGATCGCCGATGGGGGTGCCGGCGGAAGAATCACGCTGCCCGATCGCGCGCTGAACGTCAGCCCGCCACCGCCGCCCGGGATGTTGATCCCGCCACCCGTGCCGCCGCCTGCCGTGCCACCACCAGTGCTGCCGCCAGCCGTCCCACCTGCCGTGCCACCACCGGTGCCGCCACCGGTGCCGCCGCCACCCGTGCCGCCACCGCCACCCGTGCCGCCGCCACCGCCGGTGCCGCCGCCGCCACCGGTGCCGCCGCCACCGGGTGGCGGTGTCGGGTCAGGGGTCGGAGTCGCGGGAAGCGTCGCGGATGAGGTGCTGGAATTTTCGGACGCAACATCGCCGCTGCTGCCACTGCTCGGGCGGTGGGCGCGGACGAAGAAGGACTGCGGGCCGCTGGTGTCAGCCGGGTAGTCGACATAGACCGAGCAGCTGCTGCTCGAGCAGTAAGGGTCGCTCGCCGGCACCGACGTGAGGACGTCGCCGCTGCTCGCGTCGTGGAGGGTGTAGCTCTTGAGATCGAAGCTGTCGCTGGGACTCCAGGACACCGTGATCCGCCGGTCAGAGGTAAGCGTTGCGCTGACTCCGCTTGGCGCCGACGGCGCGACCGCCATCGTGAAGGAGCGGCTCGAGGCGGTGCTGTTGCCGGGGCAGCGACCGAGTGAGTCCTTGTTGCGAGCGGTCAGCGATGCGGTGTAGGAGCCATTGGCGTTGGACTGGGGGTCGATGGCGACGCTCAGGCCGCCACCACTGCTCGACGTCTGGGTTGACTTTGAGAAGCCGGGGCCGGAAACCGCCAGGGTGCCCCCGCAGGTGCCGCCGGTCGCCGCGACCGAGGTCGTGCTTTGCGACGTGACCGTCGCGCCGCTGCCGGGGCTGGTGATGCCGCCGGCCGCATGCGCGGTGCCGGTGCCCAGCATGAAGACGCCGCCACCGACCAGGCTCAGCACGGTGAGAGCACGTGCCCGTGCCCACCGCCCGGTCTGACCGGCGCCGCTGCCTCTCAAGGAACCCCCCCGGGGCGCTAGCCGCGTCACTTAGAAGGACTCGACTTCTTGAAGCCAGGCTTGAGCGTTGTCTTCACAAACTTCAGCCGGAGCACGATTCGTTTGGCCGCGCTGCCCTTCGGATGGCAGCTCGTGAGCGTGAGCCAGCGCGAGCCGTCCTGGGGCTGGTCGACCACGCCGAAGTCGTTCGGGTCGACGATCCAGGGATTGGCGTGGCCGCCGAAGGCCGGCACGACGACGTACTCGCACGTCTCGAACGGCGTCTCGAGGTAGACGAGATTGCCGGCTTTCATTTCGTTGATCGTGTTGAAGGGCCGGCCGTAGGTCGTGCGGTGCCCGGCGATGCCGACGTTGCCGGGCTCGCACGGGAGTGCCGTCGCGGGGTAGTGCCCCGCACCCGCCTTGAGCGCCGACGGCGTGGTGCCCTCGACGACGAGGACATCGATGCCCATCTCCTTGCTGGTCAGCCGGGTCAGCGCTTGTCCGGTGTTGAACTTGCGGCTGATGTAGGCCTCTTGCAGCTCAGGCGAGCTGAACTGGCTCTTGAGGTTGCCCTGCTTGAGGTGGGCAATGAAGTCGGTGTACGCCGGGAACGCGAACATCGCGACGCCGGCGATCGCCAGCACGATGGAGAGCACCGAGAGCGCGCGACGCCCACCAGGCCGTCGGAGGGCGGCGCCGAGCAGCGACCGACGAGTGCGCGGCTGACCCGGGACGCCGGGAGTGGCGAAAACGGATTCCATCGCGGGCAGGCTCCAGGGCAGCGTGAACGTTGTCGCCAGGCGGCTTCCGGATCAACGACATCCGGGCGTGCAGGTTACGCCTGGTGACGCCGCGACCTCAGTAGGGACGGGCGCTTTCCCTTCTATCGGTCAAAACGACCCCGCTCTGGACCGGCACGCGCTTGTGCCGTCACCCACCCCCAGCGTGCGAGCACACCCGGTAGCGGAACGGCCGCGCGGACGTCCACCACGCCGTCGCGGACGCTGCAGCTGACCAACCGGGCCCCACCCGCTGCGGCCACGGCAGCCGCAGCGCGACACGCGCCTGCGGTACCGACGACTGCCCGCCCGGCACCGGCCAGCGCGGCGAAGTCTGCTGCGGCGCCCGCGCGGTGCCGCGCCGCGATCGCAGATCCGAGCAACACCGCGCACCCGCTCGCGAGGACGAGCAGGGCGATCAGCGTCAGCGTCACGACGGTGGCAATCCCCTGCTCGCCCGACTCACCTCGCTCGGGTTGGCGCCAGTGGACTGGTGGAGTCACGGCGCTGCGCCCGCCTGCTCAGCCTCGGCGACGGCCGCGGCGGAAACTGGGACGGTCCAGTGGTGCCCGGTCAGCGGACCGAGGAGTGGCACTCTGCTGCTCACCTCGACCCGGACATAACTGCCCGACCGGACCACCCGAACCACAGACCCCGACGGGGCGGCGCTGCGGGCAGCCGTCAGTGCCGCCGCCGGTGTCTCACCACGGGCGAGCGCGCGGGCGCCGGTGCGGGCCGCGTCTACGCAGCGCAGCTGAGCGGTGGTAGCCTCCACTGCCGACAGCGCCAGCGCCAGGACAACTGCGATAACGGGGAATGACATGGCGAACTCCGCCGTGACCATGCCTCGGGAGCCGGTTGGGCGACGGTTCATGTCCAAGCCTCCTTCCGGCCGGTGGTGATCGCGCGACGGCCACGTCGTGCGATCACCGCCCGGCGTCCGCGGGTCAGAACGGCAGGTGGAAGGCCTTCTCGATGACGTTCAACACGAGTTGCACGACGGGGGTACTGGTGACGATCTTGTAGAGGATTCCGGCGAACCCGCAGGCGGCGACCGTGCCGACGGCGTACTCCGCCGACGTCATGCCGCGATCGGACCTCGCTCGCTGCAGAGTCGATGACAGGGTGCGGCGCATGAGGACCTCCTCGAAGTGCCGGCGGACGGCCGGCGGCGTGATCCGCGATGGGCGGTTCGTGCAGCAGGGTGACCGCTGTGGCGCGCACTCGGCCCGCCCGAGCCGACGGCTGGGGACAGTCGGCCGTTGTGGCCGCCGCCCGTGGCGGCCGACCTGTGGACGACGGTCACACCAGGAGCTCGCTGGCTAATCCGGCGACGACGGGAACGACGGCGACCAGCACGAACGCCGGCAGGAAACACACGCCGAGCGGTGCCACGGCGGCGATACCCGCACGCGCGGCGGCCGCGTCGGCGGCTGTGCGGGCGTGCGCGCGGTGCTCGATGGCCAACTCGGTGGCGATCTCGGCGACCGGGGCGCCGGAGGCGGTCGCTCGGCCCAACGCCCGCCCGATCGGTTGCAGCTGCGGCTCGCTGAGCAATGTCCACGCCTCGCCACCGGCACCGAGCTCGAGCGCCGCCACCACAACGGAGAGTTGGGTGCCGAGCTCCCCACCCACGCCGTCGGCGACTGCTCGAACCGCATGCACCGTCGGTGTGCCCGCGTCGAGGCAGGCCGCAAGCAGGTCAAGGGCCATTGGTAGGTCGCGGGCGACCTCAGCGCGCCGCTGACGGACCGCGAGTGGCTCGAGCCTGCCGAGGAACCAGTCCGTGCCGAAGCCCGCCGCCAACCCGACGAGCAGGCCACCGGGAAGCCCGACCAGCGCGACCATCGCCAGTGCGACGAGTCCCGCAGCAGTACGCCGGGCCGCGGGGGTCGCGCCCGGTGAACGCGCCGGGCTCCCTCGCGTACGGCGCACCTGGACGGACCCGAGTGACCGCGTCCGCTCTGGCCCCGATCCGGGGACCAACAGTGCGACGGCCGCAGCCGCTGCAATCGCCGCGAACGGCACGGCGTTCATGTCATCGACACCACGCGCGCGGCAATGCGGTCCATCCACGCGAGCCCAGCGACGTCGAGCAGCACCGCAACCCACAGGCACCCGGCACCGGCGGGGGTGTGCAGGAGGAAGTGACCTGGCGCGGCGCCGATAGCGGCGCCGAGCGCGAGACCGAGCAACGGAAGGAGGGCCAGCAGCCGACCTGTTGCCCGTGCGCCGGCTAGTTGCGCGTCGACCTGCCGCCGCAGGTGAACGGCCGCGCGCAGCCCAGCACCGAGTCGTTGCAAGCCCGCGGCAAGTCCGGCACCCACGTCACCACTGACCGACCAACAGGCGGCCACCTGGCCAAGCGCGTCGGCCCCGGGCGCACCCGCGGCCGACCGCAAGGCCCCCGGCACGTCACCACCCAGCTCCGCAACCGACACCACAGGCGCGCACAGGTTGACCAGAGCTTGCGTGGCTGTCTCTGTCGCGGCGGCCAGAGCGCGCGCCGGAGTCTGGCCAGCGCGCAGCTCGGCGGCCATGGCTGTACAGAGCTCCGGCACCGCGGCCCGAACATGGTCCGCGCGCTGGCGATGGCGCGCGCCGAGTGCTCGGCGTACCACCTCCGCGGTGATCACTCCTGCGGGCACCGCTGCGGCAGCCGAAAGGAACATCGCGATCGCCCCGACGATGACGCCAGCGACGAGAGCGACCCGCAGGAGCGGGGCGTTGAGGGTGCGCCGAATCCGCTGCATCGCTGCAACCGACGTCTCGGCGGTCCGCAGCCGATGGACGCGCCGAGCGGCGTCCGCCCCCGGCAAGAACCCACCCGCCGCGGCCGCCGCGACAACGGCGCAACCGAAGGCGGTCATGGCTCGATGGCGCTGAGCACGGTTGGTGATGCGCCGGCCACAGCGAGCCGCTCGCGCAGGATCGGGGCGCCTGGTCCGACGGACACACCGCTCGGGTCAACAACCAACGCGGGTAGGACGCGCACCGTCCCCGAGGCACTCGGCACGCACACACCGATGGACGACACCCGGCGGCCGTCTCGGTCACGCACGATGTGGAGGACCGCGTCGAGTGCAGCCGCCAGTTGACTATGCAAAGCGAGCCGACCGGTGCCGCCCATCGCTGCCAGCGCTTCAAGCCGGGCGGGCACATCCTCGGGCCGATTCGCATGGATCGTGCCGCATCCACCGTCGTGTCCGGTGTTGAGCGCCGCCAGCAGATCGACGGCCTCTCCGCCGCGCACTTCGCCGACGACGAGACGATCCGGGCGCATCCGCAACGCCTGCCGAACGAGATCGCGCAAGGTCACCGCGCCCGCACCTTCGAGATTGGGCGGTCGCGCCTCCAGGCGTACGACGTGGGGGTGTTCCGGACGCAACTCGGCCGAGTCCTCGACGAGCACCAGTCGCTCGTCAGAGTCGGCTAGACCGAGCAGCGTCGACAGCAACGTGGTCTTGCCGGCACCGGTGCCACCGCTGACGAGAAACGCCAATCGGGCGCTGACGACGGCGCGCAACGCGCGATCGACGGTGGGGTGGATCGCGCCGACCGTGAGCAGCTGCGCCATCGTGAACGCACGTCGCGGCGGCACCCGCAACGAAACACAGGCGCCGTCGGGCGCGATGGGCGGCAGCACCGCGTGCAGCCGGACTCCGCCGGGCAGTCGCGCGTCGACGTACGGCGCGGCGGCATCGAGACGACGTCCGGCTTGTGCGGCCAGCCGACGAGCGAGGCGTTCCACGGCAGCCTCGTCGGCGAACCGAACACCGGCACGTTCGAGGCCGTGACCACGGTCGACCCAGACGGCGTCGGGTCCGTTGACGAGAACGTCGGTCACACCATCGTCGGCGAGAAGCGGCGCGAGGGGGCCGGCCCCGGACAGCTCGCGACCCAACGCCGTGACGACGGCGAGCACCTCCACGTCACCGCGGATGCCACCTTCGGATCGAAGCGCCGCTGCGACCCGGTCGGCGGTCGGCGGCTCGCCAGCTCGCGCAAGCCGCCACCTCACCCGCTCGACGAGAGCGGGGTCCGGTGGCTGCGTGAGCAAACCCTCCGGTGTCACGCGGCCGCGGACCGACCGGTGTCGGGCAGCACCTGCTCGAGCAGCTGCATGCAGAACGTCGCCAACGGGCCGCGTCCGCCCCGGGCTGGTGGGACACCGCGCTCGAGCACGACGGCGATGTTGGGTTCGGCGCGCAGGTCCGCAGCAAGCGGCAGACCGAGGCACCCGGCCACTGTTTGGGCCGGCAACTTCGACGGGGATGGCCCGCGCACAACGACCCGCATGTCCGCCGCGACCATCCCGGCTGCAGCGACAACCCGAGCAGCTGCCGCGGTCGCCCGGATCTCGGCGGGTACGACGAGCAGCGTCAGGTCGGCGCGATCAAGGACGATGCGCCCCGGGTCATCGAGTCGGCGCGGCAGGTCAACAACGACAACGTCATTGACGCGGCAGCCGGCATCGAGGACCGCGCGCATCGCGGACTCGGACAGCTCGAATGGGTCCGCGCGATCGAACGACAACACGGACAGGTCGCAAAGTTTCGGCAGCGCCTCCTGAAGTGCGGCCGCACTCACCCGGCCGCGGGTATCCGCAAGCCCTGACCAACGCAGGCCTCGTGCGTCTTCGCCGCCGAGGACGAGATCGACGCCGCCACCGAGTGGGTCGGCGTCGACGAGCAAGGTGCGGTGGCCGCGACGGCGCGCGCTCATCGACAGTGCCACGGCCAGCGTCGTCGCGCCCGCTCCCCCGCGGCCGCCGATGACACCGACGACGAACGCCGCAGACCCGTCACCTTCCAACGCGTCGGCAATCCGGCGCACAAGCCAGTCGTCGGCGTCACGAAGGAAGACCACTTCCTCGGCGCCGAGCTTCATCCCGCGCGCGTAGATTCCGGCGTCGTCGAGGTCGGACCCGATGAGGACGACGCCATCGCGCCGGCGGAGATCAGCTGCTCCGGCCTCCATCGCGACGTCGTCACCGATCAGCACCAGCGGCGCGCGCAGCCACAGCGGGCGGGCGGCCACCGCGTCGATAGCCACATCAGCCTCGCCACCCGCAGCGGCGACCAACCGAACGACCTCATCGAGTAGCGCGCGGGAGCCGGTGACGACGAGTGGGCGGGCCGGGCGCCCGCCGATGTAGGGCTCGGAAACGTGCATAGGACCTCCCGGGGCGGATGCGGTCCCTCACGGTCGTACGTCGGGGACGTGCGCGGAGCGGGAACGCCGTCCGCTGGGGACGACCGGAAGGCCGGGCGAGACACTGCTGTGGACAAGCGGAAGGATCCGCGCCCGGACAGAGGACGACCCCCGCCGGGGGGGTAGCGGGGGTCGTCGCGGGGGTCCGGTCCAGGGGGGGTTGGACCGTGCCCCGGCTTCGGGGGGCGTGACAAACGCCAATAAGGCTGTCGCGAGCCTACATATCCCTCCGCCTCGGTTCTAACCCCGATCGGGGGAAATTTTCCGGAGCGTTCATCTCGACGCCTATCCTCGCTGCGTGGACCGCAATGGCTCGGCGCCCGGGCGGCGCGGGCCAGCCACAGGCACGGTCGCGGCGTTCTTCGACCTCGACAAGACAATCATCGCCAAGTCGAGCACGCTCGCCTTCTCGCGACAGTTCTATGAGGGCGGCCTCATCACCCGTCGCGCAATGCTCAAGAGCACTTACGCACAGTTCGTCTTCCTCGCCGGCGGTGCCGGACACGACGAGATGGACAAGATGCGGAACTACATGCAGCACCTGGTGGCTGGGTGGGATGTGCAAACCGTGCGCGACATCGTCGCCGAGACGTTGCACGACCTGATCGACCCACTGATCTATGAAGAGGCCGCCTCGCTGATCGACGAGCATCATCGCGCGGGGCGCGACGTCGTCATCGTGTCCAGCAGCGGCGAAGAGGTCGTCGTTCCAATCGGTGAGCTGCTGGGTGCCGACTCCGTCGTCGCCACGAAGATGGTCGTCGAGGACGGGCGTTACACCGGCGACATCGCGTTCTACGCGTACGCCGAGAACAAGGCGAAGGCGATCCGCGGGCTGGCCGAGGAGATGGGCTACGACCTCGCCGCGAGCTACGCCTACAGCGACTCGATCACCGATGTACCGATGCTGGAAACGGTCGGTCACCCCAGTGTCGTCAACCCTGACCGTGCGTTGCGCAAGGAAGCGCACGCGCGCGGCTGGGAGGTGCTGGAGTTCCAGAAACCGGTCTCGCTGCGCACGCGCACGTCGTTGCCGACGCCCACCGGACCGGTTGTCGCCGGCATGGCTGTGGGCGCGAGTGTCGCAGCGGCCGGGTGGTACCTATATGCCCGACATCGGGCCGGACGGGCTACCGGATAACTGACAATTCCGGGGGCTTCCCATCGCGTCCGCAGCGGCGTACAAAGGGCTCACGGACTCCGGAGTTCGCGGTAAGGGCGGTTGTCCCCCCGAGCATCAGAGACCGGCACGGAACCCGGGCACCCACGCGCGTCCAGCCGCGAGAGGCACGTCGAGCAGGCTTGACCTGGGACGACGAAGTAGAGGTGCACGCTTGGTAACCCGGTGACCGTGGCTTCGGCGGCGTCTCGCTCCGGTGAGGCGCCGCTGTCGTTGTCTAGTGAGTCACCGCGCCAATGCTTCGCACACGGCCGATCCCTCGCGTGCGCCGAGAACGATGGCGTCGCAGCAGTGCACGACCCACGCACCAACGTCACTGGGTTCACCGGTCAGGTAACCAGCCGCGGCGTCGATGTAGGCAACTCGCTCCTCGAGATGGCCGACCTCGGGCACTGTCAGTCCGTCGGGGTCAAGACCGCGAGTGCGCAGCACAAGACGGCTCGCTGCACGAGCCACCACGCCATTTGCGCGCGCGAACGGCCGCACCGCGAGCACCTCGCCGTGCACGACAGCAGCGAGCACAGCTGCCGGCGTCGCCTCCGACGTCATCAACAACTCGGTCAGTGCGTCGAGCCGGGCGCCAACCATCCCCGCCGGAGGCGCCGGCCCGAGCTCGTCAAGCGCGTCGGCTGCGACGGCATCCGCGTGCCGCGGCCGACCGAGATCTTCGTCGTCGACGAGCCCGGCGGCGGCGAGTGCGTGCAGCCGCGCGAACACTTGCCGAGGGGCGCGCTGGAACGCGTTGCCGAGCTCGTTCACCCCGGCAGCCGCGCGCAGTGCGCCGTACACAACTGGCGCTCCGGCTCGTCGTCGGCGGTCGACCGCGCGGACCTCCTCCAACGTCCAGACGACGCCGTCGAGAGCGGCTGATGCACGCGCAGCTCGCAGGGTGGACTCGGCGGCGACATCGGCTTTGCGCCGACGCAGGATGTTGTGGGCACGCAACCGATCGACAGCCTCGCGAGCATTTTCGACTGCGTTGACGACCTCGGCACGAGTCGAGATCGACGCCAACGGGTCTTCGGTGGCCACCCACGAAGGCTAACGATCACCTGGCGGCTGACTAGGGCCATGATTGCGCTCGACTCGCACCACGAAGGGAGTGCAGCACCGCTCCGCTTGACGAAGAGTGGCTCGAGACATGGCAGGGTACGGCGACCGCGAGGAGGTCCAATGACCGAGACGGTGCAGCCCGGTGGGCGGCCGATTGACGAGCAGAGTCTGGGTGAGCTCGTCGCAACGATGACTCGTGACCTCTCCGTTCTCGTGAACAAGGAGATCGAGCTCGCGAAAGCCGAGATCAGCGAGGACGTCAAGCGCGCCGGGCTGGGCGCCGGGTTCCTCGGCGGTGGCGGCTTCCTTGCCTACTTCGGCACGTTGTTCGGCTCTGTTGCTGCAGCGTTCGGCATTCACGCGCTCGGACTCGGTCTGGGGTGGAGCTTCTTGATCGTCGCCGGGGCTTACTTCGCCCTCGCCGCCGTCCTGGCGATGTTGGGCGTGAAGAGTTTCACCAGTGTCGGTCCACCGCGGCGCACGATCGAGACCGTCAAGGACGATCTCGCCTGGGCTCGGCATCCTCGCCACGACCCCGGTTCGGCAGGAAGCTGACCACCTCGATAGTTGTGACACGCTGCCGACATGGACGAGGCGTCGGTCGTTCTCGTCGACGGTCCGTGGAGCCACCGCGATGTGCGCGCCGGTGGGTACCGCTTCCACGTTGCCGAGATGGGCAGCGGTCCGCTCGTAATCCTGCTGCACGGCTTTCCTGAGTACTGGTGGTGCTGGCGCCACCAACTGGCTGGTCTCGCTGATGCGGGTTTGCGCGCGGTCGCACCGGATTTGCGCGGGTACGGCGCGAGCGACAAACCGCCGCGTGGATACGACCTTCCAACGTTGGCGAGTGATGTCGCCGGACTGGTTCAAGGGCTCGGTGAACGCGACGCCGTCATCGTTGGTCACGGCTGGGGCGGCCTCATCGCCTGGACGACAGCAGTGCTGCACCCGCAGGTCGTACGCAAACTGATTGTCATCGGTGCTCCGCACCCCTTACGTCTGCGCACGATGATGACGAGGAACGCGAAACAGATGCGCGCGTTGGGCCACGCGATGAGTTTCCAACTGCCGTGGACACCAGAGCGGCGACTGGTGCGCGACGACGGCGCATTCGTCGCCGAGCTGTTCCACGAGTGGGGCGCACCTGGGTGGCGAGACCAGGAGAACGAACGGTTCTGTCGGGCCGCGATACAGATCCCCGGCGTCGCGCACTGCTCACTGGAGTACTACCGATGGGCGGTGCGCTCGCTCATCAGACCGGACGGAGTGCGTTACGCCCGCCGGATGTCCACGCCGGTCAACGCACCGACGTTGCAGCTGCACGGTGCTCTCGACCGGTGTGTCCTGCCCCGCACGGCGCGCAAATCCGATGCCTTCGTCGATGCGCCGTACTCATTCCACGAGATTCCCGACGTCGGCCACTTCCCGCATCTCGAGACGCCCGGCTTGGTAACGGCAGAAGTCATGCACTGGGCAACGACGCAATGACGACCGATCGTGACCGCGACGACCGCGGTCGAGCTCGGAACGCACGGCCACGTGACTCGACAGGGCGGCTGTTACCGGCCGACGCGGACGGCGTCGCGCCGATCGACGAGGTCACCCGCAGTCCGGCCGAAGCACTAGCGCTTGCCGAAGATCTCATCAACGAAGGCCGACCGTTCGCCGCACATGAAGTGCTCGAGGGCCCGTGGAAACAAGCCCCGGAGGAGGAGCGCGACTTCTGGCAGGGGCTGGCACAGATCGCCGTCGGCCTCACCCATGCCCAACGCGGCAATGCGAGTGGAGCCGTTGCTTTGCTCGAACGCGCGGGCGACCGACTGGCCGGCTATGCCGGCACGAGACGCCACGGTGTGGATGTCGACGGTGTCCGCCGGCAGGCGCGTGAATTTTCCGAACAGATCGAGCAGCATGGTCTGCCGATCCCCGTGCACATCACCTGGCGTTAGGCGGCGCGGGAGCGACCTTCCGCGGCGGCCGCGAGATTGTCGAGGAACGTTGGCGCCCCGCGCGCGAGCGTCGTCTGCAGTGCCTCGGCATTGTCCGCGACGTGCAGCACGAGGTGAGCGAGCGTCGCGCCCGGCTCATCGTCGGCAGCCGGCGCGTAAGCCAACGTCAGCTCGCCGTCGCACGGCGGCAACCCGGGTGCGACAAAGGTGAACCGGATGACGAACGCCGTTGGCGTGCGCTGCGGCGGCAGCGCGCGCACCAGGACGGTCTCGGCGAACCCGTGGACCGTAACGCGGGTGTGATCGCCCGGGTCGGAGGAAACCAACGACACCCCCGGCCATAGCTCGGCCGCCGCGGGCGCCGCCAGGAGCAGTACGCCGCTTGTCGGGTCGGCAGCGATTCTGCGTTCGAGCTCGATGCTGGGCACGCCTTCACCTCCGGATCGCGGATGCGCTCGGCTTCTAGTGCGCTTGCAATCGTAAGCGGTCTGCTAGCGGTCGCTGCCACGGGGTGGTGTGGCGTTTGTCAACCGCTCCAAGCCGTTACTCAGAAACACAGCCGCGGGTGTTCACCGGTTCGGTCGCGTTCGCACCTGCGGCTGCATCCGACGCAACTTCTTTGGCGGTCAGCGCGTACCCGGTGTCGGACCGGTCGGTTGCCGTCGCGAAGATCACGCCGTACACATCGCCATTGGGCGCCAGCAGCGGGCCACCCGAGTTGCCTGGCCGCACCGTCGCGCGGATCGAGTAGATCTCGCGATCGACCGAGCCGCGCTGGTAGATGTCGGGACCGGTTGCCACCTCGGTGCTACGGATTCGGGCGGCAACCGCTGTAAACGGGCCGTTCTCCGGGTAGCCAGCCACGACCGCACTCGCCCCGGCGCGCGCTGCTCCGGCGAAGTTCAAAGGGTGGCCGGCAAAGCCAGGGACGTCGAGCACCGCTACGTCGCGGCGGGGGTCGTAGAGCACGACCTTCGCGTCATAGCTCTTCCCGCTGTCGGTGATGACGCGCGGTGATGTGACACCGGCAACGACGTGCGCGTTGGTCATCACATGGTCGCGCGCATACAGGAAGCCACTGCCCTCGATGCGCTTCGAACACTTCGCCGTACCAAGGATCTTCACGATGACGGCACGGTCACGCCGCACGGCCGGGCTGTTGAGAACGGCCGGATCGGGTGGTGGGACGTTGACGATGCGCTCGGGACCTAGCCCACCGAAAACCTGCGGCAGTCCGTGCTGCGCCACCAGTCGACGGAACGCCGAGAAGAAGTCACGCACGCTCGTCGGCATGAGCTTGTCGACCTTTTGCAGCACCCACGAGTGGTGCACCGCGCGCGTGATCGTCGGATTGGGGGAGTTGGCGATGGCGGTACCGATCAGCCAAGCCACGAGCAGCACCGACACAGCACTGACGACTGCCCCGCCAGCAGAGTCGACGAGGCGAATCGGTTTCCATGTCAGCCGTTTGCGGATCAGTGCGCCGACAGCACTCGCTGCGACTTGTCCGAGCGAGGCACCGACGAAGACGATGACGATGCCGACGAGCGCCCGTGACGACTGCGAGTCCAATCCGCGGATCAGACTCGGCGCGATCTTGACGCCCAGCACCGCCCCGCCGAGGAATCCGACGAACGACAAGACACCGACGAGGAATCCCTGCCGGTAGCCGGAGAACGCGAACGCGACTACGGCCAGAATCAAGAAGACGTCGAGCCAGTTACCGGTCATGTTGGAGAGTCCGTTCGCCGGTTGCGCCAGGTGCGCAGAGCGAGCGCGGCGAAGTCATCGGGAAGGTCGCGCACGTCGTCATGGTCCCAGGGCTGTTCCCAACCGCCGAGCATCAACAACTTGTCGACGAGTCCCGCCGTAAATCCCCAGACGAGCAAGTCGCGGACCAGGAACGCCGGACCGGTCCACTTGCTGAGCGGATGTCGGACCCGGAAGCGGTTGGCCGGGTCGGTCAGCTCGGCGATGGGCACGCGTTCGACGGCCGCCACCTCGGTCTCGTCGACCGCGGACACCGTCGACGGTTCCCGCCACCACGCGATGACGGGCGTGACCACAAACCCGCTCGGCGGCAGCCACAGCGGCGGCATGGTGGCGAGGATGTCAACCCCAGCCGGGTCGAGCCCGGTCTCTTCGACGGCTTCCCGCAGCGCCGTAGCGGCGGGTCCGTCGTCGTCCGGGTCGACGGCACCGCCCGGAAAGGCGGGCTGGCCGGCGTGGCTGCGCATATTGCTGCTCCGCTGGATGAGCAACAGGTCGGGGCCGAGGGCGCCGTCCCCGAACAGCATGAGCACGGCGGACTCACGCCCGCCTTCCTCCGGTGGCAGGAAACGGCTGAGCTCCTCCGCCCGAATACCCTCCGCGGCTGAGACCAGCGACTGCAACCATGCGGGCGCGCTGCTCACGGCGACACCTTCAGATACTGCTGGATCTTCTCGTTCAGGTCGGCAGCGCTCTTGAACTCGCCGACCTGTTTGTAGACAACCGCACCAGTCCCGTCGATGAACACGGTCACGGGCGCCCCGCGCAAACCCAGCTTGCGGAGTACGTCGCCACTACGGTCGACGACGGACGGATAGCGCATCCCTACATGCTTCGCGAAGTCCAGCGCGCTGCCATCGGTGTCCTCCATGTCGATGCCGAGCACGTGCACGCTGCCTTGTGCACTCGCGTAGACCGACTGCAGCAGCGGCGCCTCGCGCTGGCAGGGCCCGCACCATGACCCCCAGATGTTGACGATGACCGGCAGCTGGCTGAGACCGGCTAACGACACCGCCCTGCCACCGCCGAGACACGGCAGGGTGAGATCCGGCAACGCCACGCTCGTGCCGTCGCTGGCTGGACAGTTGTCGGTGAACGCAGTGGCGATGCGCGGGGTATCCGTGGGCACCGACTTGGGCGTACCCGACGAACAGGCGACTGCGGTCACCAGCAGAGCCACGAACGAACCCGCTGCAAACAACAACCGCGCATGCTTCACTCCGCCGTCGGGCCTTTCACCAGCTTGGCCGCGACGACAGGGTCGGTCGGCCCCACGCCGTACGACGGGCACAGCGGCGCGATGGGACAGGCCCCGCACGCGGGCTTGCGGGAGTGACAGATCCGTCGTCCGTGAAAGATCATGCGGTGCGACAGCATCGTCCATTCGGACTTCGGGATGAGTGCACCCACTTCGGCTTCGACGCGCACCGGGTCATCGCTGTTAGTCCATCCGAACCGTCGCGCCAGCCGTCCGAAGTGCGTGTCGACGGTGATGCCCGGCGTGTTGAACGCATTGCCGAGGACGACATTGGCCGTCTTGCGTCCAACCCCTGGCAACGTGACCAGCTCGTCGAGCGTGTGCGGCACCTCGCCGCCGTACTTCTCGCACAGCACCTGCCCCATGCCGATGAGGCTGTTCGCCTTGTTGCGGAAGAACCCGGTCGACGCGACGATCTGCTCCAGCTCAGCGCGATCGGCGGCGGCGTAGTCGGCGGCGGCGCGATACCTCGCGAATAACGTCGGCGTCACCATGTTGACGCGCACGTCGGTCGTCTGCGCCGACAAGATTGTCGCGACGACGAGCTCGAGCGGGTTGGTGAAGTCGAGCTCGCAGTGAGCGTCTGGATGGAGGGCCGCCAGCTCCCGGTTGATACGCCGGGCCCGGCGTACGAGAGCGGTCCGGGTCTCCCCGGTCGGCGTGTCCCCAGCGGGCTCGGCCGTCGCTGCTCTCGCGGCCTTCGGTGTCCCGCGGCCGGCCGTGCGGCGGGCAGCAGCGGTCACGGTGCCAGCGTACGGCGCAGTCGCGACACGCCTGCGGGTATGCGCCGGACGGGTGACCTTGCCGCCCATAGCCTCAAGCAGTTCCTACAACCCGCCGAACCTGCCAACAGTGTCGGGGGACGACAGGCAACGACCAGGCACGTTCAAGCGCAGGGAGTGCGGACACCCATGGCCTCGCGAAGTGGCACGGCGGCGCGGCCAGTGCCAGAGCGTGGCGACGAGTTCGCCCACCTCTCGTTGGAGCGACTGCGCACCTACCGGCAAACACTCGCTGATGAAGAGAACCGCGTCTCCTACTGGCGCCGCATCGTGCAGGCACGACTCGACCTGGTCCGCGCAGGCCACAGTGCCGACGTCGCACACGCATCGAATCTTCGTGCCGTCCTCAGCAAGTCGAACGGCAGCAGCCATCGGACCGCACTGGTCACCGTTGTACCGGTCGATGACATGCCCCCGCTCCCTGACCTCGTCGCCCTCTGGGAGCGCGACGCGCGCCCGGACGACCAGGAGTACACCGCGGTGCTCGAACGCGACCTCGACAAGGCCGAACGCGACCTCTCGGAGTACCGGACGGCACTCCACGAGCGCATTGCCGCGGCGACCAACGAGCTCATCGCCCGATACCGCGAGACCCCGAACCTCGCGCTGTGCGCACTGCCCTCCGTTCCCTCGCCGATGCGGCGCCGCGCGGCCCTGTAGCAGTTGGCGTTAGCAGTTGGCGTTAGCAGTTGGCGCTAGCAGTTGGCGCTAGCAATCGGCGTTAGCAATCGGCGCGATTGAGCCCGCTAACCGCTGGGCAGAGGTACACCGTGCTGCTGGTCGCCCTCGCGTTCCCCGTGCTGCTCCTGGTGTTTCTGATGTTCATGGACTGGATCGAGGCGCCGTTGCGGAGCGAGGCCAACGCGGACGGTCTCCCGGCCTTCTTGGACCAGGCACAGCCAGACGACATCGAGGTCTTCGTTCGGGACGGGCTCAAGACCGCGCTCGAGCGGCATTGGATGCGCCAGCGCATGGTGCGCCTGCTCGCTGGGCGCTGACGCGCTTGTGACCGGCTGACCCCGGGCTGACACACTCTCCACGTTCAGGGGAGGGCGCGTGGACGACGTACTGGCACGGACGCCGCTCTTCGGTGCGCTCGGACAAGAGGCCGCCGCCGCCCTGAACGCCGTTGCCCGCCCGCGCCGATTCCCGCGGGGCGCGCTGATCTTCTCCGAAGGCGATAACGGCGATTCGCTGTACGTCGTCGTCGACGGCAAGGTCAAGGTCTTCCGTACGGCGACCGACGGGCGCGAGAACATGCTCGCCGTCCTCGGTCCAGGCGAGATGTTCGGCGAACTGTCCCTCTTCGACCCGGGCCCACGCACGGCGACGGTCGCGGCCATCACCGACTGCGTGCTGACGTCGGTGGCGCACGACGCGCTCCGACCATGGCTGACCGGACGCCCCGAGCTCTCGGAGCAACTGCTGCAGGCACTGGCCCGCCGGTTGCGACGAACCAATGAGGCGATGGCCGACCTTGTCTTCTCGGATGTGCCCGGTCGAGTGGCGAAGGCCCTGCTCGATCTCGCGGATCGGTTCGGTGCAGCGGACGCCGAGGGGATCCGCGTCACGCACGACCTCACGCAGGAGGAGCTGGCGCAACTCGTTGGAGCCTCGCGCGAGACCGTCAACAAGGCCTTGTCGGAATTCGCCTCCCGCGGCTGGCTGCGTCTCGATGGTCGAGCGGTCGTACTGCTTGACCAGGAGCGGTTAGCTCACCGCGCGCGCTAGCCGTACTCGCGCTAACGACTGACGGCCAGCCGTTCGCGGGCGCGGTCGGTGAGGACGATCTCCGCGCCGTACCCAGCCTCTGCTGCCAGGTCGTGTGCAACCGCCAGTGCCTCGACCGCTTCATCGAGGCGTCCCTGCGCGGCCCGGATCGCACCGAGCACCCGCGACGCCACTACGTGGGACCGAATGTCCTCGGCCGGGGTTTGCAATGCGCGGGCGATGACGGCGTCAGCGTCCTCGACACGGCCGGCCTCGAGCAGTGCGCCGGCGTGATGGGCGACGACTTGCTTGCGCGGGAAGAGAAGCGAGGAGCCTTCCGCGGCGGCACCGGCGGCATCAACGCGGTCGAGGATCTCCACTGCCTCTGCAGTTTCACCGCGCGCGCGCAACGCTTGCGCGAGGAGAACCTCGAACCCGGCCGTCGCGTACGCCTCGAGGTCGAGGTGGGCGGCCGACGCCGCTGCTCGCCTGGCCACGGTCAAGGCGTCGTCGACCTGACCGGCGTCGAGATGGGCGTAGCCGAGGACGACGCAGGCAAGTGAGGCGAGCGCGTCGTAAGAACCGCCCTGGGCGATCGACAGCGCTTCCTCCAACCGTTGGATCGCGCGTGGTGTTTCGCCTGCACACCGGGCCGCGATCCCGAGCGCCACGGTGGCCAGGGCGAGCCCCCATCCGTCGGCGATGTCAGCGAAGATCTCGCGCGCCCGCTCCGCCTCCGCCGCGGCCGTTCGTGGGTCACCGAGTTCGGCGGCTGCGATGGCGTCGATGGTGAGACAGGCGGCAACACCCCACCTGTCTCCGATCTGTTCACCGAGCGGCAGCAGTCCGGACGCCAGGTCGCGAGCGTCGGCAAGCCGCCCCTGGAGCAACCGCACGAACGCTTCCGAACCTGCGGACCATGACAAGCCGCGGTTGTCGTCGAGTTCGACGAACACTTCAGCCGCCCGACGCAATGCATCCTCGGCGACGTCGTGTGCACCACGTGTCGTTGCACTCCAGGCGAGGTGCTGCAAAGCCCAGCCGGCTCCGCGGCGGTCACCGACCCGCTCCGCGAGGGCCAGTGCCTCGTCGAAACGTTGCTCGGCCGACGTCATCCGCCCGGCGAGGTAGTCGAGCAAACCGAGTTGTCGCAACGCGTCGCCGGCCGTGATGTCGTCACCGACGTCGGTCGCAGCCGCCAGTCCGGTGTTCAGCGCCGACACAGCGGCAGCCTCGTCACCCTGTCGACGGCGTAGCTCGCCGAGAATGACATGTGCGCGGCTGCGTACCTGAGCGTCTGTGGCGGTGAGTCCTTCGGACAGGTCGCTTTCGGCTTGCGTGAACTCCCGCCGCGCGACAAGCCCGGCAGCGCGGCCCACCGTGGCGCGCACGACGGCGATGTCATCAACGCCGTCGACGCTGCCAATGGCCGGATCAACCAGCGCGAGCGCGCGGCCGAACACATCTGTCGCCGCCCCCGGATCGTCGCCAGCGAGCGCCGCGTCCCCGAGGCGCAGTAGGGAAGCGAACCCAGCCGGCCGTACTGCCCAGGCGGGATCGTCTGTGGCGAGCGACATTTCGTGGGCCAGGGCAACCGCGCGCTCGACGTGCATCGCGACGAACGCGTCGACCTCGCCCGGCGGTCCCCGAAGGTTGTCCACGGCCCAACGGACCACGGCCGCATGCCGGTGCGCGCGCTCGGCTTTCGGAATGGCTGCGTAAGCAACGTCGCGCGCCAACGCATGGGTGAACAAGTGGCTGCCCGGCACAAGTACCCGCACGATGTCGCGTTCGCGCAGTGTTGCCAATGCGGATTCCACATCGGCCGTGCCCTCACCGTCCGGTGCGGCAAGCGCGATCAGGGCGGGGTCCGGGAAGCGCGGTCCGATGACGGCGGCGTCACGAAGGACTGCCTTGGCGTTCAGGTCCAGGTCGTCGAACCGCGCAGTGAGAACCGCCTGAACGCCGGCGGGCAGCACATCCTGAGGCAGTTCACCGACGAGTGCCCACCCGTCTGACTCCCGACGCAGCAGGCCGCGGTCGACGAGAAGGTGCAGCAACTCAGCGAGGAAGAACGGGTTGCCTTCGGCCCGGTCGAGCAACGCATCGCGCACATCGGGCTCCAGCGCGGACCCGCCGAGGTACGCACGCAAGAGGCGGTCGGCGGCTGCTCGTTCGAGTGGAAGGAGGGGGACGTACTCCGGCTCCGGTAACGACTGCCACCAGCCGGGTCGGCCACCAGCAGTCAGCAGATCCGAACGCCCGACGAGCGCCATGAGGATCGGGCCGCTGAGTCGTGCCGTTACGGCGACGAGCGCGTCCAACAAATCGTTCGTCGCCCACTGCAGGTCGTCGACCACTAATAGGAGCGGCCCCGTCGCGGCAAGGTTCGACAGCAGCGCGGCTACTGCCTCCACCGTCGACTCCGGGCCTTGTGACGCACCCGGCGCCGCAGACTCGCGTGGCGGCGGATTCTCCCCTTCGGTCAAGCCGATGAGAGCCAACAGTGGTTCCACCGCGACCGCGCCGGCGCCCGGCTCGAGACGCGCAACCGTGCGACGTACGCGCTCGATCATCTCCGGCACGTTGCCGAGGTCTGCGGTCGAGATTCCGCACGCCGTTCGCACCCATTCCGCGAGCGGTCGAAGGTCGCGGCCTTCGCCGTACGGCGCGCAGCGACCCCACAGCACGCGGCTCTCATCGATCTCCGCCGTGAACCGCGACAACTCCGCGGCCAGCCGCGTCTTACCGATCCCGGCCTCGCCCGTCACGAGCATCGTCGACGGCGTGCCGCGCTCGATGACATCGAGGACCCTGCCGATCAGCAGACCGCGTTCGGCGTCGCGACCGATGAACGGAGCTTCCTCACCGAGGCCTGCGCGCTCGGCGTTCTGCGTGCGCAGCCGGACAAGTTCGTACGCCGCGACCGCCTCGCGTTTGCCCTTCAGTCGCAGCGGCGGCAACGCACGCCAGGACGCGGTGTCCATCGTCGCCAAGGCTGTGTCGCGGCCCGCCCACACCGCACCGACTCCAGCAGCATCAGACAACCGGGCGGCGGTGTTCACCGTGTCACCGACAACCGTGTACGACAGCCCGGCTTGAATGCCCGCGAGCACCTCTCCCGAGTTGAGTCCGACGCGCAGGCCGAGCGCGCGACCACCGCCCGACTCGTCGGCCACTAGGCGGCGTACCACTTGTTGCATTGCGTGCGCCGCGAGTACGGCCCGCTGCGGATCATCTTCGTGCGCGACGGGCGCCCCGAACACGGCCATGATCCCGTCGCCGGTGAGCTTGTCGATGTGTCCACCGACCTCGGTCACCGTTTCAGACAACGCAGTGAGCAACCTGCTCGTCACAGCGCCGACACGTTCGGGATCCAGCTCCTCAGCCCAGGCGGTGAAGTCCGACAGGTCACCGAAGAGCACCGTCACGACGCGACGCTCGGTGCCGGCATCCGGACCGCGGTCGGCGTTGAAGCGTTCGAGTGGTGTCCCGCAGTTGAAACAGAACCGCGCGCCAGGCACGGCCGGCGTACCGCACGCCGGGCACGTGAAGGCGGAGTCGGTTGTCATTCGCGGGCGTTCAGATAGTCCAGTTGTGCGCGGACCGACAACTCCGCAGCGGGCCACAACACCGGGTCGACATCGACATACACGGTCTCCACAACGGCGCGGGGAGTACGCGCGCCCGCGGCAACCGCCTGCTCGACTTGCGCGAGACGTTCCGCCCGATGCGCCAAATAGAAGTCCACAACGGCGAGCGCGTTGCTGAGCGCAGGGCCGTGACCGGGCAGCACAGTCTGCACGCGTGCGTCATCACAAAGCGCACGAAGGCGGTGCAAGGAATCGAGGTAGTCACCCAAGCGACCATCAGGATGTGCCACCACGGTTGTACCGCGCCCAAGAATCGTGTCACCGGTGAGGACGGCCGCGTCTGCTGGGAGATGGAAGGACAACGAGTCACTGGAATGGCCCGGGGTCGCGATGACGCGGAGTTCTAGGCCGTCGATCTCCACAACATCGCCACCGGTGAGGCCTTCGTCGCCCAGGCGATGTACCGGGTCGAGTGCACGCACGCCCGTGCCAACACGTTCGGCGAACGCGCGAGCGCCGGCTGCATGGTCGGGATGTCCGTGCGTCAACAGAACCTCGGCGATCTCGACGTCGTGCTCGCGAGCCGTCTCGATCACCGCGTCCAGGTGGCCTGCGTCGTCCGGACCCGGATCGAGAACGACAGCGCGGCCCGCGCCTGGCTCGTAGAGCAGCCACGTGTTAGTGCCCTCGAGCGTCATCGGACCGGGATTGGGCGCCAACACACAGTGCGCG
The DNA here is from genome assembly GCA_033851265.1 of Frankiales bacterium. Taxonomy (GTDB): domain Bacteria; phylum Actinomycetota; class Actinomycetes; order JAWWOW01; family JAWWOW01; genus JAWWOW01. The sequence continues at coordinate 44,503 of JAWWOW010000006.1, forward strand.
CGCACGGCCGCATGCTCGACTGTCATCGCGCGTATCCCTCGTCGCCCGGTAAGACGAACCGCAGTCGTGGCTCGCCGTTGTCTGACGGGTCATCCACAACGACCCGAGGCGCGACGGTGTTGATGTGGCGGTCGTCCGCCGCAGCGAGCACGTGCTCGACCGCGTCGTACGCCGTCAGCTCGCCGAGTGTCGCCTGCGTCGGGGGCATCAGCACCATCTCACCGGCGACGGCACGATCGAGTGCAGCCCGCGGCGTCAACCAGAACACCCTGTCGGCTTCACCGCCGACTTCGCGGGTGCGTTGGCCCGGTGGCAACGCCGCGATGAAGAAGCGGGTGTCGAACCGCTTGGACTCGATCTCGGGGGTGATCCAGTGCGCCCACGGCCGCAACAGGTCCGCGCGAACGACGAGGCCGCGGCGTTCGCAGAAGGCAGTGAACGACAGTGTGCGATCAATGAGTGCGAGTCGATCCGCTTCCCAGTCCTCACCCCGTGTGTCTGCAACGACCTCGGCATCGTCCGTCCCGGCAAGAAGGACGCCGGACTCCTCGAATGTCTCGCGCACGGCCGCGCAGACGAGGGCGCGGGCGAGATCGACGTCGGCGGAGAGCGCGTTGGTCCATTCCGCCGCGTCGGGTCCTGACCAGTAGCTGTTGGGCAGATGAGCGTCGCGCGGATCGACCGAGCCGCCGGGGAACACCGTCGCCCCCGCGGCGAAGGCCATCGAGCTGACCCGCCGCAACAGGTAGACCTCAAGGCCGTTGGCACCGTCGCGCAGCAGCACGACCGTGGCAGCGTCACGTGGGTCGGGCGCTTGCAGGGTCCCGGCGGCGAGTTGGCGCGCCCGCTCGATGAATTCAGCGGGCAGCTCCATCATGACGGCGATGGTAGGGGTGCCAGCTGAGCGCCCGACGACCGACGGATGAGGCAGCGGTCGAACCGCAAAAGCGCGCGAAGCCTGACGCAAGGGGTATCTAGCGATTTCGGTCCGAGAACGCCGAAACGCAAGTAACGTCCCGGCCGTGGCCACCGGTGACGATGATGGCGGGGATACCGCCGGGACCGACGCGTTCTCATCGACGCCATGGACCATCGAGGAACTGGCCGCAGCGACGGACATGACCGTTCGTAATGTGCGCGCGCATCAGTCCCGCGGCCTGCTACCTCCGCCGACCGTCCGCGGCCGGGTCGGCTACTACGGTCCGGAACATCTCGAGCGGGCGCGCACGATCCGCCAGATGCAGACCGAAGGGTTCAACCTGTCGGCGATCGCGTCCTTTCTGGCTGCCGGCGACGAGACGGCGGACCGGCTGCGGCGGTTGCGGCCCCCGTTCCTGGAAGAACACGATGTTGGGCCGCGGGCCGAGCTAACCGCGGAAGGCCTCGCCGAGCTCCGCGACCGCGTGGGCCTGGACAAGCTCGTCGATGCCGGGCTGCTCCGCCCCCTGCCGGACGGTGGGTTCGCGGCGGCCACCCCTGCGCTGCTGGCAGCAGGCCGCCGGTTGCGCGCACTCGGCTTTGACTCGGACCGCCAATTCGTCGCCCTGGAATCGCTGGTGGAACTTGTGCAAGACGCTGCCGGCGGCGTCACCAAAGTGGTCGACGAGCTGTGCGGAGCGAACTGTGAGGACGTCGAGATTCTCGACGAAGCGCGTGCCTGGGTCAGCGAGATAGTCCGAGCCGTCCTGGACCGGAGCATCGCCAACCACCTCGCGCGTACGGCGCGCTGATCTCAGGCGACCTCGACGATCAGCTCGACCTCGACCGGAGCATCGAGCGGGAGAACCGCAACACCCACCGCGCTGCGCGCATGCCGTCCCGCATCGCCGAACACCTCGCCGAGCAGCTCGCTCGCGCCGTTGATCACACCCGGTTGACCGCTGAAATCCGGTGCCGAGGCGACGAAGCCGACCACCTTCACGACCCGGCGTACTAAGGACAGCGATCCGAGTTCCGCCTTGATCGCGGCCAGTGCATTGAGGGCGGCGATGCGGGCGAGGTCTTTCGCGTCGTCGGGGCTCACTTCGGCTCCCACTTTGCCGGTGTGGGTGAGGGAGCCGTCGACGAACGGCAGCTGTCCCGCGGTGTAGACGAGGGACCCGGTGCGGACCGTTGGCACGTACGCCGCTACTGGCGCCACCACAGCGGGAAGGCTGAAGCCGAGGCCGGCAAGCCGGGCCTCTGGGTCAGTTGCCGGGTCGGTCACTGAAGCGGGCGCTTCAGGTACGCGACGAGCTGGTCGCTCCCACCCGGACCAGGGATGACGGAGACCAGCTCCCAGCCGTCCTCACCCCAGTTGTCGAGGATCTGCTTGGTCGCGTGGGTGATGAGCGGGACGGTCGCGTACTCCCATTTCTGCATGCGCGGAGGCTAGCCCCGCCCGCGACAGGAGTGGAGGTCAGGCGGTGGCGGCTTGGACCTCGGCGGCACGGCGGCGAGCCAGCCGGCGTCGCTCCAGCTCGTTCAGCCCACCCCAGATGCCATGCGTCTCACCGACGGCGAGCGCGTAGTCGAGGCAGAGCTGGCGCACGGGGCAGACCCGGCACAGGGAGCGCGCGTGACCTTCGCGATAGTCCTTCTCCGGCTTGCGCTCGAAGTGGCTGGGCGCAAAGAAGTAGACGGCGTTCTCGCCCTTACAGGTGGCTTGAGCACGCCACGTGGGTTCTGCCAGCATCGTCTCCCCCGGTTTGGCTTCGGGGCCGGACCTGGGCGGTCAGCCGGGCCTGTCGGTTGACGCTGGTATTCGCCGTCCGGTAGGGCGTTCCTTCCGCGTTTCGCAACTTTCTGTGACCGTTACCTCTTCGCTACGCCACCACTGTGACATCGGCGTCACTCACCGTGACCGGGGCGGGTCCTCGGACATTCGTTGGAAGAAACGCAGCAGCTCCACCGGGAACGGCATGATCAAGGTGCTGTTCTTCTCGGCCGACACGTCGACGATCGTCTGCAGCAACCGCAACTGCATGGCGGACGGGTCGTGCGACATGACCGCGGCCGCTTCGGCCAGTTTCTGCGACGCCTGCAGCTCGCCGTCGGCCGCGATGACGCGCGCGCGGCGCTCCCGTTCGGCCTCGGCCTGGCGGGACATCGACCTCTTCATGGTCTCGGGGAGAGCCACGTCTTTGATCTCGACGCGCTCGATCTTGATGCCCCACGGGCCCTCGGTCGGCTCGTCGATGATCGCTCGCAGTTCGCTGTTGATGCGCTCCCGGTCCGACAGCAGCATGTCGAGGTCGGCCTTGCCGATGACGGATCGCAGCGACGTTTGCGAGACCTGGGATATCGCGAAAAGGTAGTTCTGCACGTTCACGATGGCCTTGATCGCCTCGACGACGCGGAAGTAGACGACCGCATCCACGCGCACGCTCACGTTGTCACGGGTGATGCCGTCCTGGGCCGGCACCGACATCGTGACGATCTGCATGCTGACCTTCAGCATCCGGTCGATGATCGGGATGATCACGTTGAGCCCCGGTTCACGGATGCGGCTCTGCACCTTGCCCAGTCGGAAAACCACGCCGCGCTCGTACTGCTGAACGATGCGCAGTCCGAACCCGACGATGACGATCAGCAGGACCACCAGCGCGATGACGACACCGACAGCGGCGTTCATCGGAGCCCCCTAACAGTCGGCGACGGTGGCGAGCCTACGCAGCACGACGATCGCCCGCAGTCCCTGTGGCGACCCAGAGCGGTGGGACGTGTAAGGCTGTGCTCGAACCCCCCGGAGGATCGATGAAGCGCAACCGCCGCCGCCTCGCCGCGCTCGCGGCCCTCGCCGTCGTGGCACCGCTGGCAGTGACGATCGCCAGCACGTCGAGCGCCACCCAGAGCGCTGCGCCGAGCCGCGACTGCCCGCCTGGCTATCGGTGGGCAATGCCGACCACGGCTGAACGCGCTGCTGCCCGCGGGCTGGCATCCACGGCTTCGCGTCCGCTCGTCGCTGCCCTGGACAACGCGTCAGCTACCACGCCGCACGTGGCGTGTGTGCCACTGCGGCATCCGGAAAGCCCACTCGACCTGGCTGCGATGCAATCGCAGCGCGCCGCCATCGCGGCCGCACCGAATGCACAAGTGCCAACCGGCGCTTACCGGGCCGCGGTCAACCAGCGCGCGGCATTGCTCGCCGCGCCGACCGCGGTGTCCGGGGCCGACGGTGCCTGGAGCCCGCTCGGCAAGACACCACTCATCGCCGATGGCAAGGACTACGGCAGCGTCAACGGCGAAGGTCTTGCCGATCTTGCTGGTCGCATCGACAGCCTCGACTACGACAGGGTGCACAACCGCTTGTTCGCCTCGGTCGGCACCGGCGGCGTTTGGCTGTCAACGGACCGGGCTGGGCACTGGCGCTCGATCGGCGACTCGCTGCCGACACAGATCGTCGGGGCCATCGGCTGGACACCGGTGCTCGGCGCATCAGCGAGGGTCGGCGGCACACTCGTGGCGGTCAGCGGTGAGCCGCTCATGGGCGGTGACACCCACACCGGGCTTGGTGCGTTCTGGAGCAACGACCTCGGTGCGAGCTGGCATCAGTCGACGGGTGTACCTGACGGCGCGTTGGGCTTCCAGGTTGCGCACAACCCCGCAAACCCGCTGATCGTGTACGTCGCAACGTCGATGGGGCTGTTCCGCTCGACGAACGCAGGGCGGACGTTCAGCAACGTGAACCTGCCGACGAAGGCCGGGACCACTGTCTGCGCGGGCATCACTGGATACGGCCCGTGCCAGTTCGCGAACTTCGTCACCGACGTTGTCGTAAAAGCGCCAGGGGGTACGACGAACGAAACGGGCGGCGAGGTCCTTGCCGCAGTCGGCTATCGCGCCGGGAATCTCGCGACGTATACGAACAACGACCTCGAGAACTCCGCGAACGGGTTGTACGCGTCAACGACCGGCGCTCCGAGCACGTTCACGAAGATCGTCAACCCTCCAGGCTTCGCGTCGCCGCTTCGAGTCGGACGAGTCGAGCTCGGCATTGCGACCGGGTCGCAGCAGAACCACAACTACATCTTCGCGATCGTGTCAGACGCGTGCCTGTTCAACGGCGGCGTCCCGGTTCTCGACGTACCCGAGCCACAGGTTCAGACCGGCATTTGCACGTTGGGCTTGCCGAACAACTCCGTGCTCAACGGCGTCTATAGATCCGCGAACTTCGGTCAGACCTGGACGCAGTTGGGGAGCAACCTCTCTATCGCGCAGAACCCGACAACCGGGTCGGCCCTCGCGGGTGCTAACCAGGCAACGCTGTACGCGCCAGGCGTACAAGCTTGGTACAACGAATGGATCCAGCCGGACCCCACGGTCCAGAACGGCAGCGGTATGCCGACGCGGGTGACGTTCGGGCTGGAAGAGGTTTGGGCGACCAACACGAACCCGGTGGCGAGTCTCATCACGCCGTTCGTCGTCATCGGCCCGTACTACTCCGGGTCGAGCTGCCAGATCTTGGCCAGCGGGATCCCGTACTGCCCGACGACGAACACCGGCCCCGGCGACATGACAACGCATCCCGACCAGCATGACGCCGTATACATACCGGACCTGGTCGGCGGTGGCGTGACGTTGATCGTCGGCAACGACGGGGGCGCCTACACGCAGCACGCCAACCCCGGCCAGGCGTTCAGCAACAAGCGCTGGGGCCGCGGCAACCAAGCCGGCTTCCACACCTTGCTGCCCTACGACGCCGCGCCGGCAAAGGACGGCACGGTGTGGTTCGGGCTGCAGGACAACGGCCAGGCCAAGCTCACCCCCGACGGCACGCAGTACATGGCGTACGGCGGGGACGCGTTCTACAGCGCGGTGAATCCCGACAACAGCAACGAAGCGTGGGAGGAGTACACGAACGCCGTCATGAAGGTGACGAAGGACGGCGGTAAGCACTGGAGCGACGCCGCGCCGACATGCTCGGGCCCGCAGTCCACCCCCCTCGAGCCGAACTGCGTCAGTTACCCGACGTTCGGCAACCCGTTCGTCATGGACACGACAGATGACAAGCACCTGATGACCGGTGGGCCGGAGATTGTCGAGACCGTCGACGGTGTGGCGACCCGCAACTTCCAGGGCGCCGGAACTGCTCAGTCGTCGTGGCAGAAGGTCTTCGACCTCGGCACCAAGGCTCAGCCTGGCCAGACACCCGACCCCCTCGAACTTCAAAATGGCATCCCGAACCAGGTCTCGTCGCTCGACTTACGCGGTGACGCTGCGTACGTCGGGTTCTGTGGCGTCTGCGACATCAACAACAACTGGGACATCGGATTCCAGAACGGTTTGGCGACGAACGTCGGCGGCACGCAGGCACCCAAACGCATGACGTCGCAGGGTTGGCATTTAGCCAAGGCGCTCGGCCTGCCCAACCGCTTCATCACGTCCATCGCGATCGACCCATCCGATGCCAAGACCGTCTACGTCGCTCTCGGTGGTTACAACGGCCGCCAATGGGTGCCACCGGGATCGCATCTCGACCCCAACAACAACATCGGATCCGGTCACGTGTTCGTGTCGCATGACGCCGGTGAGCACTTCACCAACATCAGCGCGAACCTGCCCGATGCGTCCGCAACGTGGATCACCGTGCGTGGCCAGCAACTAGTGCTCGGCACCGAACTCGGTGCATACCTATCGAGGAACCTGAACGGCGCCGAATGGGACGTTCTCGGCAGTGGGACCCTGCCCGCCGTACCAATCGGCACGATCAGGAACGTCCCCGGTGCGCCCAACCTGATGGTGGCGGCGACCTTCGGGCGCGGCGTCTACTGCTACCAGTTCCCTGGTCCGGGCAAGGCCACGTGTGCGAACCGCGGAGCCAACTACCGACCACCGACCGGCGGTGGTGGTGGAACCAACGCTGGCGGAAACAGCGGGATACCAACGACCGGGTTGCCCGTCGGAGTAGGCATTCTCGCGACGTTGCTCGTAGCGATGGGGCTCTTGGTCGCGCGGGTCCGTCGACGTCGCATAGACGGGTAGCCGATGTCCGTGCGCCTGCACGTCGTCACGGGCAAGGGCGGCACCGGCAAGACCACCGTCGCGGCCGCGCTCGGGCTCGCACTTGCCTCGGGTGGACGGCGGGTCCTGCTTGCGGAGGTGGAAGGCCGGCAGGGTATTGCGCAGCTCTTCGACTGCCCCCCGCTGCCGTACGAGGAACGCAAGGTTGCCGTCGCGCCGGGTGGTGGCTCGCTTTACGCGCTCGCCGTGGACGCCGAGGAGGCGCTCCTCGACTACCTCGAGATGTTCTACAACCTGCGCCGCGCCGGTAAGGCACTGAAACGGATGGGTGCGATCGACTTCGCCACGACGATCGCACCAGGAATGCGTGACGTGTTGCTCACCGGCAAAGTGGTGGAAGCGGTCAAGCGCAAGGAGAAGCAACTACGTCCGACGTACGACGCCGTCGTGATGGACGCTCCACCGACCGGGCGCATCGTGCGCTTCCTCAACGTTCACACCGAAGTGGCGGGGCTTGCGCGCGTCGGACCGATCCGTAACCAGGCGAATGCCGTCAACGCAATTCTCCGGTCACCGCAGACGGCCGTGCACCTGGTGACCCTGCTCGAAGAGATGCCGGTGCAAGAGACGATCGACGGTGTCGCACAACTACATGACGCCGAGCTGCCGGTCGGAGCAGTCGTCATCAACATGACCCGGCCACCGGTGCTGCCGCCCGACGCGCTGACCCGGGCGGCCCAGGGCAACGTCGACAAGGAGGAGCTCGCGCAAGGCCTCAAAGCGGTCGGCATCGACGCGCCAGCCTCGGTCATCGACGGGCTGGCCGCAGAAGCCACCGACCACGCTCGGCGGGTCGAGTTGGAGGAGCGCGAGCGCGTGCAACTGGCCGAGCTCGGGCGGGCGACGTACGAGTTGCCGCTCCTGCCGGAGGCGATCGACCTCGGGAGTCTGTATCGGCTGGCGGGAATGCTGACCGAGCAAGGCATGGTGCGGTGAGCACGGCGAGCGCCACCAGCGCACAGAGCACCGCGACTCTCGACGTGGACGCCCTCCTCGACGACCGGTCCACACACATCGTCGTGTGTTGCGGGGCAGGTGGGGTCGGCAAGACGACAACAGCGGCGGCTATGGCCCTGCGTGCCGCCGAACGCGGACGCACGGTCGTCGTACTCACCATCGACCCGGCACGTCGGCTCGCGCAATCGATGGGCTTGACCGAACTCGACAACACACCGCGGATTGTCAGCGCGGTCGACGGCGAGGCGGGCGGCGAGCTGCAGGCGATGATGCTCGACATGAAGCGGACGTTCGACGAGATCGTCATCGCTCATGCCGACGAGGCTCGCGCACAGCAGATCCTGGCGAATCCGTTCTACCAAGCACTGTCGTCAAGCTTCTCCGGGACGCAGGAGTACATGGCGATGGAGAAGCTCGGTCAACTCCAGCAGCAGGGCGACTGGGATCTCATCATCGTGGATACGCCGCCGAGCCGATCGGCGCTCGACTTCCTCGACGCACCCGAGCGGCTGGGTCGCTTCCTCGACGGGCGATTGATCCGGGTGCTGTCCGCGCCGGCGCGTGCAGGCGGGCGGGCCTACATGAAGGTTGTGTCGGCGGGAATCGGGATGTTCACCAACGTCCTGACAAAGGTGATCGGCGGACAGCTGCTCAAGGACCTCAGCCTGTTCGTCAACGGTCTGGAGACGATGTTCGGGGGCTTTCGGGAGCGCGCGGACGCGACGTACCGGCTGTTGAAGGCACCGGGTACGGCGTTCATCGTCGTTGCCGCCCCGGAGAAGGACGCACTACGCGAGGCGGCCTATTTCGTCGAGCGGCTGGCGGCCGAAGGAATGCCACTCGCTGGCCTCGTGGTCAATCGGATGCATCCGGTCGGGGCGGCTGGTCTGGGTGCCGAACGTGCCGTTGCGGCAGCCGAAGCGTTGGAGGAGCACGGCGACCACCCGGTGGCTGCGGCGACCTTGCGCCTGCATGCCGAGCGCGCGGTGCTGGCTACCCGAGAGCGCCGGTTGCGCGAACGGTTCACGTCGGCCCATCCCGGCGTGCCCGTCGTTCCGGTGCACGCGTTCGCACAAGACATCCACGACCTCGACGGCCTGCGCGCGGTCGGCGCAGAACTCGCGGGTGAAGGGCTAGCGGAAGCGGGCCGGTCTGCCTAGCCGGCGATGGCGGTCAGGCTGCGCGGGTCGGCCGTCGCGGTGTGGTCGCGGGCCGCAGCCTCGAGTAGCCGCCGCCAGGACGTGACGTTGGGTCGGCGGCGAAGCAGTGCCCGCCGCTCTCGCTCGGTCATCCCGCCCCAGACTCCGAACTCGACCTTGTTGTCGAGAGAGTCGGCGAGGCACGCGACGCGGACCGGGCAGCCGCGGCAGATCATCTTGGCGCGGTTCTGCGCGGCGCCCTGGACGAACAGGTCATCCGGGTTGCTGTTGCGGCAAGCACCTTCCGCGGCCCACTCGGTGATCCCGGTCGCGCGGAGCGACGTTGTTCTCAGGGAGTCAGGCCTGTTGCCCATCGCGCGTTCCTTCACTGTGCGGAGCGGCCGGCCAGATCGCTTAGGCCGCACCTGGACGGTAGGAAACGGACGCATCGGTCAACAGACCCCGTTGTGGTCATCTTGCGATGGTTCGAATGGGCTATCACGCCTACCAGGGGGCCAGCCGCCTACGCTGGGGCCGACCCGACCCGCGACCCGGAGTGACGGTGAACTTCCCGACCTTGACGCCCGAGGGCCCGCACCAGCAGGCGCTGCATCGCATCGGTCTCCTGGTGGGCGTGAGCGTCCTCGCCGGGCTGTTGGTCGCGGGTGTCGCGCTTCCCGTCGTGGGCGGGTTGGGCCTGGTGGCCAAGCGGGGGGTCGAGCAGTTCGACCAGCTGCCCAGCGAGCTCAAAGCGCCGCCACTGCCGCAGCGGACCCGGATCCTCGCCAAGGACGGCTCGGTCATCGCGACTTTCTACTTCGAGAACCGCGTATCGGTGCCGCTGTCCCAGATGGCTCCGGTCATGCAGCAAGCAATCGTCGCGATCGAGGACTCGCGGTTCTACCAGCACGCCGGGGTTGACCTGAAGGGCGTTGTACGCGCCCTCGCGACCAACACCCAGGCAGGCACCGTCCGGCAGGGCGGATCGACGATCACCCAGCAGTACGTGAAGAACGTGCTCATCGAGAAGGCCGCCACCGAAGAAGGCAAACAAGCAGCGCACGAGACGACGCTCGCCCGCAAGGTGCGCGAGGCGCGCTACGCCATCGCCCTCGAACGCGAGCTCACCAAGGACCAGATCCTCGAGGACTACCTCAACATCGCGCTGTTCGGTGGCGGTGCTTACGGCGTCGAGGCAGCGTCCCGACGGTTCTTCAACCTGCACGCCAGCCAGCTGACCTTGCCGCAGGCCGCGCTACTCGCGGGGATGGTCCGCAATCCGTCGGCGTACGACCCCACCCGTCATCCCAAGACGTCCACCGCCCGGCGCAACACGGTTCTCAAGCGCATGTACGAACTCGGGATGATCACCGGACCGGCGTACACCAAGGCCGTGACAGCGAAGCTCGCTCTCAAGCCGACGGAGTCGACGAACAGCTGTGCGTCGTCGTCGGCGCCGTTCTTCTGCGACTACATCCAGAAGCGCTTCCTGGCCGACGCGCGGCTCGGTCGTACGCGGGAGGACCGGTTGAAGCTGCTGCTTCGCGGTGGCCTCGACATCGTGTCGACGCTCGACACCAAGATGCAACTCGCTGCCCAGCGGTCGGTGGAGAAGCACGTCCCCCGATCGAGTGAGTTCGGATCTGCGATCGCCATGGTCGAGCCCGGCACCGGGTTGGTGCGAGCCATGGCACAGAACCGCGCCTACGGGACGACCAAGAAGCTCGGCAAGAACGGCGCGCGGCAGACGACGGTCAACTACGCGACCGACAACGCGTTCGGCGGCAGTCGCGGCTTCCAGTCCGGTTCGACGTTCAAGGTCTTCACCCTTGCCGCAGCACTCGAACAGGGCATCCCGTTATCGCTACGGATGAAGGCGCCGAGCAGCATCGACTACGGCACGCTCGGCCCCACTGACTGCAGCGGCAACAAGTACTACGACCGCAGCTCCCCACCAAAGCGGGCCTATAACTCCGAGGGCCACGGTGGCATCTACAACATGCTCACCGGCACCTGGCACTCGGTGAACACCTTCTTCTTGCTCCTGGAGAAGAAGGTCGGCATGTGTCCGATCGCCAAGCTCGCCGAGTCGATGGGCGTCCGGCAGGCGAGCGGCAAACCGTTACAAGTGATCCCGTCGCTGACGCTCGGTGTGAACACGGTCTCACCGCTGGCGATGTCGAACGCCGTTGCGACGTTCGCCGCACATGGCAAGTACTGCCCCGCGACGGTGATCACGTCGGTGCGCGACGCGTCGGGCAAATTGCTGCCCGTGACAAAGCCTGCTTGCAAGCAGGTGATGAAGGAGGGCGTTGCCGACACCGTGAGCCAGGTGCTGCGCGGCGTGATCAGCAGTGGCACGGGCCGCGGCCTCGGGATCGGGCGCGAGGCAGCCGGCAAGACCGGCACCGTCACGGAGTACGCCGATGCGTGGTTCGTCGGGTACACCCCGCAACTGGCCGCGGGCGTCTTCGTCGGCGACCCGGCCGGAAGCCAGGGCAACCCGCTCCGCAACGTAACGATCGGTGGACATCACTACGCGCGTGTGTTCGGCGCCACCATTCCCGGCCCCATCTGGCAACAGGCGATGCAAGATGCGCTGAAGGGTGCGAAGGTCCTGAGCTTCCCCCCCGGCGATCCAAAGCTCCTCCGTGGCAAGCCGGTGCCGATCCCCGATGTGACTGGCATGACACCGCGACAGGCCGTGGACACACTCTTCGCCGCCGGTTTCGAGCCAGTGCTTGGCAAGGGAACGTTCGCGTTGGGTGGCACGGCCGGGACGGTTGGTGCCACGTCACCGGTGGCCGGGACGCTCGTGCCCATCGGGACAGCGGTGACGTTCTACGTCACGAACGGCCAGCCGCCGCTAGCACCGGCACCCGGCGCAACCAGCGGACCAGGGTTCCCGCCGCCGTCAGGTCCACCGCCGACCACCAAACCGAAAAAGACCAAGCCGCCCCACTGACGCTGACTACGCGCCCAACGGTTTACGCGCCTCTAGGCGCCGAACGGTCTACGCGCCTCTAGGCGCCGAGCTGTCTACGCGCCTCTAGGCGCCGAGCTGTCGGCGTACCTCTGCTGCGACCCGACCACCCTCGGCGCGACCGGCCACCTGTGGGTTCAGCACCTTCATGACCTGACCCATGGCCTTCGGCGATTCGGCGCCCGACTCGGTGATCGCGGCCGCGACCAGGGCCGCCAACTCGTCATCGCCGAGCTGCGCGGGGAGGTACTCCGCGAGTACCTCGCCTTCGGCGCGTTCGCGATCGGCCAACTCGGCCCGCCCGCCGTCATCGAAGGCCTGTGCAGCCTCCCGACGTTTCTTGGCCTCCCGCGTCAGCACCGCCAGCACGTCATCGTCGGACAGCGTCCGCGCCTGCTTGCCCGCGACCTCCTCCATAGTGACCGCGGCCAGAGCCATCCGCAGCGTCGCCGTTCGCAACTCGTCGCGCGCTTTCAGCGATGTCGTGAGGTCGGCGTGCAACTGCTCTTTGAGGCTCATGGCGCTCACTGTAGGAGCATGGGGTCATGCATCCCGGTCTCGCCGTACCTGTCGCGCTCGGCGTCGCCGGCGTCGGTGCGGTTGCCTACGCCTGGGGCTACGAGCGCAAAGCGTTCCGGTTGCGTGAGTACGACGTGCCCGTGCTGGCGGCCGGTCAACGACCCATCCGGCTCCTGCACGTGAGCGACATGCATGTCACGCCGGGCCAACGGTGGAAGATCGAGTGGATTCGTTCACTGGCCGAGTTGCAGCCCGACCTCGTCATCAACACCGGCGACAACATGGCGCACCGGGACTCGCTACCGGAGGTGCTGCGCGCTCTCGAGCCGTTGTTGGCACTGCCGGGCGCATTCGTTCCCGGCTCCAATGACATGTTCGCGCCGCGCGCGAAGAACCCGGCGCGCTATCTCCTGCCCGATCGCGGTCGGCGCTTTCACGGTGAACGCCTGCCCTGGGGCGAGCTGCGTCAGGAGTTCACTCGGGCCGGCTGGCTCGACCTGACGCACCGGCGTACGACGGTCGACATCGCTGGTCGACGCGTCGAGCTGGCCGGGGTGAGCGATCCACACATCAAGGCCGACCACTACGACCGGGTGGCGGGGCCGGTCAATGGAGACGTCGCCCTCGGCATCGGGTTAACGCACACTCCTGAGCCACGCGTGCTCGACGGATACGCGCACGACGGTTTCCGTCTTGCTTTGGCTGGTCACACGCATGGCGGTCAGCTGCGAGTGCCGGGATACGGCGCGCTAGTGACGAACTGCGGTCTCGATCGGAAACGTGCTCGCGGGTTGTCGGCGTACGGCGATGGCGCGAAGCCGCTGTGGTTGCACGTGTCCGCGGGGATCGGCACCTCGCCGTACGCGCCGGTCCGCTTCGCGTGCCCGCCGGAATCGACATTGCTCACGCTGGTGTCCGAAGCATAGGAGTGCAAATGGGCGTCGCGGACATCACGCACGGATAGCCACGTCCTACGACGAATGACCTCCGCTCGGCGCTAATGCGGACATGTCGGCGTGAGCGTGTCGACACCCGGTAGCCGATGACTTACACACTGTTTCGATAAGCGAATTCATTTCGCAAAGTGCTGCGGCGCCTGGGCTACCAAGAGCAAACTCCGGCGACTCCACAACTGCGCGAACAGCGCGCAGGTGGCGGGGGCATGGGTGTGGGGGTTGTTGTGAAGTCCTTGTCGCGGCGTGACGTACTGGTAGGCGGATTCCTCATCGCAGGTGCGATCGGGCTTGGCGGGGCGACGCACACCCAGGCCGCACCACCACCCGGCTGCGACAACTGGACCGGCTTGGGTGCCGACAATCTTTGGAGCAACATCCTCAACTGGTCGAACGGTGTACCTAACAACACCAAGGACGCCTGCATCCTCGGAGCCACTGACGACGTGATTCTGCAGGGAGGCGGCTCGGCCCAGTCGCTAACGCTCGGCGGAACCAGCGGCACGGCGAAGCTGCACGTCCAAGGAAACGCAGGAGGTGGCGTCGCCACCTTGACCCTGGGCAACCCGAGCGATGTGACGTCACATGGTCTGCTTTCGATGGAGTCACTCGGAACGGGCTACGCCCTTATCGACGGGGCCGGGCCCCTGACCAACCACGGCACTTTCCAGACCACGCAGGGCGCCGGTGGCGTCCGCTACTTGCGGATTCCCCTGACCAACGCCGCAGGCGCGACCGTCTCGATCGGCGCAGCCAACACCTTCCAGGACTCCACCACGACGACGACGAACAACGCGACGTTCAAGACGACGGCGGGTGGACAGTTTATTGTCAGCGGCAATAGCACGCTGAAGAACAACACCGGCACGATGACCGTCGCCGACCCGAGCGGCGTGTACGTCGCCGGCGGGACGTTCAACCAGGTCGGTGGTGCGGTTTCCGGTAGCCCAGTCCTGCTGACCAACAGCACCCTCACCATCACCGGGACGGGTGCAGGCGCCTTCACCTTGCGGCAGGGCAACACGCTCACTGGCAACATCGCCGCCGGACAGACCGTGCGCACTCAGGGTTCGTCCATAGGTGCCGCGACGACTAACGTTCCGGGCGCCTTGACCAATGCCGGCACGCTCCTGCTCGATTCGACCGACGCCGCGACCTACTCACTGATCGCAGGCGCTGGGTCGATCACCAACACCGGCACCTTCAAGGCGCTGCTCGGGTCGGGCAACGTGCGCTATCTGCGCATCCCGCTGACGAACACTGCGGCTGGCACAGTGCAGATCGAAGCGGCAGATGCTCGCCAGGATTCGAGTACGACGACTACCAACAACGGGACGTTCACCACGACAGCCGGTGCAAAGCTCACCGTGAGCAGCAATAGCACGCTGACCAACAACGCCGGCACGATGTCAGTCGCCGACGCAGCAAGCGGCGTCCACGTTTCTGGCGCGACATTCAACCAGGTTGGCGGTGCGGTCACCGGCGGGCCGGTTCTCCTGACCAACAGCAACCTGAACATCACCGGCAGCGGCGCGGGTTCCTTCACCCTGCGGCAGACCAACAATCTGTCCGGCAACATCGCCGCCGGGCAGACGGTTTTCACGCAGGGAAGTGCCCTGGGTAGCGCGGTCACCCAGATCACCGGCGACATGACAAACGCCGGTACGTTCGTGCTCAGCTCCATCGATGGCACCGCTTTCTCACTCCTCCAGCCAACCGGCGGCCCCTGGACGATGACCAACACCGGAATTTTCCGGACTGTTGCAGGCTCGGGGAACAACCGATACATCCGCGCCAACGTGACCAACAGCCCAGGCGGGCAGGTCGAAATCAGCGCCCCTGGCACGCTGCAGGACACGGCTACGACGACCAAGAACTCCGGCGCGTTCCTTGTCAAAGCTGGCGGCAGGTTGGGCTTGTCCTCGAACACTTCCTTCACAAACCAGGCCGGAACGCTGTCGATTGCGGACCCGGACGGGCTAGTCGGAAATGGGATGACCTTCACCCACGTCGGGACCACGATGTCCGGGAGCCCAGTGGTATTGGCTAACTCCCTGCTCAACATCACCGGTACTGGCGCTGGAGCGTTCTTCATGCGGCAGAGCAACACCTTCGCCGGCAACATCGCTGCCGGTCAGACGGTGACCGTCCAGGGCAGCCCGATTGGAAGCGCCGCGCTCAATATTCCGAGCTTCACCAACGCGGGAACGCTCGTGCTGGACTCGACCGACGCCGGCGCGTACTCACTCGTGGGCCCGGCTGTCGGCGGAGCCGGCATCACCAACACGGGGACGTTCAAGACCGTGCAGGGCGCGGGCAACGTCCGCTACGTGCGGGTGCCAGTGGCCAACCAGCTAGGCGGCACCGTTGCGATCAACGCAACCAACACAGTGCAGGACAGCAACACGCCGATAACCAACGCCGGCAAGTTCAGTCTTGGCGCACTTGGGGTTCTCTCGCTGAGTCCTGGCTCGAGCTTCGCGCAGAGTAGCGGCGGCGAGTTTGTCACCAATATCGATGTGCCTGGCGCTACGTCAGGGCGCATTCAGGGCGCAGGCGCTTCGCCGTTGTCGCTGAACGGAAAGTTCACCGTGAACACAGTCGGCACGCCGGCGACGGGAAGCAACCGGACCGTCATCGCCGGCACAGCCCGCGCCGGCACGTTCACGTCGTACAACATGAATGGCCAGCCGTACAGCGTTCTGTATCCCGCTGACGGCGTTGTGCTCCACACGGAGCCGCTCCTCGTCATCACGACAACGTCGCCACTGCCGGCCGCCACGCCAGGCGTGGCGTACAGCAAGACTCTCGTAGCCACCGGCGGGATCCCACCGCGCGGCTGGTCACTCGCTAGCGGAACCCTGCCGACGGGGCTGAGCTTGTCGGCGGGTGGTGTCATCTCTGGGACGACGACGAAGCCTGGCACCTACACGTTCTCCGCCAAGGTCACCGATGCGGGAAGCCCGCCACAGAGCAAGACCAAGCAGTTCGTGCTCACCGTGAATCCGTGGTGCCCCGCGAGCGTCTTCCCGACCTCCGTCAAGGGCAGCAATGTGGCCACGGCAGGTCAACCCACCGGCATCTACATCTGGGTCAGCCCGGACGGCGTTTGGCATCTCGTCTCGACACGTACCGGCACGGGGACGCAGACATTCACTGGCACCGTCACGACAACTGGGACGTTCCGGCAGCCCACGGCATACAAACTGGAGAACCAGCCGGGCAACGTCGACACGTTTGCTCTGAACGCGGCCACGACGCAGATCACGTTCTCGTTCCAGACGGCAAACGACGTCGACGGGATCACGTTCGTCTCGTCGTGTTCGGGGACAGTCACGTTCGACCTGCAGCAGAACGCCGCGCCACTCGCTACGTCAAAGATTTTCCTGGGCGGCGAGCCGCACACCAACCCGACGACGAACCCGTTCGACATTGTGCTGCTACCAGCAGCGGCGCCGCTGGCCACCCGGTACCCCTGAGCAGTCGGGATTCCCTGACCCGGAATCGACACTGCTGACGTTCGTGCCCGCCCGGTAGGCTGGCCAGGCAATCGGGGTGTAGCGCAGCTTGGTAGCGCGCTTCGTTCGGGACGAAGAGGTCGTGGGTTCGAATCCCGCCACCCCGACGAGTGAGCGAACATGCCGAGCCGAAAGGCTCGAGCATGTGAGCGAACGAGGAGGGGGTAAGAGGCCGCGAAGCGGCCGAATACCCCGACTGAGGGAGAGAGCAAACTTGTGCTCTTTCGCCGAGGAGCAAGTTAGGAAGCGGGCATTGCGAGCCGCGTTGGTTGGCCGCGTCCGCGCAGCGTGACCTCGCCGTCGATGACCCAGTGCTTGGCCTCGTCCGGCCCGGCAGCGTCGACAACGTCAGCGCTCGCGATGAGCCGCTCAGGACGAGCCTTCGCGAGCTCGGTCAACCGGGCAGCTTCGTTCACCGGGTCGCCGATGACGGTGTACTCGTAGCGCGCCTCCGCGCCAACGTTGCCCGCAATGACAGTGCCGGCGGCTACGCCGATGGCGGCGTCGAGTCCGGCGAGGTTGCGGAGGCGTTCGCGCAGCGTGCGCGCGGCGGCAAGCGCGTTGGCGTCGGCGTTGGGGATTTCGTTCGGTACGCCGAACACGCACAGCGCGGCGTCGCCTTCGAACTTGTTGACCCAACCGCCGTACCGCTCGATGACGTTGACGACGACCGTGAAGAACTCGTTGAGGCGCTCGACAACCTCTTCCGCCGGGCGGTTCGCGGCGAGAGCCGTGGAGCCGACGACGTCGACGAACAACACCGCTGCGTGCCGCGTCTCACCGCCGAATCGCACACCGCGTTCGAGTGCCTCGCGGGCGACGTCGACACCGACGTGGCGCCCGAAGAGGTCAGCGAGCTCCTTGCGCTCCCGCAGCCCGTCGACCATCTGGTTGAAGCCTGCCTGGAGCATGCCGATCTCACTCGCGTCATCGACCGGCACGCGCGCGTCGACATGCCCCTGTTCGACGTGAGCCATGCCGGCGCGCACCCCCGCGAGAGGTTCGGCGATGGACTTGGCCGCAAACACCATGCCGAGCAGGCCGACCACAAGGCCGCTCGCAACGAGGAAGTAGGTCGCGGCGACGGGCAACGCCGCGGTCGGCCGGTCAAGGTGCGCGAAGGCAATACCGAGGAGCGGTACGCCGGTGCAGAACCCCCACGTCAACAGGATGCGCGGGAGGACGCCAATCCCCGTCGGACGTTCGGGTACGGCGTCGGCGAAGGCTTGCGCCATCACGGGGCGCATGACGCGTTCGGTGATCAGGTAGACCAGCGCCGACATCGACAGGCCCGCGAGGAAGATGGTGCTGGCAACGTCGATAGCCACTTGATGATCGAACGGGATGTTGATCAGGCCGAAGATGACCGCCGCGCTCTGCCACAACAGCAAACCGAGCACAGCTTGCTCGCGCGGCACGCGAACGACGGCCCGGCGCCGACTTCGGTCGCCGGCCACCCGCGTTCCAGCCACATGTAGAGCGGGCTAAGGCGCCGCTTGGACCACACCGTGCCTGCGATCACCGAGACGGTGAGGTAGGCGACGAAAACGCAGAGGTTGACGACCTGGGCGGTCTTCAACTCCCGAATCGATTCGGTCGGCGGCGGTAGGACCAGCGCGAGGAAGAGGAAGACGGTGACGGCGCCGTCGACGGTGGCAGTGATCAGTGCGAAGGCAAGCCGGTGGCGCACCCGGCGGGCAAGCTCGTGACCGGCGGTGCGGGACAGAGGGGCCGGGGCTTCCGGCGGCGCCCCGTGTCGGGTGCCAACGTGGACCACCGTTGGACCGTACCGCCGCTGCGGCGGCGGCCGTGTGAGCCGGATCACTAGTCGCTTCACAGTGACAGTGGGGTGACGTGAAGCGTTACGAATCGGGCGGAATGCCGCACGCTCACCCAGTCGGGCGGCATGGACGTGGCGCCGGGTGGGAATCCCGTTTCGCAGTTGATCACACAAGGAGGTGTGAGAAATGGGTCTGGTCCTCGCTGTGTTGCTGCTCGCGCTCATCCTCGGTGGTGCCGGTTTCGCACTGCACGCACTGTGGTGGGTGGCACTCGTGGTGCTCGCTGTCTGGCTCGTGGGTTTCGTTGCCCGCGGCGCCGACGGTGCGCGCTGGTATCGCTGGTAACCGGGTAACCCCAGCGCCATACTCGGCTCCATGATGGCGAGCCGACGTATTGGTCTGTTGGGCGCTACTGGATACACCGGTCGGCTCGTTGCTGACGAGCTGGCCAGCCGTGGCTGGCCACACCGCTTGGGCGCGCGCAACCCGGAACGGTTGGGCGCGCTCAAGCAAGGTGGCGAGGCCGAGCCATTCGTCGTCGACACTGGCGACCGCGGCCGGCTCACGGAGTTCTGTGACGGCCTCGACGCGGTCATCTCCTGCGTCGGTCCGTTCGCTCAACTCGGTATGCCGGTCGTCGAAGCGGTGGCTGAAGCCGGTGTGCCCTACGTCGACTCGACTGGCGAGCTCACGTTCATGAGTGATGTGTACGACCGGTTCGCCGGTGCATCCGCGCCGGTCGTGCCCGCATGCGGATTCGACTACTTGCCCGGTGACTTGGCAGCGGCCGTCGCCGCGTCGCGGCTCGGGATGCTCCCGCGCGAGATCGTCATCGCTTACGAGATCCACGACACGCGTCCTTCGCGGGGAACCGCCCGCTCTGCTATCGGCATCATCTCCTCCGCTCGCACCGTGCCGCGGAAGCTGTCGGTCGACGCACCTGAAGGGCAGCTCTCGGCCATCGAGGTGCCATGGGGTGAGCAACTGACAGTGCCGCTGCATCTGCCACTCGCACGGGTGAAGACAGCGATCGTCGTACGCCGTCCTGTCGCGACTGTGCTCGGTGCAGTCGCTCCGGCGGGCCCGCTGTTGAGCCCATTGCTCGGGTTGGCGCAGCCGGCGCTGATGCGCCTCGCGGATCGACTGCCGGAAGGTCCGTCGGAAGACGTGCGCCGTCGGTCCCGATTCCGACTGCTTGTCGAGGCGCGCGGTGACGACGGAGCTCGGTCGCGGGTTCTCGTGGAGGGAAGCGACGTCTACCGCCTCACCGCTGTCCTGCTGGTCGAAGCCGCGTTGCGCGTCAGTGGATCAGGCGCGATGGCGCCGGCACAGGCACTCGAACCGGAGCCGTTCTTGAACGCGGTGTCGGGTGAGCTCTTGTCGTGGAGCAGCTACTAGCCGGACAGCTCCTGCGCGACGAGTTCGGCGATCTGGGCGGTGTTCAACGCCGCACCCTTGCGCAGGTTGTCTCCGCAGACGAAGAAGTCCAACGAATGTGGATCGTCCAGGGACTGGCGCACCCGGCCCACCCAGGTCGGGTCGGTGCCGACGACATCCGCTGGTGTCGGGAAATGACCAACCGACGGATCGTCGAACAACACCACTCCAGGTGCGTCGCGCAGAACCTCCTGCGCCTGCGCGGCCGTCACTGGCTGCTCGAACGTCGCGTGCACGGCTAGCGAGTGCGTGGTGACGACGGGGACGCGCACACAGGTCGCCGACACTTTCAGCGACGGCAGCCCGAGAATCTTCCGCGACTCATTACGCACCTTGAGCTCTTCCGAGGACCAACCGTCGTCCTTCAGCGAACCCGCCCATGGCACCACGTTCAACGCGAGGGGCGCAGGGAATGGACCGAGGTCGTCCCCGATCACCCGGCGCACGTCACCCGGCTTGGTGCCGAGGTCACGAGCACCGGCGACCTTCTCGAGTTGATCGTGCAACGCGTCGATGCCGCTCTGGCCGGCCCCGGACGCCGCCTGATACGACGCAACGACGAGCGCCTCGACGGCAAACTGCTGATGCAACGCCCCCACCGCGACAATCATCGACAGCGTCGTGCAGTTGGGGTTCGCGATGATTCCGCGCGGTCGGTTGCGCGCATCGCGGGCGTTGACCTCGGGCACCACGAGCGGCACGTCAGCATCCATCCGGAAGGCACCGGAGTTGTCGACAGCGACCGCGCCGCGTGCCACAGCGACCGGCGCCCACTCGAGCGAAATCTCATCGGGTACGTCGAACATCGCCACGTCGACGCCGTCGAACACCTCTGGCGACAACGCGATGACCTCAGCGTCCGCACCGCGCACCGAGAGGACGCGACCGGCTGATCGGGGGGACGCGATCAGCCGGATCTCGCCCCACACGTCTTCACGTGTCGACAGCAGATCCAGCATGACCGTGCCGACAGCACCGGTGGCGCCGACGACCGCGAGTGTTGGCTTGCTCATCGACCGGTACCGCCGTAGACGGTGGCGACACTCGACCCCGCATCGAGTTCAAATGCTGCATGCACGGCGCGCACGGCCGCGTCGACGTCTGTGTCACGGCACACGACGGAGATTCGGATCTCCGACGTCGAGATGATCTCGACGTTCACGTTGGCCTCAGCGAGCGCGGTGAAGAAGCGCGCCGACACACCCGGATGTGAACGCATGCCCGCGCCGATCAACGAGACCTTGCCGACCTGGTCGTCGTACAACAGGTCTTCGAAACCAACCTGGTCCTTGACCTTCTTCAGCGCGGCCATCGCCGTCTGCCCATCGGCTGTCGGCAAGGTGAACGAGATGTCCGTGCGAGCGGTCGCGATCGACGAAACGTTCTGCACGATCATGTCGATGTTGATCTCCGCATCAGCCAACGCACGGAAGATCGCTGCTGCCTCACCCGGCTTGTCCGGTACGCCAGCCACGGTGACCTTGGCTTCACTCCGGTCGTGAGCGACTCCGGAGATGATTGCCTGCTCCACCTGTTCCTCCTCGGGCACGTTGACAACCCACGTGCCGTCTCGGTTGCTGAACGACGAGCGAACATGAACCGGCACGCCATAGCGCCGGGCGTACTCGACACAACGAAGCATGAGCACCTTGGCGCCACACGCCGCCATCTCGAGCATCTCCTCGTAGGAGATGCTCGGCAACTGCCGTGCGTTGGCGACGATCCGGGGATCGGCGGTGAACACTCCGTCGACGTCTGTGTAGATCTCGCACACCTCCGCCGACAGCGCCGCCGCCAGCGCCACTGCAGTGGTGTCAGAACCACCGCGGCCGAGCGTGGTGATGTCCTTCGTATCCTGCGAGACACCCTGGAAGCCCGCAACGATCGCGATCGCCCCGGCATCCAGGGCGACCTGGATACGCCCAGGGGTTACATCGATGATGCGCGCCCGGCCGTGCGACGAGTCGGTGATGACACCGGCCTGGCTGCCGGTGAAGGACCTGGCCTCGAGCCCGAGTTTGCCGATGGCCATCGCGAGCAGCGCCATCGAGATCCGCTCACCCGCGGTGAGCAACATGTCGAGTTCGCGCCCACCCGGGAGCGGCGAGACTTGCTCAGCAAGGTCGAGTAGCTCGTCGGTGGTGTCACCCATCGCCGAAACCACGACAACAACGTCATTGCCCGCGCGCTTGGTGTCCACGATGCGCTGCGCAACGCGCTTGATACACACCGCATCGGCGACCGACGAGCCGCCGTACTTCTGGACGACGAGTCCCACGCTCGCTCCGTATTCATTCGGCGGTGTCGGATGCAAGTCTACCGTCGTGCGAGACTCGTCGTCGTGCGAAAATTCCGCCGCTCGATTCCGCTCGTCCTTGCAATCGCCACTGCCGCCGCGCTCGGTGCGTGCTCCAGCGGCTCAGGAGCGACCCCCTCACCCACCCCCACGGGTAGCGCCGCCGAGCAGGTCGCCAGTCTCGCCCGCGCGGGAACCGCCGCCTACTACACCGCGCAATACGCATTGCAGAGCGCGACGGCTGCCAACTCGGCAACAGTGACGATCCGGCGAACGCCGGCGGCCTATCGCGTCGACATCGTGACCAAGGGCTCGGACGCCATCCTGTTGCGCAACAAGGCCGGCGCCTACTCCTGCGAACGCAAGACTGGAAAGAAGGCCACGTGTTTCTACGTCGCTCGCGAAGGTAAGCCCATCCCTCCGGCGTTCGACGCGGGCGTGCAGAAGGTGTTCGGCACGTACCTCGCCCTTCTCTCGACGTCGGCGCAGCTCTACGACGTGGCAGCAGTCGAGTCCCGACCCGCGGTTGGCGCGTTACCGGAAGGCCGCTGCTTCTCGGTGACCCCTGGCGCAAGTTCGCCGACGCAGAACGCAGTGGCAGCCGGTACCTACTGCTTCTCGAACAACGGGATACCTATGCACGTCGTGTTCCCGTCCGGCACGCTCGACATCAGGTCACTCGCGCTGGAGACACCGGCACCGGTGCTGCTGCTGCCTCCGGCCAGGGCAACACCGATCCCGGGCGTGTAAGCCGTCGCTCCGTTACACGTCGAGCAGCCGTCGTCCTTCGAACGCGCGCCCCAACGTCACTTCGTCGGCGTACTCCAAGTCACCACCGACCGGCAGCCCCGACGCCAGCCGAGTAACGGCCAGACCCATCGGCTTGATCAGCCGGGCAAGGTACGTCGCGGTCGCCTCACCTTCGAGGTTCGGATCGGTCGCGAGGATCAGCTCGGTCACCACGCCGTCAGCGAGGCGCGTCATCAGTTCTTTGACGCGTAAGTCGTCTGGGCCGATCCCCTCGATCGGGCTGATCGCTCCGCCGAGGACGTGATAGCGGCCGCGGAACTCTCGCGTGCGCTCGACCGCGACGACGTCTTTCGGTTCTTCGACAACGCAGATGATCGACTGGTCACGGCGTACGTCGAGGCAGATGCGGCACTCGTCGGCCTCCGCGACGTTGAAGCACACGCGGCAGAAACGCACCTTGTCCTTGACCTCGACGAGTGTCGCCGCCAGCCGCTTCACGTCGACCGGGTCGGCGTTCAGCAAGTAGAACGCGATCCGCTGCGCGCCCTTCGGCCCCACACCGGGCAGCCGGCCGAGCTCCTCGATGAGGTCCTGAACCGGGCCTTCGTACATCCGCGCTAGCCCAGCCCCGGCAGGCCGAGCCCGCCCATTCCTCCGGTGACCGGGCCCATCTTCTCTGCCTGCAGGTCACCAGCCACGCGCGTCGCGTCGGCCAGAGCCGCAACGATGAGATCTTCGAGGGTCTCCACGTCAGTCGGGTCGACGACGCTCGGATCGATGTGCACGGAGACGACCTGTCCGGCACCGGTCACTTTCGCCGTCACCAATCCCCCGCCGGCGCTGCCCTCGACCTCGGTGCTGGCGAGCTCTTCCTGAGCTGCCGCGAGGTCGCGCTGCATCTTCTGTGCCTGCTTGAGCAAGGCCTGCATGTTGGGCTGACCACCGCCGGACTTCATGACCGAGAGCCTACGGCGTGACTACGACGCATCGACCTCACCGATGACACGCGCGCCGAGGTTTTCCTCGAGCAGCGCAACCGCGGCCTCCTCACCGGTCGGGGCGGTCGCGTCAGCAGTCACATCGATGGTCACGTCGCTTTCGGCCGGGGCATCGCCCGCGTCGAAGCCCTCGGTCGCCGGCGTCGTCGGCCGCGATGCTGCTTCGCCCGCGATCGTCTCGACCGTCCACTCCACGCCAAGCACCTCGCGCAACGCGTCGACGACCACCGCCCCGAGATCCTGCTGCCGGAAGGTCCGCTCGATCCCGGCGTGGTCGAAAGCAAGCACGAGGGTGCGACCGCGCACCTCGACCACCTGTGCGTACTGCCCGAGCATCGCGTGGGCCGTCCGCTTGCGCGCCTTCGCTGCCTCCAACACCTCAGGCCAGACCCGACGCAGTGCGGTCGCATCGAGCGTGCCCGCGGTTGCCGCGTCGACCGGAGAGGTCTCGGCGACCAGCGTCACCGCCTCCTGCTCCTTGTCGATCAAGGAGTTGTTCGCAGGATCTTGCCGTTTCGTCGGCGTGTCCTGACTACCTTTTCCTTGATCGACTGCGGGGAGGGGTGGCGGGGTCGTTGCTTTCGGTGCCGGCGTTGCTTTCGGCGCCGGCGTTGCTTTCGGCGCCGTTGGTGATTCGCTCGGTGCTGCGTCGATCGACATGCGGCGCTCGAGGCGTTCGACCCGACTGAGCATTGCAACGCCGTCCCGTGCCGCAGCAGGCAACAGCAGTCGCGCGCAGATCAACTCGAGCAGCAGCCGGGGAGATGTCGCGCCGCGCATCTCGGTGCAGCCGTCGTTGACGACGTCGGCAGCGCGCGACAACTCAGCACCGCCGAACCGCGCCGCCTGCACGCGCATGCGTTCGAGGGCATCCGCCGGGGCGTCGATCAACCCCTTCTCACCGGCATCGGGAACGGCGGACACAACGACGAGATCCCGTAGCCGTTCCAGCAGGTCGATCGCGAACCGTCGCGGGTCATGTCCCGCTTCGACCACCCGGTCGACGAGTTCGAACACCGCAGCGCCGTCACTCGCGGCAAGCGCGTCGACGACCTCATCGAGCAAAGCGGCGTCGGTGTAGCCGAGCAGGGCGACGGCCTCGGCGTACGACAATCCCTTCTCCGGATCGGCGCCCGCGATCAGCTGGTCGAGCACAGATAGGGCGTCACGCACCGAGCCGCCGGATGCGCGTACGACGACCGGCAGCACGAGGGGGTCCACCTCGACACCTTCAAGCGCGCAGATGCCGGCGAGATGCTCACGCAGCACCTGCGGCGGCACGAGACGGAACGGGTAGTGGAACGTTCGCGACTTGATCGTGCCGATGACCTTGTCGGGTTCCGTCGTCGCAAAGATGAACTTCAGGTGCGGTGGCGGCTCCTCGACGAGCTTCAACAATGCGTTGAAACCCTGCGGCGTCACCATGTGCGCCTCATCGATGATGTAGATCTTGAACCGGCTCGACACCGGGGAGTACGCCGCGCGCTCGCGCAACTCGCGGGCGTCCTCGACCAGACCGTGCGACGCGGCGTCAATCTCGACGACGTCCAGGCTGCCGGGACCGTTGGGAGCCAGCGCGACGCAGGAGTCGCAGACGCCGCACGGTGTCGGCGTCGGACCGTCGGCGCAGTTGAGCGACCGCGCGAGGATGCGCGCACTCGACGTCTTGCCGCAGCCGCGCGGCCCGGAGAACAGATAGGCGTGGTGCACGCGCCCGCTGCGCAGCGCCTGTTGCAACGGCTCGGTGACGTGCTCTTGGCCGATGACTGCGGCGAATGTGCCCGGTCGGTGCCGGCGGTACAGCGCGAGTGTCACGGCACCTTCCTACTCCTCGACGGTGACGAGAGAGGACCCCCCGCGCACCCGCCAGAGCCCATTTACCCTTGCTGCCTTCCGGCCCTGGGGGAGTTCGTGGGGTGAGCGCCGCGCGAGGGGTCTGCCCGCCAGTCTAGAACCGTTTCGGTGCACCGTGCTCCGGTAACCTCGCGCCCGGAGGATTCGCCTAGTGGCCTAGGGCGCACGCTTGGAAAGCGTGTTGGGGGCAACCCCTCGCGAGTTCGAATCTCGCATCCTCCGCCATGTCACTTCAGGGGACACCCCAATCACTCGGGCGAGCCAGCCTCGGTCTCAGCGCGACCGCGTTCGGACTCGTTGTTGCGACAGCTGCTCTCGGACGAAGTGCTGCCGTGCCGGTGCGCGACGGTGGCGGCTTTCCGCCGTACGCCGCAACCGCGCATCCCACCGCGGCACTCGTCATGGGGCTGCTCATTGCCGCGGCAGTGTTGGGCACTGCGGGCATCGCACTCGCCTGGTTGGCGTTGCGGCGGGGCTGGGCTCCGAACGCCGGTCGGTTGCTCGCCGTCGGTTGCCTCGCTGCGATCGCGGTGACCCTCGTGCCGCACATCGGGACCGCGGACCCGGAGAGTTACGCGGCGTACGGCCGAATCGCTGCACAGGGCGGGGACCCGTACGACGTCGCCCCCGACCAGCTGGCCGCAAGGGGCGACCCGTACGGAGCACTCGTGGAGGCGCCCTGGCAGCACACGACGTCGGTGTACGGGCCGATTGCCACCCTGGAACAGCAGACTGCCGCCGGGATCGCCGGCGACGACGCCCGAACCACGGTCTGGCTGCTCAATCTCGCCGGTGCCTTCGCGTTCGTCCTCACCGCGCTGCTGTTGTTCCGGCTCGCGCGCGACGACAGTGGCCGGCGGCGGGTGGCCCTCCTCTGGGCGGCCAATCCGCTGCTGCTCTGGCAACTGGTCGCCGGCGGTCATCTCGACACGGTCGAGATCGCGTTCGTCGTCGGGGCCCTGGCCACTCTCAATCGGCGCCCGCTGATCGCCGGCGCCCTGGCCGGTGCCGCAGTCGCCGTCAAGCTTCCCGCCGCTCTCGTCGCCGGCGGACTCGCGTGGTCACTGCGGCGGGCTCCGCGAAAGTTGCTTCAGCTCGGCGTCGGTGGTGTCGGCGTGGTGGTCGCGGCGTACATCACCGCCGGGTCGCACTCGCTGGATCAGGTGCGCGTCGCGTCCCGACTCGTATCGAGGGCGACACCGTGGAAACCGCTCGCCTCCGCACTCGATGACGCGTGGGGTGAAACCGCGTCGCGCCGCGTCATCTCGGTGCTCGCCGCACTGGTTGCCATTGGCCTGGCGGTTGCCCTCGCGCGGGGGCTGCCCCGACGTAGCGACACCGTCGGCGGTGACGCACTGCCCAGCGCGGTGCTGGCCGGATCGGTCCTCGTTGTTGCGTGGCTACTTGCCGCGCCGTACGCACTCCCCTGGTACGACGGGCTCGCGTGGGCGCTGCTCGTACTCCTCCCGCTATCCCGATTCGACCTCGTGCTGCTCGCGCACACGGCGGTGCTGACGCTGGCATACATCCCCGGCCGCGCCGTACCGCTGCCTTCCGCCGTCGATGACATCAACACCGTGCTGCGCAGCGTCGTGTCACCGGTCGTTCTGGGGTTGCTCATCGCGGGCCTTCTCTTCGGTCATCTTCGACACACTCCACCGGCAGGCGCCCGTAAGGAGAGTGTCCTGGTTTAGGCTGCTTGCGCCGACTTGGAGGGCCAATGACTGTCCGCTCCCGACGCTTGTTCGTCCTGCCCGTTGCCGCCGTAGCCGTTGCATTCATGACGCTCCCCGGTACGCCGACCCAGTCGACGGCGAAGCAGGTGGACCCGAGCCAGATCATCAATAGCGCCGACTATTGGGCCGCGCATCCTGAGTCCGAGGGCGCGCTGCCCGACGGCAATGCGATCTACGAGGGCGCCAACGACCAGGCCTTCCGGAACTACATCAGTCAGGCCAGGGCCCTTTCCCAGTACACGTCGAAGACCTGGAAGAGCGAAGGACCGTTCAACGGCGTCAAGAGCATCCCGTCGATCGGCTCCGGGGCGGAGCTGTTCGGTGCGATCGGTGGCATCGGCACCGCGATCGCGGTCGACCCGTCGGATTCGTCTGGCGACACGGTGTACTTCGGTACGCATGGTGGCCTCTGGAAGACCACCGACGGCGGCAAGACGGTGCATGAGCTGAGCGCCGGGTTCGAACGCTCGGCCGTTGGAGCTATCGCGGTCGACCCGAACAACCCGAACAACGTCTATGTCGGCACAGGCGTCTCTGTGTTCACCCTGAGCGACGACGCAGTCGGCACCGGGATGTACGTCTCCCACAACGGTGGACAGACGTTCTCGCGCCCGACGGTCAACACCCGTGGCTACGGCGTCAACGCGATCGCAGTCTCACCGAACACCGGGACTGTCATGGTCGGCACGACGTACGGCCTGTGGCGCTCGACCAATGAGGGCGCGACGTTCACCAAGGTGCCGTTGATGACGAACGCCACCCACACGGCGGAGACTCCTCGTGCAGTCGGCAACTGGGTCACGGCTGTTGTCTACCGGCCGAGCGACAACAACGAGGTCACCGTCGCGGTGGGGTACTCGCGCGGCAAGGAGCCGCTCGCCGATGGCACGGTCCTGGCGCCGGGCAACGGGCTGTACCGGTCGACGAACGACGGCGCCCCGGGTTCCTTCACGTTCCTGACGAGCACGTCACAACTCAAGTGGGGCATCGTCACGCCGAACTTCAAGTTTGGCTCGTCCAGTGACCCCGTGGGCCGCATGAGCCTGGCGTACGGGACGGCGCGCGGGCAGGACGGTGTGCTGTGGGCACTCGTGCAGGATGCCGGCCGCGCCGCCGGGCACACCATCGCGGACACACCGGCGTTGCCGGCGGGATTGAGCGCCACCGGCGGATCCGTCCTCAACGGTGTCTACCGATCGACCGACGATGGTGCCACCTGGAAGCTGATGGCGACGGCCCAAACGCTGACCACCGGGTTGGCATGCAGCACATGTGCAGCGGGGTATCTCATTGCCTACGGCGCTGGGGCGCAGGCGCAGTACAACAACTGGATCGCGACGGACCCGGTCAACCCCAACCGTGTCTACGTGTTCCTCGAAGAGGCCTTCCAGGGTGACGTGACCAACTTGGAGCTGACGTCGGTCGTCACCTGGCGTGCGTTCCAGAAGTACGCCAACCTCTGTGGGTTCCTCCTCTATCCGGGCACGGTGCCGGGACAGAACTCGGCGTCCTGCCCTGAAGGCGTGCCGTTCTTCGGCGGAGGGTCGACCCATCCGGACCAGCACGCTGGAGCGCTTGTGCCGACCGGCGATGGTGGCGTCCGCATGTACGCCGGCAATGACGGCGGGTGGTGGGTCCAGGACCAGCACACCGTGCCCCTTACCCCGCCGAGCAACGGACCTGGCTTCGACAACGATTCGTGGCGTGACGTCAACAAACCCAACACGGTCCTGCCGTGGAACGTCGACTTCCTACAGAACGGCGACATCATCATGGCGTTGCAGGACAACGGCACCATCCACCTGAAGAAGGACGGGTCGGCGTACAACGTCTGCGGTGGCGATGGCGTCTACGCACTGCCCGGAACGAACTCCAACTCCTACTACTGCGGAATTCCGGGTCACACACTGCTCGCGACCACCGACGACTTCCACCACACAGTCATCGCCAGCCCGAGCACATCCGGCGCGTCCTTCCTCTCGCCGATTGCCTCCGACCTGACCGACGGCAATCACCTCATTGCCGCCGCGTCCGAGGTCAAGGAGACGACGGAAGGGCCGAACAGCGACACCTACGACCCGACGAACACCCAGCAGCTCAGCAGCACCTGGAAGGTGGTGTTCACTCCACCGGCTCCGACCGATCCTGCTTTGGTGACAAGCGCGGGCACGAAGATCCCGTGGGACGCGAGCGCGGTTTCGGTGACCGGACCGGTGGCCTACGTGGCGTTCTGCGCGCAGTGCCGCCCGTCGTTGTCGGTTGGGCCGTCGATCGTCGACCCGTCCCACGTGCACGTCATGATCGGCACCAACGTCAAGACGAACTGCACGCCGGTGAAGGCGGGCGGCGCCTGTTGGCACCGGGCCGCGAGTAAGGGGCTGCCGCACCAGCAGATCAGCGGCATCGCCGTCGATCCGAAGGACGCGCGCAGGATCTATGTGTCGCTGCGGCAGTACATCGTGCTGGGCGCCAACCCGAAGGCGACCGGGTACCAGAAGGTGATGGTCAGCAACGACGCCGGTGAGACGTTCTCCGACATCAGCGGCAACCTGCCGCGCGCCGATGCACACTCGATCGTGCTCCGTGACAACCGGCTTGTCGTTGCGACTGACGTCGGGGTGTTCACGACGAAGGTGGGCAGCACGAGGTGGTCGCGTCTCGGCAAGGGCCTGCCAGCAGTCGTTTACCGCAACATGAAGATCGACCGAACCGGTCGCAAGCTCGTGGCCGGCGCGTACGGTCGCGGCGCGTACACCTACGACTTCGGCTCAGCGGCGCAAACACCACCCACCACGATTCCGAAGCTTCCGCGCACGGCCCCGCCGCTCGCTACAACCGGTAGCCCAGTGACGTGGCCGGTGCTCGGTGCGGTGCTGCTTGCGGCAGGACTACTGACCGCGCGCAGACGTCGCCGCGCCTAGACCGACCAGGATCAGGAGACCCGCGGCGATCGCCGTCGTGGAGTAGAGGCGCCGGTCGTGCACAACCTGGCCCGGAGTACGAATCCCGATCCGGTGCAGGTCGGCGACCGTGAAGTGCTCGGGAAGAGACCGGTAGGTAGAAAACCCGAACTCTCCGTACCGAGGGTGCACGGCCGTGCCCGTCACGCCATTGCCGTGAATCGGGACTAACAGCAACGCCAGGCCGGCGAGGAGGGCCGCGGCGCCCAGTCCGCCGAGGAGCCGGCTGACCCACTGGGCTCTCATGCGAGCGATGATCCCGGCCGAACGGGTGAAGCGGAAGACACGTTGCTGCTCTGCGTGCCATCGTGGGGTCGTGACGAACGACGAGAGTTGGCGGACGTACGCGTACGGCATCGTGAGCAAGGCGACGCCAGACAGTTGCTTGATACGCCTCAAGGGCGACCGTCCTGAGGTTGCTGCGTCGTACGCACCGGCGTACGAACGGAACATCGCGGAGACCGGTCCCGGCCAACTCGTTGCACTCCGCCCCGTCTCAGACGGTCACTACGAGGTGATCTGGCGCTGGCACGAGGCCGAGGTTCTCGACACCGATCCGCTGACTTTGCGCGACGATTTTCACGGCAAGACCACCGGCTTCGAGCTAGGCGACTCATGCCCGGAGGCACCGCAGGTTGGTCAGACTGTGTTCTTCAGCAGTGGCATGACCGAGAGCCGGCGCATCGATGCGATGGACTCCAGTAGTCGACCAATTGACTGGACAGCGCTTTCCGACTACGTGGGCCCGCAAATCGCTGAGCTCTACGAGCACTTCGAAAACTAGTGGCGGTATTCGCTGACGCCTTGGCGGTATTCGCGCGCGCTACTCGCGCTGATACCGCTGATATGGCGGTGGAGGTGGGATTTGAACCCACGGAGGAGTTGCCCCCTCACACGCTTTCGAGGCGTGCTCCTTCGGCCGCTCGGACACTCCACCGCCGAAAAGGCTACCCGTTAGCGCGATGCTGTTCGAAGAAGTTCCGCAACAACTGACCACATTCCTCGGCGAGTACGCCGGGGAGCACCTCGAGCCGATGATTCAGCCGACGGTCGCGAACCACATCGAACAGCGAGCCGGCAGCGCCGGCCTTCGGATCGGGCGCGCCGTACACCAAACCGTCGAGCCGGGCGAGTACCGCGGCGCCCGCACACATCGTGCATGGCTCGAGCGTGACCACAAGGGTGCATCCGGAAAGCCGCCAATCCGGACGAGCCGCAGCGGCATCACGTAGGGCGAGCAGTTCGGCGTGCGCGGTGGGGTCACCGAGCGCCTCACGCGCGTTTCGACCGCGGCCGATGACATGTGAATCCGGGTCGAGGACGACGGCACCGATCGGCACGTCGCCGGTTGCCAATGCCTGCGTTGCTTCGTCCAACGCGACTCGCATGGCCGACTCAAATGCATCGGCCCCGCGCGCGTTGATCAGCGCAGTGACTCCATCTGCTCGAGGCAGCCGAGGCTCTCGCACACCGCCGTGATCACATCTGCCGGCAGCATGCCTTCCTCGGCGCAGAGGTCGAGCAACACCTTGCCCGGCATGCCCAGGTCGACGAGCAGGTCGTCGTCGCCAGCTGGGTCGGCCTCGGCCCGCAGCGCGCCGTCCTCTTCCTCGTCGTCATCGCTGTCCTCGTCGTCCTCGGCGATGTCCTCGAGGGACTCCGCTGCCGCCTCCTCGTACAGCATCGCCGCGATGACGCTGGTGTCGACGACGCGTACGTCGGAGAGAAACACCCGCGGCTCGAGCTCACTGTCGAGACGAACGATGGCGAGGTACTCGTCGTCCTCCTCGACGAAGAGGACGACGGTCAACGCGCTGGCGTCGGAAATGACATCGCGCAGCTGGTCGGTCAATGTGTCGAGATCCTCGACACCGGTGAGGTCCATTTCGCGCGCGTCCCAGCCGTCATCGAGACGAGCCATCGCGGCGGCGAAGTACGACACGGTCCCCAATCCCCTGTCAGGTGGCCCAGTGGCCTGCTGCGTCTAGTGCCCGGTCCAACGCCGCGGCGAAACCGAGGCGCTTGGCAATCGACGCGAGCATCTCGTCGGCATAAGCATCCAGGTCACCCAGGATCTGCATCAAGTCCCCCGAGTCCAGCCCGAGATCCCCGAACAGGTCAAGGTCACCGATCGGTGCAACCTCCTCCGGGGGCGCTCCGTCTGGATCGATCCGGTCAAGGACGCGAGCGGCGAGGTCCCAGTCGCCAGCGGCTGAGCCGTCCGAGAGCAGCAGGCACGCCTCACCGTCGGGCCGTACCCGGACGGCGACGAGGAACTCATCGGCCACGTCCACGAAGGCGATGGCAGTACCCGGCTGTTGGCGGACGGCGGCGACCAGCCCGTCGAGATCCTGGACCAGGGCGTCGGGAAGCATGCCGGCCTCCCATCCCGCGTCCTCGCGGTAGACCACCACCGCGAACCCTTCGCGCCCCTCCGCCATGTCCGCTCTTGCCCGCTCTCTTCGTGCCCGACTGCCGCCTACCCGGCTCGATCGTGTCGAGAGGGAGCGCTAGGGCGCAAGGGGTTCGGCGAGAGACAGGTGAACAAAGGCCAGGTGAAGGCCAGATAACGGCGGATAGCCGCAATCTCAGGCGGTCTTGACCGCAGCAATCACTGCCGTCAGGGAGTCTTTCGCGTCTCCGAAGAGCAGCGTGGTCTTGGGGTTGTAGAGCAAGACGTTGTCGATCCCGGCGAAACCGGGGCGCATTGACCGCTTGAGGAAGACGACGTTCTGGGCCTGGTCGACGTCCAGAATCGGCATCCCGTAAATCGGGCTTCCCGGGAGGTCGCGTGCCGCGGGGTTCACGACGTCGTTCGCGCCCACCACGAGCGCCACGTCGGTGCGGGAAAGCTCAGGATTGATCTCGTCCATCTCCTTGAGCGACTCGTAGGGCACGTTCGCCTCAGCGAGCAGGACGTTCATGTGTCCCGGCATTCGCCCGGCCACCGGGTGAATCGCGTAGGAGACCTCGACACCCTTTGATTCCAGCAAGTCGACGAGCTCGCGCAGCGTGTGCTGCGCCTGCGCGACGGCGAGCCCGTAGCCCGGGACGATGACGACCTTGCGCGCGTACGCCAGCAGGATCGCGATGTCCTCCGCCGACGCGCTGCGCACGGAACCGCCCGTGATCTCCGTCGTGGATCCGGCCGTGCTCCCCCCGGTGACAGCGCCGAACAAGATGCCGGTGAGCGGTCGGCCCATCGCGTCGGCCATCAGCCTGGTGAGCACGGTTCCGGACGCTCCAACAAGGGTGCCGGCAATGATCAGCAATGTGTTGTCCAACACGTAACCCGACGCGGCGACGGTCAGACCGGTGAACGCGTTCAAGAGGGAGATGACGACGGGCACGTCTGCTCCGCCTACTGGCAGGACGAACATCACACCCAAAACGAGCGCGAGCAGAGTGAGTACGACGAGCAGGACCGAACTGCCGGTTGTGATGACCGAAACCGCAAGACCGATGATCGCGGTCACGAGAGCGATGCCGACGTATTGCTGACCGGGGAACGTGATGGGACGACCGGTCATCAGCTCCTGCAACTTCGCGAATGTCACGAGGCTGCCGGTGAAGGACACCGACCCCACCAGCGCGCTGAACACAACTGCGGCCGCGATACGCGCCGGGTCGCTCTCACCGTGCCGGGCAAACTCACCGATCGCGACAAGTGCTGCGGCAGCACCGCCGACACCGTTGAACATCGCGACCATCTGTGGGATCGCCGTCATCTTGACCGATCGAGCAGCTGGTACGCCGATGATGGTGCCGACGACGATCGCGATGATCATCGGGACGCGATGCTGCAAACCGTTGAGGAACAGCGTCGCCACAATGGCGACAACGCCGCCGAAAGCACCGATGAGGTTGCCCAAGCGCGCCGTCTTCGGCGAGGACAGCCCTTTCAGCGCAAGGATGAAACAGACTGCGGCGAAGAGGTAGAAGTACTCGAGAGTGTGCGCACTCACGGCTTGTCCACGGCCGCGTCCGTCTCAGCTGGACGACGGGGTTGTTGTCGACCCTTGAACATCTCGAGCATCCGGTCAGTGACCACGAAGCCACCGACGATGTTGACGGTCGCCAAGACGGTCGCCACTAACGCCAGCGTGACTTCACCCGCTCCGTGTGCACTGCCCAGCAACAGCATGGCGCCGACCAAGATGATGCCGTGGATCGCGTTCGCGCCCGACATCAGCGGCGTGTGCAGGACCGCTGACACCTTGGAGATGACCTCGAAGCCGACGAACACCGACAGGATGAAGATCGTGAGCAGGCCGATCCCACTTGTCACTGACTACCTCCAATGACGAGCGTGCTCGCCGGATCTTCGAACGGCTTCCCATCGCGCAGCACGCAGCTGCCCGCGACGATTTCGTCGGTGAAGTCAGGAGCGAACGCGCCGTCGTTCACCATCAGCAGCAACACGTTGGTGATGTTGCGCGCATAAAGACTGCTCGCGTGCACCGGCATACTGCTCGGCAGATTGCGTACGCCGATGACAGTCGCACCACCAACGGTCACGTCCTCGCCTGGGCGACTGGGCTCGACATTGCCACCGGACTCCGCTGCCAGGTCGACGACGATCGATCCGGCGCGCATCTGCTCGACCATGGGTGTTGTCACCAGCACCGGCGCTTGGCGGCCAGGGATCGCAGCAGTCGTGATGACGACATCAGACGCCGCGACCCGGCCACCGATCAGTTCGCGTTGCTTGTTGAGGAAATCTTCGGACTGCTCCTTGGCGTAACCGCCCGCGCCCTCTTGCGTTTCGAGCTGCAGGTCGAGGAACGTCGCGCCGAGGCTACGCACCTCTTCGGCGGCGGCGGCGCGCACGTCGTACGCCTCGACCACGGCGCCGAGGCGGCGCGCCGTCGCGATGGCCTGAAGTCCGGCGACACCGGCACCGAGGACAAGCACCTTGGCCGGCGGGATCGTGCCCGCCGCAGTCATGAACATCGGGAAGAACCGCGGCAGCCGGCGGGCGGCGATGATCACTGATTGGTAGCCACCGACCAACGCCTGCGACGACAACGCGTCCATGCTCTGTGCGCGGCTGATGCGTGGCAGCTTTTCCATCGCGAATGCCGTCACGCCTCGGTCGGCCATGGCCCGGAGCGTGTCCTCAGCGGTCGCGGGCAGGAAGCCGATGTACGCCGAGCCGGTCGGCAGCGCCGCAGCCTCGGCGGCCGATGGTGGCGCGACCTTCACCACGACGTCTGCGCCCGAGAGCGTGGACGCCGCATCCGGTGCCACCCGGGCGCCAGCCGCCGTGTAGTCCTCATCGGACGCGGACGCGCCAGCCCCCGCTCCGGATTGAACGACGACATCGACGCCAACGGCCGTCAGTCGCCCGATCACCTCGGGGACGAGCGCGACCCGGCGCTCAGCATCTGCTGTTTCAGCGAGGACGGCGACGGTGACCACGACAAGGAAACTTAGTGGGTTCGCTACCGTGCCCCGTCGTGGACTTCCGCGATACACCTGAAGAGGCGGCCTTCCGCGCTGATCTGCGCGCCTGGCTGGCCAAGAACCTGCCCCAAGACTGGGCCACCCGTGAGCCTCATGTCGGCCGCTGGGACGAGTCGTTCGCACGAGAGTGGAGCCGCAAGCTCTTCGCTGGCGGCTACGTCGGGTTGACCTGGCCGAAGGAGTACGGCGGTCAAGGCGCGCCGTACACGTTCCAGGGGATCTACCTGGAGGAAACGGCGCGAGCCGAGGCACCGGGACACATCGGCGTGATCGGGCTGGGCATGGCCGGACCGACGATCGCGGCGTGGGGTAGCGACGAGCAGAAGGAGCGCTACCTCAAGAAGCTGCTCGCGGCGGAGGAGATCTGGTGTCAGGGGTTCTCCGAACCGGGTGCGGGCTCCGACCTCGCGAGCGCTCGAACGCGCGCCGTCCTCGACGGCGACCACTGGGTTGTGAACGGGCAGAAGGTCTGGTCGAGCTGGGCACACATAGCGGACTGGTGCATCCTCGTCGTCCGCACCGACCCCGACGCCGATCGGCACCGTGGCCTGTCGTACCTGCTCGTCGACATGCACTCGCCCGGCGTCGAGGTACGCCCGTTGCGACAGATCACCGGCGACCCGGAGTTCAACGAGATCTACTTCACCGACGTCCGTGTCCCACGTGAGTCGATGCTCGGTAAGCCTGGCGACGGTTGGCAGGTCGCGATGACGACGCTGCTACATGAACGCGGCACGTTGGGCTTCGCATTGACGGCCGGGCTGGAGCAGATCCTCGGCCGCGTCATCACAACGGCGAAAGAGACCGGTGCTGCTGACGATCCAGTTGTGCGCGACCGCATCGCGCAGCACTGGATCGACTTGCAAGCGCTGCGCTACACCAACTACCGGTCAATCACCTCGCTGATGAAGACCGGCGTACCCGGGCCCGAGGGTTCCATCGCGAAACTCCATTGGTCCGAGGTGACCCAGCGGCTCACCAAGCTCGCCCTGGAGATCCTCGGCCCCGCGTCTCAGCTCGACGCTGACGGTGGTTGGTGGAGCGGCTACTGGCAGTACTGGCAGCTGCGCAGTCGCGGCGCGACCATCGAGGCCGGCAGCTCGGAGATCCTGCGCAACATCGTCGCCGAACGCGTCGTCGGCCTACCGAAATCGCGATGAGGGGCTGATGCGCTGATGGACTTCGCGTTCTCCGAAGAACAAGAACTGTTGCGCGAGTCTGCGCGCGACTACCTGGGCGACCGGTATCCCGTCGAACGCGTCATCGAGCTCGCCGACAGTGACGACGGTTGGGACCCGACGGCGTGGCACGAGATCACCAAGCTCGGTTGGCTCGACCGCGACCTGGGACTGCTCGAGCATGCAGTCATCGCAGAGGAAACGGGGCGCGCGCTCTTCCCGGGCCCGCTGTGGTCGACGCTCGGTCTCGCCCGGCCGGCTGGGTACGACGGCGACCTGCCCGCAACGCTCGCGATTGCCGAGCCTGGCGGTCCGACATCACTCACCGACGCGCGGTCGGTCTCAACCAAAGTCGAGGGGACCGCGCTGACAGGTCACAAACTGTTCGTGCCCGACGCGGAATCTGTCGGTGAGTTCGCCGTTGTTGCGCACGACAACGATGGTCTTGCTGTCTACGCCGTTGCGGCAGACGCCGATGGTGTGACCGTCGTTCCGCGGTCAACGATGGACCGCACGCGTCGCCTTTCCGAGTTGGTGCTCGATGGCGCACCGTCGCGGCGACTGGCGAGTGGCGAGGCGCTCGTTACCGCGCGACGCCGAGCACTGGCTCTGTTGGCGTGTGAGGCGGTGGGGATTGCACAACGGGCACTGGATACGGCCAGCGAACACGCCAAGACTCGGGAGGCGTTCGGACGCCCAATCGGAACGTTCCAAGCGGTCAGCCACCAGATCGCCGACGTGTTCGCCGCCACGCAACTGGCTCGGTCACTGGCCTACTGGGCAGCGTGGGCCGTGGACGCCGATGACGACCGCGCCGACCTGGCCGTGGCTGCAGCTAAGTCGTCATGCGCCGATGCGGCCGTGATGGCCTGCGAGCACGCCATCCAGGTGCTGGGCGGGGTGGGCTTCACCTGGGAGCACTTCTTGCATCGGTTTTACAAGCGGGCGCAGTGGATCGACGCCTTCGAGGGGTACGGCGCAACGCATCGGGCCGCCATTGCGACGGCGATTATCGACCCGGTCTCCACCTCCGCGACGACATGACAGACCGACCGGTCGTTTTGATCACCGGCGGGGCGTCCGGGATCGGGCGCGCAGTCGCCGAGCGGCTTGGTCAGACGCATCGCGTCGTCATCGCCGACCGAAACGCAGACGGCGCGGCAGCGGTGGCTGAGTCAGTCAGCGGAACATCGATACAGGTCGACCTCACCGATCCGGCCGCTAGTGAGAAGGCGGTCGCCGCAGCGGTGACTGCGTACGACCGCCTCGACGTCGTCTGTCTCAACGCCGGCGTCACGACCGATGAGTGGGACATCGAGAAGATCAGCGCCGACCGCTACCGGACTGTGACGTCGCTCAACCAGGACGCCGTGTTCTACGGCGTGCAGGCCGCGGTGCCGGCGCTGCGCGCATCCGGCGGTGGCGCGATCGTTGTCACGGCATCGCTGGGTGGGCTCGTCGGGGAGCCCGACGACCCGGTGTACTGCATGACGAAGCACGCGGTGATCGGCCTGGTGCGGTCACTCGCAGCACCACTCGGTCAGCACGGCATCCGCATTGTTGCGATGTGTCCTGGCTTCGTGGACACCGCGCTGCTCGCGCCGCACGTCGAGATGTTTAGGACCGCGAACTTCCCGCTGTTGCGCGCCGAGGACGTCGCCAACGGCGTGGTGACCGCGCTGGACGCCGGTGGCACCGGTGAAGCTTGGGTGCTGCAGCCCGGCCGCGAACCGATCAACTACGTGTTCAAGGGCGTGCCCGGACCGCGAGCAGAAGGCTTCGACGGCGCACTCCCGCCGCATCTGATCTAGGCGGCGGATTCGGTCTCGCTTTCCTTGTGGTGGGGCGGGTGGGTGCCGTAGCCCGGCGTACGGATGGCGTAGATCGCCGTTGCCAGCGCAGCCAACGCCCCGATGATCACGCCGATACCCGTGCCTTTGCTCATGAACTTGATGTCGGGCGGAGCCAGGAAGATGTAGATCCCCACCGCCAGCATTCCGAGCGCGGACAGCACGGTGAGCGTGGCGCTCCACCAGTTCTTGGTCGCTTGCTCCGCCGCCTCCAGTGCGCGGTCGCGGACTTGGTCCAACCAACGCTCCGCCCACTCAAACTCCGTGGCGAGGATGGCGAGGCCAGCCGCGATGACGAGGAAACCCGGACCGGGAAGCGGCAGCAACACAATGCCGAGCGCGACGACCGCGAGCCCAAGAATCGCGATGAGACCTCGACGGATATGCCGCATCACCATCGGTGGAGCCTGTCATACGCGCCGCGCAGCGGGACGCCTCCGCGCGAACGCCGTCACCAGGTCCCCGTGTGGCAACTCTGTTCTGTCAGAGTCCGTGACTACCGTCCGAACATGCGGCTGCTCCATACCTCCGACTGGCATCTCGGCCGGTCCTTTCACCGTGAGCGGCTGCTCCCGGCCCAGGCCGACTTCGTCGACTTTCTCGTCGGCGTCGTCAAAGCGGAGCGCGTCGATGCGGTGCTGATCTCCGGCGACCTGTTCGACCGGGCACTGCCGCCGGTTGACGCGGTGATGCTGGCGGACGAGGCCCTGCGCCGCCTCGCGGACGCAGGTGCCCAGGTCGTCACGATCAGCGGCAATCACGACTCGGCGCGACGACTTGGCTTCGCGGCTGACCTGATCGCCGCAGCCGGTGTGCACATCCGCACCGACCCGGAGCAGTGCGACCGTGCAGTGCAGCTCGGCGACGCGCACGGGCCGGTCGCGGTTTATGCGTTGCCTTACCTCGAGCCCGAGCTGGTGCGCGAAACGCTGGCCGCCGACGCCGGGGGCCACCAGGCTGTCCTCACCGCTGCCATGGCCCGCGTTCGTGCCGATCTCGCCGCGCAACCCGCTGGCACCCGGTCGATCGTGCTGGCACACGCCTTCGTCGACGGCGGCCAACCCTGCGAGAGCGAGCGCGACATCACTGCTGGGGGGGTCGCAGTCGTTCCGGCCGCGACCTTTGCCGGCGTCGACTACGCCGCCCTCGGCCACCTGCATGGCCGGCAGACGCTCACCCCGACCACGCGCTACAGCGGCTCACCCCTGGCCTACTCCTTCTCCGAGGCCCCGCACACCAAGGGCTGCTGGCTCGTTGAGCTGGATGCCCACGGGGTGAGCACCGTCGAGCCGATCGAGACACCGGTGCCGCGACGGCTCGCACAGGTGCGCGGCTCCCTCGACACCTTGCTGACGGACGCAGAGTTCACAACCTACGAAGACTGCTGGCTCCAGGTCACGTTGACGGATGCAGCACGCCCAGCCGAACCCATGGAGCGGCTGCGCAAACGATTCCCGCACACCTTGGTGCTCGCCTTCGAGCCAGACGGTGCTGCCGCCGACACGTCATCGTCGTACGCCGCGCGACTGCGCGGGCAATCCGACATCGATGTGGCACTCGGCTTCGTCGACCACGTACGCCATCGTCCGGCGAGCGAGATCGAGCGAGTGCTGCTCGACGATGCGTTCGCGGCGGTGCGCGCCACCGAGGTGGCGAGCTGATGCGCCTGCACCAGCTCCGCGTCAGCGCGTTTGGTCCGTTCGCCGACCACGTCTCGGTTGACTTCGATTCGCTGGCAGGTCATGGGTTCTTCTTGCTCTGTGGCCCGACAGGAGCCGGCAAGACCACGATCCTCGACGCTGTCTGCTACGCGTTGTACGGCGCAGTGCCCGGTGCCCGGCAAGGCGCGCGGCGGCTGCGCAGCGACCAGGCGACCCACGACATTCGCACGCACGTGGCGCTCGAGCTGACATTGCGCGGACGGCGGCTGCGCATTGTCCGCGAGCCGGAGCAAGAACGACCCAAGCAACGCGGCACCGGCACCACCCTCGACAAGGCCCGCGGCACGCTCGAAGAACACATCGACGGTGCATGGTCGCCGGTATCGACTCGACTCGACGAGATTGGTCACGAAATCGAGTCCCTACTGGGAATGAGCCGCGAGCAGTTCTGCCAGGTGGTCTTGCTGCCACAAGGCGACTTCGCCGCATTCCTACGCACCGATGCCGATGGCCGCCGAGCGCTGCTGCAGCGGTTGTTCGCTACCGAGCGTTTCGCGCACGTCGAGGACCGCCTGAAGGATTGGCGGATCGAAGCAGCTCGCGTTCGCGACGCAGCTCGGGTCGAGGTCGACGAAACGTTGGCTCGGCTGGCCGAGGTTGGCGGCGACGTCGAGCGCTCCGTCGACGCCAATGACTTGCAGTGGGCTGATGACATCCGCGACGTTGCTCACAAGCGACTGTTGACCGCGCAGCACGAAGCCGGCGCGGCGCGCGCATCAGCGCAACGAGCACGCGCCCGGCACAAAGCCGCCGAAGAGCTGGCCACGCGGCAGCAACAGCATGCCGACGCGCTGCGCCGACGTGCGTCGCTCGATGCGCGCCGGGCGGACGTCGTTCTCGCTGAGGCTGAGCTGACCGCAGCGCGCCGGGCCGCTCGTGTCGTTCCGCTGCTCGGGGCCGCCGCCGACGCAGCCAGCGGCGAGGCGGCCGCGCGGGCGACGCTCAGTGCTGCGCGAGCCGATGTTGCTGATCAACCCGACCCGGGGCACGCGCTCGCTCAGGAGACAACCGCAACCCTCAGCGACCGCGCAGGCGAGATCCGCGCCGAGGCCGGCGCACTGCAATCACTCCTGCGGTTGGAGAGCCAAGTCGCCTCCCGCAAAGCCGAAGCGGTCCGACGCCACGCCGCTGCCGTCGACGCGCACGACAGAGCCAAG
The DNA here is from genome assembly GCA_033851265.1 of Frankiales bacterium. Lineage (GTDB taxonomy): Bacteria > Actinomycetota > Actinomycetes > JAWWOW01 > JAWWOW01 > JAWWOW01. The sequence continues at coordinate 86,758 of JAWWOW010000006.1, forward strand.
GCTCACGATCAGTGGCTCACGGCCTACGACGGCGAGCGCGCAGACCGTGACCGTCGACTGTCGGCCGCCACTCATCTCGCCGCGCTTGTAGAACCCCGCCATGACGCGGTGCGCCAGGCCACCCAACGTGTCGCAGCTGCAGTCGAACGTGATCGCCTCCTGCTGCGCCGCACAGATTTGCAAACAACGCTGGCCGCTCTGGTTGACTGCGCGCAAGACGCTCGCGAGCGCTGGATCGACGTGCGGGAGCAGCGCATCAGTGGGATGGCTGCCGAGCTGGCCGCCGGGCTCGTGGCTGGGCGGCCGTGCCCCGTGTGCGGCAGTGCCGAGCACCCCGAGCCCGCGTTGACCATGTGCGGGGCACTGACCGGAGACGATGAGACTTCCGCCGAATCCGAATGGAACCTCGCCGACCAGGAGCGGCGCGAGGCGGAGGACGCGATTCGTGAGGTCGACACCGCTCTGGCCGCGGCTCACACGCAGGCCGGCGGTGACGAGCCGGTTGCAGTGCTCGAGGCGGCCCTCGCCGCGGCGCGCATCGGCTTGGCAGATGCAGAAACAGCGGTCGTTGCGCTCGACGTCATCGGGCGTGAGATCGAGGCACTTGAAGCAGAGCGCACCGACCGCGAGCACCACCGTTCGACCTGGCTACAACGCGAGCAGGAGGAGATAGCGCTTGCAGCAGAGGCACAACGGTTCGTCGACGATGCGGCCGAGCAGCTGGCGGCAGCGTGTGGTGAGGACCGATCCGTCGCAGTCCGAGCTGATCGGCTGCGGCGTCTCGCCGACGCAATCGACGCAGTCGTCATGGCCGAGCGCGATCTGCAGCACGCCAGCACTGCAGCAGCAGGCGCTCGCGCAGCGTCCGCACGAGCAGCGATCAGCGCCGGCTTCCGGGACACCGACGACGCCGCAGACGCTGCGCGGGACGATCGTCGGGTGGCTGAGCTGGACACGCTCAATCGCAGCTTCGCCACCGAAGAGGCCGCTGTTCGGGAGCGCCTGTCCGATCCCACTCTCGTGACCGCGGCGGCGGCGCCGCCCATGAACGTCAACACGGCATTGGTCGAGCTCGAGGAGATCGAAGCAGCGTTGCGCGCCCTCGATCATGAGCAGGGCGCTGCGCAACGCGCCGTCGAGTCGATCGATCGGCTGCATGCCCGCCTGGGTGAGCAGCTCGTTGCTCTGCAACCGGTCGACGATCGCTGCGCCCTCGTCAGCGGCTTGTCGCGGCTCGCAGACGGGACGGCAACCGAGAACGAGCGGCGGATGAGCCTGTCGTCCTACGTTCTCGCAGCGCGCCTCGAGCAGGTCGCTGCGGCGGCAACCGAGCGGCTGCTCCGGATGTCGGGGGGGCGATTCTCCTTGGTGCACACCGACGAACGCGACGCTCACAACAAGAAGTCAGGGCTCGGGCTTGCCGTGGTCGACGGCTGGAGCGGGCAGCAGCGGCCGACCTCGACGCTATCCGGCGGCGAGAGCTTCTACGCATCGCTCGCGCTGGCGCTCGGGCTTGCCGACGTCGTGGCCGCCGAAGCCGGCGGTGCCCACCTGGAAACGCTCTTCGTCGACGAAGGCTTCGGCAGCCTCGACGAGGAGACCCTCGACGACGTCATGACCGTGCTCGACGGCCTGCGCGATGGCGGCCGCGTCGTCGGCATCGTCAGTCATGTGACGGAGTTGCGACAACGCATCCCCGCGCAGCTGCATGTCACGAAGGACCCGAGCGGGTCGCAACTCTCCGTTACCTGAGCGGGGCTGGCGGCACCGTACGCCGCAATGTCTACACGCCTTGGTGAAGAGCGGCGTGCTCCCAGGGGGCAGGCTCGAGCCAGGGGCAACTACTTCCCTCCGGAGGTACTCATGGCAGACACCGGCCTGCTCGTCATTCGCGTCGTTCTCGGTGTACTCCTGGTCGGGCACGGAACGCAGAAACTATTCGGCTGGTTCGGCGGTTTCGGGCTGGCAGGCACTGGCGGCTGGATGCACTCGATCGGCCACCGACCTGGGAAGTTGATGGCCATGGTCGCGGGGCTGTCCGAAGCCGGCGGCGGGCTGCTGCTCGCGCTCGGCTTCCTCGACCCGCTGGGCAGCGCCGTTGTCGTCGGCGTCATGCTCACCGCCGCGACCACGCATTGGGAAAACGGCATCTGGAACACCGACGGTGGTTACGAGCTTCCGTTTTTCTACGCCGTCACGGCAGCCGGACTCGCGTTCACCGGTCCCGGGCGCTACTCCATCGACCACGCGATCGGCTGGTCCTACGACTGGCCGTACGCCGTGGCAGCGGTCGGCGTCGGTGTTGTCATGGCGGCGCTCACTGCCATACGAGGCCGGCTGCTCCTGGGCCGCGACAACCGCCTGATCGACGTGACCGACCGCGTCCCAGCGGAGACGCACATCAACGTTTGACCGTTTGCTCAGAGCAAGGGCGACGCGGGCACGGTGACGAAGAACACGTTGCGTCCCGCCACCCCTGGCACGGCAAGGTAGGCGGATGCGCGTCGAACTTTCCGCCGGTCCGATCGAGGTGACCGCAGAAGGCAGCGGCAAGCCGCTGGTCCTCTTGCACGGGCTACTCACCGACGAGCGGTTGTGGGACCCCGTCGTACCGCTGCTGACCGCGCGCGGCTTTCGCTGCTTCCGGCCGACGTTGCCGCTGGGCTCGCATCGGCTGCCGATGCGAGCCGACGCGGACCTGTCGCCGTCGGGATTGGCGCGGCTCATCGCCGAACTCATCCGGGCGCTGGACCTGGCTCCAGTAACAGTGGTGTCGAATGACACGGCGACCGCGCTGACGCAGCTGCTGTTGGTCGAGCATCCGGACGTCGTCGAGCGCGCGATCCTGACCAGTGGTGACTGTTACGAATATTTCTTCCCGCCGGTGTTCCGTCCGTTGACGATCGCGCCCCGACTGCCCGGTGGCCTCCAAGCCCTTGGACGCGCCGTACGACTGCGCATGGTGCGCAAGTCGCCCCTCGCATTCGGCTGGCTCACCCGGCGCGGCATCAGCCCGGAATTGGCACGACGGTGGAGCGAACCGGTGGTCACCAGCGCCAAGATCCGCCGTGACACGGCCGCCGTTCTGCGTGGCGTTGATCGCAAGATCACCCTTGATATCGCGGAGCAGCTTCACACCGTGAAGGTGCCCGTGCTGTTGGTGTGGGGTGCGGATGATCGCGCGTTTCCGCTTCGGCTGGCGCATCAGCTCGTGGGCGCCTTCTCCGACGCGCAACTCGTCGTCGTACCGGACAGCTCGTGCTACGTCCCGATTGATGCGCCGGAACAGCTCGTCGCCTTGATTGCCGACTTCGCGGGGTCGCGCTAGCCGAGCACCCCAGCCGGGCGTGGCAAACCCTGTGCCTCGAGGAGTGCGTAGTAGGCCGCCAACGTGTTCGGACCGTCGGAGACGCTTTCGATCTCGTCATTGTCGGTGAGGTTGAGCAGCACACCGCTGATGACGAACAGCACGTCGGTGGGCTCGGTGTTGTCTGCCGGCACGTCGAGCGTGTGCACGGAATACGCCGGTTCGAATATGTAGGAGCCCGGTGTGCTCCAGAAGTCGTACTCGAGATAGTGCCAGCGCCCCGTGAGCGTGTATCCCTCGACGGGTCCGGTGTGGCGATGCCGAGGGATGCGCACGCCGGCCTGGAATCGATTGCGCACAACCCACACACCGCTGTCCACCGAGACGCGGAGCACCTTCAGCTCGATACCGATGCCGGTGTCGGCCCAGGGCAGTTCATCGTCGCCGACGTGGTTGACGGATGGGTTCAACATGCTCGTTGTCATCGTGAGGCCTCTCGGTGTTTGACGAGAGGTTAGGCGGATTCGACGGTGGCCGACAAGGCAGTCGCCCGGGGCTCGGGAATGACCACGATGTCTTCGGGCATCGGCACCGCCGGCGCCGCGATGATGCCCAGCTGTGCGAACAGTTCGTCTCGTTCCCGAATGACGTCCGGGTCGGGCTCTGTCCGCTCCCATGCGTCGATGCGTACCAACACATCGAGAGTCAGCGCCACGTCATGCAGCGCACCGCGCCGACGGGCTGACAGCAGGGCTTCGCGCGCGGCATCGAGGCATCGGGCCCATTCGCCGCGTTGGGCGTATGCGTAGGCACGCACACGGTGCAAGACGGGCACGATGGCAGCAAGGCCGGCGCCCCCTTCGACAGCGTCGAGCGTGCTTTCTGCGAGCGCCAGCGCCTCGTTCGGCCGACCCTGCAACAACAAGCACTCTGCGACCCGTGCATCAGTATCGAGTGCCTCCGGCAACTCACCGTCCTCGAGGAAACAGGCCTTCGCCGCAGTGAGCAGCTCGTGCGCTTCGTCGTAGGACCCGACTCGAGCCGCAACCCGACCCAGGACGCAGGAGGCTGTTGCAATGGAACCCGGTGCCTTGGACGCGCGAAACACTCGCAGCGCCTGTCGGGTCGTAGCCTCGGCCTCGGTGAGATTGCCTTGGTCCACGAGGATTTCGGCGATGTTCGTTGCGGCGATGGCGGCGTTCCACTGGTCGCCGATCCGCTCGAGAATCTCCCAGGAACGCTGGTAGCCGTCGATGGCAAGCGTCCATTCACCCTTGAAGTAGGCGCGCATACCGAGGTGGTTGAGCACCATGGCCTGGCCACGCAAGTCGCCGTCGCGCTCCAGGATCGCCAACGCGTCGTGCACATAGTGCTCGTAGTCGAAGCAACCCATCGAGATGTTCGCCCAGTCGAGCAAACGATAGGCGTGCGCGAGCGCGTCGTCGGCCTCTGCGAAGGCAGCCGCGTGCATCGCTTCTTTGGCCCACTTGATGGTCTCGAGCTCGCGACCCTGCATGTGTCGGACGTAGGAGTAGTGCGCGCACAGTCGCGCGGTCCATGCCTGAGCTTCCGGTCCCGCCAGTCGCTCCAAACCGCGGATACCGCGAGTCAGCGAACGCAGCGCCTGCGGGTAACGTCCGGCACGGCTCGCGACCTCAGCCATCCGCAGGCGCAGTCGCGCCAGCACGATGACGTCGTCGCCAGCGAAGGAACGGGCGAGCCGGAATGACGCCTCGGCCTTGCTGAAGTCCCCGAGCAGGAACCAGATCTGGCCCAGCACCTCACCCAGCTCGGCGCGGAGCCGCGGTTCGGCGTGCAGCCGCTGTGCCGATTCCAGCGCCCGCTGATAGAACCGAGCCGCCTCGACGTTCGCGTATTGCTGTCGCGCGTGGTCACCAGCAAGACGGGAGTACTGCAGCGCGGCGGCGTACCGCTGCGCGCTGAAGAAGTGGAACGACAGCGCGGTCAGGCCCTCGTCAGTTTCAGCCCCACCTTGTCGCTCGATGGCCTCGCCGACGCGACCGTGCAGCGCACGACGACGTTTGTACGGCTGGCTTTCGTACGCCGTTTCGCGGACCAACATGTGTCGGAAGCGGAGCACGTCGTGGTCGTCGGCCGCAAAGAACGGGCCAAGCCGAGCCCACGTCTCGGCATCCGCGACGACCTTGTCCTCGCCCAACAGCGTCTCCAGCATCGCGCGATCGACCCGCATGCCGAGGATGGCTGCCGTGCGCAGCACCCGCCGCGGCAACGATGGGAGCGAGTCGATCTGCGCGGCGATGACGCCTTCGAGAGAGTCCGGCAAGGACTCGATACTGCCCACCTGCCGACAGGCACCGAGCAGCTCCTGCAGGTACAACGGGTTGCCGCCAGCGCGTTCACGTAACACCTGCACCTCATGCGGAGGCAGGGGTTCGTCCTCAGTGAGGCTGTCCAACAAACGACGCGACGCGTCCTCCGTGAGCGGCGTGAGCCAGAGAGGAACGACGTGCGGGGCAGTGGGGTCGACGGCATACCCGCGTCCCTCCGGCCGACGAGTCGCGATGAACAGCCATGGCGCAGACGGGAGAACTGTTTCGAGATGCCGGATGACATCGGACGACGCGTCATCCATGAGATGCACGTCCTCGAACACGAACACCGTCGGAGTGTTGAGGATCGCAACCAACGCCTCGCCGAGCGCCTGCGCGAGTCGAACCGGACGGAACCGCTCTTCGAGGGCGTCCGCCTCCGGTGTTGACGGCACTGTTGCACCGATGACAGAGGCAATGAGGGGCAACCACGGGAGGACCGTGGGGCAGCGCTCGCCCACGATGGCCTGTAGCAGTGGCCCGGCCGCATCAGCCGAGGTGAGCTCCAAACCGAGCGTCGCGCGGAGAAGACGACGGATCGTGCTGTACGGCGCAGCTGCTTCATAGACGTCGCAGGCCACCAGGTGTTTCGCGGCATCGTCGATCTGCCGGCAGACCTCTTCGACGAGGCGGCTTTTGCCCATGCCTGGCTCAGCGACGATGTCGACGTAACAGCCAGCCCCGTCTCGCGCCTGAAACAGCGCGTCGAGGACTGCGACGACCTCGGTGTCGCGGCCGACGAACAACGACCGCTCTTCTCCGACGACCTCGACCACCGACTCGAGCCCTTTGCCGACGACGAACGCGTCAATGGGCTCGGTCTTTCCCTTGACGTGGAACGGCTCCATCGCGTGAATGGCGAATGCACTGCGCACCTGGTCCGCTATGGACTGGGTGACAACGAGCTCGCGTGGACCGGCTTTGGCCATGAGCCTCGCTGCGAGGTTCACCGAGTCACCGACCATGGAGTACGTACGTCGGTAGCTGGGGCCGAAGTCGCCCATGAAGACACGACCGGTGGTGGCCCCGGCGCGGAGCGAAAGCGGGCCCTCCCAGTTGAGGATCGCTGTGATGGCGCCGACGATGCGCTTGTCATCGTCGCCGAGGTTGCGTGGCGCTCCTCCGAGCAGGATGAGCTTCCCACCATCGCGAGCGATGTCGGTGCCGAGGAACGTCACGCCGTACCGCTCAGCAGATGATGCGGCGACGTCGACAAGGCTGCGCAGCGCGTCGGTCACGTAGTCAGCCCCGTGCTCGCGGAGTGCACCGTCGACTCCAGAGAACTGCACGAACCCCGCAGTCACCTGCCGGTGCTCGCTCTCGCCGGCGTTCGTGCTCAGATGCTCGAAAATCGGTGGTGACAGCGCTATCGACAGGTCCGGGAGCTGCTGTCCACCGCTGATCGGGCTGGGTCGCGGGAAGGTATCGGGAGCATTGGCGAGCAACAGACCTTCGCCCTTGCGATCACCGACGCACAGCGGGTCGAGCAAGGCCGCCGTCGCGAGGCTGACGACGATCTCACCGGCGTCGGCAAGCTGTTCCATCAGAGTGACTTCGGAGGCAGCCGGGCCGGTGATCACCAGCTCTCGGAACTGCTCGCCGACGAGGAAGAAATCCTGTTCGCCGCTATGGATGCCGACCGACATGCGCAGGGTCACCGCGCCCGCCGGAGTCTGGAGCCGTCCGCTTCTCTTGATGACCCGTTGCATCTCCCAGGCGCTGCGGCTTGCCCGGGCCGCATGGTCCTCGCCCTGATAAAGCAGAAGTACGGCGTCGCCCCCCCATTTCACGAGGGCGGCGCCGTACTCGTACGCCGGAACGAGCAGCGCTTCGAAGATGCCATTGAGGAGATCGCCCATCTCCTCGGCGCCCACCTTGCCGCGCCGGGCGAGACGCTCAGTCAGGTTGGTGAAACCGGAGATGTCCGCGAAGGCGAGAGTGCCTTCGACCTCCCGGTGCGCGACGCCCGGCGCCTCGCGAAGCCAGTCAATGACTGGTCGCGGGACATACGGTCGCAGTTGCGCGGACATCTCCGGTTACTACACCCCAGTCCTAACCGAGAACCCCGAACATGCCCCGCGGGTCACCCGGAGGTGAGCGGAAGACCGCGGTCAGCGTGCCGCAGTTGTCCGTGAGGCTGACGAGGCACGGCTTCTGGTTGCCGTTGGTCGAGCAGTTCGCCAAGTAGCCGTGCCAGAACCCATCGGTTCCCAAGGTCGCCGGCGCGCCACTCTTTGTAATGAAGCTCGTCTTGTTGGCGAAGCAGATGCCGTAGGTCTTGCCGGAGATCCGCTTGGAGCTGGCCAGCGTCATGGTGACGGTCAGGTACCGGGACAGGTCCTGGTTGGTGAACGTCGCCTCGTTACCCGACACCGGCTTGCCGCACTGGTCGGCGTTCGGGTTGTCGAGCGCCAGCGTGTAGACGTCGTTCTGAGCACCCGTCTCGTCGGTCACCTTGGCGGTCGTGCCATTGCTGCTCAAGGTCTGTGATGTGCAGGTGGTGTTGGGAGCACAGGAGTTGACGACCGTGTCCTCGCGGAACGCATTGGACGTGGCAGACGTAAGGCCGCTCGAGCTGGCCGACAGACGGTAGTTGTCACCGGACTGGTTGATAATCACGTTGCTGAACGTCGCAATACCCGCCGACGCCGCTGCTGTCTGCGGCAGGTTGCCGGATGGGTTCGTGGCATTGCCGGTGTTCGGGTTGTACGCCGTGGACAGAGTCACCGATGCCGACGATGTCGTGACGGTGTTACCGAACGCGTCCTGCACGGCGACCTTGATAGCCGGGCTGATCGCCACGCCGGTCTTGGTGTTGGTCGGCTGCTGCACGAACCCCACCTTCGACGGCGTCGCTGGCGTCACTGTCGTCGACGGTTCGGGCCCGACCCGGTCGAAGGAGCTCGCCGTGACCCCGCCGATCAAACCGCTCGCGGTGGACGACCATGTGTAGACCCCTGCGGTGCCCGGTGCTGTGGCAGATGCCCCGATGGTCACAGACGCATTGGGGATCAGTGAGCCGCCACTGATGGAGACGGTGTTACCCGATGTGCCGACGGTCCAGCCCGATTGCGGACTCGTCGCGGAAACGCCGGAAAACCCGCTCGGCAGGGTGAACGACGCCGCTGTCAGCAGGTCCACGCTGTCCGGCGGTGACGCGTTCGTGATCGTGACGGAGTAGGCCGTCGTCGATCCCGCGACCACCGAGGTCGGCGTCGCCGTGATGGTGTATTTGCCCGGCACGATCGGCGTGGCGGCGTGCGCCGCCGTCGTCGCCGACAGTCCGGTGACCACCATCGTGGCGCCGATCACGGCTGGAATGAGCCGCCAAGCTCGCCCCTTGAACATTTTGTTGCTGAGCATTTGCCCCCCCTGGGCTTAGAGAATTCCGAACATTCCGCGCGGGTCACCCGGCGTGGACTTGAAGACGCCGACGATGTCGTCCTGAGAGTTTTCGGTGAGGTTGCCGTACTGGCACGGCGCAGCCGCGTGGTTCTGGCAGAGCGGCAGGAAGCCGTACCAGTGACCATCACCGGTCGGAGTCGCAACCCCTGTGCGGGTGTCGAAGACGTGGTCGGCCTCGAAGCAGATACCCCACTGCAGGAAGCCGTCCTGGTCCTCGGTCGGCGCGACCACATCGTTGACAACGATCGTGACGAGCATTTCGCGATTGATGTTGTCGAACTTGCCGGGCTTACCGGTGCCCGAGTTGAGCGTGGCGCAGCCAGGCGCCGATTGGCCACCGACGGTCACCGTGAAGTGGTCGTTCGCCGGGCCCTTCGTGTCGAGTACACGGAACGTCGTGTCCTGGACGTTGCCGATCCGCCCGGAGTCACACTGTGTGTTCGGCGCGCAGTCCGCCGAGTAGCCGTAAACCTCGAACGGGCTCGACGTACCCGACGACAGACCGGGACTCGACGCGAGCAACTTGTAGCCAACGGCCTGGTCGTTGATCACGACATTCGAGAACGTCGCCGTGCCGGCCGAGGCGGCCACCGTCTGCGGCACGTTGCCGGAGGGGTTCGTCGCATTGCCCGTGATCGGGTTGTACGAGGTCGACAGCGTCACGTTCGCATTGCTCGTCGTCGGGTTGCCGAATGCGTCCTGAATCGCCACCTTGATGGCGGGGGAATTCGCAACACCCTTCGTCACATTGCTCGGCTGCTGGGTGAAGACGACCTTCGCTGGAGTGGCCGGTGTCACGTCCGTACTCGGCTGCGAGCCCGAGATAGCGAACGGGTTGGTGCCGGTGGCACCGCCCACCAGGCCACCAGCTGTCGACGAGCCTGTGTAGTGCCCGGCAGCCGTCGGAGACTTTGCCGTTACGGGAACCGTGACCGATCCACCCGGAAGCACACCGAGGATCTGCGCCGCGAGCGACACTGTCGTCCCGCTCTTCGACACCGTCCACGGCAACCCTTGCGAGTCATTGACCGATGCCGGCACTGACACAATCGTGAATCCGGTCGGGAACGTAATCGACGCGGCGTTCATGATGTCGAGGCTGCCGGGCGCCGACGCGTTGGAGAACTTGACGGAGTAAGTGATCGTGGAGCCAGCGACAGCTGTCGTCGGCGTTACCGAGGCCGAGTAGACGCCGGGGATGACCTGAGCTGCTTGCGCTTCCAGAGGCGCGAGCAGCCCTGCGACAACGGTTAAGGCACTGAACGCCGGGACAAGTGCCCACGCCCGCGTGCGTGAGTTTCCAAAGACTCCTCGTGGCATTGTCGCTCCCCCTCAGTTCACCGGACTCGGGTCCAACGAGTGCACCCGCTGGGCGAGGCCTGTCAGCAGGGCCTTCACCAACCCGGGAACGTCGTGGACGAGAGTGAAGAAGCTCTGCTGGGTGAGCACGAGCACCTGACCGTCGGTCGTCATGGTGACGGTCGCATTGCGGGGAGCCGGGTCAAGTAGCGCTAGCTCACCGAAGTGCATGTAAGGACCGAGTGTCGCCAGCACCTGGCCGCGGCGAGTGACATCCGCGTGGCCCTCCATCAGAACGAAGAACTCCCGGGTGCGGGTGCCCTCCTTGACGAGGTCGTCGCCCTTCTTGACCTCGAGTCGCTCGACGAGCTGTGCAACATGCGACAGCTCTTTCGGCGTACAGGCGCTGAACATGGGCACCGGACGCAAGTAGTCCTCATACCGCTGCTTCATGTCGCCTGCCCGGCGCTCTCGTGCGTGCGCCCAGCCGTCGGGTCGAGCGTGTGCACACGTTGCGCCAAACCGGTCAGCAGTTGGCGAACGAGACCGGGAACATCGTGCAGGAGGGTGAAGAACTGCCGCTGTGTCAGCACAAGCACCTGACCATCACTGGTCATCGCGACGGTCGCATTGCGCGGCGCAGGGTCCAGCAGCGCAAGCTCACCGAAGTGGCGGCCCGGGACGAGAGCGGCCAGGAACTGTCCCTGCCGAGTCACCTGAGCCTGGCCCGACAAGATGATGAAGAACTCACTGGCCTGCGCACCTTCATGCACGAGTACGTCGCCCGCGCGCACGTCGAGTCGTTCGATGACTGACGCGATACGGGTCAGTTCCTTTTGGGAACACGCGCTGAATACCGGCACCGCTCGCAGGTAGTCCTCGTAGTGGTCCTTCATCAGCCCCCCTTGGTTCGTGTCAGCAGGTATGAACGATGTGCACGGAACACTCCGCGTGGTGCGCCACCCGGTTCGGGACGCTGCCGAGGATGAACCGGCGTGCGCCGGTCATGCCGCGGTTCCCGATAACGATGAGATCCGCCTTCACGTCTTGCGCGACGCCGAGGAGGACATCGGCTGCCTCGCCCTGGCGGGCACGGACCTCGACGGTGAGCCCGCCGGTGTCGATACCGGCGAGAGCGCGCTCGAGCAGGGTTTCCGCGTCGGTGCGCTGCTGCGGAAGCGCGAGGGCTTCGTTGGCGTAGCCGGCGGCGCCGGCCAGTGCGGTGACGGCGGTTGTTGCGCCGTACGCCGTGACGACATGGAGCTGAGCGCCCGACACGCGAGCCAGCTCGGCGGCTGTACGCACCGCCTCTTGCGCCGTCTCTGAGCCGTCGGTCCCGACGACGATGGCTGAGAACACCCGAATCCCCCCACGACTCGGCTACCGGTGGGTAGCACCCCGCATCCTGACCTGTCCGGATTGCACGGACCTTGCGCCACAGTGACGCTTTCGCGCGGGATTTTCCACGTACAACGACACATTCGGGACACAACCACCCCGCGACCCGTCAGCCCTCCGTCACGGGCGCGTCATCGGTGCTCCGCACACTCTCCCCATGTCCTCGGCCGCGCCCCAGCCCGATTCGGCGACCCCGCTGACCGCACTGGCTGTGTTCGACCGGTGCCCGCCCGAGCGGCTGGCAGCGATCGAGCCGTCCCCCGAGGAGCTGGAAGTCGAGCTCGGCGAAGCCATCGTGCGGGAGGGACACCTCGACCACGAGTGGTACGTGATCCTCGACGGCGAGGCCTCCGTCAGCACAGCCGGGCACGTTTTGGGCGTTTTGGGCCCGGGTGAGCATTTCGGCGAGATCGCCATCCTCAGTCGGCAGCCGCGCCGATTCACCGTGCGTGCGCTCACCCCTATGCGCGTGCTCATGCTGACCGAGGAGGCGTTCCTTGCCTTGCTTGACGACTGCGCGCCGTTCGGCCGCACCCTGCTCGTGCGGCTGACCCGCCGGATGAGCTCCTTGGCCGAGTCGGAAAGCTCCCTCGTGCCGACGCAGGACGCCGTCACCAACGACCATCTCCCTGGCCCCCACCCCTCCACGGCGACACACTTGGACTAATACGAATCGGGGGGCGACTCGTGGTCCTGCACGTACGAGTGCTTGGGCCGCTCGAAGTGACGTGGCACGACGTCCCGGTTCCGCTGGGCTCATCGCGACCGCAAGCGCTGCTCGGGCGACTGCTGCTGGCGCGCAATCGGGTCGTCAGCACCGAGGAGCTCCTCGACGCGTTATGGCCCGATGAGCCACCCGGACCCGCCGAGGTCGCCCTCCGCTCCCTCGTCTCCCGGCTCCGGAAGAGGCTCCGCGACGCTGGAGTGACCCGCGAGCTGATCGTCACCAAGCAGCCCGGCTACACGGTTCCGCTCGGGGACGACGAGTTCGATGCGGTGGCGTTCGAGCGCGACGTCACGACGGCACGAAGCCTGCACGGCTCCGGCGATCGCGCTGCCGCTTCTGCGGCATTTGTGCGTGCGCTGTCGCGCTGGAACGGACCGGCGTACGGCGAAATCGCTGCCGAGCCGTTCGCGCGGGCCGAAGCAGCCCGCCTGGAAGAGCTGCGGTTGACCGCGCTCGAAGAACGCATCGACGTTGACCTGTCGATCGGTCGGCATCGCGAGCTCGTCGGCGAGCTCGACGTCCTCACGGCCGAACATCCATTGCGTGAACGGTTGTGGGCTCAACGCATGCTCGCGCTTTACCGCTCGGGCCGGCAGGCGGAAGCGCTTCGTGCCTACCACGAAGTCCGGGGCCTACTCGACGACGAACTCGGGCTCACACCCAGCCCGATGCTGATGCAGCTGGAGAGCGACATCCTGCAGCAGCGATCGACGCTCGACTTCGAGTCGCCCGGGGTAACTGTTGTGCAGCCGCGGCCGTCCGCACCGTCCGTCGAGGAACCACCCGGCGACAAGATCCTGGGACGCGACGCCGAGATCGATGAGCTCACCCAATGGTGGGAGGAGTACGACGGCGGCGTCACGACAATTGCGTTCATCTCCGGCGAACCGGGAATCGGCAAGACCGCATTGGCCGCGCACCTCGCCGCGCTAGCGGCCGCCAACGGTGCGCTCACCCTGCACGGAGGCTGCGAAGAGGAGACAGCGGTTCCTTTTCAGCCGTTCGTCGATGTGCTTCGGCAGTACGTCGCGACGTTGCCGGCGGATGCCCGGACCGAGACATTGGGTTGGCGCGTCGGCGAGCTGAGCCGCGTGCTGCCCGAGCTTGGCGGTCAGCCGGATGCAGGAGTTGGCGACCCAGAGACGGAGCGTTATCGCTTCTTCGAGGCGGTCACATCCATGCTCGTGCACGCAGCACAACGGCAGCGCGTTCTCGTCGTACTTGATGACTTGCAGTGGGCGGACAAACCGACGCTGCTGTTGCTGCGACATCTGTTGCGGGCCGGCCGCCCAACCGGCCCGTCGATACTTGCGGCCTACCGGGACACGGAATTGCCGACAAGTCATCCACTCCGCGAGTTGATGCAGGACCTGGGGCGGCAGAACCAACTGCGCCGGATCGGTCTGTCTGGCCTCGATCAAGACGCGGTACGCCGATTGGTCGAAGGTTCGCGCGGCGTCAACGAGCTGTGGGACGTCGAACGCCTCGCCGTCGACCTGATGCGCATCACCGAAGGCAACCCGCTGTTCACGACCGAGATGCTTCGCCACTTGGAGGACCGGAGCGACGGAAACGTCCTTGGCAGAGTGCCTGTCGACCTCGTCGTACCCGAAGGCGTCCAGGACCTGATCGCACGCCGTGTGTCACGGCTGTCAGCGGAGACCAACAGATTGCTCACGACCGCGTCCGTCTTCGGCCGGGAGTTTCCCTGCGAAGTGGCAGGACGCGCAGCAGGTCTGGACGGCGATGAGCTGCTCGACGCCCTGGAAGAGAGCGTCGCGGCACGAGTCATCGTGGAAGTACCAGAGCGCGACGACTGGTACTCCTTCGCACACCGGCTCGTCCGAACAGCGTTGTACGACGGGTTGTTGTCCAGCCGACGGGTCCGCATCCATCTGCGCGTTGCGGAGATTCTTGAGGAGCTCGCAGCGAGCCGCGGCGACTCCTACCTCGTCGAGCTGGCGTATCACTATGGCCATGCCGGTGCGGCGGGCGACCGGCGCAAGGCGATTGCCTACGCGACGGCGGCCGGCGACCGAGCCCAGGAGCAACTCGCATTCGAAGAAGCCTGCGAGCACTACCAGCGTGCGCTCGACATCCTCGGCGATCTCGGCAATGCGGCACCGGCGGAACGCTGCGACCTGCTACTGGTTCTTGGCGAGGCGTTGAACCGCTCCGGCGAAGGGCTGGCCGGTGGCGACGCTTTCGACGAAGCAGTCGCTATCGCTCGTTCCCTGGGTGACGCCGAACGACTGGCGCGAGCTTCGCTACGCGAGGGTCCACTGCGCTACGTCGGCCGGGTCGCGCCATCACCGGAAGAAGTCCAACTGGTGCGGGAAGCGCGAACTGCTCTCGGAAGCGAGGACAGCCCACTTCTCGCGAACGTGACCGCCCGGCTGGCGCTCGTACTGATGTACAGCGGGGGTGAGCCCGAGGCGAGGACGCTCAGCCAGGACGCTGTCGACATGGCTCGGCGCGTCCATGACGACCATGCCCTCGGTTACACGCTCAACTCACGGCTGCATGCGCTCGCCGGTCCGCACCTGTCCGATGAGCGACTGCACACGGCTTCGGAGTTGAAGGACGTCGCGCAGTCGACCGGTGACCAGTTGCTTGCTCTGCTCGCGTGCATGTGGGAAGTGCGTGAGTTGTTGTCGGTGGGCGATATCGACGGCACCGCCCGCGTGACCCCCGTGCTCGAACGGCTTGCGGAGGTCACCCGTCACCCGCTCTTCCTTGCCTATGCGCGCTGGGTGCGCAGCGGTTTGGCGATCGTGCAAGGGGAGTTGGGCGATGCCGAGCGGTTAGCGGGGGAAGGCTTGACCCTTGCCGAACGCCACGACGAGCTAGCACTGAGCTTCTACGGCGCGCAGATGCTCTGGACGTGGTGGCAGAAGGATGTCCTGCCGACCATGGAAGCCGCGTTTCACGCGATCCTCGAACAGGCGCCGGCCGACTACGCAATCACCCGCGCTGCGCTCGCGCTGTTGCTTGCAGAAACTGGACGACTCGACAGCGCGCGCGCCCAGTTACAGCGGCTCGCCGCCGGTGGGTTCGCGGCCTTGGCCGACGAACAGACCGACGGACTCGCGATGGCAGTGCTCGCGCCGGTATGCGAAGCAGTCGGGGATGCAGATTCGGCGAAGTTGTTGTACTCGCGGATGGAGCCGTACGCCGGGCGGTTGATCACCGTGCGTCCTCCCTCCGGCGTCTGCTTCGGGCCCGCTGATTACTACCTCGGCCTGTTGGCGGCGGCACGGGCCGACCTTCCGCTCGCCCGGCGGCACCTCGAAGCGTCGCTCGACATCGCGCGTCGTACCAACGCCTTGGCGTTCACCGCGGCCACGCGCGCGGAGCTCGGCGGTGTCCTGCTGCGCAGTGATGACGCCGTCGAAGCGCGCGTGCATCTCGACACCGCGCGAACGACCGCCACGGCTCTCGGTCTGTCACGGATCACTCGACGGGTTGACACCCTGGAAGCCAACAACCGCTAGGACCGACTGTGGATCGGCTCAGCTGGCCGGAGCCTGACGCAGATACCGGTCGAAGATGGCAAAGATCCGTGACCAGGCTTGTTCGGCAACCTCGTGGTCGTAGCCGAACCCGGTCACGCGCAACAGCGGCGTCAACGGCCCGACGTTGATCCGGTTGAGAAAACTGTGGCCGACACCGTCGTACTCGACGATGTCGTGAACAACACCGGCCTTCGTGCACGCTGCTTCGAGGCGTTGCGCGTGGCCGCGAAGGACGCGATCACGCTTGCCAAAGGACCCGACGATCGGACACGCCCCGCCGGCGATGCGGTCGTCGATGTTTTCGGGAACGGATCCGTAGTTGACCGAAGACGCATCGAAAGGCAGCTGCATTGCGGACAGCAACGCGAATCCGCCGCCCATGCAGAAGCCAATGATGCCGACTCGGCCGGTGCAGTCGGCACGGTCAGTGAGGAATTGACGTGCAGCATCGATGTCGGCGTACGCCGGACCAACGCCCGATCGCGATGCGCGGATCGTCGCTATGACGCACTTGCGCATGCCGCCGCGACCGTAGAGGTCCGGTGCCAACGCGAGGTAGCCCGCCGCGGCGAGACGATCCGCTTGGCGACGGATGTCGTTGGACAGGCCCAACGCATCCATGATCACTACAACGGCGGGATACGGGCCGTCTCCGATGGGTGGCGTCGCGAGGTATGCGTCAAGGTCGCCATTCGGCGTTTCATAACGGATGCTGGGCACAGGCCGATGCTAGGGAGTGACGCAATGCCGCGGACGAAGCCCTTGCTTGCAGCGCTGTGCGCTCTTGGCGTTGTCGCTGCCGGCTGCGGCGGAGACAAGAATGACAACGCCACCGGGCCGAGCCCAACGCCGGATACGTCGGTGAGTGTCACCCCGTCCGCGACCAACAGCGCGAGCAACACGAAGCCGACGAGCACACCCCGAAGCACCACGCCGCAGACGATCACGACCGGCGTGCACGTGCCATGGGGCCTCGCGTTCCTGCCGGACGGCAGCGCGTTGGTCTCCGAGCGCAGCACCGGCAAGATCCTGCGTATCCCGAAAGCCGGTGGCTCCGCGACGACCGTTATGAACGTGCCCGGCGTCAACGCCGCCGGTGAAGGTGGCCTGCTCGGGCTTGCACTGTCGCCGTCCTACTCGATCGACAAGCTCATCTACGCCTACATGACGACGTCAAGTGACAACCGCATCGTGCGGTTCAAGCTCGGTGGGGCACTGCAGCCGATCCTGACGGGCATTCCCTATGCGGGCAATCACAACGGTGGACGCATCGCGTTCGGACCGGACGGCATGTTGTACGCCGGTGTCGGCGACGCCGGGACGCCATCAAACGCGCAGAAGATCAGCTCACCCAGCGGCAAGATCCTGCGGATGTCTCCGACCGGGGGGGTGCCGAGTGGCAATCCCTTTGCCGGATCCCTGGTCTGGACGCTCGGTCACCGCAACGTCCAGGGGTTGGCATGGGACAGCGCCGGTCGGCTCTGGGCGACCGAGTTCGGCCAGAACACCTGGGACGAGGTCAACCTGATCGTGAAGGGCCACAACTACGGCTGGCCCACCGTCGAAGGCAACGGCAACACGTCGGGCGGGAAGTACACCAATCCAAAGGTGCAGTGGTCGACCGATCAAGCATCGCCGAGTGGCAACGCGGTCGTCGGCAACACGTTGTACGTCGCAGCGCTGCGCGGGCAATGTCTCTGGCAGGTGCCGCTCAGCGGATCAAACGTCGGGACACCCAAGCGCACCTTCTACAAGACGTACGGGCGGCTGCGCACGGTCATGCGCGCTCCCGACGGTGCGCTCTGGATCATGACGTCCAACCGCGACGGACGTGGCAATCCGACCAGCAGCGACGACCGCATCGTCCGGGTGCCGATCTGACCTGACGCGGTTGCGGCCGCAACGTTGGGTAGTGACACCGCTACCCACCTTGGGCTGAGAAGGAACTCCGCCACGGTCGGCGAATGAAGAGGCACCCATCCCAGCTGAACGCGGTCCGGCTCGATCAGCATGGCCGCAACGAGGAGCCCCATGTTCCGGCGAGTCCTTGCCTCTGTGTTCGTGCTTTCCAGCCTCGTGATCGTCGGACCCACCGTCCTCCCCTCCGCGACCGCCGCCACTGCACCGTCCGCTGCGGGTGGTGACGCCGTTGTCATCGCCGTTATCGACACCGCGTTCACGACGTACCACTACGACTTCCTGGGCTCCCAGATGCCCCAGCACAAGAACGCGTCGACCGCTGACGACCTGCCGCTGGACCAGCCGGCCAGTCAATGGCTCGCCGGCTTCGACACCAAGGGCATGGCGTCGTACCAGCCGCTCAACGTGACGCTGCCGACGAGCCCCGACGACAACCCGGCGACGCTGCAGGCAAAGGACGCCGCAACCTGGGCATCGGTGAAAGACAGCACGAGCAGCCGCGCTCCGAACGTCTACTGGCTGCCGGGCACCAAGGTGATCGCGGCCGCGACCTTCGGAGGTTCGATCTACGGAGCCAGCACCGAGCACGGCACCGGGACGTCGAGCGTCAGCGTCGGCAACCTGCATGGGACCTGCCCGGAGTGCCTTGTCGTTCTGCTGAGCGGCGATCACGAGAAGGCCCTCAACTGGGCGATGCGGCAGCCGTGGATCGACGCGATCACGAACTCCTACGGCATCAGCACCGCTGTGGCCGTCCGCGACCGCGTCTACAACGGCTGCGCGCTCGACCTGCAGAAGGCTGCGGTCACGCGCGGGCAGGGCATCTACTTCTCGGCCGGCAACGGCGTCGAGAACGCGTTCGTCGTTCCCAACAGCACGCTGTTCTCCTGCCAGGAGGGACCCGACTGGCTGGTCACCGTCGGCGCGATCAACAGCTCAGACATCGTGTACGTCGGGCCCGATGAGATCAGCGTCAACTCCAAGAAACCTGGTGGCGCTCCCGACTCCGGTAAGCCTGCCGACGTTTCCAGCATCGGCGACTCCTACCCGTCGGCGTACGAAGCAACAACAGTCGGCGGATCTGGCGCCACTGGTTTCGGTGGTACGTCGAATGCGACACCGGTCATCACCGGTATGTACGCGCGCGCGTTGTGGGAGGCGCGAACCGCGATGGCAGGCGTCAGTCGCGTGCAGAGTGGCGGCGTTGTCTCGGTTGGCGCTGCCACCTGTGGGACGAAGCGCCCTCACTGCGAGGTTGCCGACGGCAAGCTCACCTACGTCGAACTGCGCAACCGTTTGTACGACGCGGCTCTGCCGACCAAGGGAACGTCGCCGGGTGGGCTGGTCACGACTGTTGACACCGAGGACACCCGATACCTCGCCGAGGGTCACGGTGCCTTGACTGGGCGGCTGTTCGGCGACGCGACATGGGCAGCGGAGCACGAGCGCATCGTCGGCACCGTGCTCGGTCGACGCTTTGCTCCCGGCAACGATCCGGACGAGGCGACGTACGCCGCCGCCGTCTCGTATTGCTCGCAGCACCTGTGGGGGTCCTGGAATGGCGGGGCCTGGCGCACTGGTCAGCCCGTGCCTGGGGATGCGCCGGTTGTGTGGCCGACACGCACGACATTGACGCGCGTGTGTCCACAGCTGAAGGCTCCGCCGCGCCAGCCTTACGTGGCGCTGTACGGCGACCCGGAGGCCTGACTCAGCCGGTCAGCCGCGGAGTGTCAGTCACCTCGTCCGCTGCCGGGGCCACGGCCGGTGGTTCCTGGTCGCAGGCGTTGCCGAGCGGCGTGATCGTGATCGTGCCGTCGTTGGACTGAACTCCGGCCGCCTTGGTGACACCCGTCGCGTTGGCTACGGCAAAGTTCGCGCCGCCACCGCCGCCACCCGAGGTACCGGCAGACGCGAGATTCGACGTACCTCCGCCACCGCCGCCGCCGTGGTACCCGGCACCGCCGCCGCCACCACCGCCACCGTTGGTGGCGGAGTTACCTTCGCCGCCACCGTTACCACCGTTGCCGACGCCTCCCGTGTCGCCGGCTTGACCGCTCCCGCCGCCGCCACCGCCACTGCCGCCGGCGCCAGGCGCGGATGTTGTCCCGACGTCGCCGCCCTGACCGGGGGTTTCGCCGCCGCCATTTCCGCCATCACCGTTCGGCGTACCACCGGATGCGCCGCCTCCGGCGCCGCCACTCGAGATCGGGTCAGCGCCGTACGCCCCTGCGCCGCCGCCGCCGGCGGCGACCACGACGCGGTTGGCGAGCCCAGAACCCCCACGTCGCACGTCGGACGAGCCACCACCGCCCGCGCCGTCGATGCTTTCGCTATCAGTGGGCGTGGCGTCCCCGCCATCGGTCCCGCCAGAGCCGCCCGCGCCAGGGCTGCTCGCGCCGCCATCGCCACCTCGGCCTCCCACCTCGACGACAAGGGTCTCCCCGGGAGTGACCGTGAGCGTCGCAGTGACCCGGCCACCGAGGCCGTGCGTTTCCTCAGCCCCAGAGACAATTCCGCCCTCACCGCCGGATGCGACAACCTTCACCGCACACACGTCTGCTGGCACCTTGTAGTTCTCCGGTTCGCCGACGAACGCAAAACTCTGCGTTGCAGCATTTGCTTGCTGCGTGCTGATCCCCGCACCGAGCGCGGTCAGCGCCGCCACAGACACCAGCACCGGTAGACGTCGTACACGCCGCTGCACCATTTACGGTTCCTCCCCGACAGGATGCTTTGCGCCGGAACGTACTCCCGGAGTGATGCCCTCGGTCCACGAATCGCTCAATACGCCGATGACATCTCCCCCGAGATGCGACAAAGCGGCTCACGTGCTCGCGCCTACGATCACATCCGTGTCATCAGCCGGGCTGGAGAATGCAACCAACGACATCGTGTCGTTGTGGCGGCTCCAAGCGCGGTACGCCGACATCATCACCCGGCGCGCATGGGCGGAGTTGCGCGAGGTGTTCTTGCCGGAGACAACCGTGCAGATTGACACCGTCACTGCTCCGCAGCGCAGTCTCGTCGGACCGGACGCACTCGGTGACTTCGTGTCGACCGCAATCGAGCGTTTCGACCACTTCACGTTCGTGATCCTCAACACCGTCGTCGATGTCGAGTCGCCGGACCACGCGCGAGGGCGCATCTTCATGTGCGAGATCCGACACGACACGGCCAGCGACGAATGGCAGGTCGCGCATGGGTGTTACCAGGACCGCTACCAACGCGTGGACGACCGCTGGTGGTTCGCCGATCGTCACTACCGATCGATGGCGCGGACCGGTCCCGACGGCGCGGTCTTTGGCCTACCGGCCGGGCTCGGTCCCCTCGGCGGCTGACGGCGCGAAGGTGCCCGGCGGCGCGACGAGCTCGATGTGAATCCCGTCGGGGTCCGTCAACACCAGTGATGGCTTGCCAAGTTCGTCGACGACACCGGGATGGTCGATTCCGAACTCGCTGAGGGCTGCCGCCCACGTTTCCAAGCTCGCGCCGTCCGGAACTGCAAACGCGAGATGGTCGAGCGCGTCGACACGTTGGCTCGCGGAGCCATCATCGGTTCGCGCGGTGAGGACGATCACGACCTTGCTCGACACGTGGCGCAGAGCGACATAGCTCCCGTCCGCACTTGCGACGAGTCGTTCCATCCCAAGCGCCTGCGTGTACCACCGCTCGCTTACTGCGACGTCGCTGACCAAGAGCTGGACGTGCGAGAAGCCAGTGATCGGTCCAATGCGGGAGGGGTCCATGGCGCGGCCAGTATGCCGGAACACTGCGGGTTGCTGACCGACTCGATATGCCCACCTGCGTCGCGGCTCACCCGTCAGGTCGAATCGGAGCAAGCGCTCACCGTCCAAACGCAGCTCAACGACACTGAGCAACCCAAAGGGAGCGCGGGGGACCCGTGGTGTGGGCATTCTCCCTGACCCGGTTTGTGAATCTTCTGGCCAATCGCGGGATGCTGGCGTGCTCGCAAGAGGAGCATAGGTAGATGTTCATGCCGGGAGACCGCATCGGACGGTTCACCGTTGAGGGGACCGTGTCGGCCGGAGCACAAGCAGACACCGTCGTCGTTCGTGATGCGGACGACTCCCCCGCGCTGATGACGCTGCTAACACCGGCGGTCTCCGAAGACGTCGTCGTCAGAGACCACTTCTGGGCTGCGGTACGCCGGCTTCGCAACCTCTCGCACCCCAACGTTCTTACCTTCCGCGAGGCGGGTCTCGACCAGGGACGGTTGTGGATCGTCACTAACCACGCAGGCGGACAGCTGCTTTCAGAGCTGCTAGGAGCAGGTTCCCCGTTGGCAGCGACTAGAACGCTCCCATTGATGTCGGCCGTCGCGGACGCTCTTGATGCCGCGCACGAGCGAGGGCTGCTTCATCTTGACCTCGGCCCAACGCATGTTTGGGTGAGCCAACCCAAGGACACCGAATGGGCTTACCTCACCGGGTTCGCGACGAGCCGGATGCGCGCAGCCGCGCATCAGCTGACAGCCACGGGCCGCCTACCGACGACCCTGTCCTACACCGCGCCCGAGCAGTTCGGTCACGAGGAAGTCGGGCCTGCGGCGGACCAATATTCGTTGGCGTGCCTGCTCGTGGAATGCCTGACCGGGAGAGCACCGTTCGTACGCGAGCACGCGCTCGCATTGATCGACGCACACTTGCAGCAGGCGCCGCCGCCATTACGCGACATCGCGCCTCATCTCCCGCGCGCTCTCGACGACGTCGTTCAGCGCGGGCTGGCCAAGCGACCTACTGACCGCTTCGCCGACTGTCGCACGCTCATGGGGGCAGCACGGGCCGCATTCGCCGCCAGATCGGGCCCGGCTGGCCCCACGAACGAGGTAGTACGCCGACGTGCACTTGTTGTCATTGGAGGGATGTCGTCGGGCCTTCGACTCCCCCTCGACATCGGTGATCACCTGCTCGGTCGCGGTGGAACGTCTGGCCTCGTTGTCCCCGATCCCTTCCTGTCGAGGCAGCACTTGCGGCTGCACGTGCGTGAAGACGCCATCACTGCCGAGGATGCCGGGTCAAGCAACGGGACGATCGTCGCCGGCCAGCAATTGCGCGCACCAAGGCAGCTCGGTTCCCGGGACGTCGTAGAAGCAGGAGCCAGCCTGTTCCGCGTTGACCTCCCGACTCCGAACGACCTGGAGTCCGCTGCGCCGCCCGCGGCGGGTGCCGACGCCGCAACTTTGGTGGACGCTGTGACGCGGCGGCGCCCCGAGGCATGGCGACCGATTGACTCGGCTGATGCAATTCGGTTGCGCCTGGGGTTCAAGTCCACGGAAGCGTCGGCGGGTCCTCCATTCGCCGCGGTCACTGTCGACCTCGCTCGAGTCGGTTCGCTGGCGGTACGCGCCAACCCCGACCTGGCCGGACCGATCGCGCGGTGGGTGCTGGTCCAGTGCGCAACTCTGTATGGGCCGACCGAACTCACCCTGGCGGCGGCTTTGCATCCTTCGCTGGAGGATCTGTGGTCTTGGGTCGCGCTGCTCCCGCAGGCACACGTCGATGCACGACCGTTGTCCGGTCAGCACGTTGTCACGGACGTACGATCCGCAGGCGGCCTGATCGAACGGCTGCATCAAGTCGTCGCGGACCGACAGTCACAGACCCGCGAGGTCGTCGACGGTGTGATCGCGCCAATGCTCCCCCGGCTACTTGTCGTCGCCGATGGCCGCTTGATCAGTGCAGACGACATTGACGCGCTCGTGACCAACGGCCCGCTTGTGCAGGTGTACACCGTTTGGTTTGGTACGCCGAAAGCAACGTTGCCGTCGTCCATCACGGCCACTGCAGACGTAGATGACAGGACCGGCAGCGTCGAGCTGCGCGTTGCCGGTTCAACATGCGTCACCGGAACGGCAGACGGCGTTTCAGCCTCACTGGCACGCGAGGTAGCCAAGGCCCTCAGCCGGTCTGACTCAGTGGGTCATGCGAACTGAACCTGTCCGACGTCACATGGCTACCAGCCTCGCTGCACCGCTGAATCAGAGCTCAGGCACTCTTCATTGCTCGGATGTCCCGAACCGGCTGGCCACTCGTAATACCAAATTGTCGCCGGTTGGCCCCAGATGATCGTTGTCCCTGGCGCGATGCTCTGTCGCCAGATGGTGCCGTGCTCGTACTGTGTGTCTGTTCCGGGGGAGCACTTGAAATCGTGCACGAAGAGAGCGTCAACGTCCGGCAAGCCGTCGCTGCTACATGCTCCGCACCCGTATTTGCCGACGTAGTTAGGCATCCTCGTATGCGTGTCCCGAACCGTCCAAGTGAACGACCCGCTATCGGTCGCGTGTCCGTCGGTAACGGTGACCGTCACCGTGAACGGCCTTGACTTGATCGCTGTTCTAGTCGTTGTGAGCGATACCGCGTCGTACGCGATCGTCCCAAAGATCTTGGTCGCGGACCACGACAGCCCCTGGGGCAGGCCGCTGACCGAATACGACAGCCGATCGCCGTCGGAGTCGGCGGCGGATAGCGGCACCGTGACACTCACGCGCTCGCCGCTGGTTCGGCTAACAATGGCCTTCAGCTTGGGCGCGTGGTTTGTGCGCGCTGCGGTCGACGGCTTCGTTGTAGCCGAGGGCACGGTAACGACGTTCCCCAAAGGTGCGTGAGTGCCATCACCGGTGCTGGCACCGGGAAGGCCGGATGCGCCAGGAGACGGGATGGCACCGGGCTTGCGAATGCCTGGATCCGGATTCGTCGCAAATGGCACGACCGATGCTGCGTCGAATCCCGATGACAGGGCCAATGTTGCCAAGCGGCCGCTCAAAGCCTGCTGGTCTTTCCGCTGAGCCTTTGCTGCGTCAGACAACACGGCGTCGTTCGCTACTTTTTGGCTCCGGACAGACCACGCGATCGTGACCACTCCGTTGGCGGGGATCGTCACGTCGTACCGAACGACTGGGTCCGCCTCGAGGACGACGAATCCTGGCGTCAGGTGGACTTGCCCGACATTGGTTGCGAGTTGCTTCGGGATTACCTCGAGGTCGGTGAGGTGGGTTGCCTTAGCGGTGAGATTGCGGATTATCGTCGCGGCGTTGATCGTCGTACCGCGCTTGTCCAGTTGCCACGCACGCGACGCCCTGACTACAGCGTTGGAAGCGTCGGAGAAGACGTAGGAGGTGCTGTGGTCGACGCTTCCGCCTCCGCGGGTGAGCACGACGCCGGTCACGCCTCCCCCGATGAGCAGCATGACGACTGCGCCAATCAGGACCTTCGATTGCCGGCTAGCCCGCGATCGCTCAGTGTTTTCTGTTTGATCGGCCCCGCGATCGCGGACGGACCCACCCCCGGCGCTCTGGGTCGGAACGTGCACTGACTCGCGGGAGCGCGACTGTGTCACGCGATCGTCTTTGATCGCCTTGAACACTCCCGACGGGGTGCGCTCCACGCCTTCGATGAGCATTTCGGTTGGGGGGAGCCCATTGGCGGTCTGCGCCTCGCTTAGCAACCGACCGAGGTCCGCCGGGGTGGAGGGACGTTCTCTCGGGTTCTTGGACATCGCTTGAGCGAGTACGTCGAACACCTCAGCCGGAACATCCACATCACCAAAATTGGGCACGGGAGCGGTCGAGATGCGCATGAGCACCGGCGCGAGTGTTTCTTCCTCGTGCTCCGCGGCGAACGGCGCTCGGCCCGCGATCAGGGCGTAGATCGTGGACGCCAACGAATAGACATCAGTCGAGGCCGATGGCCGAGCACCCGACAACATTTCGGGTGCGGCATGGAGGATGCTCGCGGTGATGTTGCCGGACGGCGTCTCCGACGACTCGGCCACCTTCGCCACGCCGAAGTCAGTGAGCTTCGGCTCGCCGTACGCGGAAAGCAGGATGTTCTCTGGCTTCACGTCACGGTGGAAAATGCCGATCCGGTGCGAGGTCTCGAGCGCGCCGGCCATCTTGACGCCCACATCGACCGCCTGTGGCCACGGCAGGGGGATGCGGTCCCCGAGTGCACCCGCTGGGACGTACTCCATGACGATGTACGGCCGCCCCGACGCCGACGTACCGGATTCGTACAAGGCCACGATGTGCGGATGGCTCGATACCGCAGCCATCGCTTTGCACTCACGCTCGAACCGCCGCCGTGTTTCGTCACTGAGTGAGACGGCGGACAACAGCTTGACGGCGACCGACCGACCGACGGCGATCTGCCGCGCTCGGTAGACAACGCCGAAGCCGCCGCGTCCAACCTCTTCAGCATCGGCGAGACCAGAGATGCCGAGATCGATTGACACTGACATGAGCGCACCTTGGCTGACTTCGGTAGAAAGCGGTCGTTGGGAACGAACGTAAAGAAATACGGCGGACTAAGCCATAGTCCGTATTGTTCATCCAGGCGTGGGGCTGGAGCCTCGATACGACCGCTTAAAGCACGATCAGTTGCTTCGTCCCGGGGTACCAGACCAAGCTTCCGTGGTCGAAATCCTGACGGTTGCCGGGACCGTAGACGTACTCGTCCGACGTCGGGCAGCCGAGCCGACCGGGGCCGCCACCGGCGTTGAGCCATCCAGTCCGAATAGCACCGCGGACGACGCGCGGTTGCTTTGTGCCGGACACGAGCACCGGTCCGTACGCACTCCCCGTGAAGTCCTGCGCGGTGCATGGTCCCCAGGAGTACTTGATGCCCTGCGGAGTGCCAACACTGAGACCATTGACAACAGCGCCCGGCTCGCGGATCACAAGATGGGCGAACGTCGCCGTCACTGTTGCGCCAGAGAACTTCCATAGCGCGAGGCCACTCGTCCCTTCCGCGAGTCCAGTCGGATCGGTGCCAACCGGCAACTCAACGCTGTTGACCTTGAAGCGGATTGTTGTGGCACCACCCGCGGGACCGGTGCAACGCAGCTCTAGATGCTGTACGGCATCGGGGCCGGCGAGAGCGAGCGGAGCATCGCCCTCGGCCAACTGTGTGATCCGACCATGAATCTTCTTCTTGATTGCGTAGTGGCCGACCGGGCTGATGTTCGCGACGTAGGCGGTGCCCAGTTGGGAGCGCGGGCTCTGGCGACATACCAAACCGATCGACCCAGCGTCGTCCTGGCCGGGCTGGCCTGAGGCTCGCGGTAGTCCGGTCCACCGCGCGTCGACAGCGAGGTGGACGTCCCGGTAGTAGAGCGGGACAGCGCCACCATAGGAGGCGTCGCACAGGGCTTCCGTGTCCATTGTCGTTACGACGTAGTTGCCGCTGCTGTCGAAGGACTTGCGGCATGAACCCGCAGCGCTGAGCGACCATGCGTGCTGGTCGGCGAGTACGTCCCCAGAGGGCGCGATGGCAGTTGTCTTGCTGTCTCCCGACAGGCGATCGAGCAGAAGGAGTGCGACGACCGCGGCGACGGCGAGCGCCACCACGGCCAACCCCGCGGTCAGGACCCACCGAGCGCGCCGTCCGAGACCCTGCCATCCGCCCGCGGCAACGCCGCCGGCTCTATCGGCTTCCGGCGGGAGCGTGTCCTCCGATTTTGGCGATGACGAGAGCCGGGGCAGTCGCAACTCTTCGCGGTCGCGCCGCTTGGTGGGGCGATCGTCCTGTGTGGCCTTGACCGGCTCGGAGGGGGGTCGCTTGACGCCCTCGATCGGCATCTCGGTCGGAGTCAACCCATTCGCGTGTTGGGCTTCCCTCAGCAGTTCACCTAACGCACCGGGGGTGGCTGGGCGCGCGGTGGGATCTTTGGCCAGGGCCTGCTCAAGCACGGTGCAGATCGTGTCGGGGACGCCGGCACCGCGGAGATCGGGAACGGGAGCAATGGCGATCCGTGCGAGCAACGGCGTCAGGGATTCCTCTTGGTGCGCGGTTGCGAAGGGGGCGCGTCCGGTGAGAAGCGCGAACAGCGTCGAAGCAAGTGAGTAGACATCTGTGGCCGCAGACGGACGACCTCCGGACAAGGTTTCAGGCGCGGCGTGCAGGATGCTCGCAGTGATGTTGCCGGATGGCGTCTCTGACGACTCCGCAACTTTGGCGACCCCGAAGTCCGTGAGTTTCGGCTCGCCGTACGCCGACAGCAGGATGTTCTCGGGCTTCACATCGCGGTGGAAGATGCCGATGCGGTGTGCGGTCTCCAAGGCGCCGGCAATCTTGACCCCGACCTGGGTGGCCTCCACCCAGTCGATGGGGATTTGACTCGCGAGTGTGCCGCCGGAAACGAGCTCCATAACGATGTACGGCCGTCCCGCGGACGAGACGCCCGAGTCGTAGAGAGCCACAATGTTGGGATGGCTCGAGACGGCAGCCATCGCCTTGCACTCATGTTCGAATCTGCGGCGGGTGTCCTCACTTAGGGACCCGATCGACAGCATCTTGACGGCGACCGAACGACCGACGACGGATTGTCTGGCGCGATAGACGACTCCGAATCCGCCGCGACCGATTTCTTGGGCTTCTTCGAGGCCGGGGATACCGAGGTCAATAGAGACAGTCAACGGACACCTGGCCTGAGAGTCGGTCGAAACCGGTCGTTCTGTAGTGAACCTAGGTAAAGGCCCCGAGACTGGCCATAGTCCGGATTGCCCATCTTCGTCACCAGGTGGATGGGGCGGTGGCGACGTTCTGGGTCAGACCCACGCGGCGCGCTGCACCGTCGATCTCGACGAGTCTCCTGTTTAGACTCCCGCGCGTGGCCGACGTACCGATGAAGTTCACCCTGTCGCTGGCGATGTGTCCGCCCGGGCACATCCTTCCGCTCGCTAAGGCCGCCGAAGAATCGGGATGGGATGGCGTCGCGTTGCCCGACTCGGTGTTCTTTCCGGAGGAGGTCTCCGCGGGCTACCCCTACACACCGACCGGCGAACGATTCTGGGCGCCGGACACACAGTGGGTGGACGCGTTCGTCGCGATCCCCGCGATCGCCGCCGCCACCGAACGCCTGCAGCTGTACACGAACGTCTACAAGACGAGCATCCGGCAGCCCCTGCTGGTGGCCAAGACGGTGTCGAGCGCAGCAGCGATGTTTCCCGGCCGCATCGGGATCGGCGTCGGCTTGTCGTGGATCCCCGAGGAGTTCGCCTGGCTGGGGATGGAGATGAAAACGCGTGGCAAGCGGCTCGACGAGACGATCGAGATCCTGCGCGGGCTGCTGCGGCCCGGTGACGCGGAGTACTTCGAGTACCACGGCGACCACTACGACTTCGATCGGCTGGTGATGTCGCCTGCGCCGAGCGAGCACGTGCCGCTATACGTGGGCGGTCACTCGGACCCTGCATTGGAACGCGCCGCGAAGTACGGCGACGGGTGGATCGCCGTACAGGTCACGACCGAAGAGATCGAGGACATCGTCGGCAAGCTCGGCAAGATGCTCGACGCGCACGGCCGATCGCTCCACAGCGACGACGGGACGGGCCCGTTCGAGATCAAGGTGACCCCACTCATCATGAACACCCCCGACGACATCCGATCCATCGCTGCGCTCGGCGTCACCGACGTCATCACGATCCCCTGGATGTATTACGGGGCAGCCGACGACGACGTGCAAGCGAAGGCAGACGGCGTCAAGCAGTACGCCGACGACGTCATCGCGCCGTTGCGCTGATCAAGCAGGTGCTCGGGAGGACCGAATGGGCCACGTCGTACTCGACATCACCATGTCCCTCGACGGGTTCGTAACAGCGCCAAACGACGGACCGAGCGCGGGCCTGGGCGAGAACGGTGAGGTGCTCCACTACTGGGTGTTCGGCGGGCCGTGGACGTACGACGCTCCGCACACCCCTGCGCAGACTGGCGCCGACAAGCAGGTGCTCGACGAGGTGGCGCAAGCCGGAGCTGCGGTTATGGGCCGCCGCACGTACGACATCGTCGACGGGTGGGGAGGTAACCCACCGCTTGGCATTCCTTGCGTCGTGGTCACCCATCGCGTCAACGACGCGCCCGATCCGGCGACGGGCTTCGTGTTCGTCAATGGCATCGAATCCGCAGTCGAGCGAGCCCAACAGATCGCCGGCGACAAGGACGTCTACGTCGGCGGTGGCGCGAGCGTCGCGCAACAGGCATTGCAAGCCCGGTTGGTTGAGACCCTGAACATCCACGTCGCCCCGGTCATTCTTGGCGCCGGGCGCCAACTGTTCGGCGAGCTCGGCAGCCGGCTCCGGCTCGAGTGCACTCGCGTGCTCGACTCGCCGTACGCAACCCACATCCAGTACCGCGTGCTGAGCTACTGATCTCGTCTAACGCTGCTCTCCGCACAACGCGCTACCCGAGCAGATGCTCTCTACCTGCGTGATCTGACCGCTCTGCACGCGGATCCGCGTCGCGGCCCATACGTCGGAACCAAAGACCCCGACCTTGTCCACGGCCGTCGTCGCAATCTTGTACATCGCAACGGCGTCAGTGCCATCGACCCAGATGCGCACGTCGGACAACGCACTGACCTTGTTGGCAGCTGACTCGATCTGAGCACGGATCTGCGCACCGCTGCTGCCGTGCACTCGCCGGTTCTCGATGCGGGTGGCGTTTTTGGCAAGCGGAATCTGCACCGCGTGATGGGTGACCAAGGCGCGCAGATATGCGTTGGCCGCCGCTAGCACAGTGGCGCGGGGCGCAGGGCGTGGCTGGGAAACGGCTCCCTGATGGTTCGCCGGCGCAAAGAATCCCACTGGACCCTCATCAGAACCGAACACACGTCCGGTGACGCCCTCGGGTCGGGACGCGACCGACTCCGGTCCGACCGCATAGCCCGCAACGTCGATGTAGAAGATGGCTTCGATGTGGTGGATCAACCCGTTGGTGACGCGGAAGCGCTCCGCGATGTACGTCGGCGATGTCGGGCTGTCGAGCAGGTAGAAGGCGGTGACATCGTCGCCATCAGTCACAACCCAGCGGACCTCACGCATGCCGATGACGGCGTCTTCGATGGTCACGGGTCCTTGGTTGCCCTTGCAGATCTCCTTGGCGCCGTTGGCCGTGACACCCCCTTGTTCGGTACGAATCACGTTCTTCGCCACACGCAACTCGCTCGTGTCGTGCGTGACGAGTGACCGAAGGTAGGTGTTAGCCGTCGAGATCTTGCCCAATCTCGTGTTCGGGTCGACGGCCGGCGCCGGACAGCCTCCGGCCGTGCTGAGGTAAAGACCGGCGACTCGGATGCTCTTGGCTGCGGCGACCGGTACGCCGGTCATCAACACGGCGATCACTGCGATCGCAACTGCACTCTTCCTTCGCGAACCGACCGACATCGACGCTCCCATTCTGTCGGTCAGCGACACTCGCGGAGCGAACTGCGTAGCGTCAAGGGAGGTCGATAGCGGGCCGTACGTGTTCCCAGAACAGTTCGAGCTGGTGGGCCTCGTCGGCCACCGGCCAAATGAAGACCCGCTGGACACCGGCAAGGGCGAACGCCGAGAGTTTCTCGGCGAACAGTTCGGCCGGGCCGACCGGCAGCCGATCCCGAAGGATCTCCTCTGGACGGTGGATGGTCGGCACGACCCGTTCCCGCATGACCCTGTCAGCCTCGGCATGGTCATCGGTGATGTAGAACCACATGGTCGCGAGCGCGTTCGGGAAGGACTCAGGATCCTTGCCGTGACTCGGGAGTAGGCCCTGCAGTTGTGACCACGCTTCGGCGAACAACGTGGGCGTCGTGTTGTACGCGGAGGCCAGCCACCCATCGGCCAAGCGGGCGGTGCGGCGCAATCCGGCCGCCGACCCCCAGCTCCCGATCCAGATGGGTGGGCCTGCTCTGCCGATCGGGTGCGGATCGAGGCTGATGCCCTCGGTCGAGTAGAAGCGGCCAACGAACGGTTTCGCATCGCGTTGCCACAACGCGCGAAGGGCACCGATCGACTCGTCGAGTCGTGCCCACCGCTCATCGAAGTCGATGCCGACGGCGTCGAAGTCCTGTTGTGAGGAGCCCGGACCAACCGCCACGACAAGTCGCCCTTGGCTGAGTCGGTCGATGGCGGCCAGCGTCTTTGCGAACGGTACGGGTCCCCGAACGACCGGCAGCGCGACAGTCGTGGCGAGCGTCATGGTCCCGGAACACCCGATCACGGACGCCAACGCAGTCGGGCCGTCAAGCCATGGCACTGAAAACACCATGTGGTCGTTGGTCGACAGCGCGCTGAACCCCAACTGTGCCGCCGTCTTCGTGTAGGCGGTCAGATGGTCCAACGTGTAGGGGTTGCCGCCGAAATCCATCAGCGGCAAGTGCGCGCCGAAATCCACGATCCACTATGGCACGACGCGATGGACGCAAACCATCTCGCAAATCGTGCGCAGCTCCGCAAGTCGCCAGCTGCTGAAAACCTCAGGCAGCGGCCAGCGCGTCCGTCAGCAGGCTGACGAGGGCTTCGAGCTGTACGTCGATGCCCGCGCCCTCGACGTCGGCACCGTCGAGTGCGCGTGCGGCAAGACCCTCCTTGGCGCCAATGAGCTCGGCCACTCTTGCGTCGATGGTCTGAGCCGCGATGATCCGCCACGCGGTGACGGGCTGGTCCTGACCGATTCGGTGGACACGGTCGATCGCCTGCGTCTGCTCGGCGGCGGTCCAGGACAGCTCGGCCAGAACGACGTTGGAGGCGACCTGCAGGTTGATGCCGACGCCGGCGGCCGTCAGCGAGCAGACGATGACGTGTACGTCGTCGTCGTCGACGAACGCGTCGATGTTCTTCTGCCGTATGCGCGTGGTCTGGCCACCACGGATCGAGGTGTAGCCGATGCCGCGCTTCGCGAAGACCTGCTCGGCCGCGTCCATCACGTCGATGTGCTTGGCGAAGAACACGACCTTGCCGGCACTGCGCGACAGCTGAGCCGTGTAGTCGGCAGCCAGCTCGGCCTTTGCTTGCCCGATCCGGCGCATCATGGAGAAGACGTTCTCGCCGGTGCTGTTCTCGTTCGATTCGCGCAGCTCTCGCGCGCAGACTTGGCGGACGATCGACTCGTCGATACCCACGATCTGCTCGGCATCCTTGCGTGCTGCCACCGCACTCTCATAACGCTTGACGAGTCGTCGTGCCAACTTGCGCTCCGCGGCACGTACCGACGTACCCAACGCTCCATCGAGCTCGACGGGCACGTCGGCGATCCGCCGAGCCGGGATGTCTTTGGCGACGTCGACCTTGCGCCGCCGCACGATGCCCATCTCGATGACCGCCTGGCGAGCCGCCGGGTAGAAGCCGGGGTCGATGGGAGTCCGGCCATTGGCCTCGAGGGCATGCAGAAGGTCCGGACCCACTTCACTGTCGGTGATCCAGCCGAGAAACTCCCAGATCGCGAGGAAGTCCTCGATGTCATTGATGAGCGGCGTACCCGTGAGCGCCATGAACAACGGGCGCGTCGCGCGCTGCCGGACCTTGCGAGACAACTCGAGGACATGTTGCGAGCGCTGCGACGACTTGTTCTTGATGAAGTGCGCCTCGTCGACGACCATCCCGCGGAATCCGAACTTGCCGAGCCAGCCGACGTGCCGGTCGAGGATGTCGTAGTTGACGATGACGATGTCGCAGAAGGCATCGACTTTTTCGCCGTCACCGTGGATGACGGTGGCGCCGTGTTTGGGGGTCCACATAGCTGCCTCACGCGCCCAGCTGGTCTTGACGACGTTCGGCACGACGACGAGCAACGGGTAGGCGCCGACAGCCTGCGCAGCCAGCAAGGCTTCGGCGGTCTTGCCGAGACCCGGCTCGTCGGCGAGCAGGAACGTGCGGTGACCGTCCTTCGCCTTCGCAACGACCTGGGCCTGGTGCGGCATCAGGTCTAGCCCGGTCGCGATGTGCGCCTCGCGCGGATCGGGAAGGGTCATGCAGGACGGTGCGTCGACGGTGGACTCCTCGAACGCGCGAAGCAACGAGGGGATCAGCTCCCAGTCGGCGAGCAGCCGCGGCCGGGGCCGGAGCGCCGGGGCTGCGGAGTAGTCCGGCACGAGGAACGGGCTGGCGAGGCCTCGGGCGATGGCCGACTGCGGAACAACCTGCCGCTGATCGCGGGCGGGCGTGGTCTCTGGCTGGCTCGTGACGACCGGTTCGGCCTCGACACTGAGACCGGCCTTGATCCGTAGTTCGCGGTTGGCGGTGGCGGTGCCCGGGAGCAGCGGCGCGTCGTCGGCGAGCAGGGCAAAGAGAGTTGTGTCCCGCGTGGCGATGCGGGCGAGGGCGACCGCGAGGCCGTCGATCCGCTTCATGTGCGCGGTGCGCTGAACCTCGCTCATCGGCGCGGTCCTGGCCTCCGCCCGCTGTTCGCGTAGCAGCAGGGCCACGGCCTGGAACGTGGCCCGCGTCCCCGGAGTGATCCGGCGCTGGGAGACGGCGCGGTCGACATCGGCGGCAGCCATGGCGAGGACGGCGATCGGTCCCTCGTCCTGACGCTGACGCGGCGGCGTCCGTCGCTGCGGCTGGTCGGAGCGTCGCTGGCCCGCGCCTGGCGACTGGGTCTGCCGTGTCGGTCGGCGCTGCGACTGGGTCTGCCGTGCCGGTCGGCCGGCCGCGCCTTCGCGTTCCGGCAGCGGTACGCCGCCGCGGCTACGGCGACGAGGTCGTGCGGGCACTCGCCCCCTCCTCAAACGTCGACCGAACATGCACCCGCGCCGCCGTCGGCTGCGCCGCAACGATGCGCGGCGTCGTACGACCGCTGCCTACGGGTCCAGATCCGGACCCCAGAGGCCTACCCGCCTTCGCGCGCTCCCCGACTGACATGCGGGACTCGCCAGAAGTCGAGGGCGGATGCCTCAGGACTCGCTCAGTCTACTCGTTGACGCGGTCTTGTCAGGTCACCGCGAACGAGACTGGATCATGGAGCCGAGGACAGCGGACCGAACTCCTGGACCGGCACACTGTCCCCATGGCGTTATTCCGACGTTCCGCCAAACAAGAGCTACCTTCACTCACCGCGTGGCCGGGCGACAGCCCACAGTTGCCTGGCCTACGCGCTGCGGTCGCACAGGGCAACTATGACGCTGTCTTGGCGGCCGTCCGCGGAGCCGCAAATCC
Source organism: Frankiales bacterium (assembly GCA_033851265.1). Lineage (GTDB taxonomy): Bacteria > Actinomycetota > Actinomycetes > JAWWOW01 > JAWWOW01 > JAWWOW01. The sequence continues at coordinate 121,604 of JAWWOW010000006.1, forward strand.
CGAACGATTCGAACTTGTCTGGGCGCTAGCGGACGACTTGCCGTTTGAGTGGGCGGCTTCACACGTGGCCAACGATCCAGGCGAGGCAGCCGCGCACGCGCTCGCTGGAGCTGCGGCTCTGCGTGCCGGCTGGCGAGCCCGAACCAATGAGCGCGCTGAGCACGTCCAGACCGAGCAGTTCAAGACATTCTGGAGCTGGCTGGACCGAGCGGAGAGCTATCTCCGCAGCGCCGCCGAACTCGACCCAGCGGACCCGACACCGTTGGTCTATCTGCTTGCATCGGCTCGAGGACTCCAACATCCGCGCGAGGACGTGACCTCAGTCTTCACTGAACTTCGCCGACGCGATCCCGGGCATCTTGAGGGGCACCGGCAGATGATGCAGTACGTATGCGAGAAGTGGTTCGGCAGCCACGACGAGATGTTCGCGTTTGCACGCGGAGTCAGCGATCAATCGCCCCAAGGTTCCCCGTTGCACGAGCTGCCGATATTCGCACACGTCGAACGATGGGCGGATCTCAGCACGGACAAGCCGGACGAGGCCAAGCAACGCAGGGACTACTTCAAAGCCACGTCGGTTCTCGCGGAGATCGAACAGGCGAAGCAGCGACTCGGTCCGCTGTTGACCGCGCCCGTCGATGGCAGCAGCGTGACGGTCCGCAACATGTTGGTAGTCGTCGCGTTCGGCCAGGACGACCGCGACGGGTTCGTGCAAGCGGTCTCGGACGTGCAGGGTCTGGTCTCACCGATGCCATGGAATTACTTCGGCGCTGATCCTGTACGCGTGCTGCAAGCAACCTGGCGGTCGCTCAGTAAGTGACGATGGGTCGAGATTGCTGCCTGAGTGATTCGATCCGGTGATCGCGCAGCAGGTACGACGGCAGCAGAGCGACGGTGTCGGAAAGACAAGCAACATGTTGTTCGACTCGCCATGGCTGCAGGCGGCCTGGTGCCACCAGCGCGACGGCGTCGCCGCCCAGGACCAGCTGTGACCCTTCCGGGAAGTTCCCCAGCAGATAGTGCATCAGCCGTGGAGTGAGCACGGCCGAGGCGTACTTCGCTCCCACAGAGCTGACGTGGAAGCGTCGGTTGAAGGTCTCTGACTCGAGCGTCTGATTCCCAATCTGCTCGACCGGGTAACGAGCATCGCGCCCAGCAAGGCTCAGGGAAGGAAGGTCTACTCCGGGCAGCCACATCACGTAGACGGTGTGACGCATCTGCCGGGTGAGGAACTCGCGACTGCTCTTCGCGCCACTTCGTTCCTCGCAAATGAACAACTGGTAGGCACCCACGTGGCCTGCTAGCGCTTGCAGCGCCCGGTGATCAGCATCAACAGGGAAGAACGGCAGCCCCGGCCAGCGCGCCTTGAAACTCTTCGCCGTCGGCGCACAGACGTGCCAGCCGTGCGCGTGAGCGATCGATTGAACGTTGAGCCTCGCGCCATGACGATGTGCGGCGCGCCGGTCGGCGTGCTTTCGCCTTGCATGCTGAAACAGCACCACAAGGCCGACCAATCCGAGCGTGAACATGAACACGTAAATCGCCAGCGGCGGCCCGTCCTCACCACCGCGACCGACCCTGCTCGCCTGTGACACTCGAGCCAACACAATGCTGGCGAGTGCAACGACGGCAAGACCGTTCCTTGCCCATCGCAACAGACGATCGAAGCGCGGCGAGCCCTCGATCTCGGCCGCGAACGCCAGTGCTGACACGAACCTAGGCACGAACTGTGGTCGCGGCATGTCGGCGGCGCAGCGGTTCGTGACGAGCGACGGCAGCGGCAGCGTCCGACCGGTGTGATCGCGACCCCACGTCTCTAGGAGTCTTGCGAGCACGATGTCGCCGGCCCCGGCGGTCACCGCCCCAACGATCAACCCAAGGACCACACCGCTGCTCGGCTTGCCCGTTTGCGCGCATTCGGCGGTGAAGCCGACGACCTCCAACGCCACCCAGCCGAACGCAGCCGACACCCGGCTGAGCGCGCGATGACGAACGGCCCCATTTCGAACAGGGGCGGGTAGCCGAAACACTTGCTCTGCGAATCGTGGCGACAAAGCGGCCAACAGCACGAGGGCGGTGGCACATAGGGCGACGATGGCCAAGACGGCAGCAAACATCGACCGTCAGGCCCTCATTGCGTCATAGGGGGACACTCAGGGTCTTCGACGCTGCTAGGTCGGTGCTTGAGCGCCGACATTCGCCTGCCTGGATTGGGCAGTTCGTTAGACGCGTGTTAGACGCAGAGCTCTTGAACGGTCAGTCGCACCCATTGCCGAAGCACGCCGCACGCGCGCCGGACTGTCGTATCGTTCCGGTCCGGGAGGTCCCGCAATGCTCGTTGCCCGCCGGACCGTAATACATAAGGCGCCGACCTACCTGCGCTTGCTCTCTGCTGCCCTCGCTGCAGCCGCATTCGCTGGATGTACTCAGGCCTCTGACCACATGGCCAAGTTTTCTGGGTTCTCCGTCACCGTGCCTGCTGGTCTAACGGACACGAATTACGGGGCACCGGAATTCATCAGGTCCGGTAGTTTCGGGTTCTTGTCTGCCCATCGGATCCCGGGATGCGGTGCACGCCACGACCACGGCTGCGGAGGGCTTCAACCGGATAGCAGAAATCCACTGATCGTTGATTTCGGCTGGAACGCCTCGCCCGGTGCACCTTCAGCGCTCGGATCGGGCGCGTTGACAGCCGGCCGCTATGTCAGACGGCTACCTGCCGGTCCTGATGGCGTCACGTGGGTAGTCAGCCAGCCGCCTTGCGGCCCGACCATCATCGTCAACGCCCGGATCGTGGCCAACGCTCCGAACAAGGCACACCTGATTGACGAAGCCCAGCGAGTGGTCGACAGCCTGCGCATGACGTTCCAGCCCGATTGCGGAACTGGCACATCCGACTGAGGCGACCGCTCGATCGCGGTCGAGGTAGCCGCCCGCCGCGGAGTGGAGGAGTTCTTCGCGCTGGGTGATGGTGTCTTTGTCCCAGCGCTTGGTCGAGCGAAGAGGAATTCGCCAGCGCAGACGGGGCGTGACCGGTCGGACAGCGCACAGAGCCGTTCTCGTGCGGTCCGGAACGCATGCAACGTTCTTGATCGGGCCAGCGTCTAACCTCCGACACGGAGGCCACATGCGACTTTGGGCGGTAGTTGCACTCGGTGGATTGGTGGTTGCGACAGCAAGCTGCACCGGTGGCGGCAAGACGCACACGACGGCACCGGTGATCCTGGATGGTGGCGCGCTGGAAATCCGTCCGGTCCAAGGCGGCCATCCTGCAATCAGCCGGGAACAGGCCGCAGCTGCCGCAATCGAGATCCAAACCTTTGTCACCGGAGAGATCACCCCGATCTTCGGACTCGCGACCACGCGTGTGCCGGGATCCGCCTCCAAGCCGGCGGCGTCACTGGTAGCCAATCTCGCCGGCACTCTCGCCTGGGTGTACGTCGCCCATCCCGGGCAATACGGCGGCGGGGCCAGTTGCCCGGCAGGTGTAAGCGGACCGCAAACACCTTGGCCCACTCCGAGCTCCGGCTCACTGGCAGTGATCGTCAACGCTCAATCCGGACAGGGATACGTCTACCGCAGCCCAGGCGTAGGAGTCTGCGGCGGAAGCCCGGCGCCGTCCCTGACGCGTGCGTATCGCCAACTGTCGGTGCCCTGGACGCTGGTCGGAACCGAAACGATTCGAATCAACCTTCCGCCCTGCGCATATCTCGGGGGATTTCAATTCGGACCTCGCCGATGGGAAGCCACCGCGACTGCTCCCATCGGACCCTGCAAAGGCAAGGCAACGGTCCGAGTATTACCTCTGGCCGGACGAGCGAATCGGCACCCACCTGCCCCGACTGGTCCGATCTGCTGGCAGCTGCGCGACCCTGCGGTGCCGAAGCCCGATGACTGCGTCGACAGAAGCACCTACTAGCAATCTGAAATCTTCGACGACCGCGCCACGCTGGACCTGATGTCAGGTCTGCGGGATTACCCAGCTGGTCAGCACTCCGACCGATCGGTCAAAACCCCGAGGACCGCTCTTCACGCTCTCGACCAGGAACGCCACGGCACCGACGCCGCACAAGCCCTCGTTAACGAACGAAACGACTCCGCCGTTGTTAGTCCTGCCCGAGACGGGCCTACTTGTCCAGTAGTCGTCGAGGAATCGGCCACTAAGCAAGACTCCGCTGAGTTTCACCCCGGCTGAGTTGGTGACGGTCGCAGTCACAGTGACGCGGTTGTAGGCCTTTCCATTCACCGTGCAATGCCCAGGGTCCTTCGGGTCTTGAACAAACTTGCCGCTCATCTGGATCGCACTGACCCGCATGCAGTAGGCGCCGCAGGCTCCGACCGGCGCGAGGCGCATCAACCGGACCGAACGACCGACCATGACCCGTGCCAGGATCTGCCCGGCGCCGTTGATCGGGCCAGCCCTCGTGATGTCGCGGTCCGGGTAGGCAGGAGACAGGCGGTCCGCGAGCGATTGTGCGAGCCCGGTCGGACCGTAGGCGATTACGCCGACACCGATGACCGTGGCCGTGATGTCGCGCGCGGCGTTGATGGACCCCATGCCGTACGGGGTGTTCTTGATCCCGCTGGACGAGATCCGTTGCCACGTGCCGTCATGGTGGAACCGGAAGAGATAGCGGAGGTTCGCGGTGCCAGTCGAGATGAGGAAGCGCGCCTGGTCGCCGGTGTCGTTGATCGCGGTGGCTTCGCCGCCGACCACGTAGCCCGCCGGCGCGGTCGGCATTGTCACGACGCTGGTCGGATCTTCCAGGCGGTACCAGGTGAACTGGGTGGCTACCGCTCCACCTGGGCTGATCGCGAGCGGCGTTTCATCAGGGAAGCCCTGAGCGGAGAGATCGACCATGCCAGCCGACTCGGTCCACATGAAGGGCGATCCATTCGGCGGGAAGTTCGCGGTCGTGGACCACCCAACGACCCGCCCCGAGTTGTCGATCCCGGTAGCAGTGGAGCGGGTGGTACCCGGGAGCGCACCGAGGTCGATCGCCTGGTAGGTCGCGCCGGTGGGCTTCCACACAACGGCGTGCGTGGGTAGGCCTATGACGCCAGCAAATCCGGCCACCCAGCCCTGCGTATTGATGCTGAGGGCTGTGATGCTCGAAAACCCGGGTACGGCCGGAAGGACGATGCGCAAACCCCCTCGCCAGACAACGGTCTCAAGAGGGGGGAGGCAGAACGGACCGCAACCGTTATCCACATAAGAAGTCCCCGCCACCGCGCCGGCGTCGTTCATGGCGAGGCCGGTCGCTGCTGTTGATACGAACTCGGCCCGATAGGTCGGCGGAGCGGAGAGTGCGCTCGCGTCGCGGACGGTCGTCGTACCGGCGGCTGCGGCGGATCCCGAGACAGCGCCAGAGACGGCGACGAGAAAGACAGTCGCTACCGCCATCGAACAGCGAATCCCGGAACGCTTAATCGTGAACGCCTTCTCATCGCTCGTGTTCGGAACGTCTGGTTCCGGTACGACGATCCATCAACTCGGTGACTCTGGACAGGGCCGAAGGTCCTGAGTCGGGAGTGTCAAGAATCAGCCGAAGCCAAAACGTCAAGCCTCAGGCGAACTTTCACATGTACGTTGCGCGCTCGGAGGGACTCGAACCCCCAACCTTCTGATCCGTAGTCCACGCCTGTCTCTGCTGACTGGTTACTTCCAGTCCTGTGTCGTGCTAAGTGGCGCTCAAGGGCTTCCGATAAGTGCCGACGAAAGCTGCACTGTTATTGGGCGTCTGTGACACTCGTGTGACATCGAGCGTGCCAGGCCCGCGCGGTCGCCGAGCGATTCGGAAGCCACGAGCGAGCGTTATCCATTCGAGCCAGAGGCTCGCGCAACCGGTCAGCCTCCAGAACTATGACGACCGGTACCGGGACCAGGTTAGGACCCGAGGACGACAACTTCGGACGGGAGCACGGCCTACTGATGCGGCGCTGCTATCGCCCGGTCGGTGTCCTTGCCAAGCAGTCGGGGTCCGGCAGGCCCCGGTTCGCCCAGCACCGCCCTGTGACGGACGTCCCTCGCAGAACACTATTAGCTGGAGCGTCGGGATGAGTAGCCGTTGCAAGGAGGTGCCATGGCCTACTGGTGGGTCAACCAAAATCGGTCCTACCGCCCCGAACGAGCCGGCGAGTTCCTTTGGGCCCCCAAGCGGAACAAGCGCGGGGGCCGCGTGAAGCATTGGGAGACGATGCTCGGAGTTGGGACAGGCGACCAGATTTTCCACTATGTAGGCGAACACGTTCGCGCAGTTAGCACGGCGGAGGCGGAGGCGACGGACGCCAAGCGTCCTCACGAGCTGCCAACGGCCCTATGGCCCCAGGAAGGCCGGCTCCTCCGTGCCTCCTATCGGGATGTCCGGCCCCCACTCTCTCGACATGACATCCCTGATGAATGGAAACGCCGGGCCGGGCCGTCAGGCCCTTTTCAGGACAACCTCGATGTCAAACAGGGATACCTGTTCCCTCTGGAACACGACTTCGGTGAGTGGTTGCTTAGGGCGGTCCACGGCAGATCGATCGACGGGCTAGGCACGGGCCTGCCGCCGGAGGCCAAGTCCGATGCAACGGATCTGTTGCGTCGCCTCATCGGCATTCCGCTAAGCACCGTCGCGGGCTACGAAAACGTTGTACTTGGCGTACGACCACCCAATGTGATCGTAAGAACTACGCGCTCTCCCGACGGTCGGCTCGTGTCAATCTCCGATGTGCAGGCGGCGCTCAACTCGCTCGTTGCCCACGGGTCAGTGGTCATTGGCCCTAAGACCGTCGGGTACCGCAGCGCATTCATTGGGGCGGTTCTGTTGACCCTACCGGGAACTCACGCAGACAACGAAAGCCCGCCAACGATCACGCTCCTCGACGAGCCACCTTCGAACCCACTGGATGACGACCCGAGCGACGAATCCGACCTCCCATTCGAGGGCGACTTGACTGGGTTGCATACAGGCACCACCCGACGTGAACAGCGTGAACTCCGCCGACGGTTATTCGGCTCGTCCTTGGAAGGACTCTGTGCAATTTGTGGCGAGGAATACCCGGTCAGGTTCCTGTGGGCTGCTCACATAAAACGGCGTAGCGTCTGTACGGATCCTGAGCGGCGTGATCTGGCTAACGTCGCCATGCCCGCCTGTGTGTTCGGCTGTGACGCGCTCTTCGAGCTCGGTTACTTGTCCGTCAGCGAGACTGGACACATCGTGACAGCCACGTTCCATCGGAGCGAACATCCCGCCTTGCAGCGGCGCTTGAAAGATCTGTCGGGTCTGGCCTGCCTGGCTTTCAGCGAGGCGCGCGCGGCGTACTTTGACTGGCACCGGGAGAACGTGTGGCGCGGATGAGTCAGATCGCCTGGCATGACGTCGGGCTCTCAGAGAGCCGGACAGTTAGCAGTCGCTTAGGAGGTCTTGAGAAGGGGATGGCGAGAAGCGTTGACGGAGACAGCGGCGCTCCTCGGTCGAGCGGCGAAGACCTTGGTAAGCCCACCGGCCACGACGTCGCCATGTAACGCGTTCAGCCTGACTTTCAAAGGACCCCCGGTCCCTGCCCGTAAAGGGACGGGGCAGTTCTCTTCGGAAGGCGGTCATGATGTCGCCCTCGGGTCCATTCGAACCTCCTCCGTGGCGTGCGAAATGAGGAATTGTGACTGACTCGCTGATCCTCAACGTGGCAATCGGTCTGACCCTTACGTTCGCGCTCTTCGCAGCGTTGGTTTCTGTGCTCACCGAGGCGACCTCGGCATTCCTCGGGCTGCGCGGGGACTATCTATTGCGCGGGTTGCGGGCATTGGTCGACGGCCAGCCCACTCCTGCTGCACAGACCCACCCCTCGTCAGGAGGCGCCAAGCCACTGAGTCAGGAACTCCTCGAGAACGCACTAATAGCTCATGCACAGCAAGAACCACCTTCATTCGACAACGAGCTAAGACGGATCAAGCAACGCCGCCAACTGCCTGCGTACCTATCGGCACGGAGTTTTTCCGCGGCGGTGCTGGACCATCTCATTCCAAACGCTGATGGAGCCACGGACCTTTCTGCGGCCGTTGCTGGGATACAGGCTTTGGACGACAGCGTCCCGCTCAAGAGGTCCTTGCTGGCCTTGACGAAGACTGCAACCGGAGACATGGACAAGTTCCGCCGGGAAGTCGAGTACTGGTACGACGATCATATGGACCGTGTGACCGGCTGGTACAAGCGACGCGTGCGGTGGATCTCCATCGCACTGGGGACGGCCTTAGTCCTTGCGTTCAACGTGAACGCGCTCACCATTGCTCGTGACCTGTACACCGACCAAGCGCTCCGAGAGACTGTCGTAACACAAGCAATCGCGCACGCTCAATGCGACTCCACGATGTCAGGCGACTGCATCAACGACGCCCGCAAGGAAATCTCCGATCTGCGCGGGGGCGGTCTGCCCATCGGTTGGGGGATCATCCCCGAATGCAAAGTCAAAAGCGCCAACTGTCATGGTGCAGCCAAGTACGGTTTCGCAAACCCGGACCGTAGTGGATGGGCCGATGTCTGGTTCGTTCTCGCCATTCTGGCGGGTTGGCTGATCACAGTGATCGGGCTTGTGCCCGGATCGCAGTTCTGGTTCGACCTCCTTACCCGACTTGGGTCCCTGCGGTCATCCGGTCCCAAACCCGCAAGAAGCGACGCCTCGCCGTGACCTCGTCAGCGCGGCGAGGACCAAATTTGCGGCGCAGCGAAATTCTTGTTGGTCATGATTGAAGGACGGGCTGCTCGCCGACACGACCTGAGAGATTGAGGTCGCGTCATTCGCCGTCAACGGTTCCACGAGCGGGCCCGTGCAAGCTCCGGTCTAGCCATCTCGCTTGCCGCTCGGGGAGCGACGCAATGTAGTCCCCGGCGGCACGGACCCGCAGGCGGTCCAGGTCTGCCTGCGTTTCCAGCGGCACGTCCGGATCTTCGACGGCCGCCGTCAACATCTCGCGCAAGGCGACCGGCATGGACTTTGGTGGCTGTTCGGAGTCCAACCAGCGACTTATCGAAAGGAACAGACGTTGCAAAAGGCCTCGGTCAGCTTCCTGTTGGCGCGCGAGTTGTGGGCGCTCGATGACGTGACGCCAGACGAATTGCTTAATTAGCTGGATCTCTGCATGCGTGGTCGGGTCTAGATGGATGTCTCCGGACCTCACCTCAACCATCACAGTCCACCGGTCGAGGAAATGACTGGTCATAGCCTGCAGTAGACCGCGTTGCTCTCTTGTCCCTCGATACATTTCGAGCAGCACTTTGCGATCCGGCCGCTGAAGCACAGTAGCGACGTTGACGCTCGCCTCTTGCCAAGCCTTACGGTCAGTCTCGGTCGGAATGATGTGTCGATGCTCGGCCCAGCTCGCCAAGAGATACTCCGGATCGGCCTTGGCGAGTTGCTCCATGGTCAGCAAGCGAGCACGGTAGAAATCATCGACATCGTGCAGGCTGAACGTGATGTCGTCCGCAATATCCGCGAGCTGAGCCTCGACGGTCGGCTGCGCCGACATGTCTGTCTCCGCCAATCCAAGTGCCCATCGGAAGTCGACGGCCTCGCTCAAGTAGGCGCCCCCGGTATCAAGCTTGTCTCCCGCCCGCAGGTTGGGATTTTTGATGAGCGCAGACAACGTCGCTCGGGTTAGATCGAATCCGGGGAAGACGGGATGACGACACGCCAACTTCGTCACTATGCGCAGAGTTTGGGCGTTGCCTTCGAAACCGTCTGTGACGCCGTTGTCTCGTAGAAGCCGGTCTAGTTCAGCCTCGCCGTTGTGGCCAAAAGGTGGATGGCCAAGGTCGTGAGCTAGCCCGGCAGCCTCAACAACATCGGGATCTAAATCGTCGTGATCAAGGTTTTCCGCCATGGTCTTCGCGAGCTCAGAAACCTTCAGGGAATGCGTGAGGCGATTGTGCAGGAGCACGCTCTGGTCTGCGCTCTGAGCGACGACTTGCGTTACCTCCGCGAGGCGACGGAGATAAGACGAATAGAGAACACGGTCGTGGTCGCGACGCGCTTCGGAGCGCGTCTCTCGTCGCTTGGTAGCCGCGTTCAGGGCCGGACTTGCGTATCGGCGCTCGTACCGCCTCTCGCTTCCTGTCGCATCAACCGGCAACGGAATCACGTTTGGATTTCGTGCCCGGGCTCATCCGTCGACCAGGCCAGTTGGTCTTGCCCCACATACGTGAGAACGCGCTCGCCGACGAGCCTTCCCACAGCGAGTTCAATGCCCTTCTGGAAGTCGGGCTCATCGGTACGGGTTGGGCCAAGCTGCTGCGCTAAGGCAGCTACCAGGACTTCGTAACCGATGCCACTGCCTGTCCCAGCAGGCAGGGCGGGTCGATCCGAAGCATCGTGGACGAACGCGCGTAATGCTTCTTCAAAAGCTTCCCTACGAACCTCGTAGGTGCGACGACGCAATTGCGCCAACTCCAGTGTGATGGCACCTGCCTCGCCAGCAGCGTAGACCGCTGCGTCGCTTAGCGTTTCATCAGGCGAGGCCTGATCCACCGTGAGAGCGATGAAGTCTTGTATGCGTAACCGCCGCTGGCCCATCTGCGCCAACCGCGTGTCAATTACCTGTAACGCATGCAGCCGGGCGGAGAAGCTTTCAAGAGTGTCGGTCAGCTGCAACGCAGGTGCGCTCGACGTGTCGGGCATGGCACGCCAGGCAACCCTGAGTACTTGCGGACCCAGCCAGGCCGCACCGTGTACTGCTGATATTTCGCGTTGCGCGGCCGGCAGGCGTCGCACTCCCGCGCCCACCACCCGCAGATCGCCCAACAAGACCCAGAGATCTCGCGCCGGTGCCTCGACTTCAGAAACGGCCACGAGCGGTGGTAACGGCAAATGAGCGTACTCGTCAGGCTCGATCGTCCCCGGCCACCTCTGAGACTTAAGGAGGCGGAAGTCCGGATCATCGCCTGGATCACAATCGGGATCGAACCGGATCCGCGCCGCAAGGCCAGCGGGGCCAACCAAGGACTCACCCCGCGCGACCCTTGTCATGATGCTTTCCACTCGCGATATATCGGCGGGTCTCACTCCGGGATTAGTGGCAAGGCCAGCGGCGGCGGCGATTGCATCCGCGTCGGTGTATTCCTCGGCAATCAGCAACAGCGCGGGAAGCACTTCGTAGACATCGTGCATAGCGGCCAGGCGCGTGATGAACCGGTAGTAGTCGGTATAACCGAGCGAGTACAACGTCGGTAGAACATCCCGAAGTGCGACTGCGAGGAGTTTGTAGTCGTGGACTGGCGTGCGGGACGTCAAGGCTCGCCACGATTCGACACTTGCATTCGGTGCCTGCGGATCGACCAGCCGAGTTAGGGCCAGCACTTCTCTATTGAACTGGCTCGCTGGAGCGGTCATGGGTACCAAGCCACCAAATCACAGCACCGTCGAGGAATGTCTCCGTCCACCACTTCGTTTGGAGTGGCTCCTCGGCGCCACTCGTCGTGATGGGTTATTGCAGCATCTAGCGCACACGGCGGTCGAACCTTCACGTCGGCGTCCCGGAGTAAGTCCTCCGGTAGCACCAAGCATATAAACGGGGGCAAGGGGAGGGTCTTCGCCTTTATCGCGTCCCAAACATCGTCCGATGCCTTGGCCTGGACCTGGTCGTGCGGGATCAGCCACGAGTATCGGGCGGAGATCAAGACCTCGTCGGGTTCTTCTACGAGGTCTTCGTTCAGGCGAGCTACGCGCGCGCCGTCGCCGAGGGATTCCAGAACCAGGCGATATCGGTTTGGGTCATCTTCGAACGCTCGCATGGTGGACGCGCGTGCATAGTTGAAAATATATGTGTCGATGCCAACGAACCTGGCGTACGTGCAAGCCGGATCCTCTGCCTCATCCATCAGCTGTGGCCATGCGTCCAAGTAGATCTGCTCGAGCTCGACCAGCACATCGTGATCGTCGAGGTTGACGTCGACGAGTAAATCCGCAGCTCGGTTTCGGTAGTCGGAGTCCAACTCGGTGTCATTCACTACCAGCTGCAAAGAGTCCCGCAGTTTGGCTTCCACGTGGGGATCGTACGCACTCGGGCGCGCTCGCCCACCCCCCTCAAGAAACAACGTTGACGCTCGTCCTGCTGCTCCGAGGCGCCGGCCGATGGACGGACCGGGGTCAGCCGGCGGTGCGGCGATCTCCGGCAATCCCTGGCTCCGCGCCGGCCGGCCATAGTCACGACTGAGGCGACATTTCGCCCGGGTCATCCACCGCGCCTGTGGAGGCCCAGCAATAGCGGCCATCGGGCACCACCTCACGCGCCTAAGTACCTTCGATAGGTTTAGACGCGATACAGATAGTAGTTATTAAATATTTAGCCTCTAGTCGACACGCCGGGTGGGTGAGATGAGCGAAGAGCAGGCGGTGAGCCTGGACCCGGCATCGCCCGGGGCAGGGCCGCCCCGCAAGGCCGCAGCCATTACCTGGCCTTTGGCGGTCGATCGCAGACTTGACCAGCTGGTGCAGCTCGCCAACCAGGCAGGAGCCCGAACCCAGCGAAGCGAACTCGCGGCCGCAATCATCGCAGGGGTGGCGCCGGACGCTCGCGGGCTACTCGACGCCGTGATCAGCTTTCGGACGCAGGACGTTCGAGACGTGATCCTGGGAGTGCCAAAGAGCGCGACCGCGGTACGAGTGCCCCGCTATGGGCGTGGACGCCGAAATTACTGATCACGGCTGGGACCTCAAGGGTGTCGGCGGTTGGTTGCCATCGTCCTGCGCGTCAGGCCATGACCCAGTCGGCAGCCGTAACACTTTCGTGACACGGGTGGGCCTTCTGCAGCATCGGACGGGCGTTGACAGCAAGGTCCGTATCCGTCGTAGCAGGGCTATACCGTACGAGTGACTTCGTGGAGGGAGCGTTCTTGACCGACGCGACGAGCGCCAAGCCCGCGAGTCCACCTGAGCCAGTGGGTCGGGTCCTGGGAACCGAGGACGCCACCCCGCTGCAGTTCTGGGTCGCGCTGCAGGCCGACGCGTACCTCCAGCTCGATGACGTGGTGCTTACGGAACGCACCGTGCCCGGACGCGCACCCGTTGTTACGTCGGGCGTCGTGACGCAGGTCACCGCTCGTCACGAAGGTGCTCAGTTTGCCTCCGATGTGTTCCTCATCGAGGACGGCGTGCTACCTGCAGAGGTGCAGGAGGCAGCAGAGATCACCACCACGCGGGTCGAGCCGGAGATCTATGTGCCCCCACGCCCCGGCGCGACGGTGTTTCGAGCAGAAGGAGCGCAGCGCGATCGGGCGCTCTATTTCGATCAAATGGACCGGCAATTGCCGATGGGCTTAGGGAGGGACGGCAGACCGCTGTTCCTGAACTTCGACTTCGTAGACGGGACGCGAGGCGCGCACATTTCGATATCCGGCGTCAGCGGCGTCGCCACGAAGACCAGCTTCGCGACATGGCTGCTCTACTCGATCTTCCATTCGTCTGTGCTCGGGAAGGCAGCGCACAATGCCAAGGCGCTGATTTTCTCAGTGAAAGGCGAGGATCTGCTGTTCCTCGATCACACCAACCTGAAGCTTGACGCAAGGGCACGCGACAGGTACTCCGCGATGGGCCTGCCAGCGGAACCATTTCGATCCATCTCGCTTTACGCACCGCCCTTACCTGGCGATAACACTGGGCGCCCGCACGTGACCTCTCGCCCAACTGGAGTGCAAGCGTTTTGGTGGACCTTGGCGGAGTTCTGCCAGGGCGAGCTGCTGCCGTTCGTGTTCGCCGACGCCGAGGACGAGCGCCACGGCTACGTAATGGTTATTCACCAAGTGGCCAACGTTCTGCGCCGCGACGGCACACCCGGCGCCGACGGTACGTGGAGCATCGACGGTGAGACAGTCCGTACCTACGACCAACTCGTCGAACTCATCGAGAACCGACTTAACGACGACGCCACCCGAACCACCTGGGCTGGGCCCGTCATGGGTCAAGGCACCATCAACGCGTTTATTCGCCGACTGCGTTCCTCACTCAGGCCGCTGCGGGCGCTGATCCGCGCCGATCTGCGCGACATGCCGAAACGCGCTCTGAGCAGCGAGCACGGTCAGGTCACCGTCGTCGACTTGCACAACCTTCCCGAGCGCGGACAACGTTTCGTGGTCGGTGTGACCCTCAAGAATGAGTTTGAACGCAAGGAAGCCGCAGGCCCTGGCAGCCTGCTGTTCACCATGCTCGATGAACTCAATAAGTACGCCCCGCGCGAGGGCTCGAGCCCAATCAAAGACGTGCTGCTTGACATAGCCGAGAGGGGACGCAGCCTCGGCGTCATCCTGATCGGTGCCCAGCAAACCGCCAGCGAGGTTGAACGGCGGATCATTGCTAACAGCTCGATCCGCGTGGTCGGCCGCCTGGACTCGGCCGAGGCCGGTCGACCCGAGTACGGCTTCTTGCCGGCAAGTCAACGTCAGCGAGCCATGCTCGCCAAGCCGGGCACCATGTTCGTCTCCCAGCCCGAGATCCCGGTCCCCTTGGTCGTGGAGTTCCCGTTCCCAGCCTGGGCGACTCGTCGATCCGAACGGGGCGATGGACCACCCGCCGCCGCAACGGCCAACCTTCCAAAGGATGTCTTTGAGCTCGTCCCAGGGACCACATCGGCCAACGCCCCACCCAGCAACGCCCCCGACAATGACCCGCCGCCGTTCTAGCGCCCCGGGGCGGGGACTCAGCCGGTCCCATGCCCGGCATGACCATTCGCGAACGGCGAGGCCGTCGTGAGAATCCTGCACACCTCGGATTGGCATATCGGCAAGGTCCTCAAAGGTCACAGTCGGATGGACGAGCAGAAGGCCGTCATGGCCGAGATCATCGAAATCTCCGACGCCGCTCAGGTCGATCTGATTCTCATCCCGGGCGATCTGTACGACACCGCGGCTCCAACGCCGGAAGCACAACAACTTGTGGTGGAGACTCTGCTCGCGCTCGCACAAACTGGTGCCCGTGTAATCGCGATGGCTGGCAACCACGACAACGCCCGCACATTCGATGCCTACCGTCCGCTGATGGCCGCCGCCAAGATCGAACTGTTGGGAACACCTCGCGGCGCAACCGACGGCGGTGTCATCGAGGTGATAACTCGAAGTGGCGAGGGCGCCCGAGTCGCTGCCTTGCCGTTTCTCTCCCAGAAGTATGCGGTCCGCGCAGCGCAAATCGTCTCCGGCACAGCGATGGATAACACCAGCCGCTACGACGAAGTCATCCGACGAATGGTCGGTTCTCTAACCGACGAATTCGGCGACGACACGGTAAATATTTTGATGGCGCACCTCACTGTCACGAACGGCCAGATGGGCGGAGGCGAACTTGCTGCGCACACCATCTTCGAGTATCACGTGCCTGCGCAGGCCTTCCCCGAGAGCGCCCATTACGTCGCACTCGGTCATCTGCACCGCACGCAATCACTTCCGGCCGCCTGCCCAGTCCACTACTGCGGCAGTCCCATAGCCATCGACTTCGGCGAACAAGACAACACGCGCAACGTGCTGCTCGTCGAGGCCACCGCCAACACCCCCGCCGTAGTCTCGCCTCAGACCCTCGCTCACGGCCGCGTCCTGCGCACTATCACCGGAACTCTTGACGAGCTCGCTGGCACTGCGGACGGCCTCGCTGACTGCTGGCTACGCGTCGTGCTTAAGGAGAAGAGCCGCGCGGGTCTCCGCGAACAAGTGCAGGAACTCTTGCCCGGAACACTTGAGCTGCGTATCCACCCCGACTTTCAGGCCAGCGCGGTTGCGACACCGTCAACCACCCGGCAATTGACTGACCGCACTCCCGCACAAATGTTCGACGCCTATCTCAGCGAGCAGGGAGTCGAGGACCCGCGCCTCGGATCGCTCTTCCGCGAACTTCACGACGAGTACGCCAACAACAGCGGCGCATCCGACCAGGCTGTTTGACGTCCCAGGAGCATTTATGCGTCCCGTTCACCTCGATCTCGACGGATTCGGCATCTTCCGCCAGGCCGCCCACGTCGATTTCGTCGACGCAGACTACTTCGCCCTTATCGGCCCGACCGGCTCCGGTAAGACCACCGTCATCGACGGAATCACTTTCGCCCTGTACGGAACCTGCCCCCGTTGGGACGACCGTCGCATCGTGGCGAATGCCCTCGCTCCGACAAGCAACCGAGCGCTCGTCCGACTTCTCTTTGACCTTCGCGGACAGCGCTACGTCATCGTTCGCGAACTCCGACGGACGAAGAGCGGCAAGGTAGACCAGGCGGAAACCCGGTTGGAACGACTCGACGACCCATCCGCATTCGGGGGTCCGGAGGACCCAACCATTGTTCTCGCCGGCGCTGCCGACGAGATCCTTGACTGGGTCGAAGAACACGTCATGCCGTATGAGCAGTTCACGACTTGTGTCGTCCTCCCGCAAGGCAAGTTCGCCGACTTCCTGCATGAGAAGCCCGCAGTTCGAGAGAAGATGTTGATCGATCTTCTGGGTTTGGGCCTCTACGAGAAGTTGCAACAGATGGCTAACACGCGGGCCACCAGCAACGAAGCCGCCGCTGCCGCGCTCGAGAGTCGTCTCACGACGCTCGCTGTCACGCAGGAAGAGGTCGAAGCAGCGACCAATCGGGTGAGCAACCTCGCCACGCTGCTCGCTCAAGTCCACCTGCGTCTACCAAAGCTCGAGCGCAGTCTGAAGCAGCGCGACGAGCTCGCCGAGAAGGCCGATCAACTCCATGACGACGTTGCGGCACTGAGCAAGGTCAAGCCACCCAAGGGCCTCGACGTCGTCGCGGCCAGGCACGCGGACGCTGCGAAAGTCGCGAAACTCGCGGCAAGTGCAGTCGCGAAAGCAGAGAAACGTGAAGAAACCGCACGGGCCGCCGTCCAAGACGCACCACCGCGCGAGCCACTAGCC
This sequence comes from Frankiales bacterium, assembly GCA_033851265.1. GTDB lineage: Bacteria > Actinomycetota > Actinomycetes > JAWWOW01 > JAWWOW01 > JAWWOW01. The sequence continues at coordinate 138,476 of JAWWOW010000006.1, forward strand.
ACGGCACGGGCCGCACACCAAGAACACGCTGTCTTGAGCAAGCAGACTTCAAGTCTGCGAAAGGAAGTGGCGGCAAACAAGAAGATGGTGACTGCGGCGTCAAAGCTACTCGCCGAGGCGGAATCCCGTCAGGACCAAGCTCAGCAGCACCGCGACCACATGACAATCCGACATGCTGCGAGCGAGCTGCGGAGCAAGCTCTCAGCTGGTGAGCTGTGCCCGATCTGCGAACAGATCGTTATCGATCTACCGCCCGCACTCGACGCATCTGACCTAGTGGACGCACAAGCCCAACTCAAGGAAGCCATCGAGTTAGCCAAGGCCGCCCGAACTGAGCTCAGCAACGCTGCAAACGCACACACGGCAGCGCAGAGCGCTGTGCAAAGTCACGACAAGCGGCTGGCCGCACTGGCTCAAGTCATCGGCGAACATCCCGACCCCAAGGCCATCGACGCGGCGCTCAGCAAACTCGACACTCTCGCCGCCGCGCATACTACTGCACTAGAGGCGCTTTCCGAACAGAACGCAAAACGACGAGAAGCTGAAGCGGTCCTAACGAAAACACAGTCGGAACTCACCAACGCAAGACGAACACTCGACGCTGTTCGCGATCCGTTGGTCGCCCTCGGGGCTCCCGCGCTGCCCGAGGATCTCGTGTCGGCCTGGGACAAGCTCGTTAAGTTCGCGGAGACAAAGAGGGGCGCCGTCCACGACCAGTTGACGGACCTTAGCGCCAAGCAGTCAACACTGGAGAAGACACTCGAGCGCCAACAGCGCGAACTAAGCGAACTGCTTGCATCCGAGAACCTGACCATGGATGCACGGGGACTCGCGGGCGTAGAAGCTCTCGTCGTTGCCACTCACGAACGGGCCATAGCGCAGGTTGCAACGCTCAAATCCCGACAAGATGAACACGCGCGGATCACGGCCGAAGCCCAAGATCACCGTGAGCGACAGCAGATCGCCAGAACGCTCGGCCGACTCCTTGGCGCCGCACAGATTCGCCGCTGGCTGCTTCAGGAAGGAGTACAAGTCCTCATCGCCGACGGCTCTTCGATTCTGATGGAGCTTTCGGGCGGACAGTACGAGCTGCGTAGCGACGATAAGGGTGTATTTGAAATCGTCGATCACAATGATGCAGACAGCCTCAGGCCGGTCAAGACGCTCTCAGGCGGGGAAACGTTCCAAGCCTCGCTTGCTCTCGCACTGGCCTTGTCTCGACAGCTCGCCGGCATCTCGACGAGCCACAGCAGCCTCGATTCGATATTCCTCGACGAAGGCTTCGGCAGCCTGGACGCCGCCACACTAGATACGGTCGCCGCGACGTTGGAAGGGCTCGCCGCCGGCGGCGATCGCATGGTCGGTCTGGTAACGCATGTGCCCGCCCTCGCCGACCGGGTGCCCGTCCGCTATGAACTTGCCAAGACCAGCACCGGCGCGACAGTCACGCGAACGGCACTCACATGAGCGCACCTGGTTCGGACCCAGCCGTGACCCCCGATCGGATGCGCTTCGATATCGACGCATGGGACCCCGGCTATGGCAGCTCGAGGGATGGCACGGACGACCTCGACCCCAGCAGCGCCCAAGTCCGAATCAACATCGAAGCTAGCCCACGTGACTGGGCCGCCGTACAACCGTGCGACGTCGAGAGACCAACTCACGTCTTGTTCGTCGACGGCGTTCGACGCATCGATGCGCGTGTATGGGTGCACCAACCCGACGGAGCAGCCGTGCCGGGTATCGCCGCGTCATATGCCGCCGGCGTCGTCTGTTGCACCGCGGATCGGGCAACCATGCTCACGTCGGACGTACGTCGCGGCCTCTTTACCGCGGCTGCCGACGCGCAGGGAATAGACACCCGGGCCGGTTCCTATCCCTTGCGGCCGTCGCACGACAGCAGCATCGAAGAACTGTCGCTAGCGTTGCAAAGACGGCTCGCAGACAGTGAAGTAGATGTCAGCAATAACGCGCGTGCCCAACTCGCTGATCGCGACCCTGCCACCGTCGACATCGACCTGCTCGTGGTCGACGGACCGCTGCGCGGGCGCACCCACCTCCCGCGCGTTCTGGGCCTAGTCAAGACGCATCGCGCCACGTACCTGGCTGAAGAACAGAGCGCCCTGATCACGACCCTTGCGGCCGGCGAGCGCACCCCGGTCTTTCTCATCGGTACCAGTTGGGACCGCTACAGCTGGTACTTGCGACTGCCATGCCCCCCGGGTCAACCCTGGGCCGGCGTCGTGCGTGTAGAGGCGCCCGCAGAACTCGACGCCGCAGCCGCGATCGCGCTTGCCGACCTCTCACAAGTCGTCCTGTGCAGATATGCCTCATGTGAATACAAGGACACACGCGCCCCGCAGAACCTCTACCCGATCGGCGGACTCGAACGCGCACTTCGCAGACGGCTTGGCGACCCTGCCCTGCTCTATCGCGCCCTACGTGCCGCGGCGCAGGCCTAACCCCAAGGCTCGTTCAATGCAGAACTCTTCGCAGCACAAGGCAGAGACTTGGTCCGAACTAGGCGCGTTGCTCGAGGTGCTAGCGGCGCTCGCAAGCGCCGACTGGGACGTAGAGCTCCGGCTGGCGCCCCCTGACCGCGATCAGATTGGGTTGGATGTATATGCGAACAACCCCACTCAAGAAAACTTCAGCCATATGGGAGTCAGATACACCGTTGATCGCAGGATGCCCAGTCGGCATATTCACTACGTAACGGGTTCCGACGGCTGGACCCTGCGCGTGACCGCACCGGGAGCGACGGCGTGGATCTCCGAATCCGACCTGATACCGCACCTAATCATCGAAGCCGCGAACGGGCTGTTGAGCCTTCCAACGTGCATCCTGATCCCCGAGGACACAGAGGCCTGGCAGCAGGCCGCATCCACGGCGTCTCCTGACACCGGGCTGGCTGGCGAGAGTATTACGCGACTTCTCATGGAAGCGGAAGGCGTCGACACCAGCAGTTACGAGCGAGGCGCTTTGGAAGCGCTAGTCAGGGGGCCGGAGAGCACAACCCCACTTGTCACTTCCGCCGACTCAACCTCTTCTCTCCGTGGAGCCGTCGAAGAAATGCTTCGCAGAGCCCAGGCGAAAGTTACATCGCCGCCCGACGTTGGCCTCACTGCAACGATCACGAGGGGGCAAGGCTCAGCATTCGCGCCAGAAACGAATCCCTTCGCCTGCGGGAATCAGATCGTTGCTACCGGCCGAGATGGACCGCACCCACCCGCCGCGCAACGGCCAGCTCAAGGCGAACCGAAGTGCCTGGCCGACTTAGCGAGCCGCGATGCCATCCGACAAGCTGTTGACAACGGCTTGCCGATCGGCACATACGGGATCTGCGTCATCGGCAAGATCCGCGAGAGCTATGTCGATCCCGTCGCCACACGCCTGACCCTGGAGTCAAGGTCACACGGCCTGATCAACGTCCACGTTCCAGATGCGGTTGCATCGCGGTATCCGCCGGTCCTTCTATCCGTCGGAACCGAACTGGCGTGCCAGGTCGCCGTCATGCCGGAACGCCAACGGCTCGAGGCAGCGCTGCTCTCACCAGTTGACTGCTTTCCAGTCGAGCACGGAAGTAGGTGGCTACATGTGCAACTCTCTGTTCCCCCCACAGCGCCGTCGCTGCAAGACGTTGCAATTGATCCGATGGTCACAGCGTGGGGTGTGACGCTTGAGAAACTGGAGATGCTCGCCTCCGCCGTCAAGCTTAGATCTCCAGGGACTACGCGCCCTAGGAAACCCGCGCTTGCCGCGTGGTACGACCTCAGTCTCGATGAGGGCTACCAACAATGGGCCGCCAATCAGCCAACGATGGCAGCAGATGCCTTTCGACGACCGACATACCTTCGTGACGAACATCATCGTTGGACCATCGATGACTGGTCGTACAACGTCCAGGATGCCGACTTACCCGCCTTCGCTGGGATCTTGCTTTACAGTCCGTGGCTCTGGGAGGCAGCGCTACGGGCAGGCGTGGATTTACAGCAGCTTCGAGCGCTAGAGCGGGCCCTAGGGGTAGGCCGCGCGGAAGAATTCGTCCAGGAGCAGAAGCGGTAATTCGCGTCCCAAGTGAGGTGTCGTCCTATGCAGATCCGGCGAATCGACATCGAGAACTTTCGAGGCGTGAGGGAGCTGTCTTGGACGGTGCCGCGTGACCGGAGCCTCTTCGTGCTGATCGGCCCCGGCGATGCGATGAAATCGACAGTCTTGACTGCAATCGAGCGCGGTCTGAGCGACCGATGGAATATCACATTCCAGGACACCGACTTCTACAAAGGCGACATTGAGAAACCGATTCGTATACGGGTCACTGTTGCGGATCTGCCCGATGACCTGATGGCGCTGGACGCATTCGGGTCGTGCTTGTGCGGCATCTACCCTGACGGCACGCTCACGCACGACGCGCAAGACGACAACGAGCCGTGCGTTGTAGTGGAACTGAGGGTCAACGCCGACCTGGAGCCACAATGGCTGGCGCACCGGCCAGGAGACTCTGACGCGGACCTTCAGACCGTGAAGGCGAGCGTGCGCGCGGAATTCGGCGTTTTCCGGATCGACGAGCGGGTGGACGCACATCTGCGGTGGTCGAGGATGTCGGCGTTGGGGAAGTTGACCGAGAAGCACCACGGAACGAAGCAGACGCTCACCGTGGCGAACCGAGCAGCCCGGGATGCGGTCGATCAGGCGGTGAGCCCGGAGTTGGCTGCGTTGGCCGACGACATCCAAGCGAAGGTGCAGGAGATCGGTAGCGCCGAATTCGGTGATCTAAAGCCCGGGCTGGACATGTCGTTGACGAACGCCCAGGGAAACCTCGCCTTGTTCGACGGTCCGGTCCCGTTGATGAACTTCGGTCTCGGGACGCGGCGACTTGCCGGGGCCGCGGTACAGCAGTTGGCGAACGAAGGCAGGGCCCTCCTGCTAGTGGATGAGGTCGAGTACGGGCTTGAGCCACACCGCCTCGTGCATTTGCTCGGGCAACTGCAGAGGAAGGACGCCTATTCACAGGTTTACGTCACGACACACTCACCGACGGCGCTCCAACATCTCAAGGCGGCCGACTTCGTGATGGTTCGCTCGGTCGACGGCGAGACGATTCTGCGGTCGTTGGACGACCCGGCCAGCCTCCAGGGCGTTCTGCGCAGCACACCTGAGGCATTCCTATCCCGGCGCGTCGTCGTGGGCGAGGGCAAGACCGAATATGGGCTAGTCCTCGGCCTCCTGGCCGACTGGAACATCCAGCGCATAGCCGACGGCAACGCCCCGAGCTCGGCGCTCGGTGTTGTCGCGGTCGAGGGCAAGGGCGGTGGCACGGGCGCCGCGAAGATGACGTTGGACCTCCTGGGGGTGGGTTACGAGGTCACTCTGCTCATCGATGGTGACGATGAGGCGGCGAACAAGATGGTTCCCGCGGTCGTACGTGCCGGAGGGTTCGCCGTCCAGTGGGATGGCGAGTACTGCACCGAGGCTGCGATCTGTGCCGAGTTGGATGCCGACGGTCTGGCCGACCTCGTCCAACTCGCGATCGGTGTCGCGGAAGACCCGGACACCGCCGCACGCGCATATTCGGACCAGCTCACCAGCCGCGGAGCGCCTACGATCGCTGCCGAGACCGACGTGTCGTCCTGGTTGTCGGGCCTGGATCTGCCCACGGCCCGGGCTGTCGTCGCAAAGACTGCCAAGGAGAAGGCCTGGTTTAAGAACGTCGCACGTGGCATGGCACTCGCCGAGTTCCTCCTTGCTCGCGACGCTTTCGCCTCCGGCCCGGTCGCCGATGCGCTCGGGCAATTGTGGGTGGGCATCTACCAAGAGCGCGTCGCGCCAAAGGCTGACGCGGAGCAGGCGCCCGCCACCGGCGCCGCTGAGCAGAGCACCGCGGGCAAGCCGGCCGGGCCGCCCCCCGAAATGGTCGCTGAAGAGCCTGCCTCGGATCAGTGATGGAGGACCTGCAGAGCGTTGCCCGCGGATTCGTGGCTGCTCTCCCTGCGTCGGTGGAGATGCCCGCGGGAACAGGGAAGACGCAGCTGCTCGCCGCAACGGTCTGCGAACTGGCCGATTCGGGCGGTGAGGTGCTCGTCCTCACTCACACCAACGCCGGCGTCCATGCAATCCAAAACCGACTCAGAATGCTGGGCGTCACTCGCGGTTGTCGTGTAGCGACCATCACCAGCTTCGCCTTCACCCTCGCTCGCGCATACCCTCAACTCGGCCAGATCACGGTCCCGATGGTTCCGTACTGGCCCGACTCGGCGGAGTACATCGGCGCTGCCAACCGGATCAGCGGCTCGCGCCATATCCGCCGCGTCTTGTCTGCGTCCTTCACCCACCTCCTCGTCGATGAGTACCAGGACTGCAGCCGAGCACAGCATGCCTTCATCTGCACCCTTGCTGATGCCATTCCGGCGACCGGAGTGCTCGGCGACCCCCTCCAGGCGATATTCGGGTTCGCCGACCCACTCGTTTCCGGGGCTGAAGTCGAAGCCAGGTTTCCGAGACACGTGGTGCCCATCGCGCCCTGGCGCTGGACAGGACACAACGACGCCCTCGGGGCATGGCTACTCGAGGTCCGCCACCAGTTGACACCTGATCGCACCATCGACTTCGGACCGTCAAGCCTTCCGGAAAATGTCACCTTCGAGAGATCGTCCGGGGACCCGCGAACCCTCCAACTCGCCGCCCGCCGCGCCCGGCCCTCCGATGAGACGGTGCTTGTCATCACCGGTCCCGGAAGGCGACAGCCCCGGGCGGCAGCGAGCGCGCTGTACGGGCAGTTCTCCGTGATGGAGGAGATCAGCGGTGAGTTCATGCACACCCAGATCACGAAGCTCACAGCCGCTAAGCCAGCCGCCTATGCGCTCTGGCTCGCCGAACTCGTTCGCGATTGCTTCTGTCCGTACGGCGACATCGACCGCGACGTCCTGAAGAAGCTCGAAAACGGCAAGACGGTCGCCCACCTCAAGCGGCCTGGCTTCGAGAAGACGCTCGAAGCGCTCGACGTTGTCGTTAGCAAACCGACGCTCGCGTCGTTGGCAAGGGCCATGGACACTGTGTCTCACGCCGGAAGCCCCAGGCTGCACTCGCACGAGGCGTGGTTCGATATCCAGACGGCTATCCGCGGCGCCATCGCCGGCGGGGACGACACATCTGTCCTTGCTGCGGAGCTCGCGATGGCACGGGACCGGATACGGCACTCCGGCCGGTCCGTTCGGCGCCGCGTCGTGTCCCGAACAGTCCTCGTCAAGGGCCTTGAGTTCGACCACGTCATCATCGCCGACGTCGCACAGGTCTGCGACGCCCACAACCTCTACGTCGCACTCACCCGTGCCCGCAAGTCCCTGGTCATCATTGGCAACTCGCCTACGCTCACCGTCAGGGCAACGCAACTCGAGCCGAAGCCCAAAGGTGAAGGCCGCTGACTCGCGAACGAGTCGAGCGATTCGAATGACCGGAGGCCGACCACGTGGGCGCCGATCATGGTGAGTTGAGTGTGCCCAGTCGCGCAAGAATCGCCCGAGGGAGTCCCTCAGCCTCAAGACGGTAGGCACGCCACTGGTCCTTGGTCCCTTGCTTCATTGACGCGGCGAAGCGAAACTTTCCTGCCTTCGTGGGCTTGCCCACCGATGCAGCGTAGACATCGCTGGGGACGAGCCACGCTTTCATGACCGCACCCTTCTTGATGTCGATTGCGACGAAGAGCATGTCGAGATCAGGTCGGGCCTTGAACGTCTTGCTCTGTACGAAGGCGACGAACCCCTCAGACAAGACGCGCTTGCTGTCCGACATCCGAGCCTTGACCTGGACGGCAAGCGTCGCAGTCGAGCCACGGCGGTGAAAGACCAAGTCGACGCCTTCGTCATCCACCAGTGACGTTGAGACGTTGAGCTGGCCTCGGCTAGCCAGAATGCAGAAAGCGGCCACGAGATGCTCAGCGGCTTTGCCCATCCGGGCAGCCTCGGTGGACTTTGCCGTGTAATCGGCCTCGGTCATGTCCCGACCATAGATCGCAAGGGATTGGTCGCGAGAGGAATACCTCGTCCGTGCAGGCTCGTGTCGACCTCTGCGCTGATCCTCACCTACCCGCGGATTACGTTGTCCCGGAAGTGAGTCAGCTTGTTCTGCAGGTCCTCCGCAGTCTCGCGAGCCAGCGCACCGGTGACACGGCGGCCGAACCAGGCATGAAGACTGGGCCCAGCGAGCACGGTGACCCCGTCGACAACGACCTCACCGCCTGGAATATCGCGACCACCACGACCCCACACCACGAGCAACGGATCAACAGGTAGGGAAGCGCCGATGTTCCTGCTCTGCAATAGCAACCGTCCACGTCGGGCCATGTAGATCGCTTGCTGAACATCTCGTTGCAGGGTGGACGCGTCGATCCGGTACCGACGCCATTTCGATTCAACCGCCACGACACCGGCCGGCATGAACACTAGATGGTCGATGTCCTGGCCGCCGAACTCGATGTTGTGAACTGCACCCCAGATGCAGCCGTTCTTTCGAGCGATGTCGATCTCGTGGCGGGTGTTGTCCTCACCCCATGTGCCGACGAGCTGGCTTAGGGCATCTGTGTGCACGAGAAATGAGAGGCCAAGCATCGCGAGGAAAAGAACGGTGGCACCGCCCTGGTAGAGGCCACGTACGTATCCGTGCATGAGTAGACCGGCGGCCAAGACGATCCCCCAGAGACCAACGAAGCGCGCCAACGCCAGCCGGTTCAATCGAAGGAAAGAGAAAAGCTCAGCGCGCAACTGGCGTTGAGCGTAGGAACGTGGCCGCCGACGTATCAAGTGGCAACCTCCTGCGTTGCGGTCAGCGCTTGATTCCATAGCGTGATTGGTAAGGGGCGCACACAGATCGCGCGCCATCATCCACCGACAGCTCGACCTCCCGTCGCGTGGCTGGTTGATGCCTGCGCGGTGACACTCGGATGACTCTTGCCGTAGTGCTCGCGCGCCCCAGCCGTACTACGGTGTAGCGGGCCTGAACGGAGAATCGAAATTGGGTCTCTTCAACCGTATTAGGGCTGCACGCGGCTCGCCCGCTGTGAGCCAGACCATGGCCCCGCCAACAGCAACAACAACGGTTGCGGCATTCCGCCATGGTGGCGACGAAGATCTTGAGATCGTCGGGGAAGCCCACTATCAAGGCGCCCTCTGGGCCATATGCGGAGGAGTGAAGGGCGGCGATCGCATCCGCTGCGCCATCGTCGCAGTGCTCGTGCCTGAGCCGGACAACCCCTACGACCCGAATGCGATCGCCGTTCAGATCAACGGGAATCTAGTCGGATATCTCGCTAGAGATGTCGCTGCCAAGTACCTACCGGGACTGCATGCGGCCATGGGGCGCTGCGGGGGCTACGTCGCCCTTGACGGGGTGATTGTCGGTGGCGGCTTATACGACGACGGCCCGGGACGGCTTGGTGTGTGGCTCGAGCATGACCCCGCTGACTTCGGTCTCGCACCCGTGGATACGCGTCGCCCGGCGGGATCGGGGGCGCGCCAAGCTCAGGTGACTGGCACGATGCGGACCGGCTTCAGCGAGGCATGGCTGACGGACCTTGAAGACGACTCCTACGACCTTTCCTGGTTTAACGACCTGCCTGACGGCGACCGCCCGGCAATCGCGATGCTGCGCGAGCTGTTGTCGACCGATCCCGACCCGATCGACCGGCACTTTCAGTTCGCCGAGCTTGAGAGCCGGCTGTATCGGTGTCGAGACCTGTACGCGACGGCACTTGAGGAGTTCGACGAAGCCTGCCGCGTTCACGATGCGGAGATGGACACGATCTGCCAAGCATTCGTCGGCAAATGGAAGAAGGTTCCGCTTCTTGAGACCTATAGGCAGATGGCCATCCGCCAACAGAAGGCGAGGGACTGGAACGCTGTTGTCTGGTGGGCAGAACGTGGACTTGCCCTGTACGGAAACAACGCCACCCGCGAGGATGCTGTTGAAGATCTCCTGAAGCGCCGAAATCGAGCACTGGCCAAGTTGGAACCAAGTACAAGCCCTCCTAAGAGGAGAGCCGGGCAAGCGTCGATACCGGCAACTCTGGCGGAAACGTCGGATCATTCCCCACCGCCGACCGCTCGCATAACAACGGAGACCGAAGTTCTGGTCTGCTCTCGATGCGGCGATTCGTACGAGCGCCTACGAGTTCGCGGGCGCAAACCCGTTCTCTGCCCCGCGTGCCGTTCCACGGCCTAGTAGATGCAAGTTTGACCCAGGCTCGTTCGTCCGCGGCCCTCTCCGCGCTACGCGCTTCCGTACGCGGTAGAGAGCGCCTCCGCGGCGGCGGCCAACTGATCATCTTGGCCGTGGCTGTAAACACTGCGCATGACGTACTCGTCATGACCATGATGCGCGGCGACGACATGATCTGGGACGCCCGCATTGCGCATAGCCGTCACGGAGCTATGCCGTGCGGCATGCAATGTCACGCTTGGCACGCCGGCTGCCACGCAGTGCTCTCGCCAAAGATCGGACCAACGCTCGGGTCGCACCGGCCGGCCGGCCGCGTCCACGGCGAGGTAACCGGTGCGGACGTGGTCAAAGCCGAACTGTGCGGCCTGCTGTTCCCGCAATGCACGCATCGCTTCCGCCAGTTCGGCGCTCATAAATACGGTTCGACGGCCTCGACGTGTCTTCGGCGGTGTCTCGACTGTTCGCTTGCCGTCGACGGCTACACGGCCGCGTTCGACCCTGATAGTCCCGGCGGTCAGATCAACGTCGGACCACCGGAGGCCGAGGACCTCGCTGCGCCGGAGACCGAACAGGCTCAGCAACCAACAAGCGAACAACGGATCGTCTGCTAGTTGGATCCTGAGTCGTCCCATCTCGGCAGCCGTGAGCGCTTGTCGTTCCTGCGCCGGCTTGCCTGCCGCTTGGACTCGTCGCGCCGGGTTTCGCGCGATCAACCCGTCGTCGAGGGCCTGTTCAAAAACTGAACGCAAGACAAACAGCATGTGGTCTGCGGTTCGCTTCGCCCGACCGGCCTCGACCAAGCCAGAAATCACACTTTCTATGTCAGCGCGGCTCACGGCCGAAAGTTGCTTGTCGCCGAACGCATTTAGGGCGCGATCTAAACTCCCGCGATACGCCCGCCAAGTGACTTCGCGAACCCTGCGGGAACGTGCAATGAGCCACCCCTCGGCGTATGCGCGGAACGTCTGCCGGTTGCGCGTGATTAGCGTTCCCCGCGCGCGGTCGGACTTGTGGGCGGCGACGTGCTGACGTGCCGCGGTCAAGTTCGCGAAGGTGTCGCGCTCCTGCTTGCGCCTCCCGTTTGGGTAGGGCTCTGCGTCGAGTACGACGCGGTACCTCGGCTCACCTGTTTTGGTCATGACGAGGCGGATGGGCTCGCCGTCATGAGGTTTGGGGATTTTCACGGTGTTCTTACCGCCCTTCGGCTCGAAAACGGTGTTGTACGGCCACGTGGGGACGCTTCTGCGCGTGGTCACGGTGAACGCGAGCGGCGGCGTCGCCGGGGTGGTTCCGGTAGCTGGACTCGCCGCGCGGTTGCCGGAGGCCGGACGTAACCAGCAGCTGCTTGCACCGACGAGACTCGCCACATCGATCCGCCCCGCACGGTGGGGGTCCCGTCAGCGTTCAAGCCGTCGGCGATGGCTTGCCAACTCTTGCCAGCCGAGCGTTCGTCGCGAATGCGATCGGCCAAGGCGGGGTTGGTGTCTCGGACGCTCGGACGACCCATCCTCTTGCCTTGCTCGCGGCGCACGGCCGCAGCGTCGAGGGTTCGGGCAGAGATCTGTTCGCGTTCCCACTCGGCAACACCGGCCATGATCGTGGCGACTAGCCGGCCGTTCGGGGTCCCGGTGTCGATCCCGAGATCCTGAATCACGAGGCGGACCTCGGCGCGCACGCTCCAGGCAAGCAACTCGGCCATGTCGACAACGCGCCGAGTGAGCCGGTCAAGTTTGTGGACCACCAGAGCCTCTGCTTCGCCGGCCGCAAGACGTGCAAGAACTGACTGAACCCCGGGCCTATTCAGGTCCTTGCCGCTCTCTCCCTCGTCGGCAATGAACTCTGCGAGTTCCCAACCGCGGTTACGGATCTCGGTGGTAACCGCTCGGCGCTGGGTTGTGAGGCCATATCCGGTGCGCGCCTGCTCGCTCGTGCTACATCGGCCGTAGCCAAAAGCTCGAAGAGTCTGTTGCATACCCTCCAGATTACCGCAAGTGTCCAGTTGCGGTAACTCAGTTATGGCCCGTAGCGCAGTGCTGGCACCAAAGAGGGCAGCCCGTGTCGCGCCCGTTGCCCCTCTCGTCTCGCCGTTGGCAGCGCGGAGCATGATCGTTTCGAGCGCGACCGCTGCATCAGCCACCTCGCTTCCGACTTTGCGCGTGCTCATGTCTATGTCCGTTCCGCATAGGTTGACGCCTCCGCAGCAGGGCTGGCGCCGGGTGCGTTCGGCTTGCGTCGGCTCATGGCGCGTGCTCGTTGACGGTCGATCTCTTGAGCTTCGACAGTCAGTGCGCGCGCCGTCGTCCGCATCTCGGTCGCGATACGCCGCAGGTCAGTCGGCTCGGCATAGCGACGTGCGATCGGCGACTGCATGATCTGGTCGTGCGCCCAGGGCGCCACCGACGCGGCTCGGATTTCACGATTGCGCGCTTCCACAGACTCCCAGCGTTGCAACTCTTGTTTGATCCGGTGTTCCATCAAGCGCCGTCGTCCCTTGGCGCGTACCGCGCGGGTCGCCCCGTGAAGTCGGCAGACCGAAGCTCCCGGAACCGGCGGCTTGCCACATCGTTCTCCGGTGCTTTTAGCGGTCGCAGTGCAGGTGACCCTTGGCTTGCCCTTCACCATCCCTCACCTTCTTCCATGAGGTCGGCCACGAACTTCTCCTTCTTAGAGGTCAACGGGCCGGCTGGCACAGGCAGGACCATGTGGCGGAAGACGTCTCTCTGCGCATCTCGTGAAGTCCAGTAGTCAGTGTCGTGTTCGGCCCTGCACCAAGCGAAGATGCGAATCTTGTCGCGAAGCGGTCTGCGGTCCCCCGCGTGTGACCGATGTGACCCACCACTGGAATAAGCCCTCGGAATCGAAATGCTAGGCAAGTAACCCCAGGACCGGTCACACCGCTCACACTTCAACGTTCCTCCCGGAATCGAATACCGACCCACACCCCGTACTGCTTAGCGCTCGGTCGAGGTCTGCCTGAATATTGCGGCCGCGACAGCGCGACGCTGCTCCGCACCATTCGCTTGACCGGTTGGACAAGCAAGCCCTCGTGCGCTTGCAGCCGTTGACTCAAGGTCCTGTCTGTCCACGCGGGGTGCCCAAGTTCGGCCAGCCAACGGTTGAAGTCGTCGAGCAGGTCGATCGTCCATACGTGGCTGTCGGGGGCGATTTCGACCCGGTTGGTGAAGTACCCGATGAGGAAGTCGCTGTCGGCTCGCCATGCCTGCGTTTCTGCGATCACGCACTGCGTTGGTTCGGGCAGTGTCCGGTCGTTCTTGTACCAAGCGACCGCATTCTCGACCAGGGTCGCCAAGGCGGCTTGCCGCGTAGACGCACTCCGTTGCACTCGATCGCGCAGGCCCATGTCGGCGGACCTCGCACCGCCGTCCCCGTCCTTAGGGCTTCGCTTGAACGTAAACGGAAACCTGACGACTTCAAGGCGGCGCCAAGTACCGTGATCCGTTTCCTCAACGACGGGCAAGTAGTTCGTCGAGACGAACAATGAGTGGGTGGCGACGAACGTGACCGAGTCCTGGCGGATCAGCCGCGCGGTGATCCTCTCGGTTCCGACAAGAGTCTTTAGTCGCGCGACAGACAACCGTCGAGCCTCCGGCAGCTCCTCGATGTAGGCCAAACGAGCGCCACGTAGTTCCATCAGTTCTGTCGGATGGTCGGTTACGCCAGCAGTGAGCACGCGTTGGCTAACCGAATAACCGTAATCACCGAGGGCTGCCAGAACCGAAGCGATCAGAGTGCTCTTGCCGTTGGCACCGCCGCCTTGGAGAAACACCAACTTGTCATCCGGCGGTTTGTGGCCCGTGATGGCCTGGCCAAGACGCTGCAACAGGTATGCGCGCTCTGCATCCTGAAGGGCTCGCAAAACCCGCGTCCAGTCGCGGTCGGTTGAGCCGGGGTAGTAGTCCGTCTCAGTCAGACGCGTCATCAGAAACTCGGCGCTGTGCGGCAACAAGTCGCCATTGCGAAGGTCAACGACCCCGTTACCGACGTTGAGGAAATCCGGATGTTGGTCGAACTCGTCAGCCCGGCGCTCAACGATGCCTTGGGCGAGCGAAACGGTGTGGGCAATCCGCGAATAGCCAAGTAGGCCGTGAACGAGAGTGAAGTCGGGCGCCACAAGTGCCAACGGCAACATCTGATCGTGCAGGTCTTGCAGGCACAGTCGCACGACTTCCGTCACCGTCTCGGGTGTGGCGGACGTCCAAACTCGGCCGTCCCACTGCAGCCAACCGCCCAACTTCGAGCAGTAGCAGAATCGGCCCGCAAGGACCCGCACGGCTACGTAGTCCGCGAGTTTTGATTCACGAAGGTCTTGGATTCCAAGGAAGATGTCCGTGATCGACTCTGCCGCGCCCGTCGTCTGCTGGAACGTTCGTGCGTCACCTACCGCATCCCGTGTTTTCATGCGTCTGCGCCCGTTAGCATCCGCTCGAGTGCCGCAACCGGTACAAGGATGCGGTGACCGATCTTGACGGTTGGCAAATCACCGGCGTGGGCCGCTTGATACGCAGAAGCACGGGATATGCCGAGCGCCTTCCCGGCCTCCTCGACGCTGATTGCGAGACGGCCGTCGCCGACGCGACCTTCATGCAGCGAAGTGCCGCTCTGCGTGGGGGTGGTGTTCATTGGACGAGTGCTCCTGACTCAGACACGATCTGAGTTGACCTCGCCCGATACGCAAACAAGCCGAGCGCGGACAGACTCAGACCCAGGTATGGGTTGGTCTGCCGCTGCTCGGCTACACAGGCGGAGAATGACTTTCCGCTTATCAGCCCGGCGCGCGTCCTCGAGGGGCGCTACAAGAGGCTGCCTGCTTTGCGTAGCCGCGTCCTCGGGTCTGTCGAAACGACCTGTCCCTCGGAACAGCGGGGTACTGCAATGCATCTAACAAGACCTAATCGTACCGCCGATTTCACGGGCTCTGACTCGGAGGTACCTGCCATCACGGAGCTGCCAAGTTGGGCCGGTCAGGACCGCGCAACCCTAAGCGGTCGGCGTGGTTATTGGCCGCGCGGAGCCCGCTGCACTCGCTTCGCCGGGACCCGTGAGGCCGGCGGCTTCCAAAGCGCTAACCGCAAGTTGGACGACCCCGGTGCTGTTCGCATTCCCTAGTCTGCGCGGCCACTCACTTCGACGTGCCCTTCTTCTTCAGCGCCTCGATCTTTCGCATGAGCTTGGCCTTCTCTTTTAGGCGCTTCGCTTCTGCTTCGAGTTCTCTCGGGGTCTTGTTCCTCGCGCCCGGTGTTCGCGCCACTGTTTGTATCCTCCCATGGGTGAATATGATAATTCTATCATAGATCGCGCGGACGGTGCGTTGGGTCGAGGAGGTTGTCGAACTGCCAGCCGTTGAGCAGCTCGTCGCTGAGGTGGCCGTTGAAGGACTCGAAGGCGCGACCCAGGTGGGGTCGGCGCCGTGCTGCCAAGGCGTTGCGCAAGGAGGCCTGGAAGATCAACAACTTTCCGACGCACATCAGGCGGGACTCCATAACGCCATGATGCTCGGCGGCGTGAACCGCCTTGAACGGCAACTACCAAAGACTCAGCAGCACCTGTCACGGCACCACATAGCACCGACGCCTGTGACACTTTCGTGACACTGACGCTCGTCCGAGACCTGCTGCCGCCACCAACGTGGCTTTGACCTGCGAAGACGTTGCGCGCTCGGAGGGACTCGAACCCCCAACCTTCTGATCCGTAGTCAGATGCTCTATCCGTTGAGCTACGAGCGCCGGGTTGCCCCCCGAGGATACCGGCCTTCAGTTGCTGCCGCGGACCGGCAATCCGGCCGCCCGGTAGACGTCGTCGATCAACTGCATCGTGATGATCGCGTCTTCTGGTGGCGTCAGAGTCGGCTCGCCCCGCAGCACAGCAGCGGCGAAAGCACGCAACTGACTGGTGTACGTCGCCTCGCCGCGCACCTTCTCGCGCGTGGTCTTGCCATCGACAGTCACGCGCAAGCGGTTGTAGAGCTGTGGCATCACGTAGTTGGTCACCCGCACCTCGCCACGATCACCGACGGCGCGAGCCGAGATCCCGAGGAGCTGCTTCGACCACATCGAGGCCGTTGCCTGGCCCGTCGCGCCGTTCGGAAAGCGGAAGTGCGCGGTCATCGCGCGATCGACCTTTTCATCGCGCAGCTTCGCCGTCGCTGACACGACCTCAGGATCACCAGTGCCGAGCAGTCTCATCGAGTGCACCGCGTAGCAGCCATCCATCATGGCGCCGCCGGCCAGGTCGTACTGGTACCTGATGTCGCTGAACTTCGGTAGTGGGAAGCACAACTCGGTGCGGATCTCGCGCACCGTGCCGATCGTGCCGTCGTGGGTGATGTCATGCATCCGCTGCGCCAACGGGTGATAGCGGTAGTGGAACGCCTCCATCAACGTCAGCCCACTCCGCGACGCCGCCGCCGCGACAGCCCGTGCCTCGTCGGCGTTGGCGGTCAGCGGTTTCTCGCACAGCACGTGCTTGCCGGCCTCGAGCGCGCGCAATGTCCACTGCGCGTGCAAGCCGTTAGGGAGCGGGATGTAGACCGCATCAACGTCGGCATCGGCGAGCAGTGCGTCGTACGACGTATGCACTGTCGCGAGGCCATGCTTGCTCGCCCACTTGGCGGCACGGTCGGCGTCCCGCGCCGCAACGGCGGTCACCTCGACCTCAGGCACCGCGCGCGCAGGTTTGATCAGCGCGGCCGGTGCGATGCGGGCGGCGCCGAGAATGCCCATCCGGATTCGGTCCATGATCACGTTGAGCGTATCGCTGACAGGCACTCGCATTCTGGCTACCGTTGTTCAGACACATCGTCGGGGGGCGCCATGAGCACGAGCACAGTTGCCGTTCGCGTCCGCGATGCGACCGATGACGACGACCTCGACGCGCTGAATGTCGGCAACTTCTCGTGGTGGGGCGCCGACAAACAACGGGAACTATTCGCGAGTGGACCGCCGGTGCCCAAGACGATGCTCGTCGGTGAGCTCGATGGCGTGCCGGTTGGTTTCGGGCTGGGGGTCGGGGCACCGATCCAGGCGCATGGCTACGGCATCGCGACGATCTACGTGCTAGCCCATGCCCGTCGCCGTGGTGTTGGCCGGCAACTACTTGAGGCGATCGTTCCCGTCGTACGCCGGAGCGGTGTCCCGGGCCTCATGGTCATGGTGGAAGACGATGACAAAGCCAGCCTCGCAACAGCAGGGCACTGGGGCCTGGTCGACCACGGCCATCACTTCGAGAGCAAGCTCGACCTGCGTGCACTCGACGACGACGTCATCGATCGCGCGATCGGTGTTGCGCAGTCACGCGGTTACGAGATCAGCCCGCTGACCGACGACACCCCCGACGGCTGGCGCGCAGCGTTCGAGTTCTTAGCCGACCGCTTTCGTGAAGCACCCGACTCGCGTGACGGCGGCGGTGAGCTCCCGTACGAAATCTTCCGGACGTTCACACCGGAGCCATGGCACGTCATGGTCGCCCGCTGCGACGGAGTGCCGGCGGGCATGACCGCGGTGACGGAGCGCCCGGACGGCGAGCGTCGACTCAACACGTTTTTCACCGGCGTGCATCCGGACCACCGAGGCCAGTCCCTCTCGACCGCACTCAAGGCCACCCATGCCCGGCTCATGCGCGACGCCGGCTGGTTCGAGCTCTGGACACAGAACATGGACGTCAACACGACCATCCTCGCGGCGAACGAACGCCTCGGCTTCGAGCGCGTCGGCGGCTACCACGACATGGGCCTCGCGTTCGGCTGACCCGAACGGCTCGAGACGTGGCGGAGGCTCCGGGATTCGAACCCGGGATGGGCGGTTAACCCAAACCGCATTAGCAGTGCGGCGCCATAGACCGGACTAGGCGAAGCCTCCTCGGTATCCCCGAGGACACCACTGCCAACGATACCGGCCCAGGTCAGCGATCTCGGCCGCGTTGCAGCAGCAGGCCGATGACGATCCCCACTAGAAGGCTCACAACCAGCGCGACCCAGAGTGGCGATGACACCTCGGGCACGATGAAACGAATCTTCACCTTGCGGGTGTTCTCGAACACGAAGATCAGCGCAATGACGGCCAGCGCTGCGACGCCGATCTGGCGCGGTGTCGGCTGGAAACCGTCGCCGTCCTTCGTTTCCCGCGCCACGATCAGCCGACCGTCGTGACGTCGAGCGCGCCGTCGGCGTACTGCTGCCGCACGACCTTCTTGTCGAACTTGCCGACACTCGTGCGCGGGACTGCTTTCACAAAGCTCCATCGCTCGGGCAGCTGCCACTTCGCGATCCGCCCACTGAGCCACTCGCACAGTTGCTCAGCGTCTGCTGACGCGCCCTCCCGGAGTACGACGACAGCCAGCGGTCGTTCGTCCCACTTCTTGTCCGGTACGCCGACAACCGCCGCCTCGAGCACAGCGTCGTGGCACATGATCGTGTTCTCCAGATCTACGGACGAGATCCATTCGCCGCCCGACTTGATGACATCCTTCGACCGGTCGGTCAACGTCAGGAAGCCAGCCGGGTCAATCGTGCCCACGTCGCCCGTACGTAACCAGCCGTCGTCGAACTTCGCCGGATCCTCGTCCTTGTAGTACGCACCGGTGACCCACGGGCCCCGGACCTGCACCTCACCAACCGCCTTGCCGTCGTGGTCCAAAACGTTGCCATCGTCATCGACGAGTCGCGCCTCGACCCCACACAGAAGCTTCCCCGCCGTGGAGCGGTAGTCCCACGCCGCCTCCGGCGAGATCCCGTGCGGCGGTCGTGCAACGGACGCGACGGGTGACGTCTCGGTCATGCCCCAGGCCTGCAGGACCGTCACGCCGAGCTCGTTCTCGAACCGCTCCATCAACCGCCGGGGCACCGCGGAGCCACCACACGGCACGAGACGCAGCGACGACAGGTCGACGTCGTGGTTCTCGGAGTACGTCAGTAGGTCGTTCCACACCGTCGGGACGGCCCCTGCGAGCGTCGGCTTCTCGGTTGCAATGAGTTTCGCAAGCGGCTCGGCCTGCAGGTAGCAATCGGGCATCACCAACGACGCGCCAACCATCACCGCGGCGTACGGCAGGCCCCACGCATTCGCGTGGAACATCGGAACGACCGGAAGCACCCGGTCAGCCCCCGACATCGCCATGCCGTCGCCCATGCAGACCGCCATCGAGTGCAGGTACGCCGAACGATGGCTGTAAACCACACCCTTCGGGTTGCCGGTCGTTCCGCTCGTGTAACACATCGCCGCGGCATCGCGCTCGTCGATGTCCGGCCAGTCGTACGACGACGACTCGCCGGCAAGCAACGCGTCGTATGCAACCACGTCGGATTGCGTCCCCTCGAGCAACGACGTGTCGTAGTCGCCGACGACGATGACCGTACGAACCGTCGAAAGCTCGGGAAGAAGTTTCGCGAACAGCGGCACCAGCGACGCGTCGACGATGACGACGCGGTCCTCGGCATGGTTGGCGATGTAGACGACCTGCTCCGGGAACAACCGGATGTTGAGCGTGTGCAGCACGGCGCCCATCGAGGGAATCGCGAGGTAGGCCTCGAGATGCTCCTGGTTGTTCCACATGAACGTGCCGACCCGCTCGTCGCCGGTGATCCCGAGTGACCGCAAACCGTTGGCCAGTCGCGAAACTCGCTCGCCAATCTCGGCGTACGACGCCCGTCGGCCGGTCTCACCCAGCCAGGTCACGACTTCGGCGTCGCCGCACATCTCCGTGCCGTAGCGCATGATCCGCGACACGGTGAGCGGGCTGTCCTGCATGGTGCTGCGCATGCGTTTCCTCCCCACGCGATGGAGAGATTGTGTCCCTATCCGATCGCGCTAGTCATCCCCTGGCGGCGCGAGACTGCGTCCCGACCTGCCGCAACGAGCGCGTCTGTTTGACCTCAGGCTCACCAGCGAGGCCACCGAAGACCAGGTCGATGAGTTCTCTCACCAGGATGCGCCGACTCACCGACTGCTCGTCGAGCCACCAGTCCCCGGCGGCACGAACCATCCCGACAATGGCGTGCGCCCAGACCTGGGCACGCACCTTCGAGACGCCGAGGTCCGGGCCGAAGGCCGCGGCCAACTCACCAGCGAGGCGTTTTTCGAACATGGCGACGTAGCCCGCAATCGCGGGTTCTTCGGTCGCCGCACGATCAACGACGAACCGGTAGACATCGGGTCGCTTCTCGATGGCTTCGAGGTAGGCGTCGATTGCCGCTCTCGCGCGCTCCCGAACACTTGTGTCGGCAGTCAGCGTGCTGCGAATGCCGACAAGCAGTTCGTCCGTCTGACGTTCCGCGAGAGCGCGGTAGAGCCCGCCCTTGTCGACGAAGTGTCGATACAGGATCGGCTTCGTGACGCCGGCCTCAGCCGCGATCGCTGCCATCGACACGTCGGAGCCGTGCTCGCGGATCGCTCGGTCGGCAGCGTCGAGCAGCTGCTCTCGGCGCTCTGCGTTGCGTTGGGAGACACCCATTAGGGGATGTAGTGGCCAGAGATTGCGCGGGCGATGACGAGCCGCTGAATCTCACTCGTGCCCTCGAAGATCGTGTAGATCTTCGCGTCCCGTGCCATCCGCTCGACGGGGTACTCGCGGGTGTAGCCATTGCCGCCCAGAATCTGCATCGCCTGCTCGGTCACCCGCACCGCCGTCTCACCGGCAAACAACTTCGACATCGAGCCCTCGGCAGCGGTGAACTCCTTGCCCTGTCGCGCCATCCAAGCCGCCCGCCAAACAAGCAACCGCGACGCATCGATGGACGTCTTCATGTCGGCAAGCTTGAACGCGATGCCTTGGTTTTCGACGATTGGTCGACCGAACTGCACGCGCTGCTTCGCGTATTCCAGTGCTACTTCGTACGCCGCCCGCGCGATACCGACTGCCTGTGCGCCGACGGAAGGACGCGACGCTTCGAACGTCGCCAGCGCGGCAGCACCACGACTGCTGCGCACACCGTCGCGCGCCCGCGCAAGCCGTTCGTCGAGCTTCTCTTTGGTGCCGAGGAGGTTGGCCCCGGGCACGCGCACGTTGTCGAGAACAACTTCGGCCGTGTGCGACGCGCGAATCCCGTGCTTCTTGAACTTCTGTCCCTGCGACAGACCCTTCGTGCCAGGCGGGATAACGAAACTGGCCTGTCCGCGCGTGCCGAGCTCTGGGGCGACCGACGCCACGACGACGTGCACCTCGGCAATGCCGCCGTTGGTGGCCCATGTCTTCGTCCCGTTGATGACCCACTCGTCCTTCGCCTCGTCATAAACCGCGCGGCTCTTCATCGCTCCGACGTCGGAACCGGCATCTGGCTCCGACGAACAGAACGCCGCGACCTTCACGTCGTTGACGTCGCCGAACATCTGCGGCACCCATTCGCCGAGCTGCTCCGGCGTGCCATTCGCAACGACAGCGACGGCGGCGAGCGTCGTACCAACGATCGACAACGCGATGCCTGCGTCGCCCCAGAAGAGCTCTTCCATCGTGACGGCGATACCGAGGCCGGTCGGCTCGAGCCACTGCTGGCTGAAGAAGTCGAGTGAGTACAGACCAATCTTGGCGGCCTCCTGGATCACTGGCCACGGTGTCTCTTCGCGTTCGTCCCACTCCGCAGCTGCGGGACGGATGACGTCAACGGCGAATGTGTGGATCCAGTCCCGGATCTCCCGCTGCTCAGCCGAGAGCTCCATCGTGAACGTTGGCTCGTCACTCATCGGTATCCCCTCAACTGCTCAGTGCGCGATCACGGACCAACTCGCGCACGCGCTCGCGGTCGTAGGTCGCTGGCTCCGTCGTGGCAATGAAATCCAGCAAGAGCCGCGCGAAACGTCCGGGGTTGTCGTGCATCGGGAAGTGACCGGCCGCGCTGAACACCTCGAGCCGGCTCCCCGGCATCAGCTCGGCCGCGTGTCGACCGTGCTCGATCGGGATGAAGCGGTCGCGGTCACCCCAGACGAGCAACGTCGGCATTGTGGCCGCAAGGTAGAGCCGGTCGGACGCGTCGATGCGCTGGCCACCGACGTCCATGACTGCGCGTGCAGTGTGCACGAACGCGCGGCCGGCATCTGACTCTGCCAGCGACGCGAAGTTGCGCGCGATCTCGGCCGCCCCAGGCGGCAGGACTGGCGCGACGGGCGCACGGCGAGCAAGGCGGCCGAGCCAGGGCACGACCCACTCCGCGCCCGGCAATGTCGCCGCGCGCAGCAGTGGAGTGACCTCACGCCCGAGCCCACCCGACGAGACCAGCGCCAGCCGTTCGCAACGGTCCGGGTATTGATACGCGAACTGCATGGCTACGCCACCACCGAGCGAATGCCCGACCACCGTCACGGTGTCGATGCCGAGCAGGTCGAGCAGGTCGCGCACGCCACTGGCGAACGCACCGAGGGAGTAGTCACCGCGCGGCTTGGCAGACGCGCCGTGCCCGAGCATGTCCGGCGCGATCACGCGCAGGTCACGACCGAGCAGCGGAACGACGGGATCCCAGGTGTGGCAGTTGCCCGCGATGCCGTGCAGAAGCAGAACGACGGGAGCGTCCGGCGGACCTTCGTCCACATAGGAGACGGGATGGCCGTGGAGGACGGTGTCGCGCTGGCTCATGTTACCGACGGTAACACTGACCGGATCGCGGTCAAAGGACGGATCGTGTGAGTCGCGACACTTTGGTGGGCACGGAGGCTCCGTGACGTCGACGATGAAGCAACGCGCGGAGCGCACGACCGGGAAGGCTGCCAGCCGCGCGCGCCGCAGCGACGTGTTGCAGCGAACTGCCCGCTTGGGCCTTGTCGCCCGCGGAATCTTTTACCTGCTGCTGGCCGGGCTGTCGGCACGACTCGCGTTCGCCGGGGGTGGCCAGCAAGCCGACGCGAACGGCGCACTGGGCACCGTCGTTGCGCAACCGCTCGGCAAGGTCGGCGTCGCTGCTGCGGCCGGCGGCTTGCTGGCATTCGCCATGGCCCGACTGATCGCCGCGGTCGCCGCCGCGCTGAAGCGAGATCGCGACGGCTGGTGGCCTGCTGTGCGCGCGGCTGGCGAGACCGTCGCGTACGCCGCGATCGCCGCCTTCACGATCTCCTTCCTGCTGGGCAATCACAGCGGGGGAAGCGAGCAGTCGCACCGGAGCATGACCGCGAAACTGCTCGAGGCACCCGCCGGTCGGTACGCGATCGCAGCAATCGGCGTCGCAATCGTGGCGTTCTACGGCTACCAGGCTTGGGTCGCGTTGACGCAGGAGTTCGAGAGCGGTCTCGACGAGCACCGGATGCCGCGGTGGCTCCGCAAGACCGCCACAATCGCCGGCACGGCAGGGATTGCGGCCCGCGTCATCGCCTTCGCTCCCATCGGCGTCTTTCTCCTCGTTGCCGCGGTGACGTATGACCCGAACAAGGCCAAGGGGCTGGACGGGATGCTCCGGGACGCGGCAGATCACTGGTGGGGCATCGCAGTCCTCGCCCTGGTGTCGTGCGGATTCGCGGCGTTCGCGGTCTACAGCTTCCTCGAAGCGGCGTACCGCAAGGTGGACAAGGCCTGAACCTCGCACCTGCCAGACTGCGCCGGTGCGAATCGGAGTGACGCTCTTCCAGACCGACTTGAACCCACCGCCGGCGACTGTTGCGCGCGCGGCAGAGGAACGCGGCTTCACGTCGTACTTCATCCCCGAACACACGCACATACCGGTGGCGCGTACGACACCGTGGCCGATGAATCCGGATAGCGAGCTACCGCATAGCTACTCGCGGACACTCGACCCTTACGTCGGGTTGGCATCCGCTGCAGCCGTCACCTCGCGGATCCGGCTGGGCACTGGTGTGGCGCTCGTCGCCGAACACGACCCGATCGCGTTGGCCAAGACCATCGCCACACTCGATTTCCTTTCCGACGGCCGGTTCACCTGGGGCATCGGCTTCGGCTGGAACAAAGAAGAGCTCGCCGACCACGGCGTCGCGTTCACCGAACGACGTGACGTGGTGCGGGAGTACGTCGAAGCCATGTCGTCACTCTGGAGTGATGAGGTGGCGTCGTACGACGGGAAGTACGTCCACATCTCCCCCTCGGGTGCATGGCCGAAGCCGGTGCAACAGCCGCGACCACCGGTGTTACTCGGTGGTGCGGCCGGACCGAAGTTGTTTGCCGCAATCGCGGAGTGGACCGACGGATGGCTGCCCATCGGTGGGAGCGGTCTCAAGGAGACACTGCCGCGGTTGCATGAGGCGTGGGCGGCGGCCGGGCGGGCGGGCGAACCGACGGTCATTCCCTACGGCGTGCTCCCGGACAAGGGGAAGCTCGACTACTACGCGAGCCTCGGCATCGAGGAAGTCGTGCTCAACCTCGAGGAAGGCGACGAGGCGACCGTGCTGCGCTCGCTCGACGCCAACGTCGCGTTCGTAACCGCCTAGGGCTTGCCGGTGTCGCGGACCGCGGCGAGACCGCCGAGTACGCCGACGTACGCGGTGCCGTCGGGTCCGATCGTGATCGGCGCGTAGTTGTTGTTGTAACCGAAGCCGTAACCAAGTAGCTGCGCCCACACACGTTTGCCGGTCCGGAGATCGAACGCGCTCAAGTACCACGGGTCGGCTGCGTTGCGGTCCGAGGGACGTCGGCCGACGTACTGCACCTCGGCCGCTGAGGGGTGCTCGTAGACGTAGACCACACCCGACTTCGCCGCACCCTTGCTGACCGACGTGGGGATGCGCACCTGGTCGTTCGTCCAAGCGGGCTGGCAGGAGCCGGCCGCGTAGTTAACCTCGACCCGCGCAAGTCCCGGCTCCGTGGTCGGTGTGACGCGGAATGGACCGTCTGGCGGCTGGCCGGACGGACCGGTGTAGCCGTAGTTGTTCTCAACGACGATCCCGTTACCAACCGCGATCAACGAGTTGTCGGTGCTGCCGCGGTTCGCCGGGAAAACCGGGACCGAGCAGAACGGCGCTGCTGTTGTATCGCCCCGATCCGCGCGATAGAGGAGGACGTGCATGTAAGGGTCGGCGTTGTCCGTGATCGCTATGTAGTGATGCCCATCCCGCCGCACGATCGTCGGCGTCGTTCCCGATCCGAACTCGGTCTGTCCGGGCTTGACGCGGGTGCCGCGGTTGTATGCCTTGCGCCAGGTCACCGTCGGGATGCCTGACACCACGTCGAAGCGGTACAACGCGTGATCAGTCACGATGAACACGCCGCCGGTCTCATCGACTGCGAACGAGTTTCCGATCTCTTCACCCAATAGCTTCGAGCGCACCACACCCGTCGCCGGCTGCACGAACCCCACGCGACCTGCCAGCGTTGCAAACCACAGCCGCCCGCTCCAGTCCGGGAGCGCCGAGATAATGGCGGAGTCGCCGACAAGAGCACTCAGGTCGTAGTCGCGGACAAGGTGAAACGCGTCACCCTGCACGGCGATGACAAGGATGTGACCGTCGTACGTCGGGACGACTGCTCGGTCGAGGTTGTCGAGATAGAAGTAACCGCCACCGCCGAACGACGTGAAGATCGTCGGAATCGTTTGCGGTGGACGAGGCGGCAGGTCGTACGACGCGATCGTCGCCAGCGTGCGCGGATCCATCAGCCGCAGCACTGGACGCGCGACCCCCACGCACACGGTGACGAGCCGGCCACGTCGGTCGAAGGTGACCGAAGCACAGTCGGAAAACAGCAGCGTCGAGGTCACTGAGGGCGCGTAACCCAGCGGACCCGCACCCGGGTAGGCATCGGATTGATAGGCGTCGTCGTGAATGTTGCTGCGGCTGTTCGCCGCCATGTACGGATGCCGCGGCGCCTCCGGGCCGAAGTCGACCGGCTGCGCCGGGCGGGCGTGGCCGAGGAACGGCTTGGCGTGACCCGGACCGGAGTTGCTGGGGATCGGTAGCGCCGGCGCCGCAACAGCCGCCGCGGCACTCACCGCAACAAGGGCAGCAGCTGTCAGCGCCATACGCACTCGCACACCGCCTGAGTTCCACACGAATCGTCCCAACTCCTGCCCCTGATTCGCCGATCTTGAGTTTTGCAACCGTGAAATCGCCGTTTCTACGTTGCAAACCTCAAGATCGGCGGAGGGTGGGGCGGGATGCTGAGGCAAGATGCCGGGGTGACCTCGAACCAGCCGAACATCCTCCTGATCGTCTCCGACCAGGAACGCCAACGCAGCTGGCTCCCGCCGTCAGTGCAGCTGCCGTGGCGGGAGCGCTTGATGGCCGAAGGTCTCGAGTTCACTCGCTACTTCACGCACTCGTCCCCGTGTTCACCGTCACGAGCCAGCTTGATGACCGGGCAATACGTCCCGCAGCACGGTGTCGTCGACAACGTGATCCTCCCCCAACACCGGGAGCTCGACCCCGAAATCCCGACGGTCGGCTTGCTGCTCGGTGACGCGGGCTACCGATCGTCGTACATCGGCAAGTGGCACCTGTCCTACGGCCCCAAACCTCCGATGGAGGCCTACGGTTACAGCGACTGGGAGGGCAACGACCAGCACTTCATGGGCTGGGCCGGCACGGGCGTTGCGTTCGATCCGGTTATTGCCGACAACGCCGCGCACTGGTTGCGCACCAACGCAACCACGTTGGATCAGCCGTGGTTCCTGACGGTTGCGCTCGTCAATCCGCACGACGTCATGTGGTACCCGGTTGATCAGCCGGGCTATGCACGAACCAATCCCGACGACGTTCGCCAGATCCGGGAGGTCCTCTCCCTCGCAGCGTGGAAGGAAGACGACCCGCTGCCGGTGTACGACCGGGAGTACCCGGAGATCTTCGACACGCTGCCGCCGAACTTCGACGACGACTTGCACACGAAGCCAGAGGCTCATCGCCGCTGGCGCCACGACCAACAGCATGGGCTTTGGGGATACATCGACCCCGCAGACAAGCGCGCGTGGCTTCGTCAACTCGACTACTACGTCGAACTGCATCGCCGTGCCGATGAAAGTCTCGGCACGGTGCTATCGGCGCTCGAAGCCTCTGGGGCTTACGACGACACCATCGTCATCTTCACTTCGGACCACGGAGACATGTGCGGCAGCCACGGACTGCGATCCAAAGGACCATTCACCTACCACGAGATCATGAATGTGCCGCTGTACATCCGCGTTCCTGGTGTGACCGAGCCGAAGACACAGTCGGACGCCCTCGGCACGCACGTTGACCTTGCCACAACGATCGCGGCGCTCGGCGGAGTAGAGCATCCGAGCCTGCGCGGCACCGACTTGTCACCGGTGCTGCGCGATCCGGTGTCATCCGTGCGCGACGTCGTCTTGTTCGCGCAGGACTCCGCGCACACCAAAGGGATCCAGCAGACTCGCTACGCGCTCCGTGGGTATTTCGACGGCCGTTGGAAATACACCCGCTACTACGGCATCGGCGGTGGCATGCCGAGCGACGGGCTCACGCGGTCACGGGAGAAGTTGTACGACGTCGACGCCGACTTCGACGATCAGGACCACGAGCTGTACGACCTGCAAGAGGACCCCAGCGAACTCGTCAACCTCGCTATGGACCGCGGGCGACGCAACGACGTACGCCAGCATTTCGCCGAGCTCCGCGCCCTCGAAGCTGCTCATTTCGCCTAACGGCGTCTACTGAGTAGGCAGGTACGCCGGCGGCTGCGCGGCACCCAACGTCTGCTCCAACGCGGCCGCGACGCGCAACAAGATTGGCTCGCTCCACGACGTACCGAACACCGCCAGGCCGATGGGCAGCGCCCCGACGACGCCGATCGGCACACTGAGCACCGGGTAGCCCGCAACGGCTGCTGGTGTGCTCGAGCCGGTAACTGCGTCGGGATCACCGTTGACCAGATCTGTGCTCCACGCGCGCGGGAAGGTCGGTGCAACCAGCACGTCGACCTGGTGTGTGCGCAGCGCCGCGTCGATGCCCTCCTCACGACCGGCTCGGCGGCAGCGGGCCAACGCATCGAGGTACACGGGATCCTCGAGCCCGTTGGTCTCCTGAGCGCTCTCGAATACCTCCTGCCCGAAGTGCGGAAGCTCGAGGTCTGCGTGTTCGAGGTTGAAGGCGATGAGCTCTGCGAGCGTGCGCGGCGACCCGTCGGGCCGGCCGGCGAGGTAAGCCTCAACGCCAACCTTGAACTCAGTCATGAGGACGACCATCTCGTCCCCTGACTCGAACAGAAACTGAGCCGACGGCAGGTTGGCGTTGTCGACCACGACGGCGCCCAACGTCGACAACGCCGCGATCGCTTGCTCGGCGAGAGCGTCACCCGCGGTGTCCTCGCCCCATCCAGTCGTGCGTGCCACTCCGATCCGAAGGCCGCGCACGCCCGCATCAAGACCGGCGAGGTAGTCGACGTTCGTGGGTGCGCCCCGCGTTGCCGCATCTGCTGGGTCGGCTCCGGCGATGACGGACAAGATCAGCGCGGCGTCGCGCACGCTCCGCGTCAGCGGTCCGACCGAATCCTGGCTCGATGACACCGGGATGACGCCGGACCGGCTTGTCAGTCCAACAGTTGGCTTGATGCCAACGACGCCGCACAACGCAGCCGGGCAGGTGATCGAGCCGTCGGTCTCGGTGCCGAGCGCAACAGGTGCCAGCCCAGCCGCGACAGCGGCGCCCGAGCCGGAACTCGAACCGCCGGCACTTCGGTCCAGCACATGCGGGTTACGAACGAGCCCACCCCGGCCCGACCAACCACTGGACGCGTGCGTAGATCGGAAGTTGGCCCACTCAGAAAGGTTCGCCTTGCCCGCAATGATCGCGCCGGCGGCACGCAACCGCGCGACGGTTGGTGCATCTGCCACCGGTCGCGTGTCGGTAAGTGCCAGCGACCCGGACGTCGTCAACATGCCGTCGGCGGTGTCGAAGTTGTCCTTCACCAACACTGGTATGCCGTGCAATGGGCCACGCAGCCGTCCTGCATTGCGCTCCGCGTCGTACTGCCGCGCCACCGCTTCTAGGTCGTCCGCCACCTCGATGATGGAACGCAACGTTGGACCGGCCGTGTCGATCTCGGCAACGCGCGTTCGCAGGGAAGCGACGAGATTCTCCGACGTCGTCGCGCCGTGCTCGAGGTGCCGGGTCAGAGCCATGAGGTCGGCGGCGGCGTAGTCAGCGGTCGCGGGACTCGGATCCATGGCCTGCACGCTAACCGTCCGCACCACAAGCAAAACCCGCGACCACGATGGATGTCACCGTGGCCGCGGGCTGCTAGAGCGCGGTTGGACCCGATCAGTTAGACGGTCTTCTGCCGACTACCGATCGAGATGTTGAGGCCGAGGTTGCCGACCAAGGCCCGCAGGAACTCGGCGCTACCGATCAAGGCGATACCTGTCGCGACCGGGTTAAGCCACGAGGTGCGCAGAGACTGACCGAACTGCTCGAACACCGAGTAGTCCAGAGCCCAGCAGACACCGATGGCCACGAGGACGGTTGAGGTGTGCCGCAGCGCGTCCGGAACCTTGACCGGGATGACCTCGTTCAGGACGTCCGCGAGGACGGCCAGCCCGAGGGCAAGTACGACGAACACCATGAGCGCGTGCATCCGAGGATCCCTCCTCTATGTGCGGCGCACGGCGCGCCGCTCACCCTGGTTGGACTCCAGGACGCACGCTTGGTTACTGAGTAACCGAAACAATTTCCGGGAGTCCAACGGTGGACGTCGAGCCGGCGCTGGTCCGAGCTTGCCAACGTGGTGAGCCCGGCGCGCTGGACGCGTTGATTCGCGCGACGTACACGGACGTGTACGCGCTGGCGCGTCGAATGCTCGCAAATCCGGACGATGCGGCCGACGCCACGCAGGAGGTGTACATCCGGGTCATGCGCTCAGTGCTCGGGTTCCGCGGTGAGTCGGCGTTCGGCACGTGGCTGCACCGAGTCACGGTCAACGTCTGCCTTACGCAACTGGGCAAGAAAGCGAGAGCGAGGGAAGCCGGCGCGATCGCTGCGTCCACTCCCTTCGCGGTGCCCGGCGATCCACGACTCGAGCGGCTCGCCGCGGACGAAGCAGGACCCGAGGAGTACGCCGAGCGCGGTGACCTCGCGGCTCGGTGCGAGGCTGCCGTTGCGCGGCTCCCCGAGGACGCCCGCACCGTCGTCGTACTCCGAGACATCGAGGGACTGTCCACGAAAGAGGTAGCCGAGCTGCTGGATGTGAGTGAAAACGTCGTCAAAGTTCGCCTGTCGCGAGCACATGCGCGATTACGCGCCCTGGTCTCCGACGACGATGGTCTGCAGGAGGCGTGATGGACGACACGCAACTGCCCCGGTTCTGCCGGGAGACACGAGGACAACTGCTGGCCTTGATGGCAGGTGAGTTGTCCGGGTGGTCTGAGCGGGTTGTGCGTCGCCATTTGCGGCGGTGTTCGGACTGCGCGGCGGAGTTCGCGCGCCAGGAACGCGTCAACGACGGTCTGTCGCAGTTGAAACAGCAAGCCCCGGAGCCGCCACCCGAGCTGCTCGGTGATCTGCTCGCGCAAGCGCGTCAACCAGGATGGCGAGGACGCGCCGCCGTACCCGCTCGCGGCGCCGTGAGTGGCGCGAGGCCCGAACTATCGGTGGCGTTTCTCACACTCGGCGCACTCGCAACTACAGGCGTCGGTTGGGCAGCGTGGAAAAGCAGCCGGGCCGCTGCTCGCCGGATCCGCTCGCACGCGGACTAGGCACTAACTAAGTCTGACCTAACCTCCCTCGCGCAGCTTCGGGGCGAATCGGGATACTTCCGACACCTCAATTTCGGGAGACTCTTCATGCGTCGTCGCCCAGTTGCGATTTTCTTGGCCGGTGTAGTGATCGCCGGTTTCACCACGGTCGGGTTCGCAAGTGCGCCGACCGGTGCCAATCAACTGCGCCGAGTCGGGCTGACAGGTGACTTCAACGCATTCCTCGGCGGGAAGCCGGACGTCGCCGACGTCGACACCCGGGGAGGGGCCACACCGAGTGCGGCTGTGCTGGCCGCAGCACGTGCCCTCGGCGCAAACGTGGATGTGACGTACAACGAGTTCGGCACCGCGACATCGATCGTGAGCACGTCGCCGGGCGGTTGGGTCTCGCGGGGCCTGCAAGCCAACGCCGTGAAAGCAGCCCGGTCATGGATCTCGACGCACCGCGCGCTGTTCAACCTGACGGATGCCGACCTCGCTGGACTGCGACTCGTCAACGACGCTGTGTTGCCAAACAGCAAGGACGCACACGCCGTGTTGTTCGGCCAGACCTGGTCCGGCCGCACAACCGTTGAAGGCGGCCTCGTCGCGGTCGGAATCCGCGACGGCAACGTGGCGATCGTCACTTCGACGCTCGCGGGTGGGCTGCGGCTCAACACGAACACGCCTCGGCTCAACGCACGAAGCGCCGTACTCGCTGCGGCGCGAGATG
The DNA here is from genome assembly GCA_033851265.1 of Frankiales bacterium. Lineage (GTDB taxonomy): Bacteria > Actinomycetota > Actinomycetes > JAWWOW01 > JAWWOW01 > JAWWOW01. The sequence goes on from JAWWOW010000006.1 coordinate 169,975, forward strand.
TCGGGTTCAAAGATCTCAGTCTCGGTGACCTGCACGCGCTGCCCGCCGATCACACGAACTTCACGCTGTTCGGTGCGAAGACGCTCACCGGTCCGCAACGGACCCGACTTGCGGCGCTGCCAACGCCCGAGGGCGTGCGGCTCGTCTATGAGACGAACATTTCCAAGACACGTGGCGGGGCGGTTCTCGCAGTTATCTCCTTCGTGGATGCGAGCAACGGTCGCATCCTGGTGCGCCGCAACGCCGTCGACACGTTGTCCGCCGTCAGCGGCAGCCCATCCCAAGCAACGTTGCCGGTCGACACCGCGGCGCCGGGAGCGTTCACGGCCTCGTTCGAAGTAGACGGTTGCGGCCCCAAAGTCGAGATCGACGTACCCCAAGGCAGCACCGCGCTGCAGGTGATCGCCCAGGCGGTCGTGCCCAGCAACGACTTCGAGTTGAACGTCTACCAGAACGGAAACAGCATCGGTACTTCCGACCTAATCAGCACGGAAGCCGTCAACGCCACGTTGCCAGTGCCGAGTGCAGCGAACGACGTGTTCGAAGTTGAGGTTTGCCCGACCAGCGGGACTCAGGTGGGGGCATATATCCCGCCGTTCACGGTCACCGGTGTCTACAACGCCTCGGACGTCACTGTGCCCACCGACACTGCCAACCTGCCCTACCCACCGATCTGGAAGTACTTCCCGGACAGTCCGAAGCTCGGCGCCGACAATGACACCCGCACAACCGCGTGCTGGACCTCGAAACAGTCCGACTTGGGAGTCAACAAGAACCTGTCGGGCTGCCAGCAGAGCGTCGGAAGCATCGCGTCCCGGGCACCGTGGGATGTGCTGGTTCAGGCGGGGCTGCCGACGTTCACGACAATCGGGAACAACGCCTTCACCGCGGATGCGTGGGCCGGATCAACGCTCACGCCAGGTCCCCTCGGCTACCACCCGGTGAGCCCGACGCGTGACTACCTGTTCAACTTCAGCGACCAATGGTTCGAGTCGAAGTGCGACCCGACATCGTTCGTCACACCTGACCGCGTGGACATCGACGCAGCAGTCACCAACCTGTTCACCGGTCACAACCTGGTGCACGACTTCGCCTACTACCTGGGCTTCACCGAGCAGAACTCCAACTTCCAGGTCTACAACTACGGCCTCACTCCGCCTTTGCGTGAGCTAGACCCCGAGATTGGTTCGGTCCAATCTGGCGCGATCACCAACGAGCCGATCGTGGTGGTGAGCGGGGCGACCGGTGAGGGAGTCCCGGTCACCGGGCGCGACAACGCCAACCAGATCACCGAACAGGACGGCGTGCCCGGAATAACGAACCAGTACCTCTTCCAGCCGGTGCACGGGTTCTACGCCCCGTGTCACGACGGTGACCTCGACATGAGCATCTACGGCCACGAGTACACACACGGCATCAGCAACCGCATGATTGCCGGCCCAGACACCGGCCTCTCGGGCCACCAGGGTGGCTCCATGGGCGAGAGCTGGAGTGACCTCAACGCCCTGGAACTAATGCACGAGTACGGGTTCGCCGGCCTCCATGGCGAGCCACCGGACTCGGTCGGTGCGTACGCGACCGGCAACCACCAACGCGGTATCCGCGACTACCAGCTGAGCAAGAACCCACTCAACTACTCCGACATCGGTTTTGACGGCACGGGCGACGAGGTCCATGCCGACGGTGAAATCTGGAACGGGACACAGTGGGCGGTGCGGCAAGCCCTGATCAACAAGTGGAACGCCCAGTACCCGGCAACTAACAAGGCTCTGCAACTCGGCTGCGCGACCGGTAAGACGGCCGCCGGTGCGCCGGCTCCGCAGTTCGACGGCTGCCCCGGCAACCGACGCTGGATCCAGTACGTGTTCACGTCGTTCCTGCTGCAGGCAAACGGGGCACCGACGATGCTGCAGATGCGCGACACGATGCTCGCCTCGGCAGTGCTCTACGGATCCAACAGCGACGCGACAACGATGGGCAACGCATTCGCGTCTCGCGGCATGGGTGTCAACGCCACGTCGGAGAACAGCGACGACACGGATCCCGTCCCGGGATTTGCCTCGCGCACCGCCGCGAATAACGCGCGCGTGACATTCAACCTGGTGAATGCCGCAACCGGCGCCAAGGTGCCCGGCGATGTCTACGTCGGTCACTACCAGGCGCGCGTGACACCGCTTGCGAGCACCATTGGCGGGAAGACGCACCCGCCTGCAACGGCCAACATGATCGCTGGCACATATGACTTCGTCGTTCGTGCTGCTGGCTACGGCTTACAGCGATTCAAGGCGACCTACAAAGCTGGCGTGCCATACACGCAAACCTTCCGGCTGTTCGAGAACTTCGCCTCCAAGGCGAAGGGTGCGGTCGCCACCGGAACAGGCGAACGTCCGCTCGACTTGATCGACGACAACGAGGACACCAACGCCTACTTCGATGGGAATGGCTCCAGCACCGACATCGCCGGGCACACTTGGACCGTCGACCTTTCCGGTGGCAAACACCTGATCGGCCGGATCGCGGTCAGTGCCCTTCATCACCCGGGCCCGGAAGACGTGCTCGGTAACCCTTTGCCCGGACAGGCACGCATCACCGACCTGCGCTCCTTCACCATTCAGGCCTCCTCCGACGGTGGCCAGACATACAAGACCGTCTACACCAGCCCGAGCGACTTCTTCCCAGGCGTTCGTCCGCGTGCGACTGCTCCTGATCTCATCCTGCGCACGGTCAGCATCAAGCCTGTGGTCGCCGACCACGTCCGGCTCGTCGTACAAACAAACCAGTGCACGGGCGGACCGGCCTTCCGGGGCGATCAGGACAACGACCCCCTCAACAATGCGGACTGCCCATCGTCAGAGGACGCTCGGCGAGTGACCGCCACCGAGCTGGAGGTGTTCGCGCCCGCGAGTGCGGTCGCGCCGCCAACGACACCGACGACGCCCCAACCGTCCGTACGTGGCTCGGACACGCCGTCCCTGCCGACATCCGGGCTTGGCGTCTGGGTGCCGGTGACGGCGTTGCTGCTGCTGATCACTGCGGGCGTCGTCCGGAGACGGCGCGACGGAGCGGACTGACCAGCCCGGGTCGTACCCTCGTCGCATGCGACGGCTGCTCACCCGGCACTGGCTGGGCATGCACGCCCTCGTCGTGTTCGTCATTGCGGCGTTTCTGACTCTCGGCTGGTGGCAGGCCGTCCGCGCGGGCGACGGCAACCCGCGCAGTTACGGCTACGCACTCGAGTGGCCGACTTTCGCGGTCATCGTTGTCTTCCTGTGGATCCGCGCCATGCGGACCGAGTTGCGCACCCCACCGGGTAGCACCAACTCATCGGCGCGAGCACAGGATCTCCAACCCGTTCAGCGCACCGTTGACATCGTCAACGACGACGAGGACCCGGAGCTCGCGGCGTACAACCGGTATCTCGCTGACCTCAACCGCGAAGACCTGCAGTCGCAACCGTGACCAACGAGAAGACGCGCGCAGCACTGCTGCGCTATCGCATCATGGCGTTCGTGACGGGAACGGTGCTCGTTGTGCTGTCCGCCGTTGCCGTTCCGTTGAAGTACGCCGCTGACAAGTCCACGTTCTCCGATATCGGCTGGCCTATCCATGGCGCGCTCTTCATCTTCTACTGCGCGGCGTCACTCGACCTAGCCATCCGATGCAAGTGGTCGACGAAGTACACGATTCTTGTCATGCTCGCCGGCACTATTCCCGTGGCGACGTTCTTCGCCGAGCGCAAGGTGACCGAGAAAGTCAACGGCTCACTGTCCGTTGGTTGAGAAGTGCTGGTAGTCCTTCGACGACGACCAGTTGCCGCCCCATCCCCAGCCGTACGCCGCGAACGCGCGCACGAGACTGCCTCCGGGCTTGGCCATTCCCGGTGAGTTGCGACTGCGATCGGCGTACGCCGCACCATTGGGTGGCAACACCTCGCCGTTGTAGATGTAAGGGTTCTCGACCGGATTCACATCGACGGCCTCGCCATAGGCGTGCATCGACCAATGTTGTGGCCCTGACGACACGGCAGCGCGACAATTGAACGCCGACGTGTTGTCAGCGGCCATGGATGCATCGTCGTCACCGCCGTACACCGACACTGGAACCATCCGGCGAATCGGGAACCGATCCTCATAGAGGCGTCGGAAGATCGATCCAATCGTCGTAGCGACCGACGCATTGACGACCAGCTCGCCGGTGTGAGCGTGGTGATCGAAGTCGAAGTACGTGACGCGCACAGCGCGCAGCCCGCTGGGAGATACAGGACACCCCGACCGCCATGACTTGCCGAGCTCCGACGCGGTGACCGTGTGCACCGAGAAGTGGTACGCCGGCAGGCTCGACCGTGGAACTGCCGCTTTGGTGGTGTGCGGCCGCGCGGTCGACGACACCGTCGGTGTTGGTGTCGGACGCGGTGTAGGTGGTCGGCTGGCGCTCGGTGCCGATGCCGGTGTTGTGTACGTCGGGGCTGGCGCAACTGCTTGCTGCGCAGCGCCGCCACATCCTGCTGACGCAATCGCGAGGGTCGCCAGCACAACCCAGTCACTGCGCAACGAGTGTCTCCCCGTGAACGTCCGGCGAATCCAGACCTGCCCTGTCATAGTCTCAGCCACCGATGCTCAGTCGCTCAGGAGATCCCGTGGGCTCGCGTCACACCGCGTTGCGTCCGCGCGCCCGACGGGGCCGCGGATTCCTCGTTTGCGGCGCTGCTGCGCTGGGTGCGGCCGCTCTCTTGGCCGGCTCGGGTGCGGCTTCACGTGCGACCGCCACTTCTGGCGAGACGAGTTACCGCGACCAGCTCGTCAGCAATCCGCTGCTGCCGGGGCAAAGCAGTCGGCACCGCGACGTCGTGCAGAAGGCACCCCTGGACGCGACGATCTACGCCGCCGCCAGCGCCAAGAACATGTTGGACGCCGTCCAGGCCGCAGCAAAAGTGCCGCTCGCGCCGGGTAGCCGTCGGTGGAAGGAAGTCGGGCCGTTCGGCGTGGACTTCATCCCGGGCATCGCCAACGGCGGGGAGAAGTTCTCGCGCGTCGCCGGCATCGTCACCTCAATCGCCGTGGACCCGACGGACCCAGACGTCGTCTACTACGGCACGCACGGTGGTCTCTACGTCAGCCGCAACGGTGGCAAGACGTTCACCAATCTCTCTGACGGCAAGCTGCCTCGCGTCCCGGTGGGTGCAGTCGCGATCGACCCCGCACATCCACAAGACATCTACGTCGGCACCGGTGTTGCCTACTACACGATCAGCGACGACGCTACCGGGGTCGGTGTGTTCGTGAGCCATGACGGCGGCAAGACATTCACCCGACCAGAGGCCAACATCACGGCGTACGGCGTGCACGCGATCACTATCACCAAGAACACCGTGCTGGTTGGCACGAACACCGGTCTGTACCGCTCGACGAACCGCGGCGCCAGCTTCGGTCGGGTACATCTGCCGACGAACGCCACGCACACGGGCGACGCTGAGGACCCATTCGGCAACTGGGTCCAGGCGATCGTTGTGCGCCCGGACAAGCCCGACCAGATCACCATCGACGTCGGCTGGGGCGGGGGCAAGTACACCGACTCCAGTGGCAACTACCTCGGCCCCGATAACAAGGCGGTCGCGCCGGGCAACGGGTTATACCGGTCGACGAACCGCGGCGTCAGTTTCACGTTCTTCGACACGCCTGACATCACATTTGGTCAAGACGCCAGCAACGATCCCTACGGTCGGATCAGCCTCGCCTACGGCACCGCCGCGGGCCAGGAGCAAACACTGTGGGCGCTCGTCAGTGACGCCGGCCGATTCAACGGCCACTCCGCGGCCGAGCTCCCGGACAGTCCCGACCCCGTTGGCATCGGACTCGACCCGTTCAAGGACTCCGAGCTCGGCGGTCTCTACCGATCGACGGACGACGGGGCGACATGGAGCCTGCAGGCAACCTCGAAGTCGCTGTTGTTATCGGTGAACAGCTCGCAGGCACCGCTCGAGGCGCTCGACTACGGGCCAGGCGTGCAGGCGTCGTACAACAGTTGGGTCGCCACCGACCCGATCGACCCCAACCGCATCTACTTCGGCCTGGAGGAAGCGTTCGAAGGTGAGTACGGCGCAGCGAACCCGACCGGCGTGCCGGTTCCGATCAACGCCGACTACCTGACGAAGTTCCAGGTCATCCAGCGGTACGCCGACATCTGCGGCTTCTACACAACAGTTGCCGGCAGTCTGTCGACACTCGTCACCGGTCAAGGTGGTCCGCCAGCAACCGGCTGCCCGGACCAGACGCCGATCTATGGCGGGACGTCGACCCACCCGGACCAACATGCGGCTGTCGTTGTTAAGACCGGCTCGAACGCCCTCCGGATGTACAGCGGCAACGACGGTGGCTTCTTCACCCAAGACGCCGGTCTCGAGATCGACTCGGTCTTGGCCACCGGCAACGTCCTCGGGTTCAGCCAAGGCAACTGGCGGCATTCCAACACCGTCGCGACCGCGCTGCCGTACAAGGCCAACTTCTGGACCAACGGTCGAATGCTGATCGCGTTGCAGGACAACGGTGCGGCGTTCTTCAAACCAGGTGACCAGGCGGTTGCGATCTGCGGCGGTGACTCGATGGAGGTGCACCCCGGCCCGACTCCCGACAGTTTGTTCTGCACGCACGGCGGCGACATAACCGACTTTGTAACCGGCAACGGGAAACGGACCTTCGGCGTCTCGCCGCTGCTCGATGAGGCTTTCGGTCTGGCACCGCTCGCTCAGGACCCACTCAATCGCGCGCATCTGCTCGCTGCGGGTCGTGACGTGCAGGAGCTGACGGACCTGAAATTCCGCACCCTCGACATCATCACGTCGGCGCACTGGACGAGAGTCTTCGACGCCGGTGCGAGCAAGGCGAAGAAGTTCCCCGGTTCGAGTTGTCCGCAAGCTCTCGCCGGTCCGTATTGCTCGTGGCAAGCCAGCGCTGCTGCGCTCTACGGGCCCCGCGCGTACGTCGCGATCTGTGGCGTCTGCCGGGCAACGGTCGGCGACACATCACGCGTGCAGGCGGCCGTCGAGACCAACGTGAAGACAGGGTGCAAACCTGTCTACGGCGCCGAGACGTGTTGGCACATCACGAAGAGCAAGGGCCTGCCCAAGCGCCGCATCGGCGGCGTTGCATTCGACCCGACTGACCCGACGACGGTGTACGTCGGGCTTCAAGACCTGACGTTGATCGGGTACAACCGGGCGGTCCAAGGGACCCAACGCGTGATGGTCAGCCACGACAGTGGCGAGACCTTCACGGACATTTCCGGGAACCTGCCACTCACGAACGTGTGGGGCGTCATCGTCCGCGACCATCAGCCGATCATCTCCACCGATGTCGGCGTCTTCATTGCTGCCGCCGACAGCAGCAAGTGGATGCGGCTCGGCACGGGGCTACCCGGCGTACGCGCGCAGGACGTTCGCTCGGACTCGACGGGTCGCTACCTGGTTGCGCCGATGTATGGACGTAGCGCGTGGACCTATGACTTCGGCAAGCGCGCACAGTCAGGTTCCAACGTCATCCCGCCGAACCAGCCGGGCACGCTCGCGACGACCGGCGCCAGCCCAACGCTGGGAGCAGTGGGCTTGCTCCTCGTCCTCGTCGGCCTGATCGTCAGGCGCCGGCGCCCAGCCGGCTGAGCGTGCTCGAAATCACGCGTTACCGGGATGGCGAGTTGTCCACGACGCGCTTATGGTCGAGCGCATGCCACGCGCTGTCGTGGTCGGGGGAAGCCTGGCCGGTCTCACTACTGCCCTAACGCTCTCGCGCGCCGGGTGGAACGTGGATGTGGTCGAGCGCGACCCGCTCCCAGACGCGCCCGATGCGCAGAGCGCTTTCGCTCACCACCCCCGCTCCGCGGTGCCGCAGGCGGGCCACAGCCACAACTTCTTCTCCGCGGTGAGCGTGACCCTGCGGGACCGCACGCCGGACGTGCTCGAACAGTTGCTGGACCACGGTGTGCGGCCGCTGCGGATGCGGGACTTCCCTCCTCCGATGCTGGTGCCGGCGTTGAGCGGTCCGGGAGATGACGACCTCATCGGTCTTGCGACGCGCCGCTCGACGTACGAATGGGCGTTGCGGCGGATCGTCAGCGCCGAACCGAATGTGCACTTGCGTGTCGGCGGAGTGGTCGGGCTCGTCGGCGACCACGGTGCCGTGCCTCGCGTCACCGGCGTACAACTGCACGACGGGACAGTGGACGCCGACTTCGTCGTCGCCGCGACCGGGCGCCGGTTCGACGCTGCCGAATTGGTGGCGGCACTCGGCGGCCGCGCCGTCCCCTTTGAGGCGCACGACTGCGAAGCGACGTACTACACCCGCTACTACCGCTTGACGGATCCGGAAGCTCCATTGCCACCGTTGAATCGAGGCGTTGCCTCCGGCGGGCAGTTCCAAGGACACTTCGCGATTGCGCTTCCGGCCGACCGCGGCATGTTCAGCATCACGATCGTCGTACCGCCCTACGCCAAACCGATGCGCGCACTGCGGACGGAGGCAGCGTTCGACGCGGTGGTCCGCATCACGCCGATGGTCTCGCAGTGGCTGGAGTCCGGCTTTGCCGAGGCGGTCACCGACGTGCGCGTCATCGCGGGCTTTCGTAACAGCATCCGGCGCGATCTGATGGACCGCCCGTATGCATTGGGCTTTGCCATGATCGGTGACACGTTCATGCATACCGATCCCACCTTTGCCCGCGGCGTGTGCATGGCGACATTAGGTGCGTTCGCCCTCGCCGACGTGCTCGCCGAACACCCTGATCCCGTCGATCGCGAAGCTGCTTGGCGCACGTTGTTGAAGGAGCAGGTCGAAACGCGGTACGACGACGTGGTCGCGCGCGATGCAGAACGTCACGACTTCTGGACGTCTATCTGGAACGGCGGTCCACCGGTCGCGACAACGTTCGATGGCGACCTCACCTGGGGCGATGTCAACCGAGCGGCAGGTGTTGATGCGGACGTCTGGCGCGCAGTCACCCGCTACATGCACGTCCTCGACACGTTCGAGGAGGCGATCGACCAGACAGTGCTCACGCGGGTGCGCGAGCTACGCGACACCAACGCGTTGCCTCCCGTACCGATGGGGCCGAGCCCGGAGGAGCTGTACGCAGCGGTCGAGCCATCACTTGCCGCGGTCGACTGACTGCCACTCCCGGTCGAGGGTCGCGTAGACAATCTCCTCGCCCCACTCACCCTTGAAGATCTCGTTCTCGACGAAATGCGCCTCGAGACGCATGCCGAGCTTTCGCATGACGGCTGCCGACGCGGCATTGCGCGCGTCCGTCCGTCCGATGACCCGGTGCATTCCGGCCGGACCGAAGGCGAGATCAAGCACGGCCGCCGCCGCCTCCGTGGCGAACCCTTGGCCGTGCTCGCTGGGATGAAAGACGAAGCCGAACTCAGCCTGTTGGTGTTCGCGGCTGAGCCAGCGCAAGTTCACGTCGCCGATGAGCCGGCCCGTGTCCATTCGTGCTACAGCAAGAGCGAGGACGTCACCTTCCTCCTTGAGGGTGGTCATGGTCAGCCGCTGGCTCAGCACGGTCCGCACCTCATCCCGGCTGCGGACGCCCCAGTAGAGGAAGCGCGTCACCTCGGGCAGCGACTGGATCGCGTGGAGGTCATCGAGGTCGCCCAGGACAAACGGTCGCAGTATGAGTCGGTTTGTCTCGATCGGGTCAGCGAGCTCGAACATGCGGTCATCGTGACAGCCACGCTCGGCACCGCTGCCTCGGCGTACTAGCTGAAGGAAATGGGCATTGGGCCGTCGAACACCTAGGACAGCGGTCCGCGACCGGGCGGCCGTGACCCGCCCGGGGCATCGCTCGTTTACGGGCCACATGGAGAGGTGTATGCGGACCGTTCGCGCTCGACTGCTTGCCGTGGCCGTCTGCGGCGCCGTTATCGCCAGCGCACCTGCGGCGCTGGGTTCACTCAGCTCGTCACGCTCCACGGCAAACTCCACGACGGCGGTCGACGCGGCAACGCGCGCGGCCGAATCACCGTGGGTGAACCCGGAGACCACCCGTGGGGCCGTGCCTGCCGATCGCTACGAGCCAGCCGGTGGGTGCTACGCCGCCAAGTCGCTGTCGACCAGCAGGTACCTCGTCCGTACCGGTAGCAGTTTCGCGGCGACCGGAACAACACGGTCCGCAGCCGAGCCGTTCCACTTCCAGGCCTTCGATCTCGGCAAGTACCTGTTGTTCGCCAGCAAGCGCGACTTCCTTGCCGCCGACCTTCCCGCCGCCGGCGTCAGCGCGACAAGGGCAACCGAGCCCGCCGATGGTTACGTGCGCGGCACGGGCGACGAGACTCTCAAGCCGATACGCGAGCCCGTGCTCAACGCAACGGGCGCGGCGGCGCGCGTCGCTGACCGCGCGGCCACACCGGCAAAGAGCGCGTTGGGCAGCGACGGTGTCGTCGCCGCGACGAAACCAAGCGCCGCTGCTGAGTGGGTGCTGCGACGTGCGGCGGGCGGCGGGTTCACCCTGCAACGTCCCGTCGATGACCAGGACGAGGCCGACCCCGGCCCGCTCGATCCACCGATCGCCGGGACGCTGACCACAGCAGCTGGTGGCCGCCTCGTGATCGCCCCGGGAGCGACAACGGGAGACGGCACGGCTTTCGCCCTCGAGCTGCGCAGCGGTTGCGCCACCTGGCCGGAGATCAGCACGCAGGTCTCCGGGTCGCCCGCGCGCGGCAGCACGGCGTACGAGGAGACCAAGGGCTACTTGGATGGCCACCTGCATGGCATGGCGTTCGAGTTCCTGGGCGGGGAGGCCCATTGCGGCCGGCCGTGGCATCCGTACGGCGTGACCTACGCGTTGGTCGACTGCCCCGACCACAAGCCCGGTGGTAACGGCGCGATCCTCGAACAGATCCTCTCCGGCAGCACACCAGGGTCGGGGCACGACACCGTCGGCTGGCCGACGTTCGGGTACTGGCCGCACTACGACTCGCTGACTCATGAGCAGACGTATTACAAGTGGCTCGAGCGGGCGTGGCGCGGCGGCCTCCGAATGTTCACCAACCTGCTCGTCGAGAACGGCGTCCTCTGCGAGATCTACCCGTACAAGCGAAACAGCTGCAACGAGATGGACGGCGTTCGACTGCAGGCAGTGCGGTTGCACCAGCTCGAGCGCTACATCGACGCGCAGAACGGCGGCCCAGGCAAGGGCTGGCTGCGGATCGTCACCGATCCGTTCCAGGCACGTCGGGTCGTGAACGCCGGCAAGCTCGCGGTCGTCATGGGTATCGAGGTGTCAGTGCCGTTCGACTGCGGCGAGTACCTCGGGAAGTCACGCTGCTCGGCGGCGGATATCGACCGGCGGCTCAATGAGGTGCACGCGCTCGGCGTACGCCAGATGGAGTTGACGAACAAGTTCGACAACGCGCTGACCGGTGTGACAGGTGACGACGGCACGTTGGGTGTGGCGATCAACACCGGCAACCACTACGAGACCGGTCACTACTGGAAGATGCAGACCTGCAGTGCGCAGTTCATCGCCAACAACCAGACGGACAAGACGCAGTACAACATCGGCGACGAGACCGGCACCGCCGACCACATCCACCGCGACTCGATTTTCGGCGGCGTGCTTCAGCTGTTCGGTGGCACCGGTGTCACGCCGGTTTATCCCCCCGCACCTCATTGCAATGCCATCGGACTGAGCGACCTCGGCAAGCACGCGATCTCCGGGCTCATGCAGCGCGGCATGATCTTCGACCCCGATCACATGAGTGCCGCAGCTCGGCGTGCCTCGATGGACTACGTCACGGCCGCTGGGTACTCCGGCGTCATCTCGAGTCACAGTTGGGCTGACGACTCGACGTACCAGCGAATCCTGCAGATCGGTGGCGTGGTCACGCCACACGCGGGCAGCTCGGGCACCTTCGTCGAACAGTGGAAGAAGCTGCGCGGATGGGCGGACCCGAGGTTCCTCTTCGGTCTTGGCTACGGCTCTGACGTCAACGGCTTCTCCGCCCAAGGAGCACCGCGCAATCCCACCGAAGCGAACGACGTCGACTACCCGATCACCGGGCTCGGCGGCGTGAGCATCGCGCGGCAGGTCAGCGGCACGCAAACGTGGGACGTCAACACCGACGGCGTCGACCACTACGGCCTCTACCCGGACTGGGTCGAGGACGGCCGGCTGGTCGCGGGCGCGCTCGGCAACCAGTTCACGACGGACATGCGACTGGGAGCCGAGTCCTACCTGCAGATGTGGGAGCGGGCCGTTGGCATCGGCGGCAACAGTTGCCGGACCGATGTAGCCGACCTGTCGACCAACAAGCTCAACCAGGTCAAGCGTGGAATGACGGCGCAGACGGTGCTCGCGCTACTTGGTCAACCGAACCAGCGTCAGGGACACACGTTCAGCTACTGCGCCACAACCGGCATGGCCACGGTGACCTTCGACGGCTCGGGGCGCGTCGCATAGCGTTTGGCTTGCCATGGCCACCGTCCTGATTCCGTTGCCTGACCGCGACTTTGACGTCACCGAGGTCGCTGTTCCGTGGCACGTGCTCACCGACGCCGGTCATGACGTCGTGTTCGCCACGGAACAGGGCTTGGGTACGCCGCACGCGGATCAACGACTGCTCGACGGCGTGCTCTTCGGTCGCCTCGGCGCAGCCTCGGAAGCCAAAGATCACTACGAGAAGATGGCGCGCGACGAGGCGTTCCGGTCTCCACTGGCGTGGGCCCAGCTCGATCCCGTTCACTACGACGCGCTGCTCCTGCCCGGCGGTCACGCACCGGGAATGCGCCAGTACCTCGGATCCACAGGATTGCAGGCGAAGGTCGTCGAGTTCTGGAACCTGCAGCGGCCAGTCGCCGCGATCTGTCACGGCGTACTGGTCCTTGCCCGCAGCGTCGACCCCGAGACTGGCCGCAGCGTGTTGGCCGCCGAACGCACGACGTGTCTGCCCAAGTACATGGAGCGGTCGGCCTATCTGCTGACGGCGTGGCGGTTGGGTCGCTACTACCGCACGTATCCCGCCTACGTTGAGGAAGAGGTGCGCGGCGCTCTCGTCGAACCCACGCAGTTCGTGCGCGGTCCGCGCGTCGTCAGCAAGCGGGGAACCGCAACCGATGACAGCCCGGCCTTCACGGTCCGATCCGGCAGATACCTGAGCGCCCGGTGGCCTGGCGACGCTTATCTGTTCGCACGTCAGTTGACCGAACTCCTCTGACCCCGATCGACCAAAACAAAGACCTCCGGTGGCGGAAGCTGCCTTTCGACAACTCCACACACCGGAGGTCCTCGTTCGACCGGGGCGCGTTACCCGTTGCTGGGCCATGGCGGGCGGCTAGGCGGTTGCGAGCCTCTGCACCTGGCCGTGGCGACGCACGGAGTGGACCAGCTCGGTGAGCGCCACGCCGAGCGCGATTGCACCGGCGGCGATCAGCAGAACCGACCACATGGCGAATCCTGACGAGCTGTGCGTGACGATCGTCGTACTCGACCCCGCCGCTTGACCCGAACCCGTGGGGTCAGGCTTGGGAACCTGCGCCAGCGCAACCGTGGCGTTGCACATGAGTGCAAGGACTGCCCCGGTGAACACGCTGAAGAGACTTGCCACCCGAGAGATGCGGATCCCGGACAGTCCGTGCTTGGCCTGGTTTGCGTTCATTGCCTTGCCCTTCTCTTGTCGTTGGCTGGTGACGACGAAATTAGGGCGAGCAGGGAAGCACCGAATCGGCATCAACTACCCACATTGGCTGCGGGGCTACCTATCTTCGGTCGTCAGCCCCAGCGTGCTAGCCGCCGCGGCCACCTCCGCGCGCGTGCGTACGCCGAGCTTGCGCAGAATGGCCGCAACGTGATGGTCGACGGTCCGACCGGACAGGATCAGCCGCTCCGCGATGTCCTGGTTGCGGAGTCCGGTCACCAGGAGCCCGAGCACCTCGAGCTCGCGAGCGGTGAGCTGCGCCGGGTTCTCCCGGGTAGCCGCACGGGGGCCGCGTGGAAGTCCTCGCGCACCACCCTGGCGAAGCCGTCGCGCCACGATCGCTGCTGATGTCATTGCGCCGAGGCGCTGCAGCTCTGCGACAGCCTCGTGGCGAGTCGCCTCATCGTCGGTTTCTGCCATGGCCAGCGCTGACTCGTACGGCGCATCGAGCATGCGCCATTGTTCGGCGGCACGATGCCAGTCACCGGCAAGCTCGCTGGCAAACGGTTCGGGGACAGTCGGCGGTGTGTCGGTTGTCACACCGGCTCGTTGTCGCCACGCCAACATCTCACCCAACACCCACGTCGCGCCGTACGTCGAAGCCAACTCGATCGCAAGTGCCGTGGCATCGGCGACCTCTTGGTTCTTTCCAGCTAGCCAGTACGCCTCGGCACGCGCGGTGGCAACCGGCTCGATGCGTTGCAGCTCGCCTGTCTCGCGCACCAACCCCCACGCCTCGTCGAGCAGACCCCAGACATCCGGCTCACCACGGCGCGCGCGAATGACGCCGATGATGACGAGGGCCAGGGCCCTCGGCACCGGTGATGTTTGCGGATTGCGCACGACCAGCGTCGCGGACGCCAGTGCGTCGTCCCACCGACCTCGGTCCAGCTCGGCCCGGGCGCGGTAGGCCAGCAGGTACGCGCGCCAAAGGTCCAGGCCGCGCTCCTCGCAATAGCGCAGCCCGGCGTCGATGTGACGGTCGGCAATCGAGTAAGAACGGCCCCGAGGAGACCACCACGTCAGCACGACGTACGCGCGCCCGGTGTGTTCCTCCAACCGGTGCTCGAGCGCGAGCTGCAGACTTCGCTCGGCCTTCTCGACACCTGCCGGATCTGCGACGGCGAGCTCGACCGTCGCGACGTTCAGAAGTATGTAGACATGGGCCTCGACGTCGCCGATTTGATCCGCCAGCGCGGTCGCCTTGTCCGACCAGTAGCTGGTTTCCTTCGCGTCCTCGGCGGTGGCGGCAAGATGGGAAAGGTTGCAGTAGGCAATCGCGAGCGCGTGGCTCGGCCCGAGCCCTTCCAGGACGCCGACTGCCTCGCGACCCACCTCCCAGGCGAGGGGAATGTCTCCCTCATAGCGCAACAGCAACGACAACGCACGAGCCGCGAGTCCTTGTCGTAGTCCGTCCCCAGTCGCCCGATGATGCTCGAGGGCTTGCCGCTGCGCGTCGACGGCAGCGGGGAAGTCACCAGATAGATAGCAGGCATACGCCCGATGGTCGAACAATTCCCCGAGGACCTCCGGCGCAGCATCCGTCGCGAAGCGGATAGCGCGCGCGTACTGCTCGCCGGCCTCACGATGTGCGCCGAGCGCGGACGCGCTAGCGCCTGCTTCCGGGGCATAGCGGAGCACCGCACTCGCGTCGTTCGCCGCTTCAGCATGGTGGGCGAGCCGAGCAGGGTCGGGCGAAGAGGTTGCTATCAGTGCTTTCAACGCCAACTCATGCAACCGCCCGCGTCGAACCGGTGGCAGGACCTCCTCGATCGCCAACCGGGCGAGCTCGTGGCGATAGTGGACCGTGCTCGACTCGGCTTGAAGGACACCAGCAGATAGGCATTCATCGAGATGCTGACCGGCTCCGGCGGTGAGTGCGTCGAGTAAGGAGTACTCGCAACCTTGCGGTACGACGGCGACAGCATCCAGGACTGCGCGGGCTGGCTGACTGAGTCGCGCCACCCGGGCGAACACGGCGTCCCGAACGGTGAGTGGGACCTGTTCTGGTCCCGCCGCGATCACCTCTGTGACGAAGAACGGGTTGCCACCGGTACGCCGGCAGAGGTCGTCGACGTCGAGGTCGCGTGAGCCGACGAGCTCAGCAACACCACTCGACGTCAGCGGAGCTAGCCGCAGACGCGACACCGCTGCGTTCGTTGCTAGCTCACCGAGCACGATCCGTAGTGGATGGGCCGGTCCGAGTGCCTCATCGCGGTACGTCGCCACAACAAGCACCGGTACCTCGTCCAAGCGACGAGCCACCAGGCTCAAGACATCCAGGCTCGCTTCATCGGCCCAGTGCATGTCCTCGAGAGCGAGCAGCGTCGGCGCCCGCCGCAGTTCGGTAAGAAGTGCGGTGGCAACCTCGTGCGGTCGGGCTCCGTCGCGCACGAGCCGTTCCACGTCGCCGCTCGTCTGCTGCACGACATCCAAGAACGGCCCCAGCGGCCGCGGTGTGAACAGGGCATCGCACCGGCCATGGAGCACCCGATGAGAGTTTTCGTGACTCGCGAAGTAGGCGCGGAGCAGGGCGGTCTTCCCGACCCCTGCCTCACCGGCGACGAGCACCAAACGACCCGCCGAGTCCTGCACGACATGGCCGAGCGCTTCGTCGAGCGCAGCCAACTCGTGTTCGCGCTCGAGAAGCTGGTCACGCTCCATCAACGCGCCCCCTCGCCGTCCCGAGGCATCACCCGAGCGGAGGGCGTGGGATTCGAACCCACGAAACGAGTCAACCCCGCTTAGCGGTTTTCAAGACCGCCGCCATAGGCCACTAGGCGAGCCCTCCGAGACTCAGGCTAGCCAGGCACGCTCAGAGGGCACGTTCGCGCACGCAAATTATCCTGGTGATCTAGGCAATTTTGCCGGATTAAAGATCGGTTCGACGTCTGGCCAGGTAATCATCCGGTTTGTCTCTGTACGCAACCGACTACCGGACGTACTCTCAGTAAAGACGACCGTGGCGTGTTTGGCCCAAGCATCCCGGTTGCTGGACTGGTGGAAGCCGTGAGACCGGACGTCCCGGCGAACGAAACCCCGGTGCCCAAGCCGACGGAAGCTCCGAACGACACGCTCAAACAAGAACTCGACCCGCCGGATGAGGCGACCGACTCTTCGGTCGTGCAAGATGCGTCCGCTCCGGACATCCTTGATTTGCGAGCAGTGGAACGCGACGCCGCCGCGGCCGAACGTGATCGAGCCGCGGCGCAGCGCGAAAAGGTCATCGGCGCTGCTGTTGGCGGCGACAACGCATCGCTCGAGCGCCTGTTCGCAGAGCGGGACCGGGCCGCCGCGGCGCTCGACCGCTACGAAGCCGCGTTGGACCGCCATCGTGCCGCCGACTATCTGCGTCACGTCTACCGCGACCGACTCACCGGGGCGCTGCAACGCGACGCCGGACAAGACCGCCTCGCCGCCGAGCTGGACCGCTGCCGTCGGCGCGGTGAGGCGCTAGTCATCGCCTTCATCGACGTAGACCACCTGAAAGTGGTCAACGACAAGCGGGGCCACGCGGCCGGCGACGAACTCCTGCAGGCAGTCGGTGCCGCTCTACTCAGCGGGTTGCGCTCCTACGACATCGTCGTCCGGTACGGCGGCGATGAGTTCGTCTGCGCGATGGCCGACGCTCGTCGGGAAGAAGCAGAGTTGCGGCTGAGCGAGGTGCAGAAGGTGCTCGAGTCAGTGATCCCGGGAGCGTCGATCAGCGCCGGAATCGCCGTCATCGACGACGAAGAGTCGCTCGATGATGCGATCGGGCGAGCGGATCGCGATCTCTATCGGGGCCGCGCGGACCGCGCCGGCCGTGCAACCGCTGGCCGATGAGCCCGCTCCTCACGATCGAAGACGCGCCGCGCCGCTAGTCGGCCACCGCTGGCTCGACGGACCGGGATGGCTCGACGCGCAGCAGCTTCGCCGCCCACTCGGGCATCCACCAGTTCCACTGATCGAACATCGACACGAGCGCCGGCACCAGCATCGATCGCACGATGGTCGCATCAAGCAAGATTCCGAATCCCAACGCGGATGCGAACGTCTTGAGGTCGGTCCCCGGCCCCGACGCCAGCGCGACGAACGCCAAGAACAGAATCAGTGCCGCGCTCGTCACCAACCGTCCGGTGCGCCCGATCCCTTCGATCACCGCGCCGTCCGTCGACCCAGACTTGTCGTACTCCTCCCTGATGCGGGCCAGGATGAACACCTCGTAGTCCATGGACAGGCCGAAGAGGAAGGCGAACACCATCAACGGGATCCAGAACGTCACTGCTCCCGTTTCATGGACACCGAAAATCGCGTTGGACCCGATGCCGTGCTGCCAGAACAGCACCATGAAGCCGAGCGTCGCGGCGAGCGTGACCAGGTTGAGCAGGATTGCCTTGATCGGCAGCACGATCGATCGGAACGCGCGTGCGAGCAACACAAAGGTCAGCAGCGAGATGATGGCCAGCATCAGCGGGAAGTTGCCGTAGACCGCTTTCAAGAAGTCGATCTGGTCAGCGCCGACACCGGCGACGCCGACGACACCTGTCTTGTCCTTCGTCGCATCCTTCACCGCCCGGACCGGCCCGACAGTGGAGTTGTTGACGGTTTCTTTGTCCGGGATGACGACGACGATGCTGTGCCCATTGACGGCCTCGCCCGGCCCGGTCGCAACAAGCGCGCGGTCGACGCCCTTGATGTCCTTGAGGTCAGCCGCGACGGCTTGGGCCTGGGGCGAATCGACCAACACCTCCATGGGGGTCAGCACCCCCGTGGTCACCCCACCCTTCTTCAACATCTGGAACGTTTCGTACGCCGGGCCGTTCTTAGCGAGCGAATCCGATGATGCAAGTCCGATCTTGATACCGAGGAACACAGCGAACAGCGCGCCCAATGCGAGGAATGCCACCGCCGCGGCAACGACCCGATGCCGCACGACACCTCTTGCCCACCCGCTCCACGACTTGCTCGCACGATTCTCGTGCCGGATCTTCGGCCAGTCGACTCTGGGGCCGATACCGCCGAGGATCGCTGGCGTCAACGTCAGCGTCGTCAACACACTCGCGAGCGGGATCAACGCCCCGCCGTACCCGATACTCCGCATGAACGGCACCGGTAGCACGACCAGCGCGAGCAGACCGATCGCCACAGTGATGCCACTGAATACGACCGCCTTGCCAGCTGTCTCCATGGCAACGACGACCGCGTCGTGGTTATCGCGCCCGTGGTCGCGTTCTTCTCGCCATCGGGTCACGAAGATCAGCGAGTAGTCAATCGCGACCCCAAGGCCGATCAGTGCGACGAGAAACTCCACGATGAACGACACGTCTGACACGTAGGTCAGCGGCAACAGGAGAATGAAGGTGGTCAGAATCGATGCTGCGGCGACCACCATCGGCAACAACGCGAGGAACGACGCGAAGACGAACGCGAGAACGGCCAACGCACCGAGCGCACCGAGCGCCACCTCGGCGAGTACGCCAGGGCCGCCGCTCGATGAGTCACCGATGGCCAGCGCGTCCTCTCCGGTCACCCCGACCGACATGCCGCTTGGGGCGGCCTTCGTCAACGCTGCCTTGATGTCGTCGGTGGGGAATGGTGCGGTCGGGTCGTGGTTGAACCGGTAGTACAAAAGCGCATAGGCCGTCCGGCCGTCCGTGGTGCGGAAGGCCTTGTCACCGGTGTTGGCCTCGTCGAGCAGCCGCGTCTGCGGGACGTTTTGCTGCACCTGAGAAAACGCCGTGCCGATCTCCGTCTCGTGCCCGGCCACGGTCTGCCCCGCAGGCGCCGTGAGCGTGATCAGGTACGGCGCGGTCTTGCCACCGGCGTGGAACTCGCGATCGATCTGGTTGGCGGTCTCGGTCCCGGGCTGACCCGGCAACGAAAAGTCGATGACGAGCCGGTCGTTGGTCTTCTGCGTCAACAAGATGCCGGCGATGACGATCACGAGCCAGCCCACGAGGACCAACCTGCGGTGACGCAGGACGAACTCAGCGATGCCGTGCATGGAACCCCCAACGACAGTGGCGCGAAGACCTTGTCACCCTAACCAGACTGTGTGACAGCCAATTTCTCATCGGTCGTGCAGAACCAGCAGTTGCCCGGTATAGACAGCGACCCACACATCGCTGGTAACGGGGTCATAGGTGATTCCCACTGGGTGGACGCCGGTCTTCACTGTTTGCAACACGCGCATGTCACGTGTGCGCACCTTGCTCACCGTGTTCGAGTTGTAGTTGACGACGTACAACGAGCGACCATCCGGCGCGAGTACCGCGCTTCGCGGCTGCGAGCCCGTCGACACACGGTCCACCACGCTGCGGGACGCCGTTGAGACTTTCACCACAGTTCCGGCACCGTTAAGTGTTACGTAAACGTAACGCCCGGCCGGGTCGATCACGATGTGGCGCGGTGACCGACCGACGGTGATCGTGTCGGTGACTCGCCACGTTCTCAAATTCACAACCGACAGGTGGCTGCTCCCCATGACCGCGACGTACGCCGTGCTGCTGTCGGGTGAGATGGCGATTCCGCGCGGATGCGACCCGAGCGACACCGTATGCACGACGCGCCATTTCGCGAGGTCGACGACCGTCATGTCGAACGAGCACCAGTTCGTCACCAGCAGGTAGCGGCCGTCCGGCGATACGCGGACGAACTTCGGGACGAGGCCGACCTGCACAACCTTGTCGATGCGCAACGATGTCGTCGACACGCGGTAGACGAAGCTCGGCGTCTCGCCCCTCGACCGCGACGAGCTCGGTGTGCACGAGTCAAGACCTTCCGGGCCGTGCCCCGCACCGTACATCGAGTAGTTCGAGACGTAGGCGTACTTGCCGTCCGGCGAGAATGTCGCCTCTACCGGTGCCCCGCGCGACGTACCCGAATGGCCGGAGACTCCGTAGTCCGACAGCCGCACCGAGTCGGAGATTGTCCGCACCAGTTTGCCGCTGCTGTCGTACACGGTGACCGAGTGCTTGTACATCATGTTCTGCGCGAACACGAGCCCGAATCCCGTCGCATCGACAGACTTGGGTGAGATGGCGCCACCAATCGCCTTGTCACGGACAAGTCGGCGCTGATCCGATGGCGGTCCGGCGACAATCGCATGCGTCGGCGACGGAACGGGAGTCGCACTTGGCCGAGCCGACGCCGTTGGCGACGGCTTGGCGGCAGCCGGCGTCGACGACGATCCGGACAGGCAACCCACGAGTGAGAGACAGCCCACGAAAACGGCGGCTACTGCACCCGACATGAGCACGAATACGCGTCGCTGCACGGACCCATCGTGTCGAACGCGTTCAATCGCCACGCTTTGGGCGCGCCGAAAGCCGGTCAGCGCTTGGGGCGCACCCAGTAAGAGTTCGGGGTGGGCTCCGACTTGACCCGCTGCTCGCCCTGGTCCCAGGTCGCGAACGGGTCACGCACATAGGCCCGCCGGTCGCGGCCGCGGAAGCCGTCCTTCAACGTGCGCAGGGCACCGGACAGGTCGCAGCCCAACTGCTCGAACCAGTGCAGGCGCCGGAGGGCGGCATCCTCGTCCGGTGAGAGCCGTTCGCCCGTGTCATCCATCCGACTACCCCCTTGCCTGTCCATATCCAGAACGTCGGCACGACGCCCCCGCGCCAGGTTGACCCGATCGGCGCATCTGCTAGGCGTCTAAATCGATGCCGGCGGCCGGCGCATGCGCGATCGGGGTCGCCACCTGACGAGGAATTCGGATCCCTTGGCGCCGGTCCCGCGCTCGGATGCTGGCTTTCAGCCGCTGCTGATCCTCGGACAGCTGCCAGCCCTGGTCCTCGAACCACTGCAACCGTCGGAGCGCCTCGTCCTCCTCGACGCTCAGGCCCATCAGCTGCTGCTCTCCCATGACGACCTCCCGAGCCGGAATCGAGGACCCGGTCTGGTGTCGGGTCTTCGAAAGTGCCTCGGATATCGACACGACGACGGGCCGGTGACATAGCACGTTGGTGTCATTCATCAGTGGCCTCGGGCTACCGTTCAGGGCGTGACGACCACGCGGGTGCCGACGGCACGAAGCGCACGAGTCAGGCAGACCCGACGGATCGCCGACATTCGGACCGCCTGGTCAGAATTCGTGCGGCATCGCAGCCCGCAGCTGTTCCTCGTTGCGTTGCCGGTGGCTGTCGGGGTGCGGCTTGTCCGCGGCCCGTTCACCTGGGTCGACGCCGTGGTCGCCGCCGGCATCGTCGCCGCACAGCCGTTCACCGAGTGGTTGATTCACGTGTACGTCCTGCACGTGCGTCCACGGGGCCGCGTCACCAACGCGATCGATTGGGCAGCGGGTCGCTCTCATCGGTTGCATCACCGAGACCCGCTCGATCTGTCGTGGCAGTTCATCCATCCCCACGCTGTACTCGGTGGATTCCTCATCGACGCCGTGCTGCTCGCGGTGAGCCCGCAGGCGGCGACGGCGGCGGTCACCGCCATAACGCTGTCGTTGCTGTACGAGTGGACGCACTACCTGATTCATACCGACGTCCGTCCGCGCAATCCGCTCTACAAGGGGCTCTGGCGACACCACCGGCTGCACCATTTCCGCAACGAGAACTACTGGTTCGGGGTGACCGGGCGGTTGGGCGACCGCGTATTGCGGACCCTGCCCGAGAAGAACGCGGTGCCGGTGTCGCCGACGGCGCGCACCGCCCTTGCCGGACGTAGCGAGGTCAGGGCAACCTGACCCATGGGGGCGGTCCAACCAGGAGGCACACCGATGCGCGCAAGCCGCCCTATCGTCGTCACAACCGTTCTGGTGCTGTGCGCCGGGTTTTCATCGTTCGGTGCCGCAGCTGCGCGTGGAACGTCACCACGCGTCCTCCGCGTCGGCACCTGGCGTGGGATCTCCGGCACGTTCACGTCCGTACAAGTAGCGGTGCGGTCCGCGCGTCCGGGTGACTGGGTTCTCGTTGGTCCCGGCGATTACAAGGAGAACGGCTTCGCGGGGATGGACGAGCCTGCCGGCGTACTCATCACGACGGCGAACCTGCACCTGCGTGGGATGAACCGCAACACCGTCGTCGTTGACGGAACCAAGCCTGGCTCCGCACGTTGCTCGGCCAAGCAGGCCGACCAGATCGTCACCACCAAAGGTCGCAACGGCGTCATGGCCCATGAGATCGACGGCGTCTCCATCGAGAACCTGACTGTCTGCAACTACCTCACGGGGAGCGGCGGCGGCGAAGGCAACGAGATCTGGTGGAACGGCGGCGACGGCTCCGGTCAGATCCATATGGGGCCTTTCCGCGGCGACTACCTGACGGCGACATCGACGTACTCGAACGGCACGCAGGATCCGCGCGGGGAGTACGGCATCTTCACTAGTAACTCGCGCGGCCCCGGCGTGATCGACCACTCATACGCGTCGAACATGGGCGACGCGGCGTACTACATCGGTGCCTGCCCGAACTGCAACCAGATCCTCAATCATGCGCATGGCTCGAACAGTGCGCTCGGCTACTCGGGCACTAACTCCGGCGGCAACCTCGTCGTCGAAAACTCCGAGTTCGATCGCAACCTCAGCGGTCTGGTGTCCAACTCGCAGAACAACGACGACCTACCGAGCCCGCAGATTGGGCTCTGCCCCGGTGGCGCCGACGGACCGCTCGGCCTCGGTATCTGCACGATCTTCAGGAACAACTACCTCCACGACAACAACAATCCGAATGTTCCCGGCGCCGGTTCTGGCGGCCTGGCAGGTGGCGCTCCGGTCGGCACGGGCCTGGTCCTGGCCGGTTCGCACTACCTCGCGGTGGTGCACAACCGCATTGCGAACAACGGGTCCTGGGGCGTCGTCGTCACCGACCTGCCCGACCAGGAGACGCCGCCGTCGGGTGTCGGTCAGCCGTGCCAGGGCGGCACCAATGTGCCTGTGCCACCGGGCCAGGAGCCGCTCTGCTACTACGACGTCTTCGGCAACGCGGTGATGGACAACACGTTCACGCACAACGGCTACTTCGGCAACCCGACCAACGGCGACATCGCGCTTGCGGCAAAAGGTGCGCTCAACACCAGCGCCGGGAATTGCTTCGCTGGCAACTCCAACACCGGCGGGACGCTGACATCGGATCCGCTCGCGGTGCAGTCCAATCCGTTGTACAGCCCCTGCCCCGCGCCACACAACGCAAATCCGGAGCCAGCTCTGCTCGGCGAGCTGTTGTGCGCGACACAACTCGTCGCCGACTGCCCCACAGCTCCGGGAGCAACGTATCCGCGCACGACCGGGGTGTCGTTACACATGCCGGCCGCGCAGACGACGATGCCCAACCCCTGCGCCGGCGTACCCACGAACCCGTGGTGTCCTGCGGCCGCCACGGGTGCAGTCAGCTCGCCGTCACTGGCTACCACTGGGATGCGCGCGCTGCTGCCGTTGCTCGCGTTAGCGATCCTCACTGCCGGCGGCGTCGGCATGCGCCGAATCAGCCGCTGACAACGACGACGTCAACCCGTTTCGGCAGCGCCGAGTCGGCGGGCAGTCAGGCTCGCTGCTAACAGTTGTAAGCCGGTCGGGCGAGCTGGGTCCAGACCGGTGAGACGCGCGACGCGACGCAGCCGGTAGTCAAGAGTGTTCGGATGCACGTGTAATGCGCCGGCCGTCGCCCGACGGTCCAGCTCGTGCGTGACGTAAGCCTCGAGGGTGCGGATCAGGTCGGGGTTCGCCTCGAGCGGATCGAGCAGACCAGCAAGGACAGGGCGCGCGTCACTGTCGCGCGTCAACTGGTACTCGAGCAGTACGTCGCTCAGCTGGTACACACCCGGTGGTCGATCCAAACGGCGAGCAAGCGCGAGTACGTCGTGAGCCTGCCGCGCTGCACGCGCGAGATCCTCGGTCGACGTACATCCGGCCGCACCGGCAATGACTGTTGCTCCGGCTGCCTTTGCCACGTCGGTAACCAAACCAGGAAGGTGGTTGAGCAGGCTGGTGACGTGACTCGGCATGGTGGGCAACAGCACCGTCCCGCCCGTTGCGTCTAGCAGTCCAAGGACCGGATCGCTGCCAATCGCATCGAGCCGCTCTTGCACCCGACGCAGTTTGCGACGCGCGGCTACCGCCCCGACAACACCGACGTCCTCCTCATCGGGGTGCGAGCCGATGTCGAGAGCGAGGGCGACGTACGCCGGTGCAACACGCACACCCAGTCGAGTGGCGAGCAACTCGGTCGGTTCACCCGCCAGCAACGCACCGGCCAAGGACCGTCGGGCGTCCCGCTCTTCCCCTGAGATCGCCTGCTGCTCTTCGAGGTAGGCGCTCGATACGGCCGCCGTGACGGCCTGGATGTAGCGGAGCACACCGTCGGCCGCTGACAGCAGCGCATCCGCGTCCGCTGGCTGCGCATCGTCGACGAGCGCGCGCCAACCGAAACGCGCGCCCACGTGGTACGCCGTGAGGACCGCGTCGAGAGGCACGCGTTCCTCGGCCCGGCGTACGGCCGATGCGCGAAGCGCGGCGAGCTCGTTGTCCGCCGGCGGGCGGCTCTCACGGAGACCCCGGAAAAAGATCCGGAGGTTGTCTTCGATGATGCTGGCGACTTCCCCGTCGAGCTGCTCGCGCGGGAGCTGACCGTAGACCGGGATCTCCTGGACGAGGTGGGCGACGATCTCGCGAGTGAGCCGAGATACCTGCCGCTCGACCCGGGCATATAGCGGTGCGTCGACCACCCGGTCATTGTGGCCCGTCACTAAATGCCTTCCTGATGCACCCAGGACATTCCCGGCATTTGCGGACGGTCGCCGTCGGGCCATGGTTGTGAATTTGTTGCTGTCACAGCATGAACAGATTCACAACCACACCAGACTCTGCCGCTGATTGCCGTCGTGATGGGCTCAGAAGGAGCGCAATCGCGGTCGTCGCCGCCTTTTCTCCTAACATTCGGGCATGGCTTTGCGCGACAAGCTCGCCGCTCGAGTTCAGCCGTTCCTCAAGCCCGAGGAGCGGGTGGTCAACGTGTTCCTAACACAGCAAGGCCTGAGTCCCTACCTGATGTTCCTGTCCACTGTGTTCATCTTCTGGTTCAAGTTCCGGATCGTTGCCGTGACCCACAGCCGGATCGTCGTCTTTACTGCCAGCGCCTGGCGCCCGGCCAAGCCGCGCGCAGTCTTCGGCACGCTGCCGCGCGAAACGCGATTTGGGCTCACGTCGGGCGGGCTTTGGGCAAAGATCGATCTCGAGGGTCAGAAGTTCTACGTGCACAAGCGATTCCAGAAGGACGTTCGTGCCGCCGACGCAGCGATCGGTGCTAGCTAGCTAGTCGCCCAGCTCGGACGGCCTTTCGCCGAGAGCGCGGGATTTGCCGTGGGTGCGTTCGCTCGTAGGTTGGGCTCCGTGCATGCGATCACGTTGCCGACGTACGGCGGGCCGGAGGCGCTCGTCTGGGCAGAGGTCCCGGATCCCACGCCCGGACCCGGCGAGGTGCTGATCGACGTCGCCGCATCGGCGGTTAACCGTGCCGATCTCCTGCAACGTCAAGGTTTCTACAACCCACCACCCGGTGCATCACCGATCCCCGGTCTCGAGTGTTCGGGCACCATCGCCGCGCTCGGCGACGGTGTTGCCGGATGGTCCGTCGGCGACGAGGTCTGCGCGCTGCTTGCTGGCGGGGGGTACGCCGAGCGGGTCGCCGTGCCGTCGGGACAGTTGTTGCCGGTGCCGCGGGGGATCTCACTCGTCGAGGCTGCGGGTCTGCCCGAGGTCACGTGCACGGTCTGGTCCAACGTGTTCATGCTCGCTCGACTGCAACCAGGTGAAGTGTTGCTGGTGCATGGCGGCTCCGGTGGCATCGGCACGATGGCGATCCAACTCGCACGTCATCACGGCGCGCGGGTGTTCTGCACCGCTGGCAACCCGGAGAACCTGGAGCTCTGTCGTTCACTTGGCACCGAGGTAGCCATCAACTACCGCGACGACGACTTCGTCGAGCGGGTACGCGAGGAGACCGATGGCCATGGCGTCGACGTAATCCTCGACAACATGGGCGCGGCGTACCTCTCGCGAAATGTCCAGGCCCTCGCAACCAGTGGGCGGTGCGTAACGATCGGGATGCAAGGTGGCACCAAGGGGGAGCTCGACTTGGGCCTACTGATGATGAAGCGCGGATCCGTGCACGCGACCTCGTTGCGCGCTCGTCCGCATGAGGAGAAGGCCGCCATCGTCGCTGAGGTCCGTGAACACGTCTGGCCGGCTATCGAGTCCGGCGACGTCCGCGCGGTCATTGACCGGGAGATACCGATGCCCGATGCGGCGGAGGCGCATCGGGTGCTGGAGGCCGGTGGTCATCGAGGAAAGGTCCTGCTCGTCCGATGAGTTTCCACCCACCGGGGTGTGGGTGGTTCGCGTCGGGGAGACTGACTCCATGACCGATCCCACGGCATCGCAAACCGACCACAACGATCAGACCGACGATCCGCAGGTCGTCGTCATCGGGCCGGATGGCATGCCCATGACGGACGACGGCGGCGACGGTGACCAACTAGCGCTGACCGACATGGTGTCGCGGCCGGACAAGGTGATGCGGATCGGCAGCATGATCAAGCAACTGCTCGACGAGGTGCGCGCTGCGCCGCTCGATGAGGCGAGCCGAGCCCGCCTGGCGGAGATCCACCACCGGTCGATCACCGAACTCGAAGACGGCTTGGCGCCGGAACTCCGAGACGAGCTCGAGCGGCTGTCGTTGCCATTTGGCGAGGGCTCTACGCCAAGCGATGCGGAGCTGCGGATTGCCCAAGCACAGCTCGTCGGCTGGCTCGAGGGTCTTTTCCACGGCATCCAGACTGCGTTGTTCGCGCAGCAGATGGCCGCCCGCCAGCAGCTGGAAGAGATGCGCCGGCGCGCACTCCCCGGCGGGATGGGTTCCCAACAGCCGGGGCAGCAGCCGACCGGGCCATACCTCTAGAGCCAGCGCTCCAGCACCTGGGCAACGCCGTCATCGTCGTTGCCGGCGGTCACCTCGTCGGCGACGGCAACCACATCAGGGTGGGCCGTCATGACAGCGACCGACCAACCTGCCCACACCAGCATCGGCACGTCGTTGGGCATGTCTCCGAAGGCAACGACGTCGCTGGCCTCATGACCGTGTTCACGGCACAGCAACTCGAGGGTCGACGCCTTGCTCACCCCCGCCGCACTCACTTCCAGCAGACCGTCGCGACTCGAATGCGTCAGCGTCGCGAGTTCACCGACGACGTCACGTGCTCTTCCGAGCAACGTGTCCGAGTCGAGCTCAGGATGTCGAGCAAGCAGCTTGGCCATGGGTTCCCGGACGATTTCTTCGAGCGCACCGATCACCTTGTCGTCGGTGTCCCAGGCAGGGTGGTACGCCGGTTCGTGGGCGAACCCGTGCGAACCGCGCTCCACTGCGAAGGCCATTCCGGGTAGTGCCTCGCGGAGCGCGTTGATGACCTCGCGCGCGTTCTCCGGCGTGATCAGGTGCTCTTCGACTATCTGCTCGGTATGCAGGTCATAAACCAGCGCACCGTTCGCACACACCGCGATACCTCGATGCGCTGTCTGCTCCACAACGGGCTTCATCCACCGCGGCGGGCGACCCGTGACGAATACGACGAGCGCACCCGCGTCTTCGACGGCCGCGAGAGCCGCTCTGCTGCGATCGGAGACGGTGCCGTCCGAGCGCAAGAACGTGCCGTCGAGATCCGTCGCGATGACGGGTGGGAGTGCGACCGGCCTGCTCACGTCACAGGTTCGAGCACATCACGACCGACGTACGGAACCAAAGCTTCAGGAACGCGCACAGACCCGTCGGAACGCTGATGGTTCTCGAGAATCGCGACCAGCCATCGCGTCGTCGCCAACGTGCCGTTCAATGTCGCAACCGGACGCGTCCCGCGTTCCTCGCGTATGCGGATGTTGAGCCGGCGCGCTTGGAAGTCGGTGCAGTTCGACGTCGACGTCATCTCCCGATACTTGCTCTGCGACGGTACCCACGCCTCGCAGTCGAACTTGCGGGCGGCGCTGGCACCGAGGTCTCCGGCGGCCACATCAATGACGCGGTAGGGCAGCTCACACTTGTCGAGCATCTCGCGTTCCCATGCGAGCAGCCGTTGATGTTCCGCCTGTGCCTCGTCGGGATGGACGTAGGAGAACATCTCCACCTTGTCGAACTGATGCACGCGCACGATGCCGCGCACGTCCTGTCCGTACGAACCGGCCTCGCGACGGAAGCATGATGACCAGCCGACGTAGCGAAGCGGCAAAGAGTTGGCGTCGAGAATCTCGTCCATGTGATAGCCGGCAAGCGGGGCCTCCGACGTACCCACGAGATAGAGGTCGTCCTCGGCCAGGTGGTAGACGTTCTCCGCGGCTTGCCCGAGGAAACCGGTGCCCTCCATGACCTCGGGTCGCACCAGAACGGGTGGGATCGCCGGAGTGAAGCCGGCACCCACCGCCTGATCGAGACCCATCCGCAGCAGTCCGAGCTGCAACAGCGCCCCGACGCCAGTGAGGTAGTAGAAGCGGGCACCGGCGACCTTCGCGCCCCGATCGGTGTCGATGGCTTTGAGCAGCTGACCGAGCTCGAGATGGTCCTTCGTCTCGAAGTCGAATGCAGGCTTGGCGCCGACTTCCTCGAGTACGACGTAGTCGTCCGCACCGCCGGGAGGCGCGCCCTCCTCGATGATGTTCGACACCGCCAGGTGCGCGTCTCGCAGCACTGCCTCGGCGGCCGACTCCTCGGTCTCCGCCTGCTTGACGGACCCCGACAACTCCTTGGCGCGGGCGATGAGCGCCGGACGGTCGTCTGGAGACGCCGATCGCACTTCCTTGCTCGCGGCGTTGGACTCCGCACGCACGGCGTCGCCCGCAGCAACCGCCGCCCGCCTGCTCTCGTCTGCTTCCAGCAAGGCGTCGACCAGCGCCTCGTCCTCGCCACGGGCTCGTTGCGACGCGCGGACCCGGTCCGGATCCGCGCGCAGCTGCTGGAGGTCGATCACGCGGACGAGGCTACCGGCGAGCCGGTTAGTGCCCATTCACGAAATCGGCGACTCATCTTGATGACCGATCAACGCGAGGAACTCCGGTGGCCCGCGTTAACCGGGATGTCATCGTCCGCTCTACCCAATGAGGGGGAGAACGTGAAGCGTCGCCTCACGATCGTTGCCGGCACGCTGGCTGTTGCCGGTGCCATCGCCACCCCGGTGATCGCACTCGCCGGCCCAGCCAGCACGAACGCCGCTGGTGTCTGCGTCCATGCCGACATCAATATCAACGGCACCGCCCAGGTCATCGACCAGTGCCTGCCGCCTGCGTGAGCTAACAGGTTTCGGTGGCCCCGGCTCGGCAACGGGTCGGGGCCACAGCTGTGCTACGACGACCCGCCCTCGCGCAGACGAGTGAGCCACGCAGAGGCGTCGGTGAAGTCTTCATCGGTCGTTCCGCGGCGTAACGCAGGTGTGGTGCCGTCGGCCCGCTCATAACTTCCGAGAAACCGCACGTCATCGCAGATGCGACGCAACGCTGACAATGCCTCGCCGACCCGCGCGTCGCCAATGTGGCCTTCACAGTCGACGGAGAAGTAATAGCGCCCAATGCCCTGACCAGTGGGGCGTGACTCGATGCGGGTGAGGTTGACGCCACGGACCGCGAACTCGGTGAGGATCTCCAGCAGCGCACCGGGGTGGTCGTCTGCGATATAGGCCACAAGTGTCGTGCGATCCGCGCCGGTTGGTGCCGGCGGCGGCGATCCCGGCGGTACGACGAGGACGAAACGTGTCACCGCCCCGTCGACATCGTGGATGTCGTGCGCGACGATCTCGAGCCGGTAGTGCTGTGCGGCGATCGGTGCAGCCACCGCAGCATCGGCTTCACCAGCCGCGACTGCACGCGCGCCGTCCGCGGTACTCGCGGCGGGGATGAACTGTGCGCTCGGCAACGTGCGCCGCAGCCACCCGCGTACCTGCGCTTCGGCGTGCGGGATCGTCGTAACTGTCTTGACGTCTTCGAGTTTCGTGCCGGGGCGAGCGAGCAACGCGAAGCTCACCGGCAGCAACAGTTCCCGGCTGATGACAACGGGATCTCCGGTGGCTAACTCGTCGAGCGTGGTCGCGACGGATCCCTCCACAGAGTTCTCGAGAGGAACGACGGCGGCAGCGACGTCACCGGTGCGCACGGCATCGAGTGCATCGGGAACCGAGGGATAACTGATCAGCTCCGCGGTGGCTGCCGCGGGCAGCGTGCGAAGCGCAGCCTCGCTGAATGTCCCGGCAGGACCGAGGTAGGCATAACGCGGAGGCGGCGTCCCGGGCATGAGGTTGATCGTAGGGACCGGTTAGAGCCGGACCGTCACGCCTTCGCTTTCGTCCGCGTCGCCCTCGCTGCCGCCGGTTGCGCCCACGGCGTGCTTGCCGCGGCCGCCCGACCGTTGCCCGCGAGCAGGCGCAGCGCCCGCTCCGCCCAAGGCGAACGCGATGGCCTGCTCCTCCTCCGGTGACAAGGCGTGCTCGCTGACGCCACCCTTGACCCCCTTCGCATACGACCGTGTCTCGGTGCGACCGTTGATGGCCGTGAGCACGATGCCGTCGCCCGCGTCATCGAGCATCGCGGCCGAGAACGACAACCGTCCGCCCATGTCCGGGAATGCGTCGTAGCGGACCACCGACACGTGCCTGATCGCATCCGCGAGATCGGCCCGTGCCGATGAGAGCTGCTGCTCAGCGAGGTTGACCTCATCGCGCAGCCGAGCCACATCGCCTGCTTGCCGGCGTACGACGGAAAGCAGCGTGCCATCGCCCTCACCCGCGTCCTCGAGCAGGCCGGAGTATGCGCGACGCAACCGTCGGAATCGCAGGTGTGCGATCAGCGCCAGGAGCATGGCAATGACACCAGCGGCAGCCCCGACGACTGCGAGCAGTTGTGTGGTGTCTGTGGAGAGATTGAGATGAGGCACGGCACGAGTCCCGAAGATTGGGTGCGGAGAATGGGTGTGGACGGTGACCGCAGGATAGCCCGGGCAGCACCGGGCTAATGTCCGGCCATGGACCGGTCCGAAGTTCGCGCCCTGCTCGACGATGTCGCAGCGGGCCGGGTTCCGGTCGCCGAGGCCGTGGAGTGTCTCGCGCTCGGCGCGTTCGGCGACGGCGACGGATTCACGGACCTCTCGTTCGCCCGCGTGGACACGCACCGGGCCCTGCGCACCGGTGACCCAGAAGTGGTGTACGCCGAAGGAAAATCGCCCGAGCAAACGGTTGCACTGCTCCGCACCCTGATTCAAATCCCCGGCGATCGTCCTGCCCTTGCTACCCGGGTCACGCCGGAAACTGCCGCCGCCATCCGCGCTGCTTTCCCGGACGCGGTCATCGATGACGAGGCCCGGGCCGCCGCCGTCGGCACGTTGCCACCAACCGAACAGGGTCACGTATGCGTCGTGTCTGCCGGCACGAGTGACGCGCCCGTCGCCGCCGAAGCTGCTTTCGTCGCCCGGGTCTACGGCACCGACGTCGAGCGCGTCAGTGATGTCGGTGTCGCCGGCATCCATCGGTTGCTTGCGGCACGACGGTCACTCGAGGCTGCGGACTGCCTGGTTGTCGTGGCCGGCATGGACGGTGCATTGCCCAGTGTCGTTGGGGGGTTGGTTGGCGTCCCGCTCGTCGCAGTCCCGACGAGCGTCGGGTACGGCGCATCGTTCGGCGGGATCGCAGCGCTGCTCACCATGCTCAACTCGTGCGCTCCCGGTGTCACGGTCGTGAACATCGACAACGGTTTCGGGGCCGGAGTGTTCGCCGCTCGTGTCGCGCGCCGGGCCGCGGCGGCAACACGGTCGCCATGACCACCATCGGTTGGTGGCACTGCCTCGCGGGCGCAAGCGGTGACATGTGCCTCGGCGCCCTCGTCGACGCCGGCGTACCACTCGAAACGATGCAGGCAGCGGTCGACGCCGTCGGTGTCGAACCCGCGCGGTTCCGCGCCGACACCGTCACGCGGCAGGGCGTCGCGGCGACGAAAGTCGAGATCGACACCGAACAGAGCACCGTGGTCCGGACTTGGGGCAATATCCGCGGCCTGCTCGAGTCGGCATCGCTCGACGAGTCGGTGCGCGCACTCGCCCTGGATGTGTTCGAACGCCTCGCTCGAGCCGAGGCTGCCGTCCATCGCACCCAACCCGATCAGGTCCACTTCCATGAAGTTGGTGCAGTGGATGCCGTCGCGGACGTCGTCGGAACTGCCGCGGGACTGTGCGCGCTCGGCGTCGACCGCGTCACCTCTTCACCGGTGGCTGTTGGTTACGGCATGGCCCGCAGTGAACACGGGATGTTGCCGATCCCCGGGCCGGCCGTCCTAGCACTCCTCGAAGAAGTGGGGGCGCCGGTCTACTCCGGTGGAGTCACGTCCGAGTTGTGCACGCCCACAGGCGCAGCGATTCTTGCCGCCACCGTAAGCGAGTGGGGACCGCTACCGGCAATGCGCGTCACAGCCGTCGGCACAGGTGCCGGCGACCGCGACCACGACGAACTGCCCAACGTGCTGCGCTTCGTCGTCGGCACCGCAGTGGATGACATTTCCGTCGCGGCGGGAGGTTCGACGGAGACCGCTCTCGTCATCGAAGCGAACGTCGACGACCTCGACCCTCGGGTGTGGCCGCACGTCCTTGCGCGTCTGCTCGAATCCGGCGCCGACGATGCGTGGCTCACACCCATCCTGATGAAGAAGGGACGACCGGCGTACACGTTGTCGGTGCTCGGTTCCGATGCGGTCGCCGACATTCTTCGCCGTGTCATCTTCACCGAGACGACGACGATCGGCCTACGCGAGCGACGCGTCGAGAAGCGCGCACTGCATCGCGCAAGCGAGACCATTCAGATCGAAGGTCATCCGATCCGCGTGAAGACCGCCGTGCTCGACGGCGTCGTCGTCAACGCGACGCCTGAGTACGACGACGTGGTGGCGGCCGCGTCGGCACTAGGGCGTCCGGTGAAGGCGATCCTCGCCGCGGCGACCGCGGCCGCACACGCTGCAGGGTTCGCACCTGGAACGCCGGGCCCGCGGCAGTGAACGTGCTGATCAGCTCGGTACGACCGCCGCAAGGAAACTGACAGAACCTGCAACGTGACCGTTGGGGCCGTGCAACGGCGCGGATACCGCATCAATCGTGATCCGCCGGCCGTCACCGTGACGCACCCGGAGCAGACCGCGCGACGGCATCTCCGACGCCAGCGCAAGCAGCGGTGGAATCCGAAAGGCATACGCGTCACCGGGTCCGGCCTGCGCGCTGAAGTCGACAACCTCGATGACGTCGCCCACGAGCACGCGTCCGCGCATGCGATGCATGGAATCGCCGAGCATCTCCGCAGCTTGCTCCGAACATCCAGCGACCCGGCCGCGATGATCGAGGACGAGGCAGGCATCCGGCGAGGCGGACGCGACCGAGACCCACGCAGCCAACGGTTCCGGAACGTCGGGAGCCGGCAACACCACGGCCGGTGCTGGCACAAGCGGAATGAGCAAGTAAGCCACGCTCATCCCCCTCAATAAGGCCGCGGATATCAGCGCCGAGCCATCGGCGACCGGACTCGGCTGCGGTACGACGCCCCCCGTCGAACAGCCGTATCCCCAGGATTCCACTTTTTTCCGGCAATTCCTCCCGCTATCAGGAGGCTGTGACGACGCCGATCGGCTCAGGTGCGCTTGCCGGGGGTTGCGCCGTTCGGGCCAGCGGCCGCGCAGAAAGAAGCGCGACGAGCACGACAGCGGTCAGCCCATACGCGTTCTGTAGCAGTGCACCAAGGACATCCACGTTGTGGGCCCGCAACAGCCGCGCCCCCCACCACGGGAGCGGCAGCGCGTAGATCACCCCGACGACAACACCCAGGATCAGGCGCTTCCTGTCACGCAGGTCACCGACAAGTACGCCGACAACGAGAACCGCCCACGCCAGGTGATGGATCCAGGCCACTGGCGAGAGCAGGACCGCCAACAGGCCGACGATCGCAACGGCCGCAACCTCATCTCCTGCGGCGGAGAGCGCTCGTGCCCGTCGGTATCCGACGACACCAACAACCGTCAGCGCAATGAGGAGCAACACGACTTCCAGTGCGTGCGGTAACGATGCGCGCAGGATCATCCCGCGCAGAGACTGGTTCGACGTTCCCGTGTTGGATCCCAGCCGATCACTGTTGAACAGCGCGCCTGCCCAGTAGTCGCGTGAATCCGCGGGCAGCAACAACGCGACCAGGATTGTCAGCCCAACGCTCGTTGCAACAGCGACACCAGCCTCCCGTCTACGTCCGGTGAACCACAGGTACGGGATGAACACCGCGGGTGTCAGCTTCACCGCTGTTGCTATGCCGATGAGTGCGCCGCGCGGCCACTTCGTACGCCGTAGTGCGCAATCCGCGAGACAGAGCGCAACCAACAAAACGTCAACCTGACCGAAGCGAATGCCGTCACGGATCGGCAGCAACCACAACATGGCCGCGGCGAAAACGCCCAGGGCAACCGGCGCAACTGCACCAAACCGGCGTACCGCAGGGCGAAATGCGATCGCGGTCACGGCAGCGAGCAGCAGCAGCTGGACGATGGTCCAAATCCACTGGACCACTAACCAAGGCAGTAACGCGAGCGGAACGGCGAGGGCGGCGGCCAACGGCGGGTAGGTGAACGGAAGCAACTGCGGCGACGGAGTCAGGTGCTCGTACACCGGTCGACCGAGCAATACGGACTCGCCGGCCGCCCGGTAGACGTCGAGGTCGACCAGCCGCAGTTCCGGACGACTATGCAACTGCTCCCAGACCGTTGGAAACGCGGCAGCCACAGCTATCGCAATACCGAGAAGCACCCACGGTGTCCGGACACTGCGCACGGCGGGGCGCGTGATGAGTGGGGTCACTCGGTGCGCAGGCTGCTTACGAGCTCGGTCAACCCTTCATCCAACGCGCGCGGCGTCCAGCCCAGCTCCGACTGCGCCTTGTTGGCGCGAGCCCAGAACGTCACGCCTGCACTAGTGCGCACCAACTCGCGGAAGTTCGGCGGGAAACCCATCAACGGACCCATGACCGGTCCGAGTGGCGCTGATGCACGGATCAGCCAGGTCGGCATGTTGAGCCGAGGCGACTTCTTCCCGGCAGTGCGGCAAACCCGATCAATGAGCTCGCGCATCCGTAACGCTTCACCGGTCAGCACGTAGGACTCGCCGGGGCGTCCCTTGTCGAGCGCGACCAAGATCCCGTCCGCAACGTCGTCGCGATGCACCATCGTCATCCCGAACTCGGGGAAGGGCACGGCCGGCAACTTGCCCTTTGCAACCTTGGCGAGGTTCTGTCCCAGAGTGCTCGGGTCGCCCGGACCGTAGACGCCGCCCGGCTGCACGATGATCAATGGGAGTCCGCGTCGGGCGAGTTGCAGCGCGATGTCGTGCGCTTGCAGCTTCGTCTCTTCGTAATAGGAGGTGTATGACTCGCGCGGGTGCTCGTACGTCTCATCGACGATCTTGCCGTGGGTATTACCGAAGATGCCGACCGTCGAGACGTAGACCGCGCGCTGCACGCCCGCATCAAGCGCCGCCTCCAGCACCCGTCGGGTGCCTTCGACATTGGCTTGGTACATGGCCGGCCGTGCCTTGGCAGGAATACCGACTTCGTAAACCGCA
The DNA here is from genome assembly GCA_033851265.1 of Frankiales bacterium. GTDB lineage: Bacteria > Actinomycetota > Actinomycetes > JAWWOW01 > JAWWOW01 > JAWWOW01. The sequence goes on from JAWWOW010000006.1 coordinate 206,242, forward strand.
GCGGAATGCACGAGGGCATCGCACCCCTGCATTCCCTTCCGGATGGCGTCCTCGTCGCCGAGGTCGCCTTCAACCACCGCGACCCCGAGACCGGTGAGAAGCGTCGCCTTGGCTGGCGTTCGTACGAGGGCGACGACCTCGTCGCCACGTTCCTTGAGCTTGCGGGCCACCGCCCCGCCGATGAAGCCGGTGCCCCCGGTGAGGAAGACACGCATCTCGGGCTCTCTTTCTGTTTCTGGACGTCCTCATCGACCCTAGCCGTAGGCTCGGTGACCGTGCCGCCGCATCACGTCGACAACGAAGTGGGACGGCTCCGCACCGTTCTCCTGCACCGTCCCGGCAAGGAGCTCAAACGCCTCACGCCGCGCAACAACGCTGACCTCCTTTTCGACGGCATCCCCTGGGTAGCGCGGGCGCAAGAGGAGCACGACGCCTTCGCCCAGACCTTGCGGGACCGTGACGTCGAGGTGCTCTACCTCGGTGACCTGCTGGTCGAAGCGCTCGACAGCGACCAAGCGCGCGCGGACGTCGTACGCGCAGCAGTGCACCTACCTTCCGTCGGGCCGACGTTGTACGACGCGCTGCGCGAGCACCTGATGGGGCTGCCCCCGGACGGGCTCGCCGACGTTCTCATCGCTGGCATGGCTCGCGACGAGCTGCCTGTCCGTGCCGGACTCGTGGCGCAGATGATGGACGCGCATGACTTCGTGATCTCGCCGCTGCCGAATGTGTTGTTCACCCGCGACTCGAGCGTGTGGGTGCAGGACCAGGTCGCCACCACGCAGCTAGCGCTGCACGCGCGACGTCGGGAGAGCTCGCTGACGCACGCGATCTACACCTACCACCCGCGCTTCGCCGGCACCGGTCAGCTCTACGGCGGAAGTGAGAGCGAGGAGGCCTGGCTCGAGGGCGGGGACGTGCTGCTCCTCGCTCCCGGCGTCATCGCCGTCGGCGTCGGCCAGCGCACGACGCCCGCCGGCGCCGAGGCGTTCGCGCACAGTGTGTTCGCGCAGCAGGTCGCACACGCGGTCCTCGCCGTACCTATCGCGCAAGAGCGCGCCACCATGCACCTCGACACGGTCTGCACGATGGTCGATGCCGACGCTGTTGTGATGTATCCCGCCGTCGCGGACACGCTGACGGCTTACGTGATGACTCCCGGTGGCTCGGGCGTTGAGGTTTCCGGACCCGAACCGTTTCTCCCCGCCGCGGCCAAGGCGATGGCGATCGACGCGTTGCGTGTCATCGACACCGGGCTCGACCCGGTCACCGCCGAACGCGAGCAATGGGACGACGGCAACAACACACTGGCGCTTGCCCCCGGGCTCGTCGTCGGTTACGAGCGCAATGTCGAGACCAATGCGCGACTCGAGGCAGCAGGCATCGAGGTCATCCGCATCGCGGGTAGCGAGTTGGGCAGCGGGCGCGGTGGACCGCGATGCATGTCGTGTCCCGTGCTGCGCGATCCGATTCGTTAGCGACGTATCAGCGCCAGGCGGATGACCGCGGCGACTGCGGTGGCTCCTTCGGCGTACGCCGACAGCGTCTTGCGGAAGAACCAGATCGGGTCGTACATGTTCGGGATAGGGCCGAGGGCTCCGACGTCGACGTAGCGGTAGAGCACGACCAAAGCAACGCCTCCAGCGCCGACGATGAACGCCGCGAGCCACGCGAGCCGACTGCCGGTCACGAGCAACCACAGCCCGACCGCGCCGGCGATGACCGCCTCGGCCACGAAGAGCCGCCCCTGCGACAGCGTGTCGCCCACGTGCGAATAGTCAGACGCGAGCGCAGCGTGCACCCACACATCGGTCGCGAGACCAGCCACGGCAATCAGACGGAGCAGGATCTCGACGGCGCCGTCGGCGACCGCAGTGCGTCCGCCGAGATGTCGAGGTGTCGTTGATCGTGTTGTCGCCACATTGCTTATACGCACGACCGGCTCTGCCGGTTCAGGGGGCCCGGACGCCGCCGACGGGGGATGCGACGACGCCCGGGTGCGGGTGAGCCTATTACGCGTTACTTACCGCGGAGATAGGTAATCCGTCGGCGACGGACAGTGGCACCTGGCCCGATCAACGCGGTCACATTTCGCGCCGTCAGCACGATCACATTTCGCGCCGTTAGCGCAGAGTCACTTGGCGTCCGATGAGGCCAGCGCGCGCACGACGAGCCGCCGCGTCGAGTGGCCGGTCGTCGGCCAACGACGCATCCAACTTCTGCCGGAACGCGGCCGTCCGCTCCTCGAGGGCCTCCGCACCATGACCGGCGGCGAGATCCCACACCGGCACCAGCAGACCGTGCGCGCGGAACGCACCGACGTACCTCGTGTCCGGGCCGAGCCCCAACTCACCCGCCGCTTGGAGCCGGGCCAAGGCGTCGAGTGCCGGGCCCTCGTCTTCCGGCAGCACCCACCGCAGATGTTCCTTGGTCCCGATCTGACACCAGTACGCCGCATCAACACTCGTCAGCCGCGTCGTCGGGACGACGGTCGCGTTAGCGCGCTCCAACGACGCAGCCACCTCGCCGTCCGGGTCGTCGACACCTTCGATCCAGAAGTCGAACCCAGTGCGCACGGTGATGTCGAGCTGCGCATCCGTCAGCAGGTCTTGCAGTCGTGGTCCCTCGCCGGGCCGCCCTGCGCCCGTGACCGCCGAGCCCGGCTTCGCCTCGAGCGCCTCAAGCAGCGCAGCGGCAAGGTCGCGGCTGGCATCGCCGGAGCGACCCGTGGCCTGCAACCCGACGAAAACAGTCCCGTCACCGCGCACCATGGCCGGCCAGCCGAGCGGAAGCACGGTTGCCAGTACGACGTCGCGATCCGCGTCGCCCGCTGCCATGCGGATCATGAGCGGTGCGGTAGCTGCCGGCACCACCTCACGCAACGCCACCCAGTCGGGCTCGTTGGGCAGATTCGCGAACGGCCGTTGCACGTGCGGATCCGCTTGCCGTTGCCGACCGTGGCACGCCTTGTAACGACGGCCTGAGCCGCACGGACACGGTTCGCGTGCACCAACAACCGGGAGCGCCGGTGATTCAGTCATGGTGTCGCGATGCTAGTCAGCCGGCTGGTGGCAGCGCCGGCGGCGCACCCTGCCCGAGATGGCGCATGACCTGGCGCGGCCGGTTGGTGATGATCGCGTCGACGCCGAGCTCCAGACACAGATCGACGTCGGCCAGTTCATCGACGGTCCACACGTGCACCTCGTGACCCCGGTCATGAACGCGCTGCACGTAACTGGGATGCGCCCGGACGATCTCGATGGCAGGTCCTGCAGCAAAAACCCGCGGCGGCAGACTGCCATCGCGAAAGCGCAACGGCATCCGACGGAACAGCAGAACGGTCGGCAGCCCGGGAGTGCCCTGATGGATCCGGCGCAGGCTGGTCTGAGCGAAACTCATCACCCGCACCGGCCAACGCCCGTCGGCGCGCTGGCGGTCCAGCTCGAATCTCTGCAACAAGTCGACGAGTGCGCGTTCGACGAGTCCGGCGTAGCGCGTCGGATGCTTCGTCTCGATGGCAAGCCGCACCGGCTTGGTGCTCGCGAGCACGTAGTCCAGTAGACGTTCCAAGGTGAGGACGCCCGATCGGTCGCGGTCGGGAGCCTCCCAGTCGGCCATGGTGATGGGGTCGTCAAGAAGGTCTTGGCTGCGCCACGATCCGAAGTCGAGGTCGTGCAGGTCGGCGAGCTCCAGCGTGGAAACAACGCCGCGGCCATCTGAGGTGCGGTCGACGCGTCGGTCGTGCACGCAGATGAGGACCCCGTCGCGAGTCAGCCGGATGTCGCACTCGACCGCGTCGGCGCCGTCGTCGATGGCTTGCTTGTAGGCCACCAGAGTGTGCTCGGCATGTTCGCCAGACGAGCCGCGATGGGCTACGACCTGAACCACGCGTTCATCGTGCCACTAAGAAGACGAACAGTTGCTGAATGAAGTCACTCGATAGACACGCGGTCGAATGCGCGATGAAGCTGCTCCATACCGAGGCCCACTGCAAACCAAAGTGGGGCATATGACGGTCGGACCAACCCGCGCCAGTGTCGCGGCTCCGGCTTCGCACCACGGGGACGGGAGTAGTCCCACGGGACCTCACCGGTGATCCGTCGTACCGCCTCACCGCTAACGGCCTCGACGGTGAAGATCCCGGAGGTCCACAGCAACCCGCGCTGCCACCACGGCCAGCCGGCCGCTGCGACACGCTCGTGCGCCGGCTCGAACAGCAAGGCAGCCGATCCGTAGATCGGGAGCATCCACAGGTACGTCGTGCCCGTCAGGCGCCAGTCGCCGTCCCGACCGTGGGAGCGCAGCCCGGTCGTGAGGATCTCGCTGCACCAGCCCGCGAGCCCGTAGCCAAGGAACCGCGCCGATAACCGCACACGCGGACGGTACGCCGACCAGGGGCCAATGCAGGAAATAGGCCCACAATGCGCGAAACTATCTACCACCCGGTCTTTGTCACCGCGTCTACCCGACGCCTCCCCTCTGGGCAGGACACACGATGCAGCGCCGCCCCCGCACCCGAGCATTCCGTCTGACTGCTGCCGCCGTGGTCGTTGGCGTCGCCGCTGCCGTTTCCAGCCTCGCCGGTCCGACGGCGAACGCCGCGTCCCCGGTCTTCGTCTCGCCGTCGCACCCGTCCGACTCTTATGACGCCGGGCCGTACACGAACCTGAACATCTTTGGCCTGGCGGTTGACTCCTGCGCTGCCCCGAATGGGTGCAACACACAACCCATCAGCGTCATCGTTCCGAAGAGCTACTACGACGCGGTCCGAGCCACCGGCAAGATCGGCGCGGTGCAGATCACGTTGACCTGGCCGAACAACACCAACGACTTCGACATGTCCTTGGTCGACAGCGGCGGCAACGTCAAGGCCTCGAGCGGGTTCGGCAACAGCGACTTCGAGCGGATCGTCTACGCCGAGCTGCCCAGCGGTAACTACACGATCCAGACCGTCATCTTCCGGTCGATCAACTCCACGTTCCACGTCGACCTCAAGCTCGTGACACTGACGCCGGATGAGGCGTCGGTTGCAAGCGGCAACGGCGGGCTCTCGTTCAGCAACGCTGCCCCAGCGACGTTCGAACGCTCCAGCGGCGAACCCAGCCTGGCGGTCGATCCGACCAACGGCGATCTGTACGCCGACATGCCGCTGGGTGCACCGACCAACTCCCTGTTCATGAAGTCGGTCGACGGCGGCAAGACGTGGCTGCCGTTAGCTCAGACAAAACCGAACAACAGCGCGCTACCCGCCAACGCGGCTGGCGGTGGTGACAGCCAAACGGCGATCGGCACGGACGGCCGTGTGTGCATCAGCGAGTTGAACACGCTCGCGTCATTAGGTATCGCGTGCTCGACGAACGGCGGGGACTCGTTCACCCCTGCCAACCAGATCATCGACCTGAAGACACCACTCGTCGACCGGCAATGGCAGGCCGCAACAGGAAACAATTACCAGTACATCTCGGCGCAGTTCGGCACCGTGAGCGTGCTCAGCAGCAAGCCCGGCATTCGAGTCTTCGGTGATGGCGGCACCGGTGTCTTCACGAAGCGGTTGGACGTCGATACCGGCAAGGCCATGAAGAGTTACACCATGGTCGCGGATCCGTCTGCACCCAGAACGCTCGTTCAGGCGTATCTGCGCAGCAACCATGGCCCTGACCGCTTGCTGAACCCACACCAGCTGATGATCTGGTACTCCACCGACGGCGCACAGACAGCGAAGCGCTTCGTTGTGAAGAACCTCCCGACGACACCGGGCAACAACTTCGCGTCGGTGGCAACGGATACCAAGGGCAACGTGTATGTCGCCTGGTCCGAGCAAGGCACGTGGGACATCTACTACTCGATGATCAGCAAGGCAGCGCTGTTGCTCACCCCCGATCAGGGCGGCCTCAACTGGACCACACCGGTTCGCGTCAATCCTGATGGTCCGTCCAACACCGCGATCCAGCCCACCATCAAGGTGGGCGACCCGGGTCGTGTGTTCATCGGTTACTACGGCTCCTCCACGATCGGCAACCCGGACGACCTCGGCCAAGGCAAGGGCGCCTGGAACGCATACATGTCCGTGTCGACGGACGGCACCTGCCAACGCAACAACTCGTGTGACCCTGACTTCGGCACGCCGACGTTCCACCAGGCGCAGATCAACGAACATCCAGTGCAGTTCGGCGGGATGTGCCTCGGCGGCACCGGCTGCGGCGGCGACCCCTACTACGGCGACCGGTCGATGCTCGAGTTCTTGTCGATCGTGTTCGACCCGACGACCGGCGCCGCGCGTGTCATCTATACCGACTCATCGCTGTCTACGGCGCAGCCCGATGCCGGCAGTACGTCAAGTCAGAACACTGTGGTCAGCGTCGTTCGGCAGTCGACGGGGCCGTCGGCGTATGCCAACAAGCCGGCGATCAACGACCCGGGCGTGTACGCCGCCAGCATCACCGACCCCGCCGGGGACGCCGGCTTCCCAACTCATGACGTCATCCCGCAGCAGCCAGCTCCGGGTGCGGACATCACCAAGGTCGCTCTGTCGCTCCCGAACGCCGGCAAGACGCTGCGGGCGACGATCCACCTGACCGACGCATCCGCGCTCGACACCGCGACCGTCAGTGGCTTGGGCAAGGAGCTGTTCATCGGCGTGCGCTTCGCGACGCACGATGACGTCTTCTGGCTGGGCTGGGTCAACCAGCTCGGGCAAGGTGGCAGTGCGGCAGCGGGCCACCTTGATTGCGTACTCGCGTGCGGCTACGCCACCGACCCGACGATCCACGCGACCAGCACCGGTCCGAACACCACCAACAACACGATCACGATCGACGTGCCGGTTGCCGACCTCAAGACGGCGCTGCTGCGGCCAGCCGGTGCGCCCGTGCCAGTTGTGCAGGCGTTCACCCCTGGACAGGGACCGCTGTGGTCTGTCGCCGGCTATTCCTTCGCGACTCCGGCAACGGTCGACAACACAGCACTGAACAAGAACCCGCTCGATGTGACTCCGTCGTTCACGTTCACCACCGAAGCTCAGGGTGGAGTCACCGGACCACCGACGTCAGGTGGCCCACCGACCACGCCGGGTGGCTCCGGAGGTGGCGGCAACCTCGCGACGACAGGTCTCCCGATCGGTTTGACCATTGGCGGGCTACTGCTCGTGGTCGCGGCCGTCCTGATCCGCCGTCGAGTTATTTCGCACTAGCACTCACAGGACTGATGGCTGACACGTTGTACTGACGTGGTGCTGCCGCCGTTTCAGAGCCTCATCGACGCACATGCCGGTGAGGTGTCGCGGTTGTGCCACGCCTTGGCCGGACCGAATGACGGTGCCGACTGCGCTCAGGCAACCTGGCTCGCCGCGCTGCGTGCGTATCCGACGTTGAAGTCGGCAACCAACCTGCGCGGTTGGTTGTTGACGATCGCTGCGCGGGCCGCCATCGATCAGCACCGCGCGCGGAACCGGCGTGCGATACCGGTCGAGACCGTGCCCGAACGCGCGGTGGCCGAGCATCACCAGCACGGCGACGAGATCTGGGCCGTGGTCCGCACCTTGCCGGAACGACAACGTCATGCGATCGGTCTTCGGTATGTCCTCGACCTGCCGCACGCTGAGGTAGCCCGCTCACTCGGAGTATCGCCCGCAATGAGTCGGCGCATCGTCAGCGACGCCCTCGCGACCTTACGAAACCAGTGGAGTCAGAAGTGACCACCGATCTCGAGCGCGCGCTGCGCGCCTCCGCACCGCGTGACGAAGAGCCCATCGACATCGCCGCGATCGCGGCCGACGCCGGATTGCTCGACGTTGCTTACACCGTCACCGACGCTCCGATCGGTCGGCTCGTGCTCGCGCACAGTGACCGCGGCCTCGTTGCGTGTTCATACGACGAGGAAGACGTCGTGCTCGACCGGCTCGCTCGTCGGGTCAGCTCGCGCGTGATCCGGGCGCCACGACATTTCGATGACGTACGCCGCGAGCTCGACGACTACCTGGCCGGCGAGCGCACGACGTTCACGATGCCGGTTGACCTGCGGCTTGCCTCACCGTTCGGACAGTCGGTGCTCGAGGCCGCGCGAGAGGTTGCCTACGGGCACACGGCGACGTACTCATCGATCGCCGCCGCGTTGGGCAACCCGAATGCATCGCGCGCTGTCGGCAATGCACTCGGTGCCAACCCGGTGTGCATCGTCGTGCCGTGCCATCGCGTGGTGCGGGCCGGTGGGGACCTCGGTGGCTACGCCGGTGGCACTGACATCAAGCGGCGGTTGCTCGACCTGGAAGCAGCCGCAGCAGCAACGTGACGCCAGCGGCGACGGCGAACGACAGCATTGACGCACTCATCCAGCCCTGTGGTGTGAAGTGCAGCCACTCCTGCACCTGCGTCCAACCGGTTCGCCACCAACCGACATAACCCGGGTTGATCAGTTGGTAGACAACGATGCCCGCGACCCACGGCACCAGTCGCGACCAGCGCGCCGGCGCGTCTGCCGAGATGTTCCAGACATCTCGGCGTACGACGAAGTAGTCGACGACGAAGACCGCGAACATCGGGACAAACACCGAGCCAATCAGCGACAGGAAACTCTGGTAGTCCTTGATGTGAAGGACTAGCGCGAGCACGGTCGCGAGTGGACCGATGACGAGCGCCAATGCGCGCCGGTCCAGTTTTGGCGCGATGTTCTGTACGGACACGACAGTGGAGTAGGTATCAGCGAACGACTGGTCCAATTCCCGCAGCACGAGCACGCCGAACGCAAGCCAACCGACGGGTATGGCGATGAACGCCGCGAACATGTCATGCGCCAGCACGTCCGGGTCGCTACTGGCGCGCACCACCGTGACGAGAGCGATGACCCCGAGCGTCAGATAGGCGATCTGGGTGATGGCGTAGCCGATGAACGCGCCACCGAACGCCGCACGCGGTGAGCGCGAGTGCCGGCTGTAGTCACTCGCCAATGGCACCCACGAGACCGCGAGCGCGATGCCGAGGTCGACGGCCAGCCAGAAGCCAGTCCACGAGCCTTTCGTAACGGACGGCAGCGGTTCACGAAGCAGTTGGACGAACAGGTACAGCGTCGCGATCGTCACCCCGATGAGTGCGTAGCGGCGCAGCACACGCACCGAACCCAGCGGACGAATCGCCATGACGGTGGTCAGCGCGCCGGCTACGACGACGTATGGCCAGCGCGTCTCCCACGGCAGCAGCTGCGCAGCTGCCTGAGAAATGATGACGATCTCGAACACCGTCCAGCCGACGAGTTGCACGACGTTGAGCAGCGTCGGCACCAGCGAAAGCTTCCGACCGAACAGCCCGCGCATCAGCACCATTGACGGCGCCCCGGTCTGTGCGCCCGAGACGGCGGCCAGACCGAGCAACAGCGAGCCCAGGACGGTGCCGACCACGATCGCACTGAGCGCCGCGACGATGGACAGCGCCGCATCGGTCGGGTAGAGCACGAAGATTGCGACCGGCGGGCCGAGCAGGGACACCCCGAGGTTGCCCCACAGACCGATCTGGTCCCAGAGCGACAGCACGCGCGTGGGCGGCTGGTCCAAGGTGAGTGGGGCTTCCGTTGCAACAGCTGGCGCTGGCTCCGAAGCATTGCGTTGCGTTGTGGTTGCCACCGCACGCTCCCTACGCCGGCATTACCCGGACAGGTTCCTGCGGTCGGCGGCCCCGGTGTGAACTTGCCGCCCTCTCAGCCCGGTCGGTCCGAGCTCCCGCGTATGCAGAGACCGACCCTAGCCCTCACTTGAGCAGCTTCGACAACCGTCGGTCGGCCAGCGGCTTGCCACCGGTCTGGCAGGTCGGGCAGTACTGCAACGAAGAGTCGTGGAAGGAAACCTCGCGAACCGTGTCGCCGCACACTGGACACGGCTCGCCGGTCCGGGCGTGGACTCGCATGTTCGACCGCTTGCCGTCCTTCAGCTCTTTGGCCGGTTTGCCAGCGGCCCGCTCTGAAGCAGCGCCGAGGATGTCGTGCATCGCTGCGAACAACCGCCCGGTCTCCTCCGCGGTGAGGTTCGCCGCCGCCTTGAAGGGCGACAGCCGCGCAGCGTGCAGGATCTCGTCGGAGTAGGCGTTGCCGATGCCGGCGATCACGGTCTGGTCGGTGAGCACGCCCTTCAGTTGGGCGCGTCGACCGGCCAGCAGCTCGCCGAACGCCGACTCCGTCAATGCCGGATCTAGCGCGTCGACACCGAGCCGCGCGATGCCCGGCACTGCACTGGGGTCCCGGACGATGTAGACGGCGAGGCGTTTCTGGGTCCCGGCCTCGGTGAGGTCGAAGCCGGCATCGGTGTCGAGACGCACGCGCAGCGCGATGGGTCCCTTGCCTGGTTTGAGCGGCGTCGGCGCGAGCGCATCACTCCACCGCAGCCAGCCCGCGCGGGCAAGGTGCACGACGAGATGCAGGCCGCCGACCTCGAGATCCAGGAACTTTCCGTGCCTGCGCACGTCGTCGATCGCCAAGCCCAGCAGCGCGGTCGGGGGCGGGTCGAACGTCTTCAGCACGCTGATCGCAGCCACATCGATGCGCGCGATGGTGCGACCGACCGCCTGCTCACGCAGGAACCCGGCGAGCGCCTCGACCTCGGGTAGTTCGGGCACGGTGTCAGTCTGCCTCGACGTCCCAGAACGCGAGCTCGTGCTCGAATGCGGTGCGGAACGCGTGCTCGGCGACGGGCGTGTCGGGAGCAGCCTCGTCGAGCATCTCCGCACATCGGTCGGCAAGGGCGGCGAAGGCCGGATCGGCGTACGTCGCAATCCACCGCGCGTACCTCGGGTCGGCAGGCAGGGCAGCCGCCAGCCGCTGGCCGAGCTCGCTGTACCCCCACATGCAGGGCAGCACGGCGGCCAGCCCGGTGCCATAGGACGCAGCCGCGTCGAGCAGGAAGGACGTGTACGCCGTACACGCGGCGTTCTTGGTCGCACCGCCGAGATCGGCGCCGAACTCAGCGGCCATCTCACGATGCAACGTGAGCTCGTCATGCCAGGTCGCATGCGCAAGGTCGACGAGATCCCCGAGGTGGTGGTCCGGGGCTTGCCAGGCGAGCCGGCTGAAGACCCGCACATAGTCGAGCAAGAAGAGGTAGTCCTGCTCCAACCACCGTCGGAACACCGCCGGATCCAGGTCGCCGCGCGCGATCCCCGCGACCGTCGGGTGGGTCAACTGCGCCGCGACGTAGGGAGCACCGATGTCCTGCAGGCGTCTCGACAGGCTCATGACCCGCCCATGAAACTGCTGACCACGGCCGCGAGCTCGTCGGGGCAGTCCTCTTGGACGAAGTGCCCGCCGCCAGGAATGCGGCTGTGCGGCTGCCCGGCGGCGCCCGGGATGCGCGGCCGCATGAGCTCGTCGACGCCGGCCGTGACCGGGTCCGCGTTGCTGAACGCGGTGCGGAATGGTCGGTCGAACTCCGCGAGCGCTACCCAGGCCCGCTGCTGGGCCGGCGTCTCCGGGTGATCCGGGGACTGCGGGATCAGGTCCGGCATCGCGCGCGGCCCCATCTTGTACTCCGGTCCGGGGAACGGCGCGTCGTACGCCGCGAGAACCTCGGGGGCGAGCTCGGTGTGGCACCCGCTCTGCACGAGGAACCCCACGGGCAGGTCCGGCGTACGCACCACGAAGTCATGAAAGCGCCACCACAGCTCCGGCATTCGATGCTGTCCGTCCGGCAGTCCGGTATTGGTGGCGAGCACGCGGGTGAAGCGGTCCGGGTGCTCAGCGACGAGGCGCAGCCCGATGAGGCCGCCCCAGTCGTGACAGACGAGGCTGATGTGACTCAGCTCGAGGACGTCGAAGAGCGCGGCACCCATCCAGGCCACGTGCCCGGTGTAGGTGTGGTCGGTCAGCTCCGCAGGCTTGTCTGAGCGCCCGAAGCCGACGAGATCCGGGGCGATGACGCGATGTCCCGCCTCCGCCAGGACCGGGATGAGCCGGCGATAGAGGAAGCTCCACGTCGGCTCACCGTGCATGAGCACGACGACGTCGCCGTCGCTCGGTCCTTCATCGATATACGCGATCCGGAGCGTGTCCTCGTGGCCGTCGCGTCGGACGGGCACCCCGAGATTGGCGTAGTGCGCGGGGCAGGCGAAGCCAGGCAGGTCGGCGAAGTACTCGTCAGGTGTTCGAAGGACATCCATATTCACAGCATTGCGTAGGTGTGAACCCCGCAAATCGGGGGAAATAGGGGCATCCGCTCTCGGCGACGTAGAGCGATCAGGCACGGCCGCTCCGTCGCATCCGGTGCCATCAGCCCCAGGGGGTTCATCTCGTGTCACTCCGCCAGCACACTCGTCGCGGCCTCGCCGTACTCGTCATCGCAGGAACCATGATGACCGGCACCGTCGTGCTGAACACGCCGGCTAACGCATCGAGCTCGGCTCCGACGGCACGCTACGTCGCCGCCACCGTGAACAACGCCCGGGCGAGCCATGGCATCCGGCGGCTCTGGGCGCGATCTGACCTGAACTACATCGCCTACCAGCAGGCGATCCGCATGGCGCGAGCGCACACGATCTTCCATAACCCCTACCTGGCGTCGCAGGCGCGCAACTGGGTGCGGCTCGCGGAGAACGTCGGCACGGGGAGCTCGGCGGGCCAGATCGCCCTCGCGTTCATGCGCAGCCCCGGGCACCGGGCCAACATCCTCGGCTCCTGGAGTGACATGGGCGTGGGGATCGCCACCTCCGGCGGCCGGTACTACGTCGTCGAGGTCTTTCGCCAACGCGGCTGACCGGACCAGCGACAATCCGGACAAGTTGCGCCAGCTGGACTAGTCACAGAGCGTGCTTCTACGGCTACCGTCGGTGTTGTCCTTGAGGCACCACTTGAGGACCGGGCGGCCGCCGGTCGCCTGGGGTAAGCGATGATCCGAGCTGTCCACACCGACGCTCTCTCCCCCAACGAGCAGAGCGCACGGAGACAACACGGTCGCCTAGGCGGCTCGGGGAGCTAGTGGCGAGACCGAACCCGGCCTGGCGCGGGCGCTCTGCTGGTTGAGCGTTCTCCCTCGGACGGGAGCTCCACCATGTTCGGTTCTTCTTCGCCTGGGCGTCTCATGGCCCGGGCTGTGACGGTCAGCGGTCTGCTCGTCGCCGGCACGGTCGGCACCGCCGCCGTCGCCCTCGCACATCACCCGGAGATCGCCGCGACGACGGAGTGCGGTGGCATCGTCCACTTCACCGCCACGGCGTGGCAGACCTCCAGCACCGCGGCTCGCACCAACCCGACGATCGGCGTCTCCTACTCCACCAACGGTGGGGCGTCGTTCGTGAACCTGCCGCAGCTGGCGGCGTACTACTTCGGGTCCGACAACGACTACGCGTTCAGCGACACGATCAACCTGAAGGACCTCACCGGTTCGCTCCCCGCGAGCGTCGTCATCAAGGCGACCGCGCTGGCCAAGTGGGCCAACGGTGCGGCCTCCGGATCCAGCCGCCAGACCGGGGTCCTGACCCTGACCGGCTGCCCGGCCCAGCCAAGCGCCTCGATCTCTGAGGTCAGCTGCTCCAACGGCGCCGCGACCGTCAAGCTCAACAATGACGGCGACGACGCAGTCGAGTTCACCGTGAGCGGCCCCGACGGCGTCTCGACGCACTCGGTTGCTGGTCATGGCACCAAGAGCCTCACCAAGGACGTCGCCGAAGACGCCGACGCGACCTACTCGGTCTCGGCCGACGGAATGTCCACGGTCACCAAGGCGGTGCACCGCGACTGCACCCAGCCAGCGCCGACCGCGCTGTTCGCGAACGGCGAGAACTGCTCGTTCGACGTCACCTTCGGCAACGCCCTGGGCACCCAGGACGCCGTCTTCTCGGTGGCCGACACCAGCGGCAACACGGCCGAGGTCACGGTCGCGCCGGGCCAGGAGACGACGCGCAACCACGTCGTCGACCCGGGTACGTCGGACACGGTCACGGTCACCAGCCCGGGCATGTCGACCGCGACGCACACCCTTTCGTGCGCCGCTGCCGAGCTTCCGCCGGTCCAGGGGCCGCCCGTCGAGCAGCCTCCGACCGAGCAGCCTCCGACCGAGCAGCCTCCGACCGAGGAGCCTCCGACCGAGGAGCCTCCGACCGAGGAGCCGCCCGTCCAGGGACCCCCGGCGGAGCAGCCCCCGACGGAGACGCCTGGGTCCACACCGGTTGTCGAAACTCCGGAGACCCCTGGCTCATCGGTTCTGGGCACTCACACCAGCAAGACCACCAAGCCGGCCCGGCCGGCACCCTCGGTCGCGTCCGCGAGCGCGCAGCGTCAGCTGCCGTTCACCGGCACGAACACCGCCGAGCTCCTCATTGCAGGGTTCCTGGCGCTGGCCTTTGGCGCAGCGCTCACCACTGCCGGTCGGCGCCGGGGGGACGTCCGCTAGGCAGGCCCTGCAGTGCAGGAAACGAGGCCCCCTTCCGGAAACGGGAGGGGGCTTCGTCTCGTTGACCCAGTGGTGCGCACCCGGTGAAACACTGGGGCTGACCCCAGACGTGAAAGGGCAGTCGTGGCAAAGAGCAAAACAGCGCAGCGCGGCAGGCAGCCGGGCGGTGGCAAGAGCGGCCAGCACGGGCGGACGGCGCAGCGGGCCCGCGCGATCGAGGCCCGCGAGCAAGCCGAGGCAACCGAGCGGCGCCGGCGGCTGCGCTCCGGGCTGATCTTCGGGACGATCCTGGTGCTGGCGCTGGGCGCGATCGGCGGCGGGGTCGCGTGGTCGCTCGGGAAAGACGACCGCAAGCTCCCGGTGGCGGTGGTAGCGGATGGCGTGCAAGCGCCGCCATGGACCCCACCCACTGACCCCTCGGCATCCATCGCCCAAGCGGGGTTGCGCTCGGCGCAGGGCGAGACGCTCGGCGGCACACACGTCCACTCCCACCTCGACATCGTTGCCAACGGCAAGAAGGTCGACCTGCCCGCGCTCATCGGGATCGGCTCCGGCCCGACCGGCCAGCTCATCGCCGAGCTGCACACCCACAGCCCGGACGGGATCATCCACGTCGAGGCACCGGACAGGACCCGCCGCTACGTACTCGGGCAGCTGTTCACCGAGCTGGGCGTCAAGCTCGACGCGACCCACCTCGGCAGCTTCACCGCCGGCGACGGCAAGACCCTCGTCGGCTACGTCGACGGCAAGAAGGTCGACGGCGACCCGGCCCGGATCGAACTGAAGAACCACCGCCAGATCGCGCTCATCTTCGGTACGGCCGACCAGCAGCAGAACCCGCCGGCAACGTTCGACTTCAAGAAGGCGGGCGTCTAACCCGTCAGGACCGCACCAGCCGTTCGATCGCCCGGGCGGCCTCGGCCACTTTCGCCTTGGCAGCTGCGGAGTTCGGCCCGCCCTTGGCGGCCGCTTCCGCAACGCAGCTGGCCAGGTGGTCCTCCATCAGCCCGACCGCGACCGCTTGCAGGGCTCGGGTCGCCGCGGAGACCTGGGTGAGGATGTCGATGCAGTACTCGTCCTGCTCGACCATCCGCGCGACCCCACGCACCTGACCCTCGACGCGCTTCAGTCGGCGCAGATAGTCGTCTCTGTTCGCGCCGTATCCATACATGACGTCCGAAGATACCCCCCACAGGTATCAACTCGAGCCGCCCACCGCGCCGATCTTGAGGTTTGCAACGTCGAAATCGCCGTTTGACGGTTGCACGTCTCAAGATCGGCGTGCGAGACCGGAGCGGAGCCGGGGTGAGTGGGCGAGGGGGGAGTTGAACCGCCGAGCTCGGCTCTGACGCCCTGACACCTGGGGCGCCCAGATGGCCTGTGACCTGCGCTTTCTCTCCTTCCGTCTGTCGATCGTGACGTCTGATCACGGCCCGAATCGGCCCGTGCCAACGAGTTTCGTTGGCAATCCGTTGGCAGCCGCCAACCTCACCGCAACTTCACCGAACCTCACGAAAACTTCACCGAAGTCTCACCGGTCTTGTGAAGTTCCGGTGAGGTTCCCGGGAGGTTGCGCCGCCATCGTCGCGGCCGGAGGTGCGCGATGAGGGGATCGGTACGTCGACGCGGCGCCGGCTGGGAGTACATGTACCGCGAGGTCGACCCGTTCACCGGCAAGGGCGGCCGCCAACGGTCGAAGGCCGGCTTCCCGACGCGCAAGGCCGCCGAGGCCGCGCTGCACCAGGTGCTGGCGACGATGGCGTCCGGGTCGTACGTGTCGCCTACCGGCATCACCTTCGGCGCGTTCCTGCAAGAGCGGTGGCTGCCGTCGATCATCGCCACCATCCGGCCGAGCACGCACTACAGCTACAGCCGCAACATTCGGCTGCACGTGCTACCGACGCTCGGCGACGTGCCGCTGCAGCGACTCGAGCCGTCCGCGTTGAACGCGTTGTATGCGCAGCTGTTGCTCAACGGCCGGAAGGACCATCGTGCCGGCGAAGCGTTGTCCGCCAAGGCAGTCCGCTACGTGCACGATGTCTTGAACCGCGCGCTACAAGACGCGTTTCGATGGAACCTGGTGACACGCAATGTTGCGCGACTCGCTACGCCCCCGAAGCCGCGTGCTGCGGACCGGCCTGAGTTGCGGACGTGGACACGCGAAGACGTCGCCGAGTTCCTGAGTGCGACGAAGGAGCACCGGCTGTACGCCGCGTTCGTCGTACTCGCCACGACAGGTGCGCGTCGCGGTGAGATCCTCGGGCTGCGATGGAGCGACGTCGACCTCGGCGCCGGTCGTCTGCACATCCGACGAAGCCTCATCTGTGTGACGCACGAGCCGCAGTACTCGACGACGAAGACCATGCGCTCCCGCCGCGCCGTTGCAGTTGATCCGGCCACGGTGGCCGCACTTCGCGCTCATCGCGTTGCTCAGGCTGCAGAGAAGCTCGCCGCTGGTCCCCAGTACGACGACAGCGATCTCGTGTTCTGCGACCGCTACGGCCGCGCGCTCCACCCAGAACGGTTCACGCGGACGTTCCAGGAACAGACCGAACGAGCTGGGCTACCGCGCATCCGACTGCATGACCTCCGGCACACCTGGGCGACGCTCGCACTACAAGCCGGCGTTCACCCGAAAGTCGTTAGCGAACATCTCGGACACGCGAACATCTCGATCACGATCGACACCTACAGCCACGTCGCTCCATCGATGCACGCCGAAGCCGCCAACACCGTCGCTGCCCTGTTCCTCCAATAAATCCAGCCCATCTACACCGACCTCCTCCCCAGTCACAATCTGTAACCTTCACCGGCCCGCAGCCCCCAATGCACTCCCCTCTCTTTAATCCAGACGAGGGAGTGCATCAGGTCGGGGGTGCGGAGCTTGGCGCGGAGCGGCCCCGACCTGATGCACGACCGGTCACGAAAGAGGTGCGTTCGTGCAGGTCAGCGGGGCTGCGGGCCGGCAACAAGTCGCAGCGGCAAGATCGTTCCAAGTGTTTCGCCGGGTGTTCCGTCGCTGTGCAGACCGACGAAACAGTGTGACGACGACCGCCGTGAAGTTTTCGTGAGGTTCCCGTGAAGTTGTCGTGAGGTTTCTCCGTCACCGACAGTGGCGACCGGACCGCCGCCTTTCCCGGATAGCTGCCATCCCCGGCCTCGCAGCCGCGGAGTCAAGGGCGGCGAAGCCGGGCGCGTAGCGCCGGACCCTTGACGCCGCGGCGAGAGGCCCACACTGGGCTATCCGGGAAAGGCACCCACTTCACGCTCAGCCGTAGGTGAAGGTCTCTTCCGAAAACGTCGCGGATTCCTGCATGGCTCGCTTGGACAGCCAAGCGATCCTGCGGAGTAGCACGAAGACAGCCAATCCAAGACCGCTCGCGACTGCCCAAAGGGTTCCGAGGCGCCATGCCGAGACATGCAGCGCCAATGCCCCGCCGGCCAAGAGAGCACAGGCCGCCGATGAGGCCACCGCGATCCGGGGCCAGCGCAAGAGGTAACTCAGCAGCTCGTGCTCATCGTCTCGGGCGAGAAAGGCTGACATGACTGTCGGGACAACAACGAGCAACGTAACGGCCGCTTCAGCGCTAGTGCCTTCTTGGGTCAACCGCCCGTGCCAAAACTGTCCCGCTGCGCCCAACCCCAGTAACACGGCGGACAAGAACACGGTGTACTGCGATGTGCGGAGGAATCCGGAGACGCGAGGACGCAGGTTCGCCGCAATCACGAGCGGTTGCCGCTGCGGCTGATACCCGCGGGTATACATGACCCCGCGCTCTGGCGTGACCCTTCCCTGCATGAGCGCCTCACCCTGTTCGCCCTGAGGTGGTTGCGGCAGAGCGAGACCCTGCGGAGTGGCTTGCGGTTGCGCAGGAGCTGCGCGCGGATACATGTATTCGAGGAACAAGCCGGGGGGCACCTCGAACCTCGTGTGTTCCCGGACGCAACGTCCAATCGAAGGGATATCGAGAACTTGCGTGTACGGCTCAAGCGAGAGACGAGTTCGCCACGAGGGATCTTCCGCATCGATTTGGCGCTCTAGGTGCTGGTACTTGAGCAGATACGAATCACGATCGAGAGGAATATCGACCATCGGCGAGTAGCCGATGGTGAACGTAGTGACCAGCTCGACGAATTCGGGAATTAGAAATAGGGCTCCCCACACGGCCTGGTCGTCGCTACTCCCCGGCGTGAGCCTCCATATGGGAGGGCGACCTCGAGGCACGAGCTGTTGCAGATCTTGAGGGGATGGCATCTCAAGCGCAACGCGGTAGAGATTGTCGAGGATGTCCTGGCTAAAGTGTTCGACTGGCTGGCCGCTTCGTTTCAACAGCGCGAGCATCGCGGCTTGCGCGGCAGTGGAGTCCTGTTCGCTCATCACCAGACCCAAGGCCGTGTTGGCCGCATCGCGGATGTCGAGGTCCAGGAGGAGCGTCTTGGGCAGCAGTGCCAGCGGGATTCTGGCGGTAGTCGGCGAGGCGATGCCCGCTTCTCCAAGCAGCGACCGAACGACCGAGCAGTCGATGTCCAGCGTTACACGTCGAACAACTTGCGACGTATCGACTAGTCGGATGTCCTCGACGCGTCGGGCGATCCACCGATTCGACTCGTGGAGGGCGAGGGCGGCCCTACCGCGTTCCTCAAGCGTCGCCCAGGTGTCTCCTCGCAAGGCGACCCCCGTGGGTAAACATCTACGCCGGCTGCGGGGGCCTGGGTAGATCCTCGACCGGAACGCCCCTGAAAGTTACGGGCGTCACTTCGGCCGACAGTACTCGGCGGAAGCCGCGTATTCCGCGTTCGGCAAGCCGCTTGTCGGTCTCCTGTTGCTTGCGTAGCCGCTTCGCGCGAGCAGCATCGCCCGACGACGCGATAGCCTGAACGGACACCCTTGCTCCCTCGACGCGACCTGGGGATTGGTGTGGACGAGCGCCAGTGACTTCGCCGTCCTGGATCGCGGATTGCGAGGCTACCAGCGGCCCTGCGGGCGATGTCGGCGTGTTGGCTTGACGACGGTGCAGTCTCATGCTCTCCACCTGACTCGTCCGACGGTTCGCAAGCGCATGCCCCATGACACCGCATCTCAGGGTGGATCTCGGGGACAACACGCGGACTGTTCTGTCCCCTATTTGTCTTCCAAATACGCTACTCCGCTACCTCCTCTGGCGAATTTGGGGACAATATCTAAGATCATCTGGGTGACCACCAACGCCAGGAAGGAACAGCTGGGCCCCTGCCAGTTCTGCGACGCGCAGTGGACCCGAAACCGTGCGCCGGGCCCCAAGCCGACGCACTGCGAGAAATCAGCTTGCGTCCAGGCTGCTGAGCGGCTGAAGAAGCAAGATCAGCGTGCAAAACGCTCGGGTCACCTGGCGGTAGTCGATCTTCGGTGGCCGCCTGAGAACGCCTCGGTTCAACAGCAGGTCGAGGCTGCAATCAACGAACTCCACGTCGTGGCCGGTCGCGTTGCTCTCGCGGAGGCAGGCGGGCAGATCGACTGGAAGAACGCTTACGAGCAGCTCCTGGCGAGGGTGGCGGGCGTGCTCCGCGAACTCGAAAGTGCCTCGACGCAATAAGGCCTCGGCGAAGGATTGCGCCCTGCAACCGGCAACCGCACTGGTTCATCCCGCCTTGCGCGCGGCCATTTGGTCGCGCCAGGGCAGTTCGTCACCAGCCTGATCCAGGATCGGGTTATCACCGGCTGCCTCCGGCCACCCTTTGAGCACACCAGCGAGCGGACTCCAGGTCGCCAACTCCGCGTCGTCTTGCACCCGTCGCAACTGGTCGGCGAACGCCACCCCGCCGCGGGCGATGCGCACCATGTGCTCGACGTCGTGCACACTCGCCGTCGTCGTGAGCGTGGCGGATGCGGGCAGCAGAGGTGCGATCAACGGGCTGTGCACGAGGTAGTACGGCTCCAGTGTCACGATCAGTCCGCGTACCGGACGGTCGGTCGGTACGCCGGCCGCGATGAGCTCGTCCGGTGGCTCCGCGAGCAACGCCGCGGTGCGGTCGATCTGCCCTCGGGCCTTGCCGATGGTGCGGTCGAGGTCGCTGGTGAGCTCGACGTCGTCGCCCATCCGTGCCGCTTCGGTCAGACGCGGCGCCTTCACCTCGACCAGCACGAGCATGTCATCGAGGATGAGGAACCAGTCGACAGTGCGTTTGTGCTCACGGCCATAGGTGATCTCCGGGATGAGCCGCGCTCCCGGAACCTGCGCGAGCTGGCGGCCCACGTAATGCTCGAAGACCGCGCCCAGGTCGGTGCCGATGCTGGGACCCAGTGCCGCCATCGCCGCGTAGTAGATGCCCGTGGTGGTGATCCGCCGAAGCAGCAGCAACGGGCTCGGAATGACGTAGCGGCCAGCCGCCAGCGTCACAAGCGGCCGACTCTGCAGCGGGTTGTACGCGAACGCCTCACGCTGCACGTCGGCACGGCAGTCGGTCGCGTGCGCTAGACCGTCGGAACGTTGGGCCGCGATGTCGGCGGCGAAGGATCGCTCGATCAGCGCCCGTAGAGTCGGGGCGGGCAGATCCGCGATCACGTCCCGGAACTGGGGCCGGTCGATCCACTCGTCGAGGAAGATGCCGTCGTTGGTCATGGCGGAGGCGAACAGCAGCCAGCCCGTGCCGACGAACTCGACGACAGTGCCTCCCAGTACCTGAGCGAGGACGTCAGGGGTCAGGGTCGTGGGAGCGACGGCGGTCAGGCTGTCGCGGAACATCGCGACCGACCGCGCGACGTCGTAGCCGACCTCTGACTGGTAGGTGAGCTGCTGGTAGGACGTGCGCAGGAAAAAAGCGCGGAGCTCCTCGATCGGGGCCTGCGGCCGCAACATCTTCAGCGAGGCGAAGGCCGCGCAGATCGGCTC
This sequence comes from Frankiales bacterium, assembly GCA_033851265.1. Taxonomy (GTDB): domain Bacteria; phylum Actinomycetota; class Actinomycetes; order JAWWOW01; family JAWWOW01; genus JAWWOW01. The sequence goes on from JAWWOW010000006.1 coordinate 227,470, forward strand.
GACGTCGTCGCGGGTGGCGGGCTGACGGTGCTCACTTCCGTAGAGCAACGAGGCGCGGGCCGCAGCGGCAAGACCCCAGGGTGTCTCCACCTTAGGGGCCTCGTACCACGACGCGCGGGGCAGTTTCTCCCGTGCGCGGGAGGCGATCAGCGGAAGCAGGGTCGTCGGCGTGTGCCGGCGGACCCGCTGACGGAACTCGTCGAACTTCACCTCGCGGTCGTACAGATTCACGCAGCCCCTTTTACCAGCACGCGCGGACATTCGCGTCCTGGATTCTCCGATGTTCGTCGCCAGGGTCGCGAAGCGATCGGGCGCTGCGCAGATTCGCCGGCATGTTGGCAATCTGTTGGCAGCGGCGTCCAACGGTGAGTGCACCGGCGTACGCTTGCGGCTCTGACCTGCACGTTTGCGTCAGGGTTGAGTGGGCGAGGGGGGAGTTGAACCCCCACGTCCTTACGGACACACGGACCTGAACCGTGCGCGTCTGCCATTCCGCCACTCGCCCGAGCGACCTCAGCAGATTACACGGGCACCAGCGCCGCCCGGCCGTCGTTTTCAGCGCGGATAGCATCGTTCGGAACGGGCAAACAGGCGGCAAAGCCCATACGCGCAGACGGCTCCGACGCGTTCCCAACAAGCAGGCCCAACAAGCAGCCGGCCAACGATGACGGCGAGCCGCCAGGAGGCAACGAGTGGGAGTGCTCCAGCGCTTCGAGCGACGGCTCGAAGGGCTCGTCGAGGGAGTCTTCGCGCGCGCCTTCCGGAGCAGCGTCCAACCGGTCGAGATCGCCGGTGCGCTGCAACGCGAGATGGCCGACCGCAAGGCCATCGTCAGTCAGGGTCGGACCCTCGTGCCCAACCAGTTCGTCGTCGAGCTCGGGTCGGCGGACCACGAGCGGCTCGGGGGGTACGCCGAGACCCTCGGCGAGGAGTTCTCGGGGATCGTGCGCGAACACGCCACCGAAGAGGGCTATGCGTTCGTCGGCCCGGTGCACGTCGGATTCGAGTTGGCCGACGACCTTGACACCGGCATGTTCCGCGTCCGCAGTGATGTGGTGCGTGGCGCGGTCGACGCGACGCAGAGCGCGGCGTCCTCGGCAGCCAGCAGTCGGGTGCCCAAGCTGATCACCGCGGCGGGCACCGGCGGCGAGACGGCGTACGTCCTCGCAGCTCCGGTCACCGTCATCGGCCGCGCGGAAGACTGCGACCTCCGCCTCGCCGACCCCGGCGCCTCGCGCCGCCATGTCGAGGTACGCCGGGACGGTGACCGCGTGACCGTTATCGACCTGCGTTCAACCAACGGCACCGTCCTCAACGGCGAAACGATCGAACGCGCCGAGCTGCACGACGGCGACGAGCTCGTCATTGGCGAGACCGTGCTGGTCTTCCGCGTCCCCGGCGCAGGCGAGGGCTGATGCCTGAGCTCGTGCTCGCGATCGTTCGGATCGGGATCGTCGTTCTGCTGTGGTTGTTCGTGCTGGCAGCCGTGCGCGTTATCCGCACCGACATCTATGGCTCGCGCAGCCGCCGACCGGTACGCGCATCCACGGACCGGGGCGCACGCCAGCCCAAGCCGGTCAAGCAGCAGAAACAACGCCGCCGCGACGTACCGCAGACGCTTGTCGTCACCGAGGGAACGCTCACCGGCACCTCGATCGCTTTGCGCGACACCCCCGTAACGATCGGCCGAGCCAACGACTCGACACTCGTCCTTGCCGACGACTACGCCTCCAACAACCATGCCCGCCTGGTCCCGCAGGACGGGCAGTGGTTCGTTGAGGACCTCGGGTCGACGAACGGCACCTACCTCGACCGATCGAAGGTCACCGGGCCAACACCGGTCCCGATCGGCATGGCGATCCGGATCGGCAAGACGGTGCTGGAGCTGCGACGGTGAGCCTCACTCTCCGCTATGCAGCAGCCTCCGATGTCGGGTTGCGCCGCGACGGCAACGAAGACAGCGCGTACGCCGGTCCGCGTCTCCTCGCTGTCGCCGATGGCGTCGGTGGCGCAGCCGCCGGCGAGGTCGCGAGCTCGGTGACGATTTCGCACCTCGCCGAGCTCGACGAGGACGCACCTGGCTCCGACCTCCTCGCGGCACTCCAGAACAAGGCGGCTTCGGCCAACGAAGAACTGCAAGTGCTCGTCGACGACAACAACGCCCTCGAGGGCATGAGCACAACGCTCACAGCCCTTTTGTGGGACGGCGGCCGGCTGGGTCTCGCGCACATCGGTGACTCGCGCGGCTACCTCTATCGCGACGGCGAGCTCCATCGGATTACGACCGACCACACGCTCGTGCAGAGCCTTGTCGATGAGGGACGCATCTCGGCCGAAGAAGCGACCGTGCATCCGCAACGGTCACTCATCATGCGCGCGCTCGATGGCCGGTCCGAGCCCGAGCTCGACCTGTCCCTGCGCGAGGCGCGGGCCGGCGATCGTTACCTGCTCTGTTCGGACGGCCTCTCCGATGTCGTCAGCGAAGACACCATCCGCGACACGTTGGCGCTGGCGGATCCCCAAGAGGTCGTCGAGCGCTTGGTCGAGCTCGCGCTGCGCGGTGGCGGGCCGGACAACGTCACCTGCGTCGTCGCCGACCTCATCGATGGACCGTTACCCGATGCTGCACCACTCGTCGTTGGTGCCGCGGCCGCGCGCGGGGCCGGTAAGCGGCGACGGGACGCCGACACGGCAGCGGGGCGAGCCGCGATCGTCACCCGGCCTGAACCCGACGAAGCTGAGGAACCTGAGGAACCTGAGCCGATACCCGCACGACGCAAGCGGCGATGGCGCCGCTCGGCACTCATCAGCCTGCTCGTGCTCATCGTGCTCGGTGGAGCTGCAGGTGGCACCTACGCCTACGTCCACGCGCAGTACTACGTCGGCGTGGACCATGGCCAGGTCGTCGTCTTCCGCGGCGTGAGCGGCTCGATCGCTGGTTGGTCATTGCACTCGGTCGATACGTCGACCGGGATCGCGGTGACCGACCTACCGACATTCGAGCAGGAAAAGGTCCAGGACGGCATCACCGCCTCCAGCAAGGCCGCCGCCGCTGAGATCGTCACCCGGCTCCGCAACGAGATCTGCACCCCAACACCGACAACAAAATGTCCGGTGGTCACCCCATGACCGCGCAGACCATCACCGCGACCGAGCAAGGTGACCGGCGGACCACTGAGCTCGTCCTGATCGTGTTCGCCCTGCTCCTCGCCGTCGCGGCATACGCGGCCGTCGGTCTCGGTCACAACGACCGTGTCCCGGCCAGCTTGCTGTTCTACGGCGCTGGACTCGCCGTGCTCGTTGTCGCTGCGCACTTCGCCATCCGCCGTTATGCGCCGTACGCCGATCCGGTGTTCTTGCCGTTAGCCGCCGCCCTCAACGGCCTCGGACTGGTGTTGATCCATCGCCTGGATCTCGCGTCGAGCAAGCACGACAACGCACCACTGCAACTCGTCTGGACGATGTTCGGGGTCGCGGTGTTCATCGGCGTACTCGTTGTCGTTCGCGACCACCGTGTGCTCCAGCGCTACACCTACACCGCCGGTCTGCTCGGCCTCGTGTTGCTTGCGTTGCCGGCACTAATTCCCGCGCGTTTCTCCACTGTCAACGGCGCACGCATCTGGATCCGTGTCGGCGGGCTGTCATTCCAGCCCGGTGAGGCAGCGAAGCTCGCGCTGATGGTGTTCTTCGCCGGCTATCTGGTCGCCAAGCGCGACGTGCTCGCGCTAGCCAGCCGTCGCGTTGCGGGGATCGACCTGCCGCGTGGTCGCGACCTCGGGCCGGTGTTGCTCGCGTGGGCAGCCAGCCTGCTTGTTCTTGTCGTCGAAAAGGACCTCGGTACGTCACTGCTGTTCTTTGGCATCTTCATCTCGATGTTGTACGTCGCGACCGAGCGACGGTCGTGGTTGCTCATCGGTCTCGGCTTGTTTGCCGCGGGTGCGTTCTTCGCGTACCACACGTTCGGACATGTCCGCGATCGCGTCGACATCTGGCTGCACCCGTTCAACTACGCGCAGGGCCAGGGTTATCAGCTCGTTCAAGCGATGTACGGGATGTCGTTCGGACGACTGTTCGGATCGGGACTCGGTCAAGGTCGCCCCGACATCGTGCCGTACGCAAACAGCGACTTCATCATCTCGACGGTCGGCGAAGAGCTCGGCCTGGCCGGGCTGATGGCCGTACTCATGGTGTTCCTGCTCATCGTCATGCGTGGCATTCGTGCTGCACTTGCCGTCCGAGACTCCTTCGGCAAGCTGCTCGCTGCCGGCCTCGCGTTCGCCATCGGGCTGCAAGTGTTCGTCGTCGTCGGCGGCGTAACCCGGCTGATCCCGTTGACCGGCCTGACCACACCCTTCCTGTCCTACGGCGGCTCGTCGCTGCTCGCGGAATGGGCGATCATCGCGCTGCTCGTGCGCATCAGTGACGCCGGACGACGGCCGGAGGCCGTGCCGCAGACGGCCAGCCCGGACGATGCGCTCACCCAGGTGGTACGCCGATGAATCCGCCTCTGCGGCGCGTCGCCATGGCACTACTGCTGATGTTCGGTGCGTTGTTCGCCAACGCAACCTGGTTGCAGGTGGTGAACGCCGGAGATCTGCGCACGAAGCAGGGCAACACTCGTGTGCTGCTGAACCAGTACGAACACCAGCGTGGTCCGATCGTCGCCGGCAACGTCATCGTCGCCCGATCCGTTGCGACCAAGGACCGGCTGAAGTACCTCCGTGTCTACCCGCAGGGCGAGGAGTACGCGCCGATCACGGGCTACTACTCCGTGACGCTCGGTTTCAGCGGCATCGAGCGCCAGGAGAACTCCATCCTGTCCGGCAGCGACGACCGGCTCTTCGTCCGTCGCCTCTCCGACCTCGTCACCGGGCGCACCCCGCGCGGTGGCACGGTCAAACTCACGGTCAACCCCAAGGCCCAAGACGCTGCCTGGGACGGGCTGCAGGGCAAGGTCGGCGCGGTCGTCGCGCTCGATCCACGCACCGGCGCGGTGCTAGCGATGGCATCGAACCCGTCGTACGACCCCAACACGTTGTCCTCACACAACGCCCGCGCCGTCACTACCGCGTCCACGCGGCTGAACACCGACCGACGCAAGCCGCGGCTCAACCGGGCCATCGAAGAGACGTACCCGCCGGGCTCGACGTTCAAGGTGGTGACTGCAGCGGCTGCACTGGAGTCGGGGAAGTACACCCCCGACACGGTGATTCCCGCGCCCACGCAACTCTCGTTGCCGCAGACGAACCGCAAGCTGAAGAACTTCGGCGGCGAAGTGTGCTCGGGCAGCGGCAAGATGCCGTTGAAGGACGCCCTGCGTATCTCGTGCAACACCGCATTTGCTGCGCTCGGACTCCGACTCGGCGCTGACGCCTTGCAGGCGACAGCCGAGCGGTTCGGGTTCGGACGAGCACCCCTTGAGCTTGATCGCGCAGCCGCCAGTGTCTTTCCGTCAAATCTGAATCCGCCGCAGACCGCGCAGTCGGCCATCGGGCAGTTCGACGTTCGCGTGACGCCAATGCAGATGGCACTCGTCGCCGCCGGCGTTGCCAACAACGGCGTCGTGATGAAGCCGTACTTGGTCAAGGAGTTGCAGGGACCCGACCTCGCACCACTGTCACTCACCGAGCCCAAGGTGTTGAGCCGGGCCATGGACGCCCCAGCTGCGTCAGCGCTCACCTCGATGATGGTCAACGTCGTCAACAACGGCACTGGCACCGCAGCGCGAATCTCGGGCGTCACCGTCGCCGGCAAGACCGGTACGGCGCAACACGCAGCCGGAGCCGCACCGCACGCCTGGTTCATCGCGTTCGCGCCGGCACAGAATCCGGTCGTCGCGGTCGCCGTGCTGATCGAAGACGGCGGCAACCTGAACCGCGAGGCCACGGGTGGGCGGGTTGCCGCACCGATCGCGCGCGCAGTCATCGAGGCGGTGCTCGGACGATGAGCGTCGAATCTGGTCGCATGCTCGGCGAGCGGTACCGCCTCGTCGAGCTCGTCGCTGCTGGCGGGATGGGCGACGTGTGGCGTGCTGACGACACCGTGCTCGGTCGCTCTGTCGCGGTCAAGATCTTGCGGAGAGAACACGCCGCCGACCCGGACTTCGTGGAGCGGTTCCGGGCCGAGGCACGACATGCGGCAGCGCTCTCGCACCCGAACATCGCCGCGGTGCATGACTTCGGCGAGACCGACGAGAACGGCGGCGTCCTTGCCTACCTCGTCATGGAGCTCGTGCCGGGCGAGCCGCTGTCGGCGCTGCTCGCGCGGACGGGCGCCTTGCCGGTGGACCGAACGCTGGAGCTGATCGCGCAGGTCGCTGATGCCCTGCACGCTGCGCACACACTCGGCGTCATCCACCGTGATGTGAAGCCGGGCAACATCCTCGTGCGGCCGGACGCGGAAGTGACACCGACAGGCAGCACTTTCGGCGGTGTCGCTCTGACGGACTTCGGCATTGCGCATGCCACGAACGACCCCGGCCACCTGACGAAGAGCGGGCTGGTTGTCGGTACGGCGTACTACCTCTCCCCGGAACAGGCCCAGGGCACCACGGTGACTCCCGCCTCCGACCTCTATGCGCTCGGCGTCGTCGCGTATGAGTGCCTGTCAGGGGCGCGGCCCTTCTCCGGTGACAACGCGGTGCACGTCGCCGTTGCGCACATGCGCGACGAACCGCCGCCGTTGCCGCCGGAGATCCCCGGGAGCGTTCGCGATCTCGTAACGCAAGCCCTGGCCAAAGACCCGGCGGCCCGACCGGCTGATGCAGCGGCGTTCGCCGCGTCCGCCCGCGCACTGTGCGCTGACCCCGCCACGTTCGATGGCGCCGTCGACGGGGAGCAAGCGACGACGGCATTCGCGCCGGCGGCCGCGGTGACCGACGTCACGCCGTCCCCTGCGCAAGAGTCACGCGGGAAGCGCCAACGCTGGCGCAGCGATGCCTATGCCGACCAGAAGCGGGTTCGCAGCCTGCTGCTTCTCGTCGGACTGACCGTCGTGGTCGTCGGGGCCGCGCTGCTCTCCTTGCTCGGCGGCGGCGACGGCCCGCGGAAGCCAGTGGCGACAACCACCCCGTCGAAGTCGGCGTCACCGGCGCCACGGCCGGCCACCGTCCAGGTGACCGAGGCGGCGTACATCGGTCGGCCGTATGCAACCGTGCGTCAAGAACTCGCAGCGCTGGGACTCACCGTCCAGCGTCGTAACGCGGTATCGAAGGCGCGCGGGGATACCGTGCTTGGAGTCGACCCGCACGGTTCCATCCGCGCCGACGGCACGGTGACGGTGACGGTCGCCGTGCCACAGCCGAAGAAGAAGAAAGGCGAGGGCGGCAACCATGACTGACCCCGGGTCGCGGCGACTCGGTGGCCGCTACGAGCTCGCCGAGGTTCTCGGCTATGGCGGGATGGCCGAAGTGCATCGCGGCCGCGACATCCGGCTCGGCCGCGACGTTGCAGTGAAGACCCTGCGCGCCGACCTGGCCCGGGACCCGGCGTTCCAGAGCAGGTTCCGCCGCGAAGCGCAGTCGGCAGCGTCGCTGAACCACCCATCCGTCGTCGCGGTTTACGACACCGGTGAGGATTCCGCGGCCGACGGCAGCGCTCCGTACATCGTCATGGAGTACGTCGACGGCCGCACGTTGCGGGACGTGCTGCGCGCTGAGGGCCCGCTCACTCCCCAACGCGCACTGGAGATCACCAGCGAGATCCTCGGCGCGCTCGAGTACAGCCACCGCGCGGGCATCATCCACCGCGACATCAAGCCGGCGAACGTCATGCTGACCCGCGGCGGCGACGTCAAGGTGATGGATTTCGGCATCGCCCGGGCGCTCACGGGTGCGACGTCGACGATGACCCAGACCTCAGCAGTCGTCGGCACTGCGCAGTACCTCTCGCCCGAGCAGGCCCGCGGCGAACACGTCGACGGCCGCAGCGACATCTACTCGACGGGTTGCCTGCTGTATGAGTTGCTGACCGGTCGCCCGCCGTTCGTCGGTGACTCACCAGTTGCCGTGGCTTACCAGCACGTCCGTGAAGATCCGGTGCCGCCGTCGCGGATCGACTCCGACATCCCGCCCGCAGTCGACGCGATCGTGCTCAAGGCGATGGCCAAGAATCCCGCCAACCGGTATCAGTCCGCCGACGAGATGCGCGCCGACATCGCGCGCGCGATTGCCGGGCGGCCGGTTGAAGCGACACCGGTCCTCGCCGACGCGCCAACCACCTACACGCGACCCGTCGCGCAGACGACGACGATGCGTCGGGTTGAGCCCGATCGGAATCGTGACCGGCGGCGCGCCGTCGCCTACGCGCTGCTCGGGATCGCCGTGATCGGGGTCTTCATCCTCGCCGCGGTGTTGGCAAAGTCGCTGTTCTCCAACAGTTCGAGCGGGTCGATCCCGGCGCCGGACATCCGCGGCAAGACGCTGGCCGAAGCCCGGCAGCTGCTGACCGCGAAACAGCTTCAACTCGGCACGGTGACGCCAGCCTTCACCTCCGCGGACTGCCCCTACCCCAAGGACCGCATCTGCCAGCAGAGCCCCGTCTTCGGAATCTTCCTCAATCGCGACGCGTCGGTCGACGTCACCGTGTCAAAGGGCGCGGAGCAGGTACGCGTGCCCGACGTACGCACCAAGTCCCAATCCGACGCGGTGTCGGCGCTGACCGCTGCCAAGCTCAAGCTCGGGACAGTGACCAAACGCGACACCACGGACCCCGCGGGCACGGTGCTCGAGCAGAGCCCTGCACCGGGCGCGACGGTGGGCATCGGTACGAAGGTCAACCTCGTGGTCGCCAGCGGCGAGGCGGCGCTTCCCGATGTCGTTGGCATGACGCTCGCTCAGGCGCGCAGCACCTTGCAGACCGCTGGATTCAGTGTCACTGCGCCATCGGGCGTGCCCGACACGACCCCGGTGACGGGGATGAGTCCGCAGGGTGGTGCCGGCAAGACTGCGCCGGAGGGATCGACCGTCACGCTGACCGTTGCGGCCCCGAGCCCGACCCCGAGCCCGACCCCGAGTCCTTCGCCGACGATTCTGCCGCCGTAATTCGCTAGTGCGGCAGCATCGCCGCGAGGCGTCGTTCATCGACCGCGGCGGCGAGAGCCGGAGCGCGCGCGGCCGCCCCGGTGTCACCGCATCGAGCCAGCCACGTCGCGAGCATCAGGTGCCCACCCTCGGTCAGCACAGACTCGGGATGGAACTGCACGCCCTCGATGTCGTGAGTGCGGTGACGGAGTCCCATCACGACACCGCTGTCGGTGCGCGCGGTGACATCGAGGAGGTCGGGAACCGACGCCGCATCAACGGTCAACGAGTGATAGCGCGTCGCGGTGAACGGGTCAGGCAGACCGGCAAGCACTCCGGCACCGTCGTGATGCACCTCGCTGGTTTTGCCGTGCAACAACTCCGGAGCGCGTACGACGGAACCTCCAAAAGCCACCGCGATGGCCTGATGGCCGAGACACACCCCGAGGATCGGTAGTTGTCCGGCGTAGGACCGAACGAGATCCACGCAGATCCCCGCGCGCTCCGGAATGCCCGGTCCCGGGCTGAGCACGACACCGTCGACCCCTAGTGTGCCGACCTCGTCCAGGGTCACGGCGTCGTTGCGGTGGACGATGCACTGCGCACCCAGCTGACCCAGGTAGGAGACGAGGTTGTAGACGAAGCTGTCGTAGTTGTCGATGACGAGGATCGTGGTCATGCCGGCTTGCCACCGGGAGTCTTGCGTGGCTTCTCGCTCGGTTCCTCGGCCGCGATCCTGGCTAGTTCCTCATCACGCAGCGTGCGGCGTAACACCTTGCCGACCCCGCTGCGCGGAAGCTCGTCGCGGAACTCCACATGTTTCGGCACCTTGTAGGCAGTCAACTCGCGCGCACAGTGGTCAACGATGTCGCGGTCGGACAGATCCGCGCCATCCCGGCGAACAACAAACGCCTTGGTGGTCTCGCCCCGGTAGCGATCCGGAATACCCACCACGCAGACATCTGCAACGTCGGGATGCGTCCGCAGCACCGCCTCGATCTCGCTGGGATAGATGTTGAAGCCGCCCGCGACGATGACTTCCTTCTTGCGGTCGACGATGGTGAAGAAGCCATCCGGATCCATCACCGCGATGTCGCCCGTGAGCAGGTAACCGTCCTTCGTGAACAGGCCGGTCGTGTCGGGGTCACCCCAGTAGCCGAGGAAAACCTGTGGCCCGCCGATGGCGAGCTCGCCCGGCTCACCCAGCGGTAGCACACGCTCCGGCTTCTCCGGGTCGACGATGAGGCACCGCGTGCTCGGCAGGGGCAGCCCGATGCTGCCTGCCCTGCGATCTCCTTGCATCGGGTTGGCATGCGTTGCCGGCGCGGTCTCCGTCATCCCATAGCCCTCGACCAACCTGCCGCCGGTCACGCGCTCGAACTGCTCTTGTGTCTCCGGCGGCAGCCGCATCGCGCCGGAAACACACCAACGAATCGATCGGAGGTCGTGGCGCCGTGCTTTCGGCGAGTCGATGAGCGCTTTGTAGATCGGCGGTACGCCGGGGAACAACGTCGGCTTCTGTTCGTCGATGGCAGCGAGCACGACATCGAGATCGAAACGGGGTAGCAGCACTAGCTTCGCTGCGAGCGACGTCGCCGTTGTGAGGCACAGCGTCAGGCCGTAGGTGTGAAACAAGGGCAGAACCGCCAGCAGCACTTCGCGACCGGGCTGCGCGTCGACGTACCACGCCCGGATCTGCTGCGCGTTTGCAACAAGGTTCGCGTGAGTCAACATCGCACCGCGCGAAATCCCGGTCGTGCCGCCGGTGTACTGGACCGTCGCCAGATCCACGGCGGGATCAATGGAGACCTGCGGCACGCGGGCAGGTGCGCGCATGAGGTCGAGCATCTCCGTCGCGTTGGCCCCGCGCGGGAGCGACGCCGTCATCTGCGCTCGGCGGCGGCGCGACTTGGGCAGCGGGAGGCGGAGCAAGCTGCGCTCGAGCACGGGAAGGTAGTCAGCAATCGACGTGACGACCAGATGCTCGACTGCGGTACGGGCTCGCGCAGCGTTGACCGTCGAGAAGTTCTTGTCGAGGCAGATCGCGACCGTCGCACCGCAGTCCGCGAACTGCCGCTGCAGCTCTGGCTCGGTACTCAAGGGGTTCAACGGCGCGACAACTGCTCCCAGTCGCAAGGTTGCGAAGAAGCCGACAATGAACTGCGGGCAGTTCGGCAAGACGAGGGCGACGCGATCACCGTGGCCCACACCGAGGCCGGCGAGGCCGGTGGCGAACCGCTCCACCTGGTCGGCCAGGTCTCGGTACGTCGTTGTCGTACCGAGAAACGCGATCGCGGTTCGGTTCGGGAATGAGGACGCAGCGTCGGTCAGCAACTGACCGACCGGCACGTTGGGGACGTCTACGTCGGCGGGGACCGCCGGGGGGTATGCCGCCAACCATGGTCGTTCGTCGTACGCCGCCCGCGCCGGGTCGTCCGGTGGTTTTGGCGCGCGCGACGGCTGGGCTGACCGCTTGACGCGCGTGCGAGCAGTGCGCGCTGTTCCCTCGGTCGGTCCGCGTGACGGCACGGTCATTGCTCCTGCGGTGAGGTTGCCAGCGGCAGGTCGCAGTGTGTCACGGGCTCGACGTGGCAGCCGGAGTCGGCGACGGTGTCCCGTTGTTGTCGATGGTCACGTTGTTGAAGGGCAGCCGTGGCTCGGCCCATGGGAACACCAGGAGGAACAACAACGCCAAAGCGGCCAAGAGCAGGACGAACGACCCCGCCAACCGGCCGGGTAGCCCACCGGGCAAGTGGCGCCAGATCCATGTGTACATCGGTCAGACACCGCCGCTGATGATGACCGACGGCAGTCCGGGCTTCTTCGTCGTCTCGACGAGCTCGGCGAAAATAATGAGTCGCTGTCGCGCGGAGTACTTCGGATTGCACGTCGTGAATGTCAGCAACTTCTTGGTCGGCGACGCACCCGGCTGACCGGGTACCGGCTCGGTCACCCACACATCCGTCGGTTTGACGATCTGTTCCTTCGTTTCACGGTACGTGTAGTAGGTGGTCTTGGTCTCGAGGATGATCGCGTCCCCGGGCCGCAGCTCGTCGAGCCGGTTGAAGGGCGCGCCGTACGTCGTCCGGTGCCCGGACACGACGAAGTTGCCCAGCTGTCCCGGCAGGACGGTCTCGGGCAGGTGCCCGGGGCCCTTACGCAGGTCGTCGCGGGAGACGCCTTCGACGATGACCTTGTGGTACTTGCCGCCGAGGCGGGGGATCCGGAGCACGGCGATGCCGTGCCCGAGCTGCACGTCGGGGACCTCGCGCGTCCCCGGCTGCTGCCACACCTGGGTCAGGTCGTCCTGCAGATGGGACTGCTCTCGGGCCGTGTAGAAACCGGTGAAGTAGAGCTCATAGACGCAGAACAGCAGGATCACCAGGCCAGCCGTGATCAGAAACTGTCCGGTGCCGCGCATGATCGTGCGGACGTGGCTCACCACGTTTACGCTAATCGATTGCGGGACCAGATCCCGCACAGCTCACGACCTCAGAGCGACCGGAGGATCAGTGCCGAAGTCCCGGGTGCGCAAGAAGGCGGTCTACACCCCGCCGCCCACGCGGTCCGCGAGCAAACGCATCAGCCCGCCCTGGGTGGCGCCGGCCATGGTCATCCTGTTCCTGATCGGTATCGCTTGGCTGGTGACCTTCTACATCAGCGGTGGCGACATGCCTGGTCTGCGCGGCCTCGGCAACTGGAGCCTGCTGATCGGCTTCAGTTTCATCATCGGCGGGTTCGCTCTCGCCACCCAGTGGCGGTAGCCGGCGCAGGCCGGCTAGAACCACATCGGTGTAAGTAACCCACAGGGGTTGTCCACATTGGGGACAACTTCCGCCGGTGCGACCGATCCGGCCTTCGCTGCCCGGCCTGGGGCCGTTGTGGCGTTCCTTCTTGCCGGGCTGGCCGCTGGTTCAGTCGGCTGGACGCTCGACCGGCCCGGTCGCCTGCTGTTGTCGGCACTGGCCTTGATCCTCGTGAGCGAGGGCCTGCTCCTCCTGCTGCTGCGACCGGTCGTCCGGGCTGACGCGGCCGGGGTCACCGCCCGGGTCGGCCTGCGTCGGATCACCGTCCCGTGGTCGGCCGTCGGGGTCGTACAAGCGCGGCCGGCCCGGCGGATCATCGCGGGCGACACCCTCGAGCTCGATCTCGACGAGCGGTTGGTGGTCGTTCCGGCGTACCGGCTCGGCACCAGCCCGGCCGACGCCGCGGCGCGGATCGAGACGATGCGCCCGGTCAGCTCGTGAGCGCGGAGGTTCGGGCAGCGATCGCGGCGACCATCACCACCAGCGCGAGCACGCAGGCCGCGCCTTGGACAAGGTTGCGTCTCTCCCGCGGGGCGTAGGCGAACGCACCCGCAATCGCGGTTCCCGTGATGAGCCCGCCGAGGTGGCCCTCCCACGAGATATTCGGCAGCACGAAGCTCAGGACCAGGTTGATCGCGATCAGTCCGAGGACACCGCTGGACTCGCTACCCATCCGGCGGGTGACGACGAACAATGCGCCGAACAGCCCGAAGATCGCTCCGGATGCTCCGACGACGAGGCCCCGCGGCGGCATGAGCAAGTAGGCCATCGTGGAGCCGCCAAGTGCGGACACGAGGTACAACGCGACGAAGCGCAGCCGCCCCAGCGCCGCCTCAACGGTTGGCCCGACGAGGAACAACGCGTACATGTTGAACAGGATGTGCAGCACGCTCGCATGCAGGAACGCCGAGGTGATCAGCCGGTAGTACTCACCGTTTGCGACGCCGTCGTACACCGTCGACACCCCGTTGGTCGCATAAAGGGCCTGGGTTGGCAACAGGGCGAACCGCTCGGTGAAGTCGCCGCTGACCTGCTGCACGACGTACGCCACGACATTCAGCGCGATGAGGAGACGGGTGACCTGGCCAACCTGGGTCGGCATCAGCCCGCCGGCCATCGTCCGCGGTTTTCGCACCGTCTTGGCGCCGCTGCGAACGCATTCGGGGCACTGGAAACCGACCGAGGCGCTGTTCATGCAGTCCGGGCAGATCGGCCGATCGCAGCGCACGCAGCGGACGTGGGTCTCCCGCCCCGGGTGGCGGTAGCACTCGGGCGCTACCTCAGTATCGGCCGCGCCGGTCGTGCCGGGGTCGTGGGTCACGAGAGTTGGCCGACCGCCTACTCGGAGCGGCGGTCGATGCTGACGGACTGTACGACGATCTCGTCGACCGGGCGGTCCCGCGCGTCGGTGGTCGCGGCCGCGATCTTGTCGATGATCTCGGTGCCCTCGGTGACCTCGCCAAAAATGGTGTGTTTGCCGGTGAGCCACTCGGTCGGCGCGACAGTGATGAAGAACTGTGAACCGTTCGTGCCCGGCCCGGCATTCGCCATTGCGAGGAGATAGGGCCGGGTGAACGCGAGCTCGGGGTGGAACTCGTCCGCGAACTTGTAGCCCGGGCCGCCCGTTCCAGTGCCCAGCGGGTCGCCGCCCTGGATCATGAACCCGGAGATGACGCGGTGCAGAACGGTGCCGTCGTACAACGGTTCGGAGGTCGACTGACCGGTGCGAGGGTCGGTCCACTCGCGGGAGCCTTCGGCGAGCTCGACGAAGTTCCTGACGGTCTTGGGTGCGTGGTCCGGGAACAGGCGTACCTGGACGTCTCCCGCGTTGGTGTGCAGCGTGGCATAGACCTGTTCAGACACGAATTCGTCTCCCGGGACTCGACGGTGAGCGATTGGAGTGCCACTGTGACCGGCGGCATCCGCAGCGTATCGACCTGATGAGGGTAGGTCGTCCGCGCAGCGGGAACGAGACCATTGCATTCCGTTACTAGTCCGGAGGTACCCGTGAGGCTCCCCCTGCTGTCGTCTCGTCCCGCTTTGGCCCAACCCATCGAGGCGGGCATCGACTCGCTACGCGGACGAGCGCAAGGCGCGGCGACCGACGCCGTTGACGCGCTCGGTCCCCGACTCGACGCCGCCAGGGAGACCTTGGCTCCGCGGCTCGCCGAGGCCGCTGAGAAGACCGGCCAACTGGCGAGCCAACTCGCGGATGAGGCGCGTGAGGTCGCGCGTGACGTGGCATTGCCGAAGATCGAGGCGGCACGCGACCAGGCGGTGGAGACGATGAAGAAGCGGGTCCTGCCCCGGGTGTCAAAGACGCTTGCCGAGGCAGAGGCAGTCAGCAAGCCGGCGCGCAAGGAAGCCAAGAAGCGCAGCGAGGCCGCCCTTGCGGCGCTGCGTGGTGACGCGCCGAGCCGGCGCCGTCGCTGGCCGCGCGCCCTCCTGCTGATGGGCGCGGGTGCCGTCGCCGGTGCAGCGGCCGGGTTGATGGCGGGCCGCAAGGAATCAGCAAGTCCGGGCCTCGACGCCTACTCCCCGATCGGTGGCGGCGACCCGTACGCCCGCACCGAGACGACAACCACACCGATGACGACCGCCGCGACCCCGAGTCCGGCGCCGACCAGCGACACGACAATCGACGTCACCGAGGCGACGGCGGCCGTGTCAGGTGATGGTGAGTCCGCGCAGCCCAAGCCGGCCGCGACGCGCAAGCCCCGGGGTCCCGCGGCCTAGCTGCCGGATCTTCAGCCCGCGTCGGCGAGCCCGGGTGCGTTGACGGGCGCAGGCATCATCCGCGGACGAGCCGCGGTGACCCGGTCACGGCCGTTGCGCTTGGACTCGTAGAGCGCCTCGTCGGCGACGCGGACGAGTTCCGCCGCGTCCTTGGCGTGATCCGGGTACGTCGCGACCCCGGCGCTTGCCGTGATCGGCACGACCGCCGGAGCCGCACTGACCACGCGCCGGAAACGCTCGGCGATGACCAGCGACTCCTCCGCGGTGCAGCCAGGCAGGATGATCGCGAACTCTTCACCGCCGTAGCGCGCGGCCAGGTCGAACTCCCGGCATTCGCACGCGAGCGCTGCGGCGACGTTGCGCAGCACGTCGTCACCAGCCTGGTGACCGTGGTTGTCGTTGAGTGCTTTGAAGTGGTCGATGTCGACCATGACCAGGCTGACCGGTTCGTCGTGCCGCGACGCACGGGCGATCTCGCGCTCGAGTGTCGACTCGAATGTGCGCCGGTTCGCGATCGCGGTGAGGCCATCGGTGGCTGCCATCCGTTGCACCTGCTCGAGCAGCACCGCGTTACGCAACGCGAGTGCGGCGTACGACGCGAACCGCTCGACCGCGGTGACAACACGGCGTTCGACGCGCGACCCGCTGCGCAGCGAATGCTCCAGCAGCAGCGACCCGGTTGCGCGGCCCTCTGCGGTGAGCGGGACGACGATGAGGTTGCGGGTGCCCGGCAGCAATGAGGCCAGACCGGCGTCGGCCTCCGGATGCAAGGCGCTGACAAGCAACGTGCCGCGTTCGCGATGTGCCTTGGCGAGGAGCGCGGACCCGCGCAGTCGTGGCTGGTCGTCGTCGGCGACGGCACCGCCATGGTGAGCGAGTACCTGCGCAGCAGTTTCCCCGCCGCCGACGACAAGGCCGCGAGGGAAGTCGAAGGTGCGTACGACGTGCTCGAGCAAGACCCGCGCAACCGACGCAGACCCCTCCGCGTTCTCCAACGCGATGGCCATGTCAGTGAGTGCTTCGAGCTCGTACTGGCGGCGACGGAGTTCACGTTCGTTGATGGCGGAGAACGCCGCCGTACCAACAGCGATCATCCAGAGCACGACGATGAACACGACCAGTCGCTGGAACTCCGTGCCAGGCAGTCCGCGAACATTGACTGCGGCTGCCGACAGGACTCCGCTCTCCTGCCCGTTGTAGAGGCCGAAGATGATGAGGGAGTTCCACATCGTGACCTTGAGGCCGGTGCGGTACGACGCCAGCAACGTGACCGCCACCACATGCAGCAACACCAGGAAGCGCACCTGGCTGTAGACACCACCGGTGAGATAGGAGATCCACCCGAGATAGGCACCGTCGACCATGAGCATCACGCCGAACAGCAGCAGCGCCCGATGCGACACCGCCCGCCAGCCAACCTCCGCAACGGCGGCGAGGCCGAGATAGACGACGGTCGTCGGCCACACATCTCGCAGCGGTGCCCCGAGTGCTTCCGGCACGGCAGCAGCAACGAGCAGCACGAGCGTGGCCATACCGAAGCGGAGCAGCTGCGTGTAGCGCAGCCGTGCACCAACCGGCACCATGTCGCCGCCGGCCAGCCCAGGCCGGGGCGCGCGCGCGTCGCGCCTCATGGCTGCTCCACCGCGGGTCCGAAGCCGAGCAGCGGCTCAGCGTCAACGGGTGCAGTGGCCAGCTTGGGGTCCTTACGGTCGATGCGGTTTTGCACGAGCAGGAAGACGGCGACCACGACAAGGAGAACCAGTGGGAACTGCGGCTTCTCCAACGATTTCACCGCAACCTGGCCGATCACGTTAGGCACGTCTCCGACCGGCGGGAGCTGGGGGGAGAACAGTGGCCGGCTAGTTTTCTGCTCGACTCCTCGCGGCTTCGGCTTGAGCGGTGGATGGGTGGCCGTCGGCGAGGGCGTACCTGCCCCCGGCGCCGGCAGGTCGGACCCGCGCGGCGGCGGCCCGACGGTGGGTGTCGGAGCGGGGGGTGGCGTGGTGCCTCCGCCGCCGCCGCCGGTGGCGGGCTTGCTCGAGTCGAGCGTGTAGTTCGCCTTGGCCGCCGAGCCCGTGTTGCCGGCAGCATCAGTCAGCCGGACGGACAGCACGTAGGTGCCATCAGGCTGCCCCGCCAGGTTGGCGGCCCACCCGGACGTGCACGAGCTCCAGTCCCGGATCACTCGACCGGAACGAGAGACCAAGCAGGTGGCCTTCGCGCCGCTCTCACCTGTCCATGCCAACGCAGGTGTGCGGTCGCTGCCCGGCGACGACGGTCGCGCGGTAAACGACGGCGCGGACGGAGCGAGCGTGTCCAGCACATAGGTCGATGTCGCCGGTGTGCCGACGTTGCCCGCGACATCGGTCAGTCGCACCGCCAAGGTGAACGTCCCGTTGGGCTGGCCGGTGAGGTCGGCCACGAACGGCGACGCGCATGTCCGCCAGTTGACGACGGTTGCGCCACCCCGCGTCAGCTTGCAGGTCGGCGTTGCTTTGGTGTCACCCGTCCATGACCACGAGACGTGCCGCGACGTCGACGGACTCACCGGCTTGCGGGTGAATCGCGGCGCAGCAGGCGCAACCGTGTCGAGGATGTACGTCGCCGTCGTGGCCGCGCTCGTGTTGCCAGAGACGTCGGTCGCGGTGACCGAGAACGTGTACGTCTTGTCGGGACGTCCGGTCAGGTTTCCGGTAAACGGCGACGTACACGCGGTCGGAGCGGTGACGACGGTGGTGCCGCCCATGAGTGAGCAGGTGAACGTCGCGCCTGGCTCGCCACCGAACGTCCACACCGGCGCGCGGTTGCGGGCCGGGCCAGTGGGTGCGCTGAAGATCGTCGGCGCAGCCGGCTGGGTGCTGTCGAGCGTGTAGCTCACCGACAACGGCGGACCGGTGTTGCCCGCGACGTCCGTCGCCGTCACGACGAATGTGTAGACGCCGTCGGGCTGACCAGACAGGTCAGCGGTGAATGGCGAGGTGCACGCTGCCGAGGCGTTGACAACGCCGGATGGTCCGTCGACTCGGCACGTCGTCGTCGCGCCAGGCTCGGTGGTGAAGCCCCAAGCCGGCGTACGCAGGCTGCTCGGGCTTCCGGGAGAGGAGACGAGCGTCGGCGCAACCGGCGCCGTCGTGTCGAGCACGTAACCACTCGTTGACGACGGGCCGACGTTGCCGGCGGCATCGATGGCGAGCACCTCGAAGTCGTAGGTGCCGTCAGCTTTGCCGGTCAGGTCACCGACGTACGGCGACGTGCACGCGGCGAAAGCGCCAGGAATGGTCCCGTCCTTGGTAAGCCGGCACTGCGTCGTCGCGCCGCTTTCGGCCGTGAACGTCCATGCCGGGCTACGGCTCGACGAGACCGGACCGGGGGCACCGGTGATGACCGGCGCGAGAGGCGGAGTCACGTCTAACAAATAGGTGACGCTTGTGGCCGACCCGGTGTTCCCGGCGACGTCGGTTGCCCAAACCGAGAACGTGTAGAGCCCCTCGCCGCCGCCCGGAACTGATGTGTCTACCGACACGGGGCTCGTGCAGGCGCTGCGAGCCAAAATGGTCGTCGCGCCCTTCACCACCTGGCACTCGGTGGTAGCCCCCACCTCAACAGTGAATGTCCACGTCGGAGTGGTGTCATTCCCCGCGGTGCCGTTCGGAGGGGTGAGCCCGGATACGGCTGCACCGGTTGTATCGAGCAGGTAGTTCGAGGAGTCGCTGCCGCCGATGTTGCCGGCTGCATCGACCGAACGAACGGACAACGTGTAAAGCCCGTCCGGCTGACCGGTCAGGTCTGGCGTCGGAGAATAGGGCGAGGCACACGCCGTCCACGCGATCAGGATTGTCGGACCGCGGGTCAGTTGGCACTGCCCGGTGCCGTCCGCCGGCAGGGCGAACGACCACGTTGGCGTTCGGCTGTTCCCTGGGGAGACCGGGTTGGCGGTGATGACCGGAGTGGCCGGTGCGACGGTGTCGAGCACGTAGCTGACCGATGCTGCCGCGCCGGTGTTACCCGCCGGGTCGGTTGCGCGGACCCGGAAGGTGTACGTCCCGTCGCCCTGCGAAAGGGTCCGCGACGCCGGTGACGTACATCCCGCCCACACGGCCGGAAGAGTTGGTCCGGCGAGCTGGCACTCGGTCGTGGCACCGGCCTCGGCCGTGAACGTGAAGCCGACAGTCGTCACGTTGCCCGGTGAGGCGGGCCCGCTGAGTGTCGGCGCGACCGGCGCGCTCGTGTCGAGCAGGTAACCCGCGCTGGCACCGGTGGGCCCGAGGTTGCCGGCCAGATCCGTGGCCCGGACCTCGAGGACGTAGGTGCCGTCGCCGGAGGCGAGAGTCGCGATACGCGGAGAGGTGCACGCAAGCCACACGGTCACCGGCGCACCATTGCGGAGCCGGCGACACTCGGTCGTGGTCAACAGATCGGTGGTGAACGTCCACGTCACCGTCGTGACGTTCGACGGACCCGTCGGTCCGCTAACGACCGGCGCGGACGGCGCAGCCTGGTCGAGCACGTACGTCGCCGTGCCGGTTGCTCCGGTGTTGCCCGCAGCGTCGGTGGCTGCGACCTGGAAGGTGTAGGAGCCGTCACCTTCCGAGAGCGTCGTGGCGTACGGCGACGTACAAGCTGCCCACGCGGACGTGCTCGCCGGTCCGACGACACGGCACTGGGTCGTTGAGCCCGCCTCAGCGGTGAAGCTGAACGACACCCCGGTCGCGTTCCCGGGACTCGCCGGCCCGGTGACCGATGGTGCAGCGGGAGCGGCGGTGTCGAGCCGGTAGACCGCGGTCCCCGACGACGAGGTGTTGCCAGCAGCGTCCGTGGCCCGCACCCGCATTGTGTAGGTCCCGTCGCCCTGGGAGAGGGTCAGGGCGTCCGGCGAGGTGCACGCGGCGAACGCGCCGTTGCCCGCCGGCCCATCGAGGCGGCACTGGGTCGCCGCACCCGCCTCCGCCGTGAAGCTGAAGGAGACCGCAGCGGTGTTACCGGGCGAGGTCGGGCCGGTGACCACCGGTGTCGCCGGCGCGGCTGTGTCGAGCAGGTAGCTGGCCGACCCGGCCGTGCCGACGTTCCCGGCCTGGTCAGTGGCGACCACTTCGAGGGCGTAGGTGCCGTCGCCTTGGTTCAGGTTCGCGTTGCGCGGTGACGTGCAGGATGCCCAGGCCGAGGTGCTCGTCGGACCAACCAGACGGCACTGCGTCGTCGAGCCGGCCTCCGCCGTGAAGGTGAATGTGATCGACGTGTCGTTGTCTGGCGACGGCG
This sequence comes from Frankiales bacterium, assembly GCA_033851265.1. Lineage (GTDB taxonomy): Bacteria > Actinomycetota > Actinomycetes > JAWWOW01 > JAWWOW01 > JAWWOW01. The sequence continues at coordinate 248,287 of JAWWOW010000006.1, forward strand.
GGGCCACAACACTGACGGTGGCGGGCGCGGACGTGTCGAGCACGTAGCCAGGGCTCGCTCCGATCGCTCCGGCGTTTCCGGCAGCGTCGGTCGCTTGGACCTGAAGGACATAGGTGCCGTCGCCTTGGCTGAGCGTTCGCGGCTCCGGCGACACACACGAGGTCCATCCAGTGGTGCTGCTCGGCCCGACCAAGCGGCATGACGTCGTGGAACCGGCCTCGGCCGTGAACGTCCACGACACCGAGGTGTTGACCGACGGGCCGGTCGGACCGCTCACGACTGGAGCGGCCGGCCCCGCAGTGTCGAGCACGTAGCTGCGCGAGGCGGGCAGGCCGGTGTTCCCGGCCGGGTCGGCCGCCTTCACCCGAAGCGTGTAGGTGCCGTCGCCGTCGGAGAGGGTCGGGGTGAACGGCGAGGCGCAGCCGGCGTACGTCCCGATGCCCAGCGGCCCATCGAGGCGGCACTGCGTCGTCGCGCCCGCTTCAGCCGTGAAAGTGAACGTCGGCGTCGTGTCGAGGCCGGGGCTGGCCGGGCCGGACAACGTTGGCAACGCTGGTGCCGTCGTGTCGAGGGTGTACGACGCACTGGCTGCCGGGCTGGTGTTACCGGCTGCATCTGTTGCCGTCAGCTGGAACAGGTAGCTGCCGTCGCCCTGGCTCAACGTCGGCGTGTACGGCGAGGTGCAGACCGCAAAAGCGCCGGTCGTGGTCGGGCCGTCAACCCGGCAGCGCAACGTCGCACCCGCCTCCCCACTGAACGACCAGGTGGGGGTGGTGTCGTTGCCGAGAACGCCGGGACCCGAGTCGATGCTCGGCGTACCAGGAGCGGACCGATCGAGCACGTAGCTCGCCGACCCCGTGGGGCCGCTGTTGCCGGCCTGGTCGGTCACATACACCTCGACGGTGTAGGTCGCGTCGGGCCGAGCAGTCAGGTCGATGACGTCGGGACTGGAGCAGGGAGCGAAGGCAACGACCTGCACGGCGTTCTGCAGGAGTCGGCAACTCGCCGTCGAGGAGGCTTCCCCGACGAAGGAGAACGACGGGGTGATGCTCGACCCGGGGCTGCTCGTGATCATGCTGACGGTCGGTGCCGCCGGCGCCGTCGTGTCGAGGACGTAATTGCTCGTCGCGACCGCGCCGGGGTTGGTGGCTGCGTCGATGGCGCGGACGCTGAAGGCGTAGGTGCCGTCCACCAGCGCGGTGAGGTCGTACGCCTTCGGTGAGCTGCAGCTCGCCCAGTCGACGATGGTGACGGCCCCGCGGGTGAGCCGGCACTCACCCGCGCCCTCGGGCAGAGTGAAGGCCCACGCCGGGGTGCGGCCCGTCGACGGGGTGACCGGGTTGCTCGTGATCGTCGGGGCGACCGGACCGGTCGTGTCGAGGACGTACGCCGGACTGACGCCGACGGCGCCGGTGTTGGTCGCCAAGTCCGTCGCTCGAACCTCGAGGGTGTAGCTGCCGTCGCCCGACGACAACGTCGGAACGTACGGCGTGGTGCAGCCAACCCACCCGGTGACAGCTGTCGCGTTGCGAAGCACCCGGCACTCGGTGGTGGTGAACGCGTCGGACGTGAATGTCCACGTCGGCGCGGACACATTGGACGGACCAGTCGGTCCACTCACTGCCGGTCCGGACGGCGGGGTGGTGTCGAGCACGTAGCTCGCCGACCCCGTCGTACTCGTGTTGTTTGCCGCGTCGGTTACCCGCACCTCGAGGGTGTAGGTGCCGTCACCTTGCGAAAGGGTGACCGCCTCCGGCGAGGTGCATACCGCCCATGACCCGGTACTGCTGGGACCGGTCAACCGGCAGGTAGCCGAGGACCCGGCTTCAGATGTGAAGGTGAACGAGACGTTGGTCGCGTTGTCCGGTGACGCCGGAGCAGTGACCGATGGCGCGGCCGGGGCCGCAGTGTCCAGCCGGTAGACCCGGCTGGCAATGAGGCTCTGGTTCCCCGCCGCGTCCAAGGCGCGGACCCGGAAGGTGTAGATCCCGTCGCCCTGGCTGAGGGTCAACAGGTCCGGCGACGAGCACGCTGCGAACGTGCCGATGCCCGATGGCCCATCGAGTCGGCAGTCCGTGGTCGCGCCCGCTTCGGTAGCAAAGGTGAACGACACCGCCGCGGAGTTACCTGGCGAAGCCGGCCCGGAGAGAGTGGGGGCATTCGGGGCCAGCGTGTCGAGAACGTAGTTAACGGAACCAACAGCGCCGACGTTGCCGACGGAGTCAGTTGCCTGTGCCTCAAAGGTGTAGGTCCCGTCGCCCTGGCTCAGGGTGACGGTCTTGGGTGAGGTGCAGGATGCCCAGGCGGATGTGCTGGTCGGACCGACCACACGGCACTGGACGGTGGCTCCTGCCTCCGTCGTGAACGAGAACGCAACAGTGGTGTTCTTGCCCGGCGATGCTGGACCGGTGACGTTGACCGCGACCGGTCCGGTGGTGTCGAGCACGTAGCTCGGGCTGGTCCCGGCGGCACCAGTGTTGGTAGCCGCGTCGGTTGCCCGGACTTCCAGGTGGTAGCTGCCGTCGCCCTGGCTGAGCGTCCGGCCTTCCGGCGAGGTGCAGGAGGTCCAGCCCGTGGTGGTCGTGGGGCCCACCAGACGGCACTCCGCAGTCGCGCCGGATTCGGCGGTGAAGGTCCATGACACCGAGGTGTTGGCCGACGGACCCGTGGGTCCGCTGACCGACGGTGCTGCCGGTGCCACGGTGTCGAGGTCATAGCCCCGGGTCGCGGCCACGCCGGTGTTGCCAGCCTGGTCGGTCGCCCGGACGTGCACCACATAGTTGCCGTTGCCCGACGAGAGGGTCGGGGTGTACGGCGAGGTACAGCTCGCAAAGGTGCCGTTACCCGACGGGGTGTCCAACCGGCACTCGAAGGTGGCGCCCGCCTCACCGGTGAAGGTGAACGACGGGGTCGTGCTCTTGCCCGGGCTGGTCGGCCCGGACAGTGTCGGCGCGACCGGCGCCGCCGTGTCCAGGGTGTAGACCGGCCACGATGCGACGCCAACGCTGAGGTTGTTGGCGGCGTCGCGCGACCGGACCCGGAACACGTAGTCGCCGTCCCCCTGGCTGAGGGTCGGCGTGTACGGCGAGGTGCAGGTAGCGAACGTCCCGTTGCCGGTTGGCCCATCAACCCGGCACTCGAACGTTGCTCCTGCTTCGCCACTGAAGCCCCATGTCGGGGTCGTGTCCTTGCCGAGTGCCCCCGGACCCGAGTCGATGGTCGGGTCCGCGGGTGCGGCCCGGTCCAGGGCGTAGTCCGACGTACCGAGAGGCCCGTCGTTGCCGGCCTGGTCGGTGACATACACCTCGAGGGTGTACGTGCCGTCCACTTCGCCGGACAGGTCGACGGACTCAGAGGTGGTGCACGCGTGCTCCGCGACGATCTCGGTAGCGCCGCGCACCACCCGGCAACGAGCAGTCGACAACGCCTCCGAGGTGAAGGAGAACGCCGCCGTCGCACCGGATCCGGGGCTGGTCGTCACCGTGGTGACAACCGGGGCGGCCGGGCCCGTCGTGTCGAGCACGAAGTCGTCCGTCGCAGCCACACCTGGGTTGGTGGCGCTGTCGACGGTGCGGACCCCGAAGGTGTACGTGCCGTCCACCAGACCAGTGAGGTCGGCGGTGTACGGCGAGGTGCATGCCGTCCAGTCCACGATCGGAGTGAGACCGCGGTCGAGCCGGCATTCACCCGTCCCTTCCGGGAGGGTGAACGTCCACGCCGGACCCCGGCTTTGTGACGGGGTGGTCGGCGTGGTGTTGATGGTGGGCATTCCTGGCGCTGTCGTGTCCAAGACGTAGTCGTCGGAGGTGGTAGCAGAGCCTCCGCCGTCCGTTGCCCGAACCTCGACGGTGTAGCTGCCGTCTGGCTGACCAGTGAGGTCAGCTTCGAACGGTGACGTGCCGCAGTCGGTCCAGTCGGCCCCAACCAGAACGACAGGTGAGCTGCCGGTCACGGTGACCCGGCACTCGGCGACGGCACCCGCATCCACACTCCACGCCCACTGGGGCTTGAGCAGGTTGTTGGGTGCCGTCTGCATCGCAGTGACGACCGGCGGGCTAGCCGCCTGGGCCACTGTCAGCGGGATGGAGATGAATGCTGCGAGGGTCGCTGCGAGGAGAGCGCCCCCACGGCCAAACCGGCGGCTGAGCATCCCGTGCTTCGGGGAAATCCGACGGGTTTTGGGCGTGCGAGAACGAGGGCTGAGACGCCGTGGCTGAGCCACCTGCGATCCCCCATGTCCTCGCTACCAAGAGGCCGACACTCGGGGATGAGTGCGTTCCCGGTCCCGGAGATCAACCCGGTAGGAAACGTTCGGCCAGAAGAGTGAATCGGCGCGTGCCCACCGACACCTGAGGGCCGTTCGCAGCAAAAACAAGCATCTAACTGCGGCGGGCGCGCGCACGCTTGACGGGGCAGCGCGAGCGCGCTCGCTTGCGCTCGAAAGAAAGGGTGGAGACGGGGGGACTCGAACCCCCAACCCCCGCCTTGCAAAGGCGGTGCTCTGCCACTTGAGCTACGTCCCCTTGGCCCGACTCTCTGAGCCGGGCGATTGGCTTGCCCGACTCTCTGAGCCGGGCGGCTGGCTTGCCCGACTCCCCGAGCCGGGCGGCTGGCTTGCCCCGTGTTGCTTCTGCCCAGAGTTCCGTATCGGTTCGCCGTCGACGCGCACGGCGTACCGCTTGTGCGGTGGCCAGGAGCAGTGTCGGGAGCACTGTCACGGCGGCTGCGCGTCGCAGCAGCCCTCGAGGTGAGGGCACCGAACGCGGTGGTCCTGACGGGAGTTTCTTCGAACCTCCCGTCATTCGACACGCTTCAATCGGCTCGGAAGCGAGCACGAGCTCGCTTCTCTCGCCTCAATCGCTTGTGGGCGTGGGAGGACTTGAACCTCCGACCTCATCCTTATCAGGGATGCGCTCTAACCGACTGAGCTACACGCCCGGGCGGCGCAGGCGACCGTCGGACCGAACCGAGACGGGTCCCCGGCTCCGGCACGCGAGGGTACATGGGAGGTGGTCAGTCGCGCTCGGCCAGCGTGACCTCGATACCACCGACGAGGTCGGCGACGAGGTTGTAGACGAACGCACCCAGGGTGGCGAGTGCGGTGAACAGCACGACGTTGACGGCACCGATGAGCAGCGAGATGCCCATCACCCGGGCGAACGAGAAGTTGAAGGTGACCCCGGTCGAGGTGTCCGCCGAGCCGTTGTCGGTCAGCGACCCGAGTTGGTCGTTGATGGTGGAGAACACGTGCATGCCCGAAAGCACGGCGTACAGCACGATCACCGCGATGAGGAAAACGACAAGCAGCGCGAGCGAGGCGACGAAGGAGAACCGCAGCGTCGACCATGGGTCGATCCGGCGCAGTTGCAACCGCGCGCGTCGCGGCGCCCGGGACACCCCGGTGGTCGTGCCACCGGCCGCGGTCACAGTGACAGCGCCGGCCGATGAGATCGGTGGCGTCGTGGGTGGATCCGCCGCCGGTGGTGCCGGTGGCCGCCCGTCAGCCGTGCGATCCCGGGGTGGCTGATCGGAGGACGGCGCCGGGGGCTTGCCGCCCGGCGCTGGGCGGGTCCCTGCCGGAGCCGACTGCGCGGTCCAGCCCGGAAGGTCAGGCCAGCCCGTCGCCGGAGCGGGTGGGGCCGGCCGAACCTCGGGCCAACCCCCCGCGCCTGCGCCGCCTTCCGGCCGGTCGGTCACCGCTTCTTGCCTTCCCCTCGTCCAGTAGCACCGTTGCCGTTCGACTTCCCGGCCGAGCGCCGGCCACCTGACCCATTCCCGGTTGATTGTGCCGTGGTCGACCCGTCGGGCGCGTCACCCCCGCCCGGAAGGTCCCCGGCGGGAGGGGTCTCGTCCTCCTCGTCGTCACGCTCAGCGTTGCGGGCGACCGCGACCACGTTCGTGTCGGCCGGGAGGTCCATAAGCCGGACGCCCATGGTCTGACGGCCGGTGCGGCGTACCTCCCCCGCTGTGGTCCGGATGACCCCGCCATCCGAGCGAATGGCATAGATCTCGTCATCCGGGTGCGTGACCAGCGCCCCGACCAGCTGGCCGCGGGTCGACACGATGCGCGCGGTGAAGACGCCCTTGCCGCCCCGGCCCTGCGGCGTGTACTCGCGAATGCGGGTGCGCTTGGCGAAACCGCCATCGGTCGCCACCAGCAGGTCGGCATCCTCGGCGTCCGCGTTCGGACCAACGACATCCATGGACAGCAACTCGTCGCCGGATGCGAAACGCATCCCGATGACGCCGCTCGTCGCCCGGCCCATCGGCCGCAACGTCTCGTCGTCGCCGTGGAAGCGGATCGACATCGCCTTGCGGCTCACCAGCAGCAGGTCGTCCTCACCCGACATCAGCGCCGCCGAGATGAGCTCGTCCGTCTCCCGCAGGTTGATGGCAATGACCCCGCCGGTGCGGTTGGAATCGAACTCGGTGAGTGCGGTCTTCTTCACGAGCCCGTGCTTCGTCGCGAGGACGAGGTACGGCGAGACGGCATAGTCCTTGATCGCCATGACCTGCGCGATGCGCTCATCCGGCTGGAAGCCGAGGATGTTGGCGACATGCTGCCCGCGCGCCGCCCGGTTGGACTCCTGCAGCTCGTGTGCCTTCGCGCGGTAGACGCGGCCCTTGTTCGTGAAGAACAGGATCCAGTGGTGTGTCGTCGTCACGAAGAAGTGGTCGACGATGTCGTCCTGCTTCAGCGCGGCGCCCTGCACGCCCTTGCCGCCACGGCGCTGCGACCGGTAGAGGTCGGTCTTTGTGCGCTTGGCGTAGCCGCCGTGGGTGATGGTAACGACGACGTCCTCGACGGCGATCAGGTCCTCGACGCTCATATCGCCCTCGTACGCCATCAATCGCGTACGCCGGTCATCGCCGTACTTGTCGACGATCTCGGCGAGCTCGGTGCTCACGATCGACCGCTGCCGCTCGGGGCTGGCCAGAATCGCCTCGTAGTCGGCGATCTCGGCCATCAACTCGTCGTACTCGCTCTGCAGGCGGGCCGATTCCAACGCAGCGAGCCGGCGCAGCTGCATGTCGAGAATGGCGGTCGCCTGGATCTCGTCGATGTCGAGCAGCAGCATCAGCCCTTGCCGGGCTTCGTCGGCGCTGGCACTCGCCCGGATCAGCGCGATGACCTCGTCGATGCGGTCGATCGCCCTGAGTAAGCCGCGCAGGATGTGGGCCCGCTCCTCGGCCTTGCGCAACTTGAACCGCGTGCGGCGGACGATGACTTCGATCTGGTGCTCGACGTAGTAACGGATCGTCTCGTCGAGGCGCAGCGTGCGCGGCACGCCGTCGACGAGAGCGAGCATGATCACGCCGAAGGTGTCCTGCAGCTGGGTGTGCTTGTAGAGGTTGTTGAGGACGACCTTCGCGACCGCGTCGCGCTTCAGCACGATCACAAGCCGCTGGCCGGTGCGCCCGCTGGACTCGTCACGGACGTCGGCGATGCCACCGACCTTGCCGTCCTTCACGAGCTCGGCGATCTTCTCCGCGAGGTTGTCCGGGTTGACCTGGTAGGGCAGTTCGGTGACGACGAGCGTCTGCCGGCCGCGGTTGTCTTCCTCTACCTCGACGACAGCGCGCATCCGGATCGAGCCACGACCGGTGCGGTAGGCGTCCTCGATCCCGTCGCGGCCGACGATGAGCGCACCGGTGGGGAAGTCGGGTCCCTTGACGTGCTCCATCGCCGCGGTGAGCAGCTCGTCGTCACTTGCGGCGGGGTTGTCGAGGTACCACTGCACCGCGCCGGCGACCTCCCGCAGGTTGTGCGGCGGGATGTTCGTCGCCATGCCGACCGCGATGCCGGCGGCACCGTTGACCAACAGGTTGGGGATCCGGCTCGGCAGGATGTTGGGTTCTTGCGAGCGCCCGTCGTAGTTCGGGGAGAAGTCAACGGTGTCCGCGTCGATGTCGCGGAGCATCTCCATCGCCAGCTGCGCGAGCCGCGCCTCGGTATATCTCATGGCGGCCGGCGGATCGTTGCCCGGGGAGCCGAAGTTGCCGTTGCCGTCGACGAGTGGCATCCGCAATGACCACGGCTGGGCGAGCCGGACCAAGGTGTCGTAGATCGCCGAGTCACCGTGCGGGTGGTAGTTGCCCATGACGTCGCCGACGACGCGGGAGCACTTGAAGTAGCCGCGGTCGGGCCGGTAGCCACCGTCGTACATCGCGTACAGCACCCGACGGTGCACGGGCTTCAACCCGTCGCGTACGTCGGGAAGCGCGCGCCCGACGATGACCGACATCGCGTAGTCGAGGTAGCTGCGCTGCATCTCGACTTCGATGCCGACGGGCTCGACGCGATCGGTGGGGGGGCCGCCCGGCGGGGTCTCGACGGTCACGGTTCTGTCGTTCCTTCCTGTTCCACGTGAAACTCTGCGTGATCAGATAGCCACAGGCTGTGTAGAAGCCTGTGTATTAGATGTCGAGGAAGCGGACGTCCTTCGCATTTCGGGTGATAAAGGATCGGCGCGCCTCGACGTCCTCGCCCATGAGGACGCTGAACAGCTCATCGGCCGTCGCGGCATCGTCGAGGGTGACCTGGAGCAGGACACGCTTGTCCGGGTCCATCGTGGTGTCCCACAACTCACCGTGGTTCATCTCGCCGAGCCCTTTGAAGCGCTGGATGGCCTCTTCCTTGGGCAACTTGCGCCCGGCCTCCTGGCCAGCCGAAATGAGGCCGTCGCGCTCGCGGTCGGAGTAGGCGTATTCAAAGTCGTCCTTGCCCCACTTGATCTTGTAGAGCGGCGGCTGGGCGAGGTAGACGAAACCCTGCTCGACGAGCGGACGCATGAACCGGAACAGCAGCGTCAGCAACAACGTGCGGATGTGCTGACCGTCGACATCGGCGTCGGCCATCAGCACGATCTTGTGGTAGCGCAACTTCTCGAGGTCGAAGTCGTCGTGGATGCCAGTCCCGAGCGCAGTGATGAGCGCCTGCACCTCGGTGTTCTTCAGCACCCGGTCGATGCGGGCCTTCTCGACGTTCAGGATCTTGCCGCGGATCGGCAGAATGGCCTGGAACTCCGGGTTGCGGCCCTGCTTGGCCGAGCCGCCGGCTGAGTCGCCTTCAACGATGAAGACCTCACACTTCACCGGGTCGGTGGACTGACAGTCGGCGAGCTTGCCGGGGAGTGACGAGGACTCCAGCAGCCCCTTGCGGCGGGTCAGGTCACGCGCCTTGCGGGCCGCCATCCGCGCCTGCGCGGCCTGCGTCGCCTTCATGATGACCGTGCGCGCCTGGTCAGGGGTGCGCTCGAACCAGTCACCGAGCCAGTCGTTGCACATCTTCTGTACGAACGACTTGGCCTCGGTGTTGCCCAGCTTGGTTTTGGTCTGCCCCTCGAACTGCGGGTTGGCGAGCTTCACACTGACAATGGCAGTCAGCCCCTCGCGGACGTCGTCGCCAGTGAGGTTGTCTTCCTTTTCCTTCAACAGTTTCTTGTCACGCGCGTACTTGTTGACCACCGTGGTCAGCGCCGCGCGGAAGCCTTCTTCGTGGGTGCCACCCTCGTGGGTGTTGATGGTGTTGGCGAAGGTGTAGACCGACTCGGCGTACGTCGAATTCCATTGCATGGCGACGTCGACGGCCATGCCCTCGGTCTCACCGGAAAAGCTGATGACGCTCTTGTGGAGGGCGTCCTTCGTCGCGTTGAGGTGCTTGACGAAGTCCTCGATGCCGCCCTTGTAGTGGTAGACGATCTCGTGCGGAACCTCGGCGCGCTCGTCGCGCAAGGTGATCGACAGGCCCGCGTTGAGGAACGCCATCTCCTGCAGCCGGCGGGAGAGCGTCTCGAAGTTGTACGCAGTCGACTCGAAGACCTGGTCGTCGGCCCAGAACGTCACGGTCGTGCCCGAGCTCTTGATCGGCGTGCCCTTGGCCAGCGGGGCCTTCGGCTTGCCGCGCTCATAGCTCTGGGTCCACACGAAACCGTCGCGACGAATCTCGATGTCGAGCCGCGCGGACAGGGCGTTGACGACCGAGATGCCGACGCCGTGCAACCCACCGGACACGGCGTAGGACTTGCCGTCGAACTTGCCTCCTGCGTGCAGGGTCGTGAGCACGACCTCGACGGCTGGTCGCTTCTCGACCGGGTGCTTGTCGACGGGAATGCCGCGACCGTTGTCGACGACGCGGACGCCCCCGTCGGGCAGCAGCGTCACGACGATGTTGTCAGCAAAGCCGGCCAACGCCTCGTCAACCGCGTTGTCGACGACCTCGTAGACGAGGTGGTGCAGACCGCGCTCACCGGTCGAGCCGATGTACATGCTCGGGCGCTTGCGGACGGCCTCGAGACCCTCGAGGACGGTGATGGATCTAGCGTCGTAGGCCACGAATCGCACCTTCTCCCGCTTGCGCGGGCGTCTACCGGGCAGCGGGGGTCGGCCGCGGCCGGGGCTCCGGCTCGGCGTATCCGCTGGCACGCGGGTGTTCGGTCAAGCTAGGGAAGTGGCATTCGAAGCCGTAGCGGGACGCTCAGCCCCACGACGCTCCGAACGCCGTCTCCAGTCTACTGGTCCGCGCCGTCAAAACCGGTGATCTAGGCCACCTGTGGACGACCGTGGCGATCAATGGGCGGTGGGTTGGACTCCCCCCACGCGGGACGCACCTCGTACAACGCCTGCGTGGCGTCCTCGGATTCCCAGCCTACGGGCCCCGGCGACGTCAGCCATAGGTGTCCCGCGGACCCCGGCCGGCGACCCGCCAGCGACCCTTTTTCCAGGTCGGACCGGACGGTCCGTGCACCAGGATCCGCTCGACGACACCGGGCCCGAGGTGCTCGGTCAACGTGGTCACGATGCGCGGTGCGAGTAGCCGCAGCTGGGTGGCCCAGGCGGTCGACTCGGCGACGACGATGAGCTCGCCTCCGGTCAGCCGCTCCGGCCGGCAGTGCTCGGCGACCTCAGGTCCGACCAGGTCGGACCACCGCCCGGAGACGGACCCGGCCTTGAGGTCGCTGTCCCATCCGCGCTCGTCGGCCACCGCGCGAACGACAGAACCGACCAGTTGCGGGTCGCGGTCATCGGGTCCTGGACCGGACAGTTGCCGGTCGTCTGCGGCGAGCCGCTGCTGGCGCCGCCCCCGCTGCCTGGTCTTCGCCGTCGCCGGCGTCCCCCGCCGCCGTGCTGCCGCCCGCGCCCGGGCCAGGGCCGGGTCGACATCGTCCGGTCTGTCAGCGGACATGTCGAACCTCGCCGGCGGCAACGTCGAACCGCGATCCGGTCAGCGCCTCCGGGACATCACCGACGACAGCGGCCGTGACGATCACCTGCTCCGCCCGCGACGCAAGTTCGGCAAGGCGCTCCCGACGGTCGACGTCCAACTCGGCGAACACGTCGTCGAGCAGCAGCACCGGGGTGTCGCCCTCGGCCGCGAGAAGTTCGTACGCCGCCAGCCGCAATGCGAGCGCCAATGACCACGACTCCCCGTGGCTCGCGTAGCCCCGCGCTGGCAGTTCGCCGATACCCAGCACCAGTTCGTCGCGGTGCGGCCCGACCAGGCTGACCCCGCGGTCCAGCTCGTTCGGTCGCGCGGCTGACAACGCCGCCAGCATTGCGGCAGCGAGCAGCTCACCGTCGGCACCGAGCGGAAGCTCGGCACCGAGGGAGCTGCGGTACTCGACGGAAGTCGGGCCCTGCCCACTGCTCACCGCGTCGTAGCTCTTGTCCACGAGCGGCCGCAACGCGTCAACCAGGTCAAGCCGACCCGCGAGCAGCGCCGCCCCCGTCCGCGCGAGGTGCGAATCCCAGGTGTCCAGGGTCCGCAGGTCCGCGCCGCCAGACCTTCGGGCCGCCCCGGACGACTTCAACAGCGCATTGCGCTGCTTCAGGACGCGTTCGTAATCCGCCCGGACTGCGGCATAGCGCGGAGCCCGTGCCACCAAGAGATCGTCGAGGAAGTGCCGGCGTTCCGACGGATCGCCTTTGACGAGTGCTAAGTCTTCCGGCGCGAAGACGACCGCCCGGAGCGTGCCGATGATCTCGCGGGCCCGAGGCACCGGCGCACCACCGACCCGGGCGCGATTTGCCTTGCCAGGGTTGATCTCCAGCTCGACCAGCGTCGGCCGGCCCTCCCGAACAACGCTGATCCGGACGACCGCCTGTTGCGCCCCGAGCCGGACCAGAGGTGCGTCCGTCGCAACTCGATGACTGCCGAGAGTTGCGACGTACTCGATCGCCTCGACCAGGTTGGTCTTGCCCTGCCCGTTCGCACCGATGAAGACGGCCGCACCGGGCTCAAGGGTGACGTCGAGCGCGGCGTAGGACCGGAAGTCGGTCAGCCCGATCCGAGCAATGTGCACGTCAGCCGGAGAGCCGGACCGGCATCAGGAGGTAGCGGTAGTCGTCGGCGCTGTTGGTCTTGCCGGTGAGAACGGCCGGCTTCGCCGGGCCGGTGAACGACAAGTGCGCCGTGTCGGAGTCGAGCGAGCCGAGCCCGTCGAGGAGGAACTGCGGGTTGAACGCGATCGTTAGAGCTTCACCCTCGAACGTCGCGTCGATCGACTCTCGGGCAGCGGCCGACTCGCCACCTCCGGCTTCCAGAATCGCCTCGCCCGGAGCGAACGACACCCGGACCGGGGTATTGCGTTCGGCTACCAGCGCGACCCGCTTGACCGCTTCGGTGAGCGGGGCAGTGTCGACGGTCGCGGTCGCGGAGAACTCCGTGGGCAACAGTGAGCGGTACTTCGGGAACTCACCCTCGAGCAGCCGGGTGGTCGTTCGCCGGCCGCCGCCGACGATGCCGAACATGCCTTCGCCGGGAGTTCCGGTGTCGGCGGCCAGGGCCAAGGTGACCTCGGCACCGGTGGTCAGCGACCGGGCGGTGTCGGCCAACGTTCGTGCGGGGACCAAGGCCACCGCACTCATGCCCGCCTTCGCCGGCTGCCAGGACACCTCGCGCAGCGCCAGCCGATAGCGGTCGGTCGCCGCGAGGGTGAGCCGATCGCCCTCGATCTCGAGGCGTACGCCGGTGAGGACGGGCAGCGTGTCGTCTCGACCGGCTGCGATCGCTACCGACGTCACGGCCGCCGCGAAGGCATCGCTCCCGAGCGTGCCGGCCGCAGCCGGGAGTTCCGGCAGGGTGGGGTACTCATCCACCGGCATCGTCGGCAGGGTGAACGTGCTGGAACCACACGTCACCGTCACCCGCGCGCCGTCCGTGGCGACGTCGACCGGCTGCGCCGGCAGGCTGCGGGTGATGTCGGCGAGGAGTCGGCCGGGCACCAGGACCCGACCTCCCTCGGTGGTGTCGACGTTGAGCTCGACCTGCGCCGAGACCTCATAGTCGAACCCGCTCACCGACAGCCGCTGCGCCGAGACATCCAGCAGCAGCCCCGCCAGCACCGGCACCGCCGGCCGCGGCGGCAGGCTCCGCGCCGCCCAGGCAACCGCGTCGGCGAAGGCATCGCGCTCGGTCCGGAACTTCACGGTCACCAGCTCCTCAACTCTGTCGTTGGGCGGCGGGGTGGGCCGGGTTTCCCCAGCTCCCGCCCTGCCCGTCGTACGTCATAGGTATTTCAATAAATAAAGGTCATCGGGTTCATCGGGGCGGTGCATGGTGGGGACGGCGGACATCCGTGCAGGTGACACGGCGTGGCGCCGTCCACCGCTCGTGTGGAGACACCCGGTGGACGCCAGCCGTGGCGGTGGACAGCGGTGGCTGTGCACCAGCCATCCACCGCGTCTCCCCCAGGAGATCATCAATGTCCACAGAGTTGTCCCCACCCTGTGCACGGTGCCTCGAAGGTCCGACAGTTTGGCGCTGCCTGCCTCAGAACGACGGTCGTCACGACGAGCGCGCCTGTGACTTGATGCGATTTGTGAGTTCGGTGACCTGGTTGTAGATGGACCGTCGCTCGGCCATCAGGTTGCGGATCTTGCGGTCGGCGTGCATGACCGTGGTGTGGTCGCGGCCGCCGAAGCTCTGCCCGATCTTGGGCAGCGACAGCTCGGTGAGCTCCCGGCAGAGGTACATCGCGATCTGCCGGGCGGTGACCAGCGTGCGGCTGCGTGAGGATCCGCACAGGTCCTCCATGGACAGCCCGTAATAGGTCGCGGTGGCCGCCATGATCGTCGCGGCGGTGATCTCCGGGCCGGAGTTGTCGGGGATCAGGTCTTTCAGCACGATCTCGGCCAGCGCCAGGTCGACGCCCTGGCGGTTGAGGCTGGCGAACGCCGTCACCCGGATGAGGGCACCTTCCAGCTCCCGGATGTTCGAGGAGATCTTGCTGGCAATGAACTCGAGGACTTCTGGTGGGGCGTCGAGCCGCTCCTGCGCTGCCTTCTTGCGAAGAATCGCGATGCGGGTCTCGAGGTCGGGCGGCTGGACGTCGGTGATGAGGCCCCACTCGAACCGACTGCGCATCCGGTCCTCAAAGTCGGACAGCTGCTTCGGCGGCAAGTCGCTGGTGATGACGATCTGTTTGTCCGCGTTGTGCAGCGTGTTGAAGGTGTGGAAGAACTCCTCCTGCGTCTGCACCTTGCCTTGCAAGAACTGGATGTCATCGACCAGCAGTACGTCGACATCGCGATACCGGCGTTGGAAAGCCGACGCCTTGTCGTCGCGGATGGAGTTGATGAAGTCGTTGGTGAACTCCTCCGAGCTCACGTAGCGCACCCGAGCGTTGGAGAACAGGCTCTGCGCGTAATGGCCGATCGCGTGGAGCAAGTGGGTCTTGCCGAGCCCGGACTGGCCGTAGACGAACAGGGGGTTGTACGCCTTGGCCGGCGCCTCCGCGACGGCCACCGCGGCGGCGTGCGCGAACCGGTTGCTGGACCCGATGACGAAGGTGTCGAAGGTGTACTTCGGGTTGAGCCGGGCCGGCTCGACGGCTCCACCGGCGCCGCGATCGATCCAGGTCGCCGGTCGGGGTGGCCAGGCGGTCTCGGTGCCGTCGGTCTCCTCGAGCTCGTCGAGCTCATCACCCCCGACGTCCGCGGCGTCGACGAGAGCAGCCACCTCGCCGAGGTCGCCGTCCGGAGCATGTTCGACGGTGACGGCGACCCGGATGTCGCGGCCCAGCTCGGCGGACAGGGCTTCAACGATCAACGGCCGGAGCCGGGTGTCGAGAACTTCCTTCGCGAACTCGTTCGGTGCCGCGAGGACAGCAGTGTCCTCGACGATCGCGATCGGTCGGGTCAGCCGCATCCAGGCCCGCTGCTGGGGTGGCAGCGCTCCGTCCGCGAGGCTGTCCAGCGCCTGGTTCCAGAGCGCGGCGAGATCGAGCTCGGTGGCTTCCACGTGATCCTCGACGGCAATTGCTGGGGGCAGATCGGGAGACGACACGTCGGGAGACACGTCAGGTCACTTCCTCATCCGGGCCGGTCAGACGTGGACGTGTCGCGGCGGAACCTGACCCAAACGCCAGTCCACACCTTCGTCCACAGCCTGTGGAGAAGTGGGACCCGAACGGCGACCGACCCGAACCGAGCACGATTTCGCTCGGTCGACCCAGTGTTTGGCGGCTCCACTCGCAGCACACCGGACGGGCCGCAGCAGTAACAGTTCGTCACCACTGGCAGCGGAAAATCGCACTCGAGCGAGGCGATTGGGGAAGACCGGCGGCGTGACGCTAACAGCGCGAGGAGCACCCATCAACCCGTTCTCCACAACCCGAGCAGTGGGTTTTCCGCTTCCGTGATCACTCGCGCTCAACAGCGGCAGACGATGGTGCCAATGGGGCTGTGGATGACTGGGCCGAATCGTTTGACCGGCCCGCGTGACCGCCGTACGGTGGTCACCCTCTGTCGACAACCCGCGGCCCGCCGGTGCGCCGCGCAGTTCGCCTTCATCCTCGGTTGGCGGTTCTCGCGTGCGGCCCGGTTGCGCCTCGGACCATGCCAGGGAGGACCCGTCACCGGGTCACCCTGGTCCACAGCGTGGGAGCCACACCGTGAGCAAGCGCACCTACCAGCCGAACAACCGCCGTCGGGCACGCACGCACGGCTTCCGGCTGCGGATGCGTACCCGGGCCGGCCGGGCGATCCTGTCGTCCCGTCGCCGCAAGGGCCGCAAGGTCCTGTCCGCCTGACCGGCCGACACCCCCATCACTCCTCGTGCTCCCCGCCGCTGCCCGTCTTCGCAACCACCGCGATTTCACCGCCGTGGTCCGCAGTGGCGCCCGCGCTGGACGGTCTGCTCTGACGGTCCACCTTGCTGAGGGCGGGCAGTCCGACGGCGCGCGTGCGCGGGTGGGATTCGTCGTCGGCCGGAGCCTCGGCAACGCTGTCGCTCGCAACCGGGTCCGCCGACAGCTCCGCCACATCGTGCGCGAGCGGCTGGCGCGGCTGGACGAGCGGGCGCCGGGAAGCCGACTGGTGATTCGCGCACTGCCTCCGGCGGCCACCGCGACCAGCACCGAGCTCGCCGCCGCCTTTGACGCTGCACTCGACCGGGCGCTGGCCGTGTCGACGCGGGTCCCGGCCAGGGCGCCGGGCGCAGGGGGCTCGCAGTGAGCCGCGCGCTCATCGTCCTCATCGGCTGGTACCGCCGGTGGATCAGTCCCCTACTGGGAGCTCGGTGTCGGTTCGCGCCGTCCTGTAGTGCTTACGCCGCGGAGGCCATCGCCACGCATGGAGCGTGGCGCGGCGGCTGGCTCGCCGTACGCCGGATTGGCCGCTGCCACCCGTTCAACCCGGGTGGGCTTGACCCCGTTCCGCCGCCGCGGTCCGGGCGCCGACCAGGTGTGCCGACTGGCACGAGCGACTCGGTAAGCCGGGTGGCCT
Source organism: Frankiales bacterium (assembly GCA_033851265.1). Lineage (GTDB taxonomy): Bacteria > Actinomycetota > Actinomycetes > JAWWOW01 > JAWWOW01 > JAWWOW01. The sequence continues at coordinate 265,012 of JAWWOW010000006.1, forward strand.
GATGCTGCACTGGTTCTACACGGCGATTGCCAACGCCATCGTGGCGCTGCACAAGCTGATCGCGCCGCTCTTCGGTGACGACTCCGGCATCACCTGGGGCCTGTCGATCGTCTTGCTCGTTGTCACCATCCGAATCCTGTTGTTCCCGCTGTTCGTCAAGCAGATCAAGACGCAGCGGGCGATGATGGTGATCCAGCCGAAGGTCAAAGAGCTGCAGGCGAAGTACCGCGGCGACCGCGAGACGCTGAACCAAGAGCTGATGAAGCTCTATCGCGAGAACAACGCCAACCCGCTCGGTGGGTGCCTCCCACTGCTGGTGCAGATGCCCATCTTCTTCGCTCTGTTCAAGGTCCTCAACAGCTTCAAGCCAGACAAGAACGGCAACTTCCACGAGCACTACGGCATCTCGAAGGGCCTTGTTCAAAGCGCAGCGCAGGCGAAGATCTTCGGGGCACCGATCGCGTCGTCGTTCCGCTCCAGTGCCGACACGTTGCGACACCTCGGCGCGTCGGTGGGAACCGTTCGCGGTATCACGATCGCGATGATCGTGTTGATGACCGCGACCACGTTCATCACCCAGCGCCAGCTGATGGCCCGCAACCCCGCGATGGCCGAGGGTCCGATGGCGCAGCAGCAGAAGATCCTGCTCTACGTCCTGCCGTTCTTCTTTGCCATCTTTGGCATCAACTTCCCGGTCGGCGTCTTGCTCTACTGGGTGACGACGAACTTCTGGACGATGGGCCAACAGTTCCTTGTCATCAACCGGATGCATCCGGTGCCGGTCGGCGGCGCGGTGGCGGCCAAGCCGGTGACGTCGAACGGCGCAAACAGGCCCGGACGCGGAGCTGGGCAAACCGAACAGGAAGCGCCTGTTGCCGACGCGCAAACGGGTCCTGCGGTACGACGACAACCACAGCGCAAGAAAACGAAGAAGAAGCGTGGGCGCCCAGGCGGGCGTCACTGACCACGACGCGCTGTGACGGCCCGACCTTGACCAGGCAGCTGTCCTGCGCGCCCGACTTTTTGTTGTGTGGAAGGAAAATCCGGTGACCGATTTCGCCGCCGAGGGGCGTCTCGACGACCCGACCAGCAACACCGAGGGGCGTCTCGACGACCCGACGACTGATACCGAACCGACCTGCGAGTCGAGCGCGTCGGCACCTGACGAGACGGCAACGACCGCGGACGAGGCCACCGACGAGAACACGACGACCACTAAGAAAGCCCCGTTGACCCTGGCCGCGCTGCTCGAGCAAGAAGGTGAGATCGCCGCCGACTATCTCGAGGGCCTGCTCGACATCGCCGACCTCGACGGTGACCTCGACATGGACGTCGAAGGCGAACGCGCCATCGTCTCGGTGGTCGGGGCTTCGCTCAACCAACTTGTCGGTGCCAAGGGTGAAGTACTCGAGTCACTGCAAGAGCTGACGCGGCTCGCCGTACATCGCCAGACCGGCGAGCGGAGTCGACTGATGCTCGACATCAGCAACTGGCGGGCGAATCGGCGTGAGGAGCTCATGCTGCTCGGGCAGCGCACCGCGGAGACCGTGCGCGAATCCGGTGAGGCGGTCAAGCTCGAGCCGATGACACCGTTCGAACGCAAGGCCGTGCACGACGCGGTGACTGAGATCGACGGTGTGCGCAGCGAGTCCGAGGGCGAAGAGCCACGGCGCTACATCGTCGTTCATCCCGACAAGGGTTGAGGTGGCACCGGCGCCTACGCCGGACCAGGGGCCGGCGGTTGCAGCGACGGTGTTCGGCGCGGCTTTACCGCGCGTGCAGATGTACGCCGACGCGCTTGCTAGCACCGCGATCGAACGCGGGATCCTCGGGCCGGCCGAAGCAGCCCGGGTTTGGGATCGCCACCTCCTCAACTGCGCACCTGTCGCAAAGCTGATCGCCCCCGATTCATCGGTCGTGGACATCGGGTCGGGCGCGGGACTGCCGGGGCTGGTCATCGCGTTGCTGCGCCCCGACGTTGACGTCACCGTGCTCGATGCGCAGGCCCGAAGGTGCACTTTCTTGACTGAGATGGTCGAGATACTTGATCTAGGTAACCGGGTCATGGTTGTGCAGGGCCGAGCGGAAGACGGACTCGGCGGCCGCCGCAGCGACTACGTGACCGTGCGTGCCGTGGCACCTGTTGAGCGGTTGCTGCCTCTCTGTGCCGGCTTGCTCCGTTCCAACGGCGAGATCCTCGCGATCAAAGGTGCCGGGGCGGCCGGCGAGGTTACGCGTGCGGCGGACGCGCTCAAGCGGTACGACGCGCGCGCGCAAATCTGCGAGCTTGCGCTCCCCGAGGGGGCTGGCACGACTACGGTGGTGCGCGTCGTCGTCGGGCGCACGAATGTCGGGCCGAAGCGACACGGGCAGGGCAGAAGGAGCGCCGGTGAGCGAAAGCCCGGTTGACCGCGGTTGGCCGCCCGTCGCGGCTCCCGAGGCTCCGGCGGCGACCGCCAGCGCGACGGAGGACGGTCCCGCACCCGAGTTACGCCGAATGGGCGGTCAAGACGCGTCGCCTGCTGCCGATACCCCCGAAGAGGCGCCGACCGTTCCACGTGAAACAGCCGAAGACGCCACCCCCATCGCCGAAGCGGCGGCCGCGGCCGTCCGCCTGCTCAACCCGCAGGATGCCTGGCCGGCGCCGCCGGAGACGCGCAAGCTGGCCATCGCCAACCAGAAGGGCGGCGTCGGCAAGACCACCTCAGCGGTGAACCTCGCCGCCGCGCTCGCGCTGCACGGTCTCCGCGTCTTGATCATCGATCTGGACCCGCAGGGCAACGCGTCCACCGCGCTCGACGTGCCCCACCACGAGGGGGCTCCGTCGGTGTACGACGTGCTCGTCGACGGGCGACCGGTATCCGAGGTGGTGGTCCAGGTCGGCGCCTTCAGCGGGCTCACCTGCGTCCCGGCCACGATCGACCTGGCCGGCGCTGAGATCGAGCTGGTCCCGGCCGTGGCCCGGGAGTATCGGCTGCAGCGTGCGCTGGACGCCTACCTTGCGAACATGGCCGGAGCCGGCGAGCGGATCGACTACGTGCTCATCGACTGCCCGCCCTCCCTTGGGCTGTTGACGGTGAACGCGCTCGTCGCTGCCGAGGAGGTGCTGATCCCGATCCAGTGCGAGTACTACGCCCTGGAGGGACTCGGTCAGTTGTTGCGCAACGTGGACTTGGTCCGTGCGCACCTCAACTCCGGCGTCCACGTGTCGACGATCCTGCTCACGATGTACGACGCGCGGACCCGCCTGGCCGAGCAGGTCGCCACCGAGGTCCGGGGGCACTTCGGCGACTCCGTGCTGAGCACGGCCATCCCGCGCAGTGTGCGGCTGTCCGAGGCGCCGAGCTACGGGCAGTCGATCATGACCTACGATCCCGGCTCCCCGGGCGCCCTGTGCTACCTCACCGTCGCCCAGGAGATCGCCGAACGCGGTGCCCCAGGCGGGGCAGCGGATGGCGGCTCCAACGAGGAGGCGGACGAGCCAACCGCTGGGACATTAAGGGACGAACCCACCCAAGCAGGCACGAATCCGGCGGCCGAGCCGGACGAGGGAGGCCAGGAGTGAATGTTCGACGGGGTGGCCTCGGCCGCGGGTTGGGGGCGCTCATACCGTCCGCCGGCTCGGCCGGGGCGGCAGAGGTCTCGCCATTCGGCCCCACTGGCGCGGTGTTCCGGGAGGTTCCACTGGAAGCGGTCGCACCCAACCCGCGACAGCCGCGGACCAGTTTCGACGACGACAGCCTGTCGGACCTAGCCGCCTCCATCCGCGAGGTCGGTCTGCTGCAGCCGGTCATCGTCCGCGAGCTCCCCGGGCCGGCGCCCGCGGGCGTCGAGGGACCGGCGTACGAGCTGGTCATGGGCGAGCGGCGCTGGCGGGCAGCTCGCCTCGCCGGCCTGACCGCAGTGCCGGCCATCGTCCGGGAGACCCCGGACAGCGACCTGCTCCGCGACGCGTTGCTCGAAAACCTCCACCGCGAGCAGCTGAACCCGCTCGAGGAAGCCGCGGCGTACGGTCAGCTGCTCGAGGACTTCGGCGTCACCCACGAAGCGCTCGCGCAGCGAATCGGGAAGTCCCGCTCCCACGTGTCCAACACCCTGCGCCTGCTCGGGCTCACGCCGACCGTGCAGCGCCGCGTCGCGGCCGGTGTCCTTTCCGCAGGGCACGCCCGGGCGCTGCTCGGCCTCGACGATCCGGCCGAACAGGAACGGCTAGCCGCTCGCATCGTGGCCGAAGGTCTGTCGGTCCGCGCCGTCGAGGAGATCGTCGCGGTTGGCGACGGCGGCGAGCGGAAGAAGCCGCGCAACCGCACTCCGCGGGCGGTCGCTCCGGGCCTCGCCGACCTCGGGGACCGGCTGTCCGATCGGTTCGAGACCCGCGTGCGCGTCGACCTCGGCCGATCCAAGGGCAAGATCGTTGTCGAGTTCGCGAGCGTCGACGATCTCGAGCGGATCGTCGAGGCGATGGCTCCGGGTCTGGGGATCAACCGAACCGACGAGGCTGGGACCCCGTCCGTCGACAGCTAGCGACTATGTCCGCGCGATGGCGCGCGCCAGCAGGTCGTGGCACAGCGCACCGAGTTCCAGGCCGGCCGCGTTGACCGACATCGGAAGCAGGCTCGTCTCGGTCATGCCCGGTGAGACGTTCACCTCGAGCACATGCGATCGACCGTCAGCATCGACGACGAGGTCGACGCGCGAGATCTCGCGCAGCCCAAGCACCTCGTGCGCACGCATTGCGGTTGCCGCGACCGCCTGCGCGACGTCGCCGTCCAGTCGTGCCGGTGTGAAGTACTCCGTGCGACCAGCGGTGTAGCGCGCGGCGTAGTCAAAGACCCCGCCGTCCGGCACGATTTCCACCGCAGGTAAGGCTTCTGGGCCGTTTCCGCGGTCGACGACTGCCACGGCAACCTCCGTGCCGGCGACGAACTGTTCGACCAGCGCGGTGTCGCCGTAGGAGAAACAGGTGACCATCGCAGCCGGCAGATCGGCGCGGTCGCGGACCACGGTCGCGCCAAGCGCAGATCCGCCGCGGGCGGGTTTGACCATGAGAGGAAGGCCGAGTCGGTCGGCAATGCGATCGAGCACCGACGCAGCACCGAGTTCACGGAACGTCGCGTGTGGAAGCGCAACCGCGGGGGGCGTGGTCAGACCGGCGCCGGACAGCGCTGCCTTGGCGGCCGGCTTGTCCCAGGCCTGCCAGCAGGCAGTTGGACCGGCACCGACGTACGGAATCGCCGCGAGGTCGAGGACCCCGCGGATGGCGCCGTCCTCACCGGCGGCGCCGTGCAGTGCGATGAACACAGCGGCGGGCGGGTCATCACCGAGCACGGTCAGCAAAGCCGCGTCCGCATCCCGTTCCTCGGCCTCGACACCGACATGGCGTAATGCCTCCGCAACCCGGCGACCGGAGTGCAGTGACACCTCACGTTCGTACGACAGGCCACCGGCCAGCACGAGGATGCGCCCGAGACCGCGGAGGTCGGCGGCGGCGCTTGATGGCGCAGCGGCGACGGTCATGCCGTCCCCGGTGTTGGTGTGTCCGACAACGGGCCGCTGGTGCGGGCCTGGCGGACGGCCGCTGGTCCGAACGTTTCGATGAGCTCGACCTCTTCCTCGCAGACAGCGGCGAGCCGACGCACACCTTCGCGGATGCGCTCCGGTTCGGGATAGCAGTACGACAGGCGCAGGTTGGCGACGCCCTGGCCATCGGCGTAGAAACCCGTGCCCGGCACGAACGCAACGCGGTTCTGGATCGCCCGTGGCAACAGCGCACGGGAGTCGAGTCCGTCCGGCAACGTCAACCAGAGGAAGAAACCGCCGGCGGGACGTGTCCAGGTGCAGCCCTCCGGCATCGCGCCTTCCAGCGCGTCCAGCATCGTGTCGCGCCGCTCTCGGTAGATCTCGCGGTAACCCTTCACGTGCTCCTGCCACGGCTGCGTCGCGAGGTACTCAGCGACGGCCATCTGGTTGAAGGTTGGTGGACAGAGCACGGCGCTTTCGTTGGCCAGCACCAGTTTTTCGCGAACCGAGTGCGGTGCCAGGACCCAGCCGACACGCAGGCCGGGCGCGAACGTCTTGGAGAACGAACCGAGGTAGATGACGCCGCCGGGGCGCTCGTCGTCCTCGCCGACCGACGCCGCGTCGTCGAGGGCACGGAGTGCGGTTGGCGCATCGCCGTCGAAGCCAAGCAAGCCGTAGGGGTTGTCCTCGACCACTAGCAGCCCGGCGTCACGACAGATCGTGAGGATCTCGGTACGTCGGTACTCAGCCAGCGAGACGCCGGCTGGGTTCTGGAAATTCGGGACGGTGTAAAGGAATTTGGCGCGTTTGCCCTGTGCTGCCAACGCCGCCACAGTTTCGCTGAGGGCTGCAGGGATCAGCCCGTCGTCGTCCATCGCGACGTGCACGACTTCCGCTTCGTAGGACGCGAACGTCCCAAGCGCGCCGACATATGACGGCGCCTCTGCGACGACGACGTCACCGGGGTCACAGAACAGCCGGGTCACCAAGTCGAGTCCCTGCTGCGAGCCGACGGTCACCGTCACGTCATCCGCCGACGCGCTAATCCCCTCGAGTGCCATGACGTCGCAAATGAGTTCGCGCAGCCGCGGATCACCTTGTCCGGATCCGTACTGCAATGCGGTGACGCCGCGTTCGGCGACAAGCCGGGCGAACAGCTCACTGACCGCTTCGAGCGGAAGTGCCGGAAGATAAGGCATTCCGCCCGCGAGCGAGACCACCTCGGGCCGGCTCGCGACGGCGAACAACGCCCGGATCGCGGACGCGCTCATACCGTGCGCACGCGCGGCGTAGAGCCCGAGATAGGGGTCGAGTCTGCGTCCATGTGGCACGACGGGAAGTTCCGGCGCCGTCACCGGTTCAGGTTAGCGCGAGCACGCTCAGGTCTACCTGCCAGTTTTTTGCGCGGTTATGATCATGCGGCTCCGGTCGGGTCGCAAAAAGTCGCTGTTTCACGCGGCATGGGGAGGCCGATTGTCTAGGCGGTTGGCCTCGCTCACTCTCGACAATCTCGATGACCTGCCCCGTCGTTGCCGTCGCTGTGTGTTCTGGGAACTCGATCCCGTCACGCGTACGCGCGCCGAAGAAGCCGGCGACACCGATCTGGAGAAGGAAGCGTGGGTCTCCGCCACGCTGCTCGAGTGGGGCAGTTGCGGAAAGCTCGTGTACGTCGACGGTGTTGCGGCCGGTTTCGCGTTGTACGCGCCGCCGGCGTACGTGCCCCGGTCGGTGGCGTTCCCGACCAGTCCGGTCAGCCCGGATGCAGTGTTGCTCATGACCGCGCACGTCATCCCGGAGTTCGCGGGCGGCGGTCTCGGTCGCATGCTCGTCCAGGGCATCGCCAAGGACCTGACCCGTCGTGGCGTTCGCGCGATCGAAGCGTTCGGCGACATGAAGTGGACCGAGCCGGCCTGCGTCGTGCCGGCGGATCATCTGCTCGCGGTCGGCTTCAAGACAGTGCGGCCGCATCCGCGCTATCCGCGGTTGCGACTCGAGCTGAAGACAGCCGTGTCATGGCGTGAGGACGTCGAGACGGCGCTGGAGCGACTGCTCGGATCGATGACGCCGGAAGGTGCGCTCCGTCCGGCCTAAAGATGGGGTGAGCGCACAACCCGAGTGTGGTCGCGGAGCACGACCGTGCGCTCGAACTAGTCCAGGGCTGGGATTTTCAGCGCGCCGGTGATGACGTCGGCGTCGGCCGGCAGGTAGAGCCGTTGCACCGCCGCCACGATTCCCTCGGCAACCGAGTCGCGGAACTCTGGTGTCGCCAGCCGCGACGCGTCACCAGGATTGGTGATGTAGCCGACTTCGACGCGCACCGCGGGCATGCGTGTTCCGCGCAGCAACTCCCACGTCTTCGCGTGGGTGCGGCAGTCGAGAAGGTCGGTACGTGCGACGACTTCCCGTTGCACAAGATCGGCCAGCCGGGCTCCGACCACTGAACCGCGGTCGCGTTGTCCGGGCAACGGCAGCGTTCCGTAGAAGTACGTCGCGACCCCCTGGCATTTGGGGTTGACGTCAGCATCGACGTGTAACGACACGACGAGGTCGGCTTCGGCGGCGTTCGCGAGCCGCACGCGCTCCTCATCGCTCAAGGCCCCCGGGCCCCGGGTCATGAATGCCTGTGCGCCTGCTGCCGATAGCCGCCCCTCTACCTTCGAGGCGAGGTCCGCCACGAGGTCGGCTTCGGTCAGGTCTCCCATGACCACACCGGGATCGTCCCCGCCGTGACCGGGGTCGATGAGGACGAGCTTGCCGGCAAGGGTCGGGCCAGCGCGCCGCAGCTGTTCTGATTCGCGGAGCTCTTCCGCGCGGCCTCCGGATGCCCGTGGCACGAGCCGGTCGAGCATCTTCAATGTCTGCGGTCCGCACGTCCCGTCGGGTACGACGCCGGCGTTGCGCTGGAACTCGCGAAGTGCGGCTTCGGTGCTGGAGCCGAAGATGCCATCGACGCGGTCGCAGTCGAAGCCCATCTCGAGCAAGCGCTGTTGGAGCTCGGCGACGTCGTCCCCGACGAAGGGGTGGCTCACCGTGTAGGCCAGGACCCGGTCGCCGAGGCGCCACCGTGCTTCGTCCAACGCGACATAGGTCTCCCGGCCAACGACTCCGTCGACGGTCACGCCGCGCGCCTGCTGGAACTCACGCACCGCGCGGTCGCACGCCTGGTCGAACGTGTCGTCACCGATGGCCGCGACGGCAGGCAGCAGACCGAGAGTGGCGAGCTTGGCCCGGATCTCGGCGACTGCCGGTCCGTGGTCACCGAGGCGGTAGGCCTGCATGTGTCTCCGGGGGAAAGGAGGCGCCGCTGAGTGGACGGAGCGGCAGCCTACGCCTTCCATCGCCCGATCAGGGGATACCCCAGTGGGGTATCAGACGAGATACGCCTCGAGTTCCTTGAGCAGAGCAGCCTTCGGCTTGGCCCCGACGATCTGCTGCACGATCTCGCCGCCCTTGAACACCGACATCGTCGGGATGGACAAGATCTGGTAGGTCTGCGCGACGCGAGGGTTCTCGTCGATGTTCACCTTGGCGATGGTGATCTTCTCGGCGTGCTCGACGGCGATCTCTTCGAGCACCGGAGCGACCATCTTGCAGGGACCACACCACTCGGCCCAGAAGTCGACGAGGACCGGCTTGTCGCTGCCGAGGACATCCGCGTCGAACGTGCTGTCGGTGACGGTCTTGGTGGCGTTGCCCATTCGGATGGCTCCTGGTAGTCGGTCGGGCTCGGTCGGTTGTCTGCTCAGCCGGTCGTTGCAGGCTTCAACGCTGCTGACGGGTCGGTTGATTCCAAGCCGGCGATGGCAGCGGTCTCGGGATGTCCTTCGAGCGCCGCGAGGTAGCGCTCCGCGTCGAGTGCCGCCGCGCAGCCGGTGCCGGCCGCGGTCACGGCTTGGCGATAGATGTGGTCGACCACATCACCGCAGGCAAAGACGCCGTCGACGTTGGTGCGCGTGGTGGGGTGCTCGACGAGGACGTAGCCCTGATCGTCGAGGGCAAGCTGGCCTTTGAAGAGTTCACTGCGCGGGTCATGTCCGATCGCCAGGAACAAGCCATCCACATCGAGGGTCGACTGCTCACCCGTCTTCGTGTCGGTCAGCTGCAGGCCACTCACCCGTTCGTCGCCGAGCACATCGTCGACCTGGACGTTCCAGTGGAACTTGATCTTCTCGTTGGCCAACGCACGGTCTTGCATGATCTTGCTTGCCCGCAACGTGTCACGTCGGTGTAGGACCGACACCGAGTTCGCGAACTTGGTGAGGAACGTCGCCTCCTCCATCGCGGAGTCGCCTCCGCCTACCACGGCGATGTTCTTGTCGCGGAAGAAGAAGCCGTCGCAGGTCGCGCACGCCGAGACCCCGCGGCCGAGCAGGCGCTGCTCGTTGGTCAGCCCCAGATAGCGGTACGACGACCCCGTCGCGACGATGACCGTGTGTGCGCGGTACGTCGCGTCGTGCGTCGAGACGATCTTCACGTCACCGAGCAGGTCGACGGATATCACGTCGTCGGGGATGAGCTCGGCTCCGAAGCGCTCGGCCTGGGCACGCGTCGCCGCCATGAGGTCGGGACCTTGAATGCCTTCGGGGAAGCCGGGAAAGTTCTCGACTTCCGTCGTCGTCATCAGGGCGCCGCCAGCTGCGACCGCGCCCTCGAACACCAACGGGGTCAGGTTGGCTCGGGCGGCGTACAACGCCGCCGTGTAACCGGCTGGACCTGAACCAATGACGATGACCTGTCGGATGTCGCCCGTCCCGTTTCCGGTGGCTCCATCTGTCACTGCACTCGTCTCCTCGACTCATCAGTGGGTGCTCAGCACCCTGTTCGAGCAAACCGATCCTACGGATCCGTGATTCCCGTGCGAGGCTTCGTCAGTGGCGGCGGAGGCGACTGAACACGTCGATATTCCCGGAGACCCGGCCCCGGTGCCGGAAACGGGCACCCGCTGCGCGATCCACCCGGCCCGCCTCGCGGTCGATGCGTGCCCGGTTTGCGGGCGGCCCCGCTGTGGAGCGGACGCGCTCGCGGCGCCCGGTGGGGGCTGCTTGGCCTGTCACGGCAGCACTGCGCCGCCGACCGACACCGAGCACGTGCTGCGCAGGCCGGCCGAGCGGCTCATCGCCGGGTCGCTGGTCGCTTTTCTCATCGGGCAGCTGGGTGGCGTCATCGCGAGTGAGTACGTCGGGGCGCAAGGCTTCGAGTGGATCGTGCCGTTCCTCGTCGGGTTGGCCTGCGCAGCAAGTGCGGCGATCGTCGCTCGCACCGGCGGCAGGGGACGCCTCGATGTCGCGGTCCGCCTGGTCGGGGCACTGGCAGCGGTGTTGTCGATCGCGTTCGCATTCCGGCTGGTGCCGGGCGGGTCGAGCCCGTTCACACCGTTGAAGGATGTGGGGTTGCCGTACCTCGCCGCGGTTGCCGGGGCCGCGGCGTCGCGGCTCTTCCGCTAGGGCGTTGGCTTGGTGAAGCGCTGGTAGAAGAGCACCTCACCGGGCGGGCAGCCGGCGGGCGCGATGAGTATCGCGACCTGGTCAGCACGTCGCTCGACGGCAAAGACGAGGACGGCGGCAGGCTTGCCGTTCCACAACCCGAGGTCGACTGCCAGCGGTGGTGTCGCCGGCGGAACTTCAAGGTTGATCAGACACTGCTGCAACGCGAGCGGATCGGTCTTCAGAGCGGTGAGGTTCGCCGGCAACGAGGTGGCCTGTTTGAACAACTTGCTGGTCGTTCTGGCCTGGGGAGCCTGCGCCGCATTGGGAGTTGCGGACGTGCCGCTGGTCCCTCCCGAACCATTGCTGTTTCCCGTTGTTGTGCCCCCGGCGGCTGAGTCGGTGAGTTCCGCTGTGCCGCCGGGCGCTTGGTGGCGCAGCAGTGATGGCAGGGCTGCGCCGAGGTTCTTCGTGTTGTAGTCGACCCCGCTGGTCGTGACGATCCCGGTGTCGGCCTTGGCTGCACTAGTCGTCGTATTGGTGGACTTGTTGTTGTCGCGGAAGTGACCGACAAACAGCACGGCCACGAACGCGATGATGACGGAAGCAGCAACGCTGCTCGCGACAGCGCCGCCGTGCCGACGCCAGAACGACTGGCGCTCCGGCATTGGTACGACGTTCCCGGATCCGCCGACAGGAGTCGAGGCTGCCACCACCGGCGGCTCGGCCGGCGGGTCTACCGGCGCGGCCGGTTCGTCAGGTACCGCCGGTTCCACCGGGGTCGCGGGTGCTGCCGGTGCGGATGAATGCTCTGCAGCGATGGCATCCTCGATCCGCTGTACGAGATCGAAGGGCATCGGTGGGGTTGGCAGCGCAGCCAACTCGGCCGAGACGGCGGCCGACCCCGCGACGACATCGGTCAGCCGGTGCCGGCACTCAGCGCACGAGTCGACGTGCGCGCTGATCTGCACCTCGACGGTGCTGCCCGCAGCGATGTCGGCGAGCTCGTCGAGACTCGCGTGCGGCGGACGGGCAGATCCGCCGTCGTCATAGGGGCTGGTCATACGGGCTCACCTCCTCGTCTCCGGGTGCTCTTGATTGTCCGACGGTTCCGGGCGCGCTCTGGTTCCGTTCCGGCCGAAGATGTCCAAGAGTCACCGCAAGTCGAGCGCGGCCACGGGCACAGCGACTTTTCACGGTCCCCGTTGGCGCGTCGAGAATGCGGGCGGCCTCCTCAACGCCATAGCCGAGCGCGTCGACAAGGACTAGCGCTGCCGCTTGGTCGATCGGCAGGGCGGCAAGTGCTGCGCTGACCTCAGTCTTGCGCTCTGCGATACCCAACAAGTCGGGGCTGGCAGGCGCCCGGTCGTCGGCGGGCAACGGCACGGTGGGTCGCGCGGCACGGCGTCGGGCGCGATCGAGGCACGCGTTCACAACGATGCGGTGCAGCCAGGTGGTGACACGTGCCTCGCCGCGGAAGGATTCCGCCGACCGCAGGGCATTGACGAACGCGTCCTGGACGGCGTCGGCGGCCTCTTCCGGATCGCCGAGGGTACGCACCGCCACCGCCCAGAGCCGGTCGCGGTGTCGACGAACGATCTCGCCGAAGGCGGCCGCGTCACCGGCAACGTGCCGAGCGAGCAGCTCCTCGTCGGTGATTGCGTCGTCGACGGTGATGGTTGCCTCCGGATCGGTGCCGCGATTGGCACGTGTTGTACGCGATCGTAGGACGCCAGCAGCCTCAGCCGTGGAACGTCAACTCGGCGATCCCATCCCGGTATCCGGAGCCCTCGCGTGGCACCGAGGTGAACCACACCAACCAGAATCTGGAGGTGACGGGACCGCCAGTTGCGTTGAGTGTCACCGTGCCGGCCGGTTGCCCTTGCGGCGGCTTGTCGCCGGCGTTGCGTGCGCTGGCAATGACCCGGTAGTCGTCGAGCTGGTCTGGCGCGGAGATCACCGTGTTGGACGCGGCCCTGAGCTCGATGCTCGCGCCCGCCTTGGTCAACAGGGCAGTGGCCCCGCCAACGCTGCGGGGCCGACCCAGATCGACGATCAGTCCGACACCAGGCTTGAGGCCACCGAAATCCGCACGTCGCCGGTAAAGCCCGGTCTGCCACGACGTCGACGAGTCACCGTCGACGGCGTACGGCGCCTGGTCCGGGTTTTCTTGGCGGTCACCGAACGGGTCAAAGTCCTTGGCTGACTTGACAACTATCGCCGCGGTTGCGGCTGTGCCAGGAGACGGTGTCGCGGTCGCCGTCGTGGAGAACCCGCGTCCTGGTCCGGGCACTCGACCCAGTGCCAGGCCAGACAGCCAGCCGGCCACGACGATGGCGATGATGGCAGCAACAGGCAACGCAACACGAAGCACTTGACGTGCGGGTCCGGGTTCGTGCACCGGAGCCAGTAGTGCGTCGTCGTCGGTCGGGCGCGCCTGCGGTAGTGCGGCCAGCGCTGCGGCGACAGCGGATGGCGTGCGAAGCGGGTCCGAGCCACGTCGAGGGGTCGCCGATACGCAACGGTCGACGATCGCTTCGAGCTCTCGCGGGATTCCCGCGCGAACTTGTCGAGGGCTCGCAACACGTCCGTCGGTGCGCGGGGCCGCGGGCAGCCCGAAGGCCGCACCATCGGGCCACCGCGCGGTTAGTGCGGCGTACAACAGCAGGCCAAGGCCGTGTGCGTCCGCGCGACGGAAGTCGGATGGTTCCGGTTGCTCGATAAGAGCAGCGGCAACTTCGAGGTCGGTGACCTTCGTCTCGCCGCCGCGCGTCACCAGCACGTTGCCGGGATGTAGGCGCAAGTGCGCGAGTCCCTGTGCGTGCGCGGCAGCGACGACGCGGGCGACGTCGAGGACGATGCTCGTTGCTCGACCTGGGTCGAACGGGCCGAGTGCCTGCAACGTGGTCGCGAGCGACTCACCGTCGACCCACTCACCGACAACGAACGCGAATGCGCCGTCTTCCGATGCATCGAGCACTCGCGCGAGACGACTGTCGGTCAGCCGGCCTGCGCGGCCGGCGGCAGCGAGCATGTCCGCGGACCGGGGATCGTCGATGGGCAGGACGCGTACGGCGACAGCGCGGGCGAGCACTTCGTCACGCGCTCGCCACAGGTCGCCGGCTCCACTCTCCGACGCGAGCGCACGAGCGCGGAGCAGCCGGTAACGCCCAGCCAGCAACGTGTCCGGCGCTGCGGTCGGTGCGGTCATCGCGCGTGGCCAGCTGGCATCAACGCAGCGAGCATCGGCACGGGCGAAAATCGGTGCGGGCTAATGAAAAGAGGGTATCGGGCGAAACTTGCTACGGCCTGATCATAGATGCGTGGGTCGTACCGCGCCGATGTAACCGTTGAGGAACACCGGGCGGATCGACACGTCGGCGCCCGTGTGCGGTGCGTCCAGCATCTGGTCTCCGCCGAGGTAGATAGCTACGTGGTGGATCGATGCGGGGTCCGCAGGGTTGTTCGCCCAGAAGAGCAGGTCACCCGGCGCGAGGTAACCGAGTCCTGGGTGGGGCCCGGCGAACCATTGCTGCCGTGACGTCCGGGACAGGGGCACACCGGCTTGCGCGTATGCCCAGCCAGTGAGCCCCGAACAGTCAAATGTGTCCGGCCCAGTGGCGCCCCACCGATAGGGCTTGCCGACTTGCTCACGAGCGGCCGAAATCGCCAGCGCGACAGTGTCGGAGTTCGGGGGCGCGACGTCACCAGGACCACCGGGGACTGCGGCTGCCCGCGCCTCCGCGAGGCTCGTGCTCGCATAATTTGCCGCTGCAGCGGCGGCAGCCTCGGCCTCCGCCTTCTGCAGGCTGATGACTTCCGCGTCCGCGGACGCCACGAGGGCGTTCTGCGCCGCCAGGTGCGCTTCGACCCGCTGGCGGGCCTGGTCGACGGACCGCTGCAGTTTCGTCTGTTCCGCTGCGAGCCGACCGAGCCGCGCTTCGATCGCAGCCGCATCGCCGACGAAGACGTTGGCGCGATTCGTCGCTGCCCGTTTCCCGTCGACGATGGTCTGCACAGCGTGGATGCGGTTGAAGACATCGCCCGGGTCCTGACTCTGCAGCACCGTCGCGTACAGCGCCGCAGCACCACCGGCACGGTAGATCGCGCGCACAGTCGACGCTTCGACGGCGTCGGCCGTGTGGGCATCGGAGTGCGCGGTCTCGAGCTGACGTTGCGCAAGCAGGTGTTGCGTCACTACCTGCCCAAGCTTGGCTTGCTCGGTGTTGTAGTCCTCGGCGGCTGCTTCCGCTTTGGCCTGGAGGACGTCCAACTGAAGGCGCAGTTGATGCGCCCGTGCCCGAGCATTGTCCGATGGCTTCAGTGGAGTCGGGCTAGCTAGCGCGGCCGTCGGAGACGTCGCGGCGAGAACGCAGACACACGAGACCGCGGCCAGGATGATCGCTGCAGCTCGGCGAATGCGGATGCCCCTCACGGGTTACCCGTCAGTTCGCAGGAGTTGTCGCGGTGCCCTCAGCGCTGACCTCGGCCTGCTTCTTCAGCGGCCCGATGTGCTGGACAACGATCGTCGTCGCGGTGCGGGTGAGCCGGAGGGTCACGGTGCCGTTGCGGGTGATGCTGAAGTCTGTGACCGGAAGCGTTGCGTGATTCGATTCGGCCGATGCGAGGGCTGCGTCGTACGCCCCTTGGACGTTGCCGGGCTTGTCCTGCCACGCTTTGTTGGCGGCTTCCGCGGCGGTCTGCGCGTCGTCGGACAGCGTCACATGGCTCGCCGCGATGGCAACGAGGTCGAATCCGGCCACGCCGACAAACGCCAGGACGGCGACCAGTTTGGTCAGCCAACCCAGGACGACGGTCCCACGTTCATGCATGACGCTGCTCCTGCGGGAAGGGTGGCCGTAGCGCAGGCTCCGGCCCTCGCCTGAGGCGTCGGCGTCCAACGGGCCGTTCTTGAGCGCTCACCGGCTCCTGCGTTAGCGGCCCAGCCTGCCCAAAACCGCGTTCAGCTCGGCGATACGCATGCGGGAGGCCAGCGGGAGAAATACCGCAATGGCCGCGGCCAGGCCGACTCCGAGCCCGAGATCGGCCCCGATGCGCCCACCTCCGGCCCCGGCGCGGACGCCGATCGCAATCCCGGCCGCTACCGCCGCGGCAGGGACGGCAGCGGCGAGCAGCCGGACAACAGTGCGCGTCACTGCGGGGCCGTCGACGCCGCCGATTCGCCGGCGCAGCGCGCGGGTCATGAGCCCGAGGCCGATGGAGTACGACGCGGCGTAGCCGAGTGCGAGCCCAACCACTCGCCATTTGTCCGGCAGAACGACGTACAACACGACGTCCACCGCGACGTTCACGACGTTGACCCAGATGTTCAGCAGTGCCGGGGTGCGCGTGTCCTGGAGTGCGTAGAACGCGCGCAGTTGCAGCTGGAAGAACGAGAACGGCACCAACCCCACTGCAAACGCGGCAAGGACGTAGCCGATGAAGCGCGCGTCCTCGATTGTCGTGTTCCCGTAGCCGAAGACGGCGACCCCGACGAATGGTCCGAGCGCGACGAGTGCGGCTGACGCCGGTATCAACAGCGCCGCCGAAAGACGAAGGCCCCGCGAGACCTCCGTCTCGATCAGATCGGCGCGGTTGTCGTCGGCGTGGTGCGACATCCGCGGCAACAGTGCTGTCACGACCGACACCGTCACGATCGCGTGGGGAAGCGAGAAGAGCATGAACGCGTACTGGTACGGCGAGAAGCCCGATGCCGTCACCTGATCGCCGGTCCTTGCCGCGGCCGATGCCAGTCGCACGATCACGAGGTAGGCCGCTTGGTTAGCGGCGACGTAGACCAGGACCCAGCCTGCGATGCGTGCTGCATGCCCTAGACCACTACCGCGCAAGTCGAAGCGGAACTTCCACCGGAAGCCGCTTGCGCGAAGTGCCGGTAGCAACGCGAGTGTTTGTACGACGATGCCGGCCGTCGTACCAAGGCCGAGCAACAGCTCACGACCATGGCCCAGCTCGCCCGGCGCGGGTCGACCGTGAGTGATGGCGAGAAACCAGAGCCCCGTCACGATGACGACGAGGTTGTTCAGCACCGGCGTCCACATCGGCGCGGCAAAGCGACCGCGAGCGTTGAGGATCGCACCGATGGTCGCGCCGACGCCGTAGAAGAAGATCTGCGGCAGGAAGTAGCGCGAGAACAACCCCGCGAGGTGACGTTCGTCCGACGTCACCCAGTTGCCGTAGAGATTGACGAGTTGCGGCCCGAAGAATGCCGCTACCGCGGCCGCGATTGCGAGCACGACTGCGACGACGGAGAGCAGTCGGGACGCATAGGCGTCGCCGCCGTCCGAGTCGTGGCGAGCAGCCTGCACCAGCAGGGGTACGACGACGCTCGTCAGCACTCCGCCGAGTAGCAGCTCGTAGAGGATGTTCGGTGTCGTGTTCGCGATGTTGTAGGCGTCACCGAGCAGCGCAGGACCGATGGCGGCGGCGATGACAGCAGTCCGCAGGAATCCGGTTGCTCGCGACGCGATCGTGCCGATCGCCATGACCCGGCTGTGCCGCAGCAGGTCGCCGTCGTCGGCAGCAGCGCCGTCGATGGAGCCGCCCGGCGTATCAGTGGTCACGTTGGCTAAGTCTCACCCGCCGCATCGCCCAAGTCGTGCCGACGCGCGTGACGACCGCGTCGGATCAACCGGACGAGGATGGCTAGGAAGAGGACGCCCAGTGCGCCACCGGTGATCCCGACCGCGAGTTGCCCGTACGCCGTTGACCGCAGGCGCAGCGTGACCTCGGGACCGTAGGGCTTCTTGTCCGGTGTCAGCAGCTGCACGGTCACCGGGAAAAGACCGGCTTGGTTGACGACGGCCTTCACTTCGTAGGTCACCTTGTGACCAGCAGCGACTGTCTGCGGCGCGCTGTCGGGTGCGGACAGCCGGGCATCGCTGGTGGCCTTGACCTGCAGTCGCACGACAACGGACTGGTCGAGGTCGTTGACGATCGTGATCGGGATTGTGCCGTTGCGGCTCGCCAACGTGATCAAGCGCCGGGACGAACTGATCTTCACGCTCGCCTGCTTCGTGCGCAGGTCCGTGGCGACCTCATCGCGCAGCGCAACACCAGAATTCTTGTCGTCGCGCCATGCCGTCGACTCGGTCCGCAGCGTTGCATAGTCGAGCGAGACGGCGGTCGGCCCGACCGGCGGCTGCAGGATGCTGCGGAACGTCGCCAAGTTGCGACGCAATCCGGCAACCCCGCCGCGTCCGGTGAGATACGAGCCCGGGAGCTCCGCTGCCACCGCGGAATCCGGATAGGTGAGCCCGGTCCGCGCTGCATCGGACGTGTGCACGTCAGGCAGCGTTATCGGCTGCAACCACGGGACGCGACCCGTGTCGGCCAGGAGATCGGCGGCCAGTGCGGGATCCGGATCCCATCGGCGCGGTGGTGCGATCACGACATCCCGACTGTCGACGGGTCGCTCGGCTGTTATCAGTGCGGTCTCGGCAAGGAAGCGCTGCTCGAGCAGTCGTGTCGTGTACGTCGGCTGCACCACCGGAAGCGGCCCGGTGCTCTGGGTCGGTGCGGGCGTCGTCGTCGCGGTGGTGGTCGCAGCCTCGTCAAGCGCCGTGCGTTCCGCAGCGAGCATCACTTGCCCCAGCGTCGTGTCGACCAGCAGCGCGGAGAGCGTCCCGCCAGCGCTGTCGAGCTTTGCACCGGCGTCAGTTGTGTAGGACAGCGGTGTTGTTAACGGCACCGCAGCTTCGTTCAGTACGACGGACCGCACACCGCTCCCGGCGAGATCATCAAGCGCACGGGGAGTGATGAAGCCGTCGATCGGCCAGCTCATCCCAGAGTCGGGCTGCACTCCGACTGCACTTGCCGCGACCTCGCGGCCTCGGGTGACAGCTGCGGTGATGTCGGGGTCCATGTTCGCTCGTGCGAGCGCGGATACATCGGCATCGGCGTACGGAAGTGCAAACAGCGCGTTGACACCTGCGGGTTGCGGGCGCAGCGTCTGTCGCAGCAGCGTCAGCCAGGACGTTGCAGCGGCGCGGCCAGCGCCCGACGCGGTCTTCGCGCGGCGGTCACCGCGGGGACGCACGTTGTAGCCGTCGCTCATGTCGGCTGCTGCCTGCGCCAGCGACGGGTCGATCGCATACGTGACCGGAACAGGCCGTTGGGCTTCTGGCGCCGGTGCCGGGGGCGTCACTGGTGTGGTCGGCGTGGCAGTGGGCGAGGGTTTCACCGGCCGTCTCGGCGGGACGGGTCGATTGAACGCGGGTGCGGTCGGCCCCAGCGAGGCGGCCGTACTGACCAGCGTCCCCAGCCGGCCGCCAGAGCTCAACGTCTCCGCTAGGTGGTCGTCGGGGAACGTTGTGGTGGCGGCGCGGTTGGGCACGTCAACGAGTGGCCATACCCACGCGACCCTGGTGGCACGGAAACCGCCGGGCGTCGGAACCCACGGCAGAAACGATTGAACCCGTCCCACGGTGCTGTTCGGACCGCCGTGTGCCTGCACTTCCACGGCGAAGGGGTAGACGCCGAACGCGCGGAGGCGCAGATCGTCAGCGGGTACGGCGACCGTGAATGCGGCGACGCCACCGGGTGCAAGTTTCGCTACGACCGGCGTCGTCGTCGCAGTCAGCGCTTCGCCCGTGCTGGATGTGCGCATCGCTGTCGCGGCGAGCTCGCTGCGTGAGCCCACCGCAGTCGTCCGGACGCGCAGCCTGACCTCTACGTCGGTGAGTTCGGTGTCCGAGCGGCTGACGAGTCGTCCGGTCACTCGCACCGTGGAGTGCGGTCGCACGACACGCGGCAGCAGTGTGTCGACGAGGACGTCGACGCGGAACTGTCCGTCGGTCCCCATGACCGTGACGCCATTTGATTGGTGCGCGCGTGCCGCCTGCGGTGCTGCTGTGAGGAGCGCGGTGATGCCGGCGACGACGGCGACGACGGCGACGGCGGCGCCACGTGAGGTGGGGACCACCGTCACGCGGTGCCCGCGAGCAACCGGCGCGCAGTGTCGACCAGCTGGCGTTCGTCGTCGAACGTCAGGCGGTGTTCGATCTCGTCGAGCGGAACCCAGGCGACTTCCGCTACCTCGCCGTCGGCATCGGAGAGCTCGCCGCCTTCCGCGAGCAGCAAGAAGTGGTGCACGGTCTTGTGAATCTGTCGGGGCCCGTCCTCGTCAGGAGCGACGAACGAGAAGTCGATGACACCGAGCGGCGCCAGCACGCGGCCGCGGATGCCGGTTTCTTCGGCAACCTCGCGAACGGCGGCTTGCTCGGCGGTCTCACCGGGCTCGAGATGCCCCTTGGGCAGCGACCAACGCAGCCGGCCGCGACGGTCGTAGCGCCCGATCAGCGCCGCGGAGGCGGATGACTGGGTGCGGTCGACGACCAGCCCACCGGCAGATGTCTCTTCGACGCGGCGGAGGCGGCGACGCCCCCCACGCCTGGTTCGCCGCGCCCGCCGGTTCGGGGGCTGCGGCGTCGGCTGCTTCGGGGGGTTCGGTGGCACCGATTGATCGTAGACACGCCAGCGGAACTACCGGTGGGAGCGAGCTCCGGGCGGTAGCAGCGAGCGGAGATCCTCTTCGAGGTCGACGGATGTCGGGGTGAGCAGGTTGGTGATGGTCGCCCCGGTCACGGAGATCAGGTCGCGGGTGTGGATGCCGAGCGCCGTACCGCTCTCGCCCGTTGGGGTGTAGAGCACCTCCCGGGAGGCGAGCGACGCGTCGAGGATCACTCGTACGTCGTCCGGCAGGAGGAGTGGAGCCACCAGACCGCCGGCGAACTGCGTTGCGGCATTGACCCGGTCAACCGGAGCAACCCCGATCCGGCGCGCCCCGGTGGCCTTCAGCACCGCGGATGGCGCCGGGGTGGCCCCGGCCGGAACGCACAAGGCGGCCAGCGCGCCATCCGCCTCATACATCCGGACGGCCACACATTGCCCAGCAGCCAGCCCGAGCGCCTCGGGCAGCTCGTCCGCGGTCAAAACGATCCGCCGGAGCCGCACGACCTCATGGGGAACGCCGCGGGAGAGCAACTCACGATGGATCGCGAGCGCATCCTTCACTGGACCTCCGTTGCTGCCGAACGGCCGCCAGGAGCGGTCGCCGGTCTCGTCAACCGGTCGCCTGCGGGGAAGACCGCCGACTGTAGGCCGCTATTCCCCGGTCGGGAACCCCTGGCAAGGAAGACTGCAGGCGAACTTCGTGTACGCCTACCCTGGAGTCCCGTGTCCCACCCCCCCGGCGACGTCCCGGTCGTCGACGAGTTAGCCGAACGCCTCACTGCGGGGGGACACGAAGTCGCTCTGGTCGGCGGAACGGTGCGCGACGCGCTCCTCGGCCGGGTCAGCCCCGACCTGGACTTTGCCACCAGTGCCCGGCCCGAAGAGGTCCTGGCTGCGGTCAAAGGCTGGGCCGATGCGACCTGGGAGACCGGTATCGCGTTCGGCACGGTCGGCATCGCCAAGGACGGCTACCGGCTCGAGGTCACGACGTACCGCGCCGAGAGCTATGACCGGTCGTCGCGCAACCCGACGGTCGAGTACGGCGACACGCTCGAAGGCGACCTCGCCCGCCGCGACTTCACCATCAACGCGATGGCGGTGCGCCTGCCCGACCGCACCTTCGTCGACAAGTACGGCGGTCGTGAGGACCTCGCCAAACGTCGGCTGCGCACGCCCGGTCGGGCCGAGGACTCCTTCGATGACGATCCGTTGCGCATCATGCGGGCCGCGCGATTCGTCGCGCAGCTCGGCGACGACAAGCATCCGTTCGTCGTCGCCGATGACGTCGTGGCGGCGATGCGATCCCACGCCGACCGGCTCGCGATCGTCTCGGTGGAGCGCATCCGGGACGAGCTGACCAAAACCGTGGTGGGCGCGCACCCACGACGGGGTCTGACCCTGCTCGTGGAGACCGGAGTCGCCGAGCACGTCATGCCAGAGCTGCCGAAACTCAAGGCAACGGTCGACGAGCACCGGCGGCACAAGGATGTCTACGAGCACACACTCACCGTCCTCGATCAGGCGGTCGCACTCGAACGGGAACGTGGCTCGGAGCCGGACTTCGTGACCCGGATGGCTGCGTTGCTCCACGACATCGGCAAGCCGAAGACGCGGAAGTTCGAAGAAAAAGGCGGCGTGTCGTTCCACCACCACGAGGTCGTCGGCGCGGACATGGCGCGCGCGCGGCTACAGCGGCTGCGCTATCCGAAGCAGATAGTTGAGGACGTCGCAACGTTGGTCGAGTTGCACCTGCGCTTTCACGGCTACGCCGAGGGCGAGTGGACCGACAAGGCAGTACGCCGGTACGTCCGCGACGCGGGGCCGTTGCTGGAACGGCTGCACGTACTCACCCGATCGGACTGCACCACACGCAACAAGCGCAAGGCCGCCATGCTCAAGGCGGCGTACGACGATCTCGAGGCCCGGATCGCCCGCTTGGCCGAGGTCGAGGAGCTTGCCGCGATCCGCCCGCCGCTCGACGGCAAGCAGGTCATGGACTACCTCGCCATCACGCCGGGTCCGCTGGTCGGGGAGGCGCTGAGCTTCCTCCTCGAGCTGCGGATCGACCGCGGCCCGATGAGCGAGCCCGAGGCCTACGCGGAGCTTCGGGCCTGGGCGGCCGAGCGTGGGGTGCCGGATCCGGGGCCTGCGCCCGCCGCCGACCAGGCGAATGACTAGTCCCGACCTAGTCATTTCGGGCCATGGAGTGAGGCCTGCGTTCCGACGACCATTACCGGGTGGGGCAAATGCCGCATCCCCGGGCACAGTCGGCGGCCATCGCCGTAACGGCCGTGGCTGCTGTCGGCATGCTCGCCGGTTGCGGGCACAGCGGCGCGTCCGCCGTGACGACCCTCACCGACGCGCGCAACGTTTCAGTGATTTCCCCCAATGGCAGCACCGTGCCCGGCGTACCTGGACTGCGGCTGCGCCGCGGCGATGTGGTCCAGACCAGCGCTGACGGCTCGGCCATCCTGAGCACCTCCGGTCGCACGGCGTATCTCGGTGGGACCGGTGCCTACACCGTTGTCAACGGTGTGAGCGGTGTCCTGCAGCGAGGTGCGTTTGTCGCGGACGCCCGGCGCGGCCCGCAACTGCGGGTACAGGTCGGACCCTTCGCCGTGCGGACCGACCAGTCCGCCGTTCGGATCGAGCGGACGTTCGCCATTCGTGTCGGCGCCCTGTCGGGGCGCCCTCTCAGCATCACGTCCACTGACCGCGGGCTCACGGTTGCGGCCCTGCACCAGGTGGTCATCGCCGGTCGCGTGTTGCCCACCCGGACAACGCCGCTCGTTCTCACCAATGACGATGCGGAACGACGGGTCGTCCCCGATCTCGTCTTCGATGACAAGCAGTTGACCGACGCCGCCGCATCCCTCAACCAGGGCACCGAAGGCCGGACGATCGTCGCCGCCGGACAACGAGCCGGGCTACAGGTGCGCATCAGCACCGCTGCATTGCAGACAACGACGCCGGTTGTCACCACGCCAGTCAGCGAAGCAGCGCTGCCCGTTGCGATCGCGCGCGCCGCCGTTGGGGACGCGGCCGCCGTACCCGCGTTCCGGAAGGTCTATGACGAGGCGGCTCAGGCCCGGGCCGACGGCGGCTCGTGGGGTGTCGTCGCCCGCC
Source organism: Frankiales bacterium (assembly GCA_033851265.1). Lineage (GTDB taxonomy): Bacteria > Actinomycetota > Actinomycetes > JAWWOW01 > JAWWOW01 > JAWWOW01. The sequence continues at coordinate 288,552 of JAWWOW010000006.1, forward strand.
TCGCCGGCACGGATGCAACGGCGACGAGTAAGGCCATCGAGGCGCTGCTCGGCATCGGCGGCCTCGTGGGACCAGGGGCGGGACCGGCCGGTGGGACCACGGCGAACGGCAACCCGCAACCTGGAACGTCACCGGCGCCGCAGCCCGGGAACACCGGCAACGGCAATGGCAGCGGCGGTGGCAACCCTGGCCCCTCGCCGTCACCGACACCGTCGCCGTCACCGTCGCCGAGCGGCGGTGTGGTCGCGCCCGTGCAGGACGTCGTCGACGCGCTGCTGGGGATCCTCCCCACACCACGCACGGGTGGGCCGAGCTCACCACCCGCGAATAGATGCAAGGTGCTCGGGCTGCTCAACTGTTGATGCGTTGTTGAGGCGGCGTATTGCCCATCGATAGGCGAGTCCGGTTGCGGCGTACCCCACCGCGATGAGCACGACGGACAGGTACGACTTGCCGCTCGTCGGCAGGACCAACACACCGGCTCCTGCTGCTGCCACGAAAGCGACGTTGAACAGCACGTCGTACAAGCTGAAAACCCGGCCCCGGAATGCGTCGTCGACGTAGAGCTGAACAAGTGTGTCGACGCAGATCTTTGCGCCCTGCGCGACGATGCCGAGTAGGAACGCGGCCCCGACGATTGCCAGCCGGGTGAACTGCCAGCCCAGGGCCAGCTCCGCAACAGCCGCAGCGAGGTAGAGCGCGATGATCCACGTCTCCATGCGAATGCGCCGCGTCACCCATGGCGTCACAACAGCGGCAACGAGGTAGCCGGCACCGGCAGCTCCGACAACGACCGCCAAGCCACCGAGCCCGTCGTCATCCCTACCGTTCGCGAAGTAGTTGCGGTACAGCAGCACCGTCGCGATCGTCCCGATGCCATAAAAGAACCGGTGCGCGGCGATCGCGGCGAGCGCATACCCCGCAGGTCGCTTCTGCCAGATGTGCCGGGTGCCGTCGATGAGTCCGCGCGCAACGCGCTTGAGTGCCTCCGCGGTCTCGGGACGACTGGCATCGGCGTCGGGCCCGAGGCCGTCGCGCGGCAGGGTGCGCGCCGCCGTCGACGCAGCTGCATAGATGACTGCAGCCGTCAGCATCACGAGTGCGTTCGCACCGTGGTCGCGACCGGCGAGCTCCCTGACCGCGAGGCCAACGCCACCGCCGATGATCGCGATGACCGTGCCCGACGTCGTAGAGACCGAGTTACCCATCACAAGCTCGTCTTCGTCGACGACATGGGGTAACGCCGCCGACAACGCCGACAAGACGAACCGGTTGACCGACAACACAGCGAGCGCGGCTGCGAAGAAGGCAGCTCCTGCCTCACCTGCAACGACAAGGCCAGCGACCCCAATGACCATGGCGGCCCGCAGCAGGTTGACCACAACCAGCACACGTTGTCGGCTCCACCGGTCGAGCAGAACGCCAGCGAACGGTCCGACGATCGAATATGGAAGCAGGAGTACGGCGAACGCCGCGGCCGCCTTCTCCGTCGTCGTTGACCGGCTCGGGTCAAAGAAGACGTAACTGCCGAGCGCTACCTGGAAACAGCCATCAGCCGCCTGCGACAACAACCGCGTCGCATACAGCCGTCGGAATCCCGACCCCCGCAGGACGGTCTGCAGATCACCGACAAACGACATTCACAAAGCGTAGAACCGAAACCCCGGAAGCTAAGTCGGGTGTTAGCGGCAGCGCCGAAGAACTGAGTCGCTCATCCGCAGGCCGACGGCCTGCACTCTTCGCGACCGCGCTGCCTACGCGAGCGATCGCCGCCGGGAGAACGCACGCAAGCGAAGGAGAACGCAGCTAGCGGTCGCTCAGGCCCCGGTGATGAACTCTTCGACCTTGTCGCGGCATACCTCATCGCGGTACTGCTCGGGCGGTGACTTCATGAAGTACGACGAAGGACCGAGCAGCGGACCACCGATCCCACGGTCGAGTGCGATCTTCGCGCAGCGCACCGCATCGATGACGACGCCGGCCGAGTTGGGGGAGTCCCAGACCTCGAGCTTGTACTCCATGTTGAGCGGCACGTCGCCGAAAGCGCGACCCTCGAGCCGGACGTAGGCCCACTTGCGGTCATCGAGCCATGCGACGTAGTCGGACGGACCGATGTGCACGTTGCGCTTGCCGATGTCGTGCGACATCTGGCTCGTGACGGCCTGGGTCTTGGAGATCTTCTTCGACTCCAACCGGTCGCGCTCCAACATGTTCATGAAGTCCATGTTGCCGCCGACGTTGAGCTGGTAGGTGCGGTCGAGGATGACGCCGCGGTCTTCGAAGAGTTTGGCGAGGACGCGGTGGGTGATGGTCGCGCCGACCTGGCTCTTGATGTCGTCGCCGATGATCGGTACGCCGGCAGCGGTGAACTTGTCGGCCCACACCTTGGTGCCTGCGATGAACACTGGCAGGCAGTTGACGAAGCCGACGCCGGCGTCGATCGCGCACTGCGCGTAGAACTTCGCGGCGTCCTCGGAACCGACGGGCAGGTAGCAGACCAGGACGTCGGCACGCGCTTCCTTCAGCGCAGCAACGACGTCGACCGGCTCTTCTGTCGACTCCTCGATGGTCTCGAGGTAGTACTTGCCAAGGCCGTCGAGCGTGTGGCCGCGCAGCACCGTGATGCCGGTCGGCGGGACGTCGGCGATCTTGATGGTGTTGTTCTCACTCGCGACGATCGCTTCGGAGAGGTCGCGGCCAACCTTCTTGCCGTCGACGTCGAACGCCGCAACGAACTCGATGTCGCGCACGTGATAGTCGCCGACCTGCACATGCATCAAGCCGGGGACGCGGGCCTCTGGGTCGGCCTCGCGGTAGTACTCGATGCCTTGAACGAGCGAAGCCGCGCAGTTGCCGACTCCAACAATGGCTACGCGAACGGAACCCATCCGATGCTCCTTTGCTACTTACTGACGGGGTGGACGGACGGGTCGGTCGCGTCCCGCTGATTAGTGATCTCTGGTGTTGCTGTCGTGCCTGCACGCTCGGCGTTGATGAGCTCGTTGAGCCACCGCACCTCGCGTTCGACGGACTCCAAACCGTGGCGCTGAAGTTCGAGGGTGTAGCTGTCCAGGCGTTCGCGGGTGCGCCCGAGTACCGAGCGGACACCGTCGAGACGTTCCTCGAGGCGGTTGCGGCGGCCTTCGAGGATGCGCATCCGGGTTTCCGCATCGGTCTGCGCGAAGAGGGCGAAGTGAACGCCGAAGTTCTCGTCCTCCCACGCCGACGGTCCGGCTTCGGCGAGCAGATCCTGCAGCGCCTCCTTGCCGTCCGCGGTGAGCTTGTAGACGATGCGGCTGCGCCGGTTGGTGGGGCGCCCGTCGGCGGCGGCGGTGTCCTCGGCCAGCCACCCGCGGTGCACGAGCTCCTTCAGACACGGATAGAGCGAGCCGTAGCTGAACGCCCGGAACGACCCCAGGACGGCATTCAGCCGCTTCCGCAGCTCGTAACCGTGCATCGGCGTGTCGGCGAGCAGGCCGAGAACGGCCAGCTCGAGGACACCGCTCCGACGGCTCACGGGTGCTCCTCGCTTGCGGGGGATCTGAGTAGATTCTGCATCGACGGATGTATCGACTCGATACATCGCGGCGATAGGAGCGGACGATATGTCATGCCGCCGCCGTACGCAAGTCATCCGCCGTTCACCTTCTCCTGAGCGTGGATTTACCCGTTCGCGGGCGTAGGGTGCGCCGCGTGTCGGTGTCCACCACGCGAAGCCGCCCCCCCCGCAGCGCGGCGAGCAACCGGAGTCGGGCCGCGGTCGCGCCCCGCTCGATCATCGACTACACGCTCTATCGCCGGGCCACCCTCGCCGGGCTTCGCGGCGGAAGTGTGAGCTCGGCAGATGTCTGCGACGCCCATCCGTATCTCCTGCGTGCGGCCCGTTTTCACGGTGAGCCCACCGAGGACGACTGCCCGATCTGCCGGCGGGACCGGCTGACCCACGTCACCTATACCTACGGCGACTGCTTCCGCGCGGACACCAACGGGCGGGTGCGCCAATCCGGCGAGCTTCCCGCGCTGGCGGCCGAGCTTCCGGAGTTCACCGTGTACGTCGTCGAGGTGTGCCAGTCCTGTGGCTGGAACCATCTCGCGGTCTCTTTCGTCCTAGGCACCGGGCAGGAGAAGCGGACATCTGCGGTGTCCGCGCGACAAACCTGCTCGGGCAGCCGCGCCGCCCAGGAGTAGCACCGGGCCCAAAGTGGGCATAGCGGTGGCGGTACGGCCAAAGCCTTCGGGCGCTGACGTAACGATCCCCATGAGGTGTTGTGAGAAAGATCCATATCGACTACCCACGCGCGGGCCAGGTGGGTTGGCGCAGGTACGTGCCGTCCTGGCGACAGAGCCTCGCCATTGCCGGCGGCTTCTTCATCGCGTTGTTTGGTGCCTTCGGCATCGCCTACGCGACGGTCAACGTCCCCAACCCCAATGACGTTGCGGTGGCACAGACAACGGTCTTCACCTACGCCGGTGGAAAGACCGAGCTCGGTCGCGACGGTGCGCAGAACCGCCAGGCAGTGCCGCTGTCCGACGTGCCGCTTGCCACGCGCCATGCCGTTCTCGCAGCCGAGGACCGCAACTTCTACTCGGAGTCCGGTATCTCACCGCCCGGTATCGCGCGCGCGTTCTGGGTGAACCTGCGCGGCGGTGGTGTGTCGCAGGGCGGCTCGACGATCACCCAGCAGTACGTGAAGAACGCCTATCTCACCCAGCAGCGGACGTTCTCGCGCAAGCTGAAAGAGATCGTCATCTCCATCAAGCTGGCAAAGCAGAAGTCCAAGGACGAGATCTTCGGCGACTACCTGAACACGATTTACTTCGGACGCGGCGCGTATGGCATCGAGACCGGTGCTCAGGCCTACTTCGGTCGTGGCGCGAAGCAACTCGACCTCAGTCAGTCGGCGTTGCTGGCCGCGGTGATCCAGTCACCCGGAAACCTTGACCCGTCCGCACATCCCCAGGCGGCCAAGGCGCGCTGGCAGTACGTGCTCAACGGCATGGTCAAGGAGAAGTGGATAACGCAGGCATCGGCGGATGCGCAGAAGTTCCCGCCGGCTGGTCTCATCAAGCAGCGGCGTACGCCGAGCTCGCTCGCGGGACCGCGCGGCTACTTGATCAGGGCGGCTGAAGTGGACATGGCGGCCCACGGCATCAGCGAGAACCAACTGAACCTTGGTGGCCTGCGCGTCGAGACGACGATCGACAAACAAGCGCAAGACGGGGCGGTCAAGGCCGTCAACGACGTTGTGCCGGGGGACGCGCCGAAGGATCTGCGGACTGCGCTCGTGGCCGTCGAACCCGGGAGCGGGCGAATCCGCGCGATGTACGGCGGTAGCGACTACCAGAAGCGCCAGTTCAACGACGCGCTCCAAGGCACAGCACAACCCGGGTCGTCGTTCAAGCCGTTCGTCCTCGTCGCGGCGCTCCAGCACGGCATCTCGTTGACGAGCAAGTACGACGGCCGTTCACCGCAAACCATTCACGGGCAGAAGGTGAGCAACTTCGGGTCGGAGCAGTTCGGGAAGATCGACCTGGTGCAAGCCACCGCTCATTCGGTCAACACGGTCTACTACCAGCTCGGGTTCGACGCCGGCGGTCCGGCGGAGGTGACCGACGTGGCGAAGCAAGCCGGCGTCACCGCACCCGTTGACGGCAAGAAGGCCGGCGGGTCGGCGTTCCTCGGTGGTGGCGACACCATCGACGTACATCCCGTTGACATGGCCGACGCGTTCGGCACGTTCGCTGCGCAGGGCAAGCACGCCCCGGCGTACATCGTCCAGAAGGTGACCGACCACAACGGCAAGACGCTCTATGAAGCCAAGCCGAAGACAACGCAGGTCTTTGACCGTGACGTCATGGCGGACACGACGTTCGCGCTGCAGGCGGTGCTCCGCGAAGGCACCGCAACGCGGGCCCAGCTCAGTGGTCGTCCAGCGGCCGGTAAGACGGGGACGACGACCAGCAACCGGGCGGCGTGGTTCGTCGGCTACACGCCGCAGCTGTCGGCATCCGTCGCGCTGTTCCGCGACAACAACAAGCCTCTGCAGGGCGTGCTCGGGCTGTCGGAGGTGACGGGCGGGTCCATCCCCGCCAAGGTCTGGAAGGCGTTCATGAGCGCGGCGCTCCAGGGCAAGCCGGTGCTGAACTTCCCGCCGCCGGCCAACCTCGGCGCGGCCGCAACACCAACGCCCACGGCTACCCCGACTGCGACACCAACCATCGCCTCGCCGCTCCCATCGGCGTCGCCAACGGCCCAGCCATCGAAGTCCGGGTTCCCATTGCCGACGCCGCCCATCGGTCCGTCGCCGACGCCGTCGGCATCGCCATCTGCGGCCGCGTCGGCCGGCGTGAGCCAGCAACCGGAGCCGGGCGGCTAGCGTTCGCGTCGTGACGATGGCCGACCGGCGGACAGTGGAGTCGGCCCGTGATGTTGTAGCGCCGTCACATGAGGATCCGGTGGTCGCCGGCGCGTCGAACCTCATCGGCGGCCCGTTCGGCAGGCGGGCCCTGCCCAACAGGCGCACGCTGGCGTTGATCGCCCTGGTCGGGTTCGTGCTGGTGACCTGTGGGTTTGCGTGGCTGCAGAAACTGCCGTGCCGGGATCCGGGGAACTGGACGAACAACTACCAGTACACCCGCGTGTGTTACTCCGACGTCGTCGCCTTGTATTACTCCGAAGAGCTTGTCGGCAACCGTGATCCGAACACCGGTGCGGGCGATCGCATCAAGGTTCCGTACGTCGACCACAAGGTGGAGTACCCCGTCGTCATCGGGGGGCTCATGTGGCTCGCGGCGGAGGGGACCAACTTCATCCATCCGGATGACCCACAAATCGTGCTCAAGGACGACGGCACCGCGGTCACGGTGGACCACCGGGCTCCGACGTTCTTCGATCTGACCGCGTTGCTGATGACGATCTCGGCCGTCATCGTCGTCATCGCCATGAGTGCTACCCACCGGCGCCGACCGTGGGATGCCGCGTTGTTCGCGCTCGCACCTGCTTTGGTTTTCCACGCGTTCACCAACTGGGACTTGGCTGCCGCTGCATTCGCGGCGCTGGCGCTACTTGCCTGGTCGAAGCGCTATCCGTGGGTGGCCGGCGTGTTCATCGGTCTGGGCGCAGCTACGAAGCTGTATCCGGCGTTGTTCCTCCTGCCGATGTTCGTGCTGTGTCTGCGTTCGCGCCGGCTCGGATCGTGGTTCGTCGCGACCATCACCGCCGTGCTCGCGTGGGGTGCCGTCAACCTGCCGGTGATGCGGACGCATTACGACTCCTGGCGAACCTTCTACGACCTCAACCGCAGTCGTCCGGCCGACTTCGACACGTGGTGGTATCAGATTCGGCACGCGGTCGACCCCGGAGACGCCGCGTGGATCAAGCACACCAGCACACTGAACATCGGCGTGGCCGTCGCAGTCGGGATTGGTCTGGTCGTGGTTTGCGCGCTCATCTGGTGGGCGCCGCGGCGTCCGCGGCTGCCGCAGGTGCTGTTCCTCGCGTTGGCTACGTTCCTCTTGTTGAACAAGGTCTACTCACCGCAGTACGTCATCTGGCTGATTCCGTTGGCCGCATTGGCACGTCCGAAGTGGCGTGCATTCCTCTTCTGGCAAGCCACCGAGATCGGACTCCTTGTCGCGCGCTACATCTTCTTCATCGGGCTGTCCAAGTCGGGTGAGGGCATCTCGTACGGGTGGTTCCAAGCCGCTGTGATCCTGCGCGACGCCGCGCTCATCTATCTGATGGTCTGCGTCGTCATCGAAATTCTGCGACCGCAGTACGACGTGGTCCGGCGCGAAGGTGACGATGATCCGGCCGGCGGTGTCCTCGACGCAGCGCCCGACAGGCGAGGCGCGCGGCTGGCGCCCTACACACCGGTGGTGAGCGCACCGGCGTGACCGCATCACGCCGCCTGCTGTCGACACCGACCGGTCCCCTGGTGGTCTGGTGCGCGAGTCGGATGGCCGTTGCCATCGCGGTACTCGTCGCCGCGACCAGCTGGCTGCGCGGCTGGTACCACTGGGATGTCGCGCTCTACATCAAGGTCGCGCAGTACGGCTACGGCGGCTACCCCGATCACTATCCCGACCAAGGCATTGCGGCGTTCTTTCCTGGCCTGCCGCTGACGTTGCGGCTCGTACACGTGTTAGTCGGCAACTGGGTGTGGTGTGGACTCATCGTGTCGGCGATCGCGGGCGCCGTCGCAGTGACGGCACTCGCCCGCATCACCGAGCTCGAGGCGCCGCGCGGTGCAGGGACGTGGGCAGTGCTCGCGCTCGTGCTGTCGCCGTACGCCGTGTTCCTGGCCGCGGGCTACTCCGAGGCGCTGTTCCTCGCCTTTGCGCTGCCGGCGTGGCTCGCAGCACGGCGACGTTCGTGGCTGGCGGCGGGTCTGCTCGCTGCGGCGGCGAGCACCGTGCGCGTCACCGGGTTATTCCTCGCCGTCGCCTTGATCGTCGAGTACCTCACCGCGCACCGACGACTGCGCGCGGATGTTGCCTGGTTGTTGTTGCCGGCGATCCCGCTCGGGTTATTCGTCGTGCACCTGCACCACGTGCTCGGTGACTGGCGCGCCTGGTCGCACGCGGAGGAACGGATGTGGGGCCGGACGTTCACCGCGCCGTGGGACGCACTGCAGACGACCTGGGACGCCGCCACGGCATCAGGTGTGCAGAGCGACTACGCATGGCAGTTCCGCGCCGACATCGCGGCGATCGGACTAGGACTCGTGCTCACCATCGTGTTGCTGGCCTGGTCGCGATGGGCGGAAGCGACGTACGTCGGGCTGCAAGTCGTGGCGCTCGGGACGTCGTCGTTCTATCTCTCCGTGGGCCGAGCCACCTTGTTGTGGTTTCCGCTCTGGGTATTGCTCGGCAAGCTCGCTGTGAAGCACAAGTCGCTGTTCGCGGTGTACGTGATTGTGGCGACGCCGCTGATGTTCGCCCAGACGGTCGGCTTCGTCACCGGTGACTGGGTGGGGTGAAACGGCCAAGCATTCCGGCACCGGTCGACGCCTAGAGGTGGTTGCGCAACCACCCGACGCTCGGCACGACCGCGCACTTGTGCACTGTGTCGTGCGAGTTGCAGGCCGGGTCTGAGACCGGCAGCAAGTATGAGGCGGTGCTACCGCTCGCCACCTGCGCGTCGTTCAGCTCGGTGGACTGGCTGTAGAGAACGACCGTGTCCGCCACGTCATGCACCATCAACGTCGCCGGGTTCTGCGCGCTCGCATAGGTGAGCGGGGAGTAAGCCTGATATCTCCCCGGGCAGGCGGCGACCGAGCAACCACCGGCCCAGGACTTACCAACAGTGGAGCCCGCGGCCTCGATGTACGCCGCGTGCTTCACCAGATCCGTGGGTCCGACCCAAGAGACGATGGCCTTCACCTTGAGGCTCGGGCTCGTCGAGTTGCGAAGCGCGACGAGCAGCGCGATCTGCCCCCCAGTCGAGACACCGAGCAAGGCAATGCGACTCGGGTTGATGTTGTAGGGGCTGGCGCGCCCACTGCCCTTCGCCCAGCGAATGACTGACTCGGCGTCCGCCGGCTGGTCGCTATACGCGCGGTTCGTTTCACCTGGCTGCAGCGTTGCGTCGGCATTCGCCAGCCGGAAGTTCATGTTGATGACGACGAAGCCAGCATCGACCAGCGGCTTGACGATCGCGTTCTTCGCGGCGAAGTCCTTCTTGTCGCCGTTAATCCACCCCCCGCTGTGCACCAGGATGACGGCGGGCCGCGGGCTGCTCCCGGCCTTCCAGAAGATGTCGAACTTCTGATTCACGCTCGGTGCTGGGGCGTAGGCCGTGTCGCATTTCTGGAACGGCACACCCACGATCGCGCAACCGGCAGCCCGAGCTGGATGTGTCGCAGCCGAGACCATGCCAAGGGCTAGCGAAGCAATGACGAGCGTGCTGCGGACACGCATGGGGACCACCTAAGACACTGACGACCCTGCTAGGGAAGGATGTGCCAGCGCGGCCATTGAGTCCTCCCAGGTGTCGCTCAGCACTGAGGCTACGCCGCGACCACCGCTGACGGGGTCGTTGCGTCGAGGAGGAACCGTGGGTCGCAGTAGAGCTTTCGTCGTGGTCGCTGCCGGCGTCGTCGTTGCCCTCGGTCCGCTGACCGCGATGTCCGTCGGTGCCGAGGCGCCCACGACGACCTCCGCCGACAAACACGGCGAAACGCTGAACGTGCTGCCACCCGGCTCCCGCGGCACCGTGAGCATCCCTGACCTGGTCTCACTCGGCGTGACCAACCTGCCGGGTGTATTGGGCAACCCCAGCGACCCGGGCGCCCTCGCCACGGCCAGTGGCACGCAGCCGAAGAACTTCGCCAACCAGCTCGAGATGTACGACGCGCTCAACACGGTCGTCCCGAGCCAGCTCACCGACTCGATGCTGTTGACCTATTACAAGGACGCCCGGTCCGGCGGAGAGCCGTCAACGATCGTGTCCACCGAGAGTCCGAAATCCGGCGTCACGATCCGGCGCGACACGTTCGGTGTGCCACACATCACCGGCGCGACCGCGACCGACGTCGCGTACGGCGCGGGCTACGCCGGCATCCAGGACCGGATGTTCCTCACCGACATCCTGCGGCACACCGGTGCGGCGAAGTTGGCGGCGTTCCTGGGACCCTCTGCCTCGAACATCCTGATGGACCAGGAGCAGCTGCTCGTCGCGCCGTACAAGACAGCCGAGGCAGAGTCGCAGATCACCTCGGCGGTTGGCCGCTTCGGCCAGGAGGGCCGCGACCTGGTCGCTCGATTGGACGCATTCCTCGCCGGGATGAACGCCGCCGCGAAGAAGCTGTGCCCGATCGCCTTCGGCATCCCCACTCCCGGTAACAACGGCGTCGGCTTCGGTCCGAAGTGCCCGAGCGAGTACGCCGTGTTGCAGAAGGCGCCGACGCCGTACACCCGGGGCGACATCATCTACATCGCTTCGTTGGTCGGGGGAATCTTCGGCAAGGGCGGGGGCCAGGAGTACGCCGACTCGGTGTGGTTCCAGAGCCTCGTCGACAAGTTCGGTCAACCGCGCGCCGTCCAGATCTTCGACGAGATGCGTTCGAAGCATGACCCCGAGGCGTTCCCGACCACCGAGAAGCCGTACTCGTTCATGCCAGGGGGGCTCCGGCCCAACAAGCCGAGCGTCGCGCTGCCGGTGCTGGGTGCGCCGACCGCCGATGGCAGCGGCACCGATGCCGGGGGTAGCGGGTTGCCGATCCCCCCGTTGCCGGTGCCGGGCACCGCCGCAGCCCTGAAACGTCAGGCCGAGATCGGTGACCTGAGCACACCACTGGGGAGGTTCGACTTCCGGCCGTTCCGCAAGGGCATGAGCAACGCGCTGGTCGTCGATGCGAAGCACACAACCGACGGGCACCCCATCGCGGTCTTCGGTCCGCAGACGAGTTACTACACCCCGCAGCTTCTCGACGAGGTCGACCTGCAGGGCCCGGGGATCGATGCTCGCGGAGTGTCGTTCGCCGGCACGCAGTTCATCATCGAGCTCGGGCATGGTCGCGACTACGCGTGGTCGGCGACCAGCGCCGGGGGCGACATGGTCGACACGATCATGGAGCGGCTGTGCAACCCGAACGGGTCGGCTCCCACCGTGAACTCGACCTACTACATGCGTGGCGGACAGTGCGTCCCGATCGAGCACTACGTGCACGACGAGTCGATCGTCATCCCGAGCGCGGGCGGGGTGGGTACGCCGTCACACCTGCGCTTCAACGTCTACCGCACGGTGCACGGCGTGGTGACGCTCCGGACGCTCGCGCACGACCGGTTGACGAACACCGATGTTCCGGTCGCTGTGGTGACGCAGCGCTCGACGTACGGCCACGAGGCCGACTCAGCGATCGGTTTTGCACGAATAGCGAACCCTGACTTCGTGCACAGCGCGCGCGACTTCCAACGCGCGTTCGCCGGCGTGGACTACTCGTTCAACTGGTTCTACGTCGACCACAAGGACATCGCGTTCTTCAACTCCGGCCTGCTACCAAAGCGGCCCGCGACCGTCGAGCCGGACCTGCCGCGCTGGGCCAACCCGGCCTTCGACTGGCAGGGCTGGCTGTCCGACGCCGCTCATCCGCAGGACATCAATCCACCGCGCGGTTTCCTGACCAGTTGGAACAACAAACAGGCACCGGGCTGGGGCATGGCCGACGACGAGTGGGGCCACAGCGGCACGCACCGCGTGAACCTGCTCGCCGACCGGCTCCAGGCCCGTGTCGACAGCGGCCAGAAGATGGATCGTGCTGACGTCGTGGGCTTGATGATCGATGCCGCGACCGTCGACCTCCGCGGTGCGAAGCTGCTGCCGCTAGCCCTTGCGGTCGTCGGGAACGACCCGCAGAGCCAGCCCGCGATCGCGTTGCTGCGCCAGTGGGTCAAGGACGGCGCTCATCGTCTCGACCGCGCACGCACCGGCCAGTACGACCACACCGCGGCGATCGCGCTGTTCGACACCTGGTGGGACAACAACGGCAAGGCCAACGGTGGTCTGGCGAAGGACACCCTGCGTCCGGAACTCGGGGATCTCGTCGATGACTTCCCCTATTTGACTGACGATCATCCGCGCCTCGCTGTCGGGTCGTCGTGGCTCGACGTGCCGTGGTACGGCTACGTCTCGCGATCGCTGCGTCAGGCGTTGGGAATTCCGGTGCAGGCGCCCTATGCGCAGCCCTACTGCGGGACCCTCGCTGTTTGCCGGGCGGCGCTGCGGACGTCGTTGCGAACCGCCGTGGCGCGCGCGTTGGCGGCGCAGCAGGTGTCGTCGGTCAACCAGCTGTCTCATGACAAGGCACTGGACCAGATTCCGAGTACGACGGCCGGGGTTGTCGGCGTACGACCGATGGACTGGCAGAACCGCCCGACGTTCCAACAGGTTGTCCGCTACACGTCGGCGCGGACGATCGTGCCGCCGAGTCGCGGCAGGCTGGCGACAACGGGCGCGCCGTGGTTGGTCGGAACGGTTGCGCTGCTGTTCGTCGTAGCAGCGGGTGTCTCGGTTGCCGTCAGGCGGGGACTCGTTCGCGCAAGAACGTGATGTCGCTGACCTGACCCGCCGCGGGTGTTTCACAGACGACCGGTGCGCCGGCGGCTTGGACGACGGCAACGATCGCGTCGGCCTCGATCTCGCCGGCGCTGAAGTTCTCGTGGCGGTCACGACCGGAGTTGAACGGGTCCTTCGAGCCGTTGGCATGGACGAGGTCGATGCGGCCGGTGATCGCCTTGACCCGGTCGACCACACCGAGCAGCTCCTCGCCACCGGCGTGCGCATGACAGGTGTCGAGACAGAACCCGACGTCGAATCCCTCGAGCGCGTCCCACAACATCGCGAGCCGGTCGAACCGGCGTGCCATCGCGTTGTCACCACCCGCGGTGTTCTCGATGAGGATCGGAAGCGGTGGCTCCCAGCGTTCGAAAGTCTTGCGCCAGTTGTTGAAGCCCTCGGCCGGATCGTCGCCCTCGCTCATGTGGCCGCCGTGGACGATGACCGCCTTGGCCCCGAAGCTCGCCGCGGCGTCGGCGTGCTGGGCGAGCAGCTTGCGGCTCGGAATGCGGATCCGGTTGTTGAGGGTCGCGATGTTGATGGGGTACGGCGCATGCACGTACAAGTCGAGTCCGTCGGCGGCGGCCCGTGCACGGAGCTTGTCGGGCTCCTCCGGCAGGACCGGGCCCTTGTAGCTCTGTGGATCGCCGAGGAAGAACTGGACAACATCGGCTTTTCGGGCAACTGCCTCAGCGATGGGGTCGTCTTGTTTGACGTGCGCACCGATTCTCACCACGGTTCGAGCGTACGCCGGACGGGTGACAGGTCACCACGACGAGGGTCGTCGCGCCGATCGCCGGCAGGAGTCCACAGCCAGGGGTGGAATTATGGAGGGGAGATGAGAGCCCGATCCCTTCCCCTGCTCGGCGCGTTGGTCATCGCCACCCCAGCCGCTGCGCTCCTTGTGCTGTCGACACCCGCGCAGGCGGCCGGACCCACGCCATGCCCCACCGCAACAGTGACCGCGGCCAACTGCTCGATTCACTGGACTGGTAGTGCTCTAACTCAGGATCCGGTGAAGATCTACGCGGGCGTCACCATCACGTTTGTCAACGATGACACCGGCCTTGCGGGCAATAGTGTGAGGTTCACAGAGAGCTCGGCCAAGCCCGTATTCGACAAGACCGTGGCGAAGGGCGACACCGTCGCAGTGAAGTTCTCTGCGGTACGCGTCATGACGTACACCGCGACCAGCGGCGCGGCACTCAACCCCCCCACGGACACCGGCAAGATCACCGTGGTGGCCAAGCCGACACCCTCGCCTACACCGACCACCAGCCACTCACCCTCGCCGAAGCCGCAGCCCTCGACGGGCCCGTCACCGCAGCCGGGCAGCACGCCTCCACCGGGTACCAGCGTGCTCGGCCAGGGGCTGTCCCAGGTGCCGCAATTCGGGTCGGGCACTCTGTTCCCGAGCCCCGGCGCCTCGTCCGCGCCACTGGGGCCGGTTATTGCGACTGACCCGAGTGCTTCCCCGACCCCGGCGCCCAGCACTGACCAGGCCGCCACCTCGTTGTCGCAACCGGTCGATGCGCGTCGACTCGGGCTGCCCGGTGCCCTGGCGGCTGTTCTCGTCGCCGGCGTGGTCGTCGGCGTCGTACGGCTGGCTCGCGCGGAGTTCGGCGACGGCACCAACCACGGTGGCGGTGCGCCGCCGGCGCCGCCTGTCCACTAGCCCCACCCGGACGACCGCAGACCCGCCGTTCGGTGGGCTACCCTGTGCGAGCCGCGGACGGCGTACGGCTCCCGTAGTCGCGATCATCCGCGCAAGACGCGCCCTCCTGTCACGGATCGACCGTGGCCGCCCGAGTCCAGAGGAGGTCTCCACCTCTCATGCGTCGCTATGAACTCATGGTGATCCTCGATCCCGACCTCGAGGAACGCACCGTCCAACCGTCCCTCGATCAGCTCCTTGGCGTCGTCCGCCAGGGTGGCGGATCCGTCGAGAAGATCGACGTCTGGGGCCGCCGCCGGCTTTCCTACGAGATCAACAAGAAGACCGAAGGCATCTACGCCGTCGTCGATGTCACAGCCGAGCCGGATGATGTCGCTGAGCTCGACCGTCAGCTGCGTCTTAACGAGGCTGTTCTGCGCACCAAGGTCGTGCGCCCGGACCAGAAGTAACGAGAAGGGACCGACCATGGCAGGCGAGACGGTCATCACCGTCGTTGGCAACGTGACCGACGACCCGGAGCTGCGCTTCACCCCCGGTGGTGCTGCGGTGGCGAATTTCACCGTGGCGTCGACACCGCGGACGTTCGACCGACAGACGAGTGAGTGGAAAGACGGCGACACGCTGTTCCTCCGCTGCAGCGTCTGGCGGCAAGCGGCCGAAAACGTCGCCGAGTCCCTGCACCGCGGCACCCGCGTCGTCGTGCAAGGCCGCCTCAAGCAACGGTCGTATGAAACCCGTGAGGGCGAGAAGCGCACCGTCGTCGAGCTCGAGGTGGACGAGGTTGGTCCGTCGCTGCGCTTTGCGACCGCGAAGGTCGCCAAGACCAGTCGCGGCAGCGGTGGTGGGGGCGGCGGCTTCGGTGGCGGTGGCGGCGGGGGAGCAGCTGACGACCCGTGGGCAGCACCGCCTGCGGGCGGTGGCGGCGAGGCCGGCGGCACTGGCGGTGCCGGTGGCGGCGGCGGCGGGTACTCCGATGAACCGCCGTTCTAAGCGATCTTTCGACGTACACAGAATTCTGAGGAGCACTGTTCGTGGCTAAGCCCATCATTCGTAAAGTCAAGAAAAAGGTCTGTCAGTTCTGCAAGGACAAGACGACCTACATCGACTACAAGGACACCAACCTGCTGCGGAAGTTCATCTCCGACCGCGGCAAGATTCGCGCCCGTCGGGTGACCGGCAACTGCACGCAGCACCAGCGCGATGTCGCGACGGCAATCAAGAACAGCCGTGAGATGGCGCTGCTCCCGTACACGAGCACGGCGCGATGAAACTCATCCTCACCCAAGAAGTCAGTGGTCTCGGCGGTCCTGGTGACGTGGTCGAGGTCAAAGACGGGTACGGCCGCAACTTCCTGATCCCGCAGGGTCTCGGCATTCGATGGACCCGCGGTGGCGAGAAGCAGATCGCGACGATCCGGCGTGCGCGTGAGGTGCGCGAGATCCACGACCTCGGTCAGGCGCAGGACGTCGCGTCGGCACTGGGGTCGTTGCAGGTCACGTTGCCGACGCGGGCCGGTGACGGCGGACGGCTCTTCGGGTCGGTGACAGCAAGCGATGTCGCTGACGCCGTCAAGGCCGCCGGCGGTCCGAATCTCGACCGCCGTCGCATCGAGTTGCCGCATCCGATCAAGACGCTCGGCAGCCACCGCGTCGCCGTACGACTGCATCCTGAAGTCCTCGCCGCGATCGACGTCGAGGTCGTCGCCGCCTCGTCCTGAGTCGAAGACCGATTCGACGAGACTTTTTTTCTGTCCACAGGCGGTGCACGCCCTTTGTGCCGACCAACGCGCTCGTCCGCTTTCCGACGACGGGTGACACGCACACCCTCTCCACACTCTGCGCACTGCTGCAGACGTGTTGTGCACGGGTTCTCCCCAACCCCGTCCACACAGTGATCCTCTTGGTCTCGCGATTACGCCTACGCTGCGCGCTTCCCCCTGAAAACTTGTCGGTGCTCGCCGCTCCAATTGGATGCGAACGGTCACGTGATGGAAGGACGCGCCAGTGTCGGTCGCCGAGATCGGGTCCTACGCCTCGCCGCAGGAGCCGCAGTTCGAGCGCACCCCACCCCAGGACATCGAGGCGGAGCAGTGCGTGCTCGGCGGCATGCTGCTCTCCAAGGACGCCATCGCCGACGTCGTCGAGGGTTTGCGCGCGACCGACTTCTACCGACCGGCACACGCGACGATCTACGACGCCATCTGCGATCTCTATGGCCGCGGTGAGCCGGCCGACGCCGTCACCGTCTCCGCCGAGCTGACCAAACGCAATGAGATCGCCAAGGTCGGTGGCGCGCCCTACCTCCACACGCTCATCTCTTCTGTGCCGACGGCCGCCAATGCCGGCTACTACGCCGTCATCGTCGCCGAGCGCGCGATCCTCCGACGCCTCGTCACCGCCGGTACGCGCATCGTCCAGTTGGGCTACGGCGGCGACGCGGGCGAGATCGACGACATCGTCGACCGCGCGCAGGCCGAGGTCTACGAAGTCACCGAGCGACGTACGACAGATGACTACCAGGCACTCGATCAGATCTTGCCCGCGACGCTGGACGAGCTCGAGGCGATCAGCAACCGCGGCGGCACCATGGTCGGAGTACCGACCGGCTTCCGTGACCTCGATGACCTGACCAACGGATTGCACCCGGGACAGATGATCATCGTTGCGGCGCGCCCGGCCGTCGGGAAGTCGACCTGGGCCTTGGATGCATGTCGGTCCGCGTCCATCAAGCACGGCATGACCAGCTGCATCTTCTCCCTCGAGATGGGGCGCAGCGAGATCACCATGCGTCTGTTGTCAGCTGAGGCGCGCGTGCCGCTGCACAGCATGCGTAACGGCACCATGAGCGACGACGACTGGGCCAAGTTGGCCCGCCGGATGGGCGAGGTGGCAGAGGCGCCGCTCTTCATCGACGACTCGCCCAACCTGACGATGATGGAGATCCGCGCCAAAGCACGTCGGCTCAAGCAACGTCACGACCTGAAGCTGATCGTTGTCGACTACCTGCAGTTGATGACGTCGCCCAAGCGGGTGGAGAACCGTCAGGTCGAGGTCAGTGAGATGTCGCGGTCGCTGAAGCTGTTGGCCAAGGAGCTCGACGTTCCGGTGATCGCGATCTCGCAGCTGAACCGTCAGTCAGAACAGCGCGCGGATAAGAAACCGCAACTCTCTGACCTGAGAGAGAGTGGATCTCTCGAGCAAGACGCTGACCTGGTTCTGTTGCTGCACCGCGAGGATTTGTATGAGAAGGAGTCACCGCGCGCGGGCGAGGCCGACATCATCGTTGCCAAGAACCGCAACGGTCCGACCCGCCCGATAACCGTGGCATTCCAAGGTCATTACTCGCGCTTCGTGGACATGTCGCCGATCTGACATGGCGACCGACCGGGCCACCCGCCGACGCAGAGATCTCGCCGTGCGCAAGCACCACGCGCCGCCGGGACCGCTCTTCAGCCCGGTCAACATCCACCATTACGAGCACGCGACGCTGGGCGAACGCGCGGCGGACCGCGTCGCGGCGGGATTCGGGTCGTGGCGCTATCTCGGCTACCAGACCGCTGGCGTGACTGTCTGGCTAGCCATCAACGCGGTGGGCCTCTTCGCCTTGCACTGGGATCCCTACCCATTCATCCTGCTCAACCTGATCTTCTCGACTCAGGCGAGTTACGCCGCGCCGCTCATCTTGCTGGCGCAGAATCGACAGGCCGATCGGGATCGGATGAAGGCCGAGCACGACTACCGCGTCAACGAGCGTGCTGAGGCAAAGATCGACTTGCTGCTCAGCCAGTTCAAGGTGCCGCAGGATGTCATTGACGCAGCGTTGCGTCGTGTCGAGCCGGACGTCAGCTAGCGAGCAGTTGCGCCACGAGAGTGTCGACGTCCATCAGCTCGGACTCGGTGCCACTCGGCACCGCTGCATAGGTCGCCGCGAGGAACTCCACCATCTCGGTCAACGGTGCTTCGAGGGTGGCCGCGCCGTCCGGGCTGGTGAGGACGATGCGCACGCGACGACCGTGTGTGCCGCCGATCGGGATGATCCGAACGTCGCCCATGCCGGCCGGGCCTTCGACACCTTCGGTCAGCAACTCGCGGGCGAGGCTCCAGCGCACCATGCCATCGCCGGCGGCGATGTCGAGGTGGACGGCGAACGGGTCGCTGCCGTCGTATTCGAGGGAGGCGTCGACGGGCAACGGCTCATCGCCCGGCAGAACCAGGCTGAGCGTGAGTGCGGTGCTGATGGGGGTGGGAAGCGACATCGGAGTGGTGCCTTCCAGTGCTGGTGGCCGACGCTGACAACGGGGCAACGAAGCGGATCCCGTCGTGGTCACGGGCTGTGGTCGATCAGTTCTCCATCGACGCGTCGACTCGTCCGGTTTGGCACCCATATGCCGCAAAGATTCCTGGCCCATTCGCGCACTCAGCGTTCGCTCAGCAGAGTTCAGCCGCCGTTCAGCCAGCCGATGTGGTGATGCCCTCCACTGGGGGCACCCGGATGCCGACACACCAGAGGTCGCTCGCCAGCATCCCCCTTTTTTTGAGGAGTCGCCGTGTCGTCGCACCAGCCGCGCCGGATCATCCGGCTCGCTCGTGCCGCGACGAGCAACAAGTGGGTTCAGGGTGGTGTCTTGGTTCTCGTCCTGGCGATTGCGGCGATCAACCTCGCCCGGGTCCCGCATGCATCGCTGCGCCCATTGCTCTACGGGCTGGTGCCCTGGGCGGTCGGAACGTTCGTCCTCTGCCCGCTGCGTTGGCACCAAGTGACCGCCAGCCAAGCGCCACGGCGCTGGCTCATGCGTGTGTACGCCGAAGGCGAGCTCATCGGAATGCTGACGCCAGCCCACACCGGCGCAGACATCTGGCGCGCTCACCAGCTACGCAAGCGGGGCATGGAGACTGCGGCGGCGTACGCCGACGTCGCCGTCGACCGCATCGTCGCCGGGATCGCCACCCTCGCATTCATCCTTGTTGCGGGCGTCACGCTGCCTTTCGATGACGCGCTGCCGGCGATCATCGCGAGCCCGTTCGTCCTCATCGCCGCGCTGCTCGTGCGGCGGCGGCATCCCAATGTGTTCCCCAACCGGGCGCTTCCGTCGCCGATGCGCGTGATCCGCGGTGTGGGACTCAGCCTCGTTTACCAGCTGACCTTCCTCGCGCTACTCCTCGGATCGGTCAACGCATTAGGCCAAACGGTCGAACCCCTGCCGCTGCTTGCCGTCATCGGCGCGAGCCGGATCGCCGGCATCGTTCCCGGCATGCACGGTGCCGGCCCCCGCGAGGGCGCCCTCGTTGCTGGTCTGGTCGCCATGGGTCTGCCGCTGCACACCGCACTCGGGGCGACCTCGCTCGCGTCCGTCGTCGTCTGGGCGCCAGCCCTGCTGCTCGGCGGGGGCTGCCTCGCCGCGCGGCGCTGGCAGCCACGGCGTGGCCGTGAGGTCGCTACCGTTTCGGCGTGATGTCCCACGCGGCTGATGCTTGGGACCGCCGGCCACTGCTCATCGCCCACCGGGTCGGCAATACACCGGATCAGATCCCCGCAGCCATTGATGCTGGCGCCGACCTGATCGAGGCCGACGTCCATCTCTTCCGTCGCCGGCTCGAAGTTCGGCATACGAAAACGATGGGTGTCCTGCCCTGGCTGTGGGACCGCTGGTATCTCGTGCCCGCGGCCGGCCCGCGACTGCAACTCCGCGAGCTCGTCAGCGAGCTCTCCGATGACGTGCTGTTGATGATCGATCTCAAGGGTTGGCATCCGTGGCTCGGACGCGCCATCGCCACCGCGATGGAGAGCCTCGCGCCCGGTCGCCCGTACGTCGTGGCAAGCCGTGCATGGTCGATGCTCAACGCGTTCGAACCACTCGAGCACGTGCGGATCATCCACAGCGCTGCCACGCCGCGGGAGGCGCGTGCGCTGCCTCGCCGACTCAGCCGGCATCGCACCGACGCACTGTGCATAAAGCAGACCGTGCTCGCCCAACCACAATGGGCGGCACGGATGCGTTCCCTGGCACCGGTCCTGCTGACGTGGCCGATCGCAAGCACGAGTGCCGCTCGCGCGGCACTTGCTGATGGTGCAGACGGCGTGATCATCGACGGTGTACCGCTAGTGAAAGAACTCGCAGCGGCACGCCGTAGTTAGGCGCGTCAGTCCTGGGCAGGTAAAGTGCGCGCTGGGTCCGCAGTGAATTCATTGCGGACGTTTGCGTTATTAAGTGGACTGCAGCCTGCCGTGCCCCGCCGACTCACCACGGACATTCCATTGAAGAGAGACATCGAGTCCCGCCGCCTCGCCATCATCCGCGCGCTGCGTGGTCGCGAGGCAGTTGCTCCCGGGTCAACCGCCGTTACCGAGGTGCCGGACGACCTCGGCGTACTGACGGAGACCGTGAGTGATCTCGCCACCCGCGTCGACCAGTTGAGCCGCGACCTGTCGGTTCTGAAGTCATCCACGGTCGTGCGGCATCACATTCCTGAGATGCCGCACGTGGTCGACGACGACGAACCCATTAGTCGTGCGAGCGTTCCTCCTGTGACGCCGGCGAAGATCAGCAACCACGCGTTCGACGTCCTGCTCGGTCGCCCGTAGCACTCGGTCACCGGCCAGCTGGCGCCTCGAGCGCCTCGGCCACCGGCGCCCCAGGGTCCGGTGGGGCCTCGCGCGGGCGGTGCTCGACCGAGACGACGACCGCCACCGACGCGATAACGATGGCCCCACCGATCACGATCGGCATGGTGATCGGTTCGCTGAGTATCAGTGCGCCGAGAAGCACGGCTACCGCGGGATTGACGTAGGCGTACGTCGCCACGAGTGAGATAGGCGCGCTACGCAACAGCCAGACGTACGCCGAGAACGCGATGATCGAGCCGGCCACGGTCAGGTAGCCGAGTGCCGCCCACGAGCGCCCGGAGATGTCGGCTACCGACACGTCCATGAACTCGCCCCGTGCCAGCGCGACGAGGAGCATCAGCGCGCCACCCGAGAACATCTCGTAGACGGTGGTGACGAACGGGTCGGCGGGCAGCGGCAGTTGCGCCGAGAAATACGAGCCGAGGGACCAGAAGAACGACGCGCACAGCACCGTGAGAACGCCGTACACCCGCGTCGACCCGCCGCTGCCCGGCGACAGGAGCACCGCTATGCCGGCGAACCCCGCAAGGACGGCGGCGATCGTTGCGGTCCGCGGTCGGTCGCGGTTAGCGAGCCGAAGCAACACAACCCACAGCGGAACAGCGGCGACGACCAGCGCGGCCAGCCCGGAGTCGATGTTCTGCTCGGCGACGACGACAAGGCCGTTGCCACCGAGCAGCAACAGCCCGCCGACGAGGGCGCAGGCGCCGAACTCGGACAGCCGCACGCGAAGAGCCCCGGGGCCTTTGCGCCACCGAATAACCAGGCCCATCACCACGCTGGCGATGAGGAACCGGCCGCCAGCAGAGAGGAATGGGGGCACCGTCTCGAGCACGACGCGGATGGCGAGGTACGTCGAACCCCACACGACGTAGACGATGCTCAACGCGAACCATAAAACGCCGCGGGCCGGCATCGCTGTCGCCGACGGCCCCTGACTCACGTCACATCCCAACCGTGTCCGGAGCGGGCATCATCCCCGGTCGGCACGATCGAGAGCGAACGGTTATCTGGCGGCGTCCAGACGCGCGATCTCGTCGGCGGTCAGCATGAGATCGACGGCAGACGCCGAGTCGGTGATCGTCTCGGGTCGAGTTGACCCCGGAATCGGGATGACGACCGGCGCCTTCGCGAGCATCCATGCAAGACAAACGCGCTGGGGCGACGTTTCGTGAGCCCGGGCGATCTCTGCGAATGCACTGACGTCCGCGCCGAGCCGGCTGGCAGTGCCGATGCCGCCGAGCGGCGACCACGGCAGAAATGCGACCCCGAGCTCGGCGCACAGCTCGAGCTCGTCCTCGCTGGATCGAAAGCGCGGGCTGAACTCGTTCTGCACACTCGCCAACCCCGTCGCGCCGATTCCACCGAGAACATCAACCGCTTCCCGGATCTGGTCGACCGTCGCGTTGCTGACGCCCATGAGCCGGACCTTGCCCGCGTCGTACAACTCGCGGATCGCCCCGACAGATTCGGCCCACGGGACGTGTGGGTCGGGCCGGTGGTACTGGTAGAGCCCGATGGCCTCCACCCCGAGCGCCTTGAGGCTGGCCTCGCACGCAGCGCGAATGTGCTCGGGACGACCGTCGATCGTCCAGGAGCCGTCGCCGGGACGAAGGTGGCCACCCTTGGTCGCCACAAGAACGTCCGAGGTGTCACCGGCGTACGTCGCCAGCGCCCGCGCGATCAGTCGCTCGTTGTGACCAACCTCGCCGGCATTCAAGTGGTACGAGTCGGCGGTGTCGATCAGGGTCACGCCGACGTCGAGAGCTGCATGCAGCGTACGGATGGCGCGGTCCGTGTCGGGTCGACCTTCGATCGACAGTGGCATGCCGCCGAGTCCGATCGCACTCACGGTGCGGTTACCGATCGTCCGCTGCTGCACGGGGCGCCTCCTTTCGTGCGCGGTTGCTCCCGCGGTTCGTCATGGCTAGTTGCCGGGCCTGACACACGACATGGTCGGTGTCGTCCCAGATCACGACCTCTTCATCGAACCATCCGCCGTGCAACAGCGTCGTGCGTATGGCGACGCGCAGCCAGCCCTCCGCCGGTTGCGCGCGCAGCAGCGTGGTCATCTCTACGGTCGGCGCCCAGCCAATCCTGCCGAGAGCAAACACTGATGGTGGCAGCGCGTCGGCAACGACAACGACGCCGTACGGATCGGTTGGTGCATCGACGATGCGCGCCCAGGCTCGGATCATTGGCGGGTGCGGCCCCGGTTGGTTCGTTGCCCAACCGACCGTCCTCGCGTCGTAGCGCACCTCGACGTGGTCGAACAGCCCGATGTGCGTGCCGTCCGGTGCAACCGGCCGTCCGCGGGGGCACTCATCGAGAGGTGGCAGTTCGGGGGGTGGGCCGTACTCGTATTCGGGTTCACCGGTCGGCAAACGGCCGGACGTGACGAGCATCTCGAGAACCGGACTGCCGTCCTCGACGAGGCGGGCACGGTGCATCGCAACGCTTCGTCCAACGCGGAGCTCCTCCACCTCGACGATGGCGGGACCGAACGACGGTGGACGCAAGAAGAGTGTGCTGGCCGCGAGCGGATCGGGATGCGGACTCGACTCGACAGCCGCCCGCAGGACGAGCGCCATCAAGTAGCCACCGTTGGGCCGATCGCCGATGCTCCACCCAGGGTCGACCGTGACCGAGTACGTGCCGGCCGCCCCCGGCTGCACCGCGATGGCGGTGTCGAACGCGCTGCTCACGCCTCGACGCTATCGGCGGACTTGTGCGCGCGGCTGGGAAGGCCGATCAGAGCCGCGACGCCCCCGGCGACGAAGATTGCCCCCCCGATCACCATCGCCCGGTGGAAGCCTTCGGTGAACGAGCCGACCGAGCCCTGCGACAGACCGGCGGCGAGGGGAAGCACCGCAATCGCGACCAGGCCAGCGATTCGTGCGACCGCGTTGTTGACACCCGACGCTATGCCGCTCCAGGCAGGGTCCACCGCTCCGAGCGCGGCTGTCGTAACCGGAGCGACCACGAGACACATGCCCAGGCTGAACAGCACAACTGGCGGGAGGATGTCGGTGAGGTACGACGATCCCGCATCGACGCGCACCAGAAGCAGTAGGCCAGCGGCAGTGATGAGCGGCCCCAACGTCAATGGCACGCGCATCCCCATCCTCGGCAGCAGTGCACCGACACGGGGTGACAACACCAGCAAGAGCACGGTGAAGGGCAGGAACGCGGCGCCACCTTCGAGCGCCGAGTAGCCGAGCACGTTCTGCAGCTCCAGGGCCAGCAGGAACATCGTGCCGGTCAGACCGCCGTAGACCAGCAGGGTGATGACGTTGGCGGCCACGAATTCACGGGACCGGAACAGGTGCAACGGCAACATCGGCATGCGCCGCCGCCGTTCGATCTGGATGAATGCAATGAGCAGGGCGACCCCGACACCGATCAGCAGCGCGACCATGGTGCTGCGCAGTCGGGAGACTTCGATCAGTGCGTAGACGACGAGCGCGAGGCCAAGGGCAGCAGTGATTGCCCCGGGCAGGTCGAGCCGGGAGATGACGCTTTCCCCGGGCGGCGCCGGTGCCCGTGACTCGGGCACGTGGCGGATGGTGGCGACGATGGCGGCAGCGATCAGCGGGCCGTTGATGAGGAAGGCCCACCGCCAGCTGGCGACGTCAATCAGATAGCCACCCGCAAAGGGTCCGAGTGCGGTGGAGACGCCGGACAGGCCGGACCACGTGCCGATCGCGCGACCGCGCTCGGCGGCGTCGAATGACGACGTGATGATTGCGAGACTGCCGGGCACGAGCAAAGCCGCAGCGACACCTTGCAACCCGCGCGCGAGGATCAATGTGGTCGCGGTCGGTGCCAGCCCACATGCAAGTGATGCGATCCCGAACCCGACGAGTCCGACCAGGAACATCTTCTTGCGCCCGAAGAGGTCACCAAGCGCGCCGCCGACCAGGATGAGTGAGCCCAGCGTCAGCAGATAGGCATCAAGCACCCATTGCAGCTCGGTGAAGCTGGCGCCGAGGTTGGCCTGGATCTTCGGCAGTGCGACGTTGACGATCGTGCCGTCGAGGAACGCGACGCCCGACCCGAGCACCGTGGCGGCGATGATCCACCGGCCGCGCGGGCTGTCGACGCGGCAATCACCGCAAGGGACGTTGGCCGGGGGAACCGGTGTCCGTTCCTGCGCGGTGAGCGTCATGACCGCCGCAACGGTACGACCGGCCTATCCCTTCCCAGTCGCCTGGTCCCAGCAGCCGGTACCGGCCTACGGATCGGTCTGCGAGCATGGTGGTGTTGGCGACGTACCCGTTGCCGGCAACCGGTGCTCGTCGGGCCTGCGGAGATCCCGCGACCGAGGCGCGTAGCCACAACTGCAAGGAGGGCATGTGTCGGACGGTTTCCTCACGGCGGCGCCAGGATCAGCTGCCGATCCCGAACTCGTCCAGTTGCTCACGCCAGAAGGTGAGCGGCTCGAGCACCCTCACTTCTCGCTTGATATCAGCGACGACGAGCTCCGCGGCCTCTACCGCGATCTCGTGATGGTTCGCCGCGTCGATGTCGAAGCCACCGCTCTGCAGCGACAGGGCGAGCTGGGCATCTGGGCCGCGTTGCTCGGCCAGGAGGCGGCACAGGTGGGATCCGGTCGGGCAATGGAGGCCGGGGACTACGCGTTCCCGACCTACCGCGAGCACGGTGTCGCGTACTGCCGGGGCGTGGACCCGTTGAAACTGCTGGGGTTGTTCCGTGGCGTGAGCCACGCGGGCTGGGACCCGAACGAACACAACTTCCACCTGTACACGATCGTCATCGGCTCGCAGACGTTGCACGCGACCGGTTACGCGATGGGCATCCAGCGCGATGGCGCGGTCGGCGAGGACGGTAAGGCCGTCATCGCGTACTTCGGCGACGGTGCCTCGAGCCAGGGCGACGTCAACGAGGCGTTCATCTGGGCCAGTGTCTTCAATGCGCCCGTCGTCTTCTTCTGCCAGAACAACCAGTGGGCCATCTCCGAGCCCATCGAGAAGCAGTCGCGAATCCCGCTCTACCAGCGGGCGCGTGGTTTCGGCTTCCCCGGGATCCGCGTGGACGGAAACGACGTACTGGCCGTTCTTGCCGTTACCAAGGCCGCGTTGCAGCGAGCCCGTGAAGGACAGGGACCGACGTTGGTCGAGGCCTACACGTACCGGATGGGAGCGCATACGACGTCGGACGACCCCACGCGGTACCGGTTGGCGAGTGAGCTCGAGACCTGGAAGTTGAAGGACCCCATCGAGCGGGTGAAGGCGCACCTGTCCCGCACCGGCAAAGCGGACCAGGCGTTCTTCGACGAGGTGGACCGCGGTGCGGACGAGCTTGCGGCGTACGTGCGCAAGGGCTGTATCGAGATGCCCGACCCGGAGCCGCTGGAGATCTTCGACGAGGTCTACGCCGAGCCGACGCCGCTCATTGCGCAGGAACGCGCGGAGTTCGGGGCCTACCTCGAATCGTTCGAGGAGGTCTGAGCCATGGCCCAGACCACACTCGCGAAGGCCCTCAACAACGGGCTGCGCAAAGCGATGGAGAACGATCCGAAGGTCCTCATCATGGGTGAGGACGTCGGCAAGCTCGGCGGTGTCTTCCGGGTCACCGACGGCCTGCAGAAGGACTTCGGCGAAGACCGTGTCATCGACACGCCTCTCGCCGAGTCCGGCATCGTCGGCACAGCGATCGGGCTCGCGCTGCGCGGTTACCGCCCGGTGTGTGAGATCCAGTTCGACGGATTCGTCTATCCGGCGTACGACCAGATCGTCAGTCAGCTCGCGAAGATGCACTACCGCGCGCAAGGGCTCATCAGCCTTCCGGTGACGATCCGGATTCCGTACGGCGGCGGTATCGGCGCGGTCGAGCATCACTCGGAATCACCGGAGGCGTACTTCGCACACACCGCCGGTCTGAAGGTCGTGACGTGCGCCAACGCAACCGACGCCTACTTCATGATTCAGCAGGCGATTGCGAGCGATGATCCCGTCATCTTCTTCGAGCCGAAGCGTCGCTATTGGGACAAGGCAGAGCTCGACGAGTCGATCCCGCTTGCGGACGCCGACCCGTTGCACCAAGCGCGGGTTGTCCGACAAGGCAGCAGCATCACCGTCGTTGCCTATGGACCCATGGTGAAGACATCGCTCGAAGCCGCGACGGCCGCCCACGACGACGGCATCGACATCGAGGTCATCGACCTGCGGTCGCTGTCACCGATCGACATGCCTGTCGTCTTTGACTCTGTACGGCGTACCGGGCGACTTGTCGTTGTTCATGAGGCTCCGGTGTTCCTCGGTGTCGGCTCCGAGCTGGCCGCGCGGGTGTCCGAGCAATGTTTCTATTCGCTCGAGGCTCCGGTGCTGCGCGTTGGCGGATTCGACACGCCCTACCCGCCGTCGCGGCTCGAGGACCACTACTTGCCCGACCTCGATCGCATCCTCGAGGCCGTTGACCGCTCACTCGCTTACTAGGAGACCCGATGTCGCAGCGCAAGCAGTTCAAGCTGCCTGACCTCGGTGAGGGCCTTACCGAGGGCGAGATTCTCAAGTGGTTGGTGCAGCCGGGTGACACGGTCACGCTGAACCAACCCATTGTCGAAGTGGAGACGGCCAAGGCAGCGGTCGAGGTGCCGTCGCCGTATGCCGGCGTCGTCACCGAGATTCATCACGCCGAAGGCGAGACGGTCGATGTCGGTACGCCGATCATCACCTTTGATGTCGGCGGTGACGGCGACGGCGTTGCGACACCAACGACCGAGGCGCCTGCGCAGACGAACGCGTTGAAGTCCGCCGACATGGTGCCGGACATCCCGTCGCCTGACACTGACGATGCGGTCGAGCCCGGCCTGATCGGGGGTGCGGCGCCGGGTGGTCGCACGTCCGTGCTCGTCGGATATGGGCCGCGACAGACATCGGCGGCCCGCCGTCCGCGCAAGTCCGCGGCTCCTGCCGCCGCGTCAGCGTCCCCACCCGAGGTGGCACCGGCTGCGGGACCGGGACGTCACCCGGTTCGTCATGGTGGACTCGAGGTCGGCCGGGCAGCATCGCAGCGGATCGGCCGGGAGACCGGCGCCGTGGCTGTGCTCGCCAAACCGCCCGTGCGCAAGTTGGCACGTGATCTCGGCGTCGACCTGCACGCCATCACCGGGACCGGCCCCGGCGGCACCATCACTCGCCGCGACATCGAGAGTGCGGCGGCAACCGTGCCAAGCACGGCGCCATCCGAAGCCGTGCGCGTGGCTCCGGCTCCTGACTTCGACCCGACAACTCGCGAGCAGCGCATCCCGATCAAGGGCGTGCGCAAGCACACCGCCGCTGCGGTGACGTCGTCCGCGTTCACCGCGCCACACGTCACGGAGTTCCTCACGTGTGACGTGACGGAGTCGATGCGACTGCTGGATCGGCTGAGTGGGAGTCGGGAGTTCCGCGACGTACGCCTCACTCCGCTGGTGCTGGTCGCGCGCGCAATGATCCTCGCCGTACGCCGCAATCCGATGGTCAACGCCGCGTGGGACGAAGCCGCGCAGGAGATCGTGGTCAAGGACTACGTGAACCTCGGCATCGCGGCAGCAACTCCGCGTGGACTCATCGTGCCCAACGTCAAGGACGCGGGCCGGTTGTCGTTGCGTGAGCTCGCGGAGGCGTTGACCGCGCTGGTCGAGACTGCGCGGGCCGGTAAGACATCGCCGGCGGAGATGAGCAACGGCACGATCACCATCACCAATGTCGGCGTCTTCGGCGTCGACAGCGGTACGCCGATCCTCACTCCCGGTGAGACCGCCATCCTGTGCCTCGGCGCGATCCGCGAGATGCCGTGGGTGCATGAGGGTGAGATCGCGATACGCCAGGTGACGCAGCTCGGGCTGTCCTTCGATCACCGCGTCGTCGACGGGGAGCAGGGCAGCCGCTTTCTCGCCGACATCGGCGCGTTGCTCACCGAGCCAGGCACCGCCCTCGCCTGGGCCTAACCCCCCATGCCGCGGCTCTGGTGGGTTGAGCCGTCGCTCAACCCACATCCGCTGCGTGGGACTCCGGGCCAACTCACCAGCGGCGCGACGGAACCGGCGCTTGAGCGGTCGCGTCCAACCGGT
The DNA here is from genome assembly GCA_033851265.1 of Frankiales bacterium. GTDB lineage: Bacteria > Actinomycetota > Actinomycetes > JAWWOW01 > JAWWOW01 > JAWWOW01. The sequence goes on from JAWWOW010000006.1 coordinate 317,985, forward strand.
ATGCGACGTCTCATCACGCTGATTTCAGTGGCTTTGATGGCTACCGCGTGCGGTGGTGGGACGAAAATCTCGAACCCCATCGCGTCATCGCCCCTACCGTCGCCAACCTCATGCGAAGCGGGTCGCTACAAAGCGCACGGCACTGCTATCGCCGACTATCTCGAGTTTGTCCGACTTCACGGGACGATGTATGTGGAGCCCCGCTACCTCGGACTGAAGCGCATGCGAGTCACCGAGTCCGATCTCGGTCCGAAGGTTGCAGATATTCGTTGCAAGCTGGATGCATCGAACATCGACCCGCAGGCGCCGCTGCGCGATGGGGATGCCTCGTTTGTCGAGCCGGGTGTCGTTGTCTACGCCGTGAAGGGCCACTCGACGCAGTGCCGGGTTGCTGCTGAACAACTCGGCAAGCTCACCGTCTTTGTTGCCACCAAGCCAGGGGGCGAGCGCATCGCGGCCGCCTGCCCCGCGACGTAGTACCCAGGCACCACGAAGGCCGGCACCCCCCGTGGAGTGCCGGCCTTGTCGTGGACGGGTTTAGACGACGCGCTCCCGCTCGACGACGCGGTCTTCGACCACGGTGTCGCTGCGCCGCGCGCCACTCGTGGCGATCAGTGCGATCACGAGGCCGAGCGCCCCGCACGCCATGAGGATGAACCCGATGATGTCGATGTTCGCGACATCTGTTGCTGCGTTGACGCCGAAGGCCAAAATCGCGCCGACGGCGATGAGAAAGACGCTGACGCCGATACCCATGGCTCTGGTGCCTCCTTGGACAGTGGGACCGGAACGTCCGGTCACAAGTGTCGAAGGGATACCCGCCGGGTGCCGCTCAATGCTGACCTGAACGGAAGGCCACCCTTACCGCACAAATAAACCTGTCAGAAGGCTGATTCGTCGAGGTCCATCACGTCGAGGTTGGTCGCCTCGGTGATGGCGCGTTCGGCGGCCAGCAGCGGCAGGCGGGTACTCGCGAAGAACCGCGCCGCAGCAACTTTGCCCGTGTAGAACGCATGATCGCGGCCGGTGTCACCGTTGAGTCGCGTGAGCGCGACATCGGCTTGGCGGAGCAGCAGCCAGCCGATGACGAGGTCGCCGAGCGACAGCAGCAGCCGCGTGGAGTTGAGGCCGACGAGGTAGACGTTGCGCGGTTCCTCGGCTGCACTCGTCAGGAAGCCGACCATGACGCCGACCATGTCTTGCACGTCTTCAAGTGCCCGACCGAGGAGTTCGCGCTCGTTCTTGAGCTGGCCGTTGCCCGCATCACCCTTGGCGAACTCTGCGATTTGCTCGAGCAGCGCAGCGAGCGCTTGCCCCTGGTCACGCACGATCTTGCGGAAGAACAGGTCCATACCCTGAATCGCTGTCGTGCCTTCGTACAAGGTGTCGATTTTGGCGTCCCGGATGTACTGCTCGATCGGGTAGTCCTGCAGGTAACCGGAACCGCCGAACGTCTGCAGCGACTGCGACAGCAACTCGTAGGACCGCTCGGAACCCACGCCCTTCACGATCGGCAGCAGCAAGTCGTTCAGCCGCACGAGTGCGTCGTCAGCCGCACCATCGCGCGCCGCTGCAATCTCGATGTCATCCTGCACAGCCGCGGTGTAGAGCACGAGAGCCCGCATGCCTTCGGCGTAGGACTTCTGCAGCATCAGCGACCGGCGTACGTCGGGGTGGTGCGTGATCGTGACGCGCGGCGCGGTCTTGTCGGTCATCTGGCTGAGGTCGGCGCCCTGCACCCGCTCCTTGGCGTACGCCAAGGCGTTGAGGTAGCCGGTGGACAGCGTCGCAATCGCCTTGGTGCCAACCATCATCCGGGCGTACTCGATCACCTGGAACATCTGCGCGATGCCGTCGTGCACATCGCCGACGAGCCAACCGACCGCGGGATGCGTCTCGCCGAACGTCAGCTCGCAGGTGGTGGAGACCTTCAGACCCATCTTGTGCTCGACGTTGGTGGCGTAGACACCGTTGCGCTCGCCGAGTGCACCGGTCTCGAGATCGACGAGGAACTTGGGCACGACGAACAGCGACAGCCCCTTGGTGCCGGGGCCGGCGCCCTCGGGACGAGCCAGCACGAGGTGGACGATGTTGTCGGCGAGGTCATGCTCGCCGCCGGTGATGAACCGCTTGACGCCCTCGATGTGCCACGTGCCATCGGGCTGCTCGACCGCCTTGGTGCGCCCGGCGCCGACGTCGGAGCCGGCGTCCGGCTCGGTGAGGACCATGGTGGCGCCCCACTGCTTGTCGACCATGAGCTCCGCGAGGCGTTTCTGATCGGCGTTGCCGATCCGGTCGAGGATCACCCCGAACCCGGGCCCGCTCATGTAGATGAACGCTGCCGGGTTGGAGCCGAGCAACATCTCCGAGGCGGCCCAGCGCAGTGAGGGCGGGGCGCCGGTGCCACCGAGGTGCTCCGGCAGGTCGAGGCGGAACCACTCGGCGTCCATGAGGGCGCGGAAGCTCTTCTTGAACGACTCCGGCAGCGTCACCGTGTGCGCCTCGGGGTCGAAGACCGGCGGGTTGCGATCGGCGTCGGCGAAGGAGTCAGCCAGCTCGTTCTCCGACAGCCGGGCCACCTCGCTGAGCACGCTGCGGGCGGTCTCGGGGTCCATCTCGGCGAACGGGCCGGTGCCCATGACCTCGTCGCGACCGAGCACCTCGAACAGGTTGAACTCGATGTCGCGCAGGTTGGTCTTGTAGTGACCCATCTCGACGGGCCTCCCTCGGTCCGGTGTAGCCCTACCGGCCAGTAACAATAACGAAGGTTACCCACCGGTAACGCATCCATGCAACGAGACAGTCCCTAGCTGGGCGCGTCTCGATCATGTCGGCGCACGCGGGGGGTTCTCGATCGCCCATTCGGACGCAGCGGGGTTGCCTGCTCACTCAGCGCAGCGTCCGGTCGCTACGCGGAAGCTCCGATGGAGGGCCTCAGGCGCCGGGGAAGGCGCGGAGCGCCGGCATGCCGGCGAGCCGGGCCTGCCACGCGGACCCTGCCTTGTTGCTCGCGACGATCGGGAACCAGCCCCATGTCTCGCAGCAGGAGTAGATCGACCAGCTCCACTTGTGCGCCTCGGCGTAGGTGATCACGTTCTGGATGTAGAGCCCGTCGTCCGGGTTCGGCCAGCCGAACTCGCTGAGGATGATCGGGTACGTGGTCTCCGCCGTGGTCCAGTACTTGAAGAACTGCGAGGGGTCGTACGGCGCAGCGTTGGTGCACTTCGGCGGCGCGACCTCGGGGCAGGTGTAGGCGTGGATGGCGTACACGATGTTCGTGCCGGTGAGCGGGGCCGTCTTCGGGAAGATGTTGCCCCAGCTGCGGCCGGTCGCCATGACAAGGTTCGTGGCCCCCGTGCTGCGCACGGCGTCGTACATCTCTTGCATGCCGGCCGTGCGGTAGGTGATGCCCTTCCAGGTGATGGTGCCACCGTTGCGCCACTGGTCATCGGCGACGTCGTGTGGCTCGTTGTAGAGGTCGAACGCGACCAGCGGGTTGGTCTTGTACCGCGCCGCGACCTGCTTCCAGAACGTCATGGTCTGGGCGTACTCCGGCATCGGCCATTGCCCGGCGTGCCCGCAGTTCCCGACGGTGTGCCAATGCAGGTCAAGCATCGCGACCATGCCACGGCTCGTGATCGACTGGACGGCTGCGTCGACCTTGGGCATCTCGTTGGGGTCGTAGTAGCAGTTCTGGCTCAACCAGAGATGCTCGCCGAGCGGCAGCCGCACGAAGTTAGCCCCCCACGCCTTGGTGCCTGCGGCGTCCGCGTCGGTGACCTCACCGTCGGAGTTGCCTTCCAGGCCGGGGATGTTCACGCCGCGGAAGATGACGGGCAGGCCGTTCTTGTCGAGGACCTGGTTGCCCGAGGTGCGCAGGGGTCCGACGACGTTCTTCGAGCCACCGCGCGCGCTTGTCAGGCTGATCGTGTCCACGAGGTGCCGCTCACCCTTGGCCGCCCCAGCGAAGGTAACGCCGACAATGAGGCACGTAGCGTTTGCCGGCGCGACGGCCACGGTGTCGAGGGGCTGTAGCCATCCGCTGTTGCTGTCCTGGGCCTGCTGCCCGACGATTCGTGCGACGACGGCGCCCTGGGCGTTGTTGAAGCTCATGGCAACTGACGCGAGCCGGCCTGTGGTCACAGCGCGCACCCAGGCGCGCGCCGTGTAGCGATAGCCGGCAACTGGCGTGGTGCAGTCCGCGGCCTTCGTCGCCGAGACGGCGCCGACCTCCCCCGCGCTCTGGGTGCTGTTCGTGACCTCGAGCGCGCCCGTTCCTGACTGTGTCGGCGATGTGACGCGTTGCGCTGCGGTCCCGGTCTTGGCTGTCCAGCTACCGAGCCCGCTGTCGAATGTCGTGGTCGTCGCAACCGTCGACGAATCCGCGGCGCGCGCCGTTGCGACCATGCCGGCGACCGGCATGCCGATGCCGGCACTCACCAGCGCCGCGGCTGCAGCAAGTGTGACGCTGCGCCGACGCTTTGCGCCGGAGCACGAGAGCAGGTTCAAGGCTTCGTTCCCCGAGGGTCAGGCACCAGCGAATGCCGGCATCACTACGATTTTCGGCACCCGATCAGGTCAATCTCATGAGGCCGAATGGGTGGAATGTCGGGTCACCATAGCCGCCTAGGGGCAGCCGTCAAGTTGGGGTCCGGCAAGCACTTCAGCCGGTCACGCCGGCATTGCGATGAGCGCCGGCATGGCCACTGGAGCGGGTTGGTAGTTGGTCTGGTTGAGGAATCCGTTGCCCGCCAGGACGTCGAACCGACCCACCGTCGAGTCGCCCCAGGTGAACTGCACCCAGCCCCACCCCTGTGCCTCGGCGTAGCTGATCACGCTTTGTGAGTAGCGGCCGTCTTCCGGGTTGGGCCAACCGAACTCGGTCACCAACACCGGGCTGGTCTTGGCGAAGTTCAGCCAGTTCTTGAGGAACACGGTGCCGTTGTAGGCCTGCTGCGGGGTCTTGGTGCCGCAGTTCGGCGGCGGCTGCTGCGGGCAGCTGTAACTGTGGATGCCGTAGGCGATGTTGTTGCCGCTGATGGGGCCGTTCTTCGGCGGAGAGTTGCCCCAGGTGGGGCCGGTGACGATGACGAGGTTGGTCGCGCCGGCCTGGCGAACGGTGTTGTACATCTGCTGCATGCCCGCGACAGTGAAGGTGTTTCCCTTGAACGTGGTTGTGCCGCCGTTGCGCCACAACGCTTCAGTCACGTCGTGCGGCTCGTTGTACAGGTCGAACGCGACGAGGGGGTTGTCCTTGTAGATCGCCGCGACTTGTTGCCAGAACGTCAGGGACATCGGCGAAGTAGCCATCGCCTGTTGAGCAGCGAGCCCGCACGGCTTCACCTGGTTGAAGTGCAGGTCCAGCAAGGCCACCATTCCGCGGGACGTAACCAAGTTGACGGCATTCGCGACCTTGGTCTTGTACGCCGAATCGGTGTAGCACGTGCCCGGCAGCCACTTCTGCTCGCCGAGTGGCAACCGGATCATGTTGGTGCCCCACCGTTGGGCGGCGGAGATGTCCTCGGTGGTGGGTAGGTCTTCGGTCGAACCGTCGTCGCGCGTTTGTCCTTCGAGGCCAGCGCGTGAGAACCCGCGGAAAATGATCTGCCGGCCGGTGGCGTCGAAGATCTTGTTGCCGCTGGTGTGTAGCGGTCCCACGACATTGAGCTGGCTGACGGTCGCCGTGCTGAGGTACGCCGAGTCGACGATGTGTCGCTCCTGCGGGAACGCACCCTTGATGCCGATGCGGAGCGCGACGTAACGAGCGCTTGCGGGAGCGACGGCCGCCACGTGCTTAGCGGCGTCCCACCCTGCCACCCGGTCATCCACATAGTGGCCTTGGACGGTCTCGATGATCTTTTCGTTCACGTCCAGGAAGGTGAGGCTGGCCGCAACCGGGCGCGCCACACCCGCAGCGCGCACCATGAAACTGCCGCGGTAGCGGTGGCCGGGGACCGCGGTCGTGTAGCCCGTTGTGCCAGGGCCGGTCTCGGCGATGGCGATGCCCGGCGTCGTTGCCGCCCGGACGACGTTCATCGCGCCCTTACCGGCGTACTTCACGAACTTGTTGAAACTGATCGTGGTACCCGGGAGGGCACGCCAGGTGCCGAGCCCATAGTCGAACGATTGGGTGCTGGTCGACAGCAAGTTCGGGGACCAGGGGGCGGCGGGGTCCGCCGCGCGTGCCGGTGAGAGCTGGCTGGCTGCCGGGACGACCAGCGCCGCCGCAGCCAGGACGACCAGCACCGACCGCCGACGGTGCGTAGTGACTCTGCGGTGCTTTGCCATCTGTATCCCCCTGGGATTCCGCTGGGTGGTGAGCCGCGTGTGCTGGCCGGCATGCTCCGATCAGACGTGGCGGGGCCACCCGAACGGTCTATTCCGTACCAGGATTTTTGCTGGCAAATGCGCTCACCACAAGTCAGGTTGGTTAACGCTGCGTTTACGCACCGGGGAATGCGGCGAGCACGACCGATCCGGTCGGACGCGGCTGGTAGGACCGTCCCGGTCCAGCATCAGCGAGCAGCGAGAACGGACCCCACGTCACATTGCCCCACGTGTAGGCAGACCAGCCCCAGCCGTGCTGCTCGGCGTAGGCGATGACATTGCGCATGTACGCCGCATCCGCGGGATTCGGCCAGCCGAACTCACTGACCACAACCGGATACGTGCGTCCCGGCTGTGTCCAGTACCGCAGGAACTGCGACGGGTCGTAGGGCTCGGCGTTGTCACAATCTGGTGGCACGGACGTCGGGCAGGTATAGACGTGCACCGCGTAGACGATGTTGCGGCCGGTGAGCGGGGCCGTTGTCGGCCAGAGGTTGGCCCAGCTCTTCCCGCTCACGAAAACCAGGTTGTTCGCACCGGTTCCGCGCACCGCGCCGTACATCTGCTGCATCCCGGCGGCACGGAACTTGTCGCCTTTCCATGTCATCGTGCCGCCGTCGTGCCATTGCGCGTCGGTTATGTGGTGCGGCTCGTTGTAGAGGTCGAACGCAACGAGGGGGTTGTTCTTGTAGCGCGACGCGACCTGCTGCCAGAACGTGATCGCGTTCGGGTAGTCGGCCATGGGTTGCTGGCCGTAGCTCCCGCACGACGTGATCGTGTTCCAGTGCAGGACGAGTAGCGCGACCATGCCCCGACTGGTCACCATGCGGACCGCGTCGTCGACCTGCTGCGCGTACTTCGCTCGGTAGTAACACGACGTCGAGAGCCAGAACTGTTCACCGAGCGGCAGTCGGATGAAGTTCGCGCCCCACTGCTTGGCGTGTGCGATGTCATCATCCGTCGGTGGTGGTGTGTCGACGCCTTCCAACCCGGAGCGCGTGAAGCCACGGAGGATGACCGTGTGTCCGGCCGCGTCGAGGATGCGATTACCGGATGTGTGCAGTGGACCAACGACGTTGCGCGATCCACCGTGCAGCGCCAGTAGTGAAGCGTTATCGATCACGTGCGCGGAGCCGGCGGGCACGCCGTTGAAGGTGACCACAAGGACGGCGTACGCCGTGCCCGGTGGGGCGATGCCCACGGCGTCCCAGGTCTGCAAGAACGAGCCAGCAGAGTCGAGGGTTTGTTGCGCTTCGGACTGCGCAATCCGTTGGCCATTGCCGTCGAGGAAACGCACGATCGCGCCGGTGTACGACCGGCTGCTATTCGCTCGAACCCACACGTGGCCGATCCAGCGCGTGCCGGGCTTTGCACGCGTCCAGGTGGCCGGACCGTTGCCGGACGTCGCGGTGAGCGTTGCCGTCTTTGACCCGGCATTGCGCACGGCCAATGCGCCGGAACCGCTCAACACGGGACTCGCAACAACCGTGACCCGTCCAGGCGATCGTGCCGTCCATCCACCGGTGCCGCCCTCGAAGGTGCCTTGCGTTCCGGCGAGGAGGTTCACGCCGAAGGTGCGCGCCGCCCGCTGTCGCGCTGCCGCACTCGGTGTTCCGCCTGCGGTTGACGCGCTGCTGTCGGGACTCGGTACAGGTAGACCTGGCTTGGTGCCGCTAGTCGGTGCCGGGGTGCGGAAGTCGGGGTCGCGGGGGCCGACCGACAGACCCGGTGGTCCCAACGTTGTGGTCGCGCCGGGCGCCATGATGACGGCCGCGACGATTCCCGCAATCGCCAGCGCCAACGGCACGGCGACACGGAGACGGCGATCACGGACATTCACTGCGAAGCAGCATAAGAGCGACGCCGCACTTGTGCCGAATCGTGTTTGTCCTGGCGCTACTTCAACCAGGACGAGAGGTCGCGGCCCAGCCAGTTGGCTAACGCAGTGGTGTCGTCGCGGTAATAGTCCAGTAGCCGTTGGCGCATCGACGCGTCGAGCGGGGCGTAGCCGCCCTTGTCCCTGTTGAAGGAATCGAGCAGGAGACCCGTGTAGCCAGGCAAGCGGTCCAGCTTGGACCGCATCATGATCTTGCGCACCAGCCGGGAGCGCACGGGCATCGTGCGGTTGTAGCGACGCCCAAGGTTTTCCGGCAGCGGATCGGATGCGACACCGATGTGTGCGCACAACTGGCGGTAGGTGGTCGCTGGGTCCGTCTCCAGGTCGTCCATGAGCAATACGAGCACCGAAGACCGTGGATAGTGGTCCAGCAAGCGCTGTAAGTGTTCGAAGTATTTCCCGCCGCGCAGGTATGGCCGATGTGGCTGCGGCACCGCCCGCGCACCGCTTGTGAGCTCGATGTCGACGAGCTCGGCGAACGGTTCTTCAGCACTGAACCTGGCGCGTTGCATCTGATAGTGCGAGTACGCGCGCTCGACTGGGTGGCGCAAGATGACCACGACTTTCGCGCCCGGGATGACCGTCGCCATCCGCTCGGCAGTCATTGCGTGCTCGAAGTAGTCCGGCGTCATCTCGCCGACGACATGCATTGGCTCGGCCGCCGCGAACTGCCCGCGCAGCCACTGCGCTCCCCGATTGAAATTGTTGTTGAAGAAGTGCAGCTCTTTGTTCGCTGGCATCCACACCTGTGGATGTGGTTTCAGGTAGTGGAACAGCGACGTCGTACCACCTTTGACGGCACCGGCGACGACGAAATCCGGGAGTCGGCCCGGTCCGTCGTCACCTATCGAAGACATGACCGAAGCGTAATGAGCGGCGGGAGTGGATCTGCGGGGCTCCGCCGTGGAGCGGGTGACGGGAATCGAACCCGCACTGTCAGCTTGGGAAGCTGATGTTCTGCCATTGAACTACACCCGCGTACGCCGAAACGCGCTCGGCGACGTGCGGCGAGGATAGCCTTCGCCGGGTGAGACGTTGGGGGGCTTTGATCGCGATCGCCCTCGTGACGGGCTGCGCAGAGACCAAGAGCACGGACGCGTTGGGGGTGCATCCCGACATCGCGATTACGACCTCACCCGTGCCGACACTCGCCCGGCCGCTGCCTCGACCGACGCTGCCTCCTGTCCCGCTTCCGACACTGACCGGGCGGTCTCCTTCGTCGCCTGCAACAGCACGGCCGAGCAGCTCGTTGTCATCGACGGTGTGGAAGGACTCGTTTGCCGGATGGACGGTGACCACGAAGCGCAACGTGGCGAAGCCACGAGCTGGCCAGCTCGTTCACTTTGTCGCCACGATCGTCCCGCCCCGATCGGGCATCTACCAGGTGACTGTCCTCTGGGGCGACAACATGGGGTCCACCAATCCCGTTGTCAGTAGTTGCGAGTCGGGGCCTCACGCCCAGGCCGGTCACGCGTTCGTGGTTGCTTTCGATCACGCTTGGCGGATCGGCAGGCTCTACACCGTCACGGTCCAGCCCAACGTGGGCTGCGCGGCAGGACCCAGCCCTAAGTACCCGAAGCACCAGCTGCTGGTTCAGCCGGGCCCGCTTCGCGGGAACGGACCACAGCGACCATGGGGTCGGATCGTCTACAACGGGGCTGATCAGGGTGACCCGTCGAAGTCGCGGCACTTCTCAGCACAGGGGCAGGACAACGACGGTTACGTCGCGCGATTCATCTTTGACTGGGGCGACGGCTCGAAGGCGACGACTGTTGACTTCTTGTCGCAATGCCGTCGGCCACCTGACGATGCGTGGATCGAGTACCCGAACTCTGTTAACGACGTTGCACACACCTTCGCCAACGATCCGTCGTCCTATGTCATATCCATGACGGTCGTCTCCTCGGGCTGCCGCGGGGAGGACGCGCAGCGGACGACGGTCCGCTGGCGACCATCTCAAGTTGAGTCGGGTCCGTACACGTCCCCGGAGCCCAGGCCCTGATGGATAGCCTCGTCCGGTGCCGCTGAACGCCGAGTCCGAGGGTGTCCTCGCCGACGTTTCTATCCGTGAGGCGATCGACGCGGGTTACGTGTCGGCGGGCCAGTTCCGGATCGCTGACGAGCAGGTGCAGCCGGCGAGTCTCGACTTGATGCTCGGTGAGACGGCGCATCGGCTTCGCGCCAGTTTCCTGCCCGACCGGGAGCCGGTCGAGGCGAAACTGAAGGACCTCAGTCAGGGCACCATCGACCTGCATCGCGGTGGGTTCCTCGAACACAACGTGCCGTACCTCGTCGAGCTGCGCGAGCAACTGATGCTGCCCGAGTGGCTGCGCGCAAAGGCCAACCCGAAGAGCTCGACCGGCCGCCTCGATGTGTTCACCCGGGTGATCAGCGACAACAGCTACCAGTTCGACGAGATCCCCCGCGGTTACAACGGTCGCCTCTACATCGAGGTCGTCCCGATCTCGTTCCCCATTCGCGTGACGGAAGGCCTCAGCCTCAACCAGATGCGCTTCATGGCCGGCTCGACGCCGCGACTGACCGACGACGAGATTCAGCAGATCCACCAGGAGACGCCGCTGCTCTATCGCGACGAGGAGCCGGTGCGCGACCTGGCATTGGCGAACGGCCTCTTGGTGAGTGTCGATCTCAGCGGGGATCCCGACGGCGTCGTTGGCTACAAGGCGCGTTCTCACACGCGGTTGCTCGACCTCAGCGCGGGCGAACGCGTCGATGCGGTCGACTTCTGGGAGCCAATCCGTGCCGAGCGCGGGCAACGCATCGTGCTGGAGCCCGAGGCCTTTTATCTATTGCTGTCTCGTGAAGGCATCTCGATCCCGTCCTCGCTCGCGTCGGAGATGGTCGCCTACGACCCCACGAGTGGCGAGCTGCGCACGCATTACGCCGGTTTCTTCGACCCGGGCTTCGGTTTCGGTTCCGCGTCGCCGTACGGCAGTCGGGCTGCGCTGGAAGTGCGCGCGCACGACGTGCCCTTCGTGGTTGAGCACGGACAGGCGGTGTGCAAGCTCGGCTTCGAGCGGATGCTTGGTGCACCGAGCCGCTTGTACGGCGCCGACGTCAAGTCCCACTACCAAAACCAGGCCACGACGCTGTCGAAGTACTTCCTGCAGTAAGCGCTCAGCGCTTTGTGCTGTACGAGTGCGCACCCGCACCCGCGAGTTTGCCGCCGTCCACGATGAGGTACTCCTCGCGAATCGGCCGGTCGTCGAAGAAACACTCCAGGATCTCGCGCGTGCCGGCGGCGTACCGCGTTTGCGCCGACAGCGATGACCCCGAGATGTGCGGAGTCATGCCATGGTGCGGCATCGTCCGCCAGGGATGGTCTTCCGGTGCGGGTTGCGGGAACCACACGTCACCGGCGTAACCCGCCAACTGTCCGCTCTCCAGCGCGCGCACGATCGCGTCACGGTCCGCGATCTTTCCGCGCGCCGTGTTCACGAGGTAAGCGCCGCGCTTCATCTTCCCGAGCAGGTCGTCGCCGAACAGTCCTTCCGTCTCTGGATGCAGCGGCGCGTTGATGGTCACGATGTCGCAGAACGGCACCATCGTCCGTGCGTCCGGATGGAACGTGACACCGAGTTCCTCCTCGACGTCGGCCGGGAGCCGATGCCGATCCGTGTAGTGCAGGTGCATGTCGAACGGCTTCAACCGTCGAAGTACTGCAGATCCGATGCGCCCCGCGGCAACCGTGCCGACGTGCATGCCTTCGACGTCGTAGGACCGGGCTACGCAGTCCGCGATGTTCCACCCACCCTTGGTGACCCACTGATAGGACGGGATGTAGTTGCGCACCAACGACAGGATCATCATCACCACGTGTTCGGCGACGCTGATGCTGTTGCAGTAGGTGACCTCTGCCACGGTGATCCCGGCGTCGATCGCCGCTTGCAGGTCGACGTGGTCGGATCCGATACCTGCGGTGACTGCGAGCTTGAGCTTGGGCGCCGCGGCAATGCGTTCGGCAGTCAGGTACGCCGGCCAGAACGGTTGTGAAATGACGACGTCCGCGTCGGGGAGCTCGCGGTCGAAGACCGAGTCGGCACCCTCCTTGTCGGATGTGACGACGAACGTGTGACCGCCTTCCTCGAGAAACTCACGCAGTCCCAACTCACCCGAGACGCTGCCAAGCAAGGTGCCCGGCGTGAAGTCGGTCGACATCGGCGTCGGCAGCGTCTGCCCGTCGGGGTAGCGCTCCAACGTCGGCAGACCATCGCGCGGATAGGTGCTGGGGTAACCGTCGACCGGATCGTCGTACAGAACGCAGAGCACCTTCGCCATGGTCGCCTCTCAGGTCTGCGGGCCGCCTGACGGTGGGGACTCTGGCCCAGGGGACGGGTACAGCAGCGGGAACGGGTTCGGCGTCGTCGACGACGGCTCTGCCGCGGGGGGCGGACTGGCCGTCGGTGGGGTGGGCGCGGGTTCCGCGGCGGGAGCACCAGCCCCGGCGGGCACGAGGGATCGCACCAGAATCTGCGCGACGTCGAGCACCTCGAGCGACTCCTTCGCTTCGCCTTCCTGCTTCTTTGCGTTGACCGCGTCGCCGAGCATCACCATGCAGAACGGGCAGGCGGTCGTCACGAGGTCAGGGTTGAGTTCGAGTGCTTCGTCGATGCGCTCGACGTTGATGCGCTTGCCGATGCGCTCTTCCATCCACATGCGTGCGCCGCCGGCACCACAGCAGAAGCCACGCTCCTTGCACCGGTGCATTTCCTGCGACGTGATGCCCGGCACGCTTTCGAGGATGTCGCGCGGTGGTGTGTAGACCTTGTTGTGCCGACCCAAATAGCACGGGTCGTGGTAGGTCACCTTCTCTTCGACCGGCGTCACCGGAGTCAGGCGCCCGTCCGCGAGCAGCTGAGCGAGCAGCTGGGTGTGGTGGATGACCTCGAACGTGCCACCGAGCTGTGGGTACTCCCGGGCGATCGTGTTGAAGCAGTGCGGGCACGACGCGACGATCTTCTTGACGCCCGCTTCCTTCAACGTCTCGACGTTCTGCTGCGCGAGCATCTGGAAGATGAACTCGTTGCCGAGCCGCCGAGCGGGGTCACCCGTGCACGCTTCCGCTTCACCGAGGATGGCGAACGTCACGTCGGCGGCATTCAGCAACTCGGCGACGGCGCGCACCTGCTTTTTGGCGCGGTCCTCGAGTGCACCCGCGCAACCCACCCAGTAGAGGTACTCGACGTCGTCGCCGATAGGCCCGTCGACGATCGGCACCTCGAACGGCAGCCCCTGCGTCCAGTCGAGTCGCGCGGACGCGTTCATCCCCCACGGATTGCCCTTGTTTTCCAGATTTTTCAGCATCGCGCCGGCTTCGCTCGGGAAGTTCGACTCGATGAGCACCTGGTAGCGACGCATGTCGAGGATGTGGTCGATGTGCTCGATGTCGACCGGGCACTGCTCGACGCAGGCGCCGCACGTCGTGCACGCCCAGATGGTGTCCGGGCTGAGCACGCCGAACTGCTCCTCCGGAGCAACGAGCGGCCGCTCTGCTTCCTTCTTCGCAACGTCGGAGAGCTTCGCCAGGGCATCCTCGGATGCGTTCTCCCCCCCGGCGAGGATGTACGGCGCCTTCACGAACAGGTGATCGCGCTGCTCGGTGATGACGAGTTTGGGCGACAACGGCTTGCCGGTGTTCCACGCCGGACACTGCGACTGACAGCGACCGCATTCGGTGCAGCTGTACATGTCGAGGATGCCCTTCCACGTGGCGTCCTCGACCTTGCCGCGACCAAACACGTCGTCGTCGCCGGGATCTTCGAAGTCGATCGGCTTGCCGCCGGAGTACATCGGCATGAGCGGGCCGAGACCGTCGGGACGTCGCGCGGCGCTGACGTTGAGTGGCGCGACGAAGATGTGGAGGTGCTTGGAGTACACGACGAAGACAAGGAATGCGAGTACGACGCCGAGCTGCGTAAGCACGAAGGACGTCTCGAGGTAGATATTCGCCGGGCCGAGGCCGTCCAACGCCTTCGCGACGGCGTTCGATGCGAACGACCACTTCGCCGGCGTGTACGGGTAACGACCAGTGTTGATCTGCGCGCCGCGCATCATGAACAGCGTTGCGATGACCATGAAGATGCCGCCGAGCACGAGCCAGGCCGCACCCGTGTGCGACTTGAAGAAGCGCGATGCGCGACCGAGCCGCTTTGGTGAGTTCAGGTAGCGAATCGCGGTGAACGTGAGCAGGCCGAGGAGCACGCCGCACGCGAACAGATCCTCGATCAAGCCGAGCCCGGCCCAGTGCCCGAGCCCGAAGTCCTCCTTGAACAGCGAGCCGTACGCCTCGACGATCGTCAAGAACAAGATGACGAAGCCCCAGAACGTCAGGAAGTGCGCGACTCCCGGGACCGTCCACTTCAGCAGCTTGCGCTGGCCGAATACTTCGACGGCCTGCGCGTAGATGAACATGCGAAACGTCAGCTCGCGGTCCCCGAGAGGCTGTGCCGCTCGTGCCAGGGAGTAGAGCCACCAGATGCGGCGGCCGGCAACCGCGAAGGCGATTGCCGTCATCCCAAGGCCGATGGCGATGCGCACATGTCCTCCGCGACGGGGAGCGCGTTGATGCTGCGCTGAACGATGGGGAGCCGAGCCTAAGGCTGCTGGTCAGACGCGTCGCAGGGGGTCGCGACGCGTGCGGGCGGTGGCTAGCCGAGTGCGTGAGCGATCGCCCGCGCGACCGGGAGAACGACCACTGGCGCGGTCAGGATGATCAGGCCGACGACCACGAGGAGCGCGAAAGCGCGGGTACGCAGCGCCGGCTGCCCGGCGGGTCCACGGAGCCGCGACATCAGCGACCGGGGCGGCGGCCGTGTCGGGATCGTCACGGGCGCAGCGTACGACGGCGCTGGGGGACTGCTCCGGAATCACTTCTGTCGGAGGCACTCCGATGCCCACCGGGTCAGACGCGTGCTTGTTCCTTGCTCGGGGGTTCGGCGTGGCGATGGAGCAGGTCAGAGAATTGGATCGCCACTGGAAGCCGCCGGCGCGAAGCACAGGCAACGACCATCAGCGTGCACAGCGCGACGACTCGGCTGGCGAGCATCAGGTCGGGCTGATCGGCCAGCCTGGCTAGGCCGAGGAGCACGACGGCCGCGAGCGTGATGGGGGCGCCGGCTAACAGGCCACGTCGGCGAGATGCCTGCGCTACGTCCACGAGCAGCGCCCCGATCACGAGCTCTACGTCGTAGTAGGGATACATCCCGGCATCGAGCAGCAGGCGGCTGAACGCGACTGCCAGCAGGGCAAGATCCCAGCGGTTCCGCTGGGCTGCCACCGCAATGATGATCGTGGCGAGCAGGAATTGACCCGGTCGCTCCCACGCGGGTGCTAGGTCATAGCCCAACCCCCAGGGAACGGAACCCGGGTCGGCATGGATCGCGAAGTGCCGAAGCGCTCCCAGGGTGCTGGGTGCTGCCACCATGAAGGGAAGCCAGCACGCGCCGGTCGCCAGACACGCGGCGAGGGTGCCGGCCAGACGCCGCCCGGGTGGCAACAGCCACACGATGGCGACGGCGAGGAGTGCCCATGGCTTGAATCCCGCCGCCGCGCCGAGCCCCCCGCCGGCGAGCCATCCCGACCAGCGGTCCTGACGTTGCCGAGCCACCTGCACGGCTAACGCGATGCAGGTGAGGGCGCAAAGATCGTCGATATGACTCCACCCGGGCACGGCAACGGCCCAGAAGTAGGCGACGAGCACCCCGCCGCAGAGAACAGCAACGTGAACGCGCTGGCTGTCGGCGCTGGTTTTGCGCGGTACGCACTTTTCGATGCAGCGGACCGCGAGCAGCAGCAGGCCGGAGGAAAACACGACGAATGCCAAGGGCAGATGGTTCGCCGACACCAGTTGCAGTAGCCGAACTAGGACGAACGTGAGCGGTCCCATCTGCAGCGAAGGGTCGGCCGCGTAGACGTGCAAGCCCCCCTGCGGGCCGGCCTGGAACAGCCGCTGCGCACCCTCGCCGACCGCCTCCATATCGCCGCCGTGGTGGTCGCCGTACGTCGCGGCCAGCACGTAGACAATCAGGATCACCGGGTAGCGCCGAGCGATCAGGCCCGGCAACAGGGCCCGCACGCGAGTTACCACCTTGGCTGGCTCGACCCGGCCTTCGTCCGGCTTTAGCCACCACCTCGTCCGCGGGCGGGAATAAGTCGCAAACCCCGGTCCGTTGACGCGATGACAATAAAATTGCGTCTGCTGGACTCAAGATCATTGACAGTTGCGATCGGCGCCAGTCACTATGAGCCGGGCCGACTCAAGGATGGGTCTGGCAGCGCAGCGGACACGGCGGACACAGCAGACACCGCGCAGACGTTCAAGGAGAGCACATGGCACGAGCGGTCGGCATCGACCTCGGTACGACGAACTCCGTGGTCAGCGTCCTCGAGGGCGGCGAACCCACGGTGATCGCCAACGCGGAGGGCTCGCGGACAACCCCGTCGGTGGTCGCCTTCGCCAAGAACGGCGAGGTTCTCGTCGGAGAAGTTGCCAAGCGGCAGGCCGTCACCAACGCGGACCGCACCATTCGGTCCGTCAAGCGGCACATGGGCACCGACTGGTCCGTCGACATCGACGGCAAGCAGTTCACGCCGCAACAGATCAGCGCGTTCATCCTGCAGAAGCTCAAGCGCGATGCGGAGGCCTATCTCGGTGAGCCGGTGACCGACGCCGTCGTCACCGTCCCCGCGTACTTCGAAGACGCCCAGCGGCAGGCCACCAAAGAAGCCGGCGAGGTCGCCGGCCTCAACGTCCTGCGCATCATCAACGAGCCGACGGCGGCCGCTCTGGCCTACGGACTCGACAAGGGTGACCACGAGCAGACGATCCTTGTATTCGACCTCGGTGGCGGCACGTTCGACGTGTCCCTGCTGGAGATCGGTGAGGGTGTCATCGAGGTCAAGGCGACCTCCGGTGACAACCACCTCGGTGGTGACGACTGGGACCAGCGCGTCGTCGACTACCTGGTCACGCAGTTCAAGAACAGCAACGGCGTCGACCTCGCCAAGGACAAGATGGCGGTCCAGCGACTCCGCGAAGCGGCGGAGAAGGCGAAGATCGAGCTGACCAGCTCGACCGAGACCACCGTCAACCTCCCCTACATCACCGCGTCGAGCGACGGGCCGCTGCACCTCGAGGTCAAGATCACGCGGGCAGAGTTTCAGAAGATGACGTCCGACCTGCTCGAGCGGTGCAAGGGCCCGTTCCAGCAAGCCATCAAGGACTCGGGACTCCCGCTGTCCGCGATCGACCACGTCGTGCTCGTGGGCGGATCGACGCGCATGCCTGCGGTGGTCGACCTGGTCAAGGACCTGACCGACGGCAAGGAGCCCAACAAGGGCGTCAACCCCGACGAGGTCGTCGCGATCGGCGCGGCGCTGCAGGCCGGCGTACTCAAGGGTGAGGTCAAGGACGTTCTGCTTCTCGACGTCACGCCGCTGTCGCTTGGTATCGAGACCAAGGGCGGCATCATGACCAAGCTCATCGAGCGCAACACCACGATCCCGACGAAGCGTTCGGAGATCTTCACGACGGCAGAAGACGCGCAGCCGTCGGTGCAGATCCAGGTCTACCAAGGCGAGCGCGAGATGGCGGCCTACAACAAGAAGCTCGGCATGTTCGAGCTCACTGGTCTGCCGCCGGCACCGCGCGGTGTGCCGCAGGTCGAGGTCACGTTCGACATCGACGCCAACGGCATAGTGCACGTCTCGGCCAAGGACCTCGCCACTGGCAAGGAACAAGGCATGACAATCACCGGTGGCTCGGCCCTGCCCAAGGACGAGATCGACCGCATGATGGGCGAGGCAGAGAAGTACGCCGAGGAAGACCGTCAGCGTCGGGAGGCGGCCGAGGTGCGCAACCAGGCGGAGTCGCTCGCGTACCAGACCGAGAAGTTCCTGACCGACAACGCTGAGAAGGTGCCCGACGACGTCAAGGGCGAGGTCGAGTCCGCACTCACCGAGGTCAAGACGGCGCTCGAAGGCGAAGACACCGGCGCTATCAAGACCACCAGCGAACATCTCGCAACCGTCAGCCAGAAGCTCGGCCAGGCGATGTACGCCGACACCCAGGCCGCCGCTGCTGCCGATGCCGGTGCGCCCGGTGCTTCGGCACAGGACGACGACGTCGTCGACGCAGAGATCGTGGACGAGGACAAGCAACAGGGTGAGGGTGCTGCATGACGGTTCCTGCCGATAGCTCTGGCGGCTCGTCGGCACGCGCCGCGGAGGAGGAAGCAGCAGGCCCGATCATCCGCGACAAGCGGCGCATCGACCCGGAGACGGGCCAGGTGCGTGAGACGGCCCGGGCCGAGTTCGCTAGTGCGCAGATCGATGTCAGCACTGACGTCGAGGACGGCGCCGACGATCCACGCCTAGCAGCGCTGGCTGCACAGGTCGCCGAACGCACTGCTGACTTGCAACGCGTGAGCGCGGAGTTCGCCAACTACAAAAAGCGCGTGGAGCGCGACCGGCAAGCGGTCGCCGAGCAAGCACTCGCCAGCCTGTTGTTCGGCTTGCTGCCTGTTCTGGACGACGTCGACCGGGCGCGCGATCACGGCGAGCTTGAGGGTGGAGTCAAATCCATTACCGACAACCTCGAGACCACGTTGGCAAAGCTCGGCCTCGAACAGTTTGGCGCGGCCGGCGAGCCGTTCGATCCGAATCTCCACGAGGCCATGACGCACGGCTACTCAGCCGACGTCGACGAGCAAACGTGCGCCGAGGTCTTCCAGCCGGGCTACCGGTTGGGCGAGCGCATCCTGCGTCCGGCGCGCGTCGCCGTTGTCGAACCCGAGACACCGACGCAGGCCACGGAGCCGACCGACACCTGAGTGGTGCGAGTGCTGGAGAGGAGGGGCGCCGATGAGTCCACGTGACTTCGAGAAGGACTACTACGCGGTTCTCGGCGTCTCCAAGGACGCCGACAAGACGGCAATCCGCAAGGCTTACCGCAAACTCGCGCGCAAGTTCCATCCCGACGCCAACTCCGGCGACGCTGCAGCCGAGGAGCGCTTCAAGGAGATCTCCGAGGCCTACGACGTGCTCTCTGACGACGTCCGGCGCAAGGAGTACGACGAAGCACGGTCGCTGTTCGGTACCGGCGGGATGGGTGGCTTCCGACCCGCCGGCGGACGCGCGGCTGGCGGCTTCGACTTCGGCGACTTGTTGGGCGGCGGCATCGGAGATCTCTTCGGTGGTGTCTTCAGTGGCCGCCGGGTCGGACCCCGGCGCGGGGCCGACCTCGAGTCCGCGACGACCATCGACTTCGTCGATGCCGTTCGCGGTGTCACAGTGCCCTTACGGATGTCGACCCCACATGCCTGCGCAACCTGTCATGGCAGCGGCGCCAAGCCGGGCACGGCACCGCGTATGTGCAACGTCTGCAACGGCACCGGTCACGTGTCCAGTTCGCAGGGCGCGTTTGCCTTCGACGAGCCGTGTCGCGCCTGTCGTGGGCGAGGCGCGGTGATCGACGAGCCGTGTCCGACGTGTTCGGGCACCGGGCGTGAGGTCTCGGACAAGACGTTGTCGATCCGTGTCCCGGCAGGTGTCAGTGACGGTCAGCGCATTCGGTTGGCTGGTCGTGGCCAGCCGGGCGACCATGGTGGACCCACGGGCGACCTTTACGTCGTCGTTCATGTCCGCCCGCATGCAATCTTCGGGCGACGCGGCGATGATCTGACATTGAAACTGCCGATCACCTTCCCCGAAGCGGTGCTGGGCGCGACTGTCGCTTTGCCGACGCTCGACGGGGAACCCGTCACGGTTCGCATCGCGCCGGGCACGACCAGCGGTCGCACCTTGCGCGTCAAAGGACGTGGTGTGCACCGCCGCGATGGGCGCACCGGCGATCTCCTCGCCACCGTCGATGTCGCCGTACCAAGCAAGCTCGACACCACAGCGCGCACGGCGCTGGAGGCCTATCGCGACGCCACCGCTGGTATCGAGGACGACCCTCGTGCGCACTTGCACGCTGCAGCTGGAGGCAATTCATGAGCGACAGTCCGATCAGCAGCGGCTTCACCGCCGACGATGACACTCCTGTCTTTGTCATCTCGGTCGCCGCACAGCTCTCCGGCATGCACCCACAGACGTTGCGGCAGTACGACCGGCTCGGCCTGGTGTCGCCGGGTCGCGCCACCGGACGTGGCCGGCGCTACTCGGCGCGCGACATCGCGGTGCTTCGTGAGGTGCAGCGCTTGTCGCAGGAGGACGGCGTCAACCTCGCTGGCGTAAAGCGTGTGATGGAGCTTGAGGACCACATCACTGCGCTGCGAGCGCGCATCAACGAGCTCGAGGCCGAGCTCTCCGCCACTAGAGCCGCCGTCGCGCAGACCGAGGCCCGGGTCCATGCTGCCTACCGACGCGAACTGGTGCCGGTCAGGCAGCACGACGTCACAGTCTGGGAACCACCCACACCGGGGGTCGATCGTTGACCGACACGTCAGCTGACCAATCGGTGCGCCCGAACTTCTTCATCGTCGGCGCACCCAAGTCCGGTACAACCTCGATGCACGCGTATCTCTCCCAGCATCCGCAGGTCTTCATGTCGAAGGTCAAAGCGCCGTCGTACTTCGCGACCGACCTCGGCCTGCGCACGGCATGGAGTGCCAACGAGGAGCGCTACCTCTCGTTGTTTGCCGGCGGCCGGGGCATGCCGGTGCGCGGCGAGTCGTCGCAGTCGTACCTGTTCAACCCCGTCGCTGCCCAACGAATTCATGATTTCGATCCGGCCGCGCGCATTCTCATCGTGCTGCGCAATCCACTTGAGGCGATCCAGGGTCTGCACGGTGAGGCCCGCAAATACGGCATCGAACCGATCCGTGATCTCGGTCGTGCACTAGCCGCGTCGGACCGCGGGCGGCCAAAGGTTGAAGGTGCCTACGCCGGTTTCTGGACGCGCTATCGAGAGTTCGTGCACTACGCGCCGCAGGTCCAGCGCTACCTCGACGTGTTTTCACGCGAGCAAGTCCTGGTGCGGCCGTACGACGATCTCGTTGCCGATCCAGCCGCGTTGTATCGCGAGATCCTCGAGTTCCTTTCGGTCGACCCGACGTTTGAGCCGACATTCAAACGGCTGAACCGCCACGTCGGTGATGTGCGTAGCTACCACGTGCAGCGAGCGATGATGATGTTCCTGAGCGGACAGGCCACCACCGGAACCGGCCAGGTGCCGTTCGCGCGGATTTACCGCGCGGTCCTCCGGCGAAACTCAGTGGCGCGGCCGCGTCCCCCACTTGACCCAGCGGTGCGCGCGGATCTCGTGTCTGATCTCCAGGACGACATCGAGGCGCTGAAGCCGATCGTCGGCCGCGACCTGTCGCACTGGTTCGCACCAGCCGCGGTTCGAGCGGCATGAACCGAACGCCTTCAATTCTTTAGATCTCGATAAGGACGATATGAACGCCGACAAGCTGACGACCCGAGCAGGCGAAGCGATCGGGGCGGCATTCACCCGAGCCACGACGTCATCCGCTGCTGGTGTAGAGCCGGTTCACCTGTTGCTCGCGCTCCTCGCGCTCGACGACCCAACTGTCGTTTCGATGTTGCACGAGACAGCGGCCCCACCTGACCTCAAGGCGCATGCTGAGCGCCTTGCTGCCGGCCTGCCGACGGTGACGGGCGACACCGTTGCTGAGCCACAGCCCTCACGCGCCTTCCTCACCGTGCTCAGCGTTGCCGAGCAAGAGGCGCGTCAGCTGGGTGACAGTTACGTCGCGGTCCCACACTTGTTGCTGGCCCTGGCGGCCGACCGCGACACCGGTGCGCTCTTGCCGGACGTCGGCCCGCTGCGCGTGGCTTACGAACAGCTGCGCGGCGACAAGCGCGTCACTAGCAAATCAGCGGAGACGTTGGGCGACGCCCTCAAGCAGTACGGCATCGACCTGACCGAGCGAGCCCGCGCGGGCGAGCTCGACCCCGTCATCGGGCGTGACACGGAGATCCGCCGGGTCGTCCAGGTGTTGTCCCGGCGTACGAAGAACAATCCGGTCCTGATCGGCGAACCCGGCGTCGGCAAGACGGCGGTCGTGGAAGGGCTTGCGCAGCGCATGGTCGCCGGTGACGTGCCTGAGTCGTTGAAGAACAAGCGCCTGGTTTCGCTCGACCTCGCGGCGATGGTCGCCGGCGCGAAGTACCGCGGTGAGTTCGAAGAGCGGCTCAAGGCGGTGCTGACGGAGATCAAGGACAGTGACGGGCAAGTCGTCACCTTCATCGATGAGCTGCACACGATGGTTGGCGCCGGAGCCGCCGAGGGTGCGATGGACGCGGGCAACATGCTCAAGCCGATGCTGGCGCGCGGCGAGTTGCGCATGGTCGGTGCGACAACGCTTGATGAGTACCGCGAACGCATCGAGAAGGATCCGGCCCTCGAGCGTCGTTTCCAGCCGGTGTTCGTCGGGGAGCCCAGCGTTGAGGACACCGTTGCGATCCTCCGCGGTCTCAAAGGTAGGTACGAAGCGCATCACGGCGTCGAGATCAGCGACGCAGCGCTCGTAGCCGCAGCGACCCTGTCCAACCGCTACATCACCTCGCGATTCCTGCCGGACAAGGCGATCGACCTCATCGACGAGGCGGCGTCCCGGCTGCGGATGGAGATCGACTCGCGTCCGGTCGAGATCGACGAGTTGCAGCGCGCGGTCGACCGGTTGCGGATGGAAGAGCTCGCTCTTGCCAAAGAACAGGATCCCGCCAGCAAAGACAGACTGGAACGCCTCCGTGCTGAGCTCGCCGACCGCCAGGAGCAGCTCGATGCGTTGAACGCGCGCTGGCAGCGGGAGAAGTCGGGGCTGAACCGCGTCGGCGAGTTGAAGAAGCGTCTCGATGATCTGCGCGTGCAGTTCGAGAAGGCGCAGCGCGAAGGTGACTGGGATACGGCGTCGCGACTCATGCATGCTGAAATCCCGGCTGCCGAGCGCGAACTCGAAGCGGCCGCAGCATCCACCGAGCACGCCGACCCCATGGTCAAGGAAGAGGTCGGACCCGACGACGTGGCCGAGGTTGTCGCGTCCTGGACCGGCATCCCTGCCGGGCGGTTGCTCGAAGGCGAGACCTCCAAGCTGCTGCGGATGGAAGACGAGCTGGGTCGCCGAGTCGTCGGCCAGCTCGACGCTGTCCGCGCAGTGTCCGACGCGGTCCGCCGCGCACGTTCGGGCATCAGCGATCCCGATCGGCCAACCGGATCGTTCCTGTTCCTCGGCCCGACCGGAGTTGGCAAGACGGAGCTGGCTAAAGCCCTTGCCTGGTTCCTCTTCGACGACGAGCGGGCGATGGTTCGCATCGACATGAGCGAGTACGCCGAGAAGCACTCGGTTGCCCGTCTCGTCGGTGCACCACCGGGCTATGTCGGCTATGAGGAAGGCGGCCAGCTCACCGAAGCTGTACGCCGCCGGCCGTATTCCGTGGTTCTCCTCGACGAGGTCGAGAAGGCGCACCCTGACGTCTTCGACGTGCTACTCCAGGTGCTGGATGACGGCCGTCTCACGGACGGTCAAGGACGCACCGTCGACTTCCGCAACGCAATCCTCATCCTGACGTCGAACATCGGCTCGGTCTTCATCAACGACCCGGCTCTGGAGAATGCGGCCAAGAAGGACGCGGCGCTGCGCGCTGCGCGGGACTACTTCAAACCGGAGTTTCTCAACCGCCTCGACGACATCGTCGTCTTCGATTCGCTCGGCTCCGAGCAGTTGACGCGCATCGTCGATCTGCAGGTGGGGCGTCTCGCGGCACGGCTCGCCGAACGGCGGCTGACACTGACCGTGTCGCCGGCGGCCCGCGAATGGCTGGCCATGACGGGCTATGACCCCGTTTATGGTGCGCGGCCGCTGCGTCGGCTGGTGCAGTCGGCGATTGGTGACCAACTCGCCCGCGAACTCCTCAGTGGAGAGGTTCGCGACGGCGACGAGGTTGTTGTCGACCTGGCAGCCGACCGCCGCGCGCTCGTCGTGACGGCCGCACACCCCGCCGGTCAACCCGCCTAGGCTTCGTGCCATGGGACGTGGTGACGAAGCCCGGGCAGCGGATCGCGATGCACTCCTCCGTCGCATCCGCGATGACGCAGTGGTCCACGGACGCGTGGTGTTGTCGTCGGGGCGTGAAGCCGACTACTACGTAGATCTGCGACGTGTCACGTTGTCCGCCAGCGCCGCGCCACTCGTTGGGCGCGTGATGCTCGACACCACTGACGATCTGGACTTCGACGCTGTCGGTGGTTTGACGCTCGGTGCAGATCCGGTAGCGACCGCCATGTTGCATGCGGCCGGCGCCGAAGGCAGACACCTCGACGCCTTCGTTGTTCGCAAGGAGGGCAAGGCCCACGGGCTGCAACGGCGCATCGAAGGTCCCGATGTGGCCGGCCGTCGCGTGCTCGCCGTCGAGGACACCTCGACCACCGGTGGTTCGGTGCTGAGCGCCGTGGAGGCCTTGCGCGAGGCGGGTGCAGACGTGGTCGCGGTGGCGGTCATCGTCGAACGCGGGGCCGCTCCGGCGGTTGGGGCCGCGGGCCTGGAGTACCGCGCGGCGTACTCGTTGGACGATCTCGGCCTGGCCTGACCAGCTTTCGGACGAGATGGGGGTGGCCCGACCAACTATGGGGCTATTGTTCCCTTTGGGCGGGGTGGGACCTGTCGTTACAGACAGTTTTCGTTAACACCCCTGACACGCCCGATTCATACACACCTGACAGCATTTCTTGACGTTCTGTAGCAGGACTCGACGCACCCCGCGACGAATTCGGTAACAGCCCGTTAGATGGTTCGGGGGCGGGTTGAAAGCAGGGAGGCGCGGCGTGGTGGACCAGTCGGGGGACGGTGCATCACGCATGCGCCGCGGTCTTACGTCCGCCCTCACCCGTTCTCACGCCACGCGCACGGAAGAGATTCGTTCGCTCGAAGCCGTTTTGGAGCATGACATCGAGATCAGCCCGGCACCGGAGCTGACCAGCGTCGACGACGGTCTGCAAGTGCGGCTCGCCCGCGCGGACGCGTTACAGGCGAAAGCCCTGCTCGACTACCTCGAGCGTCGCAGCGCGACGCCCGACACGGTCAAGCGCCTGCTGCGTCCAGCTCCACGCTGGTTGCGCGCCATGGAAGCCGTGCACGGTTCGGCGCGTCATCCGCTCACGATCGTCCTCGACGGCCTGATCCTCGTGGGCGTCGGCACCATCGCCCCGATGTCGTGGCCGATCGTGCTTGCCGCGGCCGCGGTCGTTCTCGTAACGGCGTACGTCGGCAGCATCTATGGCGATCGCGACACCGTGCAGACGCAAGGTGCGCTCTGGTACCCCGGCAAACTCGTCCTTCCGTTTGGGTTGCTCGGCTTCGCCGCGATGGCCACCGGTGTCATGTCCAAGCACGCAGTTCTTCGGTATGCCCCGTTGGCGATCGGCGGTCTGACGGCATTACGCGCCATCACGTGGGCGGTCTTGTTCGTGCAGCGCCGTCGGGGGGTCGGGCTGCGCCGCACTCTCGTCGTTGGCTCCGGTGAGCCGGCCGCAACCGTGGTTCGTCGCCTCGGCGAGTTCCCAGAGGCCGGGCTGGCACCAGTCAGCACCCGCCCGCTTTCGCTCCTGCTGAGCGTGGATGCGATGTTCGAAGAGATCCACGCGTCCGGTGTTGAACACGTCGTTCTCGTGCTCGACCCCATTGACGAGATCTCCGTCGTTGACAGTCTGCGTCGCGCGCACGGCGTGGACACATATTTCTCGATGGTGCCTCCACTGGCCGACCTGTTCCTTCGCCCCGGCAAGGTGGGCGAGGTCGGCGGCATCCCGCTTGTGCCGCTCGGACGCGTCTTGCGCGGTCGGACGGCGTTCCCCGGTAAGCGCGTCCTCGACGTCCTGTTGTCGAGTGTGGCGCTGCTGCTGCTCGCGCCGCTCATGGTCGCGACCGCGCTGGCCATCAAGTTCGATGACCGCGGGCCGGTGTTCTTCCGGCAGCGTCGGGTCGGACGTGACGGCGAGACCTTCGAGATGTTGAAGTTCCGCTCGATGCTCGTCGGCGCAGATCGCATGCGTGAGGTCCTCGAGCGCGCGAACGTCACCGATGGGCTGCTCTTCAAGCTCGACGACGACCCGCGGATCACGCGAATCGGGCGCTTCATCCGCAAGGCGTCATTCGACGAGCTCCCGCAGTTCTGGAACGTGCTGCGCGGCGACATGAGCCTCGTCGGCCCCCGTCCACTGCCGGTCGAGCCGGAAGAGTTCGGACCGCTCGACGCGCAACGCCACGCCGTACGCCCCGGCATCACCGGGTACTGGCAAGTCAGCGGCGGTAACGGTCTGACCTACCGCGAGATGATCAAGCTGGACCTCGCGTACCTGCACAACTGGTCGATGTGGCTCGACATCCGGCTGCTGATTCGGACCGTGCCGGCGTTGTTCAACAAGCACGGCCCTGCGTAAGCATGGGCCTACATGCGGCCAGCCCTGCGTAAGCACTGACCTAATCTGAGCTCATCGTCGACAACGAGAATTCCGCTGCTCCCGCCGTGCCCGTCGGGCATGCGTGTGTCCGCGTGGTCGACCTGCCCACGGCCGCCGACGAAGTAGCCGCGCTTGCCGCTGCCGGTGAGTCTGCGCTGGTTGTCACGCCGAACATCCAGCACGTCAGTCTGTTGGAGCGCGATCGCGCCTTTGCCGAGGTGTATGGCAGCACGAGGTACCAGTACGCCGACGGCTGGCCCGTTGTGTGGGCGGCAACATTCCTCGGCAAACGACCGGTGACGCGGGTGACCGGCTATGAGCTGTTGCCAGCGGTGCTCGACCGGGCGGCAGCAACCGGCATACCTGTGGGCTTTGTCGGGGGCCGTCCGGGCACCGAGCAGCTCGTTGGTGCGGCTGCGTCCCGCCAACATCCGGGCCTGGTCGTCAAGCACGCCGAGGCTCTGAACTACGAGGCCGCCGGCGCGACCGTCACCGCGCTGGTCGACCGGCTGCGCGCTGCCGGCGTACAGCTCGTGCTTCTCGGCCTGGGGCCGCCCAAGCAGGAGATGGTCGGTGCGCAGCTGGTTGCGGCGGGTTGTGGCGTGGTCCTGTGCATTGGGTCAGCACTCGAAGTGCTCGCCGGCACGAACAAGCGTGCGCCGCGGCCGTTCCAACGACTTCGTGCTGAGTGGCTTTACCGCATTGCGCGCGCCCCGAGGCGGCTGTTCGTGCGCTATGCGACGACGTTCCCGCACTTCCTGCTCATCTGCTGGCGTCAGTGGCGCCGCTCTGGCCGACCAAGGTGACGCTTCGCTGTGCCGCCGTGGCTCCACCGGTGCTGCTGATGCCGGCCACCGCAAGCGATCGTTCGAAGGCGTGCAGCGCAACATCGACCCGCTCCGCCGCCTTGGCCGCATCACCAACTTCGCGCCAGAGCACCGCAACCTGGCGGGCGGGTTCTGCGCGCTCGAGCTCGCCAACCAGCCCGTCCATGAGCGTGTTGACTTCCTCCGTTTCACCCGCAGCAGCGAGTGCATGGAGAAGAACTGCCTGACAGCGCAGGCGTTCGACACGGTCACCGCCATGCAGCCGCATCAAGGCTCTTCGCGCCACGGTCACCGCTTCGGTTGCCTCGCCCGCCAGCACATGAGCCCGCGCCATTTCGGTCTCGCAGTAGGCGAGGTCAACCGCACTCCCGGCCTCCGTCAGTGCCTCGAATGCCCGTTGCAGATGCTCGCGTGCTGAGTCGACGGTTGGCTGGTCGGTCCTGAGCAGGAACGCGGCGTACGCGTTGTGTAGCCGCGCCAAGTTGCGCTCGTCGCTGCTCTCACCGAACAACGCGAGTGCGCGCTCGCCCAGGCCAAGCGCTTCCTGGAGTCGACCGGCTTCGTGTGCGATGACACTTGCTTCCCAGTAGGCCGATCCGCGGCCACGCGGAGTGCCTGCTTGTTCAGCGCGTTCGATTGTTTGCTGCGCGATGTACGTCGCGTGCGCCAAGTCGCCTCGTTCGGCGTACGCGGCGGCCAATGTGCACGCCAGTTGAACTTCAAGGTCCGACCCGGCGAGGCCCAACTCGCCGGCGCGGCGCAGGGCCTGCTCGGCCAACGCAATGCTGTGCGCAAAGTCGCCGACCTCGCGGTAGCAGCGCGCGAGCGCGATAACTGCCTCGAGACGCGCCGCACCATCGTGGCCATCGGGAGTCTGCATCAACTGCTCGTACGCCGTGATTGCCTGCTCGAGCTGCCCAGTCGCTTCGAGTGCCTTTGCCACTCCCCAGCCAGCTCGATCGCGAACAAGTGGCGAGCGAGCATCCCTCGCGAGCTGCGTGAACGTGGTCAGTGCATCGGCGGCCTCACCGGAGGCGAGGGCGAGCTCGGCGTACGACAGTTGTAGGTGTTCTTCCTGGTCTGCTTCGGGTGCGATGCCATCACTCAGGAACAGCGGCGCACACCCGAGCCGCTCCGCCAGATACCCGATCGTGCGTGCCGTCGGGTTGCGTTTTCCCGCTTCGATGAGCGAGACATATCCGGCGGTGAGCGTGTCACCGGCGAGTTCCTCCTGGGACATCGCCCGGTGTCGGCGCATCTCTCGCACGCGCTGACCGAGGCCCTCGTTCGGGGTCGGCGGACTCTGCGACTGCTGGGTCATCGCAGCGGATCTCCTCGCTGGGTTGTGTTCCCCGCCGAGGGTCAGGTCGACGGTCAGTCATCCGTTCGGAACCGTAGGTCATCTGGCGTGCCCGTTCTAGTACCAATCGCCCGTTACCTAACTTGACCGATAGTTAATACCTGGCTTGACTCGCCGCGACCCACTACCTCACGGCGGGAGCTTCCAGCCATGATCCGTACGCTCGCAGGTGTCCTTGCAGCAGTCGCGCTCACGCTCAGCGGGTTGAGCGTGACCTCCACGCCAGCTCAGGCCGACGGTCCGGTCGAGGACCTCGTCAACCAGGTCCTGGCGCAGGTTCCGGGCGCCCCGCACTGCTGCTGATCCGGCGAGATGCACCGCCTGCTGGATTACTCCACCATGACCGGGAGTCACTGACATGACACTGCCCGAGATCGGCTGTTGTGGGCAGGACATGCGGGCAATCCTCGTCATCGACGCGCAACCCCGGCTTGCCGTGCTGATCTGCGACAGCTGTCGGCGGCGGCGCTGGCTCAATGACGGCGAGGAGATCTCGGTAGCTGAAGCCCTCCACGCAGCTGCCGCCGCGGATCGGACCTGGGTGGCCGAGTCGGTCGACGCGAACCGACCCTGACCGTGCCGGCGCCGCCGACCCCTATCTGCCCGGCGGCGTTGGCACGCTGGCGGGCAGCCCCAGCACTGCCGCCATGATCGCGGCGCTGTCCCCCCACGAGGCGAGTCGCTCGGGCGGTGGTCGGTCGCCGTCGAGGGCGCTGCGCAAGCCGTCGGCAATGGACGGTGTCGACAGCGGATCCACGACGGTGGCATGCGGTCCGCCGTTGTCCGGTAGCGGCGCTCGATCCGAGACCACGACCGGGATGCCCTTGGCGCGCGCGTCGAGCAGCGGGAGCCCGAACCCTTCTACGTGCGAAACCAGCCCGAGTACGTCGGCAACAGCGAAGTACGCCGCGAGCTGCTGTTGACCGGCGTACCCGTTGATGACGACATCGGGCCGTCCCGACAGCGCCGACGCGATGGCGGTCTCGACGGGCTCGCCAACAACCAGCAAGCCGACTCCCGGCAGGGTCGCGACTGCGTCGGCGAGGGCGACGACGTTCTTGCGGGCCACCAGGTTGCCGACGAAGAGCACCCAACGGTCGATGGACGGCGGCAGTCGGTCACGGAGCGCTTCGACGTCGGCGGGCGCCGCGTCGGGCACGGTGGGAGCGGGCGAGACGACGACATCAGCAGAACGGCCGTAGTAGCGACGGAGCTCAGCGGACACGTGCGGGCAGGTGACCGCGATGATGTCGGCTCGCTTGACGCTTGCACGGGTGGCGTTACCGAGGTCTAGCCGGCGTTGCCTCGAGAAGTCGTCGGGGTGGGTGCGGTGAAAGACGTCGTGCACCGT
The DNA here is from genome assembly GCA_033851265.1 of Frankiales bacterium. GTDB lineage: Bacteria > Actinomycetota > Actinomycetes > JAWWOW01 > JAWWOW01 > JAWWOW01. The sequence continues at coordinate 348,189 of JAWWOW010000006.1, forward strand.
TGACACGACGGTGCACGAGCGGGGAGCCGTCCACGGCACTTGGGATTTCGTTGCCCAGTACGACCGGGCGCCGCGCAGATACGGCGCGAGTCGGGTCTCGTTCCAGACCGAATTCCACGCGTCGGGACGCAACCGCTCGATGCGCAGTCCTGCAGGGTGCACGTCCGTGCCCGGTCGAGCGACACCGAGCATCCCGTCGGGTATCCCACCGGGGAGGTTCACGAGCAGCGACTCGACATACCTGCCGATCCCCGTCAGTGGTGACTCGAGGCCGCGGGCGTCGACGACGTAGGCCCCGGACCCAACGTCCCGGTCAGGCATTGGCAACCGCCTCGTAGTGCCCGACGAGACGGCGTACCGCGACCTCCTCGGTGAAGTGCTCGAGATAGCGGGCCCGCGCCGCAGTACCCCGCAGTCCTCGGTCGGCGACAGCCGCGGCAAGGCCTGCGGCGAGTCCGTTCTCGGTCGGCTCCACGAGCCAACCGGTCGTCTCGTCGACGATGTCGGCAAGACCGCCGGTGCCGGTCGTGACCACGGGAGTCCCCGCGGCCATTGCCTCGACGGCGGTCAGCCCGAACGGTTCCTCCCACAAGCTCGGTACGACGGCAGCGCTGCACCGCCGTCGGATGGCGGTCAGGTCATCGAGAGGTACGCCGCCGAGATAGGTCACGCTGCCATGAGCATCGGCGACGGCACGGACATCGTCTTCGAGTGGACCGCGGCCCGCGATGAGCAGCCGGCCGGGCATGTCGGGTGCACGCGTCCAGGTGTCGAGAAGCAGCCGCACTCCCTTGTCCTCGGTGAGCTTGCCGGCGTACAGCACCTCGTCGGTCCGCGTTCCTGCACCCTCACCGGGATCAGGACAGAAGTTGTGATGCACGGAGATGCGTTCGGTGGGAACGCCGTCAGCGGCCAAGCGCGCTGCGACGTGGTTGCTGATCGCTAGCCATCGGCTGACGTGCCTGCGGGTGGCGCGAGCAGGCACCTGACCTATCGCTGCGACAACGCTGCCGGCCGCACTGTCGCGGTAGCAGCGATGCCGCACTCCGGGCATGAACAGGTTGGCGGGGCGACAGTCGTGACACACGTGGCCGTCACGGAAGTTGATCGCAGGCAGGCAACGGAAGCGGTAGTTGTGCACGGTGGCGACGACCGGGACGTTGGCGCGGGCCGCGGTGCTGATCACGGCGGGGGAGAGCATCGGCTGCACATTGTGGACGTGGAACACATCGATTGCCTGATCGGCGAGAAGTTCCCTGATGTCGCGCGCGGCGTCGCGGGACCAGACGCTGCGGGCGGCGAGCCGGCTGGGGCTGAGCTCACTCGATGATGGGGTGTACCGCGTCACCGTGACGCCGGCGCGTTCGAGTGCAGTCGACTCGCGTTCGACGTGGACGTTCTCACCGGTATGGGGGTCGGCCGAGTATCGACTGTGGGCCACGAGGACGTTCATACGAGTCCCGTCACCCTAGCCGGGTGAGCCCTAGCATCGTTGGGTGCGCCTGTCGGTTGTCGTCCCAACGCGGGATCGTCCCGCGATGTTGACGACGTTGCTCGCCTCGCTGACCGAGGAGCTCGGTGCGGGCGACGAGGTCATCGTGGCCGATTCGGCGTCGGCCACCGACGAAACACAGCGGACCGCACAGGCACACGGTGCTCGCTACGTTCGCTGCGACCAGCCAGGCGCCTCCCGCGCCCGGAACAAGGGCTGGTCGACGGCGACCAATGCCGGCGTGGTGTTCATCGACGACGACTGCGTCGTACGCCCCGGCTGGACGGCGGTCCTGCGTGAGGTTCTTGCCGATCCCCAGGTCGCCTTCGTGACCGGCCGGGTCGAGGCACCCGAGGGGTTCGTCGCCCGGCACTTGCCGGTCGCTCTCGTGCTCGGCGATGCGCCGATGACGATCGACCGCGAGGCGCGCGGCACGGTCGGGAGCAGCAACAACCTGGCGGTACGCCGGGATGCGCTCGTTGCCGTCGGCGGCTTCGACGAACGCCTGGGCCCAGCGACGTTCTTTGCCGCCGCGGAGGATGTCGACCTCTTCGACCGGTTGCTTGCTGCTGGTTACTCGGGTCGCTATGACCCGCGTGCTGTCGTGTGGCACACCCAATGGCGCACGGACGGCGCCCGGATTCGGATTGCCTACCGCTATGGCAAGGGGATGGGCGGCCGGTTGTCGAAGCTCGCCCGCACGGATCGCCTGCGCGCGCGTGCTCTGCGTCGCGAAGCGCTGTGGACGCACGGCATCCGCACCATCGGCGGTGACGTTCGCCGGCGTTACGAGTACGGCGTTCTGCTTGGAACGGGACGTGTGCTCGGGACGCTCGTCGGGCTTGCCGCTGGACGGGTGCGCCTGTGACGTCGCGTCCAGCCTTGTCCGTGATCGTGCCGACGAAGGACCGCGCGGACAAGCTCGAGCGTTGCCTTGCGGTGTTGTGCAGCGAGGTGGCGACTCACGACGAGGTCGTCGTCGTCGACTCCGCGTCGGCCGATGACTCGACCCGGTTGGTTGCCGAGCGCCACGGGGTGCGCTACGTCCGAGCCGATCGACCGGGTACGTCGCTCGCCCGTAACGTCGGTTGGCAGCAGGCACGCCACGACCTGGTCGGCTTCGTCGACGACGACGTGCTCGTGCAACCCGGCTGGGCCGATGCGCTGGTGGCCGCGCTGACACACCCCGGCATCGACTTCGTCACCGGGCGGATCGACCTGCCACCGGAACAGGCCGACACCGAGGAGGCAGTTTCACTATTACCTGATCCGGAGGAGCGCGCACTCAATCGGGAAACCCGCGGATTGTTCGGCATGACCGCGAATGCGGGGGCTCACCGCGCCGCACTGCACGCGATCAGGGGTTTCGATACGCGACTCGGACCAGCCACGTGGTTCGGCGGTGGCGAGGACAACGATTTCTTCGACCGCCTGGTCCACGCGGGTTTCGCCGGACGCTATGACCCCGACGTGCGGGTCTATCACGTGCAGTGGCGGGAGGGCCGCGACTTTCTCGCAGTGCAGTGGGCGTATGGCAAAGGGATGGGCGCGCGGTTCGCCAAAGCCGTGCTGCGCGACCGCCGCCAGGCACGCAGGCTGATCCCCGAAGTGACCAGACTCGGCGGAGTGCGAACCGCAGTGTCGGACGTGCGTACGAGAAGTCGACGCAGTTGGGGCCCGCCGATCGTGTGGCGTCTCGGCGTACTTGCGGGGTTCGTCGTCGGCATGGTTCGGCTGCGTGGTGAACACCGGTGACCGCGGCGGATGCACGCTGGCCCACGTTTCTCGTCATTGGCGCGTACAAGGCAGGTACGACGGCGTTGCATCACGCCTTGCGCGCGCACCCCGATGTGTTCGTGCCAGAACTGAAGGAGCCAAGCTTCTTCGCGTTCGTTGATGCACCGGATGCGAAGAATCCGGCCTTCGAACGCGCCGTCCACGATGAGTCGGCTTATGGTGCCCTCTTTGCTGCCGCCGGCGGAGCGACGGCTCGCGGCGAGGTCTCCCCCGAATACCTGGTCAACCCCGCTGCGCCGGCTGCCATCGCGCGGCGGGTTCCCGATGTGCAGCTGATTGCGACCCTGCGCAACCCCGTCGACCGCGCCTGGTCCGACTGGCTGATGTACGCGCGCGAAGGACGGGAGTCCGACGATTTCGAACGTGCACTCGCGTTGCAGGAATCCCGGCGGCGAGCTGGCGATCCGACCGGCTACTACCTCGCTACGGGGGAGTACGCCGACCAGTTGGCGCGCTTCCTCGAGCACTTTCCGCGTGAGCAGCTGCACGTGTGGCTGTACGACGACCTCGACGCTGATACCGACCGTGTCATGGGCGAGGTGTTCACCGCTATTGGTGTCGACCCGCACGTGTCGTCGCCACCGGTCGAGCGACACAACGTCGGCGGTGTGCCGACGTCAACGCGGGATCGAGTGTTGCTGAGCACACGCGCGCGGCTTCGGCCGATGCTGCGTCGGTTGCCGCTGGCAGGGTTGCGTCGTCGGATGAGTGACACTCTCGACGGACGCCTGCAACGGCCGAGCATTGATCCCGACGTTCGTTCTCAACTCGTCGAGCACTTCCGTCCCGACATCGAACGCGTCCAGCAGTTGATCGATCGCGACCTGTCGGCCTGGCTGCGTTCGACATGACGACCGACGGGAGTCCGAGCATCGCTGTCGTTGTCTGCACACGCGACCGGCCGCAGCTGCTTGCCGGGCTCATCCCGGCGCTTGTCGATGCGCAACATTCTGGTGCCGAGGTTGTTGTCGTCGACTCCGCCTCCGTGGGTCCGGAAACGCAAGCGCTGGTGAGTGGTGCGGGTCTGCGTGTCGTCCGCTGCGCCGTTCCCGGCGCATCGCACGCGCGCAACGCCGGAACCGCCGCCACGACGTCGCCGGTCCTGGTGTTCACCGACGACGACTGTCGTCCCGAACGCGACTGGTATGCACCTCTAGTCAGGCCGTTTGCCGACGATGCGGTGGGGTTTGCGACTGGCCGAGTCCTGCCAGGGACCGGAGCGGGACGCGCGATGTCACCGATGACCAGCGACGAGCCCAGGGTTTGGTCTTCCAGCGATGACGTCGCTGACATGGGTCACGGCGCGAACATGGCGATTCGGCGTAGCGCACTCGAGTCGATTGCCGGCTTTGACGAGGTGCTGGGCGCCGGGGCACCGCTACGGGCTGGCGAAGACAAAGACATGTTTTGGCGGCTCCTCCGCGCCGGCTGGCAGGGGCGCTTCGTGCCCGAGTCTGCTGTCGAGCACGCTGCTTGGCGCGGGCACCGAGAGTCGTTCGGCACGGGATACGGCTACGGCGTCGGTATCGGCGCGCGCGCCGCCAAAGTGGCGCGACTCGATGGAGTCCGGCCGAGTCGGCCGGTGGTGCGGGCGAGCCTGGCGAGCCTGCGTCAGGTTGGTCGGGCGCTCCGGTCCGGGCACCGGTTCGGCTCCGCGAACCTCACGGTGCGGGCCGTCGGGATCGTCGTGGGCGGCCTCCGTGCCCGGCGCTATGACCTTGCCGACGGGCGTTTCGTGGCGCGCGACGCGAGCGCTGGGCGCTAGGACCGCATGCACTTCTCCATCGTGAGCGATCACCTGCCGGAGCCGGAAGGCACCGCGACGGGTCGTGCGTTGCTGGCGCTGTGCCACGGGCTGATCGACGAAGGACATGGCGTCGACGTCTGGTCGTGGCGCCCGGCGCCGCCGACCGATGATCTGCCGCCGTGGTGCACGTGGCGCCCGCTGCGGCATGGGAGTCGCCTCGACGGTCATCTGCGCGCGCTCGCCGATCCGCGCGGTGAAGCCGGACGGCAAGGGTGGGCACCCGCCGAGGCCGCCGTCGCGCTCGCGGACACGCCGGTGTCGTTCAGTGCTGTCTCGCCGTACCCGCGGTCAGTCGTGACGTTCCACTACCTAACTCGGTTAGATCGCGGCGCGACCGGCGGCTGGGCGCTGGCAGATGTTCAGGATCTCCGCAATGAACGACGGGCCGTCCGCCGGAGCGGCGCGGTGCATGCCTTGTCGCCGCGCGTCGCGGAACACCTCGGAGGGCGCGCGGTGTCGGTGCCGATGGGCTACCCGATTCCGGAAGCTCCGCTCCCAGTGGTCGAGGAGCCGGTGGCCGCGATGGTGGCGAACTGGGATTGGGCACCCAACCGGACAGCGTTGGCGACCGTCCTCGCCGGGTGGGCGGCGGTGCGCGAGCGGGTGCCTGGTGCGCAGCTGTTGTTAGCCGGCCGCGGTGAAGCGGGAGTCGGCGCCATCGCGGGTGTGACAGTCCTCGGTTCGGTCTCCCGGGTTGCCGATGTGCTGTCTCGCACCGGCGTGCTCGCATTCCCGTGTCCACCGTCGAGCGGGCCGAAGGGCAAGGTCCTCGAAGCAATGGCCTACGGCGTACCGGTGCTGACGACGTCGTACGGCGTCGAGGGCCTCGCGGTCACCAATGCCGACGTCGCAGTCACAACGCCGGAGTCGTTCGCCGTTGAGTTGACAGCATTGCTCGCTGATCCGCAGCGACGGGCAGTGCTCGCGCAATCGGGTCGCATTGCGGCCGTGCAGGGTCATGCCCCCGCCGTTGTCGCGCGGGCCCGCGTGGCGGCGTGCAGCCAACTCGCTGACTAGTGCGGCGAGAGCGCGGGTTCCGGTGTTGACGCGCGAGCGGGAGGTTCGTCACGCCGCCGCCTCTTTCGCGGCTCACCGGGAAGCATCAGCGCTGCGAAGCCGACGAGCATGGGCAGCCAGACAGGCGCGGTGCGCGCCGCCGTCGCCTTGCCAGAGACCGGTCCCGTAGTCGCCGCCGTCAAGCGGAAGTTCTCCATACGAGGGATCGCGCGGACTGTTCGCACCAGGTCGAGAAGGGTGGCGCGTGCTGTTGTGATGTCCGGAGCCTGCACGCGCAACTCGCCTTGGCCAGGGCCGGCGACAGCAAGTTGTTGCTCCTGCCCCTCGTTGGGATCTCGACAGGTCAATTGAGTAGAACCCCGGGCGAACTGGCCGACCGCGACCGTGTTGCACACCGTGCCGATCAGCGTGCGTCCGGTGTTGTCCGGGCTATTGACCACCTGTGTGTACGGGGAAAGCGTCGTGAACGCAAACGTCTGTGCAACGTGGGTTGGTGCAGCGACATTGACGAGAATCCCACCGCCGATAGCGATGGCAATGGCGGTTATTCGACTCGGTGTCGGTATCGCGAACCAGCGTGGCGCGCCGACGGACTGCTCAGCGACGACGACACCGAGTGCGGCGAGCAGGTAGAGGATCCGCTGGTCGTCGAGCTGGGTGATCGCGTCGTAGAGAAACCCGGCGCCGATCAATGTCACGACTCCGAGCAGGCTGGCGGCAGCGATGAGGCGCTGATCGAGATCGGTAGCGAAAAGTCCGCGGCCGACCACAGCGATGATGGTGGCGTAGAGCAGCACCAACATCGTCAGGCCGATGATGCCGATATCGCCATAGACGAGCAGGTACGCCGAATCCACGGCCGAGAACCCGAGATCGGCGACGCCGGTTAAACCGAGCCCGGTCAGTGCATGCGTTGCGACGAACGATGTGATGGCCGGGATCCGCTGGAACCGAACATCCACTGAGCCCTGGTCGATTGCGACCGACAGGTTGTTGGCGATCGACGCTGAGCTGAAGTAGGCCAGCAGCATGAGCACCGCAGCGCCGGCGCTGACCGCGGCCAAGCGCCGGTCCCGTGCCAGCGCCGCGAGCGCAACGACGGCGACGACCAATGGCAAGGCCGCGCTTCTCGAATGAGTCCAGTAGACCGCGACGACAACGAGCGCAAGCCCGGGGACGACCAGCCACCACCGGCGCAGTGTCCGGACCGCTGCTACGAGGAGCAACGGGACGAACGACACGGCAAGCCAGGCGTACGCGAGGCTGAAGCCGCTCGCGACCCGAACGCGGGTTTGGTCCCCTCGTTGCTGCAACGCGGCCGAGGCCGTAGTCGCGCCCTTGTCGGCACCGCTGAAGAACATCCGGGCCCAGCTCTGACCGGTCGCATGTTCACCGACCGCTATGACGGCTGAGGTGACCAGCAGGGCCGCGAAGGCGCGGATGATGAAGCGGATGTCGCCGATTGCGCGTATTGCAGCGAGTGCCACAACGAAGAAGACGAACTCGTCGAGGAAGTTAGCCCAGACGTGTGAGGCGTCGGTGATAGAGACGAGCGGTTGGGCCAGGCCAACGCCGAGCACGAACGACGTTGCCAGGAACAACAGGAACACTGCATGGATCGGCGTGACCTCGAAAATGCGCCCCGGGAGCTCGCTGGCACGCACGCGTCGGACGAGGTTGAGCAGTAGGGCGACCATGGCGATGCGTTGCACGGTGACGATTGACGTTCCGGCGCCGGGGACCACGAGCAGGCTGGGGATGAACAAGACCGTCGCGACGAGGACGACGAGCCCGGTCCGAATCGAGGCACGGAACGTGATGATCGCGACGACTACCGCGATCGCGATAACAAGCAGGCGCATGCTGGGCTAGTGCGTCGGGCGTCGGATCAGGCTGCCGATGCCGAGAGCCGCCAGGAACGCGAGTAGGCCGGCCACGACACCGGCGGTCAGCTCCCTGCGCTTCGTTGGAGATATGAGCGTTGACGAGCGCGGCTGCACCACGACCGAAAGAACCACGCGATCCTTGTCCGGGATCTTCGCCTTCGTCTGCTGCTGTTCGGCGAACACAACAAGCTCGTTGGCCAGCGCTGTGGCGATCCGGCGGGCCGTGGGTGCGTCACGCGCCTGCGCACCAACGATGAGGAGAAGGGAGTTCTTGTCGGCCGCCGTGAAGACCTTTGATGCAATCGTGGCGCGCGGCAACTGGACCTGCTTGCCCACTGCCTCGAGCACGGCGTCAGTCCGAGCCTGGCCGATGTAATAAGCCCTGATGCGGGACAACTTCTCGATGACACCGGAGTTGGTGCTCTTGGCGACCAGGAGTGGCTGGTCGAGTGCGACCGCGCCAGTGCTTCGGAAGGTCGGTTTGTAGTTGCGGGTCACCGCGAATGCGCCGAACGCAGCGAGCACGCCCAGGACCGTGGCAACGACGAGCAGCAGAGTCGGCAACCGCCGTCGTGCGCGGCCTGTTGAGCCAACATCTCCCGTGTCAGCGTCAGACCGTGTCATCGTGCTTGTCACCCTTGATTCCTCCCGCTCCCCAACGGTCGACGGTATCAGCGAGTTCCTCGTCATCGCTCCGTGCCATTCGGGCTAACCGGGCTGCTCCGACCAGCGATCCAGCCGTTCGCGCGGTGTCGCACAGCGCATGGAAGAGCACGGCTCGAGTGCTGATTCTGTCGGCTTTCGCGTCGCCACGACGACGGCGTAGCTCACGCGTGTACCAGTCAACGGCGACCGCTGCTCCACCGAACTTCCGATCGTGCAGGTCGTCCGCATTGAGAATCCAGTCCGAGCGGCCTTGCCACCAGGCGCGTTTGAGCATCCACACCGGACGCAGCCGCGTCGCAGGAAGTTCGTGCACGACCACTGCGTCCGGGACGTAACGCACGCGGGCCCCGAGACGCTGGACCGCCCGCACCACGTGGACGTCGTCGCCGACGAGTTGCACCGTGCCGCGTGGCCCGAGCGCGGGGACGAACCCACCGCTGCGCCGCAGCAGATCGGTGTCAAACGCCGCGTTGGCAGTGACGACGAACTCTCGCCCGATCAGCTCGCGTGCGTCGTCGTCGAGATGGAACGACGTGAGGTAGCCACCGATCCCCATCTCGTCGAACCAGTTTGGACGCGGGACGGTCGGATCGAGGACGACCCGGCCACCGGTCGCCTCGGCCGCACGTGACCGGATTGGCGCCGTGATGGCGGAAAGCCAGCCGGGCTGTGGTTCGACGTCGTCGTCGAGAAACGCGATGACGGGCGCGCGGGCCGCAGCGATCCCACGGTTGCGCGCATAGGCACTGCCGGCCTGCGATTCGACGATGTGACGGACCTCCCCGGCAATGGCGGAGGCGTGCTCGTCAACGACTGGTCTCGCCGACCCGGCTGCGTCGTTGTCAACGATGACCACCTCAAATGGCACGTCCAGGTGTTGGCGCGCCAGGCCGCCGAGCGTTCGCGCCAGGCTGGGACGGCGGTAGGTCGGGACGACCACGCTCACCTGCGGACCGGGCGACGTCACGACGCGTCCCTACACTCCGCAACCGTGGCGGTGGAATTGGACGTGACGGTCGTGGTGCCGGTGCGCAACGGCGCAGCGACGATCGGTCCGCTGCTGGACGCCCTCGCCCGCCAGGAGCGCGTCACGTTCGACGTCATCGTTGTCGACAACGGCTCGACGGATGGAACAGCTGACGTCGTACGCAGGCATCCGATGACTGTCCGGGTTGTCGAGGAGGCGCGACCGGGGTCGTACGCCGCGCGCAACGCGGGGCTAGCCGTCGCACGCGCACCTGTCCTCGCGTTCACCGACGCCGACTGTACGCCGGAGCCGACGTGGCTGGCCGAAGGACTCGCAACGCTCGGGTCGAGTGGCGCTGGTCTCGTCGGCGGCGGCATCCGTCCGATTCCGAGCGCCGAACCGACGCGGTGGGAGCGGTATGACCGCGCGGTGTATCTGCGGCAGCAGGATCTGGTCGAGCACCAGCAATGGGGCGTAACGGCCAACCTGTTCGTTCGGGGCTCGGTCATCGACGCGGTCGGTCCATTTGATGCGTCCTTGCCGTCCAGTGGTGACCGCGAGTTCTGCCTCCGTGCGGGCCGGGCTGGTTTCCGCATCGTCTATGCGCCCGATGCGGTCGTCGGGCATCAACCGCGGACATCGATGCGGGAGATCTGGGCGGTCAACCGTCGCGTCGGTGCGGGGATGGGTCTGCTCAGCCAGCGTGGACAGTTGCCGCGCAAGTGGCGGATCCGAGACCACGCAATGAAGCTGGACTGGGTGCTCGTCCTCATCGCGCGGGACGGCCCGCCGCTGCGAAAGCGGCAGGTCTTGCCCGTACATGCGGTTGCCGTGAGCGCTCGGCTCTATGGGTGGCTGCGTCGTCGTTGAGCGCTGTTGTCGATGATCGCGAGGTAGAGGTCCTCGACCTCGCGAACTCGGTCACTGAGACGGAATCGACGTCGCACGTCTGCACTGCCGGCGCGACCCATCGGCGCCCATCGCTGCGGCGACGTTGCTAGTGACACGACGGACTCGGTCAGCGCGGCGACGTCACCCTCGGGAACGAGGATCGCGCCATCGGTCGTCAAAGCCTCTGGGATGCCGCCGTGGGCCGTGCTGATCACGGGGATCCCGCACGCTTGTGCCTCGATGTTGACGAGCCCGAGCGACTCTGCGTCGCCATCTGCCGCTGTCTTGCTGGGCGTGAGCAATATGTCGGTGTCATCGAGCACCTGGCCGAGTGCTCCTGGAGAGCTGCCGTCCACGATCTCTGCAGCCAACCGCAGTCGCTCGACCGCGGCGCGGAGCTCACCGTCGAGTGGCCCGTAGCCCACGAAACGGCAGACGAGTGCCGTTCGCTGTGCAGCAGCGGCCAACGCCTCGGCCGCATCGAGCACGCCTTTCTTCTCGACGAAGCGACCACCGAAGGTGATGCGAACCGCGCCGTCGGCCCGTGGCTCGCGGGGGCGAAACGGGTAGCGGTCGACGTCGATGCCGGACGGGATGACATGCACGACGGCGGCCGGGTACCCGCGCGCGATCGCCGCGTTGGCCAAGAACCGGGACGGCACGATGACGGCGTTCGCGCGATGCACGTGGTCCATTTCATGGTCGCTGGCTGAGCCAACGAGCACGTCGTAGCCGTGCAGCGAAACGATCCAGGGTCGGTGCAATCGTTCGGCGACTGCGGCCGCGTGCGCGGCCCAGTAGCCGAAGTGGGCGTGGAGGAGCCGACTGCGCTGTCGCAGTGCGACACCGGCGATCAGCCCTCGGGTCGCTGGCCGGCGAAGGCGATAGGGCAGTCGGCTGACGACCGGTGCCAACGACGTGACACTGATCGGCGCCGAACCGAAGACAGTGAAACCGTGCGCGGCCCGACCGCACACCACAGAGGGGTGCGTGCGCGCCGTCGTACGCACCAGGTCGACGACGAAGCGCTCGGATGGCAATCCCCAGTCGGCCATGCAGTGCAGAACCGGTACGGCCTCCGGACGTGTCACGAATCCTCGGTGTCAAGCTCGCGAATGAGGCGCGCCGGATTGCCGGCCGCCAGCCAGCCTTCCGGTACGTCGGAGGTCACGACCGCACCGCCGCCGACAACTGCTTGATCGCCGATCGTCACGCCGCTGGTGATGACAACATGACTTGCGACCCACACGTTGCGACCGATCTGCACGGGCTTGGTCGTGACCGCGTGATGCACTGGCACGCCGGGGGGCGTGCGGGGATGGCGGGAATCAGCCACCGTGGTGAACTCACTGAGCAGGGTCATGTCTCCAACCGTCACGCGATCCGCGCAATGCACGACAACGCCCGTAGAGACCAGCACATCCGAGCCGATCTGCACGTCACCGCTGACTTGGAACGTCGCAAAGCGGCGTACCAACACGCCGTCGCCGATCGTCACCGAGCCGCCGCGAAGGCTGAACATGACACCGCTCGATACGCGCGTGCGTGCACCGATCTGCAGGGTGTTGTGTGTTGCGCGAACGAATTCGAACCGGGCCCACGGGGACACGATCGCGAACGGGTGGACGGTGAGGTCGACCGTCGCCGCAGCGAGCAGCGCCGTGATCCGGCAGTGCAGGATGAAGAGCACGCGCGCGATCCGCCGCCAACCGCGCACGATCGCGAGGCTGTGTCGCTGGATTGGAGCAAGCAACAACCAGGCGGCTCTCCCGGTGTCCACGTTCGGCACCGTAGCGCGGGTCAGAGCAGCACCGTCCGGTAACGAGCCGACGCCCATGCGAGCACCCCGACCTCACCGAGGTCAGCGATCAGCGCCGCCGGTAGGTAGGCAAGTCGAAGCCCCGCGTCCTCGACGATGGGTTGGCGCTTGAGGCGGTAGGCGACGTACGGCGCAGCCAACGCGAGGGCGGCGAGGCGTCCCTTGGGGCTTCGTGCTGTGACCGCAACGATGGTGCCGATCGCGGCGGCGATCGCCGGCGGGTGGGACGGCTTCCAGAACCAACGGCGGTGCAGCTTGTCACGCAGATGCGGGTGCTCGCGCACCGCGAGGACCACTCCCTCCCATCGGAGCGTGTCCTGGAGCTGTGTCATCAGGTTCGACGGTCGCACGTCGTGATGAACGACGGCTTCCGCGACGAACGTGCACGCAGCACCGGCATCCAGCGCGCGCCAGGCCAGATCGGTGTCCTCCCCAGCGGGATTACGGAACCGCTCGTCGAATCCGTCCAGGCGCTCGAGAACGTCTCGTCGGTAGGCCATGTTGCACGTCGGGTAGTAGCCCGTCTCCTTGCGTACGACGAGGGTGCGGCTGAACGGGCCGCTGTTGGCCAGCTGATCGGGATTGGGCAGCGTTGCGCCCTGCGCCAGGTCGGTCGATCTCAACGCGTCGCTGAGTCCGCGCACCCACTGCGGACTGGGAATGCAGTCGTCGTCGGTGAACAGGACGTGCGGGGCAGTTGCTGCGCGCCAACCGACGTTGCGCGCAGTCGCCGGTCCGCTGTTGGTCTCGAGACGCAAAGCGCGCAGCGGAACTGCCGCCTCGGCTGTCAACCGTTGCAGCTCGTCCCAGGTGTCATCGGGCGACGCGTCGTCGACGACGATCAGCTCGATCTCGTCGTCGTACTGCTGCCGCTCGATGGCCTCCACGAGGCGATGGAGGAGCTGGGCTCGGTTGTAGGTCGCAACGACGACGCTCACCGTGGCAGTAGTCATGACGAGACCAAGGACAGTTGGCGATGCGCAGGCATCCCGTCGGCAAATCTGTTGATGGTTGCCAGGTGCCAGTCCTCGAGGATGTCGGCGAGCCGATCGATCGTGAGTTCTTCGGCGGTGGCCAACCCGCCACGCACCAACCGTTGACGGAGGTCGTTGTCACCGGCCAGCCGCTGCAGGCGTTCGACGAGGGCGTCGACGTCATCCGGCGGGAACTGCAAGCAGTTGAGTCCGTCGAGGCAGATCTCGCCGGACCCGCCGGTGCCCGTAGCGACAACCGGAGTGCCGCAGGCCATCGCTTCGACGGGGACCAGACCGAACGGTTCCTTCCATCTGGCCGGGAAGATCACGACATCGGCGTCTGTGTAGAGCGCGCGTAGCTGTTCACGATCCACGTCAGTCCAAGCGACCCGATCGGCGACGCCAAGTGAAGCGGCTAGTGCATGGAGCTCGTCACTCACGCGAGGATCACCGCGACCGGCGATGGTCAGTCGTGCTGCGGGCGGCAGCGCCGGGAGCGCGCGGATGACGGTGTCGACGCCTTTCGATCGGGCGATCCGCCCGACGAAGAGCAGGCGCCAGTCCCATGGTCGTTCCGGCCGGCCGCTCGGGTAGAACGTCGAGCGGTCCACGCCGCTCCAGACGACCGATGACACCGGGAACGACCATGTGCTGTGTGTTTCGGCGTGCTGCCGGGTCGTATCACTGACGAAACAGAATGTCGCGGCGGACCCAAGATCCGCGAGGGCCGTGGGCACCCGCGTGACGAGTCGAGCGGCGCGCGCCGCACGCGGCCGGTCGAGAAAGATGCGTGCCCAGGCGTCGAACCGGGGACCGAAGTCGAGCCAGTCGTCCTGGAGCACGCACACGATCGGGATTTTCCGCTCGACCAGGGTCGTCAGCAGCCCGAAGGACATGCCGGCCATATGCCACACCGTGACCACATCGGGACGGAAGTCATCGAGAGTTGCGGCGAGAACGCGCTGGTTGTGACGTTCGAGGCGCATGCGGGTGAACGGATGTGGACTCCATAGTTCGTGGTTGCGCCAGTAGAGGCGCAACGCACGATCAACCGGCTCGTTGGGCGGGGCACTGACGTCGGGAAGGGAGAAGTCGCTCGTCAACACTCGGACGTCGTGGCCGCGCGCCTGCCATCGGTTCAGCACGTCCTGACAGGCCAACTCGTAGCCGCCGAAGTGATGCGGCGGATAGAGCGCCGAGAGTGCGAGAACGCGAACCACCCGATCATTCTGACCCGTTACCCTGCACCGGTGTTGGCCCGTCAACTCTTACCGCGTCAGGCACGTTCGTTGGCGCGCCGCGTGATCAGGCGTGAGGGAACGCTCAAAGCGACCGAGTCGAGCCTTGCGTGGATCGTCGGTTCGCCGCGTAGCGGGACCACCTGGCTCGCCAGTTTGCTCGCGAAGGTGCCCGGCGTCGGTTTCGTCAACGAGCCGCTCATCGGCTTGCATCTCGGTGTCCTGTTCGACCAGGTCATCGCTGCGCCGGCATCCGCCGGTCCGGCGGCTGGTGGCCGTATGTACGACCTCATCAACCTCATCGGTGAGGAGGACTACTTCTTCTCACAGCGGCATCGGCACATCTGGGAGCCGCCGCTCCGTGCCTTGCTGCTGAGCCGGTTCCGCGAGCAGATGAGCCTCCGTGGGCTGCGACCCGGCCGGGATCGGCTGCTTCTCAAAGAGCCGCATGGGTCCGAGGGCGCTGACCTTCTGACGACAGTCCTCCCACAGTCGCGCGTCCTGTTGCTCATTCGCGATGGCCGTGACGTGGTCGACTCGGAGCTGGATTCGATCGCGCCAGGCGGTTGGTCGTCGTACGCCGTCTCCACCGAAAACCTCAGCGTCGATGACCGGATGCGTCTCATCGAGCAGCAGGCGATGCGATGGGTGCTCCGTACCCGGGTGTCCCACCAGGCCTTCGGGCAGCATGACGCCAGCCGTCGACTGCTGTTGCGGTATGAGGAGCTGCTCGCCGACACCGAGGGTCAGGTACGCCGCATCGTCGACTGGCTCGGCATGCCGGCTCCGGCCAACCTCGGTGAGGTCGTACGAAAGGCGAGCTTTGCGGAATTGCCCGTCGAACACCGCGGGCCCGGACAGTTCGCCCGGGCTGCGTCGCCGGGACTATGGCGCGAGCGGTTTACCATGGCCGAGCAGGACGTGCTCACCCGTGTCATGGGCGAGCAGTTGGCGGTCTTGGGTTACGAGACCACCTGAGTCATAACTACCCGACGCACCGGGTGGTCGCATGGGCCAAATACGAAGGGGGATCGCGTGGCGACGGTCGGCGCTGCCAACCAGCCCGTGCTCGAGCTCACCGCAGCTCCAGCCAGCCCGATCGCCCTCATCCGCTCGATCGTTGCCCACCGGGGCCTGATCGCGACCCTCGCCCGGAAAGACTTCTTCGTCAAATACCGCCGGGCAACGCTTGGCGTCCTGTGGGCAGTCGGTCTGCCGCTCATACAGGCGACGACGCTCACGGTGATCTTCACCTACGTGTTCCACCTCAACCTGTCCGAGGACACCCCGCGTGCGGTCTTCATGTTCACGGGGATCACGGCATACAACTTCTTCTCTACCTCAATTGTCTCCGCCTCGACATCGATCGTGGATGGATCGGGGTTGTCGTCGCGCATCTACTTCCCGCGCGCTGTCCTGCCGCTTCAATCGGTCATCGCAAATGCGTACGCACTCGCGTTCAGCCTTGTCGTGCTGCTCGTAATGACGGCGTCTTTCGGTGTTGGTTTCGGGTGGCACACGTTGTTACTGGTTCCCGCGGCGATTCTGGACATTGCGTTCACCGCGTCGATGGCGCTCGTGTTGGCGGCGCTGCATGTCTTCTTTCGCGACGTGCGCTACATCGTGCAAGCGGTACTGCTGGCACTGTTCTACATGACGCCGATCTTCTATCCGCTGTCGTTTGCGCCGCCGAATCTTCGCATCATCATCATGTGTAACCCGATGACAGGCATCGTTGAGCTGTTCCGGTTCAGCATCGGCGGCGAGGACCCGCAATGGGTTACAGCGAGCTTGATCTCACTGGGCTGGACGGGCGCGCTGCTCCTGTTGGCTGTCTACCTGCACAGCAAATGGGACCGCATCTTTGTGGATCTGCTGTGACCGCGAGCTCCGAACCGATCCTTTCGCTGCAGGATCTCGGTAAGCGCTACGTCAAGTACGACGACGCCCCCATGTTGGCCACGGCGATGCTGCGCCTGTGGTCTCGCTCGCGCAAGAGCCCGTTCTGGGCGGTACGCGGCATCAACATGGAGGTGAACCCGGGCGACTGCGTCGGAATCATCGGACGCAACGGTTCGGGTAAGTCAACTCTGCTGCAGATGATTTCTGGCATCACCGCCCCGAGCGAGGGTCGGTTGCGCGTCCGCGGTCGGATAGCTCCACTCATCTCCGTCGGAGTGGGTTTCCATCCAGAGCTCAGCGGGCGCGACAACCTCTACGTCAACGGCGCCATCCTCGGGCTGTCGCGCGCTCAGATCGACCAGCGCTTCGACGATGTTGTCGCGTTTGCAGAGATGGAAGGCTTCATCGACACCCCCGTGAAGTTCTACTCCTCTGGAATGGCCGTGCGGCTCGGCTTCTCGATGGCCATCCAATCCACGCCCGACGTTCTTATCGTCGACGAGGTGCTCTCAGTTGGTGACCTGGCATTTCAGCTGAAGTGCTTTGACCGCATGGAGGAGATTCGTGAGCAGGGGACGACCATCCTTGTTGTCAGCCACAATCTCAACGCCGTCCGCACCCTTTGCGACCGCGCCATCCTCCTGAGTCAAGGGCGCATCCACTACGACGGTGACCCCGCCGAGGCCATCTCGCAATTTCACGCCTTGCTGCAGGAGCAGCGCGAGCTTGGTGAGGCCCCCGAGAATTCACGCTTCCCCCTGGAGCTGGGCACGCTCGAAGTGGAGAAAGTGGAGTTGATCGGCGCCCACGGTGAGAGCACCAATGGCGTCGACGCCGGCGACTCGATCAAGGTTCGGATTCACGTCAAGGCACTCAAAGACGTGGACAAGCCGTTCGTCCATATGGTCGTGATCGGACCCAACGGCCTGCCGGTGTACGGCGAATCCAACCTCTGGAACCCGTTCGAGCCGCTGAAGGCTGGTGAGCTCGGGGTCTATGACGTCAGCATGCGCGCAAACTTTGTGCGTGGCAGCTACCTGGTGAATACCGCGGCCGGGTGGGTGCTGGAGGGTGTCGATGCTCGCCGCTGTGTCCCACCGGGACCGATCAATTTCTATGTGACCGGGCGCCGTGGCGTCACCGGCATGGCCGACCTCGGCGCCGATTTCCAGGTGTACGCATCACCCAACGGCAAGGGACAGGCGCGTGGATGAGGCACTGATGGAGCAGCTGGGCCGACTGCGCACCCGCGCCCGAACGCTAGCGGGCAAGGCCAAGCAGGAAGCCCGTTTGTACTGGGACGAACCTGCCATGCGCAAACGTGTGAAGAACCAGCTCATCCGGCCGTATCGCGTCCTTCGCTTTCAGCACTTCGGTGAGCGGGCAGCGATCGACGAGCCCTACTGGATCTATGGCGCGCAACTCATGTCCATCGGTCATCACGTAGCGATTGGCAAGATGGCCTGGCTCTCCGTCGAGCGCAGCGCGTGGGCCCGCACCGAGCCGGTCCTGTCGATCGGTCCGCACACGATCATTCGGCAGGGCGTCACGATCAGCGCATCGGAATCTGTCGTCATCGAGGAGTTCGTCGGGCTGGGGGGCTACTGCTCGATCAACGACTCCAACCACACGTTCAGCGTCAAGGACGGCGCCATTCACAACGCCCCGGTAGTTACCGCGCCGATCCGCATCGGAGCTGGCTCATGGATCGGGGATCGCGTCGCGATTCTCGCGGGAGCAAACATTGGCAAGGGTTGCTTCATCGGGGCCAACAGCATCGTCCGCGGCAATATCCCGGACTACTCGATCGTCGTCGGTATGCCCGGTCGCGTCGTTGGCAACGTGTTGGAGCAGTTCAGCAGCGACTAGGGCCGAGCTCAGTCGCGAGTGAACACGTACGCGATGTTGTCGAATCGCTCGAGCATCCGCCATTGACCGCCGTGCTCCCAGTAGGTGAGCCGGAACCCGAGATCTGCTGCCGTGCGCTTGAGATCCGCGTCTGTGATACCCCACTGCCAGATCTCATGGATATCGCGGACCGGTCGCTTGTACTTCGGATGGATCTCGTGGAGGTTGTCGAAGTCGATCTCGATCTGCTCTGGCGGCACATTGGCGAGGTAGTCCTCCTCGCCGAGGTCCAGTAGCCGGACTGTCTCGTTGCCACCGATCCACTGTGGCTGAACGACGACGAACGCTCGCGTGTTAGGGGCATACAACCGGAGCACGTCATCCCAGTCGGGGTTCACCTGATGCAGAAGCACGTCGTTAAGGACGACGACATCGACAGGGCCGACGCGCTGCGCTACCTCGGTGTCACCAAAGTTGCCCTCGAGCAATCGCAACCCCGGATGGGACGCGGCCTTCTGTCGCATCCCTGTCGGGATGTTCGTGTCGACGAGCGTTCCCGTCTCGATTCCCGGCAGGCTTAGTCCGTGCAAGGTGTAGCCACCTTCGACGACCCACATCGCGCCCAAGTCGGCGAAGGTCGTGGCTTTGGTCTGTTCGACGGCGGCTTCGAGCGCGCGCAACTTGATGGGCTGAAGCCGGGACGGGCGTGCTGGCTGCGGGTCACCGTCGTCCGTGCGTCGGCCGAGAAGTCGACCCAGAGCCATGAGATGTCCTCGCTGTCATTCGTCGAACGTGGCTGTCGCTAGCTCACGCATTCCTTGCCGTCAGGGTAACGGGGGCCCGTCGGGATGACGAGTCGAGACAAAGTGCGCACGTAGCTGCGCCCCCCAATATCTCCTCGCCCCTTTGTTTCGCCCGACGTACCTCGTCCACGAGACGCCCGCCCGCAGGGCGTTCGCGATGCGCAGTCCCGATGTTGCGATCGGGCCGTTGTACCAACGATGGACCCGATACGTATTGCGCCAGTACGTACGCACCCGGCCGCTGCTGCCCATGCCACCGTAGGTCTGAGAGCCCGACGCGTTGCCAACGTGGCGCACGACGGCAGCCGGCTCGAACCACACGCTCCAGCCAGCACGATTGGCGCGCAGACACCACTCGAGGTCCTCGGCGTACATGAAGAGGCGCTCATCGAAGCCGCCGACCTCGTCGACAGCGGTACGACGTAGAAGCAGTGCGGCCCCGACGGCCCAGTCGACAGTGCGTGCTTCGTCGTGCAGCCACACGCCAGGAAACATCAATGCGCGGGCTCGGTCCGGATGCCGACGGGCGTACGCCGGGAACGTCGCGAGTGTCGCAACTCGCGCCGACGGGAACGGCTGCGTGGAGTGTTCGAGCGACCCATCGGGCCGCAGCAACAGCGGAGCGACCGCTGCGCAACGCGGATTGGCTTCGGCTGCGTCGACCATCCGCCTGATCGCGCCGGGTTCTGGCCAGGCGTCGCTGTTGAGCGCCAAGAACCACGGTGCTTCTGAACGCGCCAGCAGGCGGTTCATCCCGCGCCCGAAGCCAAGGTTGTCGCTATCCGCGTCAACCACGGCCTCGGGCACCGCTGCCGCGATGGCGGCGGCCGTCCCATCGGCGGAGCCGTTGTCCCGGATCAGCAGTCTGAGGTCGACGCCCTGGTCGGACTCGAGCAGGCGTCGGAGCGCCTGCACGGTGAGTTCGCGGGTGTTCCACGTGACGACGCCGACGTCAACGCGGGGTCGCACTGGTGTCGTCATGCGCGCCCGTTGGCCACTGCGCGCTCGCGCAACGGGCTGTTCGCCCGGCTCATGACGGCAAGTCTAAGGCGTATGCCTTGAGCACAGCGGGTTCAATGCCGACTCTTAGCGGGTGACCACCTGCGCGGGAGGATCGACGTCATGACCGAGCTCGGGCCGTTCGTGCTCTTCGGCCTCGGCGCGTGTCTCGTGGGAGCGCTCGGCATCTACACCTGGTGGCGTAACCAGAAACGGGTCGAGGCACTCGGGCGCTTTTGTCTGTCCAAGGGATGGCAGTTCACGTCGCGCGATGACTCGCTCTGTGTCCGTTGGATGGGCGAGCCGTTCTTCCAGGGTCGCAACCGACAGGCGCGGGCAGTAGTGCGCGGAGTCGAGAACCGACCCAGCGGGTCGTGGCCATTCGTTGCGTTCGACTACACCTACGTCACCGAATCATCGGACGGTAACGGACACAAGCAGAGCACCACGCACCGCTTCGCCGTCTGCGCTGTGACCCTGCCGACCTGGCTGCCGGCGTTGACCCTGACGCCGGAGAACGTCCTCAGCCGCATCGGCAACATCGTCGGCGGCGAGGACATCGAGCTGGAGAGCGAAGACTTCAACCGCAAGTACCGCGTGCAGTCGCCGGATTCGAAGTTTGCCTCCGATGTGTTGCCTCCCCGCACAATGGAGATGCTCCTCGCCCGACCGACGCTGCACTTCCGGATCGATGGGCAAGACGTGCTCTGCTGGGAGTCCGGCGGCACCACCCCGATGAGCCTGTTGCCACGCCTGGCGACCCTCACGGACTTCGTGGCAGGCATCCCCGACTTCGTCTGGCACGATTACGGCAGCAATTCCGCGAGGCGCCCGGTCTAGCGCGCCAAGGGAGCCAGCAATGACCGTCGTCGTGATCGTCGTCCTCGCCGTACTAGCCCTGCTCATCCTCGCCACGATCGTCTCCTACAACAGGTTCGTCCGGCAGCGGAACCTGATCCAGGAGTCGTGGCGCCAGATCGATGTCGAGTTGAACCGCCGACACGACCTCATCCCCAACCTCGTAGAGACCGTCCGGGGATACGCATCGCACGAACGCGGTGTCTTCGAAGCGGTGACGCAGGCGCGGGCCGCAGCCCAGCAGACACTGCAGGCCGGCGGTGCTGGACCAGCAGCGCAGGGACAGGCCGAAGGAATCCTCGGCCAGGCGCTGGGGCGGCTGTTCGCCGTCGCCGAGGCCTATCCGCAACTGCGTGCCAACGAGCAGTTCATCGCGTTACAAGGGCAGCTGACCGAGACCGAAGACCGCATCGCTGCTGGTCGACGGTTCTACAACGCGAACGTGCGGGCAATGAACACTCGCGTGGAGGCGTTCCCCTCGTCGCTCATCGCGTCGATGTTCAACTTCGAGAAGGCGCAGTACTTCGAGGTCGAGGACCCGACGACGCGCGCCCCGGTCCAGGTCGACTTCTCCGCGATCACAGGAGCGCCGTCCGTCGGAACGACCCCGGGTGCCGATGACGCCCGCCAGCCCGGACCACCGACGACCTGATAGACCTCTGTCGGAGGTAACCCCATGACCGCGACGCTTGAGCCACTCCTGTCCGGTGTCACATCGGTATCGGTCGGCACGCCGCTCGATGTGTTCGCTGAGGCCGACGCCGAGCCGCAGCGCGGCCGGCAACTGCGCCTCATCAAGTCGGCCGCACCGAGCTTCCGCGATGCTTTCACCGCAACCGGCACACCGGACCTGGTCGCGACCTATGACCTGGTGTCGCTCCCCTATCCCACCAAGTTCGGTCTCTTCCGCGCCGCCCTGTCACCCGCGCCCTATCTCACGATCACGAATCGCATGATTGTCGTGCAGTGGCACGACGACCCGACATCAAAGAGAGCGAAGACGCTCGTCTTCGAGCCGACCGATCACGAGTTGGGTGCGAACACGCCGTACTTCGCCCGGCTTGCCGCGAGGATGCCGTCGGCTTTTCGCCCGATGATGGTCACCGTCCACGGCAGTGTGCTCGATCATCTGAACGACGCGGGCATCAAGCCGGAGGATGTCGACTACGTCGTCTTCGATCACCTGCACACACAGGATGTACGCCGCGTTCTCGGCACCGTTGCCCCGCAGGCCGACATCTCTCCGAACGAACCCATCGCACCGTGGTTCCCGAACGCCCAGATGATCGTGCAGCGCACCGAACTCGAGGCCATGGCAGATCTGCATCCCTTGCAGCGGCCGTGGTACCAGCCTGAGACGTACGCGGACCTGCGTCCGGAGTCGCTGTTACCGATAGACGGCGACATCCAGCTCGGTCCTGGTGTTGCCATCGTTGCTACGCCGGGACACACGATCGGTAACCAGTCGCTGGTTCTCAATACGTCGAGCGGCATCTGGGCGTCGAGTGAGAACGTCATCGCCACCGAGTGCCTCACGCCCGAGCTCTCACGCATCCCTGGCCTCGCGAAGTGGGCTAACACCTGGGGGCAAGAAGTCGTCATTAATGCGAACACGATCGAAGCGACGGCTCAGCAGTTCAACTCATGCGTTAAGGAGAAGCTGATCGTTGACCGCTCGTCGAAGGACGCGCGCTTCTTGCAGTTCTTTCCCTCGAGTGAGTTGACGCAGAGCAAGCTTGTGCCGGGTGCGTCGCCGACGTTCACACATGGCGGCATCGACCACCGGGCGCGCTGACGAGGGGTGCGCGCACTCGTAGCTGACCTCCGTCTCCCCCGGGCCGCCTGGACCGCAGTGGGCACCCGCTTTCGCCCTGACGTGGCCTGGCGCCGCGGTGGGGTGCTGTCGATGACTGACATCCCGCAACCACGGTTGCCGTCGTCCGACGGCTGGGTGCGCGTGCGTCCGACGTACGCCGGCATCTGTGGCAGCGACCTGAAACTGCTGCATGTGACCGGGTTCTCGCCGGTCCTGACCGCGTACAGCCCGGCTGACCGCGCGGTGCTCGGGCACGAGGTGACTGGGGTCGTCGAGGCGGTCGGCCGCGGTGTCACGCGCTTCACCGAGGGGCAGCGCGTGCTGGTCGAACCGACACTGCGCTGTCTCCACAAAGGTCTGCCGGACTGCCGGCGGTGCCGCGCCGGCGAAGGCCATCTGTGCGAGAACCTGGACCAGGCCGGAGACCTATGCCCGGGCCAAGGCATTGGGTTCTCCGACGTGGTCGGCGGTGGATGGAGCGACGGAGTTCTTGCGCACGAGTCGATGTTGTTCGACGCCGACGCGCTTGACCCGAAGCGGGCCGTGCTCGCGGAGCCGGCATCGGTCGCCCTGCACGCAGCACTGCGCTGGCGACGTGCGGGCGATGTTGCCGTTGTCATCGGGCCCGGCACGATCGGGTTGCTCGTGACAGCTGCGTTGCGACAGTTGCATCAAGACCTCGACATCGTTGTCGTCTGCGCGGGCGACTTCGGCGCCGAACGCGCGATGCAAGCGGGTGCGTCGAGCACCGTGCAACAGCCAGCGAGCTCGGTGCTCGCCGCTGTCGCTGACCGTGTGGGTGCGCGCCAGATCCGTCCACGCTTCGGGAAGCTTCCGGTGCTAGACGGCGGAGTCGATGTTGTCTTCGACTGTGTCGCGTCGGCCGACACCATCGACCTCGGCATGCGGTTGCTGCGTGGGCGCGGGACATTCGTCCTGGTGGGCACGGCAGCCCGCGTAAAGGTCGACTGGTCGCTGGTCTGGTGGCGCGAGCTGACGATCCGCGGCGCGGTTGTCTACGGCGAGGAGCAGGACGTTCAGGGACGACGGACCTTCGACGTCATCGGTGAGTGGCTGGCGGACCCGGCGTACGCCGTCGGCGGTGTCGTCACCCACACCTACCCGTTGGAGCAGTACGCCGATGCGTTGGCCACCGCGACTGCGGGACCAGCCGCGCGGTCAGTCAAAGTCCTCTTCGAAGTGACGTGACGTGGCACCTGCGGATGAACGACCCGTATTCATCGTTGGGTTCCACCGGAGTGGAACGACGCTGTTGCAGGCGTTGATCGGCGCGCACCCACGGATCGCCGCACCACCAGAGATCGGGTTCTTTGGACGGGTGTTCGCGCATCGTGACTCGTTGGGGGATCTCGCCGACGACGACGTTCTGCGCCAGGTGGTTGCGGTCGCGCTCGACCGCGAGACGCTCGTCGAAGCCGGCTTCAACGCAGACCGGGTGTTCGAGCGCGCGCGGGCCGGTCCGCGTACATACGCTGGTCTGTTCGCGGCCATCATGGCTGACTTCGCCGAACGCCAGGGCAAGCCGCGGTGGTGTGAGAAGACTCCCTTGCAGCCGGCCCCGTGGATCTGGGAGCAGTTCCCGACCGCGCAGCTCGTGCACATCGTCCGCGATCCACGCGACAGCATTGCCTCGCACGCCAAGCTTCCGTGGGAAGTGCCCGACCCGGTGACGCTGGCGCGCAAGTGGCGCGACTTCACTGCGGAGACGATGCGCGTCGGAGCGCAGCGAGGGCCGTCGTCCTACCTGCGCATTCGCTACGAAGATCTGGCTCGCGAGCCGGTGGATGCGCTGAGCACGGTCGGCACGTTCCTCGGTGAGACATTCGATGCTGCCGTGGTGAACGACCCCGAGCGGCGCCGGTCGACCGTCATGCCCGTCGCGACCGGCTGGCTGGGCAAGGTGCTGGAGCCGATCAGCGCGCCCGAGGAAGGCCGGTGGCGCACCACGCTGCCTCGTGGCGTCCAGCTCCGCATCGCACCGGTCCTCGCTCCGCTCCTCACCCCGCTCGGCTACCCGACACCGTCGAAGCGGGAGACCGTGGCTGGCCGTGCGATCAACGTGCTGCGCAGCCCGCCGGAGCTCGGCCGGCGCCTCGCGGTGCGCGGGTTGGCCCGGCTGCGCCGGCGCTGATTGTCAGCCGTCGTGGGTGGTCTGTCCGTTCGAGGACCGGATGGGGCGGCATGTGCGTAGTTAGCCCCTTCTCACCCGCTTGGCTCCTACAGAACGTTTTGCTCTGGTCCGATAGAACCACTATCAGTTAGCCCAGTTGGACTAAAGGAGGCTGGTCCGATGGACCGCATCACGCGCGAGCGGGTCGTGGCATCCCATCCGATGGCCATGCTCGGCGCCGGTGTGCCGCTCTCGTTGTTGTTCGACTTGCTCGCCCTCGACCTGCCGTCGTCGCGAGAGATCGCCCGCACCGAGCGTGCCGACGCTGAATGGGTTCACCGCGCCGCCTAACAGCGCGTTAGTGCGCTGCCGAGCCGCCTGATGTCAGCTGGCGCGACTCCGGCGTACCTCGCGCAGGATCGGCAGCAGTGACAGCACGACGATGACGATCACGCCCGGCAGGATGTAGCGGTCGATGTTGCTGACCGACTTGCCAACGCCCCAGCCCAGCATGATCACGCCGATCGTCCACACCAATCCCCCGATGACATTCCACGGGACGAAGACGCGTTTGGGCATCGCAATGACGCCGCAAAGCGGGTTGAGAAACGTTCGCACGATGGGGACGAAGCGCGCGAGCAGTACGGCCCGCCGTGGACCGAAGCGGTCGAGGTAGCCCGCAGCGCGGTCGACGTACTCCTTGCGGAAGACGCGTGCGTCGTCGCGTCGGAACAGCACCGGACCGGTGCGTTCCCCGATCCAGTAGCCGACCTGCGCACCGAGGACGGCCGCGATGGGGCAACCGATCAGCAACGGCCACAGCTTGAGGTGGACGGACCCGAGACCGCCCCCGGCGGCGATTCCTGCGGTCACGAGCAACGAGTCGCCGGGGAGAAAAACCCCGATCAGCAGCCCGGTCTCGGCAAAGACGATCAGGATGACGCCGATCGTGCTGAACGACTCGATCAGCGAATGCGCGCTGAGCCAGTTGACGGCGAGGGTCGTGGGGTCCACCCAGGAAGGCTAGTTGGCGAAAACTAAAGAACACGTGAGCACTAACCTGCGCGTCATGACCAACAGCGGTACGGCGCTTGTCACTGGTGCATCCAGCGGGATCGGTACGGCGTTCGCGCGACTGCTCGCCGATCGTGGTCACGACCTGGTCCTCGTCGCCCGACGCACCGACCGGCTGGAGCAGCTGGCGAAGGAGCTGGACGCAGCGCATGGGACCTCGGTCGAGGTGTTGCCCGCAGACTTGTCGACGGCAGCAGGTGTCGCGCTCGTCGAACGTCGACTCAGCGACGACAGCCGACCGGTGGAGCTGCTCGTCAACAATGCGGGGTTTGGCACAGCGGGCTCCTTCGCCGACCTCGACATCGACCGCGAAGACGACATGGTCCGTCTCAACGTCGTCGCGGTCGTCCGGCTGACGCACGCGGCGCTCGGCGGCATGCTCGCGCGCGGCCGCGGCGGGATCATCAACGTGGCATCGACCGCGGGGTTCCAGCCGGTTCCTGGTTGGGCGACGTACGCCGCGACAAAGGCATTCGTCTGTCGCTTCAGTGAGGCGGTCGCGGCCGAGACGCGTCGGTCCGGCGTCACCGTCACCGTGCTGTGCCCAGGGTTCACGCGCACCGAGTTCCAGGAGCAGGCAGATTTCGGCGACGAGATGATCCCGGGATTCCTCTGGCAGACACCGGAGGAGGTTGCGCAGGCCGCGTTGCAGGCACTCGGTCGGCGGCGGGTCTACGCCGTGCCCGGCTTCGCCCAGAAGGCGGTCGAGATCGCAACCGGGATCTTCCCGAAAACCGCCGTCCGCAAGGTTGCCGGGGCCTTCTTCCGGCCTCGGTGACAGCCGCCATCTGGGCGTACGTCGCGCCGAGTTGGGTGTGCGAGACTCGTTGGTCGGCAAGGTTGCACGCGTCGATCACCGGAGGTTCCTGCCATGGCCACCCGTCCGTCGCTCACTGAGATCGGACTGTCTACCGGCAAGAAGGCGCGACTGCACCGGATCCTGTTCCAGCACGGCGTCGGCAATGGCACGGCGATCTTCCTGCCGTACGACCAGGGTCTCGAGCACGGCCCGCGCGACTTCTTCGCGAACCCGGCGTCGGCGGATCCGGCGTACATCATCAAGCTCGCCGTCGAGGGCGGGTTCAATGGCATTGCCGTCCAGATCGGGGTCGCGGAGAAGTTCTACTGGGACTTCGCGGGCGAGGTGCCGCTCGTCTTGAAAATCAACGGCAAGACGGAGGTTCCTGCCGATGACGAGGCGTTGTCACCGCTGAACGCGAGCGTTGATGACGCCGTCCGGCTCGGGGCCGACGCGGTCGGTTACACGTTGTACGTCGGCTCTCCGTTGCAGGCAGCGGACTTCGCGCAGATGCGTCAGGTGCGGGCCGACTGCGACAAGCACGGCATGCCGCTGATCGTGTGGGCATATCCGCGCGGGAAGTACGTCAACGAAAAGGGCGGCAAGGACTCCTTCTACATGATCGATTACGCCGCGCGCACCGCCGCTGAGCTCGGCGCCGACGTGGTCAAGGTGAACTTCCCGAACCCGAGCAAGCGCAGTGGTGTGAAGTCGGAGTACGACGCCGACTTCACCGAGCAAGAAGCGGTCGACGCTGTCGTGCGGTCGGCAGGGCGCTCGCTCGTGCTGCTCTCCGGTGGTGAGAAGGCCGGCGACGACGAGATGCTCGAGAAGTCGCGGCTCTCCCTCGAAGCCGGCGCGTGCGGGCTGATCTTCGGCCGCAATGTCTGGCAGCGCGAGCACGACGAGTCACTGCGGTTCGTCGCCAAGCTCAAGGAACTGCTGGCGAAGTACCCGTCGGTCCCCTAGCGCCGGCGTAGCGCCGGCGTCCGGCGTCCGGCGCAGAGAGATCGAGCGTCGTGGTGTGAACTGCGTCACACTTTTCCGGGGTCCCTGAGACGGGTTGTGACTGAGGTTGTGGACAACTGGCGCAATGCCCGAAATGTCGTCACGCCGACACGCCGAGTGATGCTTGCTGACAGCTAGCACTGGGTACCCTGGCTGCCGTTGCCCGCGGAAGTGGGCGCCCCTGCCCGGTTCGCCGAATCCCGCCGCCGGTCGTAGGGCCAGCAAACGCACACGGCGGGAGCGGGGGACCCACATCCGGTCCCACACCAGAGGAACCTTGGGGTGAAGCCGGCGGCTTGATGGCATCTCGGTGCCATCGCAAGCCGCGGCCGGGCAGCCCAGCCCGAACCCGACAGCTCACCTCGTAGGCGTTGGGAAAGGGCCCGTTGATGGGTAAGCACGCCTACGCGCGCACCTACGTGCGCGCACAGGGACGACATCGTCGTCCCGTCGAGTCCCGGCCGATCGCCCGTACCGCCGTTGCCGCGGGTGGTCTGACAGCCAGCGCATTGGTCGTCGGGGGTTTGGTGGCGCCGTCTGCCCTTGCCGCCTCGAACGACGACTTCGCCCGACTCCGCATGTGTGAGTCCGGCGGCAACTACAAGACCAACACGGGCAACGGCTATTACGGCGCCTATCAGTTCTCGAGCGGCACCTGGCACGGCCTGGGCTATTCCGGGCTGCCGTCGAATGCCGCACCGGGCACGCAGGACGCCGCGGCACACAAGTTGCAGGCACGCAGCGGTTGGGGCCAGTGGCCGGCTTGCTCGCGCAAGCTCGGGCTCGGGTCCTCACACGCGAGCCAAAGCACGGGTGGTCGCTACCGCGCCGCTTCATCGACACATGCTGTCGTCGTACACCCTTCGGGTCCGGTCATCCTCAGCACTGACTACGTCGGTGTCTGGCGGGCGGATGTCCGCGATCTGCAGACCAAGCTGAACATGGTCGGCTTCGTGCTCGACACCGACGGCAAGTACGGGCAGCAGACCGCTGATGTCGTCAGCATCTTCCAGAAGAACGCCGGCATCACGGTTGACGGTCGGGTCGGCCCCGTGACGCAGAACACGCTGCAGCGTCAGCTGATCGTCGTCGCGCATCTGATGGCGCTCGGAGCTCGCGCGTAATCACAGCAACGCGAAGCGGTGGCACGATTGACCTCGTGCCACCGCTTTTTGCGTTTGAGGGCGTGACCGTCACGCGTGGTGTTGGCGACGCGCACGTCCATCCCCTGTCTGGTGTCACGACATCTGTGCGCGCTGGTGTGTGCACCGTTGTCGTCGGACCGAGCGGTGCCGGAAAGTCAACATTTCTTCGGCTGTTCAATCGGTTCGAGGATCCGTCGTCGGGTTCGGTGACCTTCCATGGCAACCCGCTGCCGTCGTACGACGTTCTTGATCTGCGCCGTCGGATCGGACTGTTGCAGCAGCAACCGGTCTTGCTGGGTGCAACGGTGCGCGAGGACATCACGACGGCCGTCCCTGAGCTCGACGATGCTGCGGCGACGGCGTTGCTGGAGCGCGTCGGTCTCGGTCCCGAGTTCCTGCCGCGCGACACGTCATCGCTATCCGGCGGAGAAGCTCAACGTGTCTGCCTCGCTCGCGCGCTTTCGGTCAGCCCGGAGGTGCTCCTTGCGGACGAACCGACCAGTGCACTCGATGAGTTCGCCAGTGCGACCGTCGAGCGCACGTTGCGTGGTCTTGTCGACGATGGGTTGACGACAGTTCTTGTGACACACGACCTGCGCCAGGCACATCGCCTCGCCGATGACCTCGTGGTGGTCGTCAGCGGCACGGTTGTCGCGGCTGGTCCGGCGGAGCAGGTGTTCGCGTCAGCAGATGACGACCGGGCTCGTGCGTTTCTCGCTGGTGCGTCATGACACTTGCCGCCGGCACGATCAACGGAACGACAGTGCCGTCGTGGCCAGAAGTCGCGTTGTCAGTGCTCCTGGTGTTGGCCGCGGCGGCCGTGATCCTGCGCACGCGACTCGGGATGACTCGCGAGCTGGTCGTGGCTGTCGTCCGTGCGGCGGTGCAGTTGTTGGCTGTAGGAGCGTTGCTGGGCCTTATTTTTGACCATGCGGGGGTGCCGGGCTCGCTGGCGTGGATCGCGGCAATGGTGCTCGTCGCGGGGCGCGTTGCTGGGGGACGCGGGCGTGGTCTGCCGCGTTCGATGTACGTCGCGACAGCGGCCGTAGCTGCCGGGGTGCTCACGACACTCGGCACGTTGGTAGCAGTCGGCACCGTCTCGACGAAGCCGACAGTGTTGTTGCCGATCGGCGGAATGATCGTCAACGGTGCGATGCAAGGCACCTCGCTCGTGTTGGCTCGGCTGCGCGACGAGGTCACCGATGGCCGGCGCGCCGTAGAGGCTCGGCTCGCGCTGGGACTGCCTGCTGGGCAAGCGTTTGCGCCACATGAACGGCGGGCGATGCGTGCGGCGCTGATCGCGCCGATCGACCAGACCAAGGTGGTCGGTCTCATCTCATTGCCCGGTGCGATGACCGGTCTCATCATCGCGGGTGTGTCGCCGACGCTCGCTATTCGCTATCAGATCGTGGTGATGTACATGCTGCTCGGCGCGTGGGCCGTGGGCTCACTTGTGGCTACCCGCTTGATGCGGACCACGTTGTTTGACGAGGCCCACCGGCTCCGACCGCTCGAGTCGCTACGGTCGGTGGCGTGACAACCAACGATTTGCTCGCCGGACCGCCGCCCACCTACCTCCCGGACGACCCCGAGGCACGGGCGATGCTCGACAACGGCGCGGATCCGCGCGACGTGGCTGCCGCGCACCCGACGTACATGGCGGCCTGGGCCTTGCTGGCCGAACGCGCGCTGGACGACGGCGAGCCGGTGGCGGCATACGCGTATGCCCGGACCGGCTACCACCGAGGCCTCGACGCGCTCCGCCGCTCGGGGTGGAAGGGGCACGGCCCGGTGCCCTGGTCGCACGAGCCGAACCAGGGCTGGCTCCGCGCGGTCCACGCGCTGGGCCGGGCTGCTGCCGCCATCGGCGAGAACGACGAGGCCGAGCGCTGCGCTGCGTTCGTGCGCGACTCGAGCCCAGAGGCCGCCGACGCGCTGACCGGCACGGCCTGAAACGGGGTAGCCTTTCGTCGCAAGAGGCCCTCCGCTTGCGGCAGGGCCTTTAACTTTGTTCGTCGTAGGAAAGAAGGATCGAGATGCCCGCGATCGTGGTCGTCGGCGCCCAGTGGGGGGACGAGGGCAAGGGCAAGGCAGCGGACGCTCTGGCAGCCGTCGCCTCGACAAAGGCGCAGGGGCAGGGCGCCGGCGTCTCAACGACGGCGCAGGGGAGTGGCGCGGAGGTCGACTTCGTCGTCAAGTACAACGGCGGCAACAACGCCGGGCACACCATCGTCATCGACGGTGAAAAATACGCGCTGCATCTGTTACCCGCGGGGATCCTCACGCCGACGTGTACGCCGGTGATCGGCAACGGCGTTGTGATCGACCTCGCTGTGCTTTTCGGCGAGATCGATGCGCTCGACGCCCGCGGCATCGACACCTCACGACTGATCGTCAGCGCGGGCGCGCACCTCATCACGAGTTACCACACGACTCTCGACAAGGTGAATGAGCGGTTCCTCGGCAAGGCACGCATCGGTACGACGGGACGCGGCATCGGTCCGGCGTACGCCGACAAGATCTCGCGCGTCGGTGTACGCGTGCAGGACTTGTTCGACGAGAAGATCCTGCGGCAGAAGCTGGAAGCAGCGTTGGACTTGAAGAACCAGATTCTGGTCAAGGTCTTCAACCGCCGAGCGATCACGGTCGATTCCGTTGCCGACGAGCTGTTGTCCTACGCCGAGCGGCTGCGCCCCTATGTCGCGGACACGTCGCTGCTGTTGAGCGAGGCGCTCGACGCGGGCCGCATCGTCCTACTCGAAGGTGGTCAGGCGACATTGCTCGACGTCGACCACGGCACCTATCCGTTTGTGACGTCATCGAATCCGACGGCTGGTGGTGCGTGCACGGGGTCCGGCATTCCACCGACGCGTATCTCGAGCGTGATCGGTGTCATCAAGGCATACACGACACGCGTCGGTTCCGGCCCTTTCCCGACGGAGCTACTCGACGCGTCGGGTGACCGGCTCCGTGATGTCGGCGGTGAGTTTGGTACGACAACGGGGCGGCCGCGTCGGTGTGGGTGGTACGACGCCGTGATTGCGCGCTTCGCCGTACGCGTCAACGGTGTTACCGACTTCGTGCTGACCAAGCTGGATGTGCTGACCGGGATCGAGAGGATTCCGGTATGCACCGGCTATCGCGTGGGTGGACAGGTGTTGCGCGAGATGCCGATGACGCAGACCGAGTTCCACAACGCCGAGCCCGTCTATGAAGAGCTGCCCGGGTGGTCGGAGGACATCACTGCGGCCCGGTCGTTCGACGACCTACCGAAGAACGCGCAGTCCTACGTCGAGGCGCTCGAGGACATGTCCGGCGCACCGATGTCGGCGATCGGTGTCGGACCGGGGCGCGACCAAACGGTCGTCCGCCGCCCCCTCATCTAGCCCCAACCAGCGCGCACTGGGTGAGAAAGCCGCCGGTAACTCACCACTCACACGGAGCGCCGCTGGGTAGCTCACCCAGTGCGCGGGTTTTTAGAGGATGGTGACGGCGCGGACGTCGCCGAGACTGCCGATCAGCCGACGCCACGCGTAGCCGGCGTCGGCCGAGATGTAGAGGTCACCGCTGGGCAGCGCGACCGCAGCGTCTTCGCCGTACGTCGCGACGCTGAACGTGTCGATCGAACCCGGCAGCCCCGCAGGTAAGCCGCCGCCGACCGGAACGAACGGCGCGTCCATGTCATCGAGCGGCCGTCGGTACAGCGACGTGTTGCCGCCGCGGTTGTCGTCCTGGCACGACAGCAAGATGGTGTCCTCAGCGACGGCTACGGCACGGCAGTACGTCGATGACAGACCGGCAGTCGACATGGTCCACGTGCCGCCCTTGTCGGTTGTCATGGCGAGACCACCGTTGCCGCAGGCCGCTACGACTGTTTCCGGACGGCCAGGCACCACGAACACCTGGTGTACGTCGACGTCGGGATCGATCATTGACGTCCACGTCGCGCCACCGTCACGGCTGCGCGCGATACCTCCGACGTGAATGTTCGCCCAGACCGTCTCGTCGTCACCGATGTCGAGCGAACGCACTGCCGCCGACGCACCCCAGGGCGTGGTCCACTTTTCGTGACCGGGCAGCTGCTCGAACGTGCCGATGCGGTGGAAGCCATCGTCCTTCAGCCGGAACAGCGATGCGGGCTGGGCGCCCACCCACACGTCATGCCCGTCCACGAGCAGGCAGTTAGCCCGGCCATCGGTGAACTCGTTGTATGGCGCCGCACCCTCGTCGTCCACGTCCCAGAGCTGGCCCTGGCTGTCGAGCGCGACTGCCTCACCGTCTTCCTCGCCGAGCACGACGTGGATGAAGTCGCCGTCAGCGAGCCGCTTCATGCGGCCGCGGTCGTCGACGCGAATCAGTCCATCGGAAGTCGCCACCACGAAAGGCATGGCCGAACGTTAACCTCCCGCCAGTGAGGGTCCTCGTAGTCGGCTCCGGTGCACGGGAGCACGCGCTGTGTCTCGCGCTGCTCCGCGATCCCTCGGTCGACGCCGTCGCCTGCGGCCCGGGCAACGCAGGGACCGCGGCGATCGCCGAGACCATCGGTCTCGATGTCACCGACCCGCAGGCTCCAGCCGCAGCCGCGGCGAGGTGGGGTGCCGACCTCGTCGTCATCGGACCCGAAGGGCCACTCGTCGCCGGTGCAGCTGATATCTGCCGCGAACTCGGAATCGCGGTCTTCGGCCCGTCCGCAGCCGCCGCGCAACTCGAAGGCTCGAAGGCCTTCGCCAAGGACGTCATGGCCGCGGCCGGTATCCCGACGGCGCGGCACTGGGTGGCCGACGACCCGGTCGCCCTGGCAGCGGCACTGGACCAAGCGGGTCCGCCGTACGTCGTCAAGCACGACGGTCTCGCCGGCGGCAAGGGCGTGGTCGTCACTCCGGATCGCCGCGAGGCTGAAGCTCACGCCGCCGGTCATCGCGTCGTCATCGAGGAGTACCTCGACGGCCCGGAAGTTTCGCTGTTCGCTGTCACCGACGGCGTGACCGTCGTACCGCTGCAGCCGGCGCAGGACGCCAAGCGCGTCGGGGATGGCGACACCGGGCCGAACACCGGTGGCATGGGGGCCTACTCGCCGCTGCCGTGGGCGGGGAAGGACCTCGTCGACGAGGTGCAAGAACGGATCCTGCTGCCGACCGTGCACGAGATGGCACGGCGCGGCGCGCCGTTCAGCGGCCTGCTGTACGCCGGGCTTGCGCTGACCGCGACCGGACCGAAGGTGGTCGAGTTCAATGCGCGGTTCGGAGATCCGGAGACCCAAGTTGTGCTGCCGCGTCTGCTGACACCACTAGCCGGTCTCCTGCACGCGTCAGCTGTCGGTGAGCTCGCTGCGCACCCGCCGTTGCTGTGGAGCGAGGAGGCCGCAGTAACAGTCGTCATCGCCGCCGAGGGTTACCCGGGCACGCCACGAACCGGTGACCGCATCGATGGCCTCGACACTGCGGCCGCCGTCGCTGGGGTGTCGGTCCAGCACGCCGGCACGAAAAGCACGTCCGACGGCGTGGTCTCCGCGGGAGGCCGCGTGCTGTCGGTCACCGCGGTCGGGACTGACGTGGCCGCCGCTCGCGACGCGGCCTATGCCGCTGTCGCGGCGATCAAGCTGCGCGGGTCGCATCACCGCAGCGACATCGCCGCGGCGGGCTGAGAGGATGAGGCCGTGATCGGCCGCTACACGCTGCCGGAGATGGGCCGCATCTGGTCCGAGGCGCACAAGTACGAGCTCTGGTGCCACGTCGAGACGCTCGTTCTGGAGGCGCACGTCGAGTCCGGCGCCGTCCCCGCCTCCGCGCTCGAGCCGGTCCGCAACGCGCCGCCCCCCACTCCCGAAGCCGTCGACACGATCGAGCAGGTCACCCAGCACGACGTGATCGCGTTCCTCACCGCGTGGGCCGACAACACCGACCCCCGCGAGGCGGCGGCCTACGTGCACTTCGGGATGACGTCATCCGACCTTTTGGACACCGCGCTCGCGGTGCAGCTGGTCGAGGCCTCCGAGGTCGTCCTCGCGAAGGCGGATGCTCTCGTCGGTCAGCTGCGTGACCTTGCCCTCGACCATCGCGACACCCTGCGCGTGGGTCGCACGCACGGCATCCACGCCGAGCCGGACGTTTTCGGTCACCGCGTTGCCGACTTCGCGTTCGGGATGGCACGCGCGCGCAACCGGTTGCGCACGGCGCGCGAATCTGTGGCGGTTGCGAAGATCTCGGGCGCGGTCGGGACCTACTCGAACATCGACCCGGCGGTCGAGCAGTACGTCGCGACGAAACTCGGTCTGCGCCCAGCGGACGTCGCAACGCAGGTCGTCATGCGCGACGGCATCGCCGAGTGGGTGAGCGCACTCGCCGGCCTCGCGACGATCTGCGAGGCGATTGCGCTGGAGGTGCGTCACGGGCAGCGCACCGAGGTGCGTGAGCTCGCGGAGCCGTTCGGCCGCGGGCAAAAGGGTTCGTCCGCGATGCCGCACAAGAAAAACCCGATCATGTCCGAGCGCATCTGCGGTTTGGCACGGATTGTCCGTGCGCAGATCGTGCCCGTGATGGAGGGCGTGCCGCTGTGGCACGAGCGCGACATCTCGCACTCCTCCGTCGAGCGCGTTGCATTACCGGACGCGTCGATCGCCACCGACTACCTGCTGCATCTCACCTCGAAGCTCGTGACCGGGTTGGTCGTCGACAAGGCCCGCATGCGCGCCAACCTCGATGCGACGGGCGGCCTCATCTACACCTCCGTCGTACTCCTTGAACTCGTCGAACAAGGGTTGTCGCGCGAAGACGCGTACGCGTTGACGCAAGCGGCGGCGATGGAGACGTGGGAATCCGGGCTGCCGTTCCGCGAGATGCTGCGCAAGCACGCGGACGACGCCGGACGCACGCTCGACGAGGCGCGCCTCGATGCGGTCTGCCGACCGGAGCGGTACGTCGAGCGCATCTCACCGGTCTTCGAAAGAGTGGCCGCGTTGTCATGACGTCGTGGTCGACCGATGGGGCGCTCGCCGGGTTGAAGGACAAGCACATCGCGTCCGGCAAGGTTCGGGAGATGTTCGCGATCGGGGACGACCGCGTTCTCATTGTGGCGACGGATCGAATCTCGGCGTACGACTTCATCCTGCCGACCGAGATTCCGGACAAGGGCGCGGTCCTCACCGCGATGACCTTGTGGTGGCTGGACCAGCTCGCCGACGTCGTTCCGAATCATCTGGTAACCGCCGACGTCGCCGAGTACCCCGCCGAGCTGACGGCGTACGCCGATGCGTTGCGCGGGCGGTCGATGCTGTGTCGCCGGCTCGACATGTTCCCGGTCGAGTGCGTCGCGCGCGGCTACCTCGCTGGTTCTGGTTGGACTGACTACAGCGCGACCGGATCTGTTTGCGGCCACCGCTTACCGGACGGGCTACAAGACGGATCGCCGTTGCCGGAACCCATCTTCACGCCCGCGACGAAGGCGGCGAGCGGTCACGACGAGAACATCACCGTCGCACAAGCAGCCGAGATCGTTGGTCCCGAGGTCGCGCGGGAACTCGAGCGACTGACGCTCGCGCTCTACCTCCGCGCAGTGGGCCTCGCGCGCGAGCGGGGGATCCTCATCTCTGACACGAAGGTCGAGTTCGGGTTCGACGAGGAC
This sequence comes from Frankiales bacterium, assembly GCA_033851265.1. Classification (GTDB taxonomy): domain Bacteria; phylum Actinomycetota; class Actinomycetes; order JAWWOW01; family JAWWOW01; genus JAWWOW01. The sequence continues at coordinate 384,746 of JAWWOW010000006.1, forward strand.
AAGAACATCCTGCTCGGCGACGAGGTGCTGACACCCGACTCGTCGCGGTTCTGGCCAGCGGGCACGTGGCGGCCAGGTGGGCCGCAGCTGTCGTACGACAAGCAGTACGTCCGGGACTGGCTCACCTCATCCGCATCCGGTTGGGATCGGCACAGTGGCGACCAACCACCGCCGCTGCCCGATGACGTTGTCGCGCGCACCCGGGAGAAGTACGTCGAGGCCTATGAGTTGCTGACGGGCCGATCCTTCGATGCCTACCTGGCCAGCCGGTGACGCGTCTGTGACCGACAGCCCCATCTTTGTCGTTGGGTTTGGCCGCTCGGGCACAACGCTGCTGCAGGCGGTGCTCGGCGCACACCCGCGCATCGCCGCACCACCGGAAGTCAGGTTCGTAGCCGAGATCGTCGCGCACGCTGACGCCTGGGGAGACCTGCATGACGACGCCGTGCTGCGGAAGGTCATCACGACCGCAGTGAAGGCGCCCCGACTCAGGCGCGCGGGCTGGGACGTGGACCGCCTGGTCGAACGCGCCCTGACGCGACCACGCGATTTCCCCAACGTGATCGACACGATCATGTCCGACTTCGCTGAGCGAAACGGCAAGGTGCGCTGGGCCGAGAAGACCCCGTTGGATCTGGCTGGGGACATCTGGGCGCTGTTCCCCGATGCGCAGGTCATCCACATCGTGCGTCATCCGGAGCAGAACATCCCGTCCCACGTGGAGAAGCTAGGAATCTTCCGCACCATCGGGGAGGCGGCATTCTTCTGGCGTCGGTTCACCGAGCGCAACGAACGCGACGGTGCCGAGCGAGGCGCATCGCACTTCCTTCGGCTGCGCTACGAGGACCTCACCGCCGACCCAGAGACCGTGCTGCGCCAGGTGTTCGCGTTCCTGCGCGAGGACTACGACGCGCAAGTCGTTAACGACCCTTCGCGTCGGGCCGCGACGATCGGTCGCGGGAACGAGTTTGTCAATGAGGTGCTCGAGCCGATCCGCCCGGCCGAATCGGTCGACCCCGGCCGGCTTTCCCCGACCGATCGCCGGCGCATCGCCGCCGCCACCAGGCCGGCGATGCGGCTCGTCGGCTATCCGGAGCCGCCGAGGCGCGACGTGCTGGTCGGCCGGCTGATCAACGTTCCCACGCACACCTGGTTGTCGACACGTCACTGGTTCCAGCAAGCGACGGCCGCAGTACGGACACCGCGGCAACGACTACGCGCCCACGACAAGCGGAAACAGCAGCGGATGCAGCGGTTGCGAGAAGCTGCGCAGAAGGCTGAGGGTAATTAGCGAAGCGGCGGGTCCAGCTAAGCCCTCAGGGTTCGTGACCCGGTCGCAGGTCGGTGACGCACTGGAAGCTCAGGAAGCGATCCGCGCCCGCGTAGTGCGCTGACTCGACGTCGATGACGAAGCAGCGATGATCGCCGGCCTCCCACTGCTCGATGATCGGCCCGGCGAACCAGCCCGCCGCGGCGGCCAGGATGGGTACGCCGCCCGGGCCCGCCTCCCAGGCAACGTCGCTGAACTTGTCGATCTCATCCCCGGTCCGTGCACCGAAAGTCTTTGCCAGCTCGAGCTGGTCATGGGCTAGCAGATGGGCGGCGATGTGCGTCGCCCGTCGGGCGACGCGGTAGGTGTGGTTCTTGTCGGACAGACACAACAGGTAGCGCAGGGGGTCGATGCTGCACTGTGTCGAGAAGCCGACCAGGCAGCCACTCCGCTCGCCCCCGGCCGCCGTCGTCACGATCAGCATCGGATAGTCGAGTCGTTCGGCGATCGCCTCGAAGGCGGCAGGTCCGGCCATGACGGAGTCGTTCCCCGGGTAGGCTCGGTTGCATCAACCCAGTGACCCGGGAGTGACGTCGGTGAGCGGCAAACGAGTCGTCGTCGACGTGATGCTGAAGCCCGAAATCGCCGACCCGCAGGGCCAAGCAGTCGCCGATGCGCTGCCCCGGTTGGGATTTTCCGGCATCACCGGCGTCCGTCAGGGCAAGCGCTTCGAGATCGTGCTCGATGGCCCGGTCGACGACGCCGTCCTGGACATGGTGCGCAAGGCCGCGGAGACATTGCTCGCGAATCCGGTCATCGAAGACTTCACTGTTCGCCTGGAAGAGGACTGAGCGTGGTTCGGGTCGGAGTCGTGACCTTCCCCGGGTCACTTGACGACCGTGATGCCCTGCGAGCTGTTCGGATCGTCGGTGCTGAGCCGGTCGCGCTCTGGCACGGCGACGCGGAGCTGCATGACGTCGACGCGATCGTCCTGCCAGGTGGCTTTTCCTATGGCGATTACCTGCGGTGCGGCGCGATCGCGCGTTTCTCACCCGTCATGGGTGAAGTCATCGCAGCGGCGAAGTCGGGGATGCCAGTGCTCGGCATCTGCAACGGTTTCCAAATCCTCTGTGAGTCGCACCTGCTGCCTGGGGCGCTCACCCGTAACGGGGGGCTTCGCTTCACGTGCGTTGACCAAGGGCTGCGGATTCTGGACACGAGCACCGCATGGACGTCGGCGTACTCGACGAACCAGGAAGTCGTCATCCCCGTGAAGAACGGCGAGGGGCAATACGTCGGCGATGCGCAGCGGTTGTACGCCGACGGGCACGTCGTCGCGAGCTATCTCGGCCGCAACCCCAACGGCAGCGTTGGTGACATCGCGGGGATTCGCAATGCCAAGGGCAACGTCGTCGGCCTGATGCCACACCCGGAGCACGCGGTCGACGCACTGACCGGACCGTCGACCGACGGCCTGGGGTTCTTCACGTCCGTACTGAGCTCGTTGGTCGGCGCGTGAGTCTCGACACTGTCGATCACGCGCGCGCTACTCCGGACGACGAGCAACCGTTCGCCGAGCTCGGGTTGAAAGACGACGAGTACGCCAGCATCCGCGGCATTCTCGGCCGTCGGCCGACGCAGACCGAGCTCGCGATGTACTCGATCATGTGGAGCGAGCACTGCTCATACAAGTCGAGCAAGGTGCACTTGCGGCAGTTCGGTGAGAAGGCACCACCACAAGCTGCCGACGTGTTGCTCGTCGGGATGGGTGAGAACGCCGGCGTGGTCGACGTCGGCGACGGGTACGCCGTGACGTTCAAGGTCGAGTCGCACAACCACCCGTCGTTCGTCGAGCCGTACCAGGGAGCAGCCACGGGCATCGGCGGCATCGTCCGCGACATCCTCACGATGGGTGCGCGCCCGGTGGCGGTGATGGACCCCCTGCGATTCGGGGCTGCGGACGCGCCAGACACCAAACGCGTGCTGCCCGGTGTCATCGCGGGCATCGGCGGCTATGGCAACTGCCTTGGCCTGCCCAACATCGGCGGTGAGGTCGTGTTCGATCCGTCGTACAACGGCAATCCGCTGATCAATGCACTGTGTGTCGGCGTGATGCCGCGTGAACGGATCCAGCTTGCGCGTGCCACCGGAGAAGGCAACGTCGTCGTCCTGCTCGGTGCTCGCACGGGGCGCGACGGCATCGGTGGGGTGTCGGTGTTGGCGAGCGCGACCTTCGAAGAAGGGGACGAGTCGCGCCGACCGTCGGTCCAGGTCGGTGACCCGTTCACCGAGAAGGTGCTCATCGAGTGTTGCCTCGAGCTGTATGACCGCAGCCTCGTCGTCGGCATCCAAGACCTCGGCGGTGCCGGTCTCACCTGCGCGACGAGTGAGACGGCGGCGCACGCGGGCTCCGGTATGCGCGTCGACATCGAGAAAGTTCCGCTGCGTGAAGCGTCGATGGAACCGCACGAGATCCTCGCCAGCGAGTCGCAGGAGCGCATGCTCGCGATCGTCGCGCCGACGGATGTCGACGACGTGTTGGCGATCTGCGAACGCTGGGGTGTCCTAGCGACGGCGATCGGCGTAGTGACGTCGACGGGTCGACTCGAAGCGCGGTGGCACGGGGAGGTGGTTGTCGACGTACCGCCGGCATCGCTCGCCGACGATGGTCCCGTCTACGAGCGGCCGATGGCTCGACCGGCCGATCTCGACGCGTTGCAGTCGGATCCGCCGTCGGAGCTGCGTTTCACGCGCCCGTCGTCCGGCGACGAGCTGCGCGCAACCGTGCTGCAAATGGCGGCGTCACCTAACTTGTGCTCGCGTGCCTGGGTGACGCAGCAGTACGACCGCTACGTGCTTGGCAACACTGTCCTCGCCATGCCCCACGATGCGGGCGTTGTCCGTCTCGACGACTCGACGTACCGCGGCCTTGCCATCGCCACCGACGGCAACGGTCGTTACACACGCCTCGATCCGTACGCCGGTGCACAGCTCGCGGTGTGTGAGGCCTACCGCAACGTCGCAACGACCGGGGCGCGTCCCGTTGCGGTGACGGACTGTCTCAACTTCGGGTCGCCGGAAGACCCAGAGGTGATGTGGCAGTTCGCAGAGGCAACCCGGGGGCTTGCGGACGCCTGCCTCGAGCTGGGTGTTCCGGTCACCGGTGGCAACGTCAGCTTCTACAACCAGACGGGCGCGACCGCGATCAACCCGACTCCGGTAGTCGGCGTTCTCGGCGTGATCGATGACGTGCGGCGACGCGTGCCGATCGGCGTACCCGAATCAGGCCTTGGGGTCTATCTGCTCGGTACGACGCGCGACGAGTTCGGCGGGTCGGAGTGGGCGCATGAGGTGCACGGACATCTCGGTGGCCTCCCGCCCCAGGTCGACCTCGCGGCGGAGAAACGCCTCGGCGCAATCCTGACCTCACTCGCGGGCGACGTCATCCTCGCCGCGCATGACCTGTCCGACGGGGGTTTGGCGCAGTCACTCGTGGAGTCGGCGCTGCATGCGAACTCCGGGATCTCCGTGCACGTCGAGGGTGATCCGTTCGTTGAGCTGTTTGCGGAATCCGCAGCTCGCGCGGTCGTGCTCGCGAGCGACGAGGACGCGCTGCTGAACGCGTGTGCAGCGCTCGGGGTTCCGGTGCGCCGGCTCGGGGTGACCGGTGGTGACGCGGTCACGGTTGATGGTCTGTTCAGCATCCCACTTGATGAGTTGCGTGCCGCACATGAAGGCACGCTGCCCCAGCTCTTCGGCTGACATGCCGCGCCGTCCCACCATCCCGGTGTTGCGCGCGGCGTACGACGCCCAGCAGCGCAACCTTGCCGAGTGGCTGCCGTCGTTGCGTACCGAGGTGTGGGAGGCACCGTCGGCGTTGGCTGGCTGGACCATCCGTGAGCTTGCGTTCCACACGACCGATGTTCCTGCTGCGCTGACTCGCGCTGTCGCGTCCGGCCCCGTCGCCACCCGCGGCTTGTCGATCGCTGAGTACACCTCCGCGTGGAGCGGGGTATCCAGCGAGATCCGCGATCGCAGTAGAGACGGAGCGGCGGGGTTGACCGTTGCCCACGTGGTTAATCGCCACAACGAAGAACGCGCGGCAATGAACGCCGCCCTCGATGCGCTTCAGGACGACCCGGTCATCAACGCGCGACGCGGACCGATCAAGGTCTCCGACTTCCTGACCACCCGGATCAACGAGCTCGTCGTGCATTCGCGTGACCTGTCCGCGTCATTACCTGACGGGCAAGCGGTCGCGATCGATCATGACGCGCTGGGGGTCGCCGTTCGCATGCTGCTCGGGATCCTGACGGAACGGCTTCCGGGCAAGTCGGTCGAGGTGCGGATCCCGCCGTACGCAGCCGCCCAGTGCATCGAAGGCCCGCGGCACACCAGGGGAAATCCCCCCAACGTGGTGGAAGCTGATGGCCTCACCTGGGTGGAAATTGCCACCGGGCGGCTTGCCTGGGGCGAGGCTGTTGGCAGCGGACGCGTCCAGGCCAACGGTGAACGCTCAGACCTTTCGGCGTACTTGCCCGTGCTGTCGTGAGAGCGCCGTACACTGAATCCCGTCGGCTTCCCCGACCGATTGACAAGGAGCCAGGGCCCCACGTGACCCTCGATTCCGAATCACTGCAACCCGAACAACCCCCCCGCGACGCATGCGGCGTCTTCGGTGTGTGGGCACCCGGTGAAGACGTGCAGAAGCTGACCTATTACGGCCTTTACGCGTTGCAGCACCGTGGCCAAGAGGCTGCGGGCATGGCAGTCAGCGACGGCACGACCGTCCTGGTTTACAAGGATCTCGGCCTGGTCGCGCAGGTCTTCGACGAGGCGACACTCGACAGTCTGTCGGGGCACCTTGCGATCGGGCACACGCGCTACAGCACCACCGGGTCGAGCACCTGGGAGAACGCGCAGCCGTCGTTCCGCTCCATCGGCCGCGCCGGCAAGCCCGGTGGCAGCGTCGCTCTCGGCCACAACGGGAACCTGATCAACACCGAGGAGCTAGCCCGCCGCGTTGCCGCGCTCGAGCCGGACCAGCGCGACCGGATGGGCACGACCACCGACTCCGACCTCATCACGATGTTGCTTGCCAGCCACCCCGACCTCTCCATCGAAGCCGCGGCACTCGAAGAGCTACCCAAGCTCAAGGGCGCGTTCTCCCTCGTGTTCATGGACGAGCACACGATTTACGCCGCGCGCGACGCTCAGGGCGTTCGCCCGCTCGTCCTTGGCAAGCTCGAACGCGGCTGGGTCGTCGCCAGCGAGTCGGCAGCTCTGGACATCGTGGGCGCATCGTTCATCCGCGAGGTCGAACCCGGCGAGCTGATCGCGATCGACGAACACGGATTGCGCAGCAGCACGTTCGCCGAGCCGAAACGCGCGGGCTGCCTGTTCGAGTACGTCTACCTCGCTCGCCCCGACACCTCGATCGCCGGTCAGTCCGTGCATGCGGTCCGTGTCGAGGTTGGGCGAACGCTCGCCCGCGAGGCACCGGCCGATGCCGACCTCGTCATCCCGGTGCCGGAGTCGGGCACCCCGGCCGCCGTCGGCTACGCCGAGGAGAGCGGCATTCCTTACGGCCTCGGCCTCGTCAAGAACTCCTACGTCGGCCGCACGTTCATCCAGCCGAGCCAGACGATTCGCCAGCTCGGTATCCGGTTGAAGCTCAACCCGCTGAAGGACGTCATCCGCGGCAAGCGGCTCATCGTCGTTGACGACTCGATCGTCCGCGGCAACACGCAACGCGCTCTCGTGCGCATGCTCCGCGAAGCAGGCGCCACCGAAGTGCACGTGCGCATCTCGAGCCCTCCAGTGCAGTGGCCGTGCTTCTACGGCATCGACTTCGCCAGCCGAGCCGAGCTCATCGCGACCGGGCTGGAGGTGGAGGAGATTCGCCGCTCGATCGGCGCCGACAGTCTCGGCTATGTCTCACTCGACGGTCTCGTTGCCGCGTCGCAGCAACCGCGGAGTGAGTTGTGCTGCGCCTGCTTCACCGGTGAGTACCCCATCGCGTTGCCGGAGCCTGAGCTGCTCGGCAAGCACCTGCTGGAAGGCATCGAGCGTGCCGTTGCCCCTGATGCGGGCAGCCAGGACCCCAGCCCGGACTCGTTCGAGCCACTGCTCGGTGGTATCGGTGCCGAAGATGCGCTGACGCGTCCATGACACCGGAAGAAAGCGGGTCCGGCGCGACGTACGCCGACGCCGGTGTCGACATCGCGGCCGGTGAGGTCGCGGTCGAGCTGATGAAGCAGAAGGTCGCTCGCGCGAGCAGACCAGAAGTCGTTGGTGACCTCGGTGGTTTTGCTGGTCTGTTCCGCTTCGACTTCTCGCGGTACCGCAGCCCGCTGCTCGCGACGTCGACTGACGGTGTGGGCACCAAGCTCGCTATCGCTATCCAGCTCGACCGGCATGGCACCGTGGGCATCGACCTCGTCGGCATGGTCGTCGACGACATCGTCGTCTGTGGTGCCGAGCCGCTGTTCATGACCGACTACATCGCGTGCGGCCAGGTCGTTCCCGAGCGGATGGCCGAGATCGTCGGTGGTGTGGCGGAGGGATGCCGGCTGGCCGGCTGCGCGCTCATCGGTGGTGAGACCGCCGAGCATCCGGGGCTCATGCGTCCCGACGAGTACGACCTCGCGGGTGCTGGCGTCGGTGTCGTTGAAGAGGACGCTGTCCTCGGTGCCGACCGCGTGCGCGAGGGCGACGTACTCATCGCTATGGCCTCCAGCGGTCTGCACTCCAATGGCTACGCGTTGGCTCGGCATGTGCTGCTGCGCACGGCTCGGCTGCCACTCGACGCCGAGATCGACGAGCTCGACCTGCCCGGCCAGTCACTGGGCGACGTACTGCTGACGCCGACCCGGATCTATGCGCGCGACTGCCTCGCGCTCATCGCCGAGACCGACGTACATGCCTTTGCACACATCACCGGCGGCGGCTTGGCTGCGAACGTCGCTCGGGTGATTCCGGACGGGCTCGAGGCGGTCATCGACAGAGGCAGCTGGACGGTCCCGTCGATCTTCCGAATCGTGGAGGAGCGCGGCCACATCTCCGAGGAGGAGATGGGACGCACCTTCAACCTCGGGGTCGGCATGGTCGGCGTGCTGCCGGCCGCCGACGTGGATCGTGCGCTGGCGGTGCTCGCCGCGCATCACGTTCCCGCTTGGACAGCGGGAGAGATCCGGAAATCTTCCGGTTCCGGGGGTACGGCGCACCTGACGGGCGCGCACCCGACCTAGCCGGCTCGGTGGGCTTCCGCGTCGTCCTCTTCGTCGTCGTCCTCGTCGACGTAGGCCGCGTAGGGATCGTCGTCGGCGTTGTCGTCAGCGCTGACGTCGTTCGCAGGGATGACAGGAGTCTCGTCGCCAGAGAGTTCCGCGCGGAGTCGATCGAGATCGGTCCCCGTCGTCGTGTACTTCAGCTGGCGGGCAACCTTGGTCTGCTTGGCTTTCGCCCGGCCGCGCCCCATGGCTCGACCCCCTCATTCGGTCTCGATCAGCCGGCGGTCGGGCCACCGGAAGGCGAACTCCAACGGTACCTGCTCAGCGCGTCCGATTCATCTCAGGATGGGAGGTAGAGCCCGCGTAGCCGTCCGACCTCGGCCATCCGGCGCTCAGCCAGCCGGTCGGCGGCCACCGCAGGCGGGACGCCCTCCTCGGCGGCCAGCGCAAAGATCCGCCGGGTGGTGGCGAAGATCTGCGCGGCCTTGGCCCGAGCCCGGGGCTCGGAGTAGCCCTCGATCTCATCGGCGACCTGGATCAGCCCGCCGGCGTTGACGACGTAGTCGGGGGCGTAGAGGATCCCGCGTTCTTCGAGTTGCTTCTCGATGCCGGGATGCTCGAGCTGGTTATTTGCGGCGCCGGCGATGACGCGGGCCTGCAGCACCGGCACGGTCTCGTCGTTCAGCGCACCGCCGAGGGCGCACGGCGCGTACACGTCCATCGGTTGGCTGGGCAGCGCGTCCGGATCGACCGCCTCGATCCCCGGATGCAAGGCGCGGGTGCGGTCGACCGCTGCGGCGTCGACATCGGCAACGAGCACCGACGCGCCGTCCTCGAGGAGGTGCTCGACGAGGTGATGGCCGACCTTGCCCACACCGGCGACACCGACTCGGCGGCCGCGCAACGAGGGAGTGCCCCAGACGTGTTCGGCTGCGGCTCGCATGCCTTCGAATACGCCGTACGCCGTGAGGATCGATGAGTCACCGGCGCCGCCGTGGGCGGGCGACCGCCCGGTGACGAAGCGGCACTCGCGGGCGACGACGTCCATGTCCTCGACGTAGGTCCCGACGTCGCAAGCCGTGTAGTAGCGACCGTTGAGCGACTGCACGAACCGGCCGTAGGCACGGAGCAGGGCCTCTGTCTTGTCGCGGTGCGGGTCGCCGATGATGACGGCCTTGCCGCCGCCGAGGTCGAGGCCGGCACACGCCGCCTTGTAGGCCATTGCCCGGGACAGGTTCAACACGTCGGCGAGTGCTGCGTCTTCATCGCCGTACGGATAGAAACGGGTACCGCCGAGGGCAGGACCGAGCGCCGTCGAGTAGATCGCGATGATCGAGCGGAGTCCGGTGCCAGCGTCGTGGCAGTAGACAACTTGCTCGTGACCGACCGCGCGTTCGAAGACGCCCATCCGAAGAGCGTACGGCGCGTGACACGATGCAAGGGTGAGCGCCTACGCCGCGTACCTGCGCGTATATGAGCCGCTCGCCGCTTGGTCCGGCGAGGAGCAGGAGTACTGGCGCGGCTATGCGGCCGCCGATCGGGCCCCTGCACGCACCATCGCCGTTGACGCCGAGCATCGCGCGGCCATGCATGCGCTTGTCACGGCGCCGCTCCGCCTGGGACCCGAAGACGAGGGCGCAGCACTTGTCCAGACCATCGACGGAATGACCTACGTCTGTCCGCTCGACCTTCAGCTGCGCTGCTGGGAGTCGCTCGCAGAATTCCGCGAGATGCTGCCGAACAGCCTCGCCGACGCGTTCCTCCCTCGGAGCCTCGCCGATGCAGCCGAGGACGAGCACGCGGCGTTGGTCCGCAAGGAGGGTGAGCGCAGCGCGCACGTGATGGCTGCACGCTGGCAGGTGCCGTTGCGATGGTTCGTCTGCTTCGACCCCGCTGAGCGCCAGCTCGTGCTGGGCCCGCGGTTGTCGACGTACGCCGCGGTCGGGGCTCCTCAGCCGGCCGACCTGTCCCGGAGCCTCACCTACGTCACCGGCATGAGTCGGGCCCGTCGTCGAGTTGCCCGTGCCCTTTCCGTGCTACATCGGACATTGGAAGACGGTCCGGTCGTGGACGGAGTCGAACAGCTCGGACGCTGGCTCGAGGAGTTTCACCCGCACTCCATCGTCGAACTCGACTACGGCGGTCTAGTGCATCTCCTCGACGACGAGGAGCTCCGCGCCGACGACTCTGCGGAGGATCTCGCCGAGGCGGTGGCCGCGCTCGGTCGCGCCGATGCCGATGGTGTCGCAGCGGCGTACGAACGTGTCGTGAACCGGTGGCGCGTCATCGCCGGAGTTGAGTCCGCGAACTGACGCTGTCGGCTTATTCCGTCAAAAATGACTAGTCCGCTTATGTGCGCAAGATGGTCCGGGTGGGCCATTTCGGACAACAGGGTCCAACGTCATGCTCGTGGACGAGTCGGTGACTCCGACCGCCCAGGAGAGGACCAGACAGATGACCATGACCGTGCGTACTGAGGCCGAGGCCCTGTTGACTCCGGCCGAGGTTGCGACCATGTTCCGCGTCGACCCGAAGACGGTCACGCGCTGGGCGAAGGCCGGAAAGCTCACCTCAATCCGGACGCTCGGTGGCCACCGTCGCTACCGCGAGAGCGAAGTCCGGTCGCTGCTGGCAGGCATTCCGACCCAGCGGAGCTGACCCACCCATAGACCCCAGTGGCGCGGCTTCCGTCAAGCAGCGCCGTTGGCTGGACGTAAGGCGTCGTACCGAGGGGGTACGACGCCTTACGACTTTCCGGGTAGACATGACCTATGGCGGCGACCCCGGATGACGAGCGTCGAGTCATCGACGCGGCACCGAAACAACTCCTGATCGGCGGCCGCTGGCGCGACGCTTCGGGCGGCGCCACGATCGAGATCGAAGACCCATCCACGGGCGCGATGCTCACCGCGGTTGCCGATGCCACTCCCGAGGACGCCGTGGCCGCGCTCGACGCGGCCGTCGCCGCGCAAGACGCCTGGGCGGCGACACCGCCCCGCGAGCGTGGCGAGATTCTGCGCCGGGCATTCGAGACGATGGTCGAACGCGTCGACGACCTTGCGTTGCTCATGACGTTGGAGATGGGCAAACCGCTGGCCGAGTCGCGCGCCGAGGTGACCTACGCCGCCGAGTTCTTCCGATGGTTCTCCGAGGAAGCGTCGCGCATCTCCGGGCGGTGGAGCATGTCACCGGACGGCTCCGGTCGGCTGCTGACGATGAAGCATCCGGTCGGCCCGTGTCTGCTGATCACACCCTGGAACTTCCCGCTCGCGATGGGCACCCGCAAGATCGGTCCGGCGATTGCTGCTGGCTGCTCGATGGTGCTGAAGCCGGCCCAGCAGACACCGCTGTCGATGCTGGCGTTGGCGGAGATCCTCTCCGAGGTCGGACTGCCCGATGGCGTGTGCAACGTCGTCACGGCATCGTCGGCGAGCGCTGTTGTCGAACCATTGATGTCAGACCAGCGATTGCGCAAGATGTCGTTCACGGGTTCCACACCGGTCGGCAAGAAACTCATGGAACAAGCATCGAAGCGGTTGCTGCGCATCTCGATGGAGCTCGGGGGCAATGCGCCGTTCTTGGTGTTCGAGGATGCCGACATCGATGCGGCGGTCGAGGGCGCGATGGTCGCCAAGATGCGCAACATCGGTGAGTCGTGTGTCGCGGCGAATCGTTTCTATGTGCATGCGAGCATCGCGGACGAGTTCACCGAGAAACTGGCCGAACGCATGGGTGCGTTGCGCATCGGTCGTGGCACCGAGGCGGACGCTGACGTCGGCCCACTCATCGATGCAACGCAGAACGAGAAGGTCGCCGAGCTCGTCGATGACGCAATCGGGAAAGGCGCGAAGGCCGTCGTCGGTGGCGCTAAAAGGGAAGGCCCCGGTCACTTCTTTGAGCCCACGGTGCTCCGTGACATTGCACCGGACGCTCGACTTCTGCGCGAAGAGATCTTCGGTCCGGTTGCACCGATCGTGACCTTCGAAACCGAAAAGGAAGCCGTCGACGCCGCGAACTCCACCGAGTTCGGACTGGTCGCTTACGTGTACACGCGTGACATCAGCCGGGCGATCCGGGTGACGGAGGCCCTGCAAACCGGGATGGTCGGACTGAACCGCGGACGCGTGTCGAACCCGGCGGGCCCGTTCGGCGGAGTCAAGGAGTCCGGCTTCGGTCGCGAAGGCGGAGCAGAAGGCATCGAGGAATACCTAGAGACGAAGTACGTCGCTCTCGAGGTGTGAGTCAGACGGCGAGAGCCGCGCTCTCGGTCGCTGTCCCGAACACCAGTGAGTACGCCGAGGCCGTGTCAGAAGGCGCCTCGGCCAAGCCGGCAACGGCGAATGATCGGCGCAGGCTGGACGGTGGGCTGCACACGCTGATGACGGCGCCACCCGTCTTTGCCTGACGAGCAGCGCCGACGACAACCGCGAAGACATTGGAAGCGTTTGCGGCGTCAACCTCGGCGAGGTCGATCAACACGGACCGGGGTGCAGTCCTGACGAGCTCGTGCAGGACTCGGCGCAGTTGCTGGATATGTGCTGAGGACACCGTGCACACCCGAACGACCACATCGAGCGGGGCGTCCACGACGGACGGATCGTCGACACCGTCACACTCAACGCTGATTTGAAGCGGAACTTGCGCCACTGGGACCCCTAAGTCAGGTCCGTGACGCTACCTGGCCGCCGGGCGACGCGCCAAGCGTCCTCGAGGAAGCGAGAAGATTTCTTGCCTGCGGCCGATTGCCCGTCCTTTCGTCCGGCCCAACCTTCGTGTGTCGCCGCCACGTTTGGGATCATGCCCCGGTGCGTGCCCCGCTGACGTCCGCCGTACTTGCGCTGCTCGTTGTTGTCAGCTGTGGTGGTTCCCAGCCGACGTTCGCACCCGACTCTGCGTTGAGTGAGCAATGTGACGCTGTGCCATCCGGCGCTCGCCGCGTGGTCGTCACGGCCGCGGATGGCTTTCGAATGGGCGCGGCGCTGTTAGGACCCGCAACGAGTGGCGAGGCGGTCGTCATCAGCTACGGCCAAGGGCAGGTCATCTGCGACTGGCTCGGCATCGCTGAACAACTTGCGACCACTGGTGCCCGGGTGCTCGTGCTGGAGCGGCGGGGCAAGGGTTCAAGCCCGGGCAAGCGCAACTACCTGCTTGGCCCGGGGGACGTGGCATCCGCTGCCAACTACCTGAGTTCGCAGGGCGCGCAACGGATCGTCGTGATCGGGGCGTCGCTGGGCACGCTGTTTGCGTTCATCGGCTCCAGCACGTCAGGACCGCGGGTGGCGGTCGACCCATCCGACACGACGTCGGCTGTCGTTTCACGGCCGCCCTGCGCGGTCGCGCTGGTTTCACCGTTGGTGAGTGTGCGCGCGAATGGTGGAGAGCTCCGTAACCTCGACGTGCAGGAGCTGCGGTCCAAACTCTTTGTGGTCTACGAAAGCCGCAACGCAACGATTTCCGATGACGCCAAGCAGGTGCAGGCACGCGCTGCTGAGCTGCGTGCACCCGTCGTACAAAGCCTCGCCGTGGACACCAAGGATCACGGCTTGCGACTGGTACGCGAACACGCTGAGGCGCTCGATGTCCTGAAGGCTGCGGTGCGCGCGTGCGCGTGAGGCTGTCAGTGACGGCCTAACAGGAGTGGGCAGGGGCGGGGTCGAACCGCCGACCTCCCGCTTTTCAGGCGGGCGCTCGTACCGACTGAGCTACCTGCCCCGGTGAGCGTGCCGAGTCTAGCGGCGTAGGTGGCGCGTACCGGGTGAGAAAACGTTCGAGCGGTCCCGACGGGATTTGAACCCGCGACCTCCGCCTTGACAGGGCGGCGTGAACTCCAAACTTCACCACGGGACCTTGCTTGTTGTGCTGTGGGTGGTGCTGTACCCGTGCCCCCAACGGGATTCGAACCCGTGCTACCGCCTTGAAAGGGCGGCGTCCTAGGCCTCTAGACGATGGGGGCGGCCGGCCCCGTCGGGGACGTGTTCAGCATAGGGGACGGGGTCAGGGCCCGCGACTCAACAGAATTCATCGGCCTTCGCGCAGCACGCTCCGGCGTACCTTGCCCGACGCCGTCTTCGGCAGCTCGGTCACGAAGTCCACGATCCGGGGATATTTGTACGGCGCGGTCCGCGCCTTCACGTGTTCCTGCAACTCCTGTGCCAGCGCCTCGGAAGCCTCGGCCCCGGGTGCCAACACGACAACCGCGCGCACGACCTCACCGCGTTCTGCATCGGCGACCGCGACCACGGCTGCCTCGGCAACCGCTGGGTGCTCCGCCAATACCGACTCGACCTCGAACGGTCCGATCCGGTACCCCGCCGAGACGATGACGTCGTCCGCGCGGCCCTGGAAGTAGAGGTAGCCGTCGGCGTCCGTGTCCACCCGGTCGCCGGTGCGCCACGGACCGGTCGGTGGCTCCTGACCGAGGTAACCCAGGAAGAACGTCGGCACGGTTGCGGGGTCGACGACCAGCTCGCCGTCCTCGACCCAGGCATCGATGCCGTTGATTGGTTTGCCCATCGACCCAGCGCGGGCGGGTTCGCCGAGATGGTTGCCGACCAGATGACCGGTCTCGGTCTGTCCATAGCCGTCGCGGACCTCGATGCCGGTGGCTGCGCGCCAGACGCGCAGCGTCTCCGGATCGAGGGCTTCGCCCGCGGCGAGCAGAGTTCGAAGCTGCGGCATCGCGGGGATCGTCGTGTGCGCTGCGATCAGGCGATACTCCGTCGGCGTCATGCACCAAACGGTCACTGACTCCTCGGCGGCGATGGCAAGGCGTTCCTTCCCGTCGAACCGTCCGTCGTGGATCAGCGCACGTGCACCGCGCAACCAGGCTGCGATGAATCCGTTGCGGGCGGACTTCGACCAACCCGGCGACGCCGTGCACCAGACCAGATCTGTCGTCTCTGCGCCAACCCACTGCGTTGCCTGCAGTTGTTGGCCGGTGAGGTAACTCTGCGCATGGAGCACGGCCTTCGGCGGGCCGGACGTTCCACTCGTGAAGATGACAAGTGCGGGGTCGGTCGGGTGGAGTTCGGCGTACGGCGTGGGGTCCGCGTCGTACGCAGCCGCATCGGGCAGCCAGAGCACGGGACAGTTGAGGTCTGCTTCTTCGATGAGAGCGCGGTTGCGTACGTCGGCGATGACGACCACGGGTTTCGCGATCCCAATGCGCAGCTGCAGGTCGTGGGCGCGGAACTGTTCGGTGCAGGGGAGCACGACGAAGCCCGCACCGAAGCACGCGAGCATCGACTCGACCCACTCGACGCGGTTGCCGACGATGGTCAGGACGAGGTCACCGCGTCGTACGCCGAGCTGGTGCAGCGTCGTGGCGAGTCGCGCAGCCCGGTCGAGCAACGCCGCACGGGTGTGTTCGTGCCGGCGCCCGTCGAGCGCGCGCTCGATCAGCAGGACGGCCGCACCATCGCCATTGGCGACGACGTCGCGAACGAAGTTCCCGGGCTGCACGGAACCAGTCAAGACCACGCGATCAGGAGATACCCGCGCGCACGGTTAGCGCGACCTCTACTGGCGCGACTCGGAGCCGACTGACTGCCGTTGGCTGGGTATCCCCGGCTCAAGTAGGCCGTGGTCGCTCATCCATCTCTGCCGCCAAAGGCCGCGAGCTTCGGATTCCTTGCGTCGATGACAGTTGGCGCAGCGTACGACGCACTTGTCTATCTCTGCGGCAACCCGTTTCCACGACCAGGCACGGAAGACCATGACGCTTACTTCCCCGCACTTGGTGCTCGGGTCTACGTGGTCAAAGTCGAGACACCGGAGATCCGTCTCACCGCAATCGACGCAAGGGTGCGCCAGCAGGTGAATCGCGATTCGCTCGCGGAGCTCGTTGATGAATTGACGCTTGCGTCGCCCAGCGTTTGCGATGTGCTGGACGCGGTTTGCGACGTACCAATCGCGGCAACAGTCGCGACACCGTGGCTGCAGACCATCGGCGCTGAGTTTGCGCCTGTTGTACGCCGAAATGGGCTTGACCATCTGGCACGTACAGCAGAGCTTGAGTGGTTCCGGCGGCATGATGATCTCCTTCGAACCAAAGGAAAGTAACCGCCGTTACCGACAATTCCGGACTCAATCATCAGCACCGGATCGTCAGTGAAATTCGGTGGGCCGCCCGAGGGTCGAACTCGGATCTGACGGATTAAAAGTCCGCAGCTTTGCCATTAAGCTAGCGACCCCGCGGTAGATGCTAATTGGGGCGTGACGCGCTCTCTTCGGTTCGCCCTCCGGCGGTCCAGCCGGCATGGTCATGCCTCAGCAGGAAATCCGGGGTCCCATGGCGAATCACCTGCCTATGCGCCTACATCTCTCTCTTCTCAGTGCTGCCCTCGTCGCTGGTGCCCTGGCCGTCCCCGCGGTCGGAGCGACCCCCGCTCCCGCGCCGACAACCACGGACGCCTGCATCAACAGCGTTCCGGACAAGGGCTCCTCGACGCCCCAGAAGATCTGCTACACGCTGTTCAAGCCGGGGAACGCCGACAGCACACACCGCGTGCCGCTGATCTTCCACAGCCACGGCTGGGGCGGCAGCCGGACCAAGGACGCGGCGTCGTTCGCTGACTGGCTCGATGCCGGCTTCGGGGTGCTGTCGTTCGACCAGCGTGGTTTCGGTGAGGACGGCGGCAAGGCGCGCATCGAGAACCCGGACTACGAGGGCAAGGACGTCGCAGCACTGGTCTCGTTGGTGTCCAACCTCTCCTGGGTCCAGCAGGACGCCCCTGGCGACCCGCGCATCGGCGCCATCGGTGGCAGCTACGGCGGTGGGTACCAGTTTGTCGGCGCGTTCCGCGAGCTGATGGACCACGGCAAGCCGCTCTTCGACGCCCTCGCACCGGAGATCACCTGGTGGGACCTCAAGCAGAGCCTTGCTCCGAACGAGATCGTCCGCACCGAGTGGGTGTCCGCGTTGAGCGCGGCCGGCGCGCAAGCGTTGCCGAATGAAGCCCTACGGGGTTTGGCGTACGGCGCGGCAACCGGTGAATGGCCGCAGGGACAGAACGCCGCGGCTCCGAACCTCGATGCATTCTTTGCGCACAACGGACCGGCTTGGCACGTGGCCAACGGCCGCCGGCTCAACATCCCGGTCCTGTTCGGCCAGGGTGAGACCGACAACCTGTTCCCACTGACACAAGGGCTCAGGAACTTCGCGGGCGCACTGACAAGTGCAGCGAAAGCGAAGAGCATCTTCGTCGGTTACAACGGTGGCCACACGCTGCCCTCCGCCACACCTCCCGGTTATGGCGTTGCCGGCGACCCGTGCTCGATCACGTTGGGCAGCGACACGTTCGCCGCCTTGTCATTGCGTTTCATGCAGAAGAACCTGAAGGGTGCGACGAACACCGGCCTCACCGGGTTCGGTCGATACCACTTGGCAACTGCTGACGGCGCCTGCGTGACCGTTGACTCCGTAAAGCCGAACAAGAACTACGCGTTGCCCAACATCATCACGACGACCGGCGGCGGTGCTCCCATCGCAACGAAGATTGCCACCGGCCCGTTGCACGTCGCCGGCTCGCCAGTGGTCAACGCGACGGTCACGGTCCCAACCGGGCGCAGTCGTGCGTTCTACGCACTTGCGGTCGGCACAACCGCGGCCGACGCCAAGATCGTCCAGAACAACATGATGCCGCTCAATGAGCGCCACCCCGTCACCGGTGTCCAGCGCGTGATCGAGCTGCCGTCGATTGCGGTTGACGTGCCTGCAGGCCAGTCGCTGTTCTTGCTCGCGTCGCCGGTGTCAGACATGTTCGCCGGGTTCCAGAGCAGGACCCCGGGGGTCATCAGTCTCACGAACGTGGTTGTGCGCCTCCCGATCGTGTAAGACCGCTGCCTGGCATGCTCCCGGACGTGCAAACGTCGCCGCTGTTCACGCCGGATGGCGACACGTACATCCCAGCGCCGTACACGCGCTCGCCCTGGTCGACCGAGTCGCTGCACGGTGGTGCACCGGGCGCACTGCTCGTTGGGTTAGTCGAGCGCCACGAAACCGATGTGCCTATGCGCATCGTGCGAGTGTCCGCCGACATCGTGCGTCCGGTTCCCGTACGCCCGCTGACTGTTGTGCTGCGGACGGTCCGTCCCGGTCGACGGGTAAGTGTTGTCGAGGCAGTGCTGTCGGCTGGCGACGACGTGTGCATGCGTACGACGTCACTGTTGTTGCGCGACGCGCAGATAGCTGTCCCCACTGAGGTGCCGTTGCCAGCAGACGCGCCACCCGCACCCAGCCCCAGTGAGAGTCCGGCAGCGGAAATCGAGTGGCCATTCGAGGCGTTCCACAGCGTCGGTTGCGAGGTGCGTTTTGCCACCGGACGGTGGATGGAGCCAGGGCCAGCCTTCGCGTGGATACGTCTGCGCCATCCCGTCCTCCCAGATGAGGAGCCGAGCCCGGTCCAACGCATGGTTGCCGCTGCAGACTTCAGTAATGGGGTGAGCTCGGTCCTCCCCTTCGACAGCTGGCTCTTCGTCAACCCGGACCTGACCGTGCATGTCCATCGACCCGCGCACGGCGAATGGATCGGCGTGGATGCGACGACACATCTGTCCCAATTGGGATCCGGTACGGCGGTCAGCGGCCTCTACGACGTTGGCGGCCGGACCGGTTGGGCCGTTCAGTCGCTCCTCGTTGAACCGCGCTAGGCACCAAACCGCGCTTTCGCGTGGCACCCTGGTAGGTCCAACTTCCGAAAGGCCCACCCCCATGTCCCGGTTGCTCGACCGGATCCGAATTGCCGGTGCCGTGCTCATCGGTGTCGTCGTCATCGCCGGATGCGGCACCGAATCCGGTGGGACCAACTCCACCACCGGCACCGCGAACGCTGCCATCGTCGCCGCAGCACCAGACGCCACTGCGCGCGCGGGCAGCACCCGCATGAGCCTTTCGCTGACTGTCAAGGCGGGGTCGCAGACAGCGCCGATCACCGGCAGCGGCGCCTATGACTACAAGAAGCGGCTGGGTGAGCTCAACCTTGTCCTGCCGGCGCAGTTCGGCGGGACGATGCACGAAATCATCACGGGTAACGTGCTGTACCTACGTCTGGCGCAGCTCAGTCCCAAGTACTACGTCATCGACATCAACAAGCTGACCGGCGGCTCCGCGACGATCTCGCAGCTCGGTAACGCCGATCCCAGCTCGGCCCTCGAGACGTTGCGTGGTGTGACGTCCGACGTCAGCAAGGTCGGCACCGAGACGATCCGCGGCGCGAGTACGACGCACTATCGCGGAACCATCGACATGGCCAAGGCGGCGTCGAAGGCACCGGCTGCCGTGCGACAGCGCCTCACCCAGCAGCTGAAGACCGTCAAGTCCGCGCCGTTCGACGCGTTCATCGATGACGCCGGGCGACTGCGCAAGATGACGACGCACATCGTGCTCGACAGCACGACCACCGTGGACACCAGCGTCGAGCTCTTCGACTTCGGGGCACCCGTGCGGATCACTGTGCCGCCCAAGAGCCAGACCACGGATGGGGCCGCCCTGCTTCGGTTGCTGTCTGGAGGGGCACAGTAGGGGCATGAGCCTCATTCGCAGGGCCGCGCGCCCACTCCTGGCCGTCACTTTCATCGCCAACGGAATCGAGAAGTTGCGCGAGCCTGGCCCGCACATCCAGCGGGCCCGAGATGCCGGGCTCGACCAGCGGTTGCCGGTCGACGCCGCGACACTCACCCGCGGCGGCGCGGCCGTTCAGCTCGGCGCCGGCGTCATGCTGGCGACCAACCGGCTTCCGCGACTCTCGGCGTTGGCGCTCGCCGCGTCGTTGGTCCCGGAGACGTACGCCGAGGCGCCGTTCTGGTCCGAGACCGACAAGCAGGCCCGCGGTCAGCAGCGCCGTGACTTCGTGACCAAGCTCGGTCTCCTCGGCGGGCTGATGATCGCAGCGGTCGACACCGGGGGTCGGGAGTCGCTGCCGCACAAGGTCAGCCGCACTACGAGGAAGACGGCGCGCAAGGCAGAGAAGAAGGCAAAGAAAGCCGCGCAGCGCGTCGGCTAGTCGGCGTTCGCGTCGAGTGCAGCGAGCAGCTGGAGTCCGCTGACCGGGTCTGTTCGACCACTCAGCGCAATGCCCATGCCGGTGGCCTCGATGACGCGCGTCATCAGTGCCTCCGCGTCGTCGCCGACGAGCCACGGATGTGCGATCAGCAGCGCGGCGACTCCGTGCGCAGCCGCCCACAGTGCGAGTGCAACCCGCGTCGGATCCTCACCGGGCACGAACGCCCCGATCTCCTGGCAAGCCCGCACCGAATCGACGAGGTGCGCGAACGCGCCTTGCGCGGCGAGCTCTTTGAGGTTCGTCGGCCCGATGCCGAGGTCCTGACGTCGCATGAGAACCAAGCGGTAGTGCTCCGGGTTCTCGATCGCGAAGCGGACGTATGCCAGCCCGCGCTCACGCAATCCCGCGAACGGTGACTCGGCACCCTGGGCGGCCGCCTCCATGGCCGCATCGAGGCGAGCGAAGACTTCCCCACACACCTCTTCGAGCAACGCTTCCTTGTCGGGGAAGTGCAGATAGATCGACGGCGGGGTGACCCCGACCCGGTCCGCAACTGCCCTGATGGATACGGCCGCCTCGGAGCCTGTCTCGGCGAGCAGGTCACGCGCCGCGGTGAGGACCTCCTCACGCAGTCGCTCACCCTCGCCGCGTCGGGCGCGGCGGCGGCGAGCCGGCGCGGCCTTGGTGGATGACGTCACGTGCGCGTTCCTACCGCATCCAGGGGCTCGTGCTGTGCAGGCACGAGAATCGTGACGTCCTCGCTCACGCCGTACTTGTCGTGGAACCGGCGCAGCGGTCGCGGTGCCCACCAGTTGGCGTTCCCGGCGATGCGCATGAACGCCGGAACGAGCAAACCGCGCACAACAGTCGCGTCCACGATGACCGCCACCGCCATCCCGATCCCGAACAGCTTGATGAAGCTGACGGCGGACGTGCCCGTTGCGAGGAACACGATGGCAAGCAGCGCCGCTGCCGCGGTGATCAGGCGTCCGGTGCGTTCCAAACCGGTCGCGACGGCCATTCGCGTATCGCCGGTGAGCGCGTGCTGTTCACGTATCCGGGACAGCAAAAACACCTCGTAGTCCATCGACAGCCCGAACGCCACGCAGAACATCAGGATCGGTGTTGTGGTGTCGAGTGTGCCTGTCGGCGTGAAGTCGCCGACTAGCCACCGCAGATGTCCCTCTTGGAAGACGTAGACCATCACGCCGAACGTCGCCGTCAGGCTGAGCAGGTTGAGGATGAGCGCCTTGAACGGAAGCACGACCGATCCGGTGAACAAGAACAACAGGATCAATGTCGCGATGGCGATGAGTGCACCGGCCAGTGGCACTCGGTTGGCAATGCTGTGCTCGGTGTCGATCAGCGCTGCCGATGCCCCGCCGACAATCACGTCGAACGGCGCAGGTGTGGCACGAATCTGCCGAGCCAGTTTGGTGCCGGAGTCGGAGTAGGCGTACACCGCAGGTTGAACCTCTAACCAGGTCGCGTTGTCGGCGAGGAAGCGTGCTGACAGCGCGTTCGGCTTCGCCACCTGTTTGCCGCCGGCGTACGACCCGGTTGCGCTGTCGACGCGCACGACCCCGGGCAAGGCCGACAGCCGCTCGGAGTACGACGAGACGTCGACCAAGTGCGTGCGAGCATTGACGACGTTGGGTGCGACCACATCCACCTGGTTTGCCTGGCCGCCGGGGAACTCGCTGCGAACGACGTCACCGACAACGTGGGCGTTTGCACTGGGTGGAAGAACGCGATCGTCCGGCAGTCCGAAGTGCACACCGAGGAACGGCAGCCCGAGCACGATGAGCAGGCCGACGATCGCGGTGGCAATCGGAATCGGCCGCCGCATCACGCCGAGGGCGATGCGGTGCCACAGGCCCTCGTGGTCGGGCTTGGGCGGGCGCCTGCGCAACGAGAACCGATCGATGCGTTTGCCGACGACGGCAAGCAGAGCTGGGAGTACAACGATTGCCCCAACTCCAGCGAGCAAGGTGACCGCGATCCCGGCGTACGCGAAGGAGCGAAGGAAGTACAACGGGAACACGAGCAGGGCGGCGAGTGCTAGCGCGACCGTCAACGAGGAGAAGACGACCGTGCGGCCTGCCGTCATCAGGGTGACGCGAATCGCATCGTTGACGTCGCGGCCCGCGTGGAGCTCCTCCCGATAGCGCGTGACGATAAACAACGAGTAGTCGATGGCAAGGCCCAGCCCCATCGCAGTCACCATGTTGAGAGCGAAGATCGACACATGGGTGACGGATACGAGCACCGTCAGGATGAAGAAGGATCCGAACACCGCGATGCCGGCAATCGCGAGCGGCATGAGCGCGGCGATCACGCTGGCAAAAACGATGATGAGCAACACGAGCGTGATGGGGATCGCGATCAGCTCGGCGCGCGCGAGGTCGTCGCGGATTTGGTGGCTCACCTCGCTGTACACCTGCGCAATACCGCCCGTGCGCACCGAGAGCGGGCCGGCGGTGCCGGTGTACTTCGGCGTGAGCTGCTCGACCCGGTGCCTTATCTGATCGTCGCTGCCACGGACGACGGCGATAACGAGCGCCTTGTGACTGTCCCGACTGCGCAGTGCGGCGTCGCCGCCGCTGGTCCAGTACGACACCACTTGCGTCAGACCAGGCTCTTGCGCCAACCGGGCAGTCAGGTCCCGGCCAGCCGCAACAGCGTCCGGACGATCCACACCGCCCGGTGCGGTGACGAGCAGCCAGAAGTTCGGCGAACCGAGGTGGAACGTGTCGTCGAGAACCGTGGCCGCGTGCGAGGACTCGTTGTTCGGATCGGTGAAGCCGCCTGAGTTCAGCCGGTTCGCCACCCCGCCCCCGACGACCGCTGCCATGACCAGACCGAGGCCGGTGATGGCGAGGACGAGACGGCGGCGGCGGATGAGTACGTCGGCGAGGCGACCGAGCATGGGGACCTCCGGGGCGGGCACAGAGCCGATTCGTCTCGGAAGTTATCGGCGTTAGGTTAGCGACGTCAATGTGACATCGCTCACAGCCGGCCGGTCGTCGGCCCCGTCGCTTGGTCCGACAACTGCGTCAACACGAGCAGGTCCGAGGGCGGGTGGGGCTCGTCGCACGCGGTAGCTCTACCATCGGCGCCCGTGACAGCCGACGTGGGGAAGTACTCATGCGCCTCCGCCTGACGCCGCAGGACACCAGCTTCTACGAGATGTTCGCCTCGTTGGCGGACAACCTCGTCCATGGCGCCGATCTCGTGGCTGAGATGTTCGCACCTGCAGCGGACCGAGCGGGACTCGCGGCCCGGATGCGCGATCTCGAACATGCCTGCGATGCGGCGACGCACCAGATCATGCGGCAGGTCAACGCGACATTCGTCACGCCGTTCGATCGGGAGGACATTCACGAGCTCGCCAGCCGCCTCGATGACGTCATGGACTACATGGAGGCGGCGGTCGACCTGGTCGTCCTTTACCCCGTGACCGACCTGCCTCGCGAGGTCGCGAGCCAAGCGGAGGTGCTCCAGCGCATGGCCGGCATGACTGCAGCCGCGATGCCGCGCCTGAAGTCGAAGAAGGACCTGTCGGAGTACTGGATCGAGGTCAACCGGCTGGAGAACGAAGCGGACAAGGTCTATCGCCGGTTGGTCGCTCGGCTCTTCAACGGCGACTACGACGCGCTCACGGTGATGAAGCTCAAAGACGTCATCGATCAGCTGGAGTACGCCGCGGACGCGTTCGAGAAAGTCGCACACACCGTCGAGACCATTGTCGTCAAGGAATCCTGACGTCGGTGGAAACCGCTGGGTTGGTGGCGATCATCGCCATCGCGTTGTTCTTCGACTACACGAACGGCTTCCACGACGCCGCTAACGCAATTGCGACGACGGTCTCAACGCGTGCTCTTACGCCTCGGGCTGCCTTGGGTATGGCTGCGGTCTTCAACCTCGCTGGTGCGTTCGTGTCGACCAAGGTCGCGAAGACCATTGGCAGCGGCATCATCGGCACGCCGCACGGACATCAGGGCCTCGTGATCGTCTTTGCCGCGCTGGTCGGCGCGATCAGTTGGAATCTCCTCACCTGGTACTTCGGCCTGCCATCGTCGTCGTCACACGCCCTCATCGGTGGCCTGATCGGCGCGGCAATCGCGGCAAGCGGCACCGTCCACTGGACGGTCCTGCTCGACAAGGTCGTCTACCCGATGGTCTACGCGCCCGCAATCGGGTTCGTCGGCGCCTTCTTGGTCATGCTCGCCCTGCTGTGGATTTTTCGACGTTTCCGTCCCGGTCCCGTCAACCGTGGCTTCAAGTACGCACAGATCGTGTCCGCTGCTGCTATGTCGTATGGGCACGGACTACAGGACGCGCAAAAGACCATGGGCGTCATCACTCTTGCCCTCATCACCTCCGGGCACCTGAGCACCTTCGACGTGCCCTTGTGGGTCGTTTTCGCCGCAGCGACGGCGATCAGTCTCGGGACGTACTCCGGCGGTTGGCGCATCATGCGCACGCTCGGCCGCCGTGTTTTCAAGTTAGATCCGCCTGCTGGGTTCGCGGCGCAGTCCGTGGCGTCCGGCGTACTGATGACCACCGCATTCGTCTACGCCGCGCCGATCTCGACCACGCACGTGATCTCGTCCGCCGTGATGGGTGCCGGCGCGACGCGGCGACTGTCAGCTGTTCGTTGGGGTGTGGCCGGCAACATCGTGGTGGCCTGGATCCTGACCATCCCGGCCGCGGGTTCGGTCGCCGCGCTCGCCTACGTCATCGCCCACGCCGTCGTCGGCTAACCCCCACCTCTCGCTCGCGTCTCTGGTGTGCTGACCGACCGGTAGACCCACATTTGCTGCGTCGCGCTCTGGGGCGATCCACCAGAGGCGGTCAGGTGGGGGTGCGGCGATAGGAGACGTCGGTGTCCCAGCGCGCGAAGTCGAGCGATTCGTAGACGCGGATCGCCCCGGTGTTCGATTCGTCGACGTAGAGCATTGCCTGGGTCAAGCCACGACTGCGTAAGTGCTGCAGACCGGCGATGGTGAGTGCCTTCCCGAGGCCACCGCCTTGCATCGACGGGTCGACACCGACGACGTAGACCTCGCCGATTGGCTCGTGACCGTGGTCTTCGATGTGTGAGCCTTCGTCGCCGTGCACGTGGCCGCCGTGGATCTTCGTCCAATGGAATCCGACGAGTTCCGCTCCGCCCGCACCATCGCGTTCAGCCAGGAAGAAACCGGCCGGGTCGAACCACGGTTCCTGCTCGCGAAGCCGCACCTCGTCGATGCCCCAGCGACCTTGCTCCGGATGGTCGGCGAAGGCGCGGCTGTTGACGGCCATCCACGCCGCTTCGTCCTGACCGACGACGAAGGTGCGCAGACGTACGCCGGTCGGCAGTATCACCGGCGGCAACGGTGCGAGGAGCGAACGCCGCATCTGCCACAGCGCGCGCGCTTGTTCGAAGCCCGTCCGTCGTGCGAGAGCCGTCGCGCCGGGGTGCTGCCCGTGTGCCCAGAGCCGCAGTCGTCCGTCGGTCGTCTGCTTCACGAGCTCCTCGACCAGCGTGCTGCCCACGCCCCGCTGGCGCAGATCGGGGTGTACGACGAGCTCCGCGCTGGCGCCTTCGACCGCGTCCGTGGTGTCGAGGTGGCCGTAGCCGGCGAGGCGGTCGCCGAGCCAGACGAGGACGTTGTGCACGGGGGTGTCACCGCCGTACCGCAGGTGCAGGACGACGTGTTCGGACAGCGGGTTCACGCCGTCGCGGTCGGCTGCAGCGAGCACGACGTCGCGGACCGCGGCGGTCTGCGCAGGGGAAAGCCGTGCCGCGTGCTCGACGCGCAGATCCGGTGTCGTCGGCACGACAGGGAGCGTATGGGGGGTTGACACTTCAGCCCGGCGAGGCCACTATCCCTAACTATGTTAGGAGAACCTATCCGCGATAGGCGCGCGGAGCGTCATGAGGCCACGCGGGCGGAAATCCTGACTGCCGCGTGGGCCGTTGCGCGGGAGCAGGGGATCGCCGCGCTCTCCCTCCGCGACGTCGCGCGCCGGGTCGGGATGCAAGCCCCGTCGCTCTACTCCTACTTCACCTCGAAGAACGACATCTATGACGCGATGTTCGCGCAGGCGTGGACCGACGCCCTCGACGGCATCCGCACGCTGAAGCAGACACTGTCGGACGAGCCGCGCGAGGCGCTGCGCACTGCGCAGCTCTGGTTCTTCGACTTTGCTGTCAGCGACCCGGCGCGGTACCTGCTCATGGGCCAGCGGACGATCCCTGGCTTCGAGCCGTCGCCCCAGGCATACGCACCTGCGGTGGCGGTGATCGATGAGACCAAGGCGCTGCTCGGTTCATTCGGCATCACTTCCGACGACGACGTCGACCTCTGGATCACGCTGAGCGCCGGATGCATCGCCCAGCAGACCGCCAACGAACCGGGCGGCACGCGCTGGCGCCTCGTGCTGGACCGATCCGTGGACTTCTACTGCGACGCGCTCGGCATCACTAAGTCCCAACGACCGGCAACCAAGGCCAAAAAACCCATTGGGGGGAAACGATGACCACATCCACATCCGAGACCGCTGCACGCACTGCTCGACTGGACCGCGCAACGGCGATTCAACTCGCGGCGGATGAGTACAACCGCTACCTCGACCTGATCCGCACCCTGACCGCCGACGACTGGACGCACGCGACGGACTGCCCCGCTTGGGACGTCCGTGCGATGGCCGCACACAACCTCGGCATGGCGGAGTTCGTCACCTCGCCCGAAGAGAACCAACGCCAGGCGGGGGCCGCGGCTACGAAGGGCGGTGTGTTCATCGACGCGCTCACGGCTCTGCAGGTTGAGGAGCGCGCGAGTATGAGTACCGACGAGCTCATCGAGCGGTACGCCGAGATCGCGCCGCAGGCGGTGCTCGGCCGGCAGTACACGCCGGACGAGGCACGCCAAAGCAATCTGCCGATGCCGCAAACGGTGAATGGTGCTGCCGAACACTGGACTCTCGGCTATCTCCTCGATGTGATCCTCACGCGGGACACCTGGATGCACCGCGTCGACACCTGCCGTGCGATCGGCCGGCCGATGGTGCTCACCACCGAGCACGACGGCGTTTTCATCGACGACGTCGTCAAGGAGTGGGCTGCGCGCCACGACTCGCCGTACACGTTGGTGCTGGACGGGCCTGCTGGTGGCCGTTGGTCTCACGGCACCGGCGGCCCGGAGTACCAACTGGATGCGATCGAGTTCTGCCGCATTCTTTCCGGCCGCGCGATTGGCGACGGCCTGCTGAAAACGGAGGTGCCGTTCTGATGGAAACTCGAGTTGACGAAATCGCGCCGCAGATCTATCGGCTGTCGACGTACGTCGAACCCGCCGACTTCACGTTCAACCAGTACCTGATCGATGCCGAGCAGCCGTTGCTGTTCCACACCGGACCACGGCAGATGTTCCCACTTGTCAGCGATGCCGTGGCCCGCGTGACACCGGTCGACCGACTGCGCTGGGTCACTTTTGGTCACGTCGAGTCCGACGAGTGCGGCTCGATGAATGACTGGCTGGCGGCATCGCCGACCGCCCAGGTCGCACATGGACCGATCGGGGTCATGGTCTCGCTGACGGACCTCGCGGACCGGCTACCACGCCAGCTCACGGATGGCGAGGTGCTCGACCTCGGTGGGAAGAAGGTGCGCTGGATCGACACGTCCCAAGTGCCACATGGGTGGGACGCTGGGCTTCTCTTCGAGGAGACGACCGGCACGCTGCTGTGTGGCGATCTGTTCACGGCTCTGGGCGCACATGCGGTCACGACCGAAAGCGACATCGTCGGTCCCGCGATTGCGGCGGAGGACATGTTCCATGGCACCGCCCTCACACCGGGGACGGCTCCGACGATTCGACGGTTGGCTGAGTTGCAGCCCTCAACTCTGGCGCTGATGCACGGCCCGGCGTTCACCGGAGACGGTGCCGCCGCCCTGCGCGAGATTGCGGGCGACTACGAGCGCCGGCTGGACGCGGCACTCGCCGAACGCCAGCCGGTCACGGCCTGAGCGGTGAGGGGGAGTCAGCGGATCGACTGCCACCCGGCAGCGCTGTCTGCTCGCTGCCTTCGGGCAGCGGCGTCACGGCCTGTACGACGAACTTGTAGCCGACGTTGCGAACTGTGCCGATGAGAGCCTCATGGTCGGTGCCGAGCTTCGCCCGCAACCGGCGTACGTGAACGTCCACGGTCCTGGTGCCCCCGAAGTAGTCGTAACCCCACACCTCTTGCAGCAACTGGGCGCGTGTGAACACCCGACCCGCATGCTGGGCGAGGTATTTCAGCAGCTCGAACTCTTTGAACGTGAGATCGAGGACGTTGCCACGCAGCCGCGCGGTGTAGGTCACCTCGTCGATGGTTAGGTCGCCGGAGCGGACGACACCACGTTCCTCCTCACCGCCACTGGCGGTGATCGAGAGTTTCTCGAGGGCCAGTCGCAACCGCGCATCGACCTCAGCTGGACCGGCGGTGTCGAGCAGTACGTCGTCGATGCCCCACTCGGCGGACAGCCCCGCCAGTCCACCCTCGGTGAGCACGGCGAAGAGCGGCACGTCGATGCCCGTCGTACGCAACAAGCGCGTCATCGACCGAGCATGGGAAAGGTCGCGTCGCGCGTCGACGAGCACCGCATCGGCCGGGGGCGTGTCGAGCAGGCCACTGGCCTCGAGCGGAGCCACGCGCACCACATGCGGGAGGAGCCCGAGCGCGGGCAGCACTTCAGCAGACGGCTGCAGCGCGTTCGTCAGCAGCAGGAGGCTGGCCACTGGGCTCCCTCAACCTTCGGCTAGGCAACAAAAAAGATCCGGAACGACCTCCCGCACGTTTGCTGCGGAGGGCTTCGTTGCCCGGACCCAGCAGCAAGGATACCTGCCGCCGCTTCGACGCGACGCAGAAGCAGGAGATGCAGATGGAATCATCGCCGGATGACCGTGCCCGCCGGCCCAGCCCCCATGCGAGCTGCGTACCCCAGCAGCACTGTCGCCGCTGGCGTCCTGACCTCCGTTGTTGCCGGTGCGCTGGTGGCGGCGTCGCTCGGCGGTCGGGCGGCGCTCGCTGGTGCGGTTTTTCCGTTGCAACTGTTGCTCGTGGTCGGCTGGCTCGGCGCCCTTCGGGTGCGTGCTGGTCTCGGTGCCGCCGGCATCGCTATCGGGGCCGCTGCGATCGCTGATGTGCTTGTTGCCACCGGGCCCGCGGACGCACGGCGCCTGTTGGCCGTGAACGCCGTGGGACTCCTGGTCGCATTGATCCATCAGCTGACGCGCCGCGATGGGCGGCCCGGGCTGACCGCGTCGCTAGCGGGCACCGTCTCTGCAATCGCGCTGGTCTGCGCACTTGCCACCTTCGCCGCGTTGCGCGCGGGCAAGGGAGGCAGTTCGGCGGCGCTGATCGCACTCGGTGCTGCGGCCGGGGCGTTGCTCGTTGCTTGGTTGTGTGACTTCGTCGCGACACGTCCAGCGATATCCGGCGTACCGATGCGCGGCTGGATCGGTTTGCTGCTCGGGCTCGGTGTTGCGTGCGCAATTGGCGCGGGGGTGGGCGCCGCGCGCGACGAGATCGGGGTCTCGTCGGGCGTGCTGATCGGCGGTGCTGTCGCGGCCGTGGCGCTGGCCGTCGGTGTCGGCGTCGACTTGGCGCGGGTCACCGCCGCGAGCGCGCGCCCGACCGAAGCCCGTCGGCGCACGGTGGGGCTTGTTCCGTTAGCCGTCGTGCTGCCGCTGGCTGCAGCCGCACCGGTCGCGTACGTGACCGGTCGCATCCTCGTCGGCTGACATGCGTCGCCTCATCGGCACCGTCGTCGTGCTGCTAGCCGTGCTCGTCGGCGTTGACCGCCTCACCGTTCTGTATGCGCAGAGCCAGGTCGCGACGAATGTGCGGGTCTCACAACACCTGTCCGAGACGCCGGACGTGAAGATTCACGGCTTTCCGTTCCTCACCCAACTCGTCAGTGGCACGTACGACGACATCGAAGTGTCGTTGCACGACGTACGCCGTGGCTCGCTGCGCATTGCGCGCATCGACGTACACCTTCACCGCGCGCACGTGCCGTTCGGCGATGTGCTGAGCAACAACGTCAACCGGGTGCCCGTCGAACGCATCGACGGGACCGTGACCATCGGGTACGTGGACCTCGCGGCGTCGACGGGTCTGACCCTCACTTATGACGGCCGTGGTGGCGTGAAAGTCACGGGCACCGTGCGGGTGGCCGGTCAGAGCATCAACGCGGAAGCAGATGGACGGCTCGCCATCGACGGCCGCCGGATCAGGGTCGGCGTAGAGAATGTGAGGGTGGGCAACCAACCAGCACCCACAGCGGTTGCAGCGGCGGTGCGTCAGTCCTTCACCTTCTCGGTCGCAGTCCCCGTGCTGCCGTTCGAGATCGAGCTGCATTCGGTGCGGGCGACAAGCAAAGGCATTGAAATCACCGCAACCGGGAATCGCGTGGTCCTGCAGGCGTTGCCATGACCCGCCGTGGTGAACCGTCGCCGGCTACCCAACGTGCAAAGAGCGTGACCCGCTCGGAACCCCTCCCTGTCGCCGACGAGGAACTGCTGCGGACGATGTGGGAAGAGCACGGCGGACCGCTGCTTGCTTACGCCACCCGGCTCACGGACGGCGACAGGCAGCGCGCGGAGGACATCGTGCAAGAGACCTTGCTGCGTGCGTGGCGGCATCCGGAGGCGCTGGCCGCCGACCGCGGTTCGGCGCGGCCATGGCTCTGCACGGTGGCGCGCAATCTCGCCGTCGACGCGCACCGGGCGCGGATGGCTCGGCCGCCTGAGGTCGGTCCCGATGCGTTGTCCGTCGTCGCCGTTGGCGATGAGGCCGATCGCGTCCTCGAGTCGTGGATCGTGACGGATGCGTTGCGCGCGCTCTCGGCAGATCACCGAGAGGTGCTCGTCGAGACGTACTTCCGCGGCAAGTCAGTGGCCGAGGCGGCTTCGGCGCTGGGGGTTCCCCCAGGCACAGTGAAGTCGCGTACGTACTACGCGCTGCGGGCGTTGCGGCTGGCGCTCACCGAACGCGGTGTCACCGCATGAGCCAGCCCATGTGCGCGCAGACGCGGATCGCCCTCGGCGCGTACGTCTTGGGGTCGCTCGACCCGGCGGAGCGCACCCTGGTCGACCAGCACTTCGAGAGCTGCCCGTTGTGTCGCGACGAGCTCGCTGACCTCGCCGTACTCCCCGGCCTGCTTGGTCGGGTCGACCTGGACGACCTGGTGTCGGCCCCGCCGGCTGCGCCACCCGAGCTGCTCGATCGGTTGATTCGCGCGGCGAGTGAGGAACGTCGGTCCACGCGGCGTTGGCGAGTGTTGACGGCCGCTGCGGCGGTCGCGGTGGCATTCGCCGCGGCCGCGGCGATCGGAGTGCAGGTCGCCAATCACAACGGCGGATCGGGCCCCGCCCCGAACGCGGTCGTGTTCAACGTCACCGACCCGGCCAGCCACGTGAACGCGAAGCTGACGGCGACCCCGAAGGGGTGGGGTACGGCGCTGCGGATCCAGTTGACGGGCGTGCA
This sequence comes from Frankiales bacterium, assembly GCA_033851265.1. Classification (GTDB taxonomy): domain Bacteria; phylum Actinomycetota; class Actinomycetes; order JAWWOW01; family JAWWOW01; genus JAWWOW01. The sequence goes on from JAWWOW010000006.1 coordinate 416,773, forward strand.
GCAGGGCCAGACCTGCTCGTTGATCGTGGTCGGCCCGGGCGGTCTGCGTGAGCAGGCGGCTAAATGGAAGGTCAATTACTACGGCGGCGTAGACGTCGAGGGGGCCACCGACTTTTCGACGTCCGAGGTGACCGCCTACGAGGTCGTCACCACGTCCGGTCAGCGGCTGGTGTCGATTCCCGCCTGACCGACCTCTCTTTCACGGTCGTGACAACCTGACGCACCCTTGCTCCGTTTAGCCATTAACCGAGTGGGGGTGCGCATGCCGGACGGCAGCGGTCACCACGACTCCGTGGTCAACCGCGCGCGTCGTCGCGTTGTCATGCGCAGGTCACTTGCCGGCGCCGGATCGGCGTTGGCTGTCGTAGCAATCGCAATTCTCGTGGCGAATCTCCTGCCGACCCAACGCGATCCCAGCTCGTTGTTTCTCAGCGACCCCATTCCGACCCCTGCTGTGACGGATAGCGCGACACCGACCCCCAGTGCGCCCAGTGCGTCCGAGTCAGCGACCCCGCAGCCGTCGACATCGTCGGCTGCACCGGACTCCGGTCCGACACAACCGGGAACGCACAATCCAAGTCCCACGCAGTCACCGTGCGCGCCATCGTCGAATCCGCAGGACTGCCCGGACGGGGTCCCAGGCTGGAGCAACGGCGCAGGTTCGGACTGCCGCATGACGGGCTACGGAAGTACTTCGCCCGACTCCGCGCTGACGTTCACATTGTCGTTGTCGAAGACGACGTGGGAGAGCGGATCACGGGCAACTGGAACGGCGACAGTCACGAACACGGGCGTCGACCGGGTCACGTTCTACGGCTACTGGTACAACGAAGAAGCGATCGTGATGACGGACCCCCCGGACACGGTGTCAGCCATTTATCACGATGTGCCGTACCTCAACGAGCAGGTATTCACGCTGGATCACTATGAGTCAGCGACGTTCCCCGTCGACGTCCCGCTGACAAGATGCGGTGACACCTCCCGTGATGGGGAGGTGCCGCTGCCGTCAGGTAGCTACGTGATCGTTGCGTTCATGGAGTGGATGTCGACGCCGAACGACTACGGCCGATTCCCGTGGAAGGGCGAACCAGTAAGCATCGTGATCACCGAGTAGGTGATCCTCGAGGGGGAAACGGACTTTTCGACGTCCGAGGTGACCGCCTACGAGGTCGTCACCACGTCCGGCGAGCGGCCGGTGCCGATTCCCGCCTGACCGACCTCTCTTTCACGGTCGTGACAACCTGACGCACCCTTGCTCCGTTTACCCATTAACCGAGTGGGGGTGCGCATGGGCGCGGCTCGCGTCGTGTTCGACGACGCCTACCCGCGGCTGTTCGCGCGCGCCTATCGGGCCGCATATCGCCTACTCGGTGACCAGGGCGAGGCGGAAGACGTCGCCCAGGAGAGCTTGACGAGAGCGCTTGTGCGCTGGCGAAAAGTCTCGGAGTACGCCGAGCCATGGGTGGTCCGGGTCGCGACGAACTTGGCGATAGACGCCATACGACGGAAGGCGCGATTGAGCGCGGAGGAGGTGGAGCGAGCAGTGCTGGTGGATGCGCATGCGGATGAGCGGGTCGACCTCGTTCGCGCGCTGACTGCTCTGCCACGCCGGCAGCGCGAAGTCGTGGTACTCCGTTATCTCGGCGACTTTGCCGAGGACGACGTGGCCCGGACGCTCGGTCTCAGCAATGGCACCGTTAAGTCGCACGCGTCGCGCGGCCTGCTTGCGCTGCGTACACGGCTCGGACCGATGGCAGAGCGGGGCTCGAGCGATGTTTGAGCATCTCGACGATCCGAGCTCGCCAGACGGCAGCGGTCACTACGACTCCGTTGTTGCTCGCGCGCGACGGCGCATCGTCATGCGTCGGTCGCTTGCCGGCGCAGCGTCGGCGTTGTGTGTCGTGGCGATCGCCATTCTCGTGGCGAACCTGCTGCCGACCCAACACGACCCCAACTCGTTGTATGTCGGCGGCACCAGCCCCACACCGACGCAGTCGGTTGTCAGTCCGTCACCGACACCCAGCCACAAGAGCCCAAGTCCAAAGCCGAAGCAGACCCACCGAACCAATCCAGGGAACCCGGGCGTGACCGCCCGCCCGTCCTTGTCATGCGCGCCGCAGAACTGTCCGGACGGTAAGCCGGGCTGGAGCGACGGCACCGGTGCGGACTGCTTCATGGCGACCTTCCCCGACAGCTCGGCACCAGACCCGGCGTTGACGTTCACGCTCACCTTGAGCCAGACCACTGTGTCGACGGGCAATGAGATCGGTGGCACTGGCACGGTCACGAATACCGGAGCATCACCGCTCACATTCGAGACGGTGCGCTCTACCGAAGAGGAGGCGGTCGTTCTCGCCTCCGATAGTGAGATTCTGTCCGGCCTTCACCACACCGCTCCAGACGTCCAGATCGAGTCGCACACACTGCAGCCCAGCGAGTCATTCGAGTTTGCTGTCGCCGTCGGCATCGACAGTTGCGGGGACACATCGCAGTCCGGCGATCAGCCGTTGACGCCCGGCTCCTACCGCATCGCTGCCTTCGTCGATTGGCGCACCGACCAGGGCTCATCGCTAGCCAGGTGGCAGAGCGCGCCGGTCGACATCACGGTGACATGACCCGCCGGCGGCTTGTTGTCGTCGGGGCAGGTGCAACAGCCGCGCTCGTCGCCGTCGTTCTGATCCTGGTGTGGGCCGTGCCCTCGAATCATCACTCGTCTCGACTCACCGTCGGTGGAGATGCGGAGTTGTCGGCATCCCCGACGCCAGGTGTCGATGTAAGCCCAACGCCCGACAGCTCGGAGCCAAGTCCATCTGTTGAGCCAGCGCCGACGAGCGAGCCGACCGGCGCTCACCCCACTGACGTTCCGACGGGTTCACCCATGGTTTCGTTGCCACCCTTCAACAATTGTCCCTATGACCCGTGTCGAGATGGCAAGCCCGGTTGGAGTGAAGGTCCGGACCAGGCCTGTTTAACAGGACAGCCCTTGCCGGCGGGCACAGCACCGAGTGATCTCAGCTTGAGCTTCGTCATGGACTCGGCGACTCTCATGACGGCGACCGAGGTTGGCGGCACCGTGACGATGAAGAATGACGGTGTCGAGCCCGTGTCCTTCCGCTACACCGAATGGGACAGAGCGGGGAGCGGGTTCATCAACGAACAGCTGCGCCTCTTCGACGTCTCAGGCGAAAGTGTCACGGCTTGGCACTACTGGTACGGCGGGCCCGGCGGGGGAGACGATCAAACGCCGCATTCGGTCATGGTCGAACCGGGGCAGTCCGAGAGCTTCCGGATCGCGTTCCAGCTCATCAACTGCGGTGACACGTCGTACGACGAAGAACCGGCTGTGCCTCACGGCACCTACCGCGCGGTGGCAATCGTCGGGTGGTCGACGGGCGCTGCCTCGTCGCCTCAGGAAGGTGTGTGGGTGAGTGAGCCGGTGCCGGTGACCGTGACATGACTCGCCGCCGGCTTGTTGTCCTCGGCACAAGCGCAACAGCAGCGCTCGTCGCCGTCGTTCTGATCCTGGTGTGGGTCTGGCCCTCGAACGGCCATCCGGCACGGCTCACCGTCGGCGGCGCTACGGAGGTGTCGGCCGCACCGACACCAGGCATCGATGCAACCCCATCGCCCGACGTCTCGGAGCCGAGCCCATCGGCGGAGCCAGCGCCGACGAGTGCGCCGACAGGCGTTGATCCCACGGACGCACGGTCCGCTTCACCGAACACCAGCCGCGACTGCGTTAACGAGTCTTGGAATGATGTGTGCCCCGACGGCAAGCCCGGCTGGAGCGACACGGACGGCGCGTGCCACACAAACTGGTCGGATCTTCAGAACGTGCCGCCAGCGAACGATCTTCGCTTGAGCCTGGTCATGGACTCGGCCACTCTCGTGACGGCAACGTATGTCGCCGGCACCATGACGATGCAGAACGAAGGCGTCAATCCGGCGCGCTTCTTCTACATACGGGGACTATCCGAAGGCGACTACTTCCAGAACGCGGGTCTCGTGGATTCCCACGGCGAAGGTGTCACGGCTCTAAACCAGTGGGCGACATACGAGACTGAACAATCGGTCACGCTCGGGCCGGGACAGTCCGAGAGCTTCCGGGTGCAGTTCAAGGTTGTCACCTGCAGTGACACTCCGGGCAATGAGCAACCAGCTATCCCCCCGGGCTCGTACGGCGCCGTAGCACGTGTCATGTGGTACGTCGGCACCCCAGGCGAGGACAGCTACCGTGACGGTCAATGGATCAGTGATCCGGTCCCGGTGACCGTGACCGGCTGACGGAACACAACGCCAGCCCTGGCTTGTTAGACGGGTTGATGACGACCGGTGTCTATGTGTTGGCCGCGATTGTGGTTGCGGCTACCGCTGTTGGGCTGCTCTGGCAGTGGCGCAACGGCCGGGTTCGCGCGGTCACGCCAAGCACGACCGAGCGACTCAGCGCGGCAGACATAGGCGCAACACTCGGGGAGCGCGCAACGCTGGTGCAGTTCACGACGGCGTTCTGTGCGCCCTGCCGGGCAACGCGCAGGATCCTCGGCGAAGCCGCCGACCTGGTTGATGGTGTGACGCACGTCGACGTCGACGCCGAGTCGCATCTCGAGTTGGTACGCCGGCTCGACGTTCGGCGTACTCCCACCGTGCTCGTGCTCGATGCAGACGGCCGTGTGGTCAAGCGCGCGTCGGGCCAACCACGCAAAGCCGACGTCCTCGCCGCACTGGGCAGCGTGCGGTGAGCGTGAGTTGGCGGGTCACCGAACCCGTCCGTATGCTGGACCGCGATGTTCACTAAGCAGGAGCTCACTTCCCGGCGCGCGGTCGACCTGTGCCGCGTGGCCACCTGCCTCTGTCGCGCCTGACGCAGCCCTTAGGGGCATTCGCCCACGGTTCCTTCCCCGTAGCGTCAGGAGTGCTGTCCTCATGTACGTCGACCCACGCGGGCCTCGCTTCGGCGCGGCCATCACCACCGCGGTGCTCGCGGCCGTGCTCGTCACCGGCAGCGACACTGCGAGCGGCTGGCTGCTCACCGGTCAAGCAATCGTCTTCGCGATCGGCGCTCTTGCCGGGCTGCGCTACGCGCCGTACGGCTTGATCTACCGCTTCTTGATTCAGCCGCGGCTTGCACCTCCCACTGAGTTGGAAGCCGAGGCACCGCCGCGGTTTGCGCAAGGTGTGGGCCTGGCCTTCGCGGTTGTCGGTGCGGCGGGTTACCTGACCGGCGTCACGACTCTTGGCATCGTCGCAACGGCGGCGGCGCTGGTTGCGGCATTCCTCAATGCATTTTTCGGTCTCTGCCTGGGCTGCGAGGTCTACCTCCTGGCCCGGCGCGTCATTCACACGAGCAAGCCAACAAGCAAGGGAGTTACGGCATGAGTCGCAGCGACGTACTCGTCGACGCGGACTGGGTTGAACAACACCAGGACGACCCCAAGGTAGCCATCGTCGAAGTGGATGAAGACACCTCGGCGTACGAGAAGAACCACATCCGCAACGCAATCCGCATCGACTGGCAGAAGGATCTGCAGGATCCGATCAAGCGCGACTTCGTCGACAAAGCAGCGTTCGAGAAGCTGCTGTCGGAGAAGGGCATCGGCAACGACACCACGGTCGTGTTGTACGGCGGCAACAACAACTGGTTCGCGTCCTACGCGTACTGGTACTTCCAGCTGTACGGCCACGAAAACACCAAGCTCCTCGACGGTGGTCGCAAGAAGTGGGAGCTCGAGTCGCGTGAGCTCGTCGACGACGTACCGAAGCGCGAGAAGACGTCGTACACGGCGAAGGACGCTCGCACCGACATTCGTGCGTTCCGCGACGAGGTTGTGGACGCAATCGGCAAGCTGAATCTCGTCGACGTCCGCTCACCCGATGAGTTCTCCGGCAAGCTGCTCGCACCGGCGCACCTGCCGCAGGAGCAGTCGCAGCGAGCCGGACACGTGCCGACGGCCAAGAACATCCCGTGGTCGAAGGCCGCGAACGACGACGGCACGTTCAAGAGCGACGACGACCTGCGCGAGCTGTATCAGGAGGAAGGCGTCGACCTGAAGAAGGACACGATCGCCTACTGCCGGATCGGCGAGCGGTCGGCGCACACGTGGTTCGTGCTGCACGAGCTGCTCGACCAGCCGAACGTGAAGAACTACGACGGCTCGTGGACCGAATACGGCTCGCTCGTCGGCGTGCCCATCGAAAAGGACGTGTGAGCGCGATGTGCGGAGCGACAACTGGCGGGCTCTCGGTTGAAGGGATCGACGTGGCAAAGGAAACCGTTATCCAGGGAACCGTCACCGCGGAAGGGCAGCCCGTTGGGGGCGCGTTCGTCCGCCTGCTTGACGGCACCGGCGAGTTCACCGCCGAGGTGGTGACGTCGGCGACCGGTGAGTTCCGGTTCTTCGCGCGTCCCGGCGACTGGACGCTGCGTGCGTTGTCCTGGCAGGGCAACGGCGAAGCGTCGGTGAAAGCGGCACAGGGCGAGATCACCGAGGCGACAGTCCAACTAGCCAAGTAGTCCTCGTACGACGACGGCCGGCTCTCGACGGAGCCGGCCGCCCGTCGTGTTGGCTCGAAGTGGATCTACTTGACTGGCTGGGACCGCCGTTTCCAGCCCAAATCCGGCCCGATCCCACGGCCCTACCCAGTCAAGTAGATCGTTTCCTCGGGTGGCCGGGATCCGTCGGTGGCGGCGGTGAAGATGGGCGAGTGAGTCAGCCGAGGGTTCTCCTAACTGCGCCTTTGATTTTGACTTTGACGTTGATCCCAAGCGCCTGCACGGCAGGCGCGCCGAGCGAGCCCACGACGGTGCGCACAATCGACGCGCGTCAGGGGCGGTTCGACGCAACGGTCGTGCGCATCGTCGACGGCGACACGTTCATTGCGCGGCGAGCGGGCGTCGCCAAGACGATCCGCGTTCGGGTCATTGGTATCGACACCCCCGAGACGGTGAAGCCCGGGACGCCACCACGGTGCTGGGGTGCAGAGGCATCAGCGCTGACCAAGCGGCTGCTGCCGACCGGGGTGGTTGTGCGCGCGGCCTACGAACATGGCGGCGCGACTGACCGCTACGGCCGCGATCTGTGGGACGTCTGGCTGCCCGACGGACGCTTCCTCGCCGCTGAGCTGGTCACGACTGGGGCAGCGCGGGCCTATCGCGTGCGGCCGCAGACCGAGCAGGCGGATCTGCTCGCGCGACTCGACAGCGCGGCACGACGCGACCATCGCGGGCTGTGGGGACCGCCGTGTAACGGACGGTCCTTCGGTCAGTAGACGAGCGCTTGTGCCGCTGGTGCCAACGCCTCGCCGACAAACACCGCCGCTCCGGCAATCCGCACACCCGGGATCACGTCGTCCGGACCGATCTCGCGCCGCGCCGCGCACTGCGTGCACAACGTCAGCGTGCCGCCGGTCAGCACCGCGTCGAGCAGCTCCGTCAACGGCGCGGACTCGGCGAGCACGAACTCCGCCGCCCGTCCCGGCAACGCCAACCACGCCGCCTCACCGGTCAGCCACATCGACACCGGTACGCCGGCCGCGATCGCGGTGGCGGCAACCGTGAAGGCCTGCGCGCAACGTTCGGGCGCATCGAGACCACTCGTTGCTTTCACGACGAGAGAACGTTCCATTGGCTCCATCAGCGCAGCCTAGAAAGTCGCGGCTGAATGGTCGGGCACCAATGCCACGAAATCGGACTTCGCGTCGTCAGCCCGCGTCGTTTCGTCCGCTGTGCCCTCGATCGGCCCGCCGTGGGCTACGCCGAACATGGTCCCGAAGATAGTCACGCCTAGTCATCTAGAGCGGGTCCGAGATCCCCGAAGTTCTGGATCAAGAGAGATCGCCGTGACGTGCGCGCGGTTCTCGTGGCGAAAGGGATCCGGACGATGTCCACCCGCAAGCTCCTAGCTGCCGTCGTTGGCGTGAGCACGATCGGCCTGAGCGCACTCTGCGCATCCCCGGCGCTGGCGGTGTGCAGCACCAACTGCGCCTCGACCAACGTGACGTTCACTCTCGGCGGCTCCGGCTTGGCACTGTCCGTGCCCAGCAACACTGACGTCGACCTTGGCTCGGCCACGAGCAACGTTCTCGGCACCACCGTTTCCGGTGCACTGCACTCCACGACCGTCACCGACACTCGCGGCCAGCTTGCGGCGGCGTGGACCGTCACGGTCGCCTCGACCGGCTTCACCGGTTCCGGAACGGCCGCGGGTCAGTCGCTCGCCGCGGGACAGGCCGGCATGTACCTCGACGCCGTGACCACTCTCGCCAACGCCGTCGCACTCGCGACCGGTGGGCTCATCCCGACATCCATCACGACCCTGGCGACCCCGGTCACCCTGAGCAGCGCTGGGGGCACCCTCATGGCCGGCACCACGACCGGCAGTGGCTCCATCACGTACACGCCGGGCATCAAGGTCACGATTCCGGCCAGCGCGATCGCGGGTACCTACTCGGGTGCGGTGACCCAGACTGTCTCGTAGTCGCGCACTTCGTCGTATCCCCGCCGCGCTCATCGTCGCAGCCGCGCTGGCCGTTGGCACCGTGCAGGTGCCGACGGCCAGTGCCGCGTCTCCATCGGTCGCCTCAACTGTCAAAGCTTCGGACCCCGGACAGATAACTGTGCGGTTGCTCGACGCCGCCGTTTCGCGCCGTAACGACCCGCGAGCGCACATCTACATCGACGACCATGTCCAGCCGGGGGTCACGGTCATCCGCCACATCGACGTCTCGAGCTCTGCGCGGGGACCGGTGGCGTTGAAGTTCTACGCCGATGCGGCGACGGTCAACGGCGGATTCTTCGTCCCCGCGCCCGGGCGCGGGCGCAACGACATCACCGACTGGACAACAGTCACGCCGTCGTCCGCGACAGTTCCGGCGGGCGGTCACGTCGTACTCACGGTGCGAATCGCCGTACCCAACGACGTACAAGCGGGTGAGCGGTACGCCGTCATCCTGGCCGAGGTCCCGGCTGGTGCACCCAAGCCCGGCGCTGTCGCGCTCGGTGCCCGCGTCGGCATTCGGGTCTACCTCTCGGTCGGGAAGGGCAAGGAACCCGTCACCGACTTCTCGGTGTCGACGCTGACGGCGTCGCGCACACAACAAGGACAGCCGCAGGTCAAGGCGCAGGTGCACAACACCGGCGGCCGGGCCGTCGACCTGTCGGGCACGCTCACCCTCGATCACGGCCCGGGGGGTCTGCGCGCGGGACCGTACGCCGTTTCGCTCGGCACGACACTCGGCCTCGGTCAGAACGCGCCGGTGAGCATCCTGCTCGACAAGCAACTCCCCGCCGGTCCCTGGCACGCGGTCCTCACCATGCACAGCGGACCTGTCACCCGCGCGGTCGAGGGAACCATCACGTTCCCCGCCGCGGCGGGAGCATCGAGCCCGGCGGTGCCGGCCAAGGCCATTCCACTGACCAAGCGCAAGAACGTCGTCATACCGGTCGCTGGTGCGCTCATCGGTGGTCTCGCATTCGCCTTCCTGCTCTTCCTCCTGCTGTGGCGTCGCCGCAAGAAGAAGGACGACGACAGCGGAGGGACGTCCCAACGGCCCGACAATGAAAACGACGAGCCGCAGGCCCAGCTCGAGACACCGCCGGTCACGGTCGGCGCCGTCTAGTCTCACCTCTGTGGATTTCTCCATTACCGAGGAGCAACGCGCGTTTCGCGCCAGCGTCCTGCAGCTCGCGCGCGACGTCATCGCTCCGGGCGCCACCGACCGCGATCGCGACGGTCGGTGGGATCCGGACGTGTGGAAGGGCCTCGCGGCCGCCGGCATCCCCGGTCTGCCCATCCCCGAGCAGTACGGCGGATCCGGCGCGTCGATCATCGATCTGTGCCTGGCCAACGAGGCTCTCGGTGAGGGCGGCCGCGACGGTGGTCTGAACCTTTCCCTGGGCGCGCACTGGGTCATCGGGACGATGCCGATCTACTTGCACGGCACCGAAGAGCAGAAGCAGCACTGGTTGCCCGGTCTCTGCGACGGCAGCCTCATCGGCGCATGGGCGTCGACCGAACCCGAGGCTGGATCCGATGCCGCTGCGCTCCGCACCACTGCGGTTCGTGACGGTGACGAGTGGGTGATCAACGGCACGAAGATCTTCATCACGAATGGACCGATCGCCGATATCTGCACGGTGCTCGCGCGCACGTCGGAGCGCGGGGCAAGTGCGTTCATCGTGGAGACGAACAATCCAGGCTTCACCGTTGGGCGTGAGCTCGACAAGCTCGGTTGCCGTTCGTCACCAACCGCGGAGATCAACCTCACCGACTGCCGTGTTCCGGCCTCGTCGATGCTCGGCCCGCAGGACGAGGCGTTGTGGCGCATCGCGTTCGAGTGCTTCGACTGGGAACGAACGGTCATGATCGCCGGCAGTGTCGGCGGCATGATCGCGACACTCAACGAGACGATCGAGTACGCCAAGCAACGTCACCAGTTCGGTCAGCCGATCGCAAAGTTCCAGGCAATCGCACACACGCTGGCGCAGATGAAGATCAATCTCGAGGTGTGTCGGATGGCGGTCTACCGCGCGGCGTACCTCAAGCAGATCGGCGAGCCGCACATGGTCGAAGCCTCGATCGCCAAGACCCTGGTCGGTGACCTGGCCGTCGCCAACGCGCTGGCGTCGATCCAGGTCCACGGTGGATACGGGTATCTGAAGGACTTCCCGGCCGAGCGCGCGTTACGCGACTCAAAGCTGATCTCGCTTGGTGGGGGCACGACCGAGATACAGAAGCACATCATTGCCCGCGAACTGCTCGGTGACTAGCACTCAGACGGGTGGCCGCCACCGCGACGCCGGCGTACCCGTACGTCGTATCGCGGGCTTCACTCCCCGCGCGCTGTCGATCCTGGTTTTCATCTGCGTCGTTGCGGCGCTCCTTCTCGCATGGATCATCTGGATCGGGCTTCGCATTGCCGACGCGAGCAATCACTTCGACGCTGCGCAGGCTCGTGTCGTCGTACTCCAGAACCACTTGGCCGCAGGCAACCTGAGTGCGGCCGAGGACGACGTGCGAGCAATCCAGCGCGAGACTGCGCAGGCACGTGCAGCGACCCGGTCGATCGCGGTGCGTGGCGCAGCCGCGGTTCCGTATCTCGGCCGCACTGCACATGCGGCGCGGTCGCTTGCCGATGTTGCCGTTGGCCTTTCCAACGGACCACTGCCACGGCTCGTCACCGCCGATCTGGCGTTGAGCCCCCGTCGGTTGCGCACCTCGGGCGACACGATTGACGTCAACGGCTTGCAAGCGGCGCTGGATCCGTTGCGTACCGCGGTGGCCGAGCTTGACACCTACACCCGGCGGTTGGATTCGGTGTCGCACGGATCGCTGGTGCTCGACCCGATTGAGCACGCGCGTGTTCTTTTGAGCGGCAACATCGCACAGGTGCGGACGACGGCGGTCGTCGCCGACCGCGTCGCGCGCGTTGCGCCCTCCATGCTCGGTGTCAACAACACCCGCCGCTACTTTGTGGCTGACGTCAACTTCAACGAGGCACGCGCAACAGGCGGCGTACTCGGCGGCTATCAAATTCTCGAAGCCAGCAAGGGCCGACTGCGCATCATTGGTTTCGGCCCGGCGAGCTCGTTGGCGCAGCCCGAAGCGTGGCGTGACGCGAATCTCCGTACCGACTTCGCCGGCGCAGCAGCAACGTGGGCTTCGCTCTGGCAGCGGACGCACAATGGGCAGCGCATTGACGGTGTGTTGTCCCTCGATCCGCTGGCGTTGTCCCAGATCGTGGCCGCAACCGGACCGGTGCAGTTGCAGCGTGGTCAGCCACTCAACCCGAGCAACGTTGTCTTTCGCGTCACGCAGCGATACGCGTCGGCGAAGACGAGCAAGCAGCGGAACGCGGTGCTGAGCGCGGTTAGCGAACGGATCCTCACCTACGTGCTGTCTGGCGCTGGTGACGCGCGCAATCTCATGACCCGCTTGGGCGACTCATCCGGTAAGCAGCACGTGCTGCTCTGGAGCAGCAGACCTGAGGAACAAGCGATCCTCGCTGAGGCGCCGATCGGCGGCGCGTTGAGCCGCACGCGGGCGCCGTACGTCGGCCTGATCGTAAACAACCTCGGCGGCACCAAGCTCGACACGTTCTTGCAGCGGTCGGTGACCTATTTCGCAGACGGATGTGGCAACGCGCGGCGCAACACGACCGTCGCGGTGCGGCTGTCCAGTCTTGCTCTGCCCGGACTGGCGCCGTTCCTCACCCAGCGCACTGACAAGCCAGCCAAGGGCACCCCGGCGGGGCTGAGTCGCTATGAGGTGGCCGTGTACACGACGTTCGGCACGCAGCTGCGTTCGGCAACGATCGACGGGACCGCTGTGTCAACACGCAAGGTCCGTGTCGACGGGCGCGATGCGTTCGTCGTCGAGACCACGCTGGCACGGCGTGGCAACCGGGTGCTCACGCTGCAACTGACCGAACCGTCGGTGGCTGGCCCACCGGAGATCCCCGCACAACCGCTGCTCCGCCCGCAGCAGACCGTCATCGAGGCTCCCGAATGCGCGGCACGATGACGACACCGGCCAGCCCCCCGTTGCATGAGCAGATCGCATCGCTGGGCTGGTTGGTCGGCACGTGGCAGGGCGTCGGTGTTGGTGGTTATCCGGGGACCGATGATTTCCAGTTCGGTCAAGAGTTGCGCATCGGGCACGACGTACGGCCGATCCTGTTCCACGACAGCCGCACGTGGCTCATTGACGCCGACTCCGGTGAGCCGGGCCGGCCGCTGGCCGCCGAGCTCGGTTTCTGGCGCCTTCCCACCGACGAGGTTGAGCTGGTTCTGGCGCACGGGAGCGGGGTGGCCGAGATCTGGCTGGGGCGCATCACCGGGCAGAGCGTCGAACTGAAAACCGATGTGGTTGCGCGTACGGCGACGGCGACCGAGGTGACGGGCGGCCACCGGTTGTACGGCATGGTCGATGGCGACCTGCTCTGGAGTTACGACATGGCAGCCGTCGGTCAGGCCTTACAGCCACACCTGTCGGCCCGCCTCCGGCGTACTAGCTGACGGCCTGCTTCAGCCCGACTCCGCCGGCCGTGGCTTGGGCACCGTGGTCACGACTTCCGCGGTTGCTACCGCCGTGCGACCGGATGCTGCCGCCAGTCGCAACGTTGGGCGCAGGTCAACGGTGATCGGCGGGAACAGCGCGTCGGCACGGTCGGCTTCGAGCAACCGGGTGATGTTGGCTGGTGGCTGTGGGGTCGTGAAGTAGTAGCCCTGCGCAACGTCGCAGTCGAGTAGGCGCAGCGCCTCGGCCTGGGCACTCGTTTCGACCCCCTCGGCGACGGTGGTGAGGTCGAGTGCGTGGGCGAGACCAGTGACGGCGCCGACAATCGCGGACGCCTCGTCATCGGTCGCCAACCCTTCGACGAACGAGCGATCGACTTTCAACTGGTCGACGGGCAGTCGCTTGAGGTACGCAAGCGATGAGTAGCCGGTGCCGAAGTCGTCCACAGCAAGGAGTACGCCGAGCGCGCGCAACGCACTGAGCATGCCGATCGCACGCTCGGCGTCTTCGAGCAGCGCGGACTCGGTGATCTCCAAGCCGATGCTGTGTGCGGGGAGTTGATGACGCGACAACGTCGCTGCGACGGTCTCGACAAGGTCGTCCTGAGCGAGTTGACGCGCGGACAGGTTGACCCACACCGTCACCGGCGAACCGTTGTGCGAGCGACCAGCCCAGATGGCGGCTTGCTCCGCGGCGCGGTCCAGCACCCAAGCACCGATCGGCACGATGATGCCGGTCTCTTCAGCGAGCGGGATGAACTCCGCGGGGGGCACGAGGCCGCGTTCGGGATGGTGCCAACGGACCAACGCCTCGACCGCGACCACGTGGCCGTCGACGAGTGAGACCTCAGGCTGGTAGACGACGCGGAACTCCTGCTCGGTGAGCGCCTGGTGTAGGTCGTTCGCCGTACGCAACCGGTGGACGGCGGACTGGCGGTAGTCCTCGACGAAGAGCGCATGACGTGCCCGGCCGTCCTGCTTGGCTCGGTTGAGAGCGGCATCGGCATCGCGGAGCAGTGTCTCCGGTGTATTCGCGGCGTCACCCGGGATGGCGATGCCAATCGAGGCGGTGAGGAACACCCGTGACCCGCCCGGGCGATCGGTCGGCGACTCGTCGAGGTCGAATGGCGCGGCTATCGCCCCGGCGATCTGTTCGGCAATTTCGACGGCCTGGCCGACATCCCGGAGCTCCTCGCAGAGCACGGCGAACTCGTCCCCGCTGAATCTGGCAGCCGTGTCCCCAGGGCGCAGCACGTCTTCGATCCGTGCCTTTGCACGGAGCAGGAGTTGGTCGCCGACGTCGTGCCCGTAGGAGTCGTTGACCAGCTTGAAGTGGTCCAGGTCGAGAAGGAAGACGGCGAGTGTCCCGCCGTGCGGTGTCGTTGGCCCCACGCCGTGCACGTTCTTGTGCCGTGCGGCGCGGACGAGAGCCTGGTCGAGACGGTCGGAGAACAACACCCGGTTGGGCAAGCCGGTCAGTGCATCGTGCAGGCCCTGATAGACGAGCTGCGCTTCGAACGCGCGTCGTTCGGTGATGTCGCGGCTGATGCAAGAGAGATAGTCGACGGTGCCGTCAGCCAGTCGATGCGCAACCACAACGTGGGAGACCGGCATCTCTCGACCATCGGCGTGGCGCAGCAGCACCTCGCCACTCCAGACTCCGTCGCGAAGTGCAGTCGGCAGTGCTTCGCGGGATACGACGTCGCGGGATGAGGCGCCGTACATGTCGAGCGCGGCGATCGTGCTGACGTCGGTCGATGCGTGGAGACCCCAGACTTCGCGTGCTGCCTCGTTGACGTAGGTGAATCGGCCTTGCCCGTCGATCATCGTTACGAGGTCGGGTGTCGCCGCGATGATGTCGGACAGGCGTGCGTGTTGCCCCGCGAGCTCTTGTTCTTCGGTGACGTCGGCGACCGAGCCGATCCATCCGGTCAGCTCGCCATCACGGATGAGGGGTGCAGCGTCGAAGCGGATCCACCGCAGCGCGCCGTCTTGTCGTTGGATCCGCCAGCGCCCGGAGTGTGGGCTCTTCGATGCCTTGATGGCCTGCCACTCGGCCAGTCGCTCGTCGGCCTCGTCGGCCGGGACGTTCCAGGGGGGCAGCTGGTGTGCGGATGACTCGGTGCCCGTTGCGGTGCCACGGACGATTTCGATGAGGCGCGGGTTCGCATAGATGCGCCGGCCTTCGGCGTCGAGCTCGAAGATGCCCAGGGGGCTCGACTCGGAGAGGCGGCGGAAGCGTTCCTCGGTGCGTCGCAGTTCGTCGCCGGCGGTGCTGATCTCGCGCTTTCCGTGCCGCAACCGAATGCTGAGGACGCAGAGCAGGGTCACGACGCCGCCGCTGAGGACCAGCTCGGCGACCTCGGTGGGGGAAGGAGCGAACATGACTCCGGCTGCGGCTAGGCGATCGGGGTAACTGCAACGTACGGACCCCAATACGCTCCGTCACCGCGAATGGCCAGAAATGAGGCAATGTGACTAGGGCATGGCCATACGACAGGGTTCGGCCCCCGGGCGTCTCCTCCGCGGGCCCGTCGTACGACGGTGGCTCGGGAGGGCCGGCTGGACTGGTGCCGGCGCCCGGGGGCCGGGTGGCTGCCGTGGTTTCGCCGCGCCGCTCATCTGGGCGGCCGGTGGAACCGGCAAGTCGTCCCTGCGTCTAGCTGTTGAGCGGCTAGCGGACAGCCACCTCACGCGTCCGTAAGTCATGCATTCTCCGGACCACCTCCTCTCCCGTGTGGGCCGAGCGTAGGTCGCGGCAGCGCATCGGGTCCAGCAGGTTGAGTGTGCGAGTCGTCGTACGCCAAACGGGCTAGCCGCTGCGGCGGGCGGATTAGTGGGCAATTGCGCACCGTTACCCTGGTAACACATCGTGTTCGCTACGTCGTTCCGTACGCCGGGGGTTCTCGCACTGTGTCTGTCCAATACGAGCTCACGCACCTCGACGCGATCGAGGCGGAGTCGATCCACGTCTTCCGTGAGGTCGCGGCCGAGTTCGAGCGCCCGGTGCTGTTGTTCTCCGGTGGCAAGGACTCGATCGTCATGCTGCGGCTGGCCGAGAAGGCGTTCTGGCCGGCCCGGATCCCGTTCCCCGTCATGCACATCGACACGGGGCACAACTTCGAGGAGGTCATCGACTTCCGCGACCGGCGGGCCAATGAGCTCGGGGTCGAACTCGTTGTCGCCAGCGTCCAGGAGTCGATCGACACCGGCCGGATCCGCGAGCGCCCAGGGCAGTCGCGGAACCCGCTCCAGACCGTGACGCTGCTAGACGCGATTGAGAAGTACCGCTTTGACGCTGTCTTCGGTGGCGCGCGACGCGACGAGGAGAAGGCGCGGGCCAAGGAGCGGGTGTTCTCCTTCCGTGACGAGTTCGGTCAGTGGGACCCGAAGAACCAGCGGCCGGAGCTCTGGGACCTCTACAACGGTCGGCACCAGCAGGGTGAGCACATCCGGGTGTTCCCGTTGTCCAACTGGACCGAGCTCGACATCTGGCAGTACATCGCTCGTGAGGAGCTCGAGCTCCCGTCGATCTACTTCGCGCACGAGCGCGAGGTGTTCCAGCGCGATGGGATGTGGCTTGCTTTGTCACCGGTCACTCCGCCGCGCGACAACGAGACTGTGGTGTCGATGACGGTGCGGTACCGCACGGTTGGCGATATCTCCTGCACCGGCGCCGTTGAGTCGGCGGCCTCGAACTACGACGAGATCATCACCGAAGTCGCCGCGACGCGGATCACGGAACGCGGCGCGACGCGCGCAGACGACCGCGCGAGCGAGGCGGCAATGGAAGACCGCAAGCGAGAGGGTTACTTCTAACCGTGGAGCTGCTCCGCTTTGCAACCGCCGGATCGGTCGACGACGGTAAGTCGACGCTGATCGGCCGGTTGCTTTATGACACCAAGACGATTTTCGAGGACCAACTCGAGGCCGTCGAGCGCACCTCGCGCTCGCGTGGCGATGAGTACACCAACCTGGCGCTCCTGACAGACGGGCTGCGGGCGGAACGCGAGCAGGGCATCACGATTGACGTTGCCTACCGCTACTTCGCAACACCGCGGCGCAAGTTCATCATCGCTGACACGCCTGGCCATATTCAGTACACGCGCAACATGGTGACGGGTGCGTCGACGGCGAATCTGGCGCTGGTGTTGGTGGATGCGCGAAACGGGATCATGGAGCAGACCCGGCGGCATGCGTTCCTGTCAACGCTGTTGCGCGTCCCGCACATCGTGCTGTGCGTCAACAAGATGGACCTGGTCGACTATGACCAAGATCGGTACGAAGAACTGCGTTCAGAGTTCGGCGACTTCGCCGCCAAGCTCGATGTGGGCGACCTCACGGTGATTCCGGTATCCGCATTGCATGGTGACAACGTCGTTGAGCGGTCCGCGAACATGCCGTGGTACGAAGGTTCATCGCTGCTCCACCACCTCGAGCAAGTGCACATCGCAAGCGACCGCAACCTGATCGACGTGCGCTTCCCCGTGCAGTACGTCGTACGCCCGCTCTCCGATGAATGGCACGACTACCGGGGATACGCCGGGCAGGTCGCGAGTGGCGTCATGAAGGTCGGCGACGAGGTCATGGTGCTGCCGTCGGGTCTGACCTCGACGATTGCCGGCATCGACACGTTCGACGGGCCCAAGGACGAGGCCTATCCGCCGATGTCGGTGACGATCCGCCTGGCGGACAACATCGACGTCTCGCGCGGCGACATGATCTGCCGCGTCGGCAACCAGCCGCAGGTCGGCCAGGACATCGACGCGATGGTCTGCTGGATGAGCGACGAGGTCGAGTTCTCTCCCCGGACTCGTTGGGTGATCAAGCACACGACCAGAACTGCTAAGTGCGTCGTACGCGATGTGTCTTACCGCCTGGACGTCAACTCGTTGCACCGGGACGAAGAAGTCTCAACGTTGACGCTGAACGAAATCGGCCGCGCGACGTTCCGGGTGACGTCACCGCTGTTTGTTGACGAGTACCGGCGGAACCGCACGACGGGGTCCTTCATCCTCATCGACGAAACAACCGGTACGACGGTCGGCGCCGGCATGATCCTCGGCGTGGCCTAACCCCCTCCACCCCGCGCATTGGGTGAGCTAACCGTCGGCGTACACCGCAAGTGGTGAACTGCCGCCCGCTAATTCACCAATGGTGAAGTGCCGATGCGGCCCAGCCGGCGGCGGCGAGCCCGAATTGTTCGCAGGATGAGCCTCTCGACCGCCCTCCGATCTCCAAAGATGAACTTGTAGGTCATCCGGACGAAGTCGTGGCCACACGATCGAGCGGTTATCGCCAAAGCGTTGAAGCGCTGCGTGTCTGCCTCGTGCGCTTCATCGCTGGCGTGGTACTTCGCACCCTCTGGTTCGAATACAACGCCTTCCAAGAGGAAGTCGAAGTACCGCAGGTTTCCGTCTGCGTCGATCACTGGTACCTGAGCCTGGGGGTACAACTTGAGATCCCACATGATCAGCCGCGTCTTTGATTCACCAGGGGATCCGGATTTGGGATCGAGACAGACGAACGCCTTCCAGGAGCGTTTTACCCCCCGCTCCCCGGCCAGAAATTCAAGACGCTCAGCGATGCCATCGAGAAATACGATCCGCTTGCGAAGCGCTGAATCAACCGCAATCACTGCAGTGTCGCGATCGCGTTCCCGCATGAGATCGACGGCAGTGCGCAGCGGACTTGTCACGAGCACACCGTCGATATTGACGACGTCGCTGGATGGCAACGCCCACCGGTAGAGATGTCCTGCCGGTACATCGAGCCGGCTCTTGTCGGTGCCGGTGAAGTCCATTCGAGGTGGCCGCACAAGGTCGAACCCATGGATTGCTGCTGCGAGCTGATGGCTTGCCACAAGTTTCGGGCGTACCAGTTGCACAGCCCTAGCGTGGGTCAATGTGTCGCGTCCCATGTCCGGCATGAGGTAGACGCCGCGAAACAAACGCGTCCATCCCTCGTCGAGGATGACGCTGTGCATGTCGTCCCAGGTCCAGCCGAGCTCGGTCGCGTCGCGCGCCAGCAATAGACCGCCCTGGGCCCTCGCGCGCTGATGAAGTGGTGTGTCCATGGCCGACGAGGATGCGGGCTGGAAGCCAGTCGTGGCGGGCTTGACCGCGAACCTGTGGACGGCTGGATTGTCTCCGGTAGTTCACCAGCGGTGATCCACCCAGCGGTACGACGTGTGAGTGGTGAGCTGCTGGCGGCTAGGTCACCCAGTGCGCGGGGGCGGCGTGGGGTGGGGTGGGGTGGGGTGGGTTTGGCGCGGGGGTTAGCGGTCGAGGTAACCCCGGGTCCTGAGGTATGCGAGCACCTGTTCGGCTGCGTCGTTCGCGGTGCCTTCTGTTGTGTCGAGGACGAGCTCGGCGTCGTCGGGTGTCTCGTAGGGATCAGAGATCCCGGTGAACGCGGGCAAGTCACCGGCCCGGGCCCGTGCATAGAGACCTTTGCGGTCGCGCGCCTCGCACACGTCCAACGGCGTCGCAACGTGGACGAGGACGAACACGCCGTACTGCTCCACCATCGCGCGCACAGCTTTTCGGGTTTCGTCGTACGGCGCGATCGGTGCGCAGATGGCAACGCCGCCGTGGCGGGTCACCTCGGCCGCGACGTACCCGATCCGCCGGATGTTCAGGTCACGGTGCTCGCGCGAGAACGTCAGCTCCGACGACAAGTTGCGGCGTACGACGTCACCGTCGAGCAACGTCACTCGACGTGGACCGATCTCGAGCAGCCGCGCCGCAACCGCCTTTGCCACCGTCGACTTGCCCGACCCGGAGAAGCCCGTGAAGAACAGCGTCAACCCCACTCGCACCGGCGGCGGTCGCAACGCGGCGAGCTCGGCGGCGACAGCCGGCGGCAAGGTCGCCATCCGTGCCGCTGGCAGCTTGACGACTGTGAGCCCCGCAGTGTCCGGCGGCGGGTCGCCGTCGATCGCCAGATGGGTCGCTCCGTAGTTGCGCGCAATCCGCGCGCTAGCAGCGGCGTCGTTCGGATTCGGCGTCAACGCGAGCACGAAGGAGTCCGCGCCCAGGTCCTCCTCGAGAACACCAGCGACGAGTACGGCGCTGCGCGCACGGGCGTACCACTCGAGGTCGCCGACCTGGTGCGCTCCATGTAGTGGTTGCAGCAACAACGGCGCACTCAGCTCGCGTGCTTGTGCGATCAACGCGTCGACCTGCTCCTGAGTCACGACATGCGTTGGTTGGTAGGCGAGCAACCGAGTCCAACCCCGGTCCGCAGCCAGCTTGCGTACGTCGTCCGGCGTTAGCCGGTGCGCGCGAAAGTCGTGATGCGTGACGCCTTCGACCGGTCGTAGCTCACCCGCCACGAGTCGCGAGTCGCCATCACTCCACGCGTCAGTGACGTCCAGCGCGGCGACGGTCGCACCTTCGTCATCGCGCAAGGCGAGCGTCGAGCCTGGGCCGGCATCCATCGCGACCGCCAGTGGCTCCTCGCGTGTGAACCCCGCACGCGGAGCTAGCGCACCGGTCAGCAGCAACTCCACCGTGAGCATCTCGCCAGGTGTGAGCACGTGACCTGGCCAATCCGCGGCGGCCCGGCGAAGGGCAGCGTCGTCGGCGGCGGTCACGATTGCTCCCTCTCCTGGACGGGACCTGACACGGACATGCGAAGTCTCGGGAAGGATAGGCGTATGACGGCCCACACTGATCTGTCCGACCACGCCCTTGCCGCGGCGCTTGCGCACGAGTCCGGTGACTTGTTGCTGCAGCTTCGCAAGAGCGCGAGCGACCGAGACCCCAAGCAACTGCGCGACGACGGCGACCGGCTCTCGCACGAGCATCTCGCTGCCGCGCTTGCCAGTGCACGACCCGACGACGCGGTGCTTTCCGAGGAGGGCAAAGACGATCACGTACGCCTTGACGCCAACCGCGTCTGGATCGTCGACCCACTCGACGGCACCCGCGAGTACGGCGAGGACGGCCGCGTCGACTGGGCGGTGCACGTTGCGTTGTGGCAGGGCGGTGACCTTGTTGCCGGCGCCGTCGCACTTCCAGCGCGCGACATGGTGCTGTCGACCGGCGAGCCTCCCGTGTTGCCTGCGCCGTACGGCGGACCACCGCGGTTGCTCGTCAGCCGCACTCGCCCACCCGGGCTGGTCAGTGATGTCGCTGACCAGATCGGCGGTGAGCTCGTCCCGCTGGGGTCTGCCGGCGCCAAGGCGATGGCGGTCGCCCTCGGTGAGGCGGAGATCTACCTGCACGCCGGCGGTCAGTACGAGTGGGACTCGGCCGCACCCGTCGCTGTCGCGCTTTCCGCCGGACTGCACTGCTCGCGTGTCGATGGCAGTCCGCTGATCTACAACCGCGAAGACCCGTTGTTGCCCGACTTGCTGATTTGCCGACCGGAGTACGCCGACGCCGTACTCGAAGCGGTCGCGAAAACAGGCCTGTCGTAGCCGGTCGGAGCAACCGGCCAGGTCTTAGCCCGAATGCCAGGCCAGACGGGGCATTCGCTGCACCCCCTCACCCGTTCGCAGCCTGCGCCCTCGTCGTGCTGACGCCGATTTCTATGTAGTGGACGCGCAAGGAAAAATCCCGATGCCCCGCAGTGTGATGGGCATGCTCGCAGCGGGCGTACCGCTGACGCTGCTGGCTGACCTTGTCGCGCCTCCGATCAGCATCGAGGTCCTCGTCCGTGAGGGTCCGATCGATCCGCTCTTCGCCTAGGGAAACGGCCTAAACTCGCCGCGTGGCGCACGCGCACGGCAACACAAAGCCTGGTGCCCAAACAGGGGCAGCCAAGCGCGTGACCGAGCCGAACCCCGATCTCCGCGCCGAGCTTCGCGCACAGGGTTACCGGCTCACCCCGCAGCGCCAGCTGGTGCTCGAAGCCGTCACCTCGCTCGGGCATGCGACGCCCGAGGAAGTCGCGGCGGCGGTACAGCGAACTGCAAGCGGGGTCAATCTCTCCACCGTCTACCGCACGCTCGACCTACTCGAGCAGATCGGTCTGGTGAGCCACACGCACCTGGGGCACGGCGCGTCGACGTACCACTCGGTCGTGGAGACCGAGCACGTTCATCTCGTCTGCCGCGAGTGCGGTGGTGTCACCGAGGCGGACCCCGAGGTCGTGTCTGGCGTTGTCGATCGACTGGACGGCGAGTTGGGTTTTCAGGCTGACGTGCGACATCTCGCAGTTTTCGGGACCTGCCAGGCCTGCCGCGCCGAGTGACGGAAGCGCCGCTTGCTCGTTTAACCCCTCGTGTCGGTCAAGGCCATGGGCCGCACGACCGACCACGATAAGAGCGCACCCTGCCCGGACTAGGGAGTTTGTTGATGATTCGCACGGTTCGCCAGCGGCTTGCCGCCACGGCGCTGCTGGCTACCGCCCTCGTCGCGGGCGGTTTGCCCGTTCTGACCGGTACCGCGCATGCGGCCACGATCACCCCGACCCCGAGCACCGTTGAAAACGACGCGCCGCACACGTTCACGATCAACAACGCGACCGCGCCGCTGCTCGTGAACGGCGCAACGCTCACCAAGTCCGGCGATCCGACCGTCACGATCACGGCCACCACCACGACGTCGACGGCCAACCAGGTCAAGGCGACGTTCCCGCTCTATCGGGCACTTCCCGGCAAGTACAACTTGGCGCTCAACGGAGTTGCCGCCAACTCCTGCTCGAGCTGCGTGACCATCGTCGGGCTAGATGCCGCCCTGGACCTGACCACACCGGCGAAGGTCTTCCCCGGTGACCCTGACCGTGCGCTCGGATCGGTCCATCTGTCCAACCCGCTGCGCGGCGCGAAATACGCCAAGGGCCGGATACAGCTGACGTTCTCCAGCGTCGCGAACCTCAAGAACACGCAGTTCTTCGTGTACGACGCGACCAACAGTGCGAGCCCGCAGCAGATTGATCTGACCCCCACGAATGGAACGCTCGTTGGCTATGTCGGCCCTGCTAGCGGAACTGTCGTCGATCAGGGCTACGACGTCACGACGCCCTTGCAGTTCCGGCTGACGACGGGCTCACCGTCGGGGACGTTGCATGTTCTCGCGGAGTTCGGTGACGCCGCCGCCGACGGCACGTTGACGAATGTGTACGCGAGCGAAGCGACGAACATCGTGCTGCCTGCTTACAGCAAGGGTTCGGTGTTCCAGGCGACGAACCCGATGCGGGTGCTCGACACTCGGCTGCCGTCGCAGGGACCGGCCTTGGCCGCGGGGGAGGCACGGACGTTCAACCTTTCCACTCTCCTTCCCGATGCGACCGCTGTCCTGCTCAATGTGACGACTCGCTCGGACACGCAATTCGGCACCGTGACCGTTTATCCGCTGGGGGCCAATCCAAGTAAGGGCGAAGGCAACGTCGCCTACCGTCCCGGGCGCAGCATCTCCAACTTTGTTTCGTCCCCATTGAGCGATGACCGCAAGCTGGTCATCCGCAACAACGGCACGTCAACCGTGAACGTCATGGTGGATGTCGAGGGCTACTACACAAACAAGAACAGCATCCCGGGTTCGACGTACACGCCGGTGGTGCAGAAGCGACTGCTGGATACGCGGCAAAGCCCCAACACGGTCGTTCAACCGGGCCAGGCACTCACCGTCACTCCCGCGGGTCTACCGGCCAACACGACCGCCATCGCCGTGAACATCATCGTGCTGAGCCCATCGACGTACGGATCCGTGACCGCGTACCCGAAGGGTGCGTCACGGCCCGTCGCCGCCACGTCCGTGAACTTCCCGGCTAGCCGGGCGGTGAACAACTTCGCTGTCGTGAAGCTCGGTGGCTCGCCAGCAGGCATCACTGTGCGCAACGACAGTGCGGGAACCCTGCACATCCTCGTCGACATGTACGGGTACTTCGCGCCGACCGGGGGCGCCGTCTTCCACCCGACGGCCATCACTCGCGCAATCGACACCCGTGACGGCACCGGCACGGTCAAGGCTCCCTTGCCCGGCCGCGGCGGACGCACGATCTCGCTTGCCGGGAAGGGCGGCGTTCCCATCAGCGGAGCCACCTTCGTCCAGCTGAACGTCACCGCCGTCAACCCAGCAGGCAGCGGAAACCTGGTGGTGTTCCCTGGCGATGCGCCGATGCCGCCAGCCGGGACGAGCCTCTACTTCGTTGGCGAGAACTCAGCCAGCACCATCTTCGTCAGGCTGCCGGCGAACGGGCTGATCACCTTCAGCAACACGGGCGCGACCTCGGTCGAGCTGGTCGTGGATGTGCTGGGCTGGGGCAACGTCGAGTAGGCGCAACGGTTGAGCGGCACGCCTACTCTGGATGAGTGACCAATCCGCTGCTCACGCACGAGGGTGCGGTACCGGCTGATCAGCCGGACGACGGGCCCAATGGCGTTGCTGCGCACTACGGCGATCCGTTACGCGAGCAACGGCACCTCGAGCAGGCGTCGGGGTGGATCGACCGGAGCAACCGGGGCGTGCTGCGCTTGGCCGGACCGGACCGGCTGTCCTGGCTACACAGCCTGTCAACGCAGCACGTCGAACAGCTTGCTGCCGGCGACGGCGCGCAGACGCTGATCCTCTCGCCCCAAGGCCATGTCGAGCATCACCTCGTGCTGGCTGATGACGGCGAGTTCACCTGGATCGACGTCGAACCAGGGATGGTCACCGCACTCGGTGAGTTCCTCGAGTCGATGCGCTTCATGCTGCGGGTCGAACCCGTCGACCTCTCTGATGCGTACGCACTGCTGTCGGTACTCGGACCACAAACAGATGCGGCACTTGCAGCGAGCAACTTCATCGTCGGTGACGCCGACTACGACGTGTCGACAACGGACGGCATCGTCGTACGCCGAATGCCTGGCGGCGGTGTCGACCTGATCGTCCCGCGGGGCAAAGTCGAGAACGTTGTGGACGCACTCGAGCAAGCCGGTGCACAGCCAGCGGGAATGTGGGCATACGAAGCGTTGCGCGTTGCCGCGCGGCGCCCGCGGCTCGGTCTCGACACTGACCACCGCACGCTGCCGCACGAGGTTGGCTGGATCGAAACGGCTGTGCACCTCAACAAAGGGTGCTACCGCGGACAGGAAACCGTCGCGCGTGTTCATAACCTCGGTCGTCCACCGCGTCGGCTCGTGTTTCTCCATCTTGATGGCAGCGACGAGCAGTTACCGGCCCATGGCACGCCCGTGACGCGCGATGGCGATCCCGTTGGTTTCGTTGGTACGGCGGCGCGGCACTACGAGCTCGGACCGATTGCGCTGGCACTGATCAAACGCTCGACGCCCATCGATGCAACGTTGATGGTGAACGGCTCGGAAGCCACCACTGAGGTCATCGTCGACCCGGATGCCGGGCTGCACGTGCGGTCGACCCTCTAGCCGCTGTATCACTGGTCGGGCCGTAGGGACGGCCCTCCGCGGCTTTGCTAGCCGCTGTATCACTGGTCGGGCCGTAGGACGGCCCTCCGCGGCTTTGCTAGCCGCCTAAGCCGAAGAGGCCCTTGCGCTTCTGCTTCGCCGCCGGCTTGGGAGCGGCGGCGGCCTTCTTGGCCGGCTTGGGGTTCGACGCCCGAGCGGGCGGTGGCGGCGCCGCCGGCGGCTCGTCCTCGAGCCCGAGGCTGGACAGCTCACGCAGCAACGAGGCGGTGTCGGTCATCTCCATGGGACGGCCGTACGTCGGGTCCTCGACGTACTCTTCGTCCGCGACCACGTCGTCGGTCGCATCGCTCGCCTCGTCCGCCGGCGCAGCCGCGGGGGGTTCACCCGGAACGAACGTGAATTCGGTGAGCAAATTCGCTGCGTCGCGAGCCGCTTGCTCGGACCGGTGTGCCTGCTCGGATAGTTCGACAAGGTGCGCTTCCTCGGCCAACCGCTCTTCTTCGGCGCGACGAGTCTCCTCCGCCATGCGGGCGGCGGCGAGTTCGGCTTCCTCGGCGAGCCGTGACTCCTCGGCGATGCGGAGCTCTTCGGCCAGTTGTGCCCCTGCCATCCGCCGGGTTTCTTCGGCCAGCCGCGTCGCCTCTTCGGCCAGGGCCAACTCTTCAGCAGCGAGTTCGGCTTCGGCGAGTCGTGCTTCTTCGGCCACGCGCGCTTCCGTAGCGGCGGCTTCTTCAGCGAGGCGGGCTTCTTCGGCGAGCCGGACTTCTTCGGCGAGCCGGACTTCTTCAGCGGCGGCTTCTTCAGCGGCGGCTTCTTCAGCGGCGCGTGCTTCTTCGGCGGCGGCTTCTTCAGCGATGCGCGCCCATTCGGCGAGCCGTGCTTCCTCAGTGGCTTCTTCGGCCGCGCGTGCTTCTTCGGCGAGGCGTGCTTCTTCGGCGAGGCGGGCTTCTTCGGCGAGGCGGGCTTCTTCGGCGAGCCGTGCTTCCTCAGTGGCGGCTTCTTCGGCCGCGCGTGCTTCTTCGGCCGCGCGTGCTTCTTCGGCCAGGCGCGCTTCCGCAGCGGCGGCTTCTTCGGCGAGGCGTGCTTCTTCGGCGAGCCGGCTCTCCTCGGCCTGCTGTGCCTTCTTTGCCTCGGCGGCCGCCTTCTTGGCCGACTTCCGTCGCCGCGCCAGTTGCACGACGGGCGCGACGCGCTCCTCGCCGCGCTCGTCGGACTCACGCCGTTCTTCCTCTGCGATGGCATGGGCTTCGGCAAGTTCAGCCGCAGCCGCGGCACGAACACGGTCGCGACGCTGCTCTTCCTCAGTTGGCTCCGGTGTAGGCACCGGCGCGGCGTCATCCGCCTTGTTCCCGTTGCGCGTGACGCGAGCCGGGTCCGGTAGCTCGAACAGTGACTCCATGCCGCCGGCCGCCTGCGGACCGAGCACGTCGCTCAGCGCCTGCGAGACCCGCGCGATCGAGTCAGCGAAGTCTTCGCGCGGGCTCAATGTCATTGCGCCGAGCTGGTCGATGGTCTGTTCCGCTGAGGTGGTCTCCTCAGCCGGTGCGAGTGCGTCCGTGATCGCCTGCATCACATCCGTGTCCACGACCGACGCTGGCTCGTCTGCGGTTGGCTCGTCGGTGCTTGGTTCGCCGAGCGAGTCACGGAATGCGTTCGCCAGCGACAGCGCAACGTCGGTGGGGTCACGTTGTTCGGGGGCGGGGGCGTGGGAACTTCCGCGCGAGCCATTGCTCGACGCAACGTCCTCGTCGACGTCGACCAGCCCGGCACCGACGAGTGCGACCACGACCCGGCCTGCCTCGAGCAACGTGAATCCGCAGTCGCGGGCGAGCTCGGCGATGGAACGTTCGCCGTCGACCTTGCACAGCAGTGACCACGCATCCGGGTCCAGCGTCATCTCCGGCGATGCGTCGCCGCGGGTGGACAGGTGTGGGATTGCGTTGGGGCCGTGCACGGTGTCGGAGATCACGTCCCACTGCTCTTCGCGACGGTGCACGTCACCGAGCAGTTCACCGACGGACGACGGTGGGGCAACGTCCTCGCGGGTGCGCTCGCCCTTGCGGAAACGCCAGCGACCGGACGGCCAGTGCATGAGGTCGGTCATCGCGTCGCGCACCGACTCTGTGATGAACGCCTCGACGACCTCGCGGTCGACGTACCCGAGGTGGACCAGGAGCTCGCCGAGCCGCCACCCCTGGAGCTCGTCGCGCTGGGCTTCCAAAGCTTCGGCCAAGCCCTCGGGTCCCAGGGCGCCGGAGGACACCAGGCGCGCACCCAGCTGCGGTCGCCGTCCGGGGACGTTGACGGCGTACACGAGCCCGTTCTTGAAATAGACCAGCGCTTCTTCGCCGTCGGCGTCGGAGACGTGCAGGCAGCCGGAAGCCTGCTCCTCAGCCAGCTGGAAAAGAACGGCCTCGAGCGGGGTGGTGACGAGGTCGCCCTTGAGCACGCGCGACCTCCTCAGCAGACGGGAACAGAGCCACGCCCGGGACCGTGGGAATGACTCCTTCCGGCATCGGCAGTTCGCGCCCCGGTGTTAAGCCGTCTGGCGCAACGTTCAGCGCTGGCTGAGCGGCGAAAGCGGACATCTCCGGCAGGCTGGCGCCCTCGGCCAGGGGGCCGGCCGCGACGCCGTCCCCGATGCCACCGGGCCGTGTCACGATGGATGACATGGCGCCGCCCGCACCCACGCTCATCACCGTCGCCCCGACCGGGGCCGAAACGGCCAAGGCGGACGCCCCTGGGCTGCCCGCCACAACCGCGGAGCTGGTGGCGACCGGGCGCGTCTGCCAGGACGCCGGGGCGGCTGTCATCCACGTTCACGTGCGCGACGCCGACGACGCTCCGAGCCTGGACCTGGGACGGCTCCGGGAGGCTGTCGCCGGGCTCCGCGAGGCCACCGACCTCGTCGTCCAGCTCTCTACCGGTGGCGCGGTCAGTGATTCTGAGGAGGACCGGCTCGCCGTCCTCGAGGCGGACCCCGACGCCGCCAGCCTGACCTGCGGCACGGTCAACTTCGGCTCCGACGTCTTCGTCAACCGCTGGCCGTTCATGGTGGAGCTCTACCAGCGGATGCTGGAGCGCGGGATCGTGCCCGAGTTCGAGATCTTCGACCTGGGCCAGGTGGCCAGCCTCCGCCGCCTCCTCGACGGCTACGGCCCGCCACCGGGCGGCCACGTCCACTGCGATCTGGTCATGGGGGTGCCGGGCGGCATGCCGGGTACACCGGATGCCCTCGTGGCCGCCGTCGCGGCGCTGCCCGAGGGAGCGACCTTCTCGGCTACTGGAGTTGGTCGTACGTCGCTGCCGGTCGCCCTCGCCGCCCTGGCAGCGGGTGGGCATCTGCGCGTCGGGATGGAAGACACGCTGACGTTTGCACCGGGCGAGCCGGTGCGGGATAACGCTCAATTGGTGCAGCGCGCCGCCGATCTCGCCCGGTTGGCTCAACGCCCGCCGATGACTACGAGCGATGCGCGGGGCATGCTTGGTGTCCGCGATCGACGTACTGAGACCAGCCCGGTCACCGCCGGGCGTGTATGAGGGGATGACCGTGCCGGAAAGCGCCACACAGGTCGGCGGCCAGGGCAAGCGCCGGATCGACCGAGTACTGGCCGAGGGATTCCTCGACACGATGACGGCAGCGCCGCTGGAGGAGATCCGCGCGCTCCGGGCCGACGCCGAGCAGGAAGAAGCCGACGTCTCCTACATCCGGCGGTTGCTGCAGGGCCGCCTCGACATCCTGATGGCAGAGGTCGAACGGCGAAAAGGCGGCTCCGATGCGAGCAGCATCCTCGACTCGTTGCCGCAGATCCTGTCCGACGAGCGCGGTGAGCCACACGGTCTCGGACATCACACGACGGTCGAGCCGAGTCGAGTCGACCAGCACCGCCGGCGCGTCGAAGCCCTCGTCGCGAACGTTGACATCTCCAACGTCGGTGCCACCTCCGATGAGGATCTGCAGCGCGCGCTTGTGACGCTGCGGGAGGAAGAGCGCAGCCAGTCGGAGACGCGCCAGCAGATCCAAGCGGTTGTCGATGCGTGCGCCGCAGAGATCACCCGCCGCTATCGCGAGGGTGAAGCCGTGGTCGAGGACTTGCTGCCGTCGGAGCCCGCCGGCGGGTGAGTACGCCGGTCGCACCACCGACCGTCCCGCCGCCGGTGATTGCCGAGGTCGTTCGCTCCGGTTTTGTCGAAGGCATCCACACCGGCACTGTCGTTGGTATTGACGCCGACGGTGCCATCGCGTTGTCGGTCGGTGATCCGAGCGCTCCTGTCTTTCCCCGCTCGTGCAACAAGCCCTTACAGGCGGTTGGGATGTTGCGCGCGGGGATCGACGTCGATGACCGGCAGCTCGCACTGATCGCGGCCAGCCACAGCGGTCTCGATGAACACGTGGCCATCGCGCGTTCGATCCTGACCGGCGTCGGGTTGGACGAGCAGGCCCTTGCCAACACACCTGGCCTGCCCGTTGACGAGCAAGCGAGTCGGGCGTTGCTGGCCAGCGGCGGTGGTCCTGACCGCTTGCACCAGAACTGCTCGGGAAAACACGCCGGCATGCTCGCTGCCTGTATCGCTGCCGGATGGCCGTTGTCGGGGTATCTCGACCCGGATCATCCGTTGCAGTGCGTGCTCCGCGGGACCGTCGAAGAGCTCACGGGTGAAGAGGTGGAAGCCATTGGCGTCGACGGCTGTGGTGCCCCGTTGTTCGCGGTATCGCTGACCGGAGTGGCACGTGCATTCGTCGAGTTGGTTCGCGCGGCGGCTGGTACGTCGAAACACCGCGAGGCGTTGGCGACGCCCGCTGGCCGCGTCGCCAACGCGATGCGTGCACATCCCGAGGTCGTCGGTGGCCCCGACCGTGCCGTCACGCGGCTGATGCGCGGCGTACCCGGTCTGTTGGCGAAGGACGGCGCGGAGGGCGCTTTCGTCGCGGCGCTGCCCGACGGTCGAGCGGCTGCCGTCAAGGTCGCCGACGGTGCATCCCGCGCAGCTGCACCGGTGCTTGTTGCCGCGTTACGGGCGCTCGGTCTCGACGCTGCCGTCTTCGACGAGTTGGCGACGACGCCGATATACGGCGGCGGCCGGGTTGTTGGCGAGGTCCGCGCCGTACCCCTTGGCTAAGCCCGCATTCGCGGTGTGAGGCACCCCACAGCGCGCCTGCTAGCCGTTCGCTTGCAATTGCTAGCACTTGATGAGAAGGTCTTTATGTCCCCCCCACGCATCAGGAGTTTTTCTGTGGCGACTCTCAAGGTCGGCGGCCCCATCGCCAACCCGATGAGCAAAGTCAGTGACCTAGGCGCGTACATCCGCGAACAGCGGAGCACCGCCCAGATCTCGGTGCGACAACTGGCTCGCCTCGCTGGTGTGTCCAACCCGTACCTCAGCCAGATCGAACGAGGACTCCGACGCCCCAGCGCGGAGATCCTCCAGCAGATCGCCAAGGCGCTTCGCATCAGCGCTGAGGCGTTGTACGTGAAGGCCGGAATTCTCGAAGAGCGCGAGATCGACTCGGACATCCCGGCGGCTGTCATCAGTGACACCACGATCACCGAGCGACAGAAGCAGGTGCTCCTCGAGATCTACGAGTCCTTCCGGCGCGAGAACACCGGGACAGCCAGTTCCGCAGCTGCATCAGCACCAGAGTCACGCAAGACCGCAGCCCCCTCCACGAAACAGAGGAAGGCCGCCCCTTAGCTCGGTGGGCGGGAGTGAGGTCCCCCGCGCCTATCGGCACGGTCCCGGCCCGGAATCCCTCCTGCCCACCGATTCAAACGCCGGCGCAGCCCGCGCCACAACGTCCCGTAGGAGGACAACGCAATGCCCATCACCACCGAAGTGAAGAAGTTCGGCGACACCATCGTGACGCAGAGCAAGACCACGCTGGCCGAGTCGACCAAGCCGCTGTACGCGTTCGTCGGTGCACAGGACCTCGCGGTCGAGAAGATCCGCGCTCGCGCCACCGAGCTCCGCAGCGAGGCGAAGACCCGCAGCACCAAGCTGCAGAAGGAAGCAAAGGTCCGCAGCAGCAAGCTGCAGAAGCGCGTCACCGCGTTGCCGAAGGAGTACAAGACCCTCCCGACGCAGGTGAAGACGTACGCCGAGACCGTCACCGACAAGGCCACCAAGCTCTTCGATGAGCTGACCGGTCGTGGCGAGAAGGTCGTCGCGCAGATCCGTCGTTCACCGGCCACCAAGAACGCTGCGGCCAAGAACAAGCAGGCTGCGCGCAGCACCAAGGCCACCAAGACGTCCGCGACGAAGGCCGTCAAGGCTGACGTCAACGCGGTCGCGGACGCTGCTAGCCATGTTGGTTGAGCTGACCTCGTTCGGCCGCTTCGGTCGCTAACTGACCGCAGCACTACCCGCTAGTACTACCGCACCACCAGGACCCGCCCGGACCTCTCGCCCGGGCGGGTTCTGCTTTTTTTCTGGGCGTCCCGACGACCCGACAATGTGTTCTGCATAGGGTCTGTGCATGCGCTATCGACGTCTTGGCAATTCGGGGCTCGTGGTTTCCGTCGTCGGGCTGGGAGGCAACAACTTCGGCTTCGGCCAGCGCCTTGATTTGGAAGCGACCCGCGCCGTCGTACATGCCGCCCTCGATGAGGGCATCACGTTGGTGGACACGGCAGAGATCTACGGGGAGTCAGAGGCATTCCTCGGAGAGGTGCTGCAGGGGCGACGCGACGACGTCGTGATCGCGACGAAGTTCGGCCATCAGGGATTCGCGCTGCACGGGCAGCAGTACGAATCGCGGGGCGGACGCCGCTACATCCGACGTGCCGTCGAGGCGTCACTGCACAAGTTGAAGACCGACCGCATCGATCTTTACCAGATGCACACGCCCGACCCGAGTACACCAATCGAGGAGACGCTCGCGGCGCTCGACGAACTTGTTCGCGAAGGAAAGATCCTTTACATCGGAACGTCGAACGCCGAGGGCTGGCAGGTCACCGATGCGGACTGGACAGCGCGAACCAACCACGTCAGTCGGTTCGTCAGCGTGCAGAACCACTACAACCTGCTCGAGCGTGAAATCGAGCGCGACGTGATCCCCGCGTGCGAGCACCTCGGCATCGGTTTGCTTCCGTTCTTCCCGCTCGCCAATGGTCTGCTCACCGGCAAGTACCGCCGCGGCACGCCCCCGCCGGAAGGCACTCGGCTCGTCAGCAAGCCGGAACTGATGGCCGACCGCAACTTCGACGTTGTCGAACGCTTGGAGAAGTACGCCGAGCAGCGCGGCATCACGTTGCTCGACGTGGCGATCGGTGGGCTCGCTGCACAGCCGGCCGTTGCATCCGTCATCGCCGGTGCAACGAAGCCAGAACAAGTGCGTGCCAACGCCGCGGCCGGCAACTGGGAGCCGACGGCGGAGGATCTCGAGGCGCTCGACGAAGCGGCGCCTTCCTCGCGTCCCTGATGACCCTCATCTATGGGCCGCTCGGCGGCTTCTTCCTCATCATCAGCCTGGCGATGCTCGTGGTCGAGTTGTGGGCGCTGGTCGACGCTGCAATCCGTCCGGCGCAGGCGTATGTAGCCGCGGGGAAACAGAGCAAAGTGTTCTGGGTCGTCATCCTCGTGCTCGCGGTGTTCTTCCGCGGCCTCGGCTTGCTCGGATTGATCGGTTTGGTGGCCGCGATCGTCTACCTTGTTGACGTCCGTCCAGCCCTTCGCGGAGTCAGCGGAGGAAGGGGCAGCGGCGGGGGACCGTACGGAGGTTGGTAATGACCGCACCGGCGACCGCACCACCGCCATCCGGCTTGACCGGCGCACGGAGCAAGGCGCTACTCGTCTACATCGGCCTGACGGGGTTGTTCATCCTCGGAATTTGGGTGGCCTTCGCTCTCGCCGGTAGCGGGGTGTTCGGCCTCAATCACCACAACCTGGTGGCTAAGCACCTCGATAAGCAGACGGGGCTTGACCCGCACCGCGCGGTTGGCAGCATCCTGGGCCTCGTCGGCCTGCTGATGTTGATCGCCGTGATCGTTGCTCGGCCTGGACGCAATCTGGTCATCGGTACGGTCGCCGTCTTCCTCCTAGCGGGGATAGGGCAGCCTCTTTTCGCGGGCATCGGTGAGGACCATCGGTGGGGCGGTGCGCTGCACGTGCTTAACGCAGGTGTGATCCTCGTGCTTGCCTTCTGGCTGCACCTGACGGCCCGCAAAGTGCCTCGGGCCTAGTGCCGCTGCTCCACACCAACAGCGGGGTCATCGACTATCACGCCTACGGTTCCGGCGACCCCGTCACCGTCTTCGCCCACGGTTTGTCCGGCTCGATTGGTGAGACGCGCCCATTGGCGAGCGGCGTCGACGGCACGCGCGTGTTCTTGCACTTCCGTGGACATGGCGAGACGACGGCGCCCGACGGGCCGTGGTCGTACGCCGACATCGGATCGGAGCTTCTCGCCGTCGCGGACGATGTCGGTGCAACGCGGGCACTCGGCGCATCGATGGGCGCGGGCGCGATCCTCAACATTCTCGGCGACGACCCGGGTCGCTTCGAGCGGATCGTGCTGTTCCTGCCGGCCGTCATCGACACCATCCCCTCGGATGCGCCCGTCGAGCGGTTGGAGTGGCTGGCGACTGCGATCGAGTCCGGTGATGTCGACCGGCTGACGCAGCTCCTCATCGACGACCAACCGGATGGGGTTCGTGCGATGCCGGCAGTCGTCGACTACCTGCGCGCACGTGCTGCCGAATTGGTCGGGACCGACATCGCGCGCGCCGTACGCACCATCCCGTTAACGGTGCCCATCACGGACCGGCAAGTCCTGGCGCGCGTGGAGGCACCCGTGCTGATCGTGGGTCAGCAGGGAGATCCCGTGCATCTGGAGTCCGTTGCCCGGGAGTTGGCGGATGCGTTACCGAATTCGCAGTTGCATGTGTTCAGCGAGCAAAGCGCGGTCTGGCTGGCGCGGGACAAGCTCCGCGGCGTGATCGCCGGGTTTCTCAACGCTTAGGCGGCATGTGGATGGCCTCGGGCGCGATGCCCTCGGCTGGTTCCTGTCCGATGAACTGGAACACGTGCGCAACCTCGTCGTTGCCGCGGATGTGTCGATGCTCCGTCGTCTCCTCGTAGACATCGAGCAGTCCCGGCGCCTCGGAGGCGGCGACGATCCTGGTCACGGCCGGGTCGACCACGGTCGACTCGCCGTCGCGCGAGCCGCCTGACAGGACGGCGAGGATGTCGCTCATTGCTTACTCCTACCCTTCGGTCATGGCGCGCACCAACCGACTCGAGCTGGACGACCAGACGTTACGCGAGTGGGAGGCGACGGTTCTCGACGCGACTCCCGAAGGCATCGTGCTCGACCGTTCCGCGTTCTACCCCGGCGGTGGCGGTCAACCTCCCGACCACGGTGTTCTCCTGTGGGGCGGCGTACAGACCCGCATCGTCGGCGCCAACAAGGGTGATGACCTGTACCTAATCCCCGCCGAGGACGACCCGCTGCCGGGCGTGGGTACCGCCGTGCGCGGCGCACTCGATGACGAGCGGCGTACTGCTCTCATGCGCACTCATTCGGCGTTGCACCTGCTGTGCGGGGTGGTGTTCCGCGACTACGGCTGTCTGGTCACCGGCGGCAACATGGAGCCGCTCGAAGGGCGGATGGACTTCAACCTGCCAGAGGTTCCCGACGGGTTCCGCGAGCACGTGACGGCTGCGTGTGCGGAGGAGATTGCGGCCGACCGGCGCATCGACGTGTCGGTGTTGCCGCGCGACGACGCATTCGCGATCCCCGACATCATCCGTACCGCGACGAACCTGCTGCCGCCCGGGCTGACCGAGGTGCGCATCGTTGACATCGTTGGTCTCGACGCCCAGGCCGACGGCGGCACCCACGTCGCGTCGACGAAGCACATCGGCCAGGTGGACATCGTGAAGATCGAGAACAAGGGCAAAGGCTTCCGCCGCCTCCGCATCCGCCTCCCCTGACCTGAATCCCACCCCCCAGGCCCGCGCCTCTGGTGAGTTGAGCCGCTGGCGCACGCAGCGAGTGTGAGCTGACCGACGGTTGAATCCACATTCAGCGCTTGGCAGCGAGGGGTTGCGGCGGTTAGAGGGGGAGCTCGAAGAACTCGAGGGTGCGGTCGTAATACCGGTCGGTCTGGCCGAGGTGCGTCATGCCGATCTTGCGCGCGACGTTCAGTGACGGGGTGTTCTCCGTGTTGACGACGGCGTACACGATGGGCAGCCCGATCGCGGTCGCATGCTCGACGATGCCGCGTGCAAACTCCGTCGCGTATCCGAAACCTTGGTACGCGGGCCCGACATGCCAGCCGATCTCGATGCGCGAGTCGTCATTGGGGAACGGCGCACACAACGCTGCACCGACGAGGGTGCCGTCATCAGCCAGCGTCGCCGCCCAGAATCCGAGCCCTGCTCCGAGGTCGTCGCCGCGCTTGTTGACTCGCTCGATCCACGCACGCGTTGTCTCGGGTGAGTCGTGCGGCACCGGGTTGCCGAGATAGCGCACCATCTCGCGCTGCGAGTAGATCGGGTACGCCGCATCGACGTCGTCGTCCGACCATGCACGCACGACCAGGCGCTCGGTCGTGAAGACACTCATCGCGGATTGTCGCGGTCGATGTTCCAGTGGCGGGACGCGGACGCGAGCCAGTGTCCCTGCTGACTAGGAACGAGAGTGAACCGGGTGACGGCGCGTTGCCCGCCCTCGAGGTCGCCGTACAGCAGGTCGAGGGTCACTGCCCGGCGTGCTTCGATCGCCTCCCGCGCGCTAGCGAACTCGGCCTCGTCCGGGTCACGGAGGGCGCCCTGCCAGAAGCCGAGATCGTTGGGTGGGATGTAGATGTCGCGCGACTGCCGTCGGAACTGATCGAGCGGTGCGTGCGTTGTGCGTGCCGCCTCTGACAGTGCGTGAGTCAACGCTTCCCCCGTCGTGCCTAGGACGCTCTCACTCATGAAGTGCCAGCCGTGCAGGACCGCCATCCCGGATCCGACGTTGCGGACCGACATCGCGAGAAAGATGGCTTCGTCCGTGGCCTCCGCGGCGCCCCGGCCACCCTCGACGACAAGCCAGTGTGGATCGGCGAACAACACCTTCTGCGACCCGTCATCCATCCGTGACGTCGACAGCACCGGACGTAGGCCGGCGAGTAGCGATCGCTCGGCGGCGCGCGCCGCGCGATTCGCCGACCGCACCGATGCAAAGGTCGCGGTCGCAAGCACGAGAGTTCCGCCAGCGGTTGCCAGCGCTGAGATCGTCACCCAGTCGGCTGCCACGGAGGAAGCGTACGGCGACCCGACACAATGTCAGCCGTGCGCATCGAACTCGTCCGCGGCGACATCACCGAGCAAGACGCGGACGCCATCGTCAATGCCGCCAACTCCTCGCTGATGGGTGGCGGTGGCGTCGACGGTGCGATCCACCAATCGGGTGGGCCGGCGATCCTCGAAGAGTGCAAGAAACTGCGCGCGACCGACTGGCCGAATGGCCTGCCGACCGGACACGCGGCAGTCACAACAGGTGGCAACCTCTCGGCTCGGCATGTCATCCACGTCGTCGGCCCGGTGTACGCCAAGAACGAAGACCGTTCGGATCTGCTTGCGTCGTGCTACCGGGAAGCACTTCGATGCGCGGATGACCTCCGTGCACACGTTGTTGCGTTCCCGGCTGTGTCAGCCGGGGTCTACGGCTGGCCGATAAACGACGCCGCCCGCATCGCGATCAACACCGTGCGCGAAACGCCAACGACGGTCGGAATCGTGCGCTTCGTGCTCTTCGGCCAAGAGGCGTACGACGCGTTCTCTGCTGCACTAGTCGAGGTGATCTAAGTGCCGCGGCAAGACCAACGAAGCCGGCAACTTGTCGTACGTCCACATGCCCTGCGCTGGATGACGTCACGGTGGAGCAAGTCGGATACCGCTCGGCTCGAGGCTTTCTCCGACGGCGTGCTGGCCATCGCCATCACGTTGCTCATTCTCGACATCCGGCTGCCC
The DNA here is from genome assembly GCA_033851265.1 of Frankiales bacterium. Classification (GTDB taxonomy): domain Bacteria; phylum Actinomycetota; class Actinomycetes; order JAWWOW01; family JAWWOW01; genus JAWWOW01. The sequence continues at coordinate 454,062 of JAWWOW010000006.1, forward strand.
GTCAACAGCCACAACGTCGGCGAGGATCTCCTTCACGCGAAGTCCCACTACGTCGCTTACGCGACCGCGTTCTTCACGATCGCAGTGCTCTGGGTCAATCACCATGACCTGTTCAAGCTCATCGACCATGCCGATCGCGGCCTGATGTTCCTCAACTCGATGTTGCTGCTGTCGATCTCGTTCCTGCCATTCCCGACGAGCGTGCTTGCCGAGCACATGGACAGCAACGCCAATGATCGGCAGGCGGCGCTGCTTGCCTATGGCTTCACGATGGTTGCAATCGCCTTCTTCTACAACACGACATGGCGCTACGTGCGGTCACACGGACTGCTGCGGGCGGATCTGTCTGCTGATGTCATCGGACGTATCACCCGCGCCTACAACCCCGCCATCCTCTTGTACGCCGCGGCATTGCCGTTGTCGTTCTTCTCGGCATGGTTCTCGATCGCGGTCTGGCTCGGGCTGGCCGTGTTTTTCTTGCTCTTCGGCTACGAACCAGAGTTCGCGGATGACGATGAGGGTGACGAGGACAACGAGGACGACAGCTAGCCCTCGCGGTGAACCTTGTGCTGTGCAGCTTGCGCACGCGGGCGCACGATCATCAAGTCGACGCTGACGTGTGACGGCCGGGTGACGGTCCAGGCGATGCAATCCGCAATGTCGTCGGCGACGAGTGCGCGCACACCGGCGTACACCTGATCCGCTTTGGCCTTGTCGCCGCCGAACCGGTTGAGCGAGAACTCCTCCGTTGCCACCATCCCCGGTGCGATCTCGCTGACTCGCACGGGTTGGTCCCACAACTCGAGTCGCAGCGTCTCAACGACAGCCGTGGTGCCGTGCTTGGCAGCGGTATATCCCGCGCCACCCTCGTAGACGATGTGCCCGGCGGTCGAACCGACGACGACGATGTGGCCGTTGCCGCTCGCGATCAGTTGAGGAAGCAGCGCTTTGGTAACGCGCGCGACACCAAGCACGTTGACGTCGAACATCCACTGCCAGTCGTCGAGGTTTGCATCGCCGACGGGGTCGAGCCCCATCGCGCCGCCTGCGTTGTTGACGAGGACGCGACAGTCACCGACCGTCTCGGCGAACGCCGCAACAGATGCATCGTCAGTCACGTCGAGAGGTACGGCGCGACCGCCGATCTCCTTGGCCAGCGGCTCGAGCCGGTCCATGCGGCGGGCGGCACAGATCACGTCAAATCCCTCGACCGCGAGCCGCCGTGCAGTCGCGGCCCCGATCCCGCTGCTCGCGCCGGTGACGACGGCGACCGGACGGTTCATGGAACGGAGCCTAGGGCCGCTCCGTTGGGGCAGGATGGGAACACGTTTCGGAGCCGTGGGGTTCAGTGATAGACGTGAGTATTGGTCGAGGAGGTCGCGTGGCCCCGAACCTCTTGCGGCTCCCACCGTTGACCACCGGCCCCACCCCGCGCCGCGTCGCGACGATCTCTGTGCACACCTCGCCCCTCGACCAGCCGGGCACTGGCGACGCCGGCGGCATGAATGTCTACGTCGTCGAGCTGTCGCGGCGACTTGCTGCGCTCGGCACCGAGGTCGAGATCTTCACTCGCGCCACCAGCGGCGACCTGCCCCCATCGGTCGAGCTGATGCCGGGTGTGACCGTGCGCCACATCGTTGCCGGACCGTTCGAGGGCTTGCGCAAGGAAGACCTGCCGTCACAGCTGTGCGCCATGACATCGGGCGTCCTGCGCGCGGAAGCCTCGCGCGACCCGGGTTACTACGACCTCGTGCACTCGCACTACTGGCTGTCCGGCCAGGTTGGTTGGCTCGCAAAGGAACGCTGGGGTGTGCCACTCGTGCACACCGCGCACACACTGGCCAAGGTGAAGAACGCCTGGCTCGCCGAAGGCGACCGGCCGGAGCCGACGGCCCGGGCGATCGGCGAGGCACAAGTCGTGCAGACCGCAGACCGACTCATCGCGTCGACGGACGACGAGGCAAACCAGCTCATCGAGTTGTACGACGCGGACCCGGCGCGCGTTTCCACGGTCGCACCGGGTGTCGACCTCGATGTCTACTGCCCGGGCGACGTCAACGCGGCACGTGCACATCTCGGGCTGCCACTCGACGCGACGGTGCTGTTATTCGTCGGTCGCATCCAACCGTTGAAGGCACCCGACGTAGTGCTCCGTGCGACCGCGCTGATGTGTCAGCGCAACCCGTTGCTGCGCGAGCGGCTCGTCGTCGCCGTCGTCGGTGGTCCCAGTGGCACCGGCCTCGAGCATCCGGAGCACCTGTCGACACTTGCCGCCGAGCTCGGCATCGGCGACATCGTTCGCTTCGAGCCACCGGTGCCGCCGGGTCGCCTCGCTGACTGGTACCGCGCGGCGACGGTGACCGTCGTTCCGTCCTACACCGAGTCCTTCGGTCTGGTTGCGCTCGAGTCACAGGCGTGTGCGACGCCGGTCGTCGCAGCAGCGGCCGGTGGTCTGTGCACCGCAGTCGCGGATGGTGTGTCGGGTCTGCTCGTCAACGGCCACGACGCGTCGACGTGGGCGGCCGCGTTGACGCGTGTCGTCGATGATCGTGAGCTGCGTCGAGCGCTGTCGGCCGGCGGTGTTGAGCACGCGCGTCACTTCTCGTGGGATGCGACGGCGGCCGGCGTGCTCGATGTTTACAGCGGAGTGCTGGCCGAGGGTCCCGGCGTACCAGACGTTGCCGTGGTCGGAGCTCCGTGAGCGATCACAAGGCGAAGCTCGACGGCGTCATCCAACAGACCTTGACCGAACGCGAGCTGACCTTCGAACGCGCTGATGAAGGCGCGTTCTTGGTCATGCTCAAGGGCGAGCACAAGCTGCAGATCGCGACCTGGCTCGTCGTGGGTGACCACTCACTGTTGGTCGAAGCGTTCTTCGTACGCCGGCCGGACGAGAACGGCGAGGAGTTCTACAAGTGGTTGCTCGGCAAGAACGGTCGGATGTACGGCATGGCGTTTTCCGTCGACCACCTCGGTGATGTGTTCATCGTCGGTCACCTGCCGCTCGACGCGGTCACCCCAGACGAGCTCGACCGGCTGCTCGGCTGCATGCTGACCTACTCCGACGAGAACTTCGACCGTGCTTTGGAGATCGGCTTCGAGAGCTCCATCCGCAAGGAATGGGCCTGGCGCCTGTCCCGCGGCGAATCGACGGCCAATCTCAAGGCCTTCGCCCGCTTCGCCGAGCCGAAGTAGCGCAATGCAGCTGCCGGGTTTTGTACGGCGCATCGTGCCCGCGTCCGATCGCAGTATCCCGATGTGGCTGCGGCTCCTTCTCATTCCCGTTGTCGCGGGTCTCGTCGTTCTCGGTATCTGGGTGACGGGCGGCGTACTGACCAACGACTTCACACTGGCGATGCTGCTCACCGGGCTGTTTCTCACGGCTGGCGGCGCCGTCGCGGTTATCGCCGCGTTGCGATGGAAGTCGCTCGTCGCGCCCGTGTTGGGCACCTTCGTGATCGTCGCGGGCAGCCTCGGCGGCTACCTGCTCGTCACGTCCAACCGCGACGTGGTCGTGAACGAGAACGTCGCGAAGGTGGCTGATCCGTCGACGCGGCCCACGGCGCAACCGAGCGCAACGTCGACTGCATCCGGGGCACCGACGTCAACCGCGACGGTCGCGGCGGCGATTGCGCTCAGCCGGGGCACGTTCACAAGCGATGAGCACAAGACCACCGGCACCGCGACACTCGTTCGGCTGCCGACCGGCAAGCACGTCATCACGTTGACGACCTTCGCCACCTCACCGGGCCCGGACCTTCGCGTCTACCTCGTGCCGGGCGACGGGCAGTACGTCGACGGCTATCTCGACCTCGGCCATCTCAAGGGGAACAAGGGCAACCAGCAGTACACGATCCCGGGCACTGCGGACCTCTCCCGCTTCGGCGCCGTCATCATCTGGTGCCGCGCGTTCACCGTTCCCTTCGGACACGCCGCGCTGTCTGACGTCTAGGGTTTCGACCATGTCGAGCGTCGGCACCCTCGTGCTGCTCCGCCACGGTCAGAGCGAGTGGAATGCCAAGAACCTTTTCACCGGCTGGGTCGACGTCGACCTCACCGAGCAGGGCCGCACCGAGGCGCGCCGCGGCGGCGAGCTGCTGCGTGAGACCAACCTGCTGCCGACCGTCGTGCACACATCGGTGCAGCGCCGCGCGATCCGCACCGCCGAGATCACACTCGACGCCGCTGACCGGATGTGGCTTCCGGTACGCCGGTCCTGGCGACTCAACGAACGTCACTACGGCGACCTGCAAGGCAAGGACAAGGCAGCGACGCGGGAGAAGTACGGCGACGAGCAGTTTGCACTCTGGCGCCGGTCCTACGACGTACCGCCGCCACCGTTGCCTGATGACGACGAGTGGTCACAGGTCGGCGACCCGCGTTACGAGCCCGACGTTGTCCCTCGCACCGAGTGCTTGAAGGACGTCGTCGAGCGAATGCTGCCCTACTGGTACGACGCGATCGTCCCCGAGCTGCGCTGGGGTCAGACCGTCCTCGTCGTGGCGCACGGCAACTCGTTGCGCGCGATGGTCAAACACCTCGACGGTGTCTCGGATGACGACATCACCAAGGTCAACATCCCGACCGGCATCCCGCTGCGCTACGACCTCGATGACAACCTGCGACCGGTGACGAGCGGCGGCGCTTACCTGGACCCGGACGCAGCGAAAGCCGCGATCGAAGCGGTGGCCAACCAAGGCCGCTAGGCGGCAGCTGCTTCTTCGGTCGGCGCATCCTTGATCGGAGCGTCGATCGTTACCGACCCGGCGTTCTCGAATGACAACCGCAGCTTGAGATAGGTGCCGACGAACCGCTCGATACCCAGCTGCTTGATCTCGACTTGTGGGGTATCGGGGTAGCCGATCTTCACCAGGCGTTGCGCCGGCAGCTCGACGCGATTGGGTTGGCCTTGCTCGATGGGGCTGGTGCCAGGGTTCGGACCGGTGATCGTTGTAACGCCGCCGTTGAGGCAGTCGACAGCGACGAGCGCGTCGGCCGCTGTCCCGTTATTGAAGATGTGCGCGTAGAGCTTGACGCCGCCGCCCTTCGGAATCTTCACCACGCCGTTGCCGATGTCGTTAGGCGCGATCGGGACGAGGTAGACGTTGCGCACCTGCAGCTGGCCGCCACTCAGGTCGACGTTGACACCGTCGATCGCCGTGTGGGCCTTCGAGGTGTTTGCGCCTTGCCCAACTGCGCATCCAGTGACAGCGGCCACGAACACGGCACCAGCAACGACCTGGCCTGCGAGGCGACGAATGTTCACGGACGGGAGCGTAGCCAGGTCGGCCCACTCAGGGGCGGACGCCCCCCGTCGTTGCGACCGCCACAACCAACGGGAGGACGGCCAGGATGCTCAACACGAACAACCCGTCGTTTCGACCGAGCACCGCACGCAGCAGTGCGGTCCCGGAGATAGCGAAGGCCACCAGCCCGAGCGCGAGGCTCAACGGCTCGAGCCGGTCGTGAATGGTCAGGAAAACAGCCACCGCAGCGACGACCGCAGCCGTCGACAGCGCGGTCGACGCGCGTACGCCGAGCCGCTGCGGCATCCCTCGCACACCGGTCGCCGCGTCGTGATCGAGGTCCTCGACGGCGTTCGTGAGATGTGCCGACAGCCCGAGCAACGCCGACGCAACGACCAACCCCCAGGGCGGCCGGGGGTGTCCGGGCAACGCCTGCGACACCACGACCGGCACGAGACCGAACGCCAGCACGTAAGGGAACGGACTCAACAGGCTGCGCTTCAAACCGAGGTTGTACGACCATGCCGCCGCGACGGCAACCAGGTGCGCCATACCCGCGCGCCAACCGAGCAACAGCGATGCCGGCACGCACAGCGTCAACGCGACGAGCGCCCCGACACCGACAACCTGACGCGACACGAGACCCTGGGCAATCGGCTTGTCCGTACGCCGTCGTGCGACGTCGATCGGTGCGTCGACCCAGTCATTGCTCCACCCGACGCTGGCCTGCCCAGACAACACCGCGAACGCCAGTAGCGCGCACTTGCCGGTGCTGAGGTCACTCGCGACTGCCGTCGCCGTCGCGTAGCCGACGACCGCCACGGTCGGGCCCGGGTGCGTGGCAAGAACGAGGCCCCTCAACAACCTCACTCGGCGAGACTGGCGATGCGTGCGGTGAGTCGCGTCGATGCCGACAGGTCGCGGACGACGTCTTGGACGACGCCATTGCCCCGCAGCAGGACCGCAGTGACGCCGGTCGCGTGATAGGTCTGCGCAAGCGCGCCCACCGCGTCGAACGCCGACGTCACCTGCGCCCCGCGCACCTTGCTCGCGATCGCATCAACCTCGGTGTCGATGCCGGAGGGCGCCACGACATAGAGCCGGAATCCGAATTGCCCGGCTTGTCGGGCGAGGTTTTCCACAACCGCGAAGCAGCCACAGTCGATCGGCACGAGCGCGAGCACACCCGGGCGCAGCGACTGGGCCGAACGGGTGACCGTGCCCACGAGGAGCGGCGTCGCAGGGATCAGCCCGCCGACCGACCCGACCTGCGCGGCGGGCTGCGTCGCGAGCGGCTCCTGGCGGACGCTGGCGGCCCCGTCCGGGCGCAGCGCGAAGAACAACGCCGTCACGGCGATCGCGCTGCAGAGAACGGCGATGATCACCGGCGCGGCAATGCCGTAGCGCCGCAGTCGTTCCAGCGGGAGCAGCCGGTTGGCGAGCGCGCGGCGGCGGGCTGCTCGGAGCTCGCGCTGGTAGGTCGCGACCTCGGCGGCGAGCTCGCGGGCATCGTCGGGGATCTCGGTCAGCAGAAGCTGATCAGGCTGCTCAGGGAACTCGTCACCAGAGCGCTCGCCGCCGGTTGCATCGCCGGGTCCGCCGGACATGGCGTCAGTATCCGCGCTTACCGCGGTGCCGCCCATACCGGTGTCACAACGATCGCGCGACAGTGCGTGTTCGGCGTACAACAGAACGCGCTTTCGGCACACGAGGATCCGTTCTGTCAACCCCCGAAATCGGCACTGTGCAAGACGTTTCCGCAGGTCAGAGCGTTCATCGGGTCGGAAAGATCATGATTTTGCGTGGTACCCTTAACGTGGCGGAAGGGATACACACCACATGTCGTTCCAGGTCGGCGAGACCGTTGTTTACCCCCATCACGGGGCTGCGTTGATCGAGGCAATCGAGACCCGCTTGATCCAGGGCGAGGAGCGGATGTATCTCGTTCTCAAGGTCGCTCAAGGCGATCTGACCGTGCGTGTTCCTGCTGACAATGTCGATCTTGTCGGCGTGCGTGACGTCGTGGGGCAGGAGGGCCTGGACAAGGTCTTCGAGGTCCTGCGGGCCCCGCACACCGAGGAGCCGACCAACTGGTCCCGCCGTTACAAGGCCAACCTCGAGAAGCTCGCCTCCGGTGACGTCAACAAGGTCGCCGAGGTTGTGCGCGACCTCTGGCGCCGCGACCGCGAGCGTGGGCTCTCCGCCGGCGAGAAGCGGATGCTGGCAAAGGCCCGGCAAATTCTTGTGTCGGAGCTCGCTTTGGCCGAAGGAACCAATGAGGACAAGGCGGAGGCCATCCTCGACGAGGTGCTGGCTTCCTAGCTAGCGCCCCTGCGCCGCTGGTCTCCTCCGCCGCGTCCCCGGTCCTGAGCAGGGCCGGCCGACTCGACTGGTTCCGGAGGGCGCAATGGCATCACGCGTTCCTCGGGGGCGCCGTGCGCCTGCCGGTGTTGTCGAGCTATTGCGCTTGCTGGTCGTCGTGTTCTTCGCCGGCGTCGGCTACGAGATCTCCCACCGCCTGAACTCCGACGCGACCATCCTCGGTCCGTTCAACGGGGTGGCCATTGGCGTCATCGTCGGGTCTGGCGTCGGCTATGTGCTCGGCGGCGTACTCGGACGTACGACGGTCACGGCCGTCGACCGCACCGAGCACGCATTGACCGAGGTCTCCGCCGAGCAGCTGGTCGCCGGCGCGATCGGCGGCGTCATCGGTGTCTTCGTCGGCACCGGCGTGGCGTGGCCCGTGTTCCTCATCGGGACGACGTTCATTGCCTTCCCGCTCTTTGCCTTCGTCGTCCTGGTACTCGGCCTCATCGGGTTCCGGCTCGGGCAGCACAAGCGCGACGGCGTGCTGGGCATGTTCGGCGCGCAAGCCGGGCTGACCCCGAAGCGCACCCCGACGGCCGCGCTGCCGCGCGTCGTGGACACCTCGGTCGCCATCGACGGTCGCATCCTCGATGTCGTCCGCGCCGGCTTCCTGCACGGGACGATGCTCGTGCCCTCCCCGGTGATCGCCGAGCTGCAAGGTCTCGCCGACTCCTCCGACGACCGGCGCCGCGCGCGCGGCCGGCGTGGTCTCGAAGTTCTGGAGACGATGCGCCGCGAACCAGCCGTCGACATCGAAGTGCTGAACGACGAAGTGCCAGAAGTTGCCGAGGTCGATGCCAAGCTGGTGCGGCTCTGCCTTGACCGCGGCGCCGCGTTGCTCACCTTGGACACCAACCTCGCGCGCGCGGCTGCACTCGCCGGCGTACGCGTCCTGAACCTGCACTCGTTGGCGATCGCGTTGCGTCCGCCCGTCTCCGCCGGCGACGACGTTCCCGTACTCCTCCTTAAGCCGGGCAAGGAAGCCGCGCAAGCCGTCGGTTACCTCGACGACGGAACGATGGTCGTGGTCGAACGCGGCAAGCACCTGATCGGACGCGAGGTCTCGGTCAATGTGACCAGCGTCCTGACGACGGCCAACGGCCGGATGGTCTTCGCTCACCCCGTCGACGAGTCAGCGGCTCCCAGCCTTGGTATCGCCGGCAACCGCCGCCACTAGTCCACACTGGGAGGCGTGGTCGACGCATCGCAGCTTCCCCGGGTGGGCATCGGCGTCGACGTACACCCCTTTGATGCGTCTCGGCCGCTGCAGCTCGCGCTGTTGTCCTGGCCGGGTGAACCTGGGCTCGCCGGTCACTCTGATGGAGATGCAGCTGCGCACGCGGTGTGTGACGCGCTGCTATCCGCTGCTGGGCTCGGCGACCTCGGCGCCGTGTTCGGCACCGACGACCCGCAGTGGGCGGGTGCGGACAGCGCCGCGTTGATCGGCGAGGTGGTACGCCGAGTCGCGGATGTGGGCTTCTCGGTCGGCAACGTCGCCGTGCAGATCATCGGGAACAAACCCACGCTCGCGCCCCGGCGTACTGAAGCCGAGGCAGCGATGAGCGCTGCCGTCGGCGCATCCGTGTCCGTGTCCGCAACGACGACCGACGGTCTGGGGCTCACGGGCCGTGGCGACGGGTTAGCCGCCATCGCGACGGCGTTAGTCGTCGCAACTGAGTGAGTAAGCGGGCGTGGGCACTCCCCAGCTAGCGGGAGGAAGGCACCAGGCCCGACGCCCCTCTTCCCGAAGCGCGGGCCTGGCGCCTTTCCGACGATTGATCGGGCGATCCCCGGTCGACTCACCTGCTCTACCGTCGGTCCCCTTGTAAGGAAGCGCGCTAGCGGGTGCGCTTCGCTGCCTGTGGGGATGCGGGAGCGGGGTTCTGGACGCCCGAGTTGCCGTAATTCGACACTCTACATCCTTCGGGCTGGCGCGGCCCCGAAGCCACGAACATCACTAGCGCCGGCGCCGGATGTCTACCCGGCCCCGCTGAGCACCGACGCAGTGCTGATCTGGCCGTCGACCACCTCGAACGCAATCTCGGATAGGCGACGATTGTGGTTGCGCGCGTATGCGCGTAGCTGCGAGAACGCGCCGTCCATGTCCAAACCGCCTTTGGCCGCGAGCAGCCCTTTGGCCTGCTCGATGACAACGCGGCTGTTCAACGCCGTTTGGAGTTGTTCGGCGACTACCTCGGCGCGATGAATAGCCCGCTCCTGCAAGACGCCGATCGTCGCAACGTCGGCTAACGCCTGCGCCGCACGGAGACTGGCTGCTTCCATCTGGCCGCGCTCGGTGCCGAAGAGGTTGAGAGTCCCAATGGTTTCGTCTCGCAGCCGCATCGGTATCGCATGAACGGAGAAGAAGCCGTGCGCGATCGCATGGGGAACGAACTTCGGCCAGCGGGTCTCCTTTTCCAGATCCGCGACCGACACGACTTCACCCGTGCGATAACAGTCCATGCACGGGCCCTCATCGTTCTGCAGTTGGAACAACTCCAGTAACCGGGTCTCCTCAGCGGAGGCGGCAATAACGCTGAGTTCGCCGCGGTGGTCTGCAAGCAGCAGGCCGGATGCGGCCGCGTCGAACAAACTGACGCAGTGCTCGTTGAGCCGGTGCATGAACTCGACGACGTCGTACTGATCTACCAAGGTGTCGGCCAACTCGACGAACGCCTCGGCCAATTCACCATCGCGGGCCATCGGAGCCTCCCGTCCAGCACCAGAATGCCACGCAACGTGGCCGTCGTGAACTCATGCATCCACGCCAAAACCGTGCTGCGAGAGGTCGACGAGCCCGGCGACGACGCGCCGTGACAGCGCGCTGGTGCTCACGCCCATCGCGTAGGCGTGGGCGCGCAACCGCACGAGCGCTTCGGTCGCGGTCACATCAAGTTGACCCATGACCATTCCGGTCGCTTGGTGAATCTCTGCCCGATAAAAGGAGCCCAAATCCCACCAGTCTTCGTCGAAATCTCCAGCGGGTGTGCGGTCATGCATCTTGATGAGCGCGAGCGTTGCCGCGTCGGCGACGAGCGACGCGTCCGCGAGTTGTTCCGTGCTGAGGCGACCGGGAGTGTCTCGGTACAGGTCGATCACGCCGAGTCGGATCGCGCCAATACGCAGCGGCAGCGCGAAAATCGCGGCCACTCCGGCTGAGTGAGCCTCAGCGCTGAAACCAGGCCAACGCGACTCAGCGGCGTCATCGAGCATCGGGACCAGAACAGGTTTACCGGTGGCAATCGCCTCGACGCAGGGCCCGACGCCACTGGTGAACTGGAGATCCTCGACACGTTGCATCACCGCGTCGCTCACGCAAACGGTGCCGCGTACTCCTGGATCCGCGGCGATGGCGATCGCGGCGCCGGTGACGGGCAGCAGGTCAGCACAGGACATGCAGATGCGGGCAGCGGCGGACTCTGGTGCATCCGCTTCGTCAAGGATTGACTGCAAGGTAGCCCTGAGCGGCGTCGTTGCTGCCATCCGGTTGCCTCGATCCCGACCACATCGCCGTCGAAACTGTGGCGAGATCTGGACCGCAGCCAAACGAGCACTGTCGGTTCTCTGACCGACCTTCTCAGCATCCGCTGCCCCGCCGGCCAAGTCCAGCGCGTCCGGCACCGAAACGCACGTGGATAGGCTCGACAGGTGGGCCTGCGGTTGTACGACTCCCGAACTCGCCAGGTCCGCGACTTCGAGCCACTGACGCCGGGTGTCGTCACGATCTACGTCTGCGGCGCGACCGTACAGGCGCCCCCGCACATCGGTCACGTGCGCGCGGCGATCGCGTTCGACATCCTGCGGCGCTATCTGGCCACCGGCGGCACCAACGTCATCTACGCGACCAACGTCACCGATATCGACGACAAGATCCTGCACAACGCAAGTCACGAAGGCGCTCCGTGGTGGGCGCTCGCCGAGCGCAATACCCGCGAGTTCCGCGAGGGGTACGCCGCGCTCGGCGTACTCCCGCCGACCGTCGAGCCGCATGCGACTGGCCACATCCCGGAGATGCTCGACCTGATCCAGCGGTTGATGGACAAGGACCACGCATACGCGAGTGGCGGCGACGTCTACTTCAACGTGCGTTCGGATCCGTCGTACGGCGAACTCTCCAACCAGAACATCGACAATCTGCAGCAGCCCGAAGACCTGGGCGCAAAACGTGACCCGCTCGACTTCGCGTTGTGGAAGGGCGCCAAGCCCGACGAGCCCTCCTGGGACACCCCCTGGGGTCCCGGCCGCCCCGGCTGGCATCTCGAATGCTCTGCGATGGCGACGAAGTACCTCGGCGCGGAGTTCGACATCCACGGCGGCGGTCTCGACCTCGTCTTCCCGCACCACGAGAACGAGCTGGCGCAGTCGCGCTGCGCCGGTGACCCGTTCGCGCGGCTGTGGATGCACAACGGTCTCGTCAACGTCGGCGCCGAGAAGATGAGCAAGTCGCTCGGCAACTCGCTCATCGTGAGTGACCTGATTCAGCACGTGCGTCCCGTCGTTCTGCGCTACTACCTCGGCGCGCCGCACTACCGCTCGTCGATCGACTGGTCCGAGGAGGGCGTCGCCGAGGCGGCGGCGGCCTACGGCCGGCTCGAGGGCTTCATCGAACGCGCCATCGAGATGGTCGGCAGCTCGGACACTGAGTGCAGCGAGGCCGATCCCGAGGCCACCGCGGCATTTCTTGCTGCCATGGACGACGACCTCGGCGTCCCGCAAGCGCTCGCCGTCATCCACAACGCTGCCCGGGCCGGCAACACCGCGCTGGCCGCTGGTGACAAGGACGCGGTACGCCGACAGCTCGACACCGTGCGCTCGCTGCTGATGGTGCTCGGCCTCGACCCGATAACGCAGTGGTCGTCGGCGCGCACCGACGACCGGTTGCACGACGCCGTCGACGCGCTAGTGCGCGTCGTGCTCGACCAGCGCGCCGCAGCGCGCGAGCGCAAGGACTATGCCGCCGCCGATGCGATCCGCGACGCGCTCGCCGACGCCGGCATCGTCGTCGAAGACACCCCGGACGGACCGCGCTGGTCACTCGCAGACGCTGACGACCAGTGAGCCCGAAGAAGAAGGGGCCGAGCACTGGCACAGGCGGTCACGGCAAGCGTCGCCTCGAAGGCAAGGGGCCGACGCCGAAGGCGAAGGACCGACCCGGGCACCCGGCGCAGCAGCGAGTGACTCATGCCAAGCGCGCGGCCGCGCGACAGCCGCGCCGACCGGCCGGCGACGCCGTCGTCGGTCGCAACCCGGTGGTCGAGGCGCTCGCCGCGGACGTTCCCGCGACTGCGCTGCTGGTCGCACGCGGCATCGAGGTCGACAAGCGCGTGACCGACGCGATCCGCATCGCGAACACCCGGGGGCTCGCTGTCCGCGAGGTCCCGCGCACGGAGCTCGATCGCGTCACGGGCGGTGCGCACCATCAAGGACTTGCGCTCTCGATTCCGGCGTACTCCTATCTCGACCCCGACGACCTGCTCACCCGCGCGATCGACACCGGCGACGCCCCGTTGCTCGTCGCACTCGACGGCGTCACCGACCCGCACAATCTCGGAGCGATCATCCGGTCGGCGGCGGCGTTCGGCGCGCATGGCGTCGTCGTGCCCGAGCGGCGATCGGCCGGCATGACCGCCGGCGCGTGGAAGGCGAGTGCCGGGGCGGCTGCCCGGCTGCCGGTCGCGCGGGCGACCAACCTGCCCCGCACTCTCAAGGCGTACGCCGACGCGGGCCTCGTCGTGGCCGGACTGGCGGGCGACGGCGACGTGACGCTGGCGGACCTCGACGCGACCGGCCCGCTGTGCGTCGTCATCGGCTCCGAGGGGCGGGGGCTGTCCCGGTTGGTGGGGGAACGCTGCGACGTACGGGTGGGCATCCCGCTCGCGGGGGGCCGGCCGGGCTCGTCCGAACCGGGAGCGTCATTGAACGCGAGTGTCGCCGCGGGGATAGCGCTCTATTCGGTTGCAGAGCGTCGCCGGACGGCCGGTCGGTTGTGATACGTAACAATAACGGAGAGTGTGACAGTAGTCACAGTCGTACTGCTTTGTCCGCATTTTGAGACGGCTGTGGGCGCGACCTGCAGTTTTCTGTGTTGCGGTCGGGCCGTCACCCATTTGGCGGTCCGCTCGTTGTTGTGATGAACCCCGATGGTCAGGGTGACGCGCGCGTCATACAGTGACGGACGCTCCGGTATCTCCTGGCCGACCGGATTGCTGGCCTTTATCCCGAATGGGGGTCGCCCCGCGTGCGTCGCCCGACCCGTCGCGCTGTTCGCACGAACCTCCAGGCTGTGTCGGCGACCGTCGTTGCCGAGCGCGTGCCGGTGGCAGTGCCAGCCGCGGAGGACGCCCCCGTGAGGACCGCGCTCATCCCGCTCGACACCGGTGACGAAGTGCTGGTCGCCTGGGCGCGCCAAGGGGACGACGAGGCGCTGGCCCGACTGCTCACCAAATATCGCGGCTTCGCTCGGGCCAAGGCCCGCTCGTACTTCCTCGTCGGCGCCGACCGTGAGGACATCGTTCAGGAAGGCATGATCGGCCTCTACAAGGCCGTGCGTGACTTCAATGCCGACATGCAGACGTCGTTCCACGCGTTCGCCGAGCTCTGCATCACCCGCCAGATCATCACAGCGATCAAGACGGCGACGCGGCAGAAGCACGGACCGCTCAACAACTACGTCTCGCTCTCCCGCCCTGTCGTCAACGACGAGGATGGCGAGCGCTGTCTGGGCGACGTACTCCCCGCCGGCATGTGCGACCCGGCCGACCTCGTCATCTCCGCCGAACGCATCCGCGCGTTACAGGTCCACGTCGACATGGCGCTGTCCGACCTCGAAGCCGAGGTGTTGCGGCTCTACGTCGACGGCAAGAGCTACCAGGAGATCGCGAACCTCCTGCAGCGACACGTGAAGTCGATCGACAACGCGCTGCAGCGCATCAAGCGCAAGCTCGACGGGCACCTGCGCGGTCGCGAAGCCGCCGAAGCCGGCTGAGCTCCTCCCCATCCCGCGCACTGGGTGAGTTAACCGGCGGCGCCCCGTCTGAGTGGTGAGCTACTGGCGGTCAGTTCACCCAATGCGGTGGGGTTTCAGGGCCCAGCGGACGTTCATCTCGCCGGTCTGCGTACCGCTCTCGTCCGTGATGGTGACGGCGACAGTGAACTTCGGCGTCTTGCCGTCCTCGAGCTCGGCCAGGATCGTCGCGCGGTCGGCGTCGAGGCGCGCCTCCGCGGTCACCTCGCCCTTGGCAACTGCTAGATAGCGGATGTCGGCCGCTGCGGCCAGCGGTGTCACCCGATCCATCAGATCCATGAAGTTCGCGAGTACGACGGCGCCAGACGCGGTCTCTCCGAGGGCGAACATGATGCCCGCGTGCGGACCGCCGACGTGGTTGTGCAAGTCCGCGCGATCGGGCAGGCGTACGACGGCGCGCGTCGGCGAGATGTCGACGTACTCCATGCCGATCGTTGCCACGAGGGGCACCGCAGCAGTCAGTCCGTCGGCGAGGGCGTGGAAGTCGGTGGTCACAGGGCGCAGCGTAGAACGCCGTAGCATCGCCTTCGCCATGGACATCGAGTTCAGTTCCTCGCCGCGGTCGAGTCTTGGCGTGGAATGGGAGCTCCAACTGGTCGACCGCGACACCCGCGAGTTGGCGTCGGCGTCGTCAGACATCCTCACCGAGTTGGGTGCGGGGCATCCGGACGGCGAGCATCCCAAGGCGAAGCACGAGTTGTTCGAGTCGACGGTCGAAATCATCACCGGTGTCTGCCAGACCGTTGAGCAGGCCAGCGCCGACCTCGCCGAAACACTGGCGGAAGTGACCGCGGCAGCGCAGACGCGCAACCTCACGCCTATCTGCGCCGGGACCCATCCGTTCACCGACTGGCAGACGCAACAGGTGAGTGACTCGCCGCGCTACCACCAGCTGATCGAGCGGATGCAGTGGCTGGCGCGCCGGTTGCAGATCTTCGGCGTGCATGTGCACGTTGGTGTGCGGTCTCAAGACAAGGCGATCCCGATCGTCAATGCGTTGACGGCGTACGTCCCGCACCTGCTGGCGCTGTCGGCGTCGAGCCCGTTCTGGGAGGGCACCGACACGGGTCTCGCATCCGCGCGCAGCAAGGTCTTCGAGTCGCTGCCGACGGCTGGGTTGCCGTACCAGCTGTCCGGGTGGGATGAGTTCGAGACGTACATGGACACGCTCATCGGCACGCGCACGATCGAGTCGATCCGCGAGGTGTGGTGGGACTTCCGGCCGCATCCAGGATTCGGCACCGTCGAGCTGCGCATCTTCGACGGGTTGCCGACGTTGCACGAGATCGGCATGGTCGCGGCGATCTCGCAGTGCCTCGTCGACCAGTTCGACGTACAACTCGATCGCGGTTACACCCTGCCGACGCCGAAGGGCTGGATCGTTCGCGAGAACAAGTGGCGCGCTGCGCGCTACGGCCTCGACGCGGACATCGTCGTCGACAAGACCGGTCGCACGCTGCCGGTGCGGGATGCGTTGCGCGAGCTCGTCAACGAGCTGACCCCTGCCGCCGAGCGGCTCGGGTGCACGGACGAGCTCCACCGCGTCGAGGGCGTTCTCAAGTCCGGTGGCAGCTACCAGCGACAGCGTCGAGTGGCTGCTGACAACAACGGCGACCTTCGCGCGGTCGTCGACTCGCTCATGGTGGAGATGAGTGAGGGCCGGCCTCAGTGACGGTGAGTTGGCTCGAGCAGTGGCTTGGCAATCACGGCGACGAGCTCGTTGCGGTACGCCGTCACATCCACGCGCATCCGGAGCTCGGGCGCGAGGAGACCGCGACCACTGAGCTGCTCGTCAACCGGCTCGCCGCGGCCGGACTGGAGCCGCGCCGGTTGCCGTCGGGGTCGGGTCTGATCTGTGACGTCGGTTCGGGGGAACCCGTTGTCGGTTTGCGTGCTGACCTCGATGCGCTGCCGATCGATGACACCAAGGACGTCGCCTATGCGTCGTCGGTGCCCGGCGTTTGTCATGCGTGTGGACATGACGTGCACACGACTGCGTTGCTCGGCACCGGCCTTGCCTTGTCGTCACGGCGCGACGAGTTGCCGGGAACGGTGCGGCTGATCTTCCAACCGGCCGAGGAGCTCATCCCCGGTGGCGCACTCGATGTGATTGACGCTGGCGGGATGGATCGGCTCCGCGCGCTCGCTGCGCTGCATTGCGCGCCGGCGCTCGAGGTCGGTGAGGTCGGTTTGCGCGTCGGACCCATCACCGCGGCCGCCGATTGGGTGGAGGTGCGGTTGGACGGGCCGGGCGGTCACACTGCGCGGCCACACCTGACCGTCCACCTCGTCGACGTACTCGCGCGGGTTGCGATTGAGGTACCGGAACGGATCGCCGCCAAGCTCGACGGTGCGCCGTTCCAGCTGACCTGGGGCAACGTGCAGGCGGGCGGTGCCGGCAACGTCATCCCGTCGAGCGGGCATCTGCGCGGCAGTGTTCGTACGCCGGACACAACACTGTGGGACCGCGGGCGGGAGCTGGTGAGCGAAGCCGTCGATGCGGTGATCGCGACGACGGGTGCGCGAGCAACGATCGACTACCGCCGCGGCGTTCCGCCCGTCGTCAATGACGAGCACGTGATCGAGCTGATGCGCGCGGGTGTCGAAACTGCGATCGGTGTCGGTGCTGTGACAACAACTGAGGTCAGCATGGGCGGTGAGGACTTCGGGTGGTACCAGCAGCATGTGCCGGCTGCGATGGCGCGGCTCGGCGTACGCACTCCCGGGTCACCGACACGTGACCTGCACCGCGGGGACTTCGACGTGGATGAGACTGCGATCGGTGTCGGCGTGCGTTTCCTCGTCGGCACGGCACTCCAAGCGCTGCGCTAGGTCGCCGGGCGGATGCCGAAGTCGGCCGCGACGGCTGGCTTGCGCACCTTCCAGATGAACGCGTCGTACCAGAAGTGCAGCAACCCGAGCGTGTAAATGACGGTCAGGTAGATGTGGGTCGGCACGCGATGTTGCAGTACGACGTCCACGAACAACGCGCACACCAAGAACGTCGCCAGCAGCGTCCATCGCCGCCGACCACGTGCGGCCCGACCGAGCGTGCTGCGGTCCGGTGTCGCGCCGCCGTACCTCGTCACCATCGTGCGCTGCACGACGACGACGTACTCAACCGTGTGCGCGAACACCCAGGCGACCAGGCCCGCCAGCGGGTCGACAGCGATGCCGATGATCAGCGCCAGGGTCGCGCCTTGGTAGAGCCACTTCGCGTGGTTCGCGCGATCCCGGTGTCGCCACTCCTGTCGTGCGACGGCGACGAGCGAGCCGAACGCGACCAGACCGACGGGGATGAGCAGCCACAAGGCATAGGGCTGGATGCGCGTCAGTGTCGTCACCGCATCGGCGTTCGTCGCACCGAGCGAGACGCGGGAGAGTTGGTCCGTCGTGGACGTTGCTGCACCCGCGGCGACGATGGCAAGACCGATCCACGAGAACAGCAGCACGCGGTCCAACCGAGCCGAGCCGTATCCGGCTTTGCGCGAGTAGATCCGGCACAGCCCGTAGCGCTGTTGCACCGTGTGCACGGTGTTCCAGATCGCCGCGATCGGTACGACGATCCAAAGGTCGAGATAGACGGCGACCACCACGAGTGAGACGGCGACGACCGGGCTCCACGAGAACAACCGGCGGCGCAGCTCGAACTGTTTAGCGTCGCCGTAGATCACCAACAGCGTGAGCGGCTGGTGCAGCAGGCTGAGGATCAGCGTCCAGGTGACGACGTTGCGGAGCAACGCGTCCCCGCCGGCGGTGTGTGTGGTCGACAGCCGATGCATGAACAGGAACGCCGGGACCCAGCACAACGAGAGCAGCAGGTCGGTGCGCAACCGGTAGATCCACTGCCAATGGCGTGTAGCAACGGCAGCGGTCGACAGCCCAGCGGTGCTGGAGGCTGCGAGAGTCGTCACCGGGTGCCCCCTCGGGATCGGCGCCAGCGTAGCCAGGGATGCTGGGTCCGAGAAGCGGAATGCTGGAGGTTGAGATGCCACACGAAGTGCGCGGGGTAGTCGCACGGGAGAAGGGCGCACCCGTGACCGTCGAGACGATCATCGTGCCGGATCCCGGTCCGGGCGAGGCGTTGGTCCAAGTGCTGACGTGCGGCGTGTGCCATACCGATCTGCACTACCGCGACGGCGGCATCAACGACGAATTCCCATTCCTGCTCGGTCACGAAGCGTCCGGCACGGTCGAGGCGGTCGGCGATGGTGTCACCGACATCGCACCCGGCGACTTCGTCATCCTCAACTGGCGTGCGGTGTGCGGCACCTGTCGGGCCTGCCGGCGCGGTCGACCGTGGTACTGCTTCGACACCCACAACGCGCTGGCGCCGATGACGCTCGCCGACGGCACCGTGCTGTCGCCTGCGCTGGGGATCGGCGCGTTCGCCGACAAGACGCTCGTGCACGCGGGTCAGTGCATCAAGGTCGACGCGACCGCGTCACCAGCGGCCGTCGGGCTCCTCGGTTGTGGGGTCATGGCCGGCCTCGGTGCCGCGATCAACACCGGCGGCGTGAGTCGTGGCGACAGTGTCGCTGTCATCGGGTGCGGCGGCGTGGGCAACGCCGCGATCGCCGGCGCGCACCTCGCCGGCGCGACCACGATCATCGCCATCGACGTCGACGCGAAGAAGCTCGAGGCGGCCAAGAAGTTCGGCGCCACCCACACGATCGACTCGAGTACGTCGGACCCGGTCGCCGAGGTGCAGGCGCTGACCGGCGGCTTCGGCACCGACGTGACGATCGACGCGGTAGGGCGTCCCGAGACCTGGAAACAGGCGTTCTACGCGCGCGACCTCGCGGGAACGCTCGTGCTGGTCGGCGTACCGACCCCGGACATGCGGATCGAGATGCCGCTGCTCGACTTCTTCGGACGCGGTGGGTCGCTCAAGAGCAGCTGGTACGGCGATTGCCTGCCGAGCCGTGACTTCCCGATGCTCGTAGACCTCTACCTGCAAGGTCGGCTCGACCTCGACGGCTTCGTCAGCGAGACGATCGGGCTGGACGACGTCGAGCAGGCCTTCGAAAAGATGCACAAGGGGGACGTCTTGCGCTCAGTGGTCGCACTCTGATCGATTGCGGCCTTACGATCCCGCTGTAGCGGTCGAAGGGGGCGAGGGCGATGGCGGGGGATAGCGCAGCGATCGGGATTGCCGCGCTGACGGCGTTCGTCTCGACGATCGCCGCGACGCCGGTGCGGTACATGATCGACCGGCAGCTGATGAAGCAGAAGCACAAGATCGAGTTCGCCTATGAGCAGCGGCGACAACTGCGCGATCTGACCTGCAAGTTCCGTGGGCGGATCGTCACCGAGGCCGACGCGCTGCATCAGCGGTTGCTCGAGCTGTACCGCTACCAGGAACAGCCGTGGCTGCACCTCGAAGGCAACTACGACGCGGCGGGCGGTCGACGGCCCTACTTCTTCACCACGGTCTACAGGTTCGCTTCGTTCTCGGCGTTGGCGAGCAAGTTCGAACGCGGCACGCTCTACCTCGACAAGAACTATGTCGAGCCCGACGACCTCGACAACCTGGCGTATGTCCGAGCGCTGGTCCGTGTCATGACGGACGTCACGCTTTTCGACGACACCGGGTATGTGTTCGAAACGGGGCGCGACCACTTGTTCCGCGACGAGTACCGCTCGATGTGCGAGGCGCTCCTGCGCGGCGACGCCGACGAGACCGAACTGCACTACGCGGAGTTCACTGCCCTGCTCGGTGGCGAGCACGTGCTGCAGATGATGTTGGCGTTCTTCGATGGCATCAGCCCGCATGAGGGCCGGCTGCGGTGGGACCGGCTGGTCTGCTTCGACCTGCTGCTCATGGGGATGCTCAACACGGTCGGTTATGACATGCAGCGGTCGTCGATTGATGACTTCCATCGTGTCGCCGGCGAGATTCGTAACCCCACGGTGGCAGCCAATCTGCACAAGTGGTTACCAACAATCGGCGTCAGCGAAGGCAAGAGCATCGAGTGCATCGACGAAGCGCTGGAAGCCGTCGTACGTCGCGGACCTCGCACCGAGTCCCAGCGGGCCGAACACGACGATGGCCCGTTCAGCAAGGTGGACCTGCGCGAGCCGGTGCCGCGGCAGAGCTAGGTGAGCCCAGCCGCAGCAGCTTCCGCGCGAGCGCACGTGCTCGACACCGTCGGTGGCTCGTTAGCGCCGGGTTGCTCGTCGATCGAGCCGCGTCCATGGTCGCCGACACCGAGGTTCGCGTTGATCTGAACGTGTCCTGGCGCTAGGTAGAGGGTGATGCTCGCTGCCCAGGTGCCGTACTGCTTGAACCCCGTCAGCGAGTGCAGTCCCGGATGGCATTGGAGCTGCAGCCAGCGCACCGCACCGAACTTGCGCACATGGGCGACCGCCGCTGACAACGTCGTCGCATTCGGTTGGAATTCCGCGTCGCGCCAGATCTGTGACGCACTTGTCTGGCTATTGCCGGGACCTTCGCCTGCTGATCCCTCGCTAATGATGGGAATGGACGTGGAGGCGACGCCCGCGAGAGGTTCGCGGAACATCTGATCGGCGTTCAGCAGGTTGTACTTCGAGCGGGTGGTTGCGTTCCCGTGCAGGTCGGAGCGGTTGCATCCTGCGCCTACCAAGAGAACACAGGCCGCGACCGGAATCGCCAGGCACGCGCGTCGCCGCATGCCGTGAACGGTAGTCGCAGACTACGATCGAGCCCGTTCGCCGGCGTGGCGCAATCTGGCAGCGCAGCCGACTTGTAATCGGCAGGTTTCCGGTTCGAATCCGGACGCCGGCTCTCGTCTCTGTGCGACATCTGCTGCTGGTTGACAGCGGCCTTGGGCTGATTCTTGACACCTTCGCCCTGCCTCTTCTCCGCTCCTCTGCTCTGGTTCTGCTGCGGAGGCAGAGCAGAGGGCCAGCGAGGGACATCCCCAGCAGCTTGGATCGGTGCAATGTGTGCACCTGTGGGGCATAGCGAGCCCATGAGCGAACAGCAACGGCAAGAGGAAATAGCAGAGCGGATCGCCCAGGCCGCACGAGATCGCGGCATGCAGATCGCCGTCGCTGAGTCGTTGACCGGCGGCTTGCTGTCGAACCGGCTCGCGGCGGCGTCCAAAGCGAGCGAGTGGTATCGCGGTGCGGTCGTCGCCTACGCCAGCGAGGTGAAGTACGACCTGCTCGGTGTGCCCAAAGGACCGGTAGTCAGCGCCGAGGCTGCGGAGGCAATGGCGACCGGCGTCTGCAAACTGATGAGCGCGAACATTGCGGTCGCCGTGACGGGTGCGGGTGGCCCGGATCCGCAGGACGGCCAGCCACCCGGCACCGCGTTCATCAGCATTCATTGCGACGGTGCGTCGCGCGCCCGCGAGATCCACGTCGACGGCGACGACCCGAGTGACATCGTCCTCAAGGTCTGTACGGCGGCGTTGGAGATGCTCGCGGACCAGGTGATCTAACTCGGCTTGCGTCCCGGCAGCGGCAGGCGGCGGATACCTGCCGACACTGACTTCACATAGTCGGCGAGGATTGTCGGCGCGAGCTTCTGCCCGAGAAACAGGCTGACCGCGTCGACACCGACGAGGTAACGCGCGAGCGGCACCGGGTTGTTCAACGCGAGCCGGATGACGCGCGCCACCCACACTGGATCGGGCATGTAACGATCGGCGAGTCCGGCCGCGGAGTGAGCCCGCTCGTACGCATCGGCGTACGCGCTGTTGGCCTCCGCCGGCAGCCGGGTCTGACTCTCGGTCCAGATACCGGTGCCGAACCCGCCCGGTTCGATGAGGATGACGCGTACGCCGAACGGTTCCACCTCGACGCGCAATGCGTCGGTCGCGGCTTCGAGCCCGAACTTGCTCGCGGAGTACCACCCCGCCATTGGCGAGGAAACCCGGCCGGCGATCGAGCTGATGTTGACGATGCGGCCGTCACCGCGCTCGCGCATGGTCGGCAACACCAGCCGGGCGATGCGCATCGGCGCGACGAGGTTGACCTCGAGCTGGTAGCGCGCGTCGTCATCGCTGACATCTTCGATCGCGCCGCTGTGCGCGAAGCCCGCGTTGTTGATCACCGCCCAGGGACCGCCGTCAGTCATCGCGTCGATCTCCTTGAACCCCTGCTCAGTCGACTGCGCATCCGCGACGTCGAGCAGCACTGTGCGCAGTGGGACGTCGCGCTCACGCGCGGCGACGTGCAGGTCGTTGGCCTTGCTCTCGCTGCGAGCCGTGCCGATGACGTCGTACCCGGCCCCGGCGAGCTCGAGCGCCGTCGCCTTGCCGATCCCGGAATTCGCCCCAGTGATGACTACTGACTTGGTCATGCCGCCCGACGATGCCATAGCGCTCACCTAGACTTGCCTTCGGGACCGACCTGACGGGGACTTGGAGGAACGACCGACGGTGGCGACGCGAAAGCAGGAGCGTCTGCGTGACGCGCAGCGACGACAGCGTGTCAACGAGATGCGTCGCCAGCAAGAGAAGGCCGAGCGTCGGCGACGGGCCATCCGCGTGGGCATCATCGGAGTCGTCGCGCTGGCTATCGTCGGGTCACTCGTGTTCTTCGGCATCAAAGCCGCTAACAAAGACTCGAAGCCGGCGATCGCAGGTGTTCAGACTTTTGGCGACCTCTCGCGCAAGCACACCCAGGGCCCGGTCACCTATGCGCAGGTCCCACCCGTCGGCGGCGACCACAACCCGGTGCCGCTCAACTGCGGCATCTACACCTCGCCCGTACCGAACGAGAACGCCGTGCACAGCCTCGAACACGGCGCGGTGTGGATCACCTACCAGCCCGATCTGCCGACAGCTGATGTGCAGACGCTCACCTCGCTCGTGCGCGGTAAGACCTATGTCATTCTGTCGCCGTACCCCGGTCTGCCGTCGAAGGTCGTCGCGTCGGCGTGGAGCACGCAGTTGAAACTGGACTCCGCCACCGACCCGCGGTTGACGCAGTTCATCGACATGTACCGCGCGGGTCCGCAAGCACCCGAGCGGGGCGGGGCGTGTGCGGGCACCGGCACACCCGTCTCCTAGTCACGCCAACTCGTTGAAGCGCAGTACGTCGATCGGAGTCTCGCGCCAACGGGTCGGCGCGGCTGCCGTGTCGGGGTTGGGTATCGCGGCTGGACTCCCACCGCGGGGCTGGTGGCCGGTCGAGTTGATCGCGCTGGCGTTGTTGTTCGTCGTGTTGTTGGACCAACCGTTGCGCGCTCGACTCGTGCTCGCGTCGGTTACAGGTCTGGCGTGGTTCAGCTGGGGCTTGGCCTGGGCCGTTGACTTCTCCATCCCTGGTGCGCTGGCGCTCATCGTCATAGAGACGGTGATCGTCGTCGCGTTGCTGGGCCTGCTGCCGATTCGTACGCAACAGTGGTGGACGTTCCCGGCCGTGCTCGCGCTGTTCACTGCGGTGCACGACCGGTTCCCGTTCGGAGGCGTGCCACTCAGCGGCATCGAGCTGAGTTTCGCCGGCTCGCCGCTTGCTCCCGTCGTCGCACTGGGCGGCACCCTTGCGCTTGTTGCCATCGCGGGACTCATCGGCAGCAGCCTGTCGGTGTCGATCCGCCACCGAAGAATCACGCCGGTGGCAGTTGGTCTGGTTGTCACGATCGCCGCCGTTGTTGGTGCTGATCTCGCAACCGACAAGCTCACGCACAAGGATGGCGAAATCACCGTCGCCGTTGTGCAAGGCGGCGGGCCGCGTGGTGTGCGCGCCGTGGACACCAATCCGACTGACGTGTTCAACCGCACCGTCCAGGTCGCCGGGCAAGTGCGTCCTCCGGTCGACCTCGTGCTCTGGCCGGAGAACGTTGTCGACCTCGACGCCCCGCTGGCCGGCAGCGCCACCGAGGCAACGATCGCCGGGCTCGCGCAACAGGCGCGTGCTCCCGTCATCGTCGGCGTGACCGAGCCCGCCGGCCTGCACAAGTTCCGCAACGAGGCGGTGCTGTACGACGCGCAAGGCCTCCTTGTCGATCGTTACGACAAGGTCCATCGCGTGCCGTTCGGTGAGTACGTGCCGGCGCGTTCGTTCCTCGACACGTTCGCGGACCTGTCGCTCGTCCCGTCCGACGCCGTCGCCGGTCACCGACCCGGCCTGCTGCGTGCCAACGGCCATGCGTACGGCGTGGTCATCTCCTACGAGGTGTTCTTCGCCGACCGGGCTCGCGCGGCGATCAACGCGGGTGGCCAGCTGTTGCTGGTGCCGACCAACGCGTCGTCGTACACGGGTTCTGCGGTTCCCGCGCAAGAGGTCGCGACCGCACGGCTGCGCGCCCGCGAGACAGGTCGCGCGGTCGTGCAGGCCGCGCCCACCGGCTACAGCGCAGTGACTCGTGCCGACGGTTCGGTCGTGGTTCGGTCCAAGCTCGGCAAGCCCGCGCTGTTGACCGAGCGGGTTCCGTTGCGTAGTGGTCGTACGCCGTACACCCGCATCGGCGACTGGCCCGTCGTGGCCGGCGCTGTCCTCGTCCTGATCCTCGGTGCGGCGCTGCGCCGACGCGCTGGGAGCACCTAGATTCGACCCGTGGGCGCACGACATGAACACTCGCATCCCGGAGCTGCAACCGCGGGTGTCCGGCACCGCAAGCCACTCGTCATCGCGTTCGCACTGACCGCCTGCTACATGGTGGTGGAGTTCGTCGTCGGGATCCTCGCCGGGTCGTTGGCGCTGCTCTCCGACGCGGCACACATGGGCACCGACGTGCTCGGGTTGGGCATGGCTTTGGCGGCGATCACGTTGGCGCAGCGGGCAGGCTCACCGCAGCGTACGTATGGCGCGTACCGCCTCGAGGTCCTTGCTGCACTTGCTAATGGCGTACTGCTGTTCGGTGTTGCTGGTTACGTCCTCTATGAGGCGTACAGCCGACTCACCCATCCGCCGCACGTCGCCGGTCTTCCGTTGCTCGTCGTCGCGGCGGTCGGGCTGTTGATCAACCTGGTGAGCTATCGCCTGCTCCTGGCGGGATCCAAGGAGAGTCTGAACGTGCGGGCCGCCCACAACGAGGTGCTGGGTGATGTGCTCGGGTCGGCCGGTGTCATCGTCGCCGCGATCGTCATCTTCACGACGGGCTGGCGCTATATCGACCCGCTGGTTGGCGCGGGTATCGGGCTGTTCATCCTGCCGCGCACCTGGCAGCTGATCGTGCAGGCGTTGCGGGTCCTGATGCAGGTCGCGCCGCCGGGCCTCAACGTCGACGAGGTCCGCCGGCGCATACTCGCCCTGCCTGGCGTACATGATGTCCACGACCTGCACATCTGGACGTTGACCTCAGGGCTGGAGAACGCAACCGGTCATGTCGTCGTGGCTCGCGGGGAGGACTACCACGGCGTACTCGACCGCGTTGTCGCGCTGCTCGCCGAGGAGTACCACGTCACGCACACCACGATCCAGTGCGAGCCTGACGACCACGAAGAACACCCCAATCCCATCTAAGGCGTCATGACCAACCCACCGCAGGAGCGCACCTCGTTGTCCAGCAGTGATGCCGTACGTCGACGCATGTACGTGTTCGCCATCGCTGCCGTCGTCGCAGGCCTGGACATCGGTGCGAAGGTATGGGCTGAGCACTCCCTGCCCGCAGGTGGGTTGGACGGGGGTCCAATCGATTTGCGTATTGCCTACAACGACGGCGTCGCGTTCTCGATCGGTGGCAATGTGCCGATGGCGGTCGTCGTCGCGGTCACCGCGACGATCACCGCGGTCATCGCGGTCGTTGCCTGGCGACTTGCACCGGCGGCGGCTCGCGACCGGATCGCGGCCTTGGCACTGGTCCTCGGCGGTGCGACGGCCAACCTCGTCGATCGCGCCGGTGACGGTGTCGTCACCGATTACTTCCATACGGGCTGGTGGCCGACGTTCAATCTCGCCGACGTCGCGATCGTGGTCGGTTGCGGTTTGCTGGTGCTCGCGTCTCTTCGCGCGCCACGTCAGTAACCGTCACCACGCCGGCCTAGGGCAGACCACCTCACGCCCTCTGCTCTGACCCCCACCTGTAGCCAAAGCGCTCTGGAGTCTGTGGTGACGCAGAGCTCTGGAGTCTGTGGTGACGCAGAGCGCTCTGGACGCGGGGAGTAGCCAGAGCAGAGGGCGCGAGGTGCCCACCCGACCGAGCCGTGGGGCACCGCGGAGTTGGCCCAGAGCAGGGAGTTTCCACAACCGACGCTCACGCTCGCGTGCGTGACCGCAATCGAGCGGACCCTGAACCCATGACCTCGCTCGACTTCGCCGGGATCGTGCGGCGAATCCGCCGCACAGCGATCATGAGCCAACGCGACCTGGCAGATGCGAGCGGCGTCGCACGTTCGACCATCAGCAGAATCGAGTCGAGGCAACTCGCGCCGTCCCTAGAGAACTTCGAAGCGATTCTTGCCGTGGCGAGGTGTCGCCTGGCAGTGCTCGATCGGCAGGGGCGAGAGGTGGTCCCCTACAACGGTGGTGGACTGCGCGACCGAGCTCACCGCCTCTATCCTGCCCACCTTGATGTGCGCGAGGTGGGCCCCAACGGAGAGGGCTGGTGGGGGCAACTGACGGTGCAGGACTACGTCCGAAAGCAACCCACGCACACGTTCGGGCGCCTGCGTTGGCTGTACGAGCAATTCCGTGAACGCCGCGAAACGGAGCTCGACTAGCAAGTGAGCGATCAGCGGGGAGGAGCGCCGCTTTCTGCTCGTGCCGCGGCAGCGGCTTGCTGTGCCTCGAGCCGATCCAGGTGCCGATCCACGCGACGAGCTTCGCGTTCGTCGGCACGGATCCATTGCACGACGAGAGCCGCGACGAGGATCACGGCAGTGAGGTCACCCCACGCCCACATCAGTCCGCCACCCCAGTTCTGGTCGCTGGCGATGCTCGGGCCCCAGTCGCGGTTGAGGCGCGTGTAGTAGTCGAGAGCAATCAACGAGCTGTTCTGCTGTGCGCTCTGCATCAGGATCAGCCCGACGAACGCGTGCACCGGCAGCGCAGTGAACGCCACCAATGTGCGCATTGGATAGGACAGCCGGTTGGGCAGCGGGTCCACCCCGATGATCGGCCAGAAGAGCACACATCCACCGGTGATGAACCACACGTGGATCAGCTCATGCAGGCCGTTGTGCTCGAGCTGCAGCTCGTAGAGGCCGGTGAAGTACACCGCCGCGAGAGCGCTCACGAAGAACGGCAGCCCGAACAGCGGGCTGGACACAACGCGAGCAACCCAACTGTGCAAGACCGAGAGCAGCACCCGACGCGGCCGACCACTCAGTGCACGCAGCGCCAACGTGATGGGCGCGCCCAGCGCGAGAAAGATCGGGCTGACCATCCCGAGGATGATGTGTTGTACGACGTGCATCGAGAACAGCGTGCCGTCGTACGCACCGAGACTCGACTGCGTCGCGATCGCGATCGTGCCGATGCCACCTCCGAGATAGGACACGCTGCGCCAGACACTCCAGTGCACGCCGTTGGCGGCGAGCCGGCGTACCCCGGCGAGATACAGGCCGGCGAAGATCAGCAACAACGCGACGAGGACGGGGTCGAGCTCCCACTGGGTCAGAGCAGTGGTCACGGTGAGGGGTGGGGGACCGCCGACGCCGTGCGCGAGCAACGCGTCGATGCCCACAATCGTCAGCCTCCTCGTCCGCTCGCCACTGTAATCGCGGCCGAGTGCTCAGACGAGATCGGTGACGTCGACGACCCACGACAGGTCCGACATCAACAGCCGCTCTTCCCAGTCCGGTGGTGCGCCCGCCATCAATGTGCGCAAGTCCCAGTAGTCGCGCCACAACTCGATCACGTCACCGCGAATGCGTTGCACCGACACGAACGGCAGTGCCACTGACTCACCTGTCGGCCACCGCCAGAACTCCGTGTGCTCGGTGACGACCGTGTTGCCCTCGGCGACGACAGTTGCCGGCCCGTGGTCGTAGCCCGCGAGCTGTTCGAGCCCGAGTCGCAACCGCGCCTCGATGCTGTCCGGACCGCGACCGGCGGCGGCCGGACCGGTGGGTACGTCGTAGTAGATCGAGTCGGCGTCGAAGAAGCTGCGGATGCGCGGCCAATCGCGGGCATAGAGCGCATCCCAGAACGCTGCGCTGACTTCTCGTGGTTGCACGGTCGCCGAACCTACTTGGTCGCCTTCGGTCGAGCCGAGCCTCGCCGGATCAGTGCGGCAGCAATCACGGCGACGACGAGTACGCCGATGAGCGCGGCGTTCAGCACCCAGGACTTCCCTTTGCCCCCGCCGGTCTTGCTGCTCGCGTCGACGGCGACGGCACCCGACGCGGCATGCACGAAGTACTGCGCGCTGGCGCTGCCGGCAGATCCGCTGATGTTTGCGTCGATACGCCACGTCGCGCCAGCGAGCCGCGGCAGCGTGAAGGAGTAGATGTTCGCCGTAGCGGCGGCCTGCTGCTCGGGCTCGATACGCCGGTCGCCAACGGCCAGGGTGGCCGTGACCAACACCGTCGCGCCGTCGACCGGTGCTTGCGTGTCGGCGTCGGTCAGCAGGATGCGGTACTCGACGTCGTTGGCGGTCAGACCGGCGCGCCCGTCGTACCCGACGACCTTGTACCTCCCGGCGATCCCGGTGTACGCCGCCCCAGATCCACCGTGCGCACCCGCGGGACCCGCGCCAACCAGGGCTACGACAACTGCGCAGCCTAGGATTGAGCGATGCATTCCCACTCGATCAACCGTAGTCGGCTGCTCGCAGCCAGCAGCGCTGTCGCGGTTGTTGTGCTCGCCGGCTGCAGCTCCAACGGCTCGACGTCCAACGACAACCCGGTCGTGACGCCGTCGGCGACCACCACAACCGCGCCGCCGACCGGCACCTCGTCGCCGACGCCCAACTACGACGCGGTCGTCAACCTGACGGTCGCCAACGGCAAGGTCACCGGCGACACTCCCCGCGCAAAGGTCAAGAAGGGCCAACGCGTCGCCATCATCGTCAAGAGCGACGTCGCCGACGAGATCCACCTGCACGGCTACGACAAGATGGTCGACGTCACTGCCGGCGGCACCGCCACCCTCGTGTTCGTCGCTGACATCCCCGGCGTCTTCACCGTCGAGCTCGAGAGTCGGAGCAAAGAGCTCACGAAGATCCAAGTCAGCTAATGCTGCTGGCGCACGGTGTCGGGACCCGCGCGGACCTGCCGATCCCCACGTCGTACGCCGCGATCGCCGCGGCAGCCGTGCTCGTCGTGTCGTTTCTCGGTCTGCTCGCTCTCTGGCGCGAACCCCGTCTCGACCCCAACGCCGGCCGCCCACTCCCGAACGTCCTGCAAGCAGCCGCCGACAGCCGCGCACTCAGGTTGACCCTGCAGTCGCTCACCCTCGTGCTCGCGGCGCTCGTCTACTACATCGGCGTCACCGGTCCGAACGACGTGACGCGCAACCTCACCCCGTGGGCGTTCTTCGTCACGTTCTGGGTCGGCCTGGTGCCGGTGTCGCTGTTGCTCGGCCCGGTGTGGCGGGTCATCAACCCACTGCGCGCATTACATGCAGGTCTGTGCGCATTCCTTCGGCTGGACGCGGACGGCTATCGCCCCTATCCGCCGGCATTCAGCTACCGACCCGCCGCGGTGTCGATCGCCGCCTTCGCGTGGTACGAGCTGTGCTACCCCAACCGGGCCAAGCCGGCGTACGTCGCACTCTTCATGCTGATGTACGCCGTGCTGCATGTGTGTGCCGCGCTCTGGTACGGCCGGCGCTGGTTCGAACGCGGAGACGGATTCGAGGTCTACTCATCGTTGCTCGGTGCGCTTGCCCCGATCGGGCGCCGCGCCGACCGCCGACTCGTGGTGCGCAATCCGCTCAACGGACTCGACGCCATCAAGGAGGCGCCGGGACTTGTCGCTGTCGTCATCATCCTGGTGGGGTCGACGGCGTACGACGGGTTCTCGCGCACGTCGTGGTACGTCGAGAACATCTCACCGGGCACCGTCAATTCGACTGCGATGCTCGCCGTCTGCGTCCTGGCCATCGCGTTGCTCTACCTCGGTGGCACCTACCTCGCGACAACGCTCGGCGCAGCGGACAACTCCAACGTCCGACCGGAGACATTCGCGCACACCATCGTGCCAATTGCCGCGGCGTACGTCGTCGCTCACTACTTCTCGTTGTTCGTCTTCGACGGGCAAAACACCGCGATTCTCGCGAGTGACCCGTTCAACAAGGGCTGGGACATCTTCGGTCTCAACGGCCATCGCATCGACTACACCGCGGTGTCGACACGCGTCATCTCACTCGTACAGATCATCGCGATCGTCGTCGGTCATGTCCTCGCGGTGATTGCTGCGCACGACCGCGCTATCCGCGTCTTTCCGTATCGAACAGCGGTGCGCACGCAGATCCCTCTGCTCGTCAGCATGGTGGTTTTGACGCTTATTGCCGTAAAGCTTGTGCTGTCTGGTTGACGGAGCGACGTCGAGCGATACAGTCGCGAGAGGTTGTTCCGACGGGGAAGGTAAATACCATGCGCAAGTCATCCATAGCCACGGCCCTGGGAATCTTGGGACTGGCCACCGTTGCTGTTCTGTCACCCACCGCACATGCCGGCACAAACGCCTTCACCGTCACCCCCGACCATGGCCTGCCGGGCAGCAGCTTCACTGCAGCGGGCAATCAATGTTTCTACGACCCGGCACACGTGGACGTCACGCTGCACGAGGACGCGACCACAACGTCCCCTGCCATCGCATCCGAAAGCGCGACACCCAACAGCGATGGCGTATGGAGCGTAGAAGTCACCGTGCCCGAGTCGGCAACCGCTGGCGACAAGGCCGTAACCGCGACCTGCGTCGACGACAGCCAGAACACTGCACGCGCAAACACGGCACGCGCGAACAGCGCACCCAACGCCGCAGTGCCCAATGACTTCAACTTCCCGCCGGAGACGTTCACGGTCGACGCCGCAGCATCAGCGTCCCCGACACCGTCACCGACGCCAAGCCCGACCTCCGACGAGGCCCCACCGGCACCTGCGGTCGACGCGAACGCCAACTTCACCGGCTGAGCAGCAGCAGGCGTTAGGCGTAACTGGCACCTGCAATAGCGTTCCGCTCCTAGGCCATCAGAGGGGCGACTCGTGAGCGGAACGGTCAGGCTGGACGTCGACGGTGGCATCGCGACGATCACCAACGACAACCCCGACAAGCACAACGCCTTCGACGATGACATGGACGCGCAGCTCTTCGCTGTGCTCGACGAGCTCCGGCAGCGCACCGACGTCCGTGCCGTCATCTGGCGCGGCGAGGGCAAGTCGTTCTCCTCCGGCCGCGACACCGGATCAATCGGCAACCTCAAGGTCGAGCTGTCCCATCACGAGCTGATGCGTCGCGGTCATCGCGGGATCCAGCAGTTGTTCGAGCTGGACCCTCCGGTCATCGTCGCGTGCAAGGGCTGGGTGATGGGCGGCTCGTTCCAACGCGCGTTGCTGTGCGACATCCGCATCGCCGCGGAGGACACGCGCTTCCGGTTGCCCGAGCTGACGTACGGCGTGATCCCCGACACCGGCGGCTTCGGCACGTTGTTCCAGATGGCCGGTCACGGTGTGGTGAGCGACCTCGTCTTGACCGGACGCACGATGTACGCCGACGAGGCGTTGCAACACGGTGT
This sequence comes from Frankiales bacterium, assembly GCA_033851265.1. Taxonomy (GTDB): domain Bacteria; phylum Actinomycetota; class Actinomycetes; order JAWWOW01; family JAWWOW01; genus JAWWOW01. The sequence goes on from JAWWOW010000006.1 coordinate 486,258, forward strand.
CGTGTCGCGCGTCGTACCCGGTGATGACGTCGAGAAGGTCGCCCGCGAGATGGCCGAACACATCGCGTCGCTGCCGGTCGTCGCCGTGAAACTCGCGAAGACAATCCTCCGGCGGCTGATGCTGCCGGAGATCCGCGCGTCGATGGGCGACGAGATGATCTACCAGACGTTCCTCAACCGCAGCGACGACTTTGCGGAGTTCAAGGCGGCGCGCGCCGAGGACCGACCGCCTAACTACACCGGGAGCTGACGCAGCATGGCCGCGACGAACAAGGTCATCGGTCTGCCTGCGCCACCTCCGGTCGGCGAGACAGCACTGAAGCCCGGGACGTACGACGGCGTCTGCGTGTTCGTCACTGGAGGTGGCACTGGTCTCGGCAAGGCGATCGCGTCGGAGTTCGCCCGGCTCGGCGCGTCGATCGTCATCGCGTCGCGCAAGGACGACCATTTGGCAGCGGGACGCGCCGCGATCGAGGCTCTCGGCGCTCCGGTGCACACCGTCAGCTGTGACATCCGCGACGCCGACAGTGTCGCGGCGGCATTCGACGCGGCGACCGGCGCGTTCGGGCTGCCCGGCGTACTCATCAACAATGCCGCGGCAAACTTCCCGGTGCCGAGCGAGGACATGTCACCGAATGCATGGCGCACCGTCGTCGACATCACCCTCAACGGCACCTACTTCTGTGCGCGCGAGTTCGGTCGCCGGCACATCGCAGCTGGCACACCCGGTTCGATCGTCAACATCGGCGCGTCGTACGCGTGGACCGGTGGTGCGGGCTTCGCGCACTCGGCTGCGGCGAAGGCCGGCGTGAAGAACCTGACCGAGTCACTCGCCGTCGAGTGGGGGCCGTATGGGATTCAGGTCAACGCGCTCGTGCCCGGCCTGTTCCCGCACGAGGACATGACCGCCGACATCCAGGGCAACCTCGCGCGCACGAGTGACAAGGACGCGTGCCAGCCGGCCATGCGGGTTGGTCAGCGGCAGGAGCTCGGCTGGGCGGCGACGTTCCTCGCTTCGCCGTACGGCCGGTTCATCTCCGGTCACACGCTCGTCGTCGATGGCGCCAACTGGCAGCGCCGCATGCTGACGAACCCACCAGTCGTCACGATCCGCGAGCAGATGGGCCTGCCTGACTTCACCGGCTGACACCGACCGAACTCTTTTGTCGATCTCGCCACGATGAACTGCCTCGGGGAGTACGTTCCGCTCGAGGCTGGCCGTTCAGCTTGTTGATGGGAGCACTGCACATGACGCACCGCCGGAGTCGATCCGTACCCCTGATCATGACCGTGTGTGCGGTGACCGCACTCGGTGCGTTGTTCGCATCACAGCGCGCCAACGCGGCTACGCAGACATTCACCTACGAGCGTGGCGAACCGGTCAACTACACGGTGCCCGCGAACACCTGCGCGGTCACGATCCAGGCCTCGGGTGCTGGGGGCGGAGCGGTGCAGGGGTCTGGGTCCACTGCTGCGCTCGGTGGTCGGGTAACGGCGACGGTCAAGACGACACCGGGTGAGACGTTGGTCGTCACCGTCGGCGGTCCCGGCAACACCGGCGGACAAGGCGGTCCGGGGCTTGGCGGGTTGGGCGGCTCATCGGGTGGCGACGGCGGTAACGCCAACGGCGGCGAGGTCGGTGGCATCTCCGGCGCCGGCGGTGGCGGTTCGTCTGATGTACGTCAAGGCGGGTCAGCTGTTGCCGACCGCGTTGTCGTTGGGGCCGGCGGCGGCGGTGCCGGCGCATACGGTGCTAACCCGATCTCCAGTGGCGGGGCCGGTGGCGGCGCGCGTGGTGGTACGCCGAACGGCAACGGTGGCAACGGCGGCGGCGGCGGTCCCGGTCACGGTGGCACTGCTGGCACGACCTCGGGCCAAGGTGCCGGTGGCGCAGGCGGCAACAGCGGTGACAACGGTCAGGCCGGCGATACCGGCGGTCTTGGCGACGGTGGCAACGGTGGCGGCGACGGACCGAGTCAGGGCAACGGCGGCGGCGGTGGTGGCGGCGGCGCCGGCTACCACGGCGGTGGTGGTGGTGGCGGTAGTGCGGACCTCGCCGGTGAGGGCGGCGGCACGGCCGGCGGCGGCGGTGGCGGCGGGAACTTCGCGATCGCCTCCGCGACGAGCGTCACGAAGACGGCGGGGGTCCAGTCGGGCAATGGCGCGGTCTCGATCACGACGGTCGCGGGTTCGTGCAACAAGCCGAAGCCGACCCCCACGCCCACAGTGGCGCCGGCGGCTGACGCCGTTTCGGAGACCCCGCAGGTGACCGGCTAGGCAGGCTCTGAAGGGCCCATTTGGAGCAACGGCTACACCGTCCGCCGGTCGATGCTGGCTCGGTAGGTGCGGAACCCGGACGAACGGGGGGTAGCCGTGGCCGCGAACCCAGCCGGGGCTGCCGTCAGGCCAGAGCAGCAGCCCGAGGCCTTCGTCGACGTGCCCATGCTGCTCCGCGAGAACGCCGTCACCCTCGACTACCAACCCATCGTCGAACTCGCGACCGACACCGTTGTCGCCGTCGAAGCGTTGGCGCGTTTCGCCGTCCCCGGCGGACCGATGGCCGTGCTCACCGCCGCTGAGCAACAAGGACTCACCGCCGAGGTCGAAGCCCTCATCATCCGGCGGGCATTGCTCGAGCGGTTGCGGGTGCCAGCCGGGATGCTGCTCACGCTCAACGTCAGCCCGCACATGCTGCTGGTCGGTCCCGTTCGCGAGCTGGTGGAAAGTGCGGAACTGCACGGCATCGTCTTCGAGCTGACCGAGCACTCGGTGCCACCGGAGCCCGCCGACCTGATGCCGATAATCGACGGGATGCGGTCGCGTGGTGCGCTGATCGCGCTCGACGACGCCGGCGCTGGTTATCAGGGCATCAAGCAGGTGGCCTCGCTACGCCCGGACTGGGTGAAGGTCGACCGTTCCGTCGTCACGGGCGTTGCGACTGATGAGGTACGCCGCGCGTCGCTCGTCATGTTCGACCGCGTGGCTCGCCGCGTCGGAGCCGTCACCGTCGCCGAAGGCGTGGAGACAGCCGAAGACCTCGCAGCGCTCCGCGAACTCGAGATCCCGCTCGCACAGGGCTTCTGGCTCGGTACGCCGAGCATGCACCCGCGCCTCCGCAAGCGGGGCTAAGCCTCCGGCGGAAAATCGTTACATCTCAAAGCCGCGGAAACACCCTCGATGCCTTGGAGTAAGAGGCGGGGTGCGGAAGAGTGTGCGTCGCGTTGGCAGCCAGGGTCGTCGACCCTCCATCCCAACGGTGTCGTCGAATCGGGGTCAGGAAATGGCCGACGAAAGCTGGAGTTCACGCGCAGCTCGCTTCCTCCACCGACGGTGGACTGCACTCGCTGGCGTGTTTGCTGCGGGCGCGGTGGCTGGATACGGAGTTCACGCGGTCGCGACGAACGGCGAGCCCAACCCGCCGCGTGCGACAAGCGACCCAGTGTCTCGTACGAGGACCGGCGAGAGCGGCGGCGGCGGCGGTTCCACTCCCACCCGAACAGCCGGGAGTGAACCCTCCAGGGGATGGGAGGGCAAGCTGCGTCGACGTGGCGTCGCGCTGAGTGTCGCCGCGCTTGGAACGGCAGTGCTGGTGGGTATGACGATCCTGTACAACGCGGTGACCGACGCAGAGAACATGATTGCCGCTGAACTCGACGGCTCGATCCAGGGTGTAGCGGATCTTGTAGGCAAGAACAACGTCGGCGACTATCGGCACGCCTTGTGGATGGACTTCTTTTTCATTGCGGGCTATTTGCTATTCATCCTTGCTGGCGGCTCACTAGGTCGGACGTTGTCAATGACGTCGGCTGGGCGGCGGATCTCGACGATCGCCATTCTCGGCGGGGGTTTCGCCGCGCTCTGCGACATCGCAGAGGACAGCTGTCTGTTCTGGGTCATCTCGAAGAAGCCGGACACCGAAGGTCTGGCGGTCGCTGCACAGGCGTTGGCGTACGCGAAGTTCGTCGTCATCGTTCCCGCGATGCTTGTGGCAGCCATTGCGATCTGGACAACGTTCTGGCGCGGGCTGCTCGTACCGATCCTGCGCTGCGCTATCTCCCGGTGGCGCGATGAGGAAAGGGTTCGGGCCAAGGCCGCCGAGGATGTTGCCGCAGGCACGTCCGCCCGCTTACTGCTACGGCCCTACGTGGACACCTCCACAGCCGCTGGTTCGGTGCCACAGAGTGGGACAGCTTGGCGTGCCAACAACACGCTGCCGGACGATCGGCGTGAGACGGAGCCTCCGATTGGGTTCTGCGTGTCCGGCGGTGGCATCCGCTCGGGCACGTTCACGTTTGGGGCGCTGCACGCGTTGCGAAGCCAGCTTACGAAGGCGCGTTACCTCATCTCCGTCTCCGGTGGGGGCTACGCCGCAGGAGCAATGCAGTTGGCTCTGCAGCAGGCACCCACCCGCTCGCTTGCAACACCCGAGGACGTATACCTCGCGGGAACTGCCGAGTTGCGATACACGCGACTGCACGGCAAGTACATCGCCGACGGGGTTCGACAGTGGGCAGTCGCGATCGGCTGGTTGCTCCGCGGCTTTGTTCTCAACGTCCTGACAGGGGCGATCCTGATAGCTCTGGTCGGCCGGGTCTTGGCGCATGCTTATGCGCGATTCCCGCATGACCTGCTGCATCCACCGAGCACGAACGGGTTGTCGCCAGATCTGCCCTGGCACATGACAGATGACAAACTCGTCTTTCCGGGTCTCTTCTGGGACCTTGGCGTTTTGGCAGGGCTTGCGATCATCACGTGGCTTATCGGCGTCTTGATGTCACCGACACCACCAGCCACGCGGCGCCACATCATCGAGCGCGGTCTGGGTGCTGTGAGCCGCGGATCCGTCGGTCTGCTCCTTCTCTTGGCGTTTTTTGGCATCGGTCTCCCCTTGGTGGCTTGGGCTGCTGGATACACGTTGCCCGACTCGGGCCATTCCGGAGCCGTGCTGGCAGCGACACAACCACCTGCACTGACCCTGGGTTTCCTGTCCACACTCATAGCGCTCAGCCACAAGCCCAAAGTTCGCACGGATGCAAAGAAGGCTGTTGGGCGACTTCGTGCCTGGGCGGCGTCTGCAGGCCCAGGGCAGAAGCCGTTGCTGCAATCCCTTGCTGTCTACTTCGGACTGCTCGTCCTCGCGGCCGCAGCGCTCTTGTACTTCGGGCTCGTGCTCGTCAACACCCGCGGGTGGAGCGACGCGTCATCCCTTCCGGGAGGATTCGCCGAATCGACTGTCACGTATGCGCTCCTCGGCGCGGCGGTGTTTCTCATTGTCGTGGACCAGGTCCGGTGGAGTCTGCATCCGTTCTACCGTCGGCGCCTGGCGTCGGCGTTCGACGTACGGCGGAGAAGCCAGGACGACACCATCTACGCGGAGCCGTATGACTACGACAGCGAGATCACCGTGCTTGCCGACCCAGATAAATATGGGAATGACTACGGAGCTCGGATTGACGGTTTCCCACAGGTTATTTTCTCCTGCTCCGCCCATGTGTCTGGCCAAGACATGGCTCCACCGGGGCGCAAGGTCGTGCCGTGGACGATGTCAGGCGACTACATCGGGAGCCCCGTCATCGGTTGGGCATCAACTGAGTTCGTGACGAGCCAGGTGTCCGAGACACTGCGCCGTGACATGACCGTGCAGGCGGCATCGGCGATCTCGGGGGCAGCGATCGCGTCTCAGATGGGCACCTTGGACAAGGCGTACACGCGATTGCTGACCCTCAGCAACGCGCGACTTGGTTCGTGGCTACCGAACCCGGCATACATCCATGCCATGTTGACCAAGACGGAATCGGAGGGGTGGTTGCGACCCGGTCTACCCCGGCGCCGCTACCTCGGCACGTTGGGCCAAGAGCTATTCGGCTACTTCCGTGCCGACGGGCCGTTGGTTTACGTCACTGATGGCGGTCACTACGAAAACCTGGGTCTTGTCGAGTTGCTCCGGCATCGATGCGCCACGATTTACTGCGTCGACGCGAGCGGCGACAAGCGACACGCGCCGACAACGCTGGCTACCGCGATCGAGTTCGCTTACGAGGAGCTCGGCGTAGAGATCACCTTCGACACGCCGCGCACACCCGGCCGCCTCGGGTCGGGTGCGGATACGCCGCTCGACAAGCCAACGGACCAGACGTTGGTCGAATTGAAGGACCGCCTCGCCATCGACTGCATCGCCATCGGGACGATCAAGTACCCGTACCTCGGACCCGGATTCGACAAGTTCGAGGGAAAACTCATCTTCGGGAAGGCAGTGCTGACCGCTAGCACGCCGTTCGAGGTCTTGAGCCACGCGCTCGGGAGCGCAACGTTCCCCAACGACACCACGGCGGACCAGTGGTTCGACGTTGCACAGTTCGACGCCTACCACGCACTCGGTCGCCATGTCGGCGAACAGATGCGCAAGGCCTGAGCTCCTGAGCGAGCGGCCGTGGTCCTCGTGCTGAGTGAATTGCGCGATTGCCAGTAGATCTGATCATTTGTGGCCATCCGCGTCTCTCACGTTGTTCGTATCGTTTCTTGGGTCACAAGGGGCAGGTTGATGGAGGTGCACCAAATGCACGTTGATGTCACGCATACCGATCCGTCAGCGACGAGAGTCCCTGAGCAGGCGCCGCGCGCGGGCGCCACTAGCCAACACCCCAGCGTGGAACTCGAGCCCGTGTCAGGTCTGATTTACCAGACCATGCGCGACGGCTGGACCTTCTGCAAAGCGACGTCGAAAGCGCTCGGTCGCTATCAGTGGGTGTCGTGGCTCGGCGCAGCTGCCGCCATCATCAGTGCGGTCACCGCGACGACGATCTTTGCGACCCTCAACAAGTCGCCGTCAACGGCAGTCCGCGTCATCATCGGGTCCGTCACCGTCTTGACCGCTGCGATCACAGCGCTTCAGGCGTGGGCTTCGAAACAGGTCAAGGGTCTGAGTGATCAGCACAAGCACTTCCACGCGTTCCACCGTGAGGTGCAGGCCGCGATCGAGCAGCGGGCGAAGACGCCGCTGCCGCCGGATTACGCCGACAAGATCGAGAAGGAGTTGGCGTCGATCACGGCCGGCATGATCCCGATCGGAACCTGGGCGTGGGACAGGGCAAAGGCAGAGATGGAACACGACATTCGTGAGACCTCTCCGCATCTCAGCCCTAGCCGCGGATGACCCGTTGACCTAACTGCCCGGGGCCCGCAACGTTCAGCACACAACCCCCGGCGTACTCGACCGACGTAAGCGTGGAGTCAGCCCTTTCCAGCCCCAATCTGTGAGCGTTGTGTGCTGAACGTTCCGGTCGTGGCAACCTTTCGCCGGCCTGCGGGGTCTTAGGGCGGACGAGGACGGGGGTGCGCGGGCGTGGACGCTCGGTTCGCCGAGTACGTGAGCGGGCAGTGGTCCGCTCTGCTGCGCTACGCCACCGTCCTGTGCGGCGACGCGGTAGAGGCGGAGGAGCTCGTGCAGGCAGCACTCGTCCGCGTCGCGCTCCGGTGGGATCGCGTGGAGGCCAAGGAGAACCCGCACTACTACGTACGCCGCACGGTCCTGAATGTCTACCTCAGCAAGTGGCGTCGCCTGCGCGGTCGGGAGTCGCTCACAGCATCAGTGCCCGACGTCGCAATGACGGATCCGACGAATGCGGTCCTCGACCATGACGTCGTACGCCGAGCGCTCCTCCACGTGCCGCCCCGTCAACGCGCCGTGCTCGTCCTGCGCTATCTCGAGGACATGACCGAAGCGCAGACCGCCGACGTACTCGGTTGTTCGATCGGCACCGTGAAGAGCCAGACCAGCAAAGGGCTCGCGCGGCTGCGTGAGGTGCTCGACGTCAACGACGACGTCGTCGCCGACTTCCCGGGAGGCGTCAAGTGAGCCGCATCGAAGATGTCCTGCGCGATGCGCTCGGCGATGCACCTCACCCGCCCACAACGCAGCCACCCCTGCGCCAGCTGGAACAAGAGATCGGTCGTGCTCGGCGGCGCCGCCGCTCGGCCGTTGTGCTCGCCGTCCTGGCCGTGGTCACGGTTGCGACCGTCCTACCGACTGTCTTCTTGCAGTCGTCTAGTGACAAGTCGGTCCCGGTTGGTCCGGTGCCCCCTGGACCCGGCAGAGAGCCGCCTGCGCTGCGTGATCTGGGCGCAGTGAACCCGCGCGCGATCGCGCCAGATGCGTCCGTCCTCTACTACCTCGGTGACGAGGCGCCGACGAATCCGTGGTTCATCACTCGGATCGACCCGGCGACGGGGAAGGACTCGCGACTCGTGCAGGAGTTGCCAGACCCGCTGTCCCATCTCGCGGTCGGGCTCGGACGAGTGTGGGCGTTCGGTGGCGGCGACGGTGCGTACTCCGACCTCAGCCGGATCCTGGTGTTCGACCAGGCGACGGGACGTCAGATCGACAAGGTCACCGTTCACACGCCAGCGGCGCCGTACGCCGTGGCATTCGCACAGGGGTCTGCGTGGCTGACCATGTCGGTCCTCGGCGAGGTGTGGCGACTCACACCGGCGCCGCCGGGAACGCCGATGCGGATCGAGCACATCAAGGTTGCCGGTCAGCCGACGGACATCGTCGCGACCGAGTCGGGTTATCTGTGGATCCGGCAGTCGCTGAAGCACAGTTGGGTGCGGCTCATTCCGACGCGGAACGGCAGCGGGCACCTGTCCGCTGTTGTGTCGTGGGACGGCCCCATGCTCAGTGCGGCTGGAGGCAATCAGATCTGGACTCGCGAAGGGTCACGATTGATCGCGCTCACGCCAGCGTTGCTGGCACAGGGGATTTCCGTGGCGGCGGGTGCCCGGCTCGATCTCGGTGAGGCACCGGTTGCGGCCGCGCAGACGCCGGACGGACTGTGGGCGGCGACCGCGAACAACATCTATTGGTTCACTGCGTCGTCGTTGCGCAATGGTGACCCGAAGCCGGCCTACACGATCAGTTCCAAGGGTGCGGTGCTCGGGCTCGCGGCAGTGGGCCGCGGCCTGGTGATCCATGACAGCGACGGTCGGCTCTACTACTGGGATCCGCGGGGCTAGATTTGTTGGCATGCCGCAGCCCAATGACGCCGAGCAGGCCGTCCTCGAGGAGCGCCGTGCCGAGCTGCGCAAGCGCTACCTCAAACCGGCCAGCGAGCGACCGCAGTCCAACGCCCGCGGCATCCATCACGCGGCACTGATCTGCAGCGACGTCGAGCGGACGATCGAGTTCTACCAAGGGCTGCTCGGGTTCCCGCTGATCGAGCTGGTCGAGAACCGCGACTACCCCGGCTCATCACACTTCTTCTTCGACCTCGGCAACAAGACGTTGCTCGGCTTCTTCGACTTCCCCGGCCTCGGGCTCAAGGAAGCCGAGGAGCGCATCGGCACCGTTCAGCACATCGCGATCGGCGTACCTCCCGACAAGCACGCGGAGCTGCGCACGAAGCTCGACGACGCCGGCATCCCGTACGACGGCCCGCAGCGCGGCATCCCGGAGTCGATCTACCTCCGCGATCCCGACGGCATCGGCATCGAGCTGCTGAGCGACGACCTCATGTTCTTCGGCGGCCACTGGCTGGACCAGGACTGACGGGCATGACGACGACGTTTGAGCGAGTTCGGCGCCAGTGGTGCGCCGTACTCCTCGCCGGCGTCGTCGGCCTGCTCGGGTTCACCGCTCAGGTCGAGCTGCAGGCAACGCCATCGCCCGGGGGATCGTCAGCGATCCTCACTGCGCCGGCGGCCGGCCAGGTCGTCGCCGCGTTGCGGACCGGCACGGAAGCGATCGCCACAGCTCCGGTGCAGAAGCCTTCGCTTGTCGGCACGCTCGTCGGTGGCGTCGGCGTACTCGCTCTGCTTCTCTCGTACGCCGTACGCCGTCGTACGCAACCGCTGCACCTCGCATTCGCTGCCTATGCACGCCAGCCACGCGCGCCACCCGCTCCCATCGCGTTCGGCTGACCTTCTTTCTCCTCTAGGGCACTCCGGTGCCCTCCTCACGCATGGGAGCGTGCTGTGTCTGTTGTTGCGTCTGCTGTTCTGATGGCCGAAACCGCTACTCGCGCCGAGATCATCGGCATTCTTGGCGTGCTCGCGTTCTTCGTTGTCCTGGTCGCCATTCCCGTCCTGATCCTGCATCGCGACGAACGTCGGAAGCAGGCTGACGAGGACGAGCGACGCTGAGTTAGTCAACGCGGCGAGGCCGGTCGTGGTTGTGAATCTGTTTAGGTCAGGACAGCAACAGATTCACAACCACGGCAGCCCGAGCGTCAGGCCGCCGCGAGGATGCGCGGACGGTTGCGCAGCGGGCAGTCATCACGGCACCTCACCCAGATCCCAGGCGGCGGTCCGGTGCGCAAGCCGATCAGGTGTGCGCCTTCATAGTCACGGAGAACACCGGCCGGGTCGTCGTCGACGCGGCTCGGTGCCATCTCGAGAGCCGCGATGCCGAACCGGACCATCCTCGCCCGACGCTTCTGCGTGGCCTTCCACAGGTCGGCGTAGATGTGGTACTCGACGGAGTCGATCTCCTGAGCCACGCCAGACTCCTCCGCGTAGGCGTCCGGCATCGCGATGAACCCCTTCGGGCCCATCAGCGAGCAGTTGTAGTGCAGCTCCGGTAGCACCTTGCTGCTCTTGGTCAGCCGCACGTTCTTGGCCTCCGCTGCTGATCGCGCCCCAGCCACGATGTCGCCGAGGGCTTGACGCAGCAGCTTCGACCCGCGCTTCGGTGCCCGCTTGGCCTCAAGAACGAGTTCTTCAACTGTCGCCTTCTTGCGCATGATCGATTCGGCCACCAGCGCACGTACGCCATCGAGATCGGTCATCTCCAAGCAAGCATCGACGACGCATCGCGCGGCAAGGGCGACGCGGATGCGCTTGAAGTTGGTTAGTGCGGCAGCCCGATGGGTCCGCACGAATCGCACCCGGCCCACGCCCGCAAGATGTCGCCGAGTCGTTGCGACCCACACGAGCCCGTCGTTGCTTGTCTTCTTTAGCCAATACCAGCGGCAGCCGCTCGCCCCCGTGATGAATGCCTCATCGCCGGCGTACAACAGTGCTGCACTGAGGTGCTGCACGTCCGTCGGCGTTCCGGTGAATGCGCCATACACGCCGGGCAGGATGACCTGATACCGAGCCCCCGCACCGAGTCGCCACGCCAGCGCGGCCTTCGTCATGAACTGCAGCGCTTGCTTACGAGTCAGCAGCTGGTGCTGGCGGCGGAGCAATTGCTCGAGATTTTCGCCTGGTTCACGAGTTGCCATGCACCGACTGTGACGGCACCTCACGACACCTTCGACCGGCCATGTATGCGTCTGTGCATGGCGAGGCGGCGGTTCTGCGAGTAGCTGTGCGCATGTCCGGAACCGTTCGACACCCTCGGGCAAGCACCGCGTCGTTGTCACGTTGGTCCTGCTGGGGCGATGACGGCGTGACAACGATGCGGTGGGAGGCGGCGGCGCTTCAGCGCGCCGGGTTAGCCGCCCCAGCGGAGGTAACCGGCGTACCCGCGTGTCTGGTCGTTCGTCGCGACGCAGCCGGCGGACTCGGGCGTCGGACCGCAGTCCTGCGTGAACGACCCCCACGGGAAACCGTCGAAGTCCATCGTCGCGCCGATGAAGTCATTGCCCGCGAAGCGCAGCGAGAACGGCGGTGGGAAGTCAAGCTGCTGGTTGCGCCCGAGCGTGATGTAGCCCGCGCCTTGCACCCCGTCGCCGAACAGCAGCGGCCGCGACGGGGAGTTGATCCGCCCACTCCAGAACACCGGCCCCGTCCCGGACAACCCAGACGTCGCTGCGTGCGTCGCGGTCACGTAGCCGTCCCACACCGTCTCACCGGTGCGATGCCCGAGGTAGGCGACGGAGATCTGGTCGGGACCGCCGGCGGCCATCGTCCACTTCAGTACGCCGGTCACGCCGGGAGCGTTGAGCTTGAACTCCTTGCTCCACGTCATCCCGAGGTCGCGCGAGACGCGCAGGATGATGTTGTTGTCGACCTGATACATCAGGTACATCGTGTCGTCGGGACCGGTGCGCAAGTCGGCGCCGCCGCCGATGGACCCGGTGCCCTGCTGCGGCACAGGCAGCACGAGGGGCTGACCGCCACGATGGATGATCGGGAACGACCCGGCCTCATCGTCACTGCGCGCGAGGTACGTCGTACCGCCGCACGTCACCATCACGAACAACACACCCGAGCGGATCGGCTGCGGGTAGTTGCCGTCGATCGCGGAGTACTGCTCGCCGTTGCTCCCGCACTCAGGGTGCTGTGGCGCCGTACCCGTGAACAACAGCGCTCGCTTCTGCCACTTCGAGCCGCCGTCGAGGGAGCGGTAACACACGCGACCGGCAATCGCCGGCGACGTGAAGCCCACGTTCGTGTTCGCGCAGAAGTACGTGACCTTCGGGTAACCGACGGGCTGCGCCTGGCCAACCGGTGCGCGAGCAGAGGCGAAGCGCGGGTTCTCGGGCAGGAACATCCCCGGAAGCGATGTGTGATGCCAGGTCGCACCTTCGTCGTTGCTCCAGTTGATGTGCGCCGGGCCTTCCTGCAGCGGGCCGGCCTGCGGCGCGAGCGGGATCGGCCCGTAGTCCTCGAAGAAGATGCGTCCGGTCATCGGGTCGACGTAGTCACCGTGGTCGGTCGGGTTCCACGTGATGCCGAGCGGCTTGACGAGCTTCCAGCTCGCACCGGCGTCCGTGGTGATCGCGAGGCCGGCAGGCGCTGCGTTCGACTGCGTGGTCGGGCTGATCGGCACCGGCACAACGTCGGTGCCGCCCGCGCCCGACGGGATGACCGCGGGCGTGAAGATCACGGCGCCCTTGCGCGTCTTCACGACATGGCTCTCGGCGCTGGCGAAGCCGGTCGACGTACCGCATGCCGTGGGCGCGCCGCCCGGCTGCGGACTCAGTCGCACGCCGCCCGCGTAGTGCGCCGTCGCCTTTCCGAAGCAGGTGCGGTTGCCGGTCGTCGAGGTCGTCGCGCCGGTGGTGGCCGCGAGGGCGGGTACGACGGCGCCGCCGACAGCGGCGGCGAGACCAAGGGCAACCACAGACTGTCGGCGCATCCTGAGGTATTCGTGGTCGCGCCCGGTGGTTCCTCCCACCAGCGGCCCCGTGGTTGTGAATCTGTCTAGGTCAGGACAGCAACAGATTCACAACCACGGCAGCCCGGGCGCCACCGCCGCGAGGGTGGCTCACGTGGCGTTTGGCAGCTGCGACGCGAACTGGTTGAGGTCGAAGTAGTCACGCCACGCGGTGATGACCCCGTCGTGGACCTCGAAGATCCCCATCACCGGCAACGAGATGGTCGTGTCGGCCTTGATGAAGTGGTCGACGCGTTCCGTCATCACGATCGGCCCATCCGCCACAGTGTGGAGGATGTCGGCGCCCGCTTCGCCGCCCATGTCCATGAATGCAGCCACGGTTGCCTGGATGGCTTCCCGGCCGGTGACCGGGTCCAGCGGTCCGTTGCAATAGATGGCGTCTTCGCTGAAGAACGACGCCACCGTCGCGGCGTCCCGGCTGGGCCATGCGGCGACGAACGCTGCCACGAACGCGGCGACCACTTCCGCGGGTTCGGCCATTTGACTCACCTCAGCGCAGTTGAGATACGAGTTCGCTGACGACGTCCGCCGCCGGCGGCCGCAAATTCAGTGCAGTCCTACCAGTCGCGACGCGACGGCATCGATGGCGGCGAAGATCGCGCGCACCGGCGGCGTGACCACTCTGCTCACCCACTGTCGAGTTCGCCCGCGGCGTCGGGCCAATGCTGGACCGAGTACGGCGGCGAAGTCACCGAGGCCGACCAGCGGCCTGATGTAAACGGTGATTCGATCGATCTGCCCGTTCGCATCACCGTGCAGGTGATCAACGCCCGTCACCTCTCGGCTGCCGATGACGCCGCGCCAGAAGAACACGTGCGATTCGGCCTGGGATAGATGCGCGGTGATCTCGAACTCGGTGAACGACGCAAAGAGCGCGCCGAATACATCGGCTGCATCGCGGCGTCCGCAAAACGGCTTTCTGAGCAGGGGCGAATCCAGGACGACATCAGGCGCAAGCGCGGCGACCCACGTGTCAAGGTCGCGGGTGCGCCACGCCACGGCAAATGGATGCTCATCCATCGCTACGACTCGCTCCTCGGCGCCGTACGCCATCACCGGTTTGGCGGGTGCGGCACCCTGATCGGTGGCTACCCGGGTCGCCAACGTTCATGCGACTCGCCGTTGTGACCTGAGTCGCACCCCCAAAGAGGCTCAACGGTGACTAACTCGGAAGCACGACAAACGAGCTCTTGAGGTCGTTCCAGGTCTGCCCGTCAGCACCAACGAGCAAGTACATCGTTTTGGCATCGTAAAAAAACGCGATCATCGTGATTCGCAGTCCGGCGGTACGCCGACTCAGCCGAGCCTCTTGGGCGGGATGGCCCTGAAAAGTTGTCACCTTGGACTGATCGAGCGTAAAGCCCGAAGCGGATGTGAATCCGTCGACTGCCGAACGCAGCGTCAAGTCGAACGCGTCGGCGGGGAGTGCTTGGGAGAGGCTCGCCCACTCCACCTCGGCGAGCGGCTCACGTGTGACTGCAAGGCGGATGCGAAAGCTAATTGGCCCGAACGAGCCGGGCTGCGCACTAACCACGGGCTGTCGCGGAAATCGGGCTCGGAAATGCCCGATGTCGTCGGTGTATGTCACCGCGTTCGACGACTCCTCGACAACGCCAGATGAGGCCTCCTGGTCGGTGGCGTGGTGCGGAGCAGAGTCGGAAGACTTGACGACGGCGGTCACGATGTCGCCGGCCAGAATCAGGCTGATCACGGCCGCCAGAACGACGCTAGGAAGCCTTCTTCCGAGATGTCGACTCGGTGGTGGCTTCCAATCCGGTGTCGGTGCCGGTCGCCACGGCAGTGCGAAAATCGGTTGCTGAAGCTCGGCGGGGGGCGCGTCACCGATGACGTCGGGCTCGGACGGTCCCTTTCCCGAAAGGTCCCCACCTGGCGGATTCACCACAGCATCATGGCGGGCATCCCCACGGCTTGCCGCTGTTCGCAAGAGATCGGCCTACTTGTCGCCGGATTGCGCGACAAGATGGCGTCATCGCTGACTCGACGAGTAAAGGGGCGACGATGGCGGACGACGTAATCACCTGCCCGCAGGGTCATCAGGTTGAGGTGAGCGCCATCCGCGTTGCCGACGGCCAGCGCGTATGTCCGCGATGCGAGGAGCTCGGAACGTGGAGGAAGCCGGGGCTCACCTGGTCACGCCGGTTACTTGCTGCCCCACTCGCGGTGGTAGCCCTGGCCTTCCTGCTCGGCGGCATTTCTTCGATCGTCCGCCTCATCGAGTTCAAACATGAAGACGCTCCGGGCCTGCTGCTCACCTCGGTTGGCTTCGGCCTGGCGGCTGATTGTGTTTCCGTGCTGGCGGCTGCATGGATAGCCGTCGTTCTTTACCGAGCGCGCTAGATCGAGTCGATCGATCACGTGAGCGAGGACAGGTGTGACGCGCCCGTTGGCGAATCAAATGACATGCTTGTGATTCGCACAGTAAGATGGCGGTCCATGGACCGGGTTAGCGCGCTTGCGGGGCCGGGCGAGCAGTCTGCCGACGAGCTGTCCGAGCGCGACCAGGCCATTCTCGCCTTCGAGCGGCAGTGGTGGCGCTACGCCGGGGCCAAGGAGCAGGCGATCCGCGACTTGTTCGACATGAGCGGGACGCGCTACTACCAGGTGCTCAACGCACTCATCGACCAGCCGGAGGCGTTGCGCCACGACCCGATGCTGGTCAAGCGGCTGCGCCGGATGCGCGCGGCGCGCCAACGTGCCCGGGCGGCCCGCAGGCTCGGCCTCGAGCCTGATCTCGGCTAATCCCGCCCCACACGTCACACTGCTCCCGTGACGACTTCTGAGCCGGGTCCCCACGACGGCGGCGCCAACGGCTCAGAGCCCGCTCCGATCCACCCGGGCAGAGGCCGCGGCACCCATGCTGCCCCGCCCACCCGGCTCCGGTTGTTCCTGCGCTCGATGTCCGCGGTGGCCCTCGTCGCCGCCCTGGTCGCGTTGCTGTTGCAGTGGCGGGGCCAGGACACCCCGAGCACGAGCTCAGAGAACGGCCCCGGCCCAGCGGTCGTGGCCCCCTCCACGCTCGGGCCGGGCTCGGCGACCCCGACCCCGACACCAAGCGCTGTCACGTCCGCGCCGGCAACGATTGGGCCGTCACCCACACCGACCCGCGTCGTGCTCCCGCTCGGCGTTTACAACAACTCGCGGCGCGTCGGGCTGGCTCGACGCGCAGCCGAGGAGTTCCGTAAGGGTGGCTGGCCCGCGACCGTCAAGGGGGATTACCGCGCGACCAAGCTCCCGGCGACAACCGTCTATTACACGGTGGGCAACGACCGCGAGAAGCTCGCCGCGGAGTCGTTGCATCGGCAGTTCCCGCACGTCGAGCGCGTGCAGCCACGCTTCACCGGCCTACCCGGGAAGGGTCTGATCGTGATCCTGACCCAGGATTACCCAGCATGATCAGTTCAAGAAATCGTTACATCCGTCGAGTAGGACATAACACTCAAGACGGCCTACACAGGCCCGCACCGTGTTACTGTCGCCGTTCCTCCTACGAAACCTGATGATTACGAGGAGTCACCGCTCATGATTCGTCGCCTTTTGGCTGCGATGTTTGCTGCGGCGCTTATCGCTACTGGGCTCACCCTCATGGTAGGTACGGCGCATGCGGCTCCGGCCGGCTGTCCGACGTCTGCTCCCGAGGATTACAAGTCAGACACGTGCGGCATGGACACCGACAAGGACTCCGGTCAGCCCGGTGACGATGTCGAGGTCAAGGGCGAAGGATTCACCGCCAACTGTGGCGTCAGTATTCGCTTCGACGGTGAAGAGATCGGTCACACGACGACCGATGCCAACGGCAACTTCGACACGCACGTGACCATCCCATCGGACGCGAAGCCCGGCACGCACCGCCTGACCTCGCACGACCTGTGCTCGACCCTCGTCCTCGGTCAAAACTTCGAGGTCCTGGGAAACGGTAGCGGTTTGCCGTTCACCGGCTTTGTCTTCTGGCCGCTGTTAGGTGGCGGCGCAGCACTGGTGCTATTCGGCGGTGCGCTTGTCTTCGCCGGCCGTCGCCGTCGCTTGTCGCCCATCGCAGCCTGAAGTCGCCGCGGTCCGCTGCGACCTGGAACGGTTTGATCGGTGACTGAATCCGACCGCGAGAAAGTTCGCGTTCGGGTCCGACTTGGCCGTCGGCGCAAGCATCCGCTGCGTCGCGCGTCGCTCCTCGGAGCAGCGGTCCTCCTCTTTCTCGTTGCGGTTATTGGAGTGTGGATTGCTATAACCGGCCTCAAGGCACGAAGCGAGCTCAACGCCGCGCGTGCTGACTTGGCCGCGGCCAAAGCGGCGATTTCGCAGGGCGATGTCGCTCTCGCGAAACAGCGGGTGCTCGCTGCGCAGGGACATACCGGCGCAGGACAACGTCGCACCAACGACGTCGTATGGCGGGTGAGCGCCAAAGTCCCATTCTTCGGCAATGGGCCAAAAACGGTGCGGGGTATGGCTCAGGCGGCGAACACGCTCGCCCGGCAGACCCTCCCTGTGGCGCTGGAAGCGGACACCGGCCTTGATCCAGCTGCAGTCCGACCCGCTCCCAATCAGATCAATTTGGCCTTGCTCAGCAACGCTCGCGCACCACTGGTGCGAGCGGCGAGCTCAGCGGTTGGTGTACGCCGCGCCGTTGCGCAGCTCCCGCACGTTTCCTACCTCCCGCCGATCGCGCATGCGCGCAAAGAGTTCAAGGCGCAGGTCGACGATCTGACCAACCTGCTCAGCGACGTCAGCGTCGGTGCGCAGTTGGCGCCGTCGATGCTGGGGCAGGACAAGCCGCGGCGCTATTTCCTCGCGTTTCAAACCAATGCTGAGTCGCGTGGCACCGGCGGCTTGGTCGGTGCGTTCGCCGTGGTGACTGCTGCGCGTGGACGCATCCAAGTCGAAGAAGTGTCCGACGATTCAAAGCTGGTAATCCCTGCTGACTTCCGGTTCGAACCGAGTCGCGGCTACAACCAGGTGTACGGCGAGTTCTTGACGACGCAGTTCTGGGGCGACACGAACGTGAGCCCAGATTTCCCCGAGGTCGCGAAGATTTGGCTTGCGGTATGGAAACGAACGCACCCGACGCGTCCCATCGATGGTGCGTTGGCGACGGATCCGATCGCGTTGTCATATGTGTTGAAGGCGATCGGCCCAGTCGCGCTCGCGAGTGGTGAACGGGTCACAGCAGAGAACGTTGTACGACTACTTGAGGTCGACACCTATGCGCGGTTCGGCAATGACCCGGCGCGGCATGCGTTCCAGACGACCGTTGCGGAGACGGTGTTGCACGAAGTGCTGACACGCGGCTCGAGTGCTCGATCGTTGTTGACCGCGTTCACCCAAGCCGTCGATGAGCGACGGCTGCTCGTCTCGAGTGCGAACACGGGCGAACAAGCACTCTTGTCATCAACCAAACTCGGCGGGTCCGTCACGCAACTGCGCGGTCCTACGGCGTTCCTCGTCGTCAACAACAACGGTGCCAACAAGCTCGACTACTACCTGCGCCGCTCGTTTGCCTACACGGCCCGCGGCTGCTCGGGAGATTCGCGCAAGAGCAAGGTGCGCATCACGCTGACCAACACGGCTCCCGCCTCTGGACTGCCGGACATCGTCACGCAAAGTCATCGGCTACCACAGGGTGGCGGCTACCCCACGGGCACGAATCAGCTCAACGTTTTCCTCTACACGACCGAGGGTGCGTCGTTCACTGGCGGGACGATAAACGGTCAAAAACTCTTCCTGAGCGCGGATGAGAGTTATGGGCATCGGCTCTACACGCTCAACCTCTTCATCAAACCGGGTCAGACTCACGAGATCGTCATCAATTTGAGAGAACCAGTGGTCGCAGGTAACGCGGATGTACCGATTCAGCCACTCGTCGTTCCGATGGATGTAAAGGTCAAAGTGCCCTCTTGTGGCGGGAATGTCGATTAACGTGACACACATGGACAGCAGTGCCCCAACTCTGGCCCTCAGCGCGTCGCCTGACGTCGTCGTTGCCACTGAAGTACACGATCAGATGGCACGCATGGTTGAGCTGATTTCCGGCCTGCTGAGCGCTTGCCCCGAGCCACATCTCGATGCGGTCTCAGCCGGCGACCCAAAGGCAGTGACCTTCGCGCGAATCAGAGGATGTGCGGGCGCCTTTGCGCGGGTGGCTGCCGACATCCTCTGTGCCGACGAGCTGCGGGCCACCGAGCGCAACATGGCCGTGGCCGCGCCCGCGCCGTCCGACCCAGACGCACTGACGCTGCGGGAGACCTGGCGACAGAGTGTCTTGGACCTAGCAGTGGCGACGCGCAAGACCGCGTCCGTCCTCTTCACGGCAGGTCACGACCCGCGCTTCGCCGACGTTTGCCGTTCAATGCGAGCGCTGCTCGTCATCGCCGAGGAGGCTGCCGCAGCCCTCGAACAAGCCGAACCGCCAGCACCAGCTGTGTCATCGATACCGGCGCCGGCGCAACGAACCGAACGTCCAAAACCCGTGCAAAACCGCGCAAAAGACGGCTTCATCGAACGGTCAGTCGTGCCGAAGCCTGTTGTTGAGGAGACGGGTGCGAAAAGACGTCGCCCATGGTTCGGGGCCGACACGAGTTACGAAGAGTTGTGAAGTGGGCGAATTCCCGAGTATGAAATCGCGATCAGTAACCGTCGGGCGGTTCACGCGTTGTATAGGCGGGCGTAGTCCTGGGGGAACTCCAACGTCCGTAGCGGTTGGGAACGAAGCCGCTCTATCTTTGGCCGGCGCAGGCTTGGTAACGCCTTTCGCCGCCCCAGCGAGGTAGATGGCGTGCCGCGCGACTACGACGGAGAGTCCAGCAATGGGGCGGGCATGACTGGTGAATGGCGCGTTGGCGTCTTCCTCGACCGACGCCGCACTGCTATTCAGATGGCTGCGGACGGGTTCGTCTGGTTCGTTGCACTCTTCAGTGCTGAGCTGCTGCGTTACGACTTCAACCTGACGCGAGTGCAGTACCGCGGCTTACTGCTGCTGGGCAGCGTTGCCATTGTCGTGCAATGGATCTGCGGATTCGGCTTTCACCTCTACCGCGGTCGTTACCGCTTCGGCAGCTTCGAGGAAGTCGAAGGAGTTTTGTTCTCCGCCGTCTTGACCACGTGGGCAATCTTCCTGGTGGACCTGCTAATCAGCCCGCGCTGGTTGCCCGTCAGCGTCCCCGTCGCCGGCGGGATTTTTGCGCTCGTCCTCATGGTTGGCCTGCGCTACGCGTGGCGCCTTGTATTGGAACGGCGCGACCGTTCGCTAGCGACACGGTCAGAGCGAGTGCTCATCTTTGGTGCGGGTGAAGGTGGCGTGCAGGCGCTCAACGCGATGCAGCAAGACCGCTTCCGCACCTACCTTCCCGTAGGCCTTCTCGATGACGACCCGCGCAAGCGCAACATCCGCATCAAGAATGTGCGGTACGTCGGCGGCCGCAACAGCCTGGCTGCGGCGGCGACACGTCTCGACGCGACGGCGGTGCTCATTGCCATTCCCAGCGCTGACGCCACGCTGCTTCGCGAGCTCACGCAACTTGCTGACGATTCGGGACTCAAGGTCAAGGTATTGCCGCCGGTCGCGGAGCTCCTCGACGACCATGTCGGACTGGGTGACATCCGTGACCTCGACCTCGTCGACCTCCTCGGTCGTCGCCAGATCGAGACCGACATCGACGCAATCGCCCACTACCTGACTGGCAAGCGCGTCTTGGTCACCGGTGCTGGTGGCTCGATCGGGTCGGAGCTCTGCCTACAGATCTCGCGCTATGGCCCGGCCGAGCTCATCATGCTCGACCGCGACGAATCCGCATTGCACGCCGTACAGCTGTCGATCAGCGGTCGGGCGTTGCTCGACGACGCGAGCACCGTGCTTGCCGACATTCGTGACGTCGACCACATCAACAGGATCTTCTCCACACGCCGGCCACAGGTCGTCTTCCACGCCGCAGCCCTCAAGCACCTTCCGCTGCTCGAGCAATACCCGGGTGAAGCGGTGAAGAGCAATGTCTGGGGAACGCTGACTCTGCTGCGCGTAGCGCAGGAACACAATGTTGAGCGGTTCGTCAACGTGTCTACTGACAAGGCGGCCAAGCCGCAGAGTGTGCTCGGTTATTCGAAGTGTCTCGCTGAGCGATTGACGGCACATGTATCCCAGGAGGCTGACGGCACGTTCCTGTCCGTGCGTTTCGGCAACGTGCTGGGCAGCCGTGGATCTGTCCTCACCGCCTTTGCCGCGCAGATCGCCGCTGGTGGACCGGTCACGGTGACGCACCCTGACGTCACGCGCTTCTTCATGACCGTGCAGGAAGCCGTCCACCTGCTCATCCAGGCAGCCGCGATCGGCGGTCCCGGCGAGGTGCTTGTCCTTGACATGGGCGAACCGGTTCGCATCGACGAGGTCGCTCATCGGCTGACCGCGCAGGCACCGCGACGAATTTCGATCGTCTACACCGGACTTCGACCCGGCGAGAAGATGCACGAAGACCTCTTCGGTGACGGCGAGATCGATGTCCGGCCGATCCACCCACTGATCAGTCACGTCGAGGTCCCCTCGATGGATCCGACGGACGCACTCGCCATCGATGCGTGGGTTGGCCCCGACCGGGTGCGTGAGATCCTTCGGGAGTACGTCCAGGTGGGCGTCGACGCAGACGCACGCATGTCGAACTGAGGACGGTCTTTCGCTCGTGCTCTATCCCGCCTCGCGGCGGCTTTCTGGGCTTGTCGGTGATGTCCGTGCCCTCGGCGGCTCCGCGCCGCTCCGGGCGGCCTATGAAGCGTCCAAACGAACTGGCGGCCATCGGTTGGTCTTTGGCAGCCTCAGCCGGCGACCGATTCCCGCAGACGCTGTTCTTCGCCCCCTAGCCGCCTTCAGTAGTCCCCAGGCCTTACCGCATGCAGCAATGACACGAACGCTTCGAGAAGCTGACGACATCGTCGCTGGACGCGTCCGCATCTTCGGCAAGATTCTGAACCTCGGTGACGTCCCGGTCTGGCACCGTGCACCTGACACTGGCGGCGCGTGGCCGCGCGATCCCTGGTGGACCATCGATCTGCGTTCCGAGGATCGCATCGCTGACGTGAAGTGGACCTGGGAGATCGGTCGGCACCGACACCTGGTGGTCTTGGCCCGCGCTGCAGCGTGCGGTGACGCAGGAGTCTACTTGCCCGCGTTGGAGCGCCAACTTGAAGGCTGGTTTGCAACCAACGCCCCCGAGCAGGGGGTGCACTGGTACTCCAACCTCGAATTGGCCTTGCGCACCATCGCGTGGTTGCAAGTCCACGCCATTGTTGGTGACCAGCTGAGTCCCACCGTGAGGGAAGGCCTTCGACACTACCTGTGGCACACCGGTCGGCACCTCGTCGCCGATCTCCCCTACACAGCGACCAGCATGCGCAACAACCACTTGCTCGGCGATGCGCTCGGGTTGATGGTGCTCGGGGTAGCGTTTGGTCGCGTCGGGCCATCGCAACGATGGTGGACGCTGGGACAGCGATTGTTCCGATCGCAGCTTCGACGACACATGCGACCCGACGGTTCGATGGTCGAAGACTCACTGAGCTACCACCGCTTTGTTCTTGAAATGTTGATCGTGCGCGCGTTGATCGGGGACACCGACGCCGAGGAACGCACGGCGTTGGTGAACGCAGCTCAGTTCCTTTGCCGGTACGGCGTTCTCGAGGGGCCGGTGCCGCAACACGGTGACTGGGATGAGGGTCGTGTCATCGCATCGTCCGGCGACCCGCTAGACAGTGCTGGAAGTGTGGCCCTCGCCCTCGCGATCGCTGGGAGTGGTGCATCGTCCGAATGGCGAAACTCCTACGACGAGTGCGCCTGGTATGCGGCCCCAGGAGAACCGGTTGCTCCCGAGCCCGGGGAGCGAAACGGGTGGGACGTCGGAGCGCACATTGGCCGAGTGCAAAGCCACCAGCTCGTCGCGTGGCTGAAGATGGGCAGTTCGTCCTCACACGGCCATGCGGATCTTGGACACGTCTCTGTGCGCGCCGGGCGACAATGGCTGCTCATCGACTCCGGCACAGGCAACTACAACGCGGACATCGACGAACGCAACTACTTCCGAGGCGGTAGCGCCCACAACGTCCTGCGTTCAGCGACTCGGGACCAACTGGTGCCGCACCGTGCATTCCGCTGGCAGAACACCGCCGACGGTGTCCTCGGCGTGCCCATCACGATCGGGGACACCGTAATCATGTGGGGCGTGCACGATGCCTATCGGGATCTGACGACTGGCGCAGGACGCGTCGCGAGGGCGGTGCTCGTCAATCCAGCCGGCGTCGTAGTCGTGGACTGGCCGGAGGCGCGCATGCCGACGTGGAACCTCGCGTTGACATTTGGCCCCGGGCTGGACGTAGAGCAGTCGCCGCAAGGTGCCTCCTTCACAGTTACTGGAGAAGGTGTCCGTCTAGCGGTGGTTCCTGCGGGCAGCAGCGATGTTGTGCGTGGAGTATCGGAGCCGCGTGCGGGGTGGTGGAGCGAAACCTACGGTTCAGTCGCTCCGGTTGATAGCGTCCTGATGCGCGGGAATGACAGCGACCACGTCTGTTGGGCGTTGTCATTGGCTGAGCCCGCGAAGGTAGTGAGCAACGGCGATCGTGTGCAGGTCGACGGCATCGATCTGGAGATCCGGTGGGACAGCGAAGGCGCAGAGTTGGTCGTGCAAGGAGTCGAGCCGCACAGTTCGCGGCTCACGCTCAAGAGCGGGCGGCGTCGTTGAAACACACCTCTGTCGCAGTGACTCAAGCATGAAACAGGTCGTCCAGGCGGTCTCCGGTGGCGGAGAGCTTCGTGTCGTCGATGTACCGCGACCGTTCCCTGGCCCAACCGAAGTTCTCGTAAAGACCACCCGCAGCGTTCTCTCGCCCGGTACCGAACGCGCCGTGCGCTCGTTGGCGAGTTCCAGCCTGTTGCAGAAGGCGCGCGCACGTCCGGATCTCGTTCGACAGGTGATGGCGAAAGCTCGGGCCGAAGGTCTCGCGACGACGATGCGCGCTGTTCGTGCACGCCTCGACGAAGAGATGCCCTTGGGGTACTGCGGAATGGGCACCGTCGCAGCTCTAGGGGAAGCGGCGCCCGGACTCGCTATTGGACAGCGCGTCGTTACCGCGTCCGCAGGTCACGCCGAATACCAGGTGGTCCCCGCACACCTCGCCGTACCCGTGCCAGATGAGGTCGATGACGCTGAAGCGGCCTTCGCCACTATCGCGGCCATTGCCTTGCATGGATTCCGGCTCGCAGAAGTAGGCCCAGGCGGACGTGTCGTGGTGATCGGACTGGGACTCGTCGGACAATTGGCAATGCGCCTCGCCCAGGCTTCCGGCTGTGAGGTTGCGGGCATCGACCTCAAACCCGACGCGGTGGCACTTGCGGCTGCCAATGGCGGACTAGGTCTGGTCGAGTCTGGAGCTGACACCACCGAGGCTGTACGCCAATGGACCGGCGGACACGGGGCCGACGCCGTCCTATTGACTGCCGCAACGTCATCGTCCGAGCCGGTACGCCGCGCGGCCGCGCTTGCCCGTGATCGCGCGATCGTGGTCGTTGTCGGCGACGTTGGTCTCGACATGCAGCGCACGCCGTATTACGAGAAGGAGTTGAACCTCCGCTTCGCGCGGTCCTATGGACCGGGGCGGTATGAGCGAACCTACGAAGACTGGGGTGTCGACTACCCGATCGGCGCAGTCCGGTGGACTGAGGGACGCAACCTTGAGGCGTATCTCAGTCTGCTGCGCAGTGGGCGGCTGAGCACGGCCGATCTCATCACGCACGAGTTCCCGTTCGAGAGGGTTCTCGACGCGTATGAGGTCGTGGAGCAAGGTGAGGACGCTCTTGGGGTCCACCTCATCTACCAGCAGTCCGACGAGGCGTCCGCCACGGTGGTGGACATTGCTCCTCGCAAGCGATCGGGTGACGGCGTCGGACTCATCGGCGCGGGGTCTTATGCGCGGGCGACGCTCGTCCCTGCCATCGGTGAGGCCGGTTGGCAGGACCTTGCTGTGGTCGCCTCAGAGGGTGGCCTGTCGGCTCGCCTGTTGGCAGAGCGAGGAGGCTTCGCGCGAGCTGCATCATCCGCAGACGACGTATTCACTGACGACTCTGTAAACGTCGTCTTCATCGCGACGCGGCACGACTCTCACGCTGCGCTGACGCTGCGCGCGCTCCAAGCCGGCAAGCATGTGTTCTGCGAGAAGCCGCTGGCGATCACAGAGGATGAGCTGAACGCAGTCATCGATGCGTGGCGGTCCTCTCCCGGACAGCTAGCAGTCGGTTTCAACCGACGATGGTCCCCAGCGGTAAAGGCGGTGCGCGAGCACTTCACGAGCGGCAGCGGCCCACTATTGATGACCTACCGAGTTGCGGCCGGTCGCCTCGACGCGAGCCACTGGTATCACGACCGACGCCAAGGGGGGCGTCTATTGGGCGAGGTCTGCCACTTCATCGACACCTGCAACGCGATTGCGGAGGCCGACGTTACGTCGGTGATAGCGATTGGTGCTGGCGGACTGGAGGCTCTGTTGCAGGAGGACTTGTCTCTCCTCATCCGTTACGCGGACGGCTCGCAGGCAGCGATCGTGTACGCCACCGGAGCGAGCCCGGGCACACCCAAGGAGCGCCTCGAGGTTCTCGGTCGCGACCGCACGGCCGTTATTGACGACTTCCGGCGTACGACGCTCGACGGCAAGACCACAAAGGGAGACGGGCAGGACAAGGGTCACGTCGAATTGTTGCGTCAATTCAAAGCTGCAACAGAGCGAACCGAATTGGCGGCCGCGCTTACCGTCCCGGCGCTCGAGACCAGTGCTGTCGCGCTCGCGGCCGCGGAGTCCTTGCTGACCGGTAATGCCGTTCGACCGGTGCCTGTCCCCGGTTCACGCTGAACGAACGCACCCCGCCACCAGATCGGCAACCTCAGCGCGGTCATTGTCGGTCAGACTCGAGCCGCTCGGCAGGCACAGTCCTGTCCGGAACAGACGTTCGGAGACCTTTCCCCCGAGCACCCGCTCGCCCTGGAACACTGGTTGCAGGTGCAGTGGTTTCCACAACGGCCGCGCTTCGATCTGGTGACGTGCGAGCTCCTCGCGGACGGCGGTTGGATTTGTTCCGCTGACGTCCTCGTCGATGGTGAGGCACGTCAACCACCAAGAGGGTTCGCCATATCCGGCGTCCGGCATGAACCCAATGCCAGGTACGCCGGATAGGCGTTCGCGGTAGAAGCGGTTGTTGTCGCGACGTCGGGCCACCCGCTCGTCCAGCACCCTCATCTGCCCGACACCGACCGCGGCCAACAGATTGCTCATTCGATAGTTGAACCCGATAACCGAGTGCTCGTAGTGCGGCGCGGGATCACGCGCCTGCGTCGCTAGGAATCGCGCGTGTTCGGCCGCCTCAGCCGAGTGGGTCAGGAGCATTCCGCCGCCGCTGGTCGTGATGACCTTGTTGCCGTTGAACGACAAGACTCCGAACTCACCGAATGTTCCGGCTGGTCGTTCACGGTAGGTAGCGCCGAGAGCTTCAGCGGCGTCCTCGATGAGAGGGACGTCGTGCTGCCTACAGAGGTCGATCAGTTGGTCATAGTCAGCGCACTGGCCGTAGAGATCAACGGTGATCACGGCCGCAGGCAACCGACCCGCCCGGGCACGGTCGGTGAGCTCCTCAGCGACCAGACTGGGGTCGAGCTGCCAGCTTTCGGTGTCACAATCGACAAAGACAGGACGCGCTCCGACGTAGGCAACTGCGTTAGCAGTTGCTGAGAACGTCAGGGTAGGAACCAAGACATCGTCACCAGCTGTTATCCCAGCCATGATGAGACTCAGATGCAGGGCCGCCGTCCCGCTGGAAAGCGCGACGGCATGGATGCCGTCTAGCGCCCGCGAAACAGACGCCTCGAACTCGTTGACGTACGGGCCGAGCGGAGCGATCCAGTTCGACTCGAACGCCTCCTGGAGCAGGCGCAGCTCATCCTCACCCATGTGCGGGGGGGACAAGTAGATCCGGGTCACCGAGCTCCTAGATGATTCAGCAAGGTGGACAGGTCAGGTATCTCCACATCAACGTATGCCCCGCTGTCGACGTTCGTGTGCAGACTCTCAGGTCGGTTAACCCGGATGGTTCGCCAGCCCAGGCCACGCGGTGCCGCAAAGTCCTTTGCCGGATTGTCGGCGACATACGCGAAGGCGTCTGCGGCTAGCCCGACCCTTTCCATGACGATCTCGAAGGCGCGGGCATGCGGCTTGCCGAATCCCTCACCCAGCGCGGCGGTCAGGATGAGCGGGTCGGCGTAGTCCCCGACGTGTAGTGCCCGCGCCTTCGCGGACTGGCTCTCAATCGGCCCGTCAGTGATGACCGCGATCCGGTAGTCCGGCCGCAAGCGGTCGATTGCCGCTGCAGCGTCCGGCAGTAACGCGATATCGGGCTGGTGCGTGCGGTAGACCCTGATGAGCTCATGGATGATTAGGTGTGTCGGCGCAATCCCGGCGTCCTGCAGTACCTGGTTGAAGGTGTCGCCGCGCCGACCCTGCACGAAGTAGGCCCACGCTCGGTCGCCGGCGTCCGGCAAGCCATGGTGCTCACGCAAGTACTCGCCCACGGCGGCAAAGCCGCTTCGCACGTAGTCGCGTTCCAGATACAGCGTGTCGTCGAGGTCGAACACGACACATCCGCGAAAAGCGGTGTCAGCGCACATCGGACGCATCGATGAAGACAGCGTCGTCGTAGCGAAGCATCACGAAGCCGTCCCGCCAGTTGCGGGCGTCGATGTCGGGCTCGATCCCGTGTGCGATCTGCAGCAGCCATCGTGCGTAGTGCGCCCCCGCCGCGTCAGTCAGCGGGTACCCACCGCCAAACCGCGGGTTGATTTCGATGACGCGTAGCTGGCCCTCATCGTCGTCAACGAAGACCTGCACGTTGAGGGCGCCGAATGCACCGGGAAGCAGCGTGCAGAGCCTTGTCACCAGGTCAACGACATCGACACGGCGGACCGTTATCGCTTTGCTGACTTCACCAGCGCGGACTTCGAGTCGTTGGCGGGGGACGGCACAACGCGGAATGCCAGCAGGGTCGACGAAGACATCCACGGTTACCTCAAAGCCGGAGGCGCGTTCTTGCACGAGAAGATCCTTGTCCGGCTTGATGATGGCCAACTCCTCCGCGGATGCCACTGACTGAACGCCGATGCCCGCGCTCCCGAGTGCCGGCTTCACCATGACCGGGAATGTCCAGTCGCCGGGAGCATCGAGCACGGCACTGGCGTCTGCTTGACGCACGGTTGGGATGTCATGGGCGGTGAGGAAGGTGTGTGTCTTCCTTTTGTCCGCGCCGATGGCAACCGTCTCCGGCGAGGAGACCGCAATGGTTGTGCCGGCTTCGCGAAACCGGTCGGCATGGGCGGCGTAGATCGGCAGCTCCGGGTCGATGGTCGGAATGACCAGGCGCACATCGCGGCTTACACATTCCTGAAGTACGGCGTCGATGAACGCCGGATCGTCCGCACGCGGTACGACGAAGGTGTCGTCGGCGGTATGCATCGCCGGAGCGAGTCGCGTCACGTCACATGCGAGGATCCGGGCATCGATACCGATGTCTGCTGCTGCGCTTCGGAAGCAGCGCATCAGCGCGACCCGTCGGCCTGCCGACGAGAGCAGAACGGCGCTGGTCACTTGGCGTTGCGCTCCTCATCGGCCGAGCCCATGAACTCCGGCATCGTTGCAGAACCTTCCGCGGCGATGCCCTCTCGACGAAGAACCTTGAGTGCGGTCCGGCCGAGGATGCGCAGATCGAGCCAGAGCGAACGGTGGTGGACGTACCACCGGTCGTAGTCAAATTTCTGTTCCCAGGAGATGGCGTTGCGTCCGTTGACCTGCGCCCAACCAGTGATTCCGGGCCGCACTCGAAGGCGTTCCGCCTGCTCGGGTGTGTAACGGTCGACGTATGACATGAGGAGTGGTCGAGGTCCGACGAGACTCATGTCCCCCCGGAGCACGTTCCACAGCGTCGGTAGTTCATCGAGGCTGGTCGCTCGCATCAGACCACCGAGTTTGCTGAGGCGGGCTGCGTCGTGATCCGGCCCTTCCTCTCCGGGACCGGCGTCTCGCATCGTGCGGAACTTCAGCAGCGTGAAGGGCGTGCCGTCGCGTCCAGGACGAACGTGACGGAACAAGACGGGACTGCCTAGTCGCATTCGGACAAGCACGGCGAGCGCTGCCTGCAGCGGGGCAGTCATGGTCATGCCGATGACGCTGACAAGGATGTCGATGAGGCGCTTGACGGGGTCGTACGCCTTCCCGTGGTCCCTCATCGAACCGCGCTGTCGAGGACCGACTGCAGTTGCGCAGCGAGAGCGGTACGAGATCGTTCCTGCTGCATGAACGTGCGACCGTTCCGTCCCCAGGCTTGCAACTGCCCGTGGTCGGCCTCAGCGAGTCGTAGAGCTCCGGCTGCGATGTCATGCGGTGCAACCGCGAGACCCGCGTCGGCTTCGGTCACGAGACCGCCGACTTCTCCCGGCACGTTGGTCAGCACGGGCCGCCCGGCAGCCATGTAGTCGAAGAGCTTGTTCGGGCTGACGCCGTAACGAAACAGCGGCACGTCTGCCAACACGTGCAGTCCAACGTCGACTGCCGCCAGGAGGTGACGGATCTCGTCTTTCGGCACTGGGCCATGAAAGACGACGTTGGACAGTGCTTCCGAGGCCACTCGCCGCGCGAGTTGCTCTTTCGTAGGTCCATCACCGACCAGGAGGAAGCGAATCTCGGGCGCCTTCTCCGCCACTTCTCGAGCCGCGTCAAGCACGAGGTCGAGACCGTTGGCTGGCCCATGGGCCCCGGTGTAGGCAAAGACGAAGTCCAGCCGGCTGAGACCGAACTCCATTCGAGTCGTCTCCGGGTCCCTCGCAGACACGAAGTCGGCGGGATCTGCGCCGTTAGGGATGAGGTGGATCTTGTCCCGTGGCACACCATCGCGTTCCAACGCTCCAATGGATCCCGCTGCCATCACGACGATCTGGTCTGCCCGCCGGTAAAGAAACAACTCGAGCCGCCGCAGCGCCTTATAGACAGGGTTGGACTCGCTCATCGTGCCCATCTCGACGAGAATGCGGGGCCAGATATCCCGGATTTCCAGAACGAACACCGCGCGTCGTAACCGCGCGATGAGCCAACCTGCGAGGCCGGCGAGGAGGTGTGGTGAGGAGGCGTAGACGACACTCGGACGCTTGGTCCTCAGGCCATAGGCGGTTGCGGTTATCGCGTAGCTGATCCAGTTGAGGATGCGCTGCCAGCTATTGCCGCTATACGGCGACGTCCACACCGTGACGAAGCTCGGTCCCTCGCTCACCGGACGTTCGCCCGTCAGCAGGTTGCGGTTCGAGGCGACGACCCTTGGCTCCCAGCCCTGGAGACGATCGAACATCTCCACATGCCGGGTGCCCCCCGGCGCCCCAAGTGGGGCCGCGAAATGGTTGAGGACGAGAACCCGGCGCACTACATGATTGTCGTGGGTATCCAGCCTCATGCGCGAGCGGCGGCTGCAGTGCGCACAAGTTCCTTGCCGACCGTCTCCCGGTGCTGATCAAGCAGCCGGGTGGCGAGGCTGAAGTAGACGCTCTGGCGGAACCCGCGCTCGCCTGCCCAAGCTGATGCGGCGATTGTCGACGATGGTGCACCGAAGCCCCGTTTCGGCGCGCTCGCATACCGTTCCCCGAGAACCTCGCGGGCGACGCGTCTGGTCAGCCATTTGTTCGTGCCGCGGCGGACGAGGTACTCGACGGGCAGTTTGGACGCCCATCGCACGAGTTCGAGGTCGAGCCAAGGCACCCTGATTTCTACGCCGTGCTCCATACCGGCGCGGTCAACGTAGGCGAGTCCGAGTCCGGGCATGTACACCGCGAGGTCCAGCGCCATCACCTTGCGAGTGAACGACATCTCTTGAGGCAATGATTCGTAAAACTCGCGGTGCTCTTGCCAGACCACATCATCGGAGACTTCGCGTTCGTCGCACTCGAGGGCGCGCGCCCGGTCTACCGATTCGCTGTATGTGGAGAGCTGCATGTATCCGCGGAACGGGTCCTTCTCAGAAAGAGCACGGGCTAACCGTGCGGCGTACTCCACATTGACGTTGCGGAGTGGCGCCCGCGCGAGTGCCGACGCCGCACTCCGACCCATCCGGCCGAGGGCAACGCGCTCAAGGACCCGGGCCACAACATGTCGACGGTATCCGCCAAAAAGTTCGTCGCCGCCCTGTCCGGAGAGCAGGACGGGGATGTTCGCCGCGCGCGCATGCTTGGCAATCTCAGATGCAAGTGCGTAGGCCGGATCGGCGAATAGGTCGCCAGCCCGAGGCAGGACCTCCATCGCCACTTCTCCCCCGGGGACCTCTTGGACATGAGTGCCTAGACGCTGCTGAAGGTGGCGGACGTTCTCCACTTCTTCGTTCAATCCCTCGCTATCACTGGATGGATCCCAGGTGATGGTGAATGCCCTCTCGAGCGCCTCGTGGGTGGACCACCAGAGCAGTCCGCTGTCCACTCCGCCGCTCACCATGAGCCCGATGGGGACGTCTGAAAGCAGTTGCCGATGCGCGGCATCTGTCACGTGGGATCTCGCCAGATTGACCGTGGCGGCAACATCGACCGACCTGCCTGGGACGGTGGAGAACACCGGCTCGCCATAGGCGCGCACTGTGACCCCATCGGGTGACCAGATGAGCGTTTCACCCGGGCGCAGACTGCGGACGCCCGCGAAGGGAGTGCGCGGCGCTGGCACCCACAAGAACGTCAGGAACTGTGCCATCGCGACCTTGTCGTACTCGGTCACGCCCCCGCCTGCGTGTGCGAGAGTCCTCAGTTCGGACGCGAAAGTAAGCCGGCCTGATTGTTCGATTGAGTAGAAGAGTGGCTTTACGCCCAGCGGGTCACGAGCCAGCACGACTTGTCCGCTCTCGCGATCCGCGATCGCCAGAGCGAAGATCCCGTTGAGACGCTTGAATGCGTCCAGACCCTCGTCTTCGAACAGGTGGATGATCACTTCACCATCCATATGCGATCGCATGGTGTGGCCGCGGTCTTCGCATAGGGTCCGAAGCTTCGGGTAGTTGTAGATCTCACC
Organism: Frankiales bacterium; assembly: GCA_033851265.1. Lineage (GTDB taxonomy): Bacteria > Actinomycetota > Actinomycetes > JAWWOW01 > JAWWOW01 > JAWWOW01. The sequence goes on from JAWWOW010000006.1 coordinate 518,428, forward strand.
GTTGAAGATCATGGCGAGCCGCTCGGACTCGTCGTAGACGGGCTGCTCGCCTGCGGGTGAAAGGTCGTTGATAGCTAGCCGAGTGTGAGCGAGCTGGACGTGAATGCCATTGACGTTCCATGAACAAACCCCTGCACCGTCGGGCCCACGATGTGCCATCGAGGAACAGACCTGACCCCAAGCGGCCTCCGACAAGGGAGAGTCCCCGACGCACCCTGCGATCCCGCACATGTCAGGACGCCTTATCGGATACGACGCTGGTTCCGGCTTGGATGACCGTCCGGTAAAACGCATCGACCGCGTCCATGGATCGGCCAAAATCCGCGCGTTCCTCGATCAGGGAACCGTTGATTGTGGTCGCTCTTGCGCGAAGTCTGGCGTTCTCGAGCGCCTCTATGACAGCCGTCGCGACCGAGTCAGGATCGGTCGGGTCGCAAACAAGTCCGTTCTGGCCATCCTCGATCCATTCCAGCACCGAATCGAGGCGTCCCACCACCGGCAGCGCTCCGCTCGCCATGGCCTCCAGCAACGTATTTGGCGTCCCGTCGTGCACCGACGGTGAAACAGAGACGTCCGCGGCTCTAAAGACGTCGGCCATGGCCGCGTGTCCAAGCGGAGGAAGCAAGGTCAGGCGGGTCGTGATGCCGAGATCTGCGACGCGCCTCTTCACCGCGGCGCTCTCCGACATGCCGGTGCAGACGAAGTGCACGTCTGGACGTCGTGCAGCTATCACCGGAATGGCCTCGAGGTAGCTGTCCCAGCAGACGTACTCACGCAAGCCGCGGGGATTCAGCACGATGGGAACGCCTGGATCGAGGCCGAGCTGTTCACGGAGCGTTGACTTGCCAGGGTGGAACACATTCACATCGACTCCGCCGATGCCTGGCACGACGATCGATGGTCGGGTAGGGACCCACCCCCATGCCTCCGCCAGGCGGACATCTCGCCCGCAGTCACATTGGAGGGCATCAGCGCGTTCGAGAGCGTGACGCGTGGCGTTTCGCATCAGTCGGTTGGCCGGCGCATGAAGCGTGAGGTCGTTGCCCCAGATCGAAAGCAGGAATGGAATCTGCGGGGGAACTGCTCGAGCGGCAGCCATGCCCTCGTAGGGGATGCGCATCGCGTGGACGAGGTCAGGTTCGGTGCGTTCGATCGCGTGCTGCAGGCGTCGGCTCTGGCGCATTGCGTCGGCAGGCCCGAGCGCACGGCGCAATCCAGGTAGCGAGCTACCGAGTCTGCGCGAGGTCAGGTGCCACGGGCGCGGCCGGTTTGGCCGGCTTCTAGCACCACCGGCAGTTTGGCGCGCATTGCTGCCGGCGAGACCCGCCAATCCGAGCGGTACTACTTGCAGCGATGCCAAGGGTCCGCGGTCGGACGTGGGAAGCGGGTAGGACGAGATGACGTGAACGTCGTGCTGGATCGCGACGTGGTCGATCCATTGCCGAGCGATCGGGCTGCGGTAGTCAGCGATGAAGGAGATCTTCACGTTGCCGACACGATAGCCGGGCCGCTGATAGCGTCGTAAAGGGCTAGGGCACACCACCGACCTCAGAACCGGCAGAGGACTTGCTCGCTGTGACCTCGTTTCTCGCCCGGCTTTCGCCGGCAACGGTGAGCCGCGTCCTCCTCGGAGGTGGCTTGGCCTTCGGCGCTGTGTGGTCGCTGCTCGACAGCCGCAGCTCTCAGTTCCTAGTCGTGGCTTGGGTGTTGTTCGGGCTGGCCACCGTGGCGGCGTACCTAAGCAGACCGGAATTGCGGACTTCGGCAAGTCCGGTAACGGTGGTCGTTGCTCTCGTGTTGCTCTACGGCATCTATGTGCCCGTCAACGATTTGGCGACACGTCAGACATTCGTTGACGGCATCGACTACTCGGACTGGTATTCCGCTGCGAGTGGGACGACTGCTCTTGCAGGGTTTGGTTTCGTCGTCGGTTACCTTGCCAGTCGCAGAGCATCGCTTCACGCCTTGGGCAGATTGCCTGAACGCCCAGCTCTCACTCCGGTGATCTGGAAGGTTGGAGCAGTCGTCTGGTTGTTGCTGGCCTACCGTTTGGCTCGGTATGGCGTAGGCACCTTCACCAACGATGCAGCGGGGGCTGCGGGTGTCACCGCCTATCTCACCTACGCGCCACAGTATGTCGGCGCTTGGGGCTTGGTGCTGTGTCACGCGGGGCGGTCCCGACGCGAGCACATTGTCGGCTGGATTTCAGTCATCACTGCGGGTGCGTTGACGGTCAATGCCTTTGCTCGATACATCTTCATTCTTATGGCACTCAGTACGTTGCTCCTCCTCGTGTGGCGGCGTCGAGGCGTGCGCGGGAGTATTGCCTTGTTGTTAGTTGGGCTGGTTGGCGCGGCGCTACTCATCGGAATTCAAGGCAATCGCAGGTCGGAAGCGACTAGCTCGACCGCACGAGCGTCCAGCAGCGTTAGTTCATTTCGTACTGACCTCGAAATCGTGGCACCACTAGCCGCGACCATCAAATGGGCTGACGACCATGCGTTTCTTAAGGGCACGTCCTATGGCTACGTCGTACCGCAGGCCGTGCCACGCCAACTTTGGCGTAGCAAGCCAATCGACCCCACGCTCACCACGGTGGCGCAGTACACCGATCCGCAGCAAGGACGCTCGATGCCCCTATGGGGCGAGATGTATCTGAATTTTGGCATCGTTGGTGTGCTTCTGGGGATGCTCATCATCGGTTATGGCTACGGGTTCCTGATCTACCGGTGGTCGCTGTCCCGTTCACCCTTGCTCGACGTGACCGTGGCCTTGCTGATCGCATTGATCGTGCAGGCATTTAGCCGGGCCTTGTTCGTGCAGGCGGTTTACAACGGCTTCGGTTTCCTCGTAGTGCCGCTGGTGATTCTCGTTCTAGAGCGGCGCTCCAAGACAAGAACGAGTAACCCCAACGGGGGGAGCCAGCCACAGGTGTCCGAGAAATTGCTGATCTCTACCCGTGGCTGATCTGCCAGCGCACGACTACGTGGTGGCGCACTTCGGTTCGCGAGACCACTACCAGGTAGCAGCAGCGATTTCTGGGGCCGGGCGACTGCGTTTGCTAGTTACCGATGCTTACCTGCCGGACTGGATGCTCCCAATTGCCGCGCGTGCGCCCGAGCGGATCCGACATCGGCTGCTAGCGCGTCATCACGAAGCTGTCTCCTCGCGGCGCGTTACGGGTCTGGTGACCTGGCTACGGCTAATGCGTTATAGGGACTGGGTTGACCGCGACCGTGCGTTGGGGACCTATGCGGCCGCCCGTCGTGGTGTCAGCGGCGCGGTTGTCTACAGCTACTACTGGTCCGGCTTCGCTGCTGCTTCGTCGAACAGCCGAGCGCAGGGGCCGTCTCTGCTCTTTCAGGTTCATCCCCCCGCGCGCGAAGTACAGCGAGCGCTAAGCGCCGATCGGGAGCGTACCGGCTGCACTTTCGACGTGGAACCCGAGGAAAAAGCATCGGCCGAGGAGCTGGACGTATTTCAACGTTCACTCCAGATTGCTGATGGAGCGATCACGGCATCTACCTACGTGGCAGAAGCCTTGGCCAACGATGGGCTCCCAAGACATCAGATTGCAGTCGTTCCGTACGGCGCCGAAGCGATACAAGGCGATTTCTTTCGTGAGCGTGGACATCCGGGACCACTGCGAGCGCTTTGGGTCGGACAGGTCGTGTATCGAAAAGGCATTCACGACGTACTAGAAGCTGTCGACGCTCTTGGTGGCGATGTACGACTAACGCTGGTCACGCGGGCGATCTCTCCACACTGGGCGGAGCGTTTGGGTTCTAATGTTGAAGTTGTTGTCAATCCGACTAGACAAGAATTGCAGCGCTTGTATGCGCAGCATGACGTGTTCGTGCTTCCGTCGTTGATCGAAGGCTTCGGACTGGTCTATCTCGAGGCGATGGCGGCAGGATTGGCCGTCATCGGCACGACCAACACCGGTCTCCCAGATGTGATCACTGACGGCGTCGAAGGTCGGGTGCTACCAGTGGGACGACCGGACGAGCTCGCCAACACGTTGGCCGAGTTAGCCCGATCGCGAGAACTCTCGGAAGAGATGGGAAGAGCAGCTCGGGTGACTGCCAAGACCTTTACTTGGGCGCGATTCAGGCAAGGCGTGCTTAGCGCCGCCTCGGCCGCCGAAACACGCCGGCGCCAGTCTTGAACGACGTCATCGCTCTGATCGTGAGCTACAACTGTTCTGAGCTCATCGAGCGAAGCGTCTTGGCAGCAATTGATCAGGTAGCGCGCATCTACGTCGTCGACAACGGCTCTGATGCGGACACACGAGCCGCCCTGGCGCGGCTACGCGATGCCTACGGTCCCGATCGGTTACACATCACGTTGCTTGACCGCAATGTAGGAATCGCCGAGGGGCTGAACGTCGCCCTAGAGTCGGCACGAGTATCTGAGTGGTCGTATGCGCTCACGCTCGATCATGACACCGAGATTGCCAGCGGCGCGGTCGGGCTGCTCACTGAGTGCATGTCGGACGAGGGGGTGGGGATCGCCGCCGCTCAGTGGGTCACGTCCGTGAGGGATTCGCACAACCTTGCTGCGGAAGACGTCGAGAAGGCGCCCTTTGCCGGTTGCCTGATCCGCCGGTCTGTCCTCGATCAGGTGGGCGGAATGCGCGAGGACTACTTTGTCGACTACGTGGACTATGAATTCTGCATTCGCGTGCGCAAGGCTGGCTGGCGGATCCGGACCTGCCCCGCGGCGACGGTCTTCCAACGACCGGGTGAACCACGTCAGCGCCGATTTCTTTGGCGAACCGTCGTGATCAGTGGCTACTCGGCCGATCGTTACTACTCGATCGCACGGAACGGGCTGTGGCTTTTTCTCTGGGACAGTCCGGATGCCCTAAATCTGCTCGCCCACGCTCGGAACCTATTTTTGATCTCCACGAAGGCCCTGTTGTACGGGCCGCATCGACGTGAAACGTTGGCTGCGCTGTGCCGCGGACTCATCCACGGCGTGTTTCGAAGTAAGCGTGGTGTTCGCGCACCGCTGGGATGAGTTGCGAGGCCTACCTTCCTTGCTGAGATAGATCCCGCACGAATTTGGCCAGGCGTGCGGCGCTGGGCCTGCACGTCACGTCGTCGATCGGCTCACCAGTGCCGCTGAGCTCGGCGACAGCTGATGCCCATGTCGGATCGGATGCGTCCAATGGCAGCGCACGCCCAGCTGCGCCGAGCCGGACTAAGGCACTGACACCTCCACACCGATCCGACACCACGAAAGGAACTCCTCGGGCGGCTGCCTCGCTCAGCACGACCGGCGCAGGATCGGAGTGTGAAGGCAAGACCAGGCAAGATGCCGCCTCCCACTGCTCCTCGAGGGCGTCGCCTTCGAGGTACCCAAGCACACGAGTATTGACGTTGTTGGCCCGGTGCTGCTCAAGTCGCTCGCGCAGAGGACCATCACCGACGAATGTAAGCGTGCAGCTAACTCCAGTTCTGGCTAGCTCTTCGGCGATCTTAAGAGCACGAAGTGGGTCCTTACGATCGTTCAGAGCGCCCACGAACAAGAGATTGAACCCGTCGACCGCGCTCGCTGTCCTGGTGAATGTTGGAGATGGTTCTGGAACCGGGTTCGGATATTCCAACGTCGGAACGTGTACACCGATCGAGCGCTCCAGGTAGTTGCGACTCTCGTCACCAGGCACGATCGCGCCTGATAGTTGCTTCACATACGCGGCCCGAATGCGTTGTGAGACTCCTCCCCGGCGTTGGCCGGACGACTCATGTGACTCGATCCACCCAACAACAGGTAGTCGTCTGCTGTATCGCCCTAGTGCTGCCCAGTACGCAGGTTGATCCCAGCCCGAGACGATCAGCACGTCCGGGCGGTGTCTCTTGATGGCTCGCCATGGCCTGATCACTGGATGCAGGGCGTACTCACCGATCTCGAGCACCCGGTGGCTGACCACAGTGGAGGGATAGCCGGTCGGCGTGATCGCCCACTGACGGCGCTTTGGGTGCGAGGACCCTAGGTAGATGACGTGCAAGTCGATGTCGGCGCGCAATGCGAGTTCTCGATAAAGCTCTTGGCGGTAGGGCGTTGGAATGTTGCTCAGTACGGCGAGCCTGCATGCTCGCTCAGGCACGAAACCTCCAGCCATGAACCCGGTCTGTCACGCGAAAGCCTAGGGGCGAGATTTTTCAGCCGACGCCAAAGCCTCTTCCAGGCGGCGTTGGAAGCCCAGGAGATCTGCCTCCTCGATCGGGCGTGACGAGGCGGCGTGGTCTGCCAGGGCAGTCTTTGCGCAGAACTTAAGCACCTCCGGTTCCACGGGCTGTCCCGGTAGGCGACGCACTCGGCGCGGCATGATGGTCTTCGTGTAGGTGGCGAACGCTAGCCACCAAAGCCAGTAGACGGGACGAGGGAGATGCGTTTTCTGAAAGATCAACTTGTTGCGATAGCCGTTGTAGATGAATTCGGGAGCAGTGTTCTTGTGGCTGCCGTCGCCGCCGTGGAGACACACGACCGAAGGCTCGTACCGAAGACGTAGTCCGGCGCGTCGCACCCGAAGTGAGTAGTCCCACTCTTCTTGTCCGAAAAAGTAATCCTCCGACAACAACCCGACTCGTTCCACCACTTCACGTCGCGCGACCGCGAACGCGAGGGACAGGAAGGTGACGTCGGATGCGCGGTCACACTGACCGCTGTCCAGCTGTCCCTGTCCGTTGATGCGAACTCCGCCAACCAGACGAAGAAGACGGCCCCCGCCGTACCAGATCGGCCCGTCGTGCCTGAGAACCTTGCCGGTGACCATGCCGATCGTGGGGTCCTTTCGGACGATGTTCGTGGCCCGGTCGAGATTCGCGGGAGTCAAGATCGCGTCGTTGTTTAGGAACACAATGACGTCGTGCTCATGCCTGTCTAGGACCCAATGAAGGCCCGCATTGATTCCTCTTGCAAAGCCTGTGTTGGCTTCGAGTTGAAGAATCGTCGCTTCAGGGTGAGCGGCACGGATCCTGTCACTGGAGCCATCTCCGGATCCGTTATCGACAACGATCACATCAACGGCCTCGATGTTGTCCGTGTGATGCGTCAGAGCATCAAGACAGCGGATGGTGTCAGGTGCGTTCTTCCAATTGAGCACCACTGCGGCGGTGCGGGTGGGAAGCTCGCTGACCGATTGCACGTGGTTCACCGCCCCGGCCATCCCTGCCCTGGCTGCGTCACCCCGTAAAGGCTATTCGACGTGACCAACCTCAGTGGCCACGCGAGTAAAGGACGTAGCCCGACAGGGCGCCCTGTTGGCGTTCGATGGAGAAGCCAAGGTCGGTCATTCGGCGGTCAATGTCACGGGGATCGATACCACGTTGACGAATCCGCCTGAGGCGGTTCCCTCTGCGGAGTACTACAGCATCGATCTCGGCGACCTTTGTCACGAAACTGAGAATAGCGACATCCGGGACGATGAGCGGCACGTCGAGACTAGTGGGGTTCTCTCTCGACCTGTGCGCTGAATCTGCGAATTACTCTTGCCGCAAGTGTTGGTGACCCAGCAGTTCGGAAGGCGTCCTTTGCCAAAGAGGCAGCTCCATGACCGCCGCGACTCCGAGGTCGATAGTCGCCGCGGCCCGCATTAGCAAATAACTGGGCGATCCGCCTCCAGGAGCGGGTTGATGCATACAAGTTGGAGCGTCGGTTTAGTGCGCTTGCGGTGCGTTGATACGCGCGTTGGGCGCGAAACAGGCCTGTCTCGATCGCTTCACTCGATTGCTCTTGGTTGGGTTGTATCTGCAACAGGTAAGCAGCTCTTTGCTCAGCCAGGCTCGCCATGCCGCTGTAGTGCGTGGCCTCCTGTGACATGGCAAGGGACTGCTCGAGCCGGGTACCTACAGTTACTTCCCTGAATTGACCACCGGTGTTGATGTCGTGTCGCCGATAGAGGGCCAACGGCATTGGAATTTGTACTATCTTTCCAAGAGCCCCGCCCACAAAGACAACCCAGTCGTCGTGAGCCATCAGTGGATCGTTCATTACCGGAGGATTGAGAGAGACCGGCCGTGCGTCGGGGTCAGCTAGTTCTACGAGCAGTCGCGAGAACATTGTGGTGAATCCCGGTTGTGTCCCCCACACTGGAAATCGGCCGGGCGCGTGTACGCGCCGACGTTTGATCTGAGGGAAGAGGGCGCCGGTTTTCGTCAAGTCCGTGCGGACCACCGCCGAGGTGTGACCGACCACGGTCACCTCGTGATCGGCCTCGAACTCCTCGACTGCGCGGACCAACTTGTCGGGCGCCCAGATGTCGTCCTGGTCCGAAAGCGCGATCAAGTCGCCCCGACATAGACGGATGGCCCGAAAGAAGTTGGATTTATACCCGAGGCGCGTGTTGTTGCGATGGAGCCTGACCGGGAATGGGGCCTCCTGCGCGAACGCGTCGACGATGCCGCATGTTGAGTCTTCGGAGCAGTCATCCGTGACGACCAACTCGTATGGCTGCAAGCGCTGTTCCGCGATGCTCTGCAGTTGCTGTGACAGAAACTCTTCGCCGTTATAGGTAGCTAGCGCCACAGAAACGCGCCTGGTGGTCTTTCTACCTTCATGGTTCATAAGTGCGATTGTCATCTGGAGCTTTGGTTTCCTCATTCCGAGGACCCACTTCCTCGGACTTTAGCGCATCGAGTGCTCCATGGATCGCAGACGTCGGAGCTTGTTGACTGCGACGCCGCACGAAGTCAGAGACCAACTTCCGGTCTGATTGATCTCCCGCAGCCAGGGAGGCGGCGAGTGTTGCCAGTCCTGTGACCGCCGCAACGATCACGACCTGGATAACACGGTCGTTGAGGAGGAGTCGTGAAATTAGGCCCGACACAATGCACGCGGCAGCGAACGCGGCAAGCGTGAACATTAGTGGTCGATCCCACGGAGCCAAGTGCTGGCGAACCAGCAGGATGACGGAGACAATTAAGTTTGCGCCTACGAGCGCGATGACCGTCGCGCTAGCTGCCCCGTTAGCCCCGAACCGGGGAACGAGCAGGATGCAGGCGGCCGTACTTGCAATCAGGCCGATGACGGCGGTCTGAATCGCCGTCCGGACGGCGCCCATGGCGACGAGGACAAGGCCATTAAATCCGAGCAACACACTTGCAAGAACGCCAAGACTGAGAATTCGGGCGGGGGTGGTAAGCCCCGCAGTGCGATCACCAAACAGAACGTGCAGCAATGAACCTGGGACGACCAACATCAATCCCAACGCTGGAGCACATATCGTTAGCGCCCAGCGCGAGCCCCAGCGGTAGAGAGCACCAATTTCGGTCTCATGGCCCCGCGCCGCCGCGGCCGTCAATGCGGGGAGTAAATAGCCTCCGAGCAGGGCCCAAATCGTGATGACCGTGTCTGCGAGTCGCGAAACCGGGGCGTATGCGCCAACTTCCGCGGCGCCTCGTGATGCGCCTAGGACGACGACATCAAGTTGAGAGATAGCTGCATCGAGGCCCAGGGACAGCGTTAACACCGAACCGTAGGCCACGAACGCTGACGTTTGCGGGGTGGGAAGAGCACGGCCGCGTCGGGTGAATTCGCCCCAGCCGGATCCGACGACCAATAGCCAAAGCCCGACGATTGCCGCGATGGTCCTGACGCCCGCAATTTCCACAGCCAAGCGTTGCCCAGAGACGAGAACCGCCGTAGTCAGCAACCCAACCAAGAGTGAGACAACCAGGCCGGCTCGAAATGCCACGCTCGGCCGAAAGGCGGCTTGCACGAGGCCCTGGGCTGCTTGCTGGAACGGTGTGGACAGAAGCACGGGCAGCAATACGACAAAGGGCAGAAGGCCTGGGCGTAGCGAACGCGAGACGGCCATGAGTGTGACGACCCCAATAGCGATCAGTCCCACGATCGCGGTAAGTAGACCAGCCACACGTGCTGCGCGGCGCATGACTGAGCCAAGCCCTGGTTCGCCTGACAACGTCACGGCCTCGGAGGCCAATCGTGAAACGCTGCCTGCGAGCCCGAATCCAGCAAGTGGCATGAGCAGTGCGATCGTCGCCGTCGCCACGGCGAGGGCTCCGTACTCACGAGAAGGCAACAGGCGAACTAGGGCAATAGTCAGCGGAAAGCCAAGGCCAATCGAGAGAATCCAGCTCGACACCGACCAAGCCCCACCGGACAAGACGCTGCGTCTCGCCTGGGTAGGACCAAACGCGCCGGCTGCTGCGATCTCGCTGTCAGCCATTGATCCAGGGGCTGGGTCATTTGCTTGGGAGCCGGCCGCGTCAGACATCAAGGTCGCTCTATCAGGCGCCACACGCGCAGAACGACATGATCGGAGGACTAGGTCGGGTGCACGACCGACCGCTTCGCGGCACACATGTGAGTGTCACTGCTGTCTTCCCCTACGGAGCGTATTGCGCCGAGCGGCACGTGCTACCGATGAGAGTCGCACAAGAAATACGAGGCTCCGCAGTGTCTGCGGAGCGCGCAACCTGGCTAGCACCCGAGACAGCCTGTCCCGATCGCTCAGTCGGCGAGTGAACTCGGCGGGAAAGTTGTCGACATGGTGTTCGAAGTACGAGGACCGTAGATCGCTGCTGGGATGTATTCGGCAAATCAGTCGGTGAGTTTTTGTGACTCCTTCAGAAGCCTCAACAGCATCGACGATTGCATAGGGCCTTAGCTGGCTGTTCCTGCGCGAGGCAGTTGTAGAGCGCAGCAAATTCTCCAACTGGTCGTGCCAGCGAGATTGACTTTCCGCGGACACAAGTGCTTGAGCTATGGCATGCCCTTTCGCTCTTCGATACGTTTCGTCTTTGGTGAGACGCTGGACGCGATCGACGAGCTCGGTAGGGCTGCTGCAGGGGAGCAGTTCCGACGAAATCCGGGGATCATCGGAGATCAGCAATCGAGCGGGATCAGAGTTCTGTTCGAGTTGCACCACCGGCAACTCATACGAACCCGCTTCCAGAACCGAGGTCAGAGATCCCACTGGGTACGAATCCAAATACAGGTCGGCAGAGCGATAAACGGCGTCGAGGTCGTTCATCACGCCGACGACCTTGAGCCTGCCGGGAAACTTCTTCGCTCTCCTGCGCCACGCGACCTGCTCCTCTGGCCCGACAACCACGATGTAGAGCTCTCTGACGCTTCTGAGAAGGAGGTCTGCTACCCGCAGGAATTGACGCGCGCGAGGCCGCCCAAACTTGTAAGCGGACGCGACTGACACCATCAGCACGGCCCCATCAGGTATGTCCATTCTTTTTCGGAATGCGGAGTCCCGATTCGAATCAGCTGGCGGTTTCAGAGGGACTGGAAGCGTGAATGTTCGGCTTTCAACTAGGCCTCGTTGAGTCTGGGCGAGGCGCTGCCCCGTGTCGCGAATAGAGGCCACTACATCGGCGGCGATGACTCCTAGCCAGAACACATGATCGGCGTGATTCACGAGAATGATGGGCGGGCTGTCGGAGCATCGGCCGAACGCAAGCGAGGGCACCACATCGAACGGATGAACGTGCAGGATCGTCACGTCGAACTCTGAAGCGCGGTTGCGAAGCTGACTGGCACGCTCGATCAAGCTTCCGCTTATTGACTGAACCTTTGTTATCCCTAGGGACTCTTGGGCTTCTCGAGACCGCCGCTGCGCGTTTGACCCCCCTGTCAACACCACCTCATGATGTCGTGCCGAATCGTGTTCGATCCACCGAGCCAGTAGTCGGCTGTGGCCACCGACCGAACCAAGTTCGGTGACCACATGAAGTACCCGCTGAATTGGCCGGTTGCTGCCATCGTGACTGGATGTCTGTGGAGGCAAGGCGATACTTCTGACTAGGCGCTCGAGCCTCGGGCTCATGAAAATTCCGGGGTGATTGTTCCAAGCAAAGTGCGCCGCCAGCGCAGAAAAAGCGGCAGCTGCTTCAAGCCCCCCCGCATTCGCCGATGATTCCGCAAGTCGGACCACGCGCCCGAATATCAGGCGGTTCCGATGCATTTCCAAATAGGCTAGAGGCACGTGCAGCGATGGCCGAATGAACACCTTGGAGCCGCGTCTCCGGAGGTCGAAATCAAGTTGGGACAGAGGCTTCCCTGCAGATGGGGCGATCCCCACAAACGATACAGGCATCGTGCTGGCTCGACTCTATTCAGGGCAGTCCCGCGTGGAGGTTCGGCTAAGTGTCTCGAGCTGCACACCTGCCAGCGAGCGGCTAACGACTTCGGCGCCCGCGGCCCTAAGCACTGACTCGTTTCGCAGCCCGGAGGAGACGCCGATTGCTCGTGCGCCGATGGCTTGAGCCGCCGCCATGTCCACTTCCGTGTCGCCGATCCAAGCAGCCGGCCGAGACCGTGTGATCGACTGCACGCCTTGCTGCTTGGGTCGTTCGGAATCGCAGATGACAAGGCGATCCGGTGAAAGGCCAAGATTGTTCACCTGTGCTGCAGTAACGCCGTAGTCGCGCCGCGCAGTCGCCACGATGAGTTGTGCGTCGAGGGACGATACCCGCCGCAGCCAATCGATGATTCCTGGCAAAGGTGCATCTAGTGACAACAGCTCAGGGTGTTCAATCGATTCGATAAATGCCCGGTCGTAGCTTCTGCACAGGCGGTCACCAATTCCGAGGCCTAGCACCCTGTGGGTTGGCAGACCGCACCGCTTCCGTCGCCAGTACAGAGTCGACGACAGAGGTTGCAGTCCTAGCGTTGCCATGACACGTCTGTGGCATTCGAAGTGCCGGGGGCGAACGTCTAACAGTGTCCCGTCAAGATCAAGTACGACCGTTATCGTCAACCTGGCGTGCATACTACAAAAATCTCAGCTGCAATCTCAGGCAGCTCCATGCCCAGTTCCGCGAAGGCATCGATCATGCGAGTGTCCCACGTCTCTTGTATCTGGGCATTAGACAAAGGCTTTAGAAAGACACCTCCGGTGGCGAGCACCGAAAAACCAGCTCCTCGAACAGTCTCTTGTAGCGTCACGAGGTCGAAGACCCGGCGGTGGCCCACAGCCGAGTCTCGTTCATTGAGTTCGGCCGGATGGGACAGAAGCCCCATCTTTACGGCCGCAAGGCGATGGACGGAATTGGCATTCGGCACACCGATGATCAGGTGACCACGATCTCGCACCCAGCCTGCGACGCGTCGCAAGATTCCGGAGGGATCTTCGACATGCTCCAAGACATGATCGATGACGACGGTGTCGAATCTTTCTGGTGGCTCGAACTCCTCGAACAACGCGTGCACCTTGGACAAGTTCGGTTGTTCAGGTATCTGGTCAAGGAGGTGGCGCGCACCGTCGACGACGGTCAATCGTTGGAATCGGCTGAGTAGCAGCGAGGTCATAACACCGTCAGCTGGACCGAGTTCAAGGCAGTTTTGCCCAACGAAGTGTGAGGAGATCGCTTTGAACCGATGACGGATGATGGCCTTATCGACCTCTAGCTGGCTGTCGGTGTACCAGGTCGCAACACCGGCTACTCGCTGTGCCTCGTCAGTCACGACACCATGCCTCCTGATCTTCGGTCGTCGGTTTCCGCGTTAGCGTGCAGTCTCTAGTAGCTGTTCGTACCGGTCCCGAGGCACGAGTACGGGTTCGACGTCCATCCCGCGGATCCACAGCAACCCCTCGGGCAGGGGATCCAATATCTGCTGCGGAGTCGCAGCTCCCATGCCAAGTTCGACATACAGCGCCGGGAAGTTAAAACCTGCTCGGGTGAAAAAGTAGACCGTCGTGAAGAAGCGTCCGACGTTGATCTCTGTAACACGGAGTCGACCCATGTCATCCAGCGTCATGTCCACGCCGTAAATGCCGTGAGGACGATCTTCGACGACCTGGATGGCGAGTTGTCCAATCTCGGTGACGTCTGATGAATGGATGGTTTCACCAACCGCAGTCACGCCTGTGACACCGGACGGAGCACGGCTCCCGAAGCCCCAGCCAAGGCGTCGTCGCGCTTGGGCCGCGACCAGTGCACCCTCGTGCCACAACGAGAGCCACGCGACTGAGGATTCAGTGAGCACCTCGGCCGCCGTATACGCCCCCCACCCGCCGTTCCTGTCAATCCAGCGTGCGGCGAGAACGGGATCACTTGTGGGGAGGGCGCCTCTCCCACCACCTCCGGTCGTTGCGCGCAGCCATACTCGACCGCCAAAGCGCCGGAACGCTTCGGCGAGGTCATCCTCGTCACGGACCAGAACCGTCTCAGGAAGAGGAAGTCCCGCGGCTGCCCACCGTTCGTACGAAGACCACTTGTCGACGAAAATCTCCACTCCCTCGACGGAGGGCAGAAATAGCCGGACTCCCTTGGCGCCGATCTCATTCCGCATGCGTGAGACAGCGAGGACTTCGGCGTCGTTCTGCACGTGCAGGAAATCAGGACGGCACCGCTCGAGTAGGTCGAGCAAGTGCTCCGGATAAGCCGGATCGGCAGCAGGTGGGACTATGTGTCGCTCATCCACGTCGGCAAGGAAAAGGTCCGTGGGACTAGATGAGGCGCCGATCAGACAGTCGTCGCGATCGGACTCCCTCAGGGATCGGATGACGTTGTTGGATGGGGCGCCTCCGGCACCCCCGATATAGATCTTCGCCATGCGTCATCCGTACTGGTATGGACGTGTGCGTGGGGCGTTGTGCATATTCCTGACCAACAACGCGTGAGCCTACATGCAGGCGAGGCGGTCACATGTGGGTCCCTGGGTTACGTCGAGCATGCATCGGATTGTTGCCCTGGGGCACGCGCTGGTCCGTATCATGACGCGTGGCACTCCCAGAGCCGAACAGAAGCACTATTGACCGAACTGGGAAGGCCATGTCAGCGGAGCCATTGACGCAGCGCCGAGCAACTGGTCTTGGTTACCGCCCAGCCCTCGACGGCATTCGGGCCCTAGCGGTCACGACTGTGATTGCAGAACACATGGGTGTCCCATATTTCTCCGGCGGAGGCGTCGGCGTCTTCGTCTTCTTTGTCCTGTCTGGCTTCTTGATCACAACTCTGCTTCTCGATGAGCGTCAAACTGAAGGTCGCCTGCACCTAACAAGGTTCTACGCGCGGCGGGCGCTGCGGCTACTGCCTGCGTTGGGGATTTTGCTGATTGCAAGCGTGGGCGGTGTGCTGCTCCTGGGAGGCGTCTACCGGGATGCCACGCTCGCATCCATACTCCCAACACTGTTCTATTACGCCAACTGGGAGGTTTTCTTCCACGGCTTCGACTCGCTCGGGTTGTTCGCGCACATGTGGTCGTTGTCTGTGGAAGAGCAGTTCTACCTGATCTGGCCACCCTGCCTAATCGGAATGCGTCGCTGGAGCACAAACCGAGTTCTACTCGCGCTCGTCGCCGTTTCAACCGCGGTTCTCGCTCTTCGACTAGCCGTGTACGACGGAGCAGCCGACCAACACTTGACCCTTGGTACGCATGAGCTCGCGGACCAGCTCGCAATCGGTTGCGCCTTGGCCGTCGCTTTTCGTGCCTATCCATCGTTGGTTGCGAGCATTAGTCGCTATGCGCTACTGCCCGCAATTGCGCTGCTGCTGGTGACC
Source organism: Frankiales bacterium (assembly GCA_033851265.1). Classification (GTDB taxonomy): domain Bacteria; phylum Actinomycetota; class Actinomycetes; order JAWWOW01; family JAWWOW01; genus JAWWOW01. Next base: position 533,913 of record JAWWOW010000006.1, read on the forward strand.
ATTGACGTTTGGCACCCCAACTCCGATCAAGGAAGTCCACGTTTCTTCTATACCGTCGGTTTCACTTTGATTGCGTTGTCGGCTGCTGCGCTAATCGGCTACGTCCACGGCACCCCCGCGTCCCTTGTGTCGCGGGGGTTGGCGTTGAAGCCGCTTGTCTACCTCGGTCGCATCTCCTACGGCATGTACCTCTTTCACTTCGCGATCGTTAGCGCACTCGCAACGATCGACTGGTCGCACTCGGTCGAGTTCTATCTGTTGGCATACGCATCGACTGTCGTCGCTGCATCTCTTTCCTTCTTCCTAGTGGAGCGCCGATTCCTCAAGCTCAAGGGCCGCTTTGAGGCTACGTCGATTGGGAGGCAGCGTTCGCAGGCCGAAGCACGCGCCGGACTCGGTAACTGAGCGGCACCGCTTCGACGGCCGCCTTCGCCTGTCGCGCCGGGAAGTTGGGAATCTGAGGCATGCTCGTTGGTGTGGGTAGTTGCGTTTGAGGCTGCCTATTCTTAGGCCCGGGAGGTAGCAGGTGATCCATGAGACAGCTGCGGTCGAGGCGTCAGCCGACATAGCTTCGGAAGTCGAGATTGGCGCATACGTGTCGATCGGGGATGACGCGGTGGTGGCAACGGGAGCGATCTTGGATGCGGGTGCTCGTATCGGTACCGGCGTCATCGTGGGCCCTTCGGCGAAGATTGGCGCCAACTCTGTAATCGCTGGTGGTAGCAGCGAGAGTCGACCTACACGCGTTGCTGAACACGCTGAGATCGGTGCTGCTGCGGTGGTTGGGCCTGGCGTTCACATCGGCCATCATGCGGTGGTTGCACCGGGCACCACGGTGGGATCGGATGTTCCCCCATATGCCCACGTTCAGGGGGACTCCGGGCGCATCGTTGGCTACGCAGGCGAAAACTCGGCTTCCCTTCTGTCCCGGGCTCGTCCCCAGGACTTCGACTCGAGCGCCCTCGACGCTGTCTCAGCTGACGGGGTTCGTCTCGTTCGCGCCGCAGTGGCTGAGGACTTACGTGGATCGCTGGTGGCATACGAGCACGATGAGCAACTTCCGTATCGCGCCGCTCGGGCTTATCTCGTCTTCGACGTCCACGGCAACCAGGCGCGAGCTGAGCATGCGCATCGCGAGTGTCACGAAACGCTAGTCTGTGCTGCCGGTTCGCTAGATGTCCTCGTCGACACTGGTTCCGCTCGGGCCCAGGTTCGCTTGCAGAATCCGGCCGTTGGGCTGTACCTGCCTCCCATGACATGGCGTGTGATCGTCAACCATTCGCCGGGGGCAGTTCTCATGGTTCTTTCGTCCCTTCCCTACGACCCTGACGACTACATCCGGGACTACCCAACATGGGAAGCCATGGTCAGCAAGACGTGATCCCGTATTTGGATCTAAGGCGCGAAATGGAGTACTGCTCCGCGGCGCTTACGGAAGCAATTGCGCGCGTCGTTCAAAGCGGCTGGTTTGTTCTGGGTCGCGAGGTCGAGTCATTCGAAGTCGAGTGGGCAGACTTTGTTGGACGGAAGCACTGCATTGGCGTTGGCAATGCCCTTGACGGTTTGGCGATCACCCTTCGTGCCCTTGGTGTTGGTCCTGGGGACGAAGTCCTTGTTCCCTCCAACACATACATCGCAACCTGGCTCGCCGTCAGCGCGTGCGGCGCCAAACCAGTTCCAGTCGAGCCTGAACCAGGATCCTTCCTAGTGACTGTCGATGCGTACGAGGCATCGATCACCACGCGAACCGTAGGGCTCCTGCCGGTGCACCTGTACGGCGAACTGTGCGACATAGCCTCGATCAACGCATGCGCAAGACGTCATGCGTTGTTCGTGCTTGATGATGCGGCGCAGTCCCATGGAGCTCGACTCGACGGCGTAACGCCAGCCGGAGATGCCGCGGTCTATTCGTTCTATCCGACCAAGAACCTAGGGGCCCTGGGCGATGCAGGAGCCGTGGTCACCGACGACGCGGCTCTCGCGGAGACGGTTCGGGTGCTGCGCAACTACGGCTCATCCGCTAAGTACCATCACAAGGTTCGGGGGGTTAACTCCCGGCTTGATGAGATGCAGGCGGCTGTTCTCAAAACCAAGATGCCGGATTTGGATGCTCGCAATCGTCGCCGAAGGGAAGTCGCACAGAAGTACTCACACCGCTTCGCAGGCAGTGCTGTCGCAGTACCCGCAGTACCCGCGGATCCCGAATCGCATGTCTGGCACGTTTACAACGTCATGACGAACCAACGGGATGCTCTTGAAGCACACCTGAAGCAGGTCGGCATCGGAACTCAGATCTTCTATCCGGTCCCACCACATCTCTCACCGGCCTACGAGGACCACAACTTCGAACCGCAACCATGGGCTGAGCGCATTGCGCGCGAGTCTTTGGCGTTGCCAATCGGCCCGTATCTAGCCGATGAGGAAGTCGAATTGGTCATCGAGGGAGTGCTCTCTTTCCAACCTTGACTTGATTCAATCGACGGACCACGTACGGTTTGTACATGGCCGGTGTCGTCGTCTTAGGGCTTGGCTATATCGGCTTGCCTACCGCAGTGGCACTCGCGACGCGGGGGATCCAGGTGCTGGGTGTAGACGTCAACGCGGAGGTAGTTGAGTCGATCAACCGCGGCGAGGCGCCATTCGTCGAGCCGGACCTCGCCGTCGCTGTTTCAGGTGCCGTCGCCATGGGCCGGCTGCAGGCAACAACCAAGCCGGAGCCCGGAGATGCATTCATCCTCGCCGTTCCCACGCCGTTCCGGACCGACAGAACCGCGGACCTCTCCTACATCTCAGCCGCGGCCGACGCAATTGCCCCCGTCCTTCGCGCGGGCAACCTCGTGGTGCTGGAGTCCACATCCCCACCGGGCACCACGCGTCAGTTATCCGAGTGGCTAGCTGCGTTGCGGCCGGACCTAACGTTCCCGCACCAGAAGCGCGATGGAGCCGACGTCGCTGTTGCGCACTGCCCGGAGCGGGTGTTACCCGGCCGCATCATGATGGAGATTGTCATGAACGACCGCGTCGTGGGCGGCGTGAGTCCGCAATGTGCCGAAAGGGCGCGCGAGCTATACAAGGTCTTCACGCAGGGTCAGATTCTGTTAACCGACGCCACGACTGCTGAAATGGCCAAGCTCTCGGAGAACGCCTTCCGCGATGTGAATATCGCATTCGCCAACGAGCTCTCCATGGTCTGCGATCACCTGGAGGTGGATGTCCATGAGGTCATCGAGCTTGCTAATCGCCACCCTCGCGTCAGCGTGCTGCAACCAGGACCGGGCGTAGGAGGCCATTGCATCGCTGTCGACCCATGGTTCATCGTGAGCGCCGCCCCTGAGCAAGCGCGACTGATCCGGCTCGCTCGCGAGGTCAATGACTCGAAGCCGGCTTACATCGTCAACGAGGTCGTGCGTACCGCCGAGCGGTTCCGAGATCCTGTGATTGCCTGCCTCGGGCTGGCCTTCAAGGCAAATGTCGACGACCTTCGGGAGAGCCCGGCGCTTCACATCGTTTCGGAACTTGCTAATCGCTCGGTTGGCCGGCTGCTCGTCGCGGAACCGCATGTCGCCGCGCTGCCGGACGTTCTGGTGCCTGGTGGTGCAGCGAAACTCGTTGACGCTGCCGATGCCATTGAGGAGGCGGACATCGTGCTGCTTCTCGTCGACCACGACGCGTTTCGCGGCGTAAAGAAGCCGGCTCTTCGCGGGAAGGTCGTCTTCGACACCCGCGGACTGTGGCGCTAGCGGTCTGCTTCGGGATCGAACTCGTCGACACGTTCGTCGACGCCTAGAAGTTGGCCGATGGCAGAGACGCATCGGCGCGTGGCCTGGCCGTCGCCGTACGGATTGACCGCGTTCGCCATCTGGGCGTAGGCCGACTGGTCCCGGAAAAGCTGGAGCACCTCCCGTTCGATAGTGGCCTCGTCGGTGCCTACCAACCGGGCCGTGCCGGCGTCGATGGCTTCAGGCCGTTCGGTGATGTTGCGCATGACGAGGACAGGCTTTCCGAGACTCGGACCCTCTTCCTGGATTCCACCGCTATCGGTGAGGATCACGTCTGCTCGTGCCATGAGTCGTGCGAAGGCCCCGTAAGCGAGTGGCTCGGTGATGAGCACGTTCGGGTGACCCTCAGTGGCAGGCCGCAAGGCGCCGCGAACGACCGGGTTGCGATGGATCGGGATGACGACGAGCAGCTCGGGCTGAGCTTTTGCAATGTTGGCCAGCGCTTGTCCCACCTGCTCAAGCGGTGCACCCCAGGACTCGCGCCGGTGGGCGGTCACCAAGAGCACACGACGCGGATCGGCATCGATGTCTTTGAGCGCAGGGTCGCCGTACTCCACATGCTTGTCGACTGTCTGCAGCAGCGCATCGATGACCGTATTACCAGTGACCACGACGTCGTCCCGTTCGATGCCTTCGGCTAGCAGGTTGTGCCTGCTTCGCGGCGTCGGGGCGAGATGCAGCGTCGTCAACCGGCTAGTGAGCTGGCGGTTGATCTCCTCGGGATACGGCGCGTAGCGATCAGATGTCCGCAGTCCCGCCTCGAGGTGCACCACCGGCACACGGTGGTAGAAGGCAGCGAGCGCGCCAGCGAACGTGCTCGTTGTGTCGCCTTGAACAAGGACGGCGTCGGGCTCGATGTCATCCATTAATCGGCTCAACCCATCGAGCGCACGCGTTGTTATCTCCGCAAGTGATTGCCCTGGTTGCAGGATGTCGAGGTCGTGGTCCGGGATGATCCCGAATAGTTCGAGAACCTGATCCAGCATCTCGCGGTGCTGACCCGTCACCGCAGTAACGGACTCGATCCTCGTTTGCTCCTCAAGCCCCTGCAGGACGGGCGCTAGTTTGATGGCCTCGGGACGAGTGCCGAAGATCGTCATCAGCCTCTTCGGACGCACAGTGCTGCCTTTCCTTGAGTCAGCGGCTTGCGTTGCTCCCGGGTGTCCCAAGGGTAAGCACGGCTACAGTTAGGCTACGTCTTAGTAATCGAAGGTTCTGCGACGGCACGACTCGTGGAGCGGCGAGTTAGGGACTGAGAACTTGGACCTGCGGGACTACCTGCGCGTCTTGCGAACCCGGTGGCGGCTGATCGCGCTGTGCACGCTCGTTGCCATCGGTGCGGCCGCTGCCTATTCGACCCAGCAAACCCCCTTGTATCGCGCGTCGACGCAGTTGTTTGTCGCTGGAGCATCGGCTGATATCTCTGGTGCATTGACTGGGCAGCAGTTCAGCCAGCAGCGGGTGCAGTCCTACGCGCAGATCGTCAACTCGCCTGCCGTTGTTGACCCCGTGGTCAAGGAGCTGGGACTCAGCCTGACGCCTGGTCAGGTTGCTGCAGAGATCAGCGCTGACGTGCCGCCCAACACTGTCTTGCTCAACATTCACGTGACGGACACTCAGCCGGCACGCGCTCAGGCCATCGCCAATGCGGTCAGTCAGCGTTTCGCAACTCTTGCGGCTCAGCTCGAGACCTTGGGAAAGAACACACCACCGGTCCACGTCTCGGTGGTCAAACCCGCTGGCTTGTCTACGACGCCGATTTCACCCAAGACCAACAGGAACCTCGTGCTCGGCGCGATTCTCGGGTTGCTTTTGGGCGTAGCCGTCGCTGCACTGCGAGACACCCTCGACACAACTGTGAAGCATCTGGACGACTTGACGAAGGAAGTTGCCGTTCCTGCTCTCGGTGTGGTTCTTTTCGATCCCGACGCCGTCAAGCGTCCACTAATCGTTGATGCGGCGGCGCAGTCAACGCGAGCCGAAGCCTTCCGGCAGCTTCGCACGAACCTGCAGTTCGTTGACGTCGACAGTGCGCCGCACTCGATCGTCATAACGTCGTCCGTTCCCGAAGAGGGCAAGACGACGACGACGGCGAACCTTGCGATTTCTCTGGCACAGGCGGGCGTTCGCGTATGTCTTGTGGAAGGAGACCTTCGTCGACCGCGACTCATGCACTACCTCGGGCTTGAAGGTGCTGTTGGACTAACGAGTGTCCTGATCGGCCGGGCGAAGTTGGATGACGTACTCCAACCGTGGGGTGACGGGAAACTTCAGGTCATGGGCTGCGGCCCGACCCCACCGAACCCGAGTGAACTTCTCGGCGCGCGGACGATGGCGCAAACGTTGAAAGAGTTAGAGGACCGCTTCGACCTGGTCATCGTCGATGCACCGCCGCTCCTGCCGGTCACTGATGCGGCGGTCCTCGCCAGCCTCTGTAGCGGCGCGATCATCGTCGTTCGACACGGCAAGACCAAGCGCGAACAGGTCCGTCGTGCGGTCGAAGCACTTCGCTCAGTGGACACGGCAATCTACGGGCTCGTCCTCAACATGGCTCCATCCAAGGGCCCGGACGCCTACTACTACGGCTACGCGTACCGCTACGACTACAAGCCAACTCAGCCAGTCGACCTTCGGCCCGCGGGGCCCCGCGGTCGGAAGGCGGGTGAAAGCGAAGGCTTTACCCCCCTCTCGGACGAAGCCCCTCAACGTGCGGCTGCGACTCAACTGCCCGAGGTAACGATCGGGTCCGGAGGATCGGAGGGCGAGCGGCCGGCCTATTGGCAGCGGGCTACGCCCGGAGACCCCCGCCAGGGCTGAGCCCTCAATGCGTGCCGGTGGCGACTGCCAAGAACACGAGCGCCGCGACTCCTAGTGCGACCAACACCAGCCCAACGTTCTCCCAACGATGGCGGCGGCGTTCACGTTCGAGCCGCGACGATCGGCGAGGAGGCTGCGAGGTCACGGCCTCATCCTTGCGGATCCATTGCTGGTCGCAGGAATCGGGGTGGGCAGCGTGTCGCATAGGTAGCGACTCTGGGTTCACGCGAAGATCGGCCTCGTGAGGGCGTCATGGGCTGGGTTCTGACTCAGGGTTTGGTGCACTCCAGTGGCTGGCGCCGGGCTGGAGCGGTCGCTCTTGTTGCGTTCGCGGCGCTCGACGTTGCACTTGTCGTCAACGCAGTCCAACGAACCAGACCGAGTGTTGACATCGCTTCTAGTCCACGGGGAGCGGCTATCCAACCGGAAACGCCAGCCGTCCCGTCTCCAACCCCACCCCCGTCCGTATCCGATTTCGTTGCGCCTCTTGCCGTCACTCTGACAGCTGGGCAGAACCCGACTATCGCTTGGTCATACGGGTCCTGTCGTTCAGGACGGGTGAGCGTCGGCAGTAGCTCCGTTGAGGGTGTTAGCCGGATCTTGGGGTTAACCGGGGTGCAGAGTCCGGCGGTGATGATCGCCCAGGACAAGCAATGTCGAATTTCACTGTGGCGGCGTTCCCAGTCGACGTGGAAGCGCGAGACTCGCGTGACCTTGCCGACCGGGCAGTCCGCCGCTTCAGCGGATTCGCTGTGGGTTGTCGGCGACACCGCTGGTGTCGTTATCGGGACATCGGGCGCTGTCCGCAACCAGGTGAAGTCACCATGCGCTCGGCCTTTCACCACATCGTTCGTCGCGGTGTGGTCGACCTCGCGTGCGACCGTGTTCTGCACCGGGGAGAGCAGAGCGGCCGGCCAAATCCGGTTGGTGTACGGCACGACGAACGCAGGGAAGACCTGGTCGGAGCTCGCTGGTGCGCGAACGGTTGGCACCAAGTCAGGCGGTCGTCATGACGGCCTCGACGGTGACGGACGGCTCGTCAGCGTCGGCTCCCTAAACGCTCCCGGCACGGTGGCCGCAGTGCTGTCGGGAGTGACGTGCCCGGGGCTTCAGCTGCGCCTGAGCAAGGACAGCGGCAGGAATTGGACGACCGCTGGCTGTCTCCCCGCTGGTCTTGCACGCTCGCCGCTGGCCGTCGGGGGTTCTACAGCGCGCATGGTTCTCGGTGGCTCGGTCGACGGTAAGCCGGCGGAGTATGCGAGCACTGATGGTGGCCGGCACTGGACCACGGCCTAGCCTCAGTCGGTGCCCACGCTGCTCTTCGTCTGCACGGGCAACCTGTGCCGTTCGCCGCTCATGCAGTATTTGCTTAGTAACCGCGCGATTGAGGGTCTAACTGTCCGCAGTGCCGGTACGTGGGCGCGCGATGGTGACCCCATGCATCCCAACGCATTGGCCGTTCTGGCCGAGCGGGGGATCAACGCGGATGAGTTCCGGACAACGGCGCTCAACGAAGCAGTACTCGAAGATGTCGACACTGTTGTCGGCGCCTCCAGAGAGCATCGAGCGGCAGCTGTGACATTGCGACCCGCCCTGCTGAAGAAGTCCTTCACACTCGCGGAGCTCTCGCGCACTACCGGGCTGTTTGCGGATGACGAGATGCCCCGTGACGGCGATCTGCCCGCCCGCCTAGAAGGGCTCGTCTCCGTAGCCGCACGACGAAGGGGGCTTTCCCTCCCCAATGATCCGGCGGACGACGACCTCGCTGACCCGCTAGACCAGCCCGTGGACGCATTTGAGGCGTGTGCTCGGCAGATTGATGCCTATCTCGACCCGGTGGTGCGAGCGCTGCTCGGCTGATCCGCCCCGCACTGTGGGGCCAGATGGGCGATATCGGAATTCACTCCCTCGGGCCTAAAGTTCGAAGATGGTCGGTCGCGTCACAATCCGGGCAATTGCCGCGCTCATTGGCTCCCTGGTGATCATGTCCGGTTCCGCGGTCCACACGGCTCAGGCCTACACGGCGGCCCCTTCCTTCACCCCCCGCCCGAACCACGCTCAGCTCGCCTCCGCCCACGAGCTTCCCGGCCCGGTGCAGGTGCTGGCCGTCAGCCTCGTTCGCAAGCTCCCGCACACCGCCGCCAAGCCCGCCGTGAAGAAGCGCCCCGCCGCCAAGCACACAACGCGGTTCGTCGCCGGCCCGACGTCGTGGTCAGCGCTCAACGCAGCGATCGCGCGGATCCCGTCGTACAAGCCCGGCATCGCGAAGTGGGTCGTCGAGGACACCGGCTGGTGGGCGACCGCAGACTGGTTCACCGGCACCATCTATGTCTCGCCGAGCGCGCCGCAGCGCAAGCTCTACGACATCGTCGTGCACGAGTGGAGCCACATCCTCCAAGTCAATGTCTACGGCGGAGATGTGCAGGCGACCAAGCGAGCGCTCAAGTCCTATTTCGGGGGGTCCGGACTCGACGGAGCCGAGTACGCCGCCGACTGCATGGCCAAGCTGCAGGGCGCCCAGTGGACCCACTACACGAGCTGCAGCAACAGCCACTGGCGTGACGGTGCTCGCCGTCTGCTCGCCGGCCAGCGTCTCTGACGCACACACTGGGCCAAACGGGTTAGTTAGGGCGAACTAGCAAAATCCGGTCAATTCGTGTCTGAGGGTGGGGCATACCGGGCGCCGATACAAAGAGAGTCGTGACCGCCTCGCGACGACAACGTCCCTGACCCGACGTCGCGAAGGCAGTCCCATGAGCCGCAATCCCCTCGCTCGCATCGCCGTAGCAACCGCTGTGGCTGGCACCCTCGCCACTGGAGTTTTCGCCACCATCTCGTCGGACGCCGACCGCACCCCCCACCGGTCGACCCCCGCCGTGATGGACAGCGCGCAGACCTACCTCGCTGCCGACCACAGCGTTGTCACCGAGCTGCGCACATCGAAGCCCTCCGCGACCCCCACACCAGCGCCCGCGACGGTCGCCCCCAAGCCCAAGAAGACCGTCGTCGTACACACCCCGAAGCCCGCAACCGCCCCCAAGAAGCACGTCGTCAAGCACGCCCCGGCCAGGTTCGTGGCTGGCCCCACCAAGTGGTCCGCCCTCAACGCCGCCATCGCCCACATCCCGACGTACCGCCCCGGCGTTGCCAAGTGGGTCGTCAAGGACACGGGCTATTGGGGCACCGCTGACTGGTACGCGAACGTCATCTACATCTCGCCGTCGGTCCCCGACAGCAAGGTGTACGACGTCGCGGTCCACGAGTGGAGCCACCTGCTCAGCATCGTGCCGTACGGCGACGTGCACCTCGCCGCCGTCGCGATGCGCGCCTACTTCGGTGGCACTGATGGCCCCGAGATCGCCGCGGACTGCATGGCCAAGCTGCAGGGTGCGAAGTACCTGCACTACACGCAGTGCACCAACGCGGTCTGGATCGCCGGCGCCAAGCTGCTGGTCGCCGGGCAGCGCCTCTAGCCGGCGGTGGCGGGCTCCACGGCCGCCAACATCGCGACCAGCTCGTCGTGCAATGCCAGTAACCGCGCGACAGTCGGCTCCAGCTCGAACAGTTCGAGTACGCCGCCGACACCACCGGTCGCCTGCACCGACGGAATCAGCGAGGTGCTGGTGTTGAGTGCGAACACCGCCGACCGCCACGCCGCGCGGGCCTGATCCATCAACCACTCGTTGACACCCGGCGTCGAACGCTCGGGCGCGCGGCACGTCGCGATGCAGTGCTCCGCGCGAGTGAGATGAGCCACCACCAGGCACATCGTCGTGGCGAAGGCCCGGAACGGCTGCACAACCGTCTGGTCGGCGTACCCCTTGCGCAGTGTGGCGAGCAGATCCGCGGCGGCGCCGACAACTTCACAGGTGAGCTCGTCGACGCCGTCCCACAGAGACTCGTTCGGGGTGACCCCGGTCACGAGGCGATCGTAGGCCTGGCTACTCGACTCGGGTACGCGCTCGGCGTCCGGCGACCATGGCGACTGTCCCCAGACCGATCAGGCCGAGACCGAGCCCGAGGAGCGCCGCGGTTCCAGCGCCGGTGTGCGGGAGGGACGGCGGTCCGTTCGGTGTTCCGGTTGCGGTGCTGGGCGGTGTGACGTGGCGGGGAGGAGTCCCGCCACCGGGAGGCGTGACGCCACCGGGAGGTGTCACGACGGGTGGTGTCACGACCGGAGGAACGTCGGTGCCCGGGGGAGTCACCTCGTCATCGGGAGGTGTCACACCGGGAGCAGCGCAACTGTCATTCGTGATCGTGTTGTGGTCCAAGGTGACAGCACCGTTGCGGGCCAGCAGCCGGCCGCGGAAGGTCGCGCCGGTCTGCGCCGAGATCGACGCGAGGGCCAAGACATTGCCGACGAACCGTGTTCCGGTGTTGAACGTCGCCGAGCTACCGACCTTCCACACGATGTTGCACGGGTCGGCGCCACCGATCAGGCGCACCCGACTGTTCGACGCAGTGATCAGCGTCGATGCGGCCTGGAAGATGAACTGCGCGCTGGGGTCGCCGGACGCATCGAGGGTCAACGTGCCGGTGAGTCCGAAGGTGCCACTGCGGTAGACGCCGGGCAGCAGCGTCGATCCGCCCAGCTCGACGGGCACGTCGGTCCACGGGTTGCGCCCGGCCGCGTCGTTGTATGCCGTCGTCAAGCTGTTCTTGGCGCCCTGGGTCACGGCATCGCCACCGTGGTCGGTCCCGATCAGCGTGACCGTGTTGAATCCGGATTCGCTTGTGGTCGGGAACGTTCCGACGTCGCCAGTGATCGTTGTGGCACCGGTGTTGGTGATGCCGGAGTAGGCGAGCACGGCGAAGCTGTCCGCCGTACCGAGATCAACGGGTCCCTGCGCGGCGTGCGCGGCAGATGTCGCAATGAACATCGATGCGGCTATCGCGATCCCGACGATCGGAGCGAGTCGGAAAGGGTGAACTGCGGGCATGACGGAGTCCCTCTTTGCTGCGTCTGAAACACGAAGAGGCGGCGTCGAGCCTGCACGGGGCGACAATCGTGAAAGATCGTCCAGCCCAAACCAAGCGTCCCTCAGGGGAGTAGTTCAGTCCTCGACACAACGGGACAAAAAGTGAAGCCCTGCCAAGTGTTTAGGTGCGGGTCGGTGTCGGTCGGCCCTGGACAAGCGTGGGGTACACGGTGTCTGCGATGACTCGCGCCACGGTGGATCGGTGCCAACGAAGGACCGACGGCGTCTTGTATCCCTCTTGGTTGAGCGCCGCAGCGATGGTGTCGAGCGAGGCGCCCTGGTGGTGCATGTCCAGCAACATCCTCAAACCGTTGTCGACCGTGACCTCGAGTGCCGGTGCTCGTCGGCCCGACATCTGCTCCGGCGCATCGGAGGTGGGGAAGCGGCGGTTCGGCTGGTCGTTGACGAGAGCGATGAGTTCGTTGAGGGGGACCGCGGCGCTCCACAGGTATCCCTGACCGGCGCGGCAGCCCAACTGGCGCAGCAGGATCAGCTGGTCCATGGTCTCGACGCCTTCGGCCACGGTGCCGATCTGCGCAGACTTGGCGAGGTCGATCATCGAGACCGTGATGGCCAGGTCGTCGCGGTTGCTGGTGATGTGCTGCACAAACGTGCGGTCGATCTTGATGGTGTTCACCGGGAACTGCTGGAGGTAGCTGAGCGAGGAGTACCCCGTGCCGAAGTCGTCGAGACCGATAGCGACGCCCAACGCGTGCAGTTCGTCAAGCAGTCGGGCGGCGTTCTCCGGATCGCTCATCGCCCCGGTCTCGGTGACCTCCAGCATCAGGCGTTCATAGGGGATGCCCGCGCCTTTTACGGCGGAGCGAACGGTTGCCTTCAGCGTCAAGTCCACGACGTTTCGGGCGGACACGTTGACGCCCATGTACCCCTCCGCGCCGAGCACGCCACGATCAATCAGGATCCGCGCATCGAGGCAGGCGCGATGGAGCACCCAGTCGTCCAATGCGCTCACGAGCCCGGTGACCTCGGCGACGTTGACGAAACTGATCGGCGGGACCATGCCGAGAGTCGGATGGTTCCACCGGCACAACGCCTCGACGCCGATCAACTCCCCGGTCGCCAGACCGATGATGGGCTGGTACCAGACCTCGAGCGCGTTCTCCTCCAAGGCCTGGCGCAGATCGTTGGACAGTTGCAGTCGCTCTGGCGCGTCTTGTGCTGACTCGGCATCGAAGACGCGCGCGCGGCCACGACCGCGAGCCTTCGCCTCGTACATCGCCTCCTCGGCGTTGCTCATCAGCGCGTCCGCTTCCATCGGCGGGGACACCGCGATGCCGATGCTTGCGGTGATGTACAAGGGCGTCCCGCTCAGGCCAACGGGGTCGACGAGGGAGTCCAGGAGCCGTGCGGCCACGTGCTCGGCGGCACTTTCGTTGGTGTCGGTACTGACAATCACAAATCCGTCGCCACCGAAGCGTGCGACGGTGTCATCGGCACGCGTCACGGCCGTGATCCGGCGGGCGACCTCCACCAACAGTCGGTCGCCCGCGTCATGCCCCACCGCGTCATTGACGGTCTTGAACTGGTCGAGGTCGAGGAACAGCACAGCGACCGAGGTCTTGCTCCGCTTCGCTGCGCTGAGCGCGTGCGAGAGGCGATCGGTCAGGAGCGCACGATTCGGCAACCCCGTGAGCTCATCGTGCAGCGCGTTGTGTCGCAGCGTCGTTTCCATCGCTCGGCGCTCGGTGATGTCGCGAGCGATCGCCGAGGCACCCATCACGGTCCCGTCAACGTCGTACGTCGGAGAAACGGTCAACGACACGTCGACCTCGACGCCGTCACTACGCCGTCGGACAGTCTCCAGATTTCGCACCGTGTTGCCGGCGACAACTTGTTCGAGGATGTCGCGGAACTCGTCTTGCCGGTCATCTGGCGCCAGCAGAGAAATGTTGTGCCCGATCACCTCACTGGCCGGGTAACCAAAGAGGTCTTCAGCGGCGCGATTCCAGCTGACAATCTCGCCCGATGGCGATTTGCCGATGACGGCATCGCCGGTGGAGTCGAAGATCGCGCAAAGGTGGCGTGCGGTCTCCTCATCTCGCTTGCGCCGGGTGATGTCGGTGCCGACGCTGATCGTTGCGATGAGCTCCCCGTGCTCATCGAAGACCGGCGACGTCGTGACGAGCGCAGGGAACTCGCGTCCGTCACGATGCGGCACCATGATGTCCTCGGTCCACGAATCACCGGCGGTGACCGCCGTCATGACAGCCACGGTCTGCTCGGCGGAAAGCGGTGACGGTAAGAGGTCGAAGAGTAGGCGGCCTACCGCCTCACTGGTTGTCCAGCCGTACATCTGCTCGGCGGCGCGGTTCCAGTAGATGATCTGCCCTGCCAGGTCCGTCGCGACGACGGCTTGACCAACGGCATCGAGCAACGCGGCATGCAAGTGGAGGGACTGCTTCGTTCCCCCCTCGTTGCCAACCACCACGTACTTGCCCCTGCCCTTGACTCGCCAACGTACGTGACAAATTTGCCGAAAGGGCTGCTGGCGATATAACGATTTCTTAAGACGCGTCGCGTTCGTGATAGATCGTCCAGCGAACTGATGCATTCCGTCTATTGGCCAAGAACCCGCTCCAGGCAAGGCTTTCTCAACGCTGGTGCCGTGCCAACCCCCATGGACCACGGCACCAGCGTTACCTGCGCCGATACCTGACGGAGACGAGGCTGAGCTGGACACCGCTACGGGCGCAGAGCAGTCGATGGTTGAACTGGTGCGCAGCAGTTCGATGCCGGTGTTCCTTGTTCGACTGCCGCACGGTCGGATCGTGGCGGCCAGTGGAGCGGCTCACTCGTTGTTGATGCAGGGCCAGGCCGGAGCGTCAGCGGACGAACTCACCGGCCGAACCATTTCTGAGTTCTTGGAGGACAAGGAATCGACTGTCCGTGCGCTCGCCTTGGTGGAGTCCGGTGACATTGAGGGCTACCGTCGCGAGCCGCTGCTGATCCGTAGCGACGGGTCGCGGGTGCCCGCAGATGTCCGGGTCAGTGTCTGTGACAAGGAGTTGCCGCACGCACTTGCGGTGGCTGTTGTCCTCCCGGCCGGCCGTGGAAGTCCCGACGTTGCCGTCGCAACCGGGGTGGACTCTTCGGATCCGCCGAGCGTCATCGGCCTGGTCGATGCCGAGTGGCGGGTCACGCATCTCAGCTCGACAGCCGACGAACTGTTCGGACGCACGACTGACGACGTCATCGGTGAGTCAGTGCTGTCGTTCATCCATGACTCTGACGTGCCCGAGCTCCTTGTGACGTTGGGGCACTCGGCGGACAGTTCACGTCCGGCGTCGTTGCGTGTGCGGGTGCGACGCGACGACGCGCAGTGGGTGTTCGCCAGGATGTTGGTGTCGCGGTTGAGCAACTGCCCATTACCGGCATTCGCCTTCGTTATCGCCGCCCTCCCAGGAGAGGCGGTGTCCGATCGGGTCCGATTGCCGGAGATGGAGATGCGGCTGCGTCGCATCGCTCGTGAAGTCCAGGCGGTCGGAGCCGACAAGAGCTTGGTGCAGGTGTCGGCGCGGCGTACGAGCGACAACCTTGCTGATCTCACCCCGCGCGAGTGGGAAGTTGTCAGCTTGCTCCTGGCCGGCGAGCGCGTGCCGTCCATTGCCCAATCGCTGTTTCTCTCCCAGAGCACGGTGCGCAACCACTTGTCGTCCGTGTTCCGCAAGACGGGGATGCATTCACAACACGAGTTGTTGGGCCGGCTGCGCCGGTCACCGTCGTGACGCTGGTCGCCTACGGCAGCTGAATGGCGGCCGGCACTAGCGCTTGCCGCGGGCCTTGGCGTAGCCGTCCGAGCCCGTCGCCTTGTTCGGCGTTTGCCGGCTCGAGCATCGTGAGTGCGGCCGCGATCGGGTCGCGGTAACCGAGCAGCACGAACAGCGCTGCCGAGGCGTCGAAGCCCTTGTCGCCCGCGCCGTAGACCGCTCGCAGTGAGTCACCCAGCATGGTCGCGGCCCCCAGCGCCGCCTGCGCGCGCCGCCACGCGGATCGCGCTTGGAACATCAGCTCCGCACTCGCTTCCGGTACGACGAGGGCCTCATCGCGCAAGGCTTCTCGGGCGCGCTCCAACTCGATGAGATGAGCAACCGCGCGACACATCGTGGTGGCGAACGCCCGCACCGGCAGCCCATCAGGGCCGGTGCCCTTCACTGCCTTCAGCAGATCGGCGGCGACGTCCACGACCCCCGTGGTCAGTTCTTCGATGTCCAGGCTCTGGCCGAGCTCAACAAGTTCCCCCATATGGGTGATGGTGGCATAGCCGGACAATTCGCAACAGAGGGGTCCCTAGCGGGCGGTTCACCCTCTAGAGTCTCAGCCGTAACACCCCGGGGCGGGGGGATTCGGGTGCGCAGACTCCCAGCGGTTGTAGCGCTGTCGCTGACGGCGGTCGTCAGCCTGGTCGGGGTGGTCGGGCCAGCGACGACGAGCGCCGGCACGCCCGGAACACCCGCGCCGACCGTCCTCGTCACGTTGACCGACGACCAGACGCCCGATGGATTCACGATCGGCATGCCGTACACCAGCAGTCGCACGGACTGGGTGTCGTTCACGGGCATCGTCGACAACGCGCTGTGCTGCCCGTCGCGCAGTGGTTTCTTCTCCGGCAGGTACGACGTGCACAACGGTGTCATCAACAACGTGACGTCGGACAACTTGGATCGCGACGCAACGTTGTTCCGGTGGTTCGCGAAGGCCGGCTGGGATGTCGGTCTCTACGGCAAGTTGCTCAATCCGTATCGCTGCACGCCCGGGTGGTCGGGTGTTGTGGATTGGCACGCTATTTGTCCTGGAACGAAGGACGTCTACTTCCAGTACGACTACAAGATGAACAACAACGGCGTCGTCAACAGCTATGGCTCTTCGCCTGCTGACTACCAGGTCAACGTGCTCGCCGACTTCATCATCAAGAAGATCCGGTCGACACCGGCGTACAAGCCGCTGTTCTTGTTGTTCACGCCCACATCGACGCACTGGCCGTGGGTCGCTGCGCCGGGGCTGGAAAACGCGTTCTACGACGTTGCGGTTCCCCGCTACCCGAACCAGCGCGACGACGTCAGCGACAAACCGTTGTACATCCAGCGACAGCCGGTGCCCAACCTCCGGACGCAGGACGCGAACCGCCGGGCGATGTGGCGCGGCAGTCTCTCCGTTGACAAGGCGTTGCAGCGCATCGAGTCCGCACTCAGGGAGGCTGGTCGCTGGGACAGCACGACGGAAGCGTTGTGGTCCGACAACGGGTACGCGTTCGGAGCGCACCGTTGGATCATCAAGCGTTGCGAGTACGAGGAGTGCGCGCGCGTGCCGATGGTCGTGCGCGTGCCCGGTATCGCTGGCCGCGACGACGGCCGGTTGATGACGAATCTCGACCTCAGCGTGACGCTGCTCGCTCTTACTGGCGTCAAGGGAGGCGTTCGGTTAGACGGCCGCAACATGGAACCCGTGCTGCGCGGAAACGCGCCGGCGTGGACCGACGCTGTTCTTCAACACTGGCCGGGTGGCGACGCGGACGGTACGACGACGCACTTCCCGAACCCGGGTTACTGGTGCGTGCGGGTCCCGCACTGGCGCTATTGCGAGCTCGCCTCCGGGGAGAAGGAGCTCTACGACCTGTTCGCCGACCCGTACGAGCTCGACAACCTGGCTGGTCAGACGTCCTTCGCCGAGAGCCAGTCGCAGAACGCCGCGCGGCTCAACGCCATGAAGCCGAAGGACGTGGTGGACACGTGGATCCCCTGGGAGTCGCCGTCGGTGTCGTCCTCGAGCGGGAGCTATCGCGACCTCGAGTAGGCCGTTGCCGCGGATCTGTCATTGCGCACGCCGAGCCAGTGGCTCGTCCAGCTCGCTTCGCCCCTCCGCCACACAAACGAGGGTTCGGGGCGTGGCCAGGGCCATGTCGACCGAGCGAATGACAACTTTGGTGAGCGCGTCCGCAGTGAGTTCCTGACTCGCGATGACAGTGCAATTCGTTTCCGTCGTGGTTGTGCCCTCTGGAACGACCACGACTGCGATCACCTCTGCCCGGTGGGCCTTGCCACACGAAGCGGATGAGCCGAATCCGAGGTCGAGGTTGTACGTGTCGAGCAGGCACTCACCCTTGGCGAGTGCGCTGCCCGAGTAGGAATACGTGGGTGGGGGCGTCGGATCGGAACTGTCGTGGTTCACGATGACTCGCACAACGTTGACGCAGAGAATGACCAACAGGAATACGCCGGTACGCCAACGCCAGGGCATCCAACGCTTCCAGCGCGACTCCGCGGCGAGGGGCGGTGAGACAGGCTTGACGCCCTCGGGGAGTTCGCGCTGACCGCCGCTGATCCACGCGCTGTGGGGGATTGCTTGGTCGAGCTTTGTCGGGACGTCAGCGGCGCCGACCCAATCCTCCGGACGGAACGCGATGTGGAATCCATCCGCGCCGATCAGTGATCGGGCACCGTCGTCGAACCGGATCATGCCGACGCACTGGTTGAAGCGAATCGTTACCGGGTTGTCGCCACTGAAATAGGTGATGCCGTCGTTGCCCAGCAGAAGGCGTCGCGTGCCCGCGTCAGGGCCGCGGGGGTCGGGGAAATATGGGGCACCCGGGAGCCAATCCTTCGACCAGACGGATGCGGCGGGAGCCAACTCCTTGGGAACAGCGTCGGCGTCGGGAACGGCCATCAACAAACTGGGCAACACGCCTTGCGCAATTTCATGGATGCTTTCCGCGGTCACAGCGTCCTGCTCGCGTTCGACAGCCGCCTTTGTTCGAGGCGTCCCGCCCATGAGCAGCAATCGAGCGACGTAGTCGACATGCGCCAGCGTCTGAGCTTCCTTGTCGTGCTGGCTCAACCGGATGGCTCGGGTCATGTCACGAATCTCTGCCTTCGTGGGTGGATCCGTGGCGAGACCGTTGAGCACCTCTACGACACCCTCCTGCAGGACAGTGGCGTTCTCCGGGAGGCAGTCGGCGAAGTAGACGTGCATGGATGTGTCTGCACTAATCCGCTCGAGCGCGGTCTGTACGCCGTACGACGCGCCCAGCTCATCGCGAAGCCTTACCTGCAGCCGTTTGAGCAGCAGGTACATCAGCGACGCACCCTCCGCCTTGCGTGGAGCGAGAAAGCTGAAACTGAGGCCACGGTCGGAGAATGTGTAGCTCGCCGGGAGATCGATGACGGCGTCAAGCTGCGGATCGGGCCAGGAACCACTGCCTGCTGGTGCGTCGGCAAGGGGAAGAGTCAGGTCGGTAGGAATGTCGCCACTGATCCAGAGCACGGCGTTGTCGCGCGTGAATCGTTCTGCTGCCCACGCGGCGACAGTGTCAGGGGTTGCGTCGTCCAGGCCGAGTTCGTCGTACCCCATCAATCCATAGCCGGTTGGACCCCAGCGCCACGTCAACATGCTGCTAGCAAACCGACCAGCTCTTTGCGCCGATTCGGTTTTCAGCACTCCGCGTTCGTGATCGAACCGGTCGAGTGGCAAATCGCGCAGCGAATCGCAGACGAGGCGCAGATAGCCGGTGACCTCTTCCGCGTCGCCGGCAACGACGAAGGAGGTTGCGACGTCGCCGGTGAAGCCGTTGAACGCGTGGGGTCCGCGTTCCGACCTGGTGAGAGCGAGGTGTTCAACAAGATGAGTGATTCCTCGCGTCGGAAACGTTTCATGCGCTTGCCCGACGCCAAAGATCAGCACCGCGCGCAGCGGGCCGCTCACTTTGGCTTGCAGGACGGTTACGCCATCGAGTTCACGTCGTGTGAGTCCGGCCACCCTCCCGGGACGGCTGGCGGATGACGTGGCTGTATTGCTCATGCGCTGGAGACCTCGTGGCTTGAAGCGATGCTGGCGCGGTCAGAAGACGCAGTCCCAATTGCGCCGAATCGCGACCATGGTGACACCTGCCCGCGGCTTGCGCTGGAATTTTGAAAATCCGTTATGCGGCCCGCGTGGGCGGTGAGTTTGGGCCCTCGCAGCCGTCGTATAGGAAACGGCTGCGATCAGGAGGCCCGCTGTGGGCGATGCCGGCTGCTCTCGGGCTGCCGTCGTGCTCGTCGACGGCGACGGCGCCGTCCAAGTGGACATCGGCCGGATCCTCGACGCACGCCCTGATCTCGCTCTGGTCGACGCCTTAGCCCGCCTGCAGCTTGCGGCGGGACGACTCGGCTGCTCGATCCGCGTGGTCGAGCCGTGCGCTGAGCTGCGCGAGTTGCTCGACCTCGCTGGGCTGGCCCACCTCGTCGCCAGGGAACCCGATCCCAAGCATGCGCTCTGACCCGTTTTTCGAGTCAGAGCGCATGTCGGGCGGGGGGTGTCCGGCACTCCGGTTCTCTTCTTCCGTCCTCTGCTCTGGTTCCGTGTGGGGTCCAGAGCAGAGCGCCGCAGGTGGACACCCGACGGTCCCCTGTTCCGTCCTCTGCTCTGGTTCCGTGTGGGGTCCAGAGCAGAGCGCAGCGGAAGGATGCTCCGGGTCGGCGGTACGTCGGGGGCGTTAGGCAGCGGGCTCGACGTACGGCGGGAGGCCGAACGCGGCAAACAGGCCGGTGTCGAGGAAGTGGTGCAACCCGACGAGCTTGTTGCCGGACACCTCGATGACCTGAAGAGCGAACGGCTCGAGGCGTCCAGACGGGGCCGGCTTGTAAGCGCCGAAACCTGCGCACCCGTTGGCGAACACCGGAAGCAACCGCGAGTCTTTGCAGCCGATCCCCTGCCCGACGTACCACTTGGCCATCTCGGCCTTGTCGTGCAACCAGAGCGGGAACGGCGGCATCGTGAAGTTCGCGTCCTCGTGGATCAGCGACACCAGCGACTCGATGTCGTAACGCTCGAACGCGTCGACGTACCGCGCGAGCAGCGCCTGGTGCTCAGGGTCATCGACATGCGTCGGGCCCGACTCGGCGAGGTCGTTGTCGGCGAGAGTGGCCTTCGCGCGCTGCAGTGCGCTGTTTACCGACGCGACAGACGACTCGAGCAGCTCGGCGACCTCGGTCGCCTGCCAGCGCAGCACATCGCGCAGGATCAGCACGGCTCGCTGCTTGGGCGGCAGGTGCTGAAGGGCAGCAACGAACGCCAGCCGGATCGAGTCGCGTTGCGTCGCCAGCTCGGCGGGGTCGGCCTCGGGTGGGAGCACGCGTTCGTCGGCGATGGGCGAGACCCACTCGGTCTCCGGGATCGGGGCGGGCAACGGGGTGTCCGCCGACCACGGAGTCGACAGGTCCATCGGGACGGCGCGGCGCTGCGTCCCGCGGAGCATGTCGAGACACACGTTGGTCGCGATCCGGTAGAGCCAGGACCGCATGGAGGAGCGACCCTCGAAGCCGTCGATGCCTTTCCAGGCACGGACCATGGCCTCTTGCACGGCGTCCTCGGCTTCGAATCCGGAGCCGAGCATCCGGTAGCAGTAGCCGGTCAGCTCACGCCGGTGTGCCTCGAGCTCGAGCTCGATCGGGCCGGCGTCGGAGTGCGTGGTCATCGTCGCCATCGTAAGCATGACGTCTGACGGAGCCGAATCTCATCGGTGGGCCCGAGGAAGCGGCTAGTACGCGCGCGGCTCGTAGGAACGAATCGTCAGCGCTCGTTGCGCAACGGCGCGGGCGAGCTCGGTGATGGAGGCTTCGGCAGCAGTGAACGACGGGCGTGCGACGACCTCTTGGACGGCGAAGACGAAGCACTGCCGCCAGAAGGGCGAGGACGCGAGATCGAGGGCGGCGAGGCGTCGGCGTACCGACTCGAGCTCGTCGTCATCCTTGACTTCCTGATGAAGCCGGGCTTCGTCCCAGGTGAGCCAATGCTCGAGGTGGGCCCGCTGGTCGGCGGTCATGACCGCGACCCAGGCGACGAGGTTCCTGATGCCCGCGAAGCGTCCAGCGGGGGTGGGGACGGCGACCGTGCACTCAGGGCACGACACCATGACGGTGTCGAGCGCGGGGGAGGACCAGAAGAGTTCACCGCAACTACCACAAAGGGTGGGTAGCCGGGCGTCACTGCTGGGCATCAGTGCCGATCCGGGCAGTCCATTAGCAGCCACGGTAGTGCCGCCGACGGGAACGGCACGATCGGTAGGGAGCCAGGGCTCCCTACCGACGAGCACCGTGGTAGATCAGCCCTCGGAGGAGCGCGGGGCGGGGATGCCGGCGAGCAGCGCCCGGACCTCAGCCTCGCGGTAGCGGCGGTGGCCGCCAAGGGTGCGGATGCAGGTCAGCTTGCCGGCCTGCGCCCAGCGGGTGACCGTCTTGGGGTCCACGCGGAAAAGGGTGGCCACCTCGGACGGGCTGAGCAGGGACTCGGTGGGAGTGATGGTGCGGGTCATGGTGGTCCTTCCCTACGGCTTGCGGTGCCTTGTAGCCAAATGATCGACCGCGCCCGGCTTTTCCCACATGGCTAATACGGGTCATTTGCCGGGCCATATTTTCGGGCGAATTCCGGTGCGTCTCCCTTGCGCCACACCCGCCCCAGGGCGCATTGTGGTCGTACGTGCACAGACAGTGATTACTGTCCGTATTGGAGCTCAGTCCAGCCGGGAGGCAATCGAATGGCGAAGAAGTCGGCGAAGACGACGGTCCGACCCCATTTGACCGCCCTGTACGAGCTCGACGACGACGGGCTGACCTGGACCATCCGCATCGCGACCGATGCCGGCGAGTTCGCCGCGACGGCGAACCGGCTCCAAGACGTCGAGGCCCGCGCGTGCCAGACCATCCGCGCGGTTCTCGACCTGGATGCCGCCGACTACGACCTCACCCTCGAGCACGTGCTGAACCTGGACAGCCCCGCCTCCGTGCGCTGACCGCTCGGGCAATACAGCTCTTTCCTCGACCGGGGCGACATCCTGCGCGGCCTCTCGACCGTTAGCGTGTCGGGGGCGAGGCGAAGGACGCCGCAGCCCGACATCGAACTACTCGTCGTGGAGGAGTACGCCCGTGCGATCGGTCGCTGAGCTCCGCGCGGTAGCGCAGCCGGTTGGGCTGCTCGAGCGGCGTAGCGCGGAGCACTGGGCCGGACGTTTGTACATGCGTCGCATCTCGCCGTACTTCACCGCACTTCTTGCACGTACGTCGATCGCGCCGAACGTCGTCACCGGCTTCATGATGTTGTCCGGCATCGGCGCTGGTGCGGTTCTTCTGGTCGACGGACTCAACGGGGCGCTCGCCTGCGCGGTCCTCGTGCAGCTGTATCTGTTGCTCGACTGCTCTGACGGCGAGCTGGCGCGGTGGACCAGTCAGACGAGCATGACCGGCGTCTACCTCGATCGGGTCGGCCACTACGTCGCCGAGGCGGCGCTCCTCACCGGGCTCGGTGCGCGCGCGGCTAACGGTGATACGGATGGCTGGATGGTCTTGGGCCTGGTCGCCGCGTTGTGCGCGACGCTCGGCAAGGCCGAGACCGACCTCGTCGACATCGCCCGGGCGCGCACCGGCCTCCAACCCAGCGTCGAGCAGGACGCCGAGCCGCGCAATCGCCGGATCCGGACGCTACGACGGGTCGCGTCGGCGCTGCGCGTGCACCGCATCACGCACGCGATCGAGCTGTCCTTGCTCATCGTGGCGGCAGCCGTCTACGACTCGGTCGCTGGTGGCCTCGGCGCGACCCGTGTTCTCACTGCTGCCTGCGCCGTCGTCGCCGGTGTGCTCGTCGTCGTACACCTGGTCAGCATCCTGGCGTCCTCGCGTCTACCCTGACCGGACCTTGCCCAAGATCTCCTGCGTCGTCCTGACTCGGGGCGACCGTCCCGTCGAACTCGAACGAGCCTGCCGGCGCGTGCTCGCGCAAGAGGACGTGGACGTCGAGCTGATCGTGGTGGTCAACGGCGGCACCGTGGATGCGCCGATCCCCGGCGCTCAGGTCATCGAACTGCCCGAGAACATCGGCGTACCGGCGGGACGCAACCATGGTGTCGCGTGCTGCACCTATGACGTCGTGCTGTTTCTCGATGACGACGGCTACTACCCGTCGCCCCGGCTGGCGGCGCACGTGCGCGAAGAGTTCGCCGCGGATCCGCGGCTGGGCATCATCTCGTTCCGCATTCAGGACCCGGGCGGTGCACCGGCACAGCGGCGTCACGTGCCCCGGCTGCGCGCCGGAAATCCCCTGCGCTCCTCGGACGTCACAACGTTCCTCGGTGGTGCGTGTGCCGTGTCGCGCGCGGTGTTCGAAGAAGTCGGCGGTTATCCGGAGAACTTCTTCTACTGCCACGAAGAGACCGACTTCGCCTGGCGGGCGCTGGACGCCGGTTACCGCATCAGCTACGACGCCGACGCCGTGCTGCACCACCCGGCGCTCCCCCCGACGCAACGCGAGGCGTTTCTCCGGCTGGACGGGCGCAATCGTGCGTTCCTCGCGCGCCGCAACCTGCCGTGGCTCATCGCCGTCCCGTACCTCGCAAACTGGGCCGTGATCACTGCGGTGCGGGCGCGGTCGTGGCGGGCTTTCCTGGCGTGGACCGGTGGACTGCGGCGCGGCCTCGTCGAGACGTGCGGTGAGCGGCGGCCGATCAAGTGGCGGACGGTGTGGCGGATGACTCGGCTCGGCCGGCCACCGCTGTTGTGATCAGCAGCGCAGTCAGCGCTTGTAACTGTCGATGAAATCCTCGAGTCGTTTGCGTACCTGCTCATGGTCGAGGGCCAGGTGTTCGAGGATCGTGTAGCGATCCGGCCGTGTTGTTGGAGCGTGTACGACCGCCGCGGCGAACTGCTCGACCGTGAGCCCGACATCCTCCGGCAGCCTCGGCAAGCCGTGTCGCCACAGGCACTCATCGAGTTGCGCGGCAAGCGACTCGTCGTCGCGGAGGTACGCCGCGAACAGCGCGCCGACTCCGGCCAGCTCGCCGTGATTGCTGGTGCCGGGATACAAATCATTGACCGCGTGCAGGATCTCGTGGTCGGAGCCACTGCACGGTCGGCTGCTGCCGGCGACCGACATCGCCAACCCGGACAACACGAGCGCCTCGGCGAGTGCGATTAGGAACGCGTCGTCGTCGATGCCGTCGGTGCGATGCAGGATCTCCTCGGCGGCTGTCCGCGCGAAGGTCACGGCGAGTCCATCGACGTGTTCGCCGCGTTCGCGTTCCGCGAGCCGCCAGTCGGCGATCGCGGACAGGTTGCTGATTGCGTCACCGATACCGGAGCGGCGCATGCGCGCTGGGCTGCGGCGGACATGGTCGATGTCGACGACCACAGCAATCGGCATCTGTACGCCGTACGAGCCCTTGCGTCCGCGATGCTCGAGCGACGCCACCGGCGAGGCGATGCCGTCGTGCGCGAGGTTCGTCGGGACGGCAACCATCGGCAGGCCGGTCAGCGTCGCCGCCCACTTGGCAGTGTCGAGGATCCGCCCGCCACCGATGCCGACGAGCGCGTCGTAGAACCCGCCGCGCAGCTTGTCGGCAAGCGCGTTCGCCGACTCGATGGTGCCGCCCTCGACGGGCCAGATCACGGCGTTGGCACAGCTCGGCCCGACGATGGCGGCGATCTCCTCACCCTGTCCCGGACCGACGACGATCGCGACGTGGCCGCCCGCGGAGATGCGTCGGTCCGCGAGCAGCGGCGCCAGCCCGGCGATCGCACCGGCGCGGATGTCGATGGTCAGCGGCGCGCCGATCATGCGTGTCAGTAGCGGCATGCGATCTCCCGTGCCCGCGCCAGGTCGTCGTGGTTGTCCACTTCGACCCAGTCAACGACACCGATCGGTGCGACGCGCACGTCACCGCCGTTTTCGGCCAGCTCCTGGTAGCCGTCCTCGTAGTAGAGACCGGGGTCGCGGCGCCATACCGCTTCCAGCGCAGCGGCGAGCGGCTCAGCGGCGGCTGGCTCGATCACGGTCACGCCGATGTACTCCCCTGCAGCCTCGGCCGGGTCGATCGCCTTGTTGATGCGGCGCATCGAGCCGTCGTCGCCGAGGACGATCTTCATCTCTTCATCGCGAAGCTGCTTGCGGTCGTCCATCGCGAGGAGGACGTCCGGGCCCCGCGCCGACAGGAGACTCGCTTCGACGCTCGCCGGGTGAACCGTGTCGCCGTTGCACAACAACACACCTTCGCCGAAATGCTTGCGTGCACACCAGAGCGAGTAGGCGTTGTTCCAGGTTTCCCCTTTGTCGTTGAAGACGAGCTCGAGTTGCACGCCATGGCGACGTTGCAGCTCCGGAACACGCTCCTCTATTCGTTCGGCGGCGAAACCGGTCACGACAACGACGTCGTCGATGCCGACGGAGCGCAGGTTGGCCAGGACCACATCGAGAATCGTGCGGTCGCCGGCGACCTCGAGCAGCGTCTTGGGCAGCGCGTCGGTCAACGGCTGCAGCCGCCGACCGGTGCCGGCCGCGAGCACCATGCCGATCATCGGTGCACCAACGTGCCGATCATTCGTCTTCGTCCTGTTCGTCTTCGTAGAGCGCGGGGCGCTGCGCCTGGCTGAAGCGGAGCCAGCCGACCGTACTCTCGACAAGGTAGACCGCAGCCAGCACCACTGCGGCCGTCGCCATCGCTTCGCGGAGCCCACCAGCGACCGCGAACACATAAGCAGCGAGCAGTCGACCGTCCCAGCCGCCGCCCAGCGCTCCTACCCACATCGGCGGGGAGATCTGCTGATGGCGCAGCCGGTAAACGATGTCGTAGTGGTGGTAGGCCAGCACCGCTAACAGCGCGAAGCACACGGGGACCGCGTTGGGTTCACTCAACACCGTGATGCGCAGCAGGTAGCCGTATTCAACGGCGCGCAACATCGGCGGCACCAACCAGCCGAGCGACCCCGTGTGCGGTTGTGCCGACGCAATGCCGGCGAGCAGCACGAACCATCCCGTCGCGAGGCCGAGTGCGAGCTCATTGATCCCGTCGTTCGCAGCGAGTACGACGACAAGCGGCACAGCTCCGGTGACCGTCAGCAGCACGGCCGGCAGTCGCAACGTGGAGCCGAGAATGCGTCCGGCGACGGTGGCGAGCGGCCCGTCGTCGCGGTAGGCGAGCAGAGCGGAGGTGTCCGCCATCAGGCGACCGACCTCAGGATGCGTCCGACGAGCACATAGGACGCGGCGAGCGAACCCCAGAGGAGCAACACCGTGAACGTCACGCGCGGGTCCCAGATCGCGGCGGTCAGCGAGATCAGCGCGAACCGCTCACCGATCGGGAGCACCACGATCTTCTTGCCCCACCGCATCCATCGCCGCCGCTCGAGAAGTCGAGACACGGTGATCGCTGACCTGCCGGCGGTGTGCAACGCGCGCTGACCCCATGACTGTTGGTCGTCGGTCACCTGTTCAACGCTGGATGCGTCCTCGGGCGTTGTCAGGTCAGCGGGAAGGATGCGGTCTTCCGGCTGGTCGAGCGGCAGCATCGGAATCGCCGCGATCTGGTCGTGCTGGCTGGCCGAGTAGGAGAACTCCATCATGTGGCGGCAGGTCTGCAGCACCAGCGCTGCTGCCGCGAGAGTCCACACGTCATCGTGGAAACCACGCGTCGCACCGAATGCCAAGCCGGCGTACACGGCGTACTCCTTGCCGCGGTCCAAGACGGAGTCGAGCCAAGCACCCAGTTTCGAGAACTGCCTTGTGTAGCGC
This sequence comes from Frankiales bacterium, assembly GCA_033851265.1. Taxonomy (GTDB): domain Bacteria; phylum Actinomycetota; class Actinomycetes; order JAWWOW01; family JAWWOW01; genus JAWWOW01. Next base: position 561,034 of record JAWWOW010000006.1, read on the forward strand.
GCAAGTTGTCCGTCGACGCAGTCGAAGGCGAACGCGACCTGCAGGAGCACAGCGCCAGCGACCAGCGCCGGCCGAGTGCCGATAGCAAATGCGGCGGCCGCCAGGATCCCGATGGCCATCGACAGCGTCGTCACACCATTGGGTGTCCAGCCACGGTGCGCCGCCCAGCGCGCGATGTATTTGGAATACGGGCTGACGAAGTACGTCGTGAAGAAACCGTCGTTGGCTTTCACCGCGGACGCGAGCAGCACCTTGTCCTCGTCGTAGGTGCCCATCGCTGCGGCGGCATTCGCTGCCGCCTCCTGCGACAGCGGGCGGGCCCAGAACAAGCGCCGCAGGTAGCTGTTCGTCAGGTGCACACCGGAGCGGACGAGGCCGACGAGCACCATCGCCGCCACGTCGTTCTCCGACACGCGTCGCCGCAACGCGAGTCGCGCCTCGACGTCATCGCCGAGGGGAAAGGCGTCAACGTCGATGCCCTCGAGGTCGATGGCGGCCGCAGCCTCGGCATCAGCGGCTGCCAGCACGAGGTGGTCGCGGACGGCGCGAGTGCGCCACCTCCGCTGGACGTCCTCGACCCGCGCCGGCCACTGCGTCGGGTGTGCGGCGTTCAGTGCGGCGAGCTCACGCGCGACGGAGGCCAACACCGGCCGGTCGCGCTCATCGACTTTGAGTACGCCGAGGAAGTAGGCATTGGCGCGGCGCACCTGGTGGTAGAGCGAGCCCGCACTCACGATCCGTCCACGCACCGAGCGCGTCCGGAACGTCCACGACGATCGCAGCCGGGCGGTGGTGGCGAGGATCCCGGTGACGACCCGCGGGTCCGCCAGCAAGCCCGCGAGCGCCTCGCGATGGGTGAGGACGTCGGCCATCGCGAGCACGAGCCGACCGCGGCCCTTGGCTGCAACGTCGGCGACGACCTGCAAGTCATCGGCAGCGGAGGCCGAGCCGACAACCGTCCATTGCACACCGGTTGGGATGCTCGCGGCGTCGACGATTCCCTCGTAGCCGGGGCGCACAACGACGTACACCCGACGGACATCGAGGCTGTCGAGCTGTTCGAGCAGGTGCGTCAGCAGGCTGCCGTCGCCGATGCGCAGATCAGCCGAGGGCGAGCCATCCTCGCTGGGCGTCGTCGCGAACAGGATCGCGGTCGCGGTCACGCCGAGAGGTTAGCCAGGTGAAGAGGAGTGCCGGGCGGGTCAGCTCGTTGCGGGATCGATGCACTTCGTGTAGCTGCCCCAGCGGTAACACATGGTCGTTGGCACCGGCACCTCGTCGTACGTGCGCAGCGAGACCTCGTCGCCGTCGTTGTTGAGGATCGGACCGCTCATCCCCCAGGCGCGAGTGTTCAGCAGCTGCGTTCCTACCGGGATCTTGCCGGTGTAGATCCGCAGGTTCTGGCCGGGGTTCAGCTTCGTCCCGTTGAATCCCGTGTAGGAGTACGGCGGTGTCTTGATCAGGAAGTCGGTGAGGTCGATCTGCGAGTTGCTGGTGTTCGTGATGTCGATGAACTCTTGGTACAGCGCCGCCGGAGTGCCGTAGTCCGCGGTGACGCGCACCTTGCCGGCAAGCGGGTCGACGCAGTTGAGGAGACAGGGGTAGATCATCCAGGTCCGCAGATCGCCCTGCGGATCGAACAGGTAGGCACCGTCGCCAAGGTTGTAGTCGACGGTGTCGGTCTTGCTGTTCTGCTCGAAGACCGACGCGGTCTGGTTCCAGTAGAACCTCGTCGGTGTGCTCGCGCTGTTGGTCCCGGGGCCGACGAAGAGTGCAATAGCTCCACCGGCAGGCACCGAGGCGTACGACGGGAACTGGAAGCCGGGAATCTGCACGCCATTGCTGGTCGTAATGGTCCGCAGCATGCTGTCGCGCAGCCACCAGCCACCGATGGGCACAGCGCTGGTGCCGCGGTTGTGAATGCGCACCCATTCGCCGTTGACGCCAGCCGGGCCGGATGCTCCATCGGCGCCGTCGGCGTCCCACTGCACATTGAGCTTGAGGTTTGCGGATTGCGTTGGTCCGACGCCGCAGTACTGCTTGCTGAACAGGCCCCTGCCCGTGGCCGCCGCCTGCTGTGTCGCGAGTGCGTACGTCGCGTTCCAGGCGTACTGCTCACGACTCGACATCCACAAGGCAAGACCCGACTGCACCTCGAGGAGCGCCAGGTTGGTCCACGTGCCGTTGAGGTTCGCGTAGACCGCGCGGTGGTAGCGCGATCCGCTCATGTCGTTCGGGTCCTGCGCGGCGATGCGCACCTGCCACCCGGCCGCCTTGATCCAGTTCTCCAGGTTGTTGGTCGCCGACACCGCCAGGCAGTCGCCGACCCGCTTGCTCGGGGTTGCGCTGTAGGTGTGCAGCTCCATCGCGTTGATTCCGACGATGCGGACGCGCAGTGGGGTGGTGGTCCCGTCATTCGCGACGTCGATGTCGAAGGTGTCGCCGTCGGAGACGTTGGTTACGTGGCCCTCCCACCAGTAGCAGTTGGGGGAGCCGGTGCCGTTGCAGGATCCGGTCCAGGAACCCGTGGTCGGGTTGTACGCCTTGGCCGGTGTTCCGACGGCAACCAGGACAATTCCGGCGAGCACGGCAGCGGCGGTGAGGATACGACGCATGTCAGGCGTACCTCCACTCCGTGCCGGGTGCGACGGATTGGCGATGTCCTCACAGCCCGTCGGTTTTGGCATCGGCGGCGATGACGCGGCAGTTGAACGGCAAACGAGTTAGTTAGGCCACTTTGCGCGCGGGACCGGACACTGTCGATAGCTACGCTGCAGACAAATCCGACACCGAATTGAGGCGTGCACAGGTGGTGACCAGATGGGTGACCCTGCGGGCCACCGTCCCTGCCGCGGGCTCGTCGTTACGGCTCGAGGGGTTCTGCGCCGCCGGACTACCGGCCGCGACGGGATCGCCCGGCACGCTTGTCATCCGGCTGCGCGGTGCCGAGGACGAGCACACCGTGGCGCTGGAGGCGCTAGCAGCTCCCGACGGTGATGCACGGTTGTGGTTCGCCGCCGCCATCGACATCGATGCACGACCCGAGCTGGGCGCTGGCACCTGGGACCTCTACATCGACAGTGCGGGTGCGCCACGACGCCGGCTGGCCAGCTCGACCGGCCCGACCGTGGGCACGACGCACGTCTATCCCCTCGCGCTCGGCACACATCACGAGGTGCGCGCGTACGTCACGGTGGCCGGCAACGTCAGCCTGACGGTGCGACCGCGGCGGAGCTTTGCCGAGGTGCACGCGGTCTGGCCGCGCGACGTCGACGCGAGCATCGAGGGTCGGGTGGTCCACCCGACGGCGGCTTCGGGTGCGACGAATGCACAACTGATCCTGCGGGACCGTCTCAGTGAGGACGAGATCGGCGTACCGGCAACCATCGAGGGTGACCGGTTTGCCGTGCGCGTCGAGCTTGCCGCACTGTCCGGTCTGCACCGGCCGGACAAGCAGGTGTGGGACCTGTGGCTGCGCGTCGACGGGATCGACGAGGACCTGCATCTGGGTTCTCATCTCGACGACATCAAGAACAAGAAGAAGGTGATCACGTTTCCCGCGCAGACGAGCGAGGAAGGTGAGCGCGCCCGACGCTTCCGGGTCTATTACACGGTCGGCAATGACCTGGCGATGACCTCCAACCGCATCGCGCTGGACTCTGAGCAGCCGGCTCGTGTCCCGGCCCCGACACCGGTCGCGGATGACGTGCTGCCGTCGTGAAGATCAGTTTTCTGGTGATGAACGTCACCAGCATGGGCGGGACGGTTCGCACGACGTTGAACCTCGCCGAGTCGCTCGCCGATCGTCACGAGGTCGAGATCATCAGCGTCTTCAACACGCGCGCGACGCCGTTCTTCGAGATCAGCCCGAGGGTGAAGGTGCGCATCCTCGACGACCGTTTCGACGAGACGCGTGGACGGGGGCTGGCGGGGCTGGTACGCGGCGTGGCCTCGAAGCTGCCCAGCCGGTATATCCACCGGAAGGAGTCTGCACGCGGTTCATTCAGCCGGTGGACTGACTTCCGGTTGCGCCGCGAGCTGCGTCGGCTCGACACCGACGTACTCGTCAGCACGCGGGCATCCATCACGCTCGCGGTCACGCGCTTCGCGCCACCGGGCCTCGTCATCGTCGGGCAGGAGCACGTGCCCCTCGATGCGCATATCAACGGCATGCACGACGCGATCGGTGCGCAGTTCGGCCGGCTGGACGCGCTCGTAACGCTGACGCACGTCGATGCCGGCGCCTACACAGAGTTGCTGCGGGGCGCCCCGACGCGGGTTGTCCGGATTGCTAACGCGCTGCCGGGGGGTGACCGTGTGCAGTCCGACCTCAGCAGCAAGTCGGTTATCGCAATGGGACGGCTGGTGCCGGTCAAGCGCTACGAGCTGCTCGTTCAGGCCTTCGAGATCGTTGCGCAGAAACGGCCCGACTGGACGCTGCGGATCTACGGCTCGGGGCAGCGCGAGAAATCGATCCGCAAGGTGATCCATCAGCTCGGTCTCTACAACCAGGTCTTCCTGATGGGCCGGACCAACCACGTCGACACCGAGTACGCGAAGGCCGCGGTCGCAGTGGTCAGCTCGCGCCTCGAGGGATTCGGAATGACGATCGTCGAGGCGATGAGTCACGGCGTACCGGTTGTCAGCACCGACTGCCCACACGGGCCTCGCGAGATCATCAGCCACGGCGTCGACGGGCTACTGGTGGAGAACGGCGACGTGGACGCGCTCGCTGCCGGGCTGTTGCAGATGATCGACCTGGACTACGACGAGCGCCGCCGCTTCGGGCAGGCGGCGGTGGAGAAGGCGCGCAGCTTCGAGCTCGATGTGATCTGCGCCCAACACGAGCAGTTGTTTGCCGAGGTCGTCGCTGCCGACCGACCGCGCAGGTGATCAGCGTCAGGCGGGCTTGCGACAGATCATGATCTCCGTCGTCGGGCTTTCCTTGCGCACCTTGGTGAGCACGAGCTCGAACGGCGTCATCGCCGCACCGAGAACGTTGCCCCCGCGCTCATGCTTGAGCGCCGGGACGATCTTGCGCCACAGCACCTGTTGTAGCGCGCCGCGGCGATCGACCGGCCAGTTCATCAAGACGAACATCGGCCGCCGCTCGAGGATCTGGAACCCAGCCTTGCGGACCGCGTCGGAGATGTCGTCGATCGAGCGGCTGACATGGTTGCGCGTGCGAACGGTTTCGCTGTGGACGAAGTTGTCCGAGAAGACGAACCACCCGCCCGGCTTCAGCATCCGGTAGATGTTCTTCATCGCGGCCTCGTAGCGGTCGTCGTCCACGATGTGAAACAGGATGTCGAACGCGTCGACGATGTCGTAGTCGGCGCCGAGGTGCGAGACGTCGTCGGAGATGTCTGCCTGCTCGAAGCGAGCGGTTGGGTAGCGCTTGCGCAGGCGGGCGACGGCGCTGTCAGCGATGTCGACACCAGTGATGTCCGATACGCCGTTGCGCTGCCAAAGGTTGACGTAGAACCCGATACCAGGGCCGACATCGAGCACCTTCGCGGTGGCGAGGTTGACATCGAGTTTGCGGAGCAGTCGGTGGAACACGACCCGGCGCACCCGATACAACCATCGGTTGTAACTACGGCTCAGGGTGGAGAAGCCGACGCCATGCAGGTTGAAGTTGCGCTTCAGTCTGCGGTCCCAATAGGACCGCGGGTCGAAGTCAGTGGCGCTCATTGCCGGCAGACCGTATCGCAGCGGCGCGTGGCCGCCACGGTTTCGTGTCAGCATGACAAACGGGCGATCGATAACAATCCTGAGCCGAACGGGTGGTTTTTGCAGCAACCCTGGCAAACGCGGCGCACACTGGTCTCATGCGCGGCCGTTCGGCCAGGTCCCTTGGCGGACGATGGGGGGGCCAACGCCGGTCGACTCCCTCGTCCGGCGCGGCCCAGTACGGCGCTGCCCTGTTGGCCGCGAATGCGCGCGACATTCTGAGCAGGCACACCCCCGACGGCACCGTTATCTGGGTCAGCCCCGCCGTGCAGTCCGTGCTGGGGTACGACGCGGATGCCTACGTCGGAACATTCGCCGAGATCGTGCATCCCGACGATGTCGCATCCGTGCAAGCCGCACTGACAACCGTGTCGGCGGGTCGCTCGGCGACCGTCCAGATGCGTATCCGGAACGCCAGCGAAGAGTGGCGTTGGCTCGAGGCGCAAGCGGTCCCGTGGTTGGACGACGATGAGCAGTTGGCCGAAGTTCATGTGGTCAGTCGGGATGTGACCGACCGGGTGCACGCCGAACGCGCGCAGCGCGAAGCAGAGCGGCGTCTCGAGTTGGCACTCGAACACGCACCGATCGGTATGGCGCTTGTCGACCTCGATGGCAGTTGGTTGCGGGTCAACGCGGCGTTGTGCCGACTGGTCGGATACACCCGCGATGAGCTCTTGGCGAGGACGTTCCAGGACATCACCCACCCCGACGACCTGGCGCCCGACCTCGCCTACGTGCAGAAGCTGCTGGACGGCGAGATCGACGACTACACCATGGACAAGCGATACATCCGCGCTGACGGCACGGTGGTGTGGGTGCACCTGACCGCTGGGCTGATGCGCGATGACGACGGGGCGCCGCTGCACTTCCTCGCCCAGATCCAGGACATCACCGAGCGCCGGACGATGGTCGAGAGCCTGCACGGCACAGTGGCTCAGCTGACAGCCGCGAATGACGCGCTGCGTGAGGCAGACGAGATGAAGGACCACATCCTTGGCGTTGTCTCACACGAGCTGCGATCACCGTTGACGTCGATTATCGGTTTCAGCGACCTGTTGAACAGTCGGTGGCAGGAGCTCGATGACGAACGGCGGAGCGAACTGCTCGGCAAGGTCTCCGGTCAGGGCCAGCGTTTACGCGGACTCGTCGAGGACCTGTTGACGGTGAGCACCATGCGCGCGGGTGAGTTGCCGCTGAACTGCGAGCCGTTCGCTCTGGCACCTTTGCTCAACCGCATCGTTCAGATGCACCTCGCTGAGGCGAGTGTGCTCTGCGGCGACGATGTCTTCGTCTATGCCGACCCGCAACGAGTCGAGCAGATGGTCATCAACCTGCTCTCGAACGCGAAGAAGTACGGCGAACCACCAGTGACCGTCGTTGTCGGGCGCTTCGACAACACCGTCGAGGTGTGCGTTACCGACCTGGGTGACGGCGTACCCCCTGCGTTCGTGCCGCGACTGTTCGACCACTTCACTCAGGCGAGCACCGGCGATCGCCGTATCGCGCGCGGGACCGGATTGGGCTTGGCGATTGTGCGCGAGCTAGCCGTTGCGCAGGGTGGGATGGCGACGTACACCGCGAACCACCCGAAGGGATCGCGGTTCTGCTTCCAGCTGCCCTCGGCAGCCCCGCCGCGCTAGGCGCGTTGCCACGGCCCGCGTCGTTTTCCACGGTCAGAACGACGCGGCCGGTGTCAACGTGGTGACCGTCAGCGTCTCAGCCCGAGTTTGCCTGTGGATAGAGGTCGGCACGTTCTCCGGATCTCGTTCAGCATGTCGCGGTGATCCGGACGACCCTCCCCGACACGGCACGGTCTCGCGGCGTTTTCACGCGCCCGGAAGCGCTAGCGGCAGGCTGGACTGCACGTTCGATCCGAACTCAGCTTGCCCATGGTCGGTGGAAGGAGATTGCGCGCGGTGCGTACGTCGAAGCCGCATTGTTGGACACTGCGCAGGCTGTGGAGCGGCACCGACTGGAAGCATTTGCCCGCGGGCTTTGTAGCCCGGTTGTCCTGACCGGAGCCTCGGCGGCAGCCGTGCAAGGGTTTGCGATTCTTCACTCTTCACTCACCGCGGTAACTGCGCGCAGGCGTAGTCGACTCGATGACTGCGACGTGGTCGACATCGAGGGTGTGGCAGTTACGAGCCCGTCGCTAACCGTGATCGAGTGTGCCCGGAGGTTCGGGGCAGAGCCGGGCCTCGTCATAGCCGACTCCGCGTTGCACGTCGGAGCGGTGACTCAGGACGAGCTGGTTGAGCGGCTTGCCCACGTTGCACTGCAGCCCGGAGCCCGAAGTGCGTCCGTCGTGGTTGAAGAGGCGGACGGTCGCGCGGCGACTCCGATCGAGTCTGTGTCGAGGTGGCGATTTCTCTGTCGGGGACTGCCCCGACCCGAGCCACAGGGCGTGATCCAAACCGCGCGTGGCATCAGATACGCGGACTTCCTGTGGAAGGCGCAGCGCACCGTCGGCGAATCGGACGGGATCGCCAAATATGACGCTGCCGGCACTGTCATCCGTGCGGAAAAACTCCGGCATGCCGACATCGAGGACGCCGGCCATCTGGTTGCTCGATGGATCTGGGACGAGATCTGGCGCACCCCGGATCTCGTTGTTGCTCGCATCATTCGCACGTTCGGCGAGGCCGCCAAGCGCTTCGGACTCCCACGTTGACACGGGCGGCGTCGTTTTTCGCGGCCAAAACGACGCGGCCGGTGTCAACGCGCCGGATGCTAGGCGCGGAGGGCGTCGATCTGGTCGGCGAACCATTGCGACGGCGGCAGCGCGGTCGACGAGGCAGCTAGTCCACGCGCCCGCGCCGTACGTTCCTCGGAACTCATCGACAGCGCCGTATGCATCGCTTCAGCGGTCGCGCTCACATCAAAGGGGTTGACCAGCAGCGCATCGTCGGCGAGATCAGTCGCCGCACCGGCCTCACGTGACAGCACTAACGCGAGGCCGCGTTCCGACAGCACCGGACCCTCCTTGGCAACGAGGTTCATGCCGTCGCGGATCGGGTTGACCACGAGGACGTCGGCAATGCGGTACGCCGCGAGCGATCGCGCGAAGTCGTCGTTCACCGAGAGATGCAGCGGAGTCCAGTCATCGGTGCCGAATTCGTCTTCGATCTCGGCGGCGATCCGTTGCACGGCAGCGGTGTACTCGCGGTACTCCGGCAGGTCGTGTCGCGACGGGTAGGAGAACGAGAAGTGCGTGACGCGTCCCTTCCACTCCGGGCGCGTGCGCAACAACTCGCGGTAGGCGGCGAGGCCGCGCACGATGTTCTTCGACAGCTCGGTGCGGTCGATGCGCAACAAGATCTTGCGATCGCCGGCCAGCTCGAGAAGAGCAGATCGGCGAGCTTCAACGTCCGGCTGGGCGGCGCGCTCGCGCAAGAAGTCCGCATCGATTCCTAGCGGGTGTACGCCGACGTTCGTGACGTGCCCATCGACCTCGACGGTCATCGCACCGGGGTCGACCCGACCGCCGACGAACTCTGCACAACACTCGAGGAATGAGCCCGCCCACCGCGGCGACAGGAAGCCGACGTGGTCGGCACCGAGGACCCCGAGCAGCACCTCGCGCGCGATGTCATCCGGCAGCATGCGGAAGTAGTCCACCGCCGCCCATGGCGTGTGCGAGAAGTGGCCGATCCGCAGATCCGGGCGCTTCTCACGCAGCATCCGTGGCGTCAACGTGAGGTGGTAGTCCTGCACGATCGCGGTCGCCTCCGGCGCCGCCTCTTCGGCCAATGCCCGCGCAAACGCCTCGTCGTAGGACCGGTAGCCCTCCCAGTCGCGCCGCCACCGGCCATCGAAATGCGGCTTGTTCGGGGTGTCGTAGAGATGGTGGTGAATGAACCAGAGCGTCGAGTTGGCGATCCCGTTGTAGGCCCGCTTGAACGTCTGCGTGTCGATGTTGAGCATGCGGACGTCGATGCCGCCCGTGTCGTAACCGTGATGGTCGAGCCGGCCCCGCGGTGCGTTGGCAGTTGCTCGTCTATCCGCGTCGGACAGCGCCGCGCACACCCACAACGTCTCGCCGTGGCGGGTGACCGCCGACAAACCGGAGACCAGCCCGCCTCCGCCACGGTCGGCCACGAGCTGCCCGGCATCGGTGACGGAGAAGGAGATCGGCCCGCGGTTCGAGGCGACCAACACGCTGGCGCCACCACTCGTCGGCGTACTCATATGCGCTCAGCGTAGGGGCAGCGCCATGGTGAGAAAGACGTGTCCCGCTAACGCAATACCGAACCGCGATGCACACTGGGGCCATGCCCCGTCCGTCTTGGCGCGTGATTGCCGTGCCCGTCGTCGCGCTGCTTGTCGGCGGCGTCGCGGTCGCGGCGGTCCACGACGGCGGCAACGCAAAGCCCACTGCGGCGACTGCCCCGCTTCCCAGCGTCACGCCAACGCCCACACCAACGCCGACTCCGAGTCCAACGCCGAGCCCGACGCGTCGGCCGGCGCCCAAGCCAGCAGCGTTGCTCTATCCGTTGCCCGCCACGGCTGTGCTGCCGCAGCCCTGCCCGCCGCCACCGCTTCCGCCGGGCAAGCCCGGGCCGCCGATGCCGCCGCCAACGCTTGCGGAGGAGCACGTCGCCAAGCCGATCCCGTTGGCCAAGCGGCACGTCAACCTTGCGCCGATCCGCGGCAAGGGCATGTGGGTGACGACCTGGCCGGACTCCACGACCGATCTCGCCACGGTCGTCCGGCAATCGCGCGCAGCCGGCGTACGACAACTCTGGGTGCGCACGGGTGGTTACCGGCAGGGCTACTACGGCGACGCGCTGCTCACCCGGCTGCTGCCGATCGCGCACGCCAGTGGCATCGCTGTGGTGGCGTGGGACTTTCCGAACCTCTCAGACCCGAGGGTCGATGCGGAGCGCGCCCGCCGTGCACTGGCCGGCACGTTCGCCGGGCACACGATCGATGCGTTCAGCACTGACATCGAGACGAAGTCCGAGCGGGTCTACGCAAGCGCCAGACGCATCGCGTTGTATCTCTCTCTCGTGCGTCACTATGCCGGCAACCGTCCGGTCGTCGCGACGGTGCCGCGTCCAACGGCGTACCGCCTCCGCACTTATCCCTATGCGGCGCAGAAGCCGTACGTCGACGTCTTCGCCCCGATGGTCTATTGGTCGTGCAAGGAGCCGGGCTCACTTGTTGCCGAGTCGGTGCGCGCGCTTGCGAAGATGCGCCCGGTGCACGTGATCGGCCAGTCCTACGACATGGCCGACGAGGGTGGTCGGCACGGTGTGCCGAGCGCACGTGAGATCTGGCGGTTCCTCGACACGTCAAAGCGGTACGGCGCGATCGGTGCCAGCTTGTTCACGTATGAGCAGACGCGCGCGCCGCAGTGGACGGCGCTCAGCCGTTATCCCTGGCGGTAACGCGAGCCCAGCTGCTGTCTCAGGCGACCAACGTCACGGCTTGCGCGGCCCAGTTCGTTGTCGAGCTCAGGGCGACCGACGTGCCAGGCACTGGTCCGAAACCGTTCCAGTCGATGCGCCGGAGTATTCCGTCGGTGCGGTGCACGTAGTACAGCTTGCCGTTAGCGACGTACATGCCGCCGATCTTCGAGAAGTCGATCCCGGTCACGTTGCCGCTCGCGCCGTAGGCGTACGCGCCGACAATGTCGCTCTGCGGGTTGAAGCCGCGATAGAAGAGCGTGCTGGACCCGGACTTCGTGTAGTAGATGCGGTTGTTGGTGAAGAACATCCCCGTCACGGTCTTGACCTCGGTGCCGAAGACATTGCTGTAGAGGTTGACGGTTGTCGGGCTACCGAAGTTTGTCCCGTTGAATGATCGTCGACACAACGTGCCGTCCGCGAAGCCGGTGTAGAGCGTGCCCGACAGCATGAACGCGCCACGCGCTTGACCCCACGCCACGCCCTGCGGTGTTACCGGTATTTGTGCGCCGGCGCTCGTGCCAGTGAAGAAACGCTTGCTCACGGCGTCGTCAGCATTCGTCGAGGCCGATCCACATGTGCCGACAGATCGGGTGCTCGCGCCGGGATTGCCGAGTTGCAGGACATCGCCGGGCAGCGTGCCCGCTGATGGGTTCGGGACGACCTTGCCGCCAGTGACCGGGAAGAACGCAATCTTCTTGTGCGTCTCGCCCGCGACGGTGTTGGTGTCGTGACCGATCCACAGTCCGGCAGACGTTGTCAGCAGGTCGAGGACACCGACACCAAGTGTGCGACCAGGATTCCAGTCGTGCGGTACGCCGCTCTTCGGGTCCAGCGCACCCAGGCCGTTGCGTGGCACGGAGCCGGCCCCGCCGAAGTCACCGCCGTAGGGATTGTTGAGCCAGCGTTCGTGCCCGCCGACATAGACGGCCGATCCCGACGACGCGATGCTCCACAACGTGTCACCGCCGGTGAAGTCGATCCACGACGGAGCCAGCCCGGTGCCCGTCGCGGCTGCGTCCCAGCGCGTCGCACTGTCACAACCGGTGCTGGTGTCGCCGTCGTACCCACCGGCGGCCGCGACGGAGAAATACGTGCCATCGGGGGCATACGCCACGTCCATGACGAAGTTCTCCCAGTTGGTGTGACACATCTTGGAGAACAGGTTGGTCTGCCAGTTGGCGAGTGTGGGAGTCGGCGTAGTGATGTCGAGCATCGCGATCTGCGGACGGCTCTGACCATTGACGGTTGTGAAGTCGCCGCTGAACACCATCCGATTGCCGGTCGGAGAGACGTCCAACTTGATGACTTTGGTTGTCCAGCCCGAATGTGACGGCGCAGCAGGATTGATCAGCCCCGTGATGCTCGCGGTGAACGCGGGGTCGACTGCCCCCGTGATCGGGTTCAGCGCGGCGATGTAGGTGATGTTGCGTCCCGCAACATGCTTGAAGTTCCCGGCGATGTAGAGCTTGCCGTTGGCGAGACTCATGCTGTAGACGCGGCCGTCGAGCACGGGAACCTTGAAGGTGGGGTCGATCTGACCGGTGGAGAGGTTCAACGCGATGAGGCTCTTTACCGCGACGCCGTTGACGTTCTTGAACTCACCTCCGACGTAGACCACGCTGCCGTTCGCCGACGGCAGCACCGAGCGCACCATGCCGTCGAGCGTCGGCGCGAACGTCGTTGTGACCGCGCCGGTCGTCGCGTTGAACGTGAAGATGTTGGTGCGCGTGAGTTGTGTTGAGCTGCCGGCGTTGGTCACCCGCGTGAACGTGCCGCCGGCGATGAATGTGTTGCCGGTCTGGGCCAGCGCCCGGATGGAGCCGGGGTCGTCGACAACCTGCGGAGTCCAGTCGACCGGGTTTGCACTGACGATCCGGTCGTGCGCGGCGTCGGCCGCGATTGCCGAGCGAGTCGGCTGAGCGGCTATCAGCCCGATGGTCGAGAGCAACAGCGCAAGCCCCGACCCCACCCCGCGAGTGACCCGACCCATCGTTAGACAGTACGTCGAAACGGGGCATTTCGGCATGGGGGGTCGTGCCCTATCTCCGACACAAATTCGTGGCTAGTCGCGGTCAGCTGCCCGCTCCCTCATCCGCTGAAGGACTCGTGCCGCGTACGGATCAGTGGTCTCGACGAACGGAAGAGCAACGACGGGAAGCGCTCGGCCTTGGTAGGTCACCGAGACAGCGGGCGGGAGCTCGGCGGCAAAGCTCACCCGGACCTCACCGCACATCGCCCGCCACCTGTTGGAACCCGGGTCTCGCGGATCACGGCTCACGCCGTAGAACATCTGCAAGCGATCGTTCCACCGCTTTGCCTCTTGCCGGTAAATCCACAGATCAAACGAGTCCATGGTCTTGGCATCGTTCGGAATCACCACTTCGCATTGTGCGATCGGGACTGGCGCGCCCAACAAGGCGGCAGCGGTCAATCCGCAGAACCGGTGAGGGATTTCGGCAAGGGAATCGTCCGCCGCCAACAAGCTGAAGCCGCCGTCAAAGAGAAGCAGCTCTGCGTCCTCGAACACGTCCTCCACGGAGCGCCCGGCCGCTGCCTCCAACTGCTCGTCGATGGTTTGCCAGAGAGGTGCGGTGCCGAGGATGAGTTGCAATTCGAGGCTTTCCAGAACTCGGCCGAGGAAGTCCAGGCCGGGCAGCACCTTGCCGCGCTCGAGACGCGAGATCACGCTCTGGCTCACTCCGGCCCTGTCCGCGAGCTCCTGCTGGCTGAGACCAGAACGCTCGCGCAGAGTGCGGACGAGGTCGGCCGGCGAAGGGTCGATGGACGCGGGCATGACGTGAATTGTTGAACACGAAGCGGTGCTGAACCGTTGCGAACGCCATTCCTGTGGATGGCACGGCCGACTCGTCGCTGCGTGCCCAGCGGATGCCAAGAGTCCACAACGGGCCATGCTCCACGCGCATAAATATGTCCGTGGAGCATGACCTGCCATGGGACACAACACACCCCCGAGCTCGACTAGTCGCCGAGTGCCCAGCGGATCGCTTCGACCCAGCCGTGGCCGTTGGCCTGGTCGCAGATGTACACGTTGTCGTAGCCCGCTGCGGCTTCCTTTGTCGCCGGACTCGCGGCGCCGTTGGCCGTGAGAAAGAAGCGAGCGACGTACGGCGCCATTGATAGATCGGAGATGGAGTCCCCGATCGCGATCGCGCCGGCAGGGAGCAGTCCGCGTCGTTCGAGGTCGGCGTCAACCCCGGCTCCTTTGCTCAGACCGCCGGGCATCACGTGGTAGACGTGCACGGCTCCCGTGACGCCGGGCATCTCGCGATACGGGAGTACGCCGTTGTCGTGAACGCGCAACCAGCCGAACCCTTGCTGGCGCAGCCACGCCTCCACCTCGGTCGGCTCGATCTGGCCGCGCAACATCAGGTCGGCAACGTGCCCGGCATGCCACGGTGCGTGGAACTCCAACCGGCCGCGATAACGGTCGAACAACGCGTCGACGACGCCTTCGCGTTGGAGGACGTCGACCGGCGTCCCGTCGTACTTCTCCGGCATCTCACCGCGCAACAGATCAACTTCGCGTCCGTGCTCGTGCCCGATCACCGCACCCATCTCGCCGACGAACCCGTCGGCTCCGAAGACGTGGCAGGCGTCGAGCAGCTGCGCCTGGGTGCGTCCTGATACGAGCATCAGTGCGACGTCGGAGCCAAGGAGGTCGACCAAGGCCTTGGCCGGCTCGAGTGACGGCGCGGCATCGGGGCCGCGGAAGAAGCAGCCGAACGGCCCGAGCATGGTGCCGTCGAGGTCGGAGTAGACGACGCGTACACGGCTGGACACAGCTGCGACGGTAGCCGGGGCAGCAGCAGGGGAAACCGGCCCGTTTGTCGAAGTTACAGCCCTCAGGTCCCAGTTGTCCCAGACCGGCTAGGGCGGCACGTTATGAGGCGAACCGCTCGTCGAATCGTCGTTGCGCTGGTGCTCGTCGTGGCATCGGCCGGCATAGCCCTACCCAGCGTTGCCCTCGAGAATGCGCCGGGCAATCGGACGCCGACGTGGAAGAGCGAGCGAGAGCACGCTTCTGACGCTGGAATGACGACGCCGTCCGGGAATCGCTACCGAACCGGGACTTCGCCCGAGTACAAGGTGCACCCCGTAGCCGACATCAGTCCCGATGGCACAGCCGACCTCGACGGTGACGGGGCGGGGGATGTCATCGAGGTCAACCACGCGGGTACGACGACCGCGGTGACAATCCGCCGCGGCTCGACCGGAGTCCGGTTGTGGGGCGTGACACGACGCAACCTCATTGGACTGGTTCCGATGCGCGTCGGCAGTCCGGCCCGGGCCGGAGTTGTCGTGGCCTGGATGAACGAGCCCAGCACGGTGCCGGGGCCGGTGGGCTCCGCCCCCAGGCTGTACGTACTGCACCTAACGGCGTACGACGGGCGAACGGGAACCGTCTTGTGGCACTGGGAACCTCCGGCCGTGTTGGCAGGGCTAGGCAACGAGTATGTGGATGCATTGCTGCCAGGGAGCGCAGGTCGTGCGTCTCGATTCGTCGTCAACCTGCAGGACCTACGCCAGTACATCGTGGCCGGCACTGGTGAGTCATGGGTGGGCGGAAGTGGAACGACCGAGGACCAGTATGGCTCTGCAGGGGACGTCGATCGCGATGGATTCGCCGACGTTTACACGTTGGAGACCAGCGGCCATCTCAGTGTTTGGTCATCTTCTCAGTCGAAGAGCCAACTTTGGCGACGCAGCGATATCACCGCGAACTTCGTCACGCCCGTCAAGCACCGCAACGGCGACCGCTTGGTCGATTACGTGCTGGTGAAAATGATTCCATGCCAAGGCTTTGACTGCTACCCCGACACCTTCATCCGGACCGTCCTCGACGGGCGGACGGGGAAGACCCGCTGGACTGTTACGGGTCACTACAACGCCCGTGACGAACTCACATCGGTGAACCCGGTGGGCGACATCGACGGCGACGGGATTGCGGATTTCGTTTTCTCACGGTCGTCAGCGGGCGAGCTTGAATTCGTGACTCGCTCCGGTCGCACGAACAGTGTGCTCTGGCAACGGGTATTCGCAGCCCCGTGCGGCTATACCGATGCGGGCTTCCCCGGCTTCGACGTGCAACCAGACGGGGTGACGGACCAATTCTTCGCAAATGGGTGTGGGGACCAGTATTCCGCAGGCCAGGTCATCAGTGGCCGCGATGGGTCGTCCGTCTGGCACGGTCCCGTTCCGTGTTGCGGGGTGAACGCATCTGTTGACGGCAGCGGTGACGACATCGTTGGTGCGAGCGGCGAATTCCAGACGCTCGGCGCATACGACGTCGCCGTAGCCGATGGCGCGACTGGGTCGCCGATCTGGTCCTTCCACAGGACGTTGTCCATGCCGATGTACGTAGACGGTTACGCGGCGGCGCAACTAACGGCTGACTCGCATGCTGAAGTGCTCGTTACCTTGGTCACGCCATCATCGGCCTCGGTCAGGCACACAGAGATCGGGGTGGTCGACGGTGCTACCGGTGCATTGCGCTGGGTGGTCTCTACCTGATTTCGCCGATGACCTGGACCATTGGCGGGCGTTCGTGCTCGGTCATGTCGACGTCGTGAATGCGGTAGCCATCGCCGTCCCGCTCGAACTGCGTCAACATCGTTGACGGTGGTGCTGACTGCTTGAGTCGTCCGTCGCTTTCGAGCCGGTTGATCGCGACTTGCATGATCTCTGCCGACATCCGGCCGAGTTTCTCGTTGGACTGGTTGCGGTGCTTGCGCTTGGCGAGATCGACCTGCGCCATCGCGTCGAGCCCGACGGTGCGCCAGGTGTCGACCAGCAGCCCGAGCTCCACGCCGTACCCGCACGGGAATGGCAACTGCTCGAGGAGTGAACGCCGCGCGGCGTACTCACCGCCGAGTGGCTGCACGAAGCCGGCCAACTCGGGCCAGTACATATTGATCAGCGGCCGCGCGACCAACTCCGTCACCCGACCGCCACCGGCAGGGATCACCGTCTCGCCCGTCTGCAACGGCCGGTCGTACGTCGCCTTCACGAACTGAACGGTCGGATCGGTGAGCAGCGGACCGAGCAGCCCGGTGACAAACGTTGTTGAAAAATCACGCAGGTCGGAGTCGACGAAAACAACAACGTCGCTCGTCGTCGCCGCGAGCGAACGCCACAACGCCTCACCTTTGCCGTCGTACGGCGGAAGGTCCGGCAACACGTCCTCCCGCGCGACGACGCGGGCGCCCGCCTCGGCCGCGACCACCGCAGTGCGATCCGTCGACCCCGAGTCCACGACGACGAGCTCGTCGACGAGTGCGTTACGCACGACGAGCTCGCGTCGGATGCGCTCGACAATCCGACCGACGGTCGCCTCTTCGTTCAGGGCGGGGAGCACGACCGCGACGGAGCTGTCGCCCTTTGCGTCGAGCAGTGTCGAGACCGGCCAGTCCGCCGCCCGCGACAGGCGCCGGTCGAACCACGCTTGAACCGATTCCTCCACGGGCCCACGGTAGGTCGTCCCGTCCGGCAGGAGTTCGCGTGCCGGGGGCGAAATGTCCGATGTCGGCCCAACCCGGCCGGAACGGGGGTTCCCAGATGCCTCGGCGTCCGGCGTTCGCACGCATCGCGCTGCTGGCTGCGGTCGTCGCGTCGGCACCGCTCGTCACCGCAACCGCCGCCGAGGCGTCCGTGGCCGCCGTGATAGCGCCGTACTCCGCGGGTTCGCTCAGCGATGACGGCAGCGCCGATCTCGACGGCGACCGGCTCGGGGACATCGTGCAGAAGACGACCGACGGCTCGGACACGACGTTCGGCGTTCGTCGGAGCAGCGACGGACACCTGCTCTGGCAGCACACGACGCAGCTCCAGATCGCACACGTGCGTGTCCTGCGCGTTGGTCAGCCGGCGCGGCCCGGCCTCCTGGTCGAGACGTTCACGAGCGTCCTCAAACCGGGTACGAACCCTTCCGTCTACGACGAGACGGTGCAGTTGCTCGCTTACGACGGCCGCACCGGCCAACAACTGTGGCAGTGGCAACGCACCGGTCAGCATCAGGTCGACTACGCCTCCCCCGACGTCAAGACCAACCTGCCGGAAGTCGTTGGCGTGTTGCCGGGAGCCGTTGGCAAAAACTCGAGCGTCCTCGTATCGATCACCACCGACTCCGTCTCACGAGCTCTCGTTGTCTCCGGGTCGGACGGGTCCGCCAAGACCATCGGGACACCGCCACCCAGGACGCAGATTGCGCGGGTCGGGCTCGTTGGCGATCTCGATGGTGACGGGCACGGTGATGTCGGCTTGACGTACGAAGACCGCAACATCGAGACGCGATCGTCCACGACGGGTGCGTTGATCTGGGCACGGCTCGGGGTCATGACGGCGTCGTACCAGCTGACGGTGCAACGTCTTGCGGTCACAACCGGCGGTACCGACGCCGTGCTGGTGCACAACGACAAGGACACCGTGCTGAACGGGAACAACGGTCACCTCATCGCGACACTTTCGCGGGGCTTCACGCAGCCGATGGGTGATGCCGATGGCGACGGCATGGCCGACACGCTGACTCACGGGACCAACTACAGCTCGACCGCAATATCCGAATCGTTCGAGGCGTTCTCCAGCCGCACCGGCAAGCTCCTCTGGAAACGCTCCGTGAGCATCCCGCGAAGTGATTTCTCCGGCTACACCGTCCGCGTCACCGAAGCGGGCGATGTGCAACCCGATGGTGCCCGCGATTTCTACGTCGAGATGTACAAGTTCCAAGGCTCGAATCACACGGTCACGGATTCGCGGTTCTCCGTCGTCAGTGGCCACGACGGATCCGTTACGAACGGGCAGCCGCTTGGTACGCCGCTCCGTGCGTCCATCGATGCAAAGGGCGACGACTTCGCGCTTGTGACAGCGAATCAAAGCCTGAAAGCAACGGTCTATGACGGTCAGACACGCACGGTCGTCTGGACCTACCAGCGCTCGGCACCGTCGCCGATCAACCTGGAGACATACCTCGCGGCGCAGTTCACCGCAGACCAACGCGCGGACCTGCTGCTCGTCACAGACACTGGCGGGACGACGAAGTTGTCACTCGTTGACGGTGCTACCCACACCGTGCGCTGGGCGGTGGTGGGCTGATGCGACTGCTGCGTCATCCCGCGTTGGTCACCGCGTGCTTCTTGGCCGCGACATCGTTGCCCGGTCACGCCGCCGCCTCATCCGCGTCCGTCGGCTACGACTCCGTGCACGACCAGGAGATCTGGGCGGCCGCTGATGCCGGAATGCTGGTGACTCCACTCGGCTTTCGGTTCAACGATGTCCTGCCAGCAGCAAGCTTCGTGTTCGACGGCACCGCAGATCTCGACGGTGATGGACTCGGCGACGTCATCGAACGTCGCGGCGAGCAGGGTGCGACTGCGGTCACGACCATCGGGGTTCGTCGGGGTTACGACGGCCACAACTACTGGTCAATGCAGACACCAGCCGACCAGTTCATCGGCGTAGCACCGATGCGGTTCGGGACTCCGGCCCGCCGCGGGCTCGTGGTGGCGACGATGTCGCGGCCCACGACGACTCCGACGACGACCATCACGATGCACATCACGGCGTACGACGGCCCCACCGGAGCGCTGGTCTGGCAATGGTCGAGCAAGGCCATCGCAAATCAAGCGAACTGGCCGTATGTCCGGGGTCTCCTCGCGGGACCAGCGGGTGCGGCATCGAACGTGCTCGTGGCTGCCGGCGGAAACCTGATCCTGATCGATGGTGCGAACGGGCGGCCGCACGTGCTCACGTCGTCGGCTGCTGTCGGCTCAGACATCACGGCGGTCGACGACCTGGATGGTGATCGTTACAACGACGTCGTCTCCTTGTCTCCTAGTGGTCTCGCAGCCTGGAGTAGCTCGACCGGCCGACTCCTTTGGCGCCGCAGCGATCTCGGGGTGCACAGCTTTGACGTCGTCCCTGACGTCAGTGGAGACGGGCGGCGCGACCTCCTGTTCCACTCCGGGTCGGTGCTTGCTCTGAATGCTGCAACGGGCGCGACCCAGTGGCAGGCCAACGTGTCGACCGAGTTCGACCACCTCGGCGACGCCAACGGCGATCACCGCGAGGACTTCGTCTTTGCGCAGCAATACCAGACGGAGACGTCAACGAATGTTCGCTTCACCGCGTTGTCTGGACGCGACGCATCAGTGCTGTGGCGGCGGACGATAAGCACGCCAGGTCAGCCACCGGAAAACAGCGGCGCGATCTACTGGAGCCTGCCGACTCGTTGTGATGTTGACGCGGACGGTGCCCTCGACATCCCCACCGCGACGTACATGCCGGACGCCGCCGGGAAGTACCACCTCTACATGGTCAATGGGCGTGATGGCACGTTGCACGATGGCACCGTCGACCTGGGGAGCGGCGTCACTGACTGCCTCGGCCTCAGCGTTGACGGCAACGGCGACGACTACGCCACTGACCATCCGCAGGGGGCCGAGGGAGCGCTTGCCGTGATCGACGGTCGCACCCGCAAGACCATCTGGACCACCCCCACCCCCGTGCACGGGTCCGCGTGGCCGCTTGCGGCGCAGTTGACGGCAGACAACCGCGCGGACGTCCTGGTCTCCGTCTACTCATCCAATCCCCAGGTGGATGAGATCCGCGTTGTCGACGGTGCGACCGGCAAGGTCCGCTGGACGTATCAGTAGGCCGCGAGGCTCGAATCGGATTTCCGACGGCGCCGCAACGTGTGCGAGAATCAGCAAGCACAACAACAACTGCACAGCTCATCCAGAGGGGCAGAGGGAAACGGCCCGGTGAAGCCCCGCCAACCCACTCCGGCATCTCATTGACGAGGTCCGCCGGAGCCACGGTGGCAAATCCGTCCCGCCAGCCAGGCGGGGAAGATGAGGAGAGAGGCCTCGTGACTGCTGCAACGCTAACCACCTTTGGATCGGCCACCTTTGGACCGGCCAACGGCCTGGTCTGCCGCGAGTGCGGTGCGACGTACGAGATCGGCGCCCTGCACGCGTGCGCTGAATGCTTCGGCCCGCTCGAGATCTCCTACGACGAGGACGCGCTGCGCACGGTCACGCGCGAGTCGATCGCCGCCGGACCCAACAACCTCTGGCGGTACGCCGGTCTGCTGCCTGTGCCACCCGACGCGGCAGAGCACCCGAACCTCGGTGCCGGCTTCACCCGGCTGCATCAGGCCGACAACCTCGCGCGCGCTCTCGGTATGAAGCCCGGCGCGCTGTGGGTCAAGGACGACAGCGGCAACCCGACGCACTCGTTCAAGGACCGCGTCGTGTCCGTTGCTATTGCTGCTGCGCGCCAGCTCGGCTTCACCACCATCGCGGCCGCGTCAACGGGCAACCTCGCCAATGCCGTCGCTGCCGCCGCTGCCCGCGCCGGCCTCGCGTCGTGTGTGTTCATCCCGCACGATCTCGAGCAGGCGAAAATCCTGCAGACCGCGGTGTACGCCGGCACGCTGATCGCTGTCGAGGGCACGTACGACGACGTCAACCGGTTGTGCGCCGAGGTCGCCGGCGAGCTGCCGTGGGCGTTCGTCAACGTCAACGTGCGACCGTTCTACGCCGAGGGCTCGAAGACAATGGGTTACGAGATTGCCGAGCAGCTCGGGTGGCGGCTCCCGGAGCAGGTTGTCGTACCGATCGCATCCGGCTCGTTGCTGACGAAGGTTGACAAGGCGTGGCGTGAGTTGTCGAAGCTGGGCCTGGTCGAAGGCACGCCGTACAAGGTCTTCGGTGCGCAGGCGACGGGCTGCTCACCGGTCGCCGCGGCGTACAAGGCCGGTCATGACGTCGTACAACCCGTGAAGCCGTCGACAATCGCGCGGTCACTGGCGATTGGTAACCCGGCCGACGGTCCCTACGCACTCGACTCGGTGCGGCGCACCGGCGGATCGATCGACGACGTCAGCGACGACGAGATCGTCGAGGGCATCACGTTGCTCGCGCGATGCGAGGGCATCTTCGCGGAGACCGCCGGTGGCGTGACCGTTGCGACGGTGCGCCGGCTGCTCGCTGCGGGTGTGCTCGACCCGGAGGCGGAAACCGTCGTGCTCAATACCGGCGACGGCTTGAAGACCCTTGATGCGGTCCAGGACCGGGTCGGTCCGACGGCGACGATCCGACCGTCGCTCGATGCGTTCCGCGAGGCAGGATTGGGCGCATGAGCGTCACCGTGCGGATCCCGACCATCCTGCGTCAGCACACCGGCGGTGCGTCCGAGGTGCAGGCCGAGGGCGCGACGTTGTCCGACGTACTCACGGCTGTCGACGCCGCGCATCCCGGCATCGCCAGTCGCGTCCTCGACGACAACGGGAAGATCCGCAGGTTCGTCAACGTGTACGTCGGTGATGAAGACGTGCGCTTTGCCACTGGACTCGACACGCCAACGCCGGATGGTGCGCTCGTGTCGATCATCCCGGCAGTCGCCGGCGGCTAACCCCGACCAGCACCGGCGGGAAAAGAGAACGACCCGGGTCCCTTTGGGGGGAGCCGGGTCGCGTTATGAGCGGGTCGGTTACTCGAGCATCGAGCGGAGCTTGACCAGCCCCGCCGTGCTCGTCACACCGAGGACCGCGCCGAGTGACAACAGAACGGCAGCCATCTCCGTACCTCCAGCGCGATAGACGTCGTTTCCTCTATCGGCACGCGTAGACCCTCGCCTTTAGCCCTCGTCGTACGGCGTGCGGCCGCCGGCCCACGGATCCTCGAGCGGTCCGATGTGCTGGATGAAGGCCCGCAGTTCCGCTACGACGTCATCGGGAGCTGCGCCGTCCAGCCGGTGGCCACCGCCAGGGATGACCGCGAGGCGCTTGTCCGCCGACGACACCCCGGCGACGACTTCTTCGGGCAACCTGATCGGAAAGATCGGGTCGGCGTCGCCGATCACGGCGAGCAGCGGGCAAGTGATCGCGCCGAGCTGCGGGCGCAGGTCCAGGTCGAGCATGAACGCGTGCGGCGGATAGGCCTCCACGGCGCGACGGCGTACGACGCGCGAGGCCGTCGCAGCGAGCCGTGCTTCCTCGTCGGCGTCGCGGCCGCGGTCGACCTGGTGCCGTCCTGCCATGAGCGCGTCGAGATCGAAGCCTGGGCCGGACGCCAACAACACCAGCCCGGCCGGGTGGTTCGGGTGGCGGATCGCGTACTGCAAGGCAATGAACCCGCCGTACGACGAACCCACGACGATTGGATGCACGATCCCCAGGGCGACGCAGAGGTCGTGAACGTCGTCGGCGTACCGCTCCAAGGTCCAGGTCGAGGGGTCACCGCCGCCGTCGCTTCGGCCGTTGGCCCGGCGATCGGCGACGACCACGCACGCGTCCTCGGTGAGCCGCTGGGCGAGCGGCCGGACGAGCGCGGAGTCGCCGTCCATGCCGCCGTGGAGCAGGACGACGGTCCGGCGCCGGCTCAGTTGCGGCCCGGCAGCGACGTATTCGGGGGAGAGCACGTCCACGAACAGCCGCAGGCCGTCGACCTCCACGTGCACGTCGGATCCTCCTCAGGCGTGGCCCGCGCCTTGCACTCGCCTCTATCGAGTGCTAAAAATGGATTAGCACTCAGACCAGGAGAGTGACAGACCGGTCCGTCGAGGCAGGGTAGCGAGCCCAGAACCTGCCGTCCGTCGCGGGCGTTGGCCCGGTCCCACTTGTACTCAGCCCACGTAGACGTGGAAGGGACACACACGTATGGCCAAGTTGATCGCTTTTGATGAGGAGGCCCGACGCGGACTCGAGCGAGGCATGAACCAGCTCGCCGATGCCGTCAAGGTCACCCTCGGCCCACGAGGCCGCAACGTCGTGTTGGAGAAGAAGTGGGGCGCTCCCACCATCACCAACGACGGCGTATCGATCGCCAAGGAAATTGAGCTCGAAGACCCGTACGAGAAGATCGGCGCCGAGCTCGTCAAAGAGGTAGCCAAAAAGACCGACGACGTCGCCGGCGATGGCACCACGACCGCGACCGTCCTCGCCCAGGCACTCGTCCGCGAGGGTCTGCGCAACGTCGCAGCCGGCGCCAACCCGATGGCGCTCAAGCGCGGCATCGAGACGGCCGTCGAGCGCGTTTCCGAGGAGCTCACCAAGGTCGCCAAGGACGTCGAGACCAAAGAGCAGATCGCGTCGACCGCTTCCATCTCGGCCGGTGACACCGCTATCGGCGAGATGATCGCCGAGGCGATGGACAAGGTCGGCAAGGAAGGCGTCATCACCGTCGAGGAGAGCAACACCTTCGGCCTCGAGCTCGAGCTCACCGAGGGCATGCGCTTCGACAAGGGCTACATCTCGCCGTACTTCGTCACCGACCCCGAGC